>NZ_JBCNKH010000070.1:0-32010 GCF_039596135.1 Chitinophaga sp.
CCAGGGCTTACAGCCAGCAAATTTATAGAGAGGGGTGGTAAACGGGTATACCGTACGGGTGACCTTGCGAAATGGCTGCCGGATGGCACCATCTATTATATGGGCAGGATGGACGACCAGGTGAAGATAAGAGGCAATCGTATAGAACCGGGTGAGATAGAGAGCTGTATTCTTGGATGGGGGCATGCGGAACAGGCGGGTGTAGTGGTGAAAGGAGATGGTAACCATAAGTACCTGCTGGCGTATGTAGTGCCGGGCGCAGGTTATAGCCGGGACGCATTATATAGTTACCTGGGTGCGCACCTGCCGGAGTATATGGTGCCGGGCATCATTATGGAACTGGATACTTTGCCGCTGACCAGTAGTGGAAAGCTGAACCGCAAAGCACTGCCGGAGCCGGTCATTGAAGCACCTAATTATGTGGCACCGGGTAGCGAAGTAGAGCAGGAACTGGCAGCTATCTGGCAGAAGGTGTTAGGAGTAGAGAAAGTAAGTGTCCATGATAACTTTTTCCGCATAGGCGGAGATTCTATTATGGCTATCCGGCTGGTGAGCAAAATTAATAAGCATTTTAATACGTCTTTATCAATAGCAGGGCTTTACCAGAATAACACGGTCAGCAAACTGGCTGCCACCCTGTTTGATAATACATATGAGCAGGCGCACATCACCGATAAATTACTGAATGAAATAGCAGCACTACAGTCTATAGCAGGGGAAGACGACACGATTGAAGAAGTGTACCCCATGAGAGATATTCAAAAAGGGATGGTGGCATTATCGTCCATCAATCCGGAGAGTGGCATGTACCATGATCAGTTTATCTATCATTTACCATCGGTGGATATAGCTGTGTTACAGCTGGCCTTTGAGCGCCTTGTAGAGAAGCATAGTACGCTGAGAAGTTGTTTTGACCTGACCGGTTTCAGCCAGGAATTACAGATCGTGAAGCGGACCGTACCAGTGGTAATTATTGAAAAAGACGTGCGGAATGAAGACCCGGAAGCTGCTGTTAAACATGTGATGGCAGCAGAGCGTAAAAGACCGTTTGATACCAGGCATGCGCCATTGTGGAGGATCCACCTGTTTAGATTGTCGGCAACGAACGATCTGCTGTTGTTCCAGTTTCACCATGCTATATTAGACGGATGGAGTGTGGCCTCCTTGTATACAGAGCTTTTCCAGGTGTATAATCACCTGTTGATAAACAGGCATTATAAGCCGGCTATGTTGCAGATAAGTGGCCGGCAGGCGGTCGTATCTGAGTGGGTAGAAAAGAACAGCAACGGGCATATATCATTCTGGCAAAATGAACTGAAAGGTTACCAGCGGTTGGGGCTTTTTACAAAAAGTTTTTATTATCAGACTTATTCCAAACAATATCAGCCATCGTTCAAAGCAGCATTGCTGGAAAGGTGTGCTGAAGACGGTATTCCACTGAAGTCGCTCATGTATGGCGCATTGGTGTATGTGATGCACCTCCTTTCAGGTGAAAATGATTTTGTGTTGGGCATGGTCAATAATAACAGACCTGTGGCTGAAGATGGAGACAAACTGCTGGGTTGTTTCCTGAATACAACCCCGGTGAGAAATAACTTTGGAGAGCTGGCAGGTAATACCATTGGCAGTTATTTCAAGGCTGTTGATAAAAAGTTGCATAGCCTGAAACCCTACGAAAGAACCACCTTATATGATATTGCGAAGGCACTGAATGAGAAATCGGCAGCCGACTCACCCTTCTTTGATGTACTGTATAATTACATCGACTTCCATGTGCTGAATGAGCTGGCAGGCAATAAAAATAGCGAGCCTGCTACGAATGTGCGCACTTTTGAGTCTACAAATACAGCTTTGGGATTGACGGTAAATGCCAGCGGTGAAGGGTTGGTGTTGACCTATACGCTGAACCGGGAACTGAAAATTGATTTTTCAGCAGCGCGGATACACCAATATGTAGAGGGGTTATTGGAGGCGTTCGTCCGGTCGCCAGGCAGGGAGCTGAAAACGTTGTGCCTTGTTCCGGAAGACGAGCAGCATACTTTATTATATACATTTAATAATACCCGGCATGCATTTGATGAAACGGCAACAGTGCTGGATTTATTTGCAGCAGAAGTAGCAAGGGTACCCGATCATACAGCGCTGGTATATGAAGGGGAAAGCCTCACTTACCGACAGCTGGATGAACGGTCATCTCAACTGGCGCATTACCTGGTTGGGCAGGGAGTGCAACAGGGCGACCTGGTTCCTTTATTCCTGGAACGATCGGCCGATATGATTATCGCCATTTTTGCAGTACTGAAAGCGGGAGCTGCATATTTGCCTGTGGATATTAATAATCCTCCTGATCGCATTTTATTCATGCTGGAAGACTGTGCTGCCAGGTTCGTGATAAGCAAAACAGCTTTCAATACATGGTTTAAAGATGCCGTAATAGCGCCTTTGTACCTTGATCTGGTAAATTATGCATCGTTCCCTGCAGCAATTGCTGCACATGCAAAAGACCCGCGGGCACTCGCCTATGTTATTTATACTTCAGGTAGTACGGGTAAGCCAAAGGGTGTACAGATCACGCATTATTCGCTGGTGGCAAGACTTAGTTTCTACAAGCGATATTACGCGCTGAATGAGCAGGATAAGATCCTGTTTTATCGTTCATTTAGTTTTGATGGGGCGATAGAAGAATACCTGCTGCCGTTTACGACGGGTGCTACCTGTATTATAGCCGGTGCTGCATTCAGGCAGGATGTATTTAGAAACATGATAACGTTTATTGAGACTTTCCGCATTACAAAGGTGAATATGCCGCCGGTATTGCTGCAGGATATCATTGAGTTATTGCCGGACGAGCAGGTTGACAGCATCCGTTCGCTCAGGCATGTAGTATCAGGTGGTGATAAGTTGAATGTAGAAGTGGTGAATAGTTTTTATAAAAAGATGGGAGCCGATACGCATATTAACCTCTACAATTCTTACGGACCTACAGAGAATACAATTGATTCTACCATATTAAAATGCAGCAGAGGCCTGAAGTATATGTCGATAGGCAGCCCTGTTGAAAATACGGCAGCATATATTCTGGATCAGCATGGACAGCTGTTGCCACTGGGTGTAGCAGGAGAGCTTTGTGTATCTGGTGCAGGCTTATCGACTGGTTACCTGAACAGGCCGGAACTGACTGCAGAGAAATTTGTGCCGCATCCATTTAAGGAAGGCGCATTCATGTACAAAACCGGCGACTTAGCCAGGTGGCTGCCTAATGGAGAAATTGCATTTATAGGCAGGATCGACAACCAGGTGAAGATTCGCGGGCACAGGATTGAACCGGGAGAGATAGAAGCGGTGGCCTTACAATCCGGATGCATCGATAATATCGTGGTGTTAGTGAAAGAAGATGCTTCTCTGCGAAAGTACCTGGTGGCCTATGTGATACCGGGAGAAGGATATGGGCAGGCACTGTTGTTCCAGTATCTGAAAGCGCATTTACCTGAATACATGGTGCCCGGCATGATCATAGAAATGCAGGAGTTCCCGGTTACCAATAACGGCAAGGTAGACAGAAATAGTTTTCCTGAGCCGGGTGAAAGAGTGATAGATGAGACGACCTATGTGGCGCCGGAAAATGATACGGAGCAGCGTATAGCAGCTGTGTGGCAACAGTTGTTGCACCTGCCGCAGATAGGTGTGCAGGATAATTTCTTTCAGCTGGGCGGAGATTCGCTGACGATTGTAAAGCTGCAGAATGGGTTACAAAAAGCATTTGACGTGCCTGTAAATATAGTGGACCTTTTTAATAATACGACGGTGCGGGAGCAGGCCTTATTATTCCGGCAGGAGGAGCGTCCGGTAGAAGAAGATGTAGCTGTAGAGACGCTCCGGTTTTAATATTCATTTAATAACATGTTAAACGTTGTGAAATGGTAGCGATAACAGGAATTTCGTTTGAGTTACCCGGCATCAATAGCTGGCGCGAATTAATAGCTTCGCTGGGGAGTAATGAAACATTTATTGGGGAGATGCCCCTGGGCAGGTTGCGGGATATACAGCACAGGTTTGGAAATGTAGAGATGGCGCATGCTGGATTTATGCAGCGCGTAGATCTTTTTGACAATGAATATTTCAATCTGTCAAGACGGGAAGCAGTGAAAATGTCTCCTGAGCAAAGGTTGTTCCTGACGCATGCGGTGAGGGCCTTTTATGATGCGGGGTATGGTGCTGCTGCGATAAGAGGATCTGATACGGGTATTTTTTATACAACGGGAAAGTCAGGCTACGATACATTCTGGGATGAGCCTTTGGGCGAGTTTGATGCGCTGGGTGGGATAGAAGGCACCAGATTAGCTCATTTAATGGATTTGAGAGGGCCTGCTATGGCTATCAATACATCCTGTTCATCATCGCTGGTGGCGGTGGATAGTGCCATTCTTAGTTTGCAGGCAGGGCAATGTGATATGGCGCTGGTGGGGGGGGTAAAGATTGCAGCACTGCCCCGGCATGTAGCGGCCCGGTCTACCGTCATGTCGAAGCAGCAGCAATGCAGACCGTTTGATGATGCGGCAGATGGCCTGATGAATGGAGAGGGTGTGATCTGTATTGTACTGAAACGATTGACAGATGCCGAAAGAGATGGTGACCCTGTTTATGCAGTGATCAATGGAAGCGCGGTGAACCATGGCGGAGCCCGGATAGCGAGTCTCACAGCACCCAGTGCAAAAGCACAACAGGAGGTAATATTGAAAGCCTGGAAACGTGCCGGTATTGATCCTGCTGGAATAAAGTATGTAGAGGCACATGGCACAGGTACGATATTGGGTGATCCTATTGAATATACAGGACTAAAGGATGCTTTTGCTGCAGGAGGCGCCTGTGCCATCAGCTCATTTAAAGGGCAGATAGGGCACCTTGATACACTCAGCGGACTGGCTGGATTACTAAGGCTGGTAGCTGCCATGAATGCAGGTGTGATTCCTGTACAACCTAATTTTAATACTCTCAACAGGCATATTGACTATGATGACCGGCTGGTGAAAGTGCAGACTACAGTGCAGCAATGGGAAAGTGTGAATGGGCGTAAAGTGGGTGGCGTGAGCAGCTTTGGGTTGACAGGTACAAATGTACATATCGTGCTGTCAAAAAAAGACCCGATTGAGGAAGCAGTACCAGACAGTGGATGGCACTTTTTACAATTGAGTGAATTGAATGCCGAAAGACTGGAAGGGTTGAAGTTATACATTGGAGAGGTATTGAATCAACTGCTGCCTGCGCAGCTAGGTGACTTTTGTAATAAGGTAAACAGGCTTTATCAACCGGCGCAGGTAAGTCAGGGATTTGTGTTTTCATCAGCAGAAAGTTTAAAGGCACAGTTGGACGAAAAAGCAAAGGTACCTGAAAAGACAGTATGGTATATACTTGACCTTGCATTATTGAAGTATGATAAAGAGGAGGTGTTGCACATCTTTAAAGAGAATAAATTGATCCGCCAGTATGTGGAGGCAGATAACCCATTACTGAATGTATTGTTCCAGTATGCCCTTTATCAATATCTGATAGCTGCATTGGGAGACCAGGTGAAGTTTATCACGAGAAAAGGAGAGGGAGTGCTGGACAGGCTGATACAAAAGAAACTGACAGTTGCAGACCTGATTGCGCAACCAGAGCTGGCTACAGAGGGTGCCGCTGCATTTAATGAAACGGCATTTGGAGAATTTATAGAAAGCAGGAACGGGTATGATAAGGTCATCCTTGTTGATTTTTCTGATGGAGATGTACAGCGCTTTAGCCATTTAAAATTGGAGCTGAAGGTGATCAGTGGCAAACTGGATGCATTTAACCGGTTTACCCTGTATGGGGAATTGTTAGCTGCAGGAAAAGAAGCGTTGCGGGGAGGTATCAATCCGTTGTTTACATCCCTGCAGTTGCCGTATTTTAACCTGAAACGGTTCTGGCCGGAGTCGAAGCAATTGAATGCTGTGACAGCCCGGGTAAGTGAAGTGGTAGCTGTCGTCGATATTGCGCAGGTAAAGGATACAATCAGGGAAATGTGGTGTAAAATACTTGAAACGGCAGTAATAGGAGACCTGGATGATTTCTTTGAACTGGGTGGCGATTCACTGGTGGCGTTGGAAATGATAAGAGGAGTAGAACGACAGTATCAGGGCGTAAAGTTTTCATACGAAGACATGTATGACCTGGCTACGATAGAGACGATTTCGCAGGCGGTAGTAACGCAGCTGCAAAACAAATTGCAGGGTTCTGAAAAAAAGGAGCCGGTAAAGGCGCAAATATTATCCGGGAAAGACAGGTATTTATCTTTAGTGGCGGCCACAGGGGAAGAGGCATTAAACAGGGTGGTGCCGGATAAAATTTTGATTACCGGTGCAACGGGTTTGGTGGGCGGTTTTTTAACGGCATATCTGTACCGGCATACCCAATCAACGCTTTATTGCCTGGTGAGAAGCCGTGATGAGGTAGCAGCTCATAAACGGTTCTGGGATATATTTAGCAGTAACTTCGGGATACCGGAAAATGACAGGATACAGGTAGTAGAGGGCGATCTGCTGCAGCCTGGCCTGGGCATTCATGTAGATGATGTACAGGCGGTATACCATGTAGCTGGTTCTCCTGCATTTGCCAGTAAGGTAAAGCCGGAGGAGCATATTAATTATATCGGAACCAGGCATTGTGTAGAATGGAGTAATACGCAAGGGGTGACCAGTTTCAATTTGATATCCACCATTGGTATTGTAGGTAAAACAATGCCGGACCACATCACAGATTTTTATGAAACAGACCAGGATGTGGGACAGCATACGGCCAGTTTGATACATGCTTCTTCCAAGTTGCTTGCAGAAGGATATGTGCGCAGTCATTTCAGGGGAGATGCGAGGGTATTCAGGTTGCCCAATGTGGGAGGTCGCTTTAAGGATGGCTTTATTACTACCGATGTAAGTCGTAATCTTATGTACCTGCGCATCAAAGCACTGGCTGATCTGGGCTGTTATTCCGACGAGATAGGGGTGTTGAGTTCCGGCATCAGTTTGCTGCCTGTAGATATACTGGCCGCAATGATAGCAGAAATATCATTTGCCGGCAGCAGCGTATTGCAGACCTATCACCTGAATACGGTGAGTCCTTTTACTATCGGGGAGCTGGTGCAGGCTTTTGAAAATAATGGCATTTACCTGAAGCGACTGGAACAAACTGAGATGTTGAACCGTATAGAGTCTTACAGGAAAGATGCGGGCATGAATTTATTTAATATAGGTAAAGTGGGAGCCGGAGAGAATAGTTATGTATTTCATAATGAGGCGAGCTTACGGTTAATTGAGAAACTGAAAATTCCCGGTGTAATAAATTATGAGCGGCAACAATATTTGAATAATATTCTTAAATTTTGCATGGTTAATAATTCCCTCAATCTTCAAATAACAGAAAAAGAACCCATATAATGAACCATTGTGGTTTTTGATGCACCCAGCCCAATATATTTTATAAACAGACAGACCTTTATGCAGAAACTAAAGAATAACCTGAACAAGGCTATTACACTGACAGTACTACCTATTTTTGTCTTCTTTTATTCGGAGGCACAGACGATTGAAAAGTTGACCGGAAGGGTCACAAATGGAACTCCTGAGCTGATTATCGGGAATGTGATCATACTTTCCGTTACAGATTCCTCCTTAATCAAAGGTGCGGCATTCCTGGAAAGCCATTTTGAAATAAGCGGTGTTAACCAGAAAGAAGTACTGGTGAAACTGAATTCTTTGCAGTTTCCGGATACCATCTTTAAGGTGAAATTTAACGGAAATCCAAATATAGATCTGGGTACAATTCGCGTGGGCAGCTCTAAGTTTCAGTTAGGCGAGGTGCAGATAACGAGTCAGCTGCCGCTGGTGCAGCGCAGACCAAACGGGATTGTGGAAGTGAATGTGGCCAAAACAGTATTGGCCAGCAGCAGCTCTGTAGAAGAGATCCTTTCCAGATCGCCGAATGTGGTGGTAAGTGATGAAGGAATTTCGGTGTTTGGAAAAGGGGAGGCCATTATTTACCTGAATGGAAGGCGAATTACTGCCGAGCAGATGGCGGCTATACCAGTTACACAGATTGTAAAAATAGAAGTCATTCCTAACCCGTCAGCGATGTATGATGCAGAAGGGAAAGCGGTGATTAATATAAAGACAAAAACAAATGCAGACGAAGGTATATTGGGATCATTCAGTCAGCAGGTGACCTGGTCTTCTTTTTCAGGTACGAGTGAGCAAAGTACGCTGAACCTGAATTACAGAAAGGGCAGGGTGTCGCTGGTAGGAAACTATAACCTTGAATTGGGGAAAGACAGAGAGATATTGCATACCACCAGAACAAGGCCGGCCGCGGACGATTATTTAAGCTCAGATCTTCGTACAGAATGGAAGCGGAAATACAATAATTACTCCAATTATAATTTAGGTGTACAGTACGATCTGGATGCCAAATCCAATATCTCTCTACAATATGACGGGTACCTGGAAGACCTGGGAGGATCGCAGCTGAGCAATAACACGATTAAGACAACGGACGAAGACAGCCGGTACAATAGTGGTATTGCAGTGGACCATCGTACGCTCAACCATTCGCTAAGATTGAATTATAACCGGGAAATTGATTCACTGGGTTCTACATTATTTGCGGGTACACAGTATTCCTATTTTAATTCGGATGTGGATGATTTTATCAATGAAGACGGAACTATTAATAGTAAGGATACATTTAGATTGCTGAATAACATAATAGCGCATAAGATCACGATATCCAGTTCACAGGTGGATTACACCAAAGTATTCAATGCCCGCAACAAACTGTCTATCGGCGCAAAGTACAGTTATGTGAATACAAATTCTGATACCCGTTTTCTGGTTGGAAAAAGTAAACCTGAGCTTACGCCGAAAGAGGACATGTCTAATAACTTTGAATATACGGAGCAGGTGCCGGCGGCGTACATTAGCTATGGCAGTACCATTGGGGCTAACCTGCACCTGGATGTGGGGGTAAGGAGTGAGCTGACGCATTATACACTCAATACCAGTGTGGGTGGCGGACAGGTGATAGAAGATAATTACGTTAACTTTTTCCCGAACCTGGGGGTGAATACTACACTGGACAACGGCCTGGGGCTGAGGGCTGCCTATACAGCAAGAATTACCAGGCCCCGGTATCAGTCACTGAATCCATTTTCCATTTATCAGGATCCATTCACCACGGTTGAAGGTAATCCTAATTTGATACCAGAGAAGTCGCATGCCATTGAAGGGGGCATCTCTTATAAGTCGCTCGACTTTGTAGCAGGGTATACCTATATCAAAGACCCACTGGATGCATCTGCATTAAGAGGGGATGATGAAAAGAGTTACGTGCTCAAACCTATTAACCTGGCAAAGAGCCATAACTTCAATGCTACATTGTCATTATCATTTACAAAAGGCTGGTGGACGTCGAACAGTAATGCGAGTCTGCGCTATGCGAAGTTGATTGATAATACATATAATTTTAAATTCAGCACGCCGAAGCCACAGGTGTATCTGTATACAAGCAATACGTTTAATGTAAATAGTCTTTTTAGGGTACAGTTGTTAGCCTGGTATATGGGCGCACGGTATAACGGTATTTTTTACAGAAAAGATTATTCCACTATTACATTGGGTATAGAAAAAGATTTGTTTAACAAGGCCCTGACCGTGAAGCTACTGGCCAATGACCTATTTAACAGGTATAAGCTGGAAGGCGATTATACCGTAGGCGCCACAGATGTATATTACAGAAGGGATTACGGGAATGATTATTTCAGATTTATGGCTACCTGGAATTTTGGAAAACTGAAGCAGACAAATTATAAAAACAAGTCTACGGGACAATCTGAAACTAACAGAGCAAACTAGGCAATCCATGAAACGTTTACTCCAATTAATTATACCGGTAACGGGCAGATCCGGGTTTATTTTTTATGTAGTGCTGGGTATCCTGTCGGGCCTGTGCAGTTTTCTTTTTATTAATACAGTGACCGGGGTATTGGGTCAGCTGATCAGTGATCAGTTTGCCGCGCCGGGTAAATACCTGTTGATTTTCGGGGCGATTATTCTATGTTTTATAGGATTGAGAAAGTTACTGTCTGTCGTAATAATTAAATTGTCTCAGCGCTTATTCTGGGATTTGAGAAAGCAGATTATCTCGCTGGTGCTCCGGTCCGGATACCAGGAGCTGGCAGCAAGAAAGACAGGAGTACATTCAGCATTAGTAAGTGATGTAAATATATTGACACAGGCGTCGCAGAGTATTATAGATTTTTTTACCGCGATGGTGTTGACGATTATTTGTTTTTCGTACCTGGCCATGTTGTCGTGGAAACTGTTTCTGATCACGCTGGTGGTGGCATTGGGAGGTATTGCTATATACCGGTTGCGTGCAGGCGTAAATATCCGAAATCTTCAAAAGGCACGTACACTGGAAGATCATTTTCAGGGCAGTTTTAATGCGATACTGGATGGGTTTAAGGAATTGTTTATGGACCCGGCCAAGGGAAAGGAGATCCTGGATAAGCAGGTGGTACCTGTTGCAGAAAAGGCGTATGAGAATAATTCAAAAGCATATATAGGTTTTCTCAATAACCAGATTACGGGGTATACGATGTTTTATACCCTGATAGCAGCGATACTGATTTATCTGAATGGGATACTTGAAGTGGAGGTGAAGCATACTGTCACTTTTGTGTTTACACTGCTGTACCTGCTGGGGGCTATTAATACTATTATGGTGCTGTTGCCTGCACTTGTGAGGGCGAAGGTGGCGGCAAACCGGTTGCTGGACCTGCGGGATAAACTGAAGGGGGAAGATCATCCGGAGGTAGCGGGTACGGATCTGATTTTTGAGGAAGAGCTGGAACAGATTTCAGTACAGCAGCTGGAATATAAGTATACAGGAGATAACCAGTCTTTTGGAATAGGTCCCCTGGACCTTGACATACAGCGGGGAGATGTCATTTTTATATATGGAGGCAATGGTAGTGGCAAGAGTACTTTTATTCATGCTTTACTGGGACTGCTGGTGCCTACGGCGGGTGTGGTGAGCTTTAATAACTTACCGGTTACAAAAGAATTGTATGGGGGGTATAGAAAGCTTTTTGCAGTTGTATTCAGCGATTTTTACCTGTTTGACAGTTTGCTGGGAATTGAAAATGTAGATAAAGAAAAGTTGAATTATTACCTGCAGTTATTCGAGATAGAGCGAAAGGTGAGTATTGACGATGAAGGTCGTTTTTCTACTACTGAGCTATCAACAGGGCAGCGCAAGCGGTTGGCCCTGATAGCAGCATTGCTGGAGGGGAAACCGGTGTTGGTGATAGACGAATGGGCGGCGGACCAGGACCCTTATTTCAGGAAGAAATTTTATACGGAGATCATTCCTTTGCTGAAGCAGGAGGATATTACAATAATTGCGATTACGCATGATGACAGGTATTATCACTGTGCAGATAAATTATTCAGGATGGAATATGGGAAGCTGATACCTGAAAGTATGGAAGTGTTTCAAAAGATGTAACTATGAAGCGGCCAAAATTATTTTTATTTCATTTTGCGGGTGGCAATTGTTATTCATATCAGTTTCTGACACCTTATTTAGCAGCGTTTGATGTAGTCGCAACAGAGTTGCCGGGGCGTGGCAGACGTATAAAGGAGTCATTGATACATGATTTTGATGCTGCCGCCATGGACTTATACAGGCAGGTAAGTAATAGTGTGCAGCATACCCCCTTTTTGATATACGGGCATAGTATGGGTGCTTACCTGGCATTGCGGGTGGTAAACCTGTTGGAAAGGGCAGGGAAATACCCGCATGCGCTGATCGTGAGTGGAAATGCGGGGCCCGGGTTGGAAAAGCCGGATAAAGTAATGCGTTATCAGCTGGACAGACCTGCATTTATAGAAGTGTTGAAGGAGCTGGGTGGCATGCCGGAGGAACTACTGGAAAATGAGTTGCTGTTTGAGATATTTGAACCTGTGCTGAGGGCTGATTTTGAGATTACGGAGCGGAACCGGATAGCGGAAGAAGCAGCCGTGCATGCGCCGTTGTTTGCATTGATGGGAAGTAGGGAAAATGATGTGGCGGATATAGATAACTGGGCGAGGTTTACAAAGGGGCGTTTTGAGAGAGCGGTGCTGAAAGGCGACCATTTTTTTATCAGGAATCATGCACAGCGGATGGCAGATATTATCACCAGATTGTATTACCATGAAGTGGGTATCCAGGGTTAAGTTTGAGCGTGCAGAGGGGGCATTTGAAGCGGCAATAGGTTACGTTAGTGTGGGCCCTTGTGAGGAAGCAGATTGTCTTCATCCGGCAGAGGCCGTGTATTATGCAGGATTGAAGGCTGATAAGCGGAAGGAAAGTTATTTGCTGGGCAGACAGTCAGCAAAATTAGCGGTGAGTGAATTAAGGGGTATTACAGACCACCGTACGATATGTATTGATGCTGGGGTATTTGGTTTCCCGGTGGTGCGGTGTGTGCAGGCTCCAAATGTGCAGGTGTCTATCAGTCATTGTGACGAAGCGGCTGTGGCAGTGGCTTTTCCGGAACATCATCCTGTTGGTATTGATATAGAAATAGTGAAGGCGGAGAATATGGACACACTGGAGAGTGCTTTGGTAGCATCAGATAGGGAGGTATTGCAGAAAGAGGGGTTAGCAACAGTGTTTGGATATACGGCGATCTGGGCTGCGAAGGAGGCATTGTCTAAGATATTAAAGACGGGGCTTACGCTGGACTTTGAAATGTTGAAGGTGCAATCCGTAGAAAGGGAGGGGGACATGCTGGTGTTCAGGTATAATTATTTTATGCAATATAAGGCGGTGGTATACCGGTATGGAAAGTTTGTAGTTTGCCTGGCTTTTCCCGGGAGGAGTATTATGGGGGGCTTCAAAATATAAGATTATATTAGGATAAGAGGTTATAAAGCAACCTTATTATTATTCAAACGTCTTTAATCAGGCAAATACTCATTTTATGAAGCGAAACCTGATCTTTTGGATACTACTGGTCTTCTTTATATCGGAATTACATTCACAGGGAAAACCACAAATACAGGCAATAATTGCAGGGTTGGACTCAATCCGGGTAGACCTGAAGATACCGGGTATGGCAGCAGCGCTTATGCAAGGAGACACCATACTTTTTGAAGAAGGGTTTGGATATGCAGATCTTGAAAATCATGTTAAAGTAAATGCAAATACAACTTTTGGGGTAGCATCCATTACAAAAACATTTACTTCTTCACTTATCATGCAACTGGTGGAACAGCGAAAATTAAGTCTGGATACGCCTATATCAGTTTATGGACAGAGGCTTGACAACCCTGATATTACTGTAAGGAACTTATTAACCCATACGTCTGAATGGGAGCCGGGTGCATATTATCAATACAATGGCAATCGATTTGGGGTATTAACACCTATTATGGACAAGGTTTCCGGAGTTCCCTTTTATGAGTTGATAATGGAGACAATAGTGATGCCGCTCAAACTATCGTCGACAGCGCCGCGAATATCTCTTTTCTCCTATTTCAATTTTATCCGGAAAGATAAGAATGCTATACCTTATTTTGAAACTACTTTTACACAACTTGCAAAACCTTATGTCCTGAATGATAAAGGGATGGTGGTTGCATCTCAATACTATAATCAATTTGGTGCATTTGGTGGATTGTTTACAAATGTAAAGGATCTGTTGAAATACTCTGCTGCAATAGACAAAAATCAATTTGTAAGTGCCGCCACTCAAAAAGAGATTTTTACGCCTAATAGGCTCAAAAATGGCAGTCTTTCGCCTTATGGGCTTGGGTGGTTTACGCAGACTTACAGAGGGGTTGATTTTTATTGGCATTATGGGCAGTCACAGGGTGAATCATGTTTATTTATAAAGGTACCATCACTCAAAATTACAATGGTGGTACTAACAAATACCGACAAACTTAGTCAGCCTTTTCAACTGGGGGATGGGGATCTCTTTATGTCGCCGGTAGGGCAATTGTTTTACAAATATTGTATCAGTCAGGACAGTCACCTGCTTCGGCTCGACTATCATCAGCCTGCGCAGACAATCTTAAATAGAATAACTACGGAGAGTTCTTATAAAGATTTTTATAGTAAAGAGTTAATCACGCAGGCAACCATGTCTCTTATAAATGGTGACAGTATAAAGGCAAAGCAATTTTATGAGATCTATGCGGGTCTTAATTTTAATCATAGGGAAGATATACCAAAGGGAGAGATTATTGCTGCGATTCAAAATGTAGGAGTGAATCAGGAGTTGACGAAAACAATTACGTTGTTAAAGCCTACATGGATACGGGTATATGGGGTTGGTGAAAATTGTTCCGGGAATTTTAGTTCATGGTGTGACTATGGCTGGATAGAGGATAATTCTGGTAAAGTAATCTGGCAGATGCAGGGACAGCCTGCAAGGCATGCTGGCGGAGCGAATAAAAATCAGCGGGTAGACCAGGAGATAGTGCTGCCTGCAGGTACGTATTTATTACGATATAAATCAGATGGGGGACATGCCTATAATAATTGGGATGCACCGCCACCGGATAATTTCTTTTGGGGAATATTACTTGTTAAAGAAGAGGCGAGGTTGTAGCTCCTTTTTCTTATTCCATAATGCAAATTGTCAATAAGTTATGTCATAAATGAGGCACTTTGCAGAATAAGTTCGTATATGGCGAAAAAGATAAAATAATAATATAACTTAGTAGGGATATGTTTTGTTTTCCTAATCAATAACCCATAATCCTACCACAATGAAAAGATTATTCCCTATTGCGCTCCTGGTTTGCGCTTTCTTTACCATGTCCGGTTTTTCAGTTTTGCCTGTTGGTCAATCTAACCTGGTGAAAGCTGCAGTTAAGCCAACTGAAAATCTTAGCTGGCCTATTACTGGTTCTACCCAGAGTTCTTTGGGTACAGTGACTTACAGTATCAGCGGTAGCGGAACTACACCATCTTACATTGTTTTTTATTCAGGTAGTAATGTTTACGGACCGTATACATGGACACAGGATTCCAATGGACAGTGGTCAAGTACCGGAATGTATGCGGCATTGAATATTAGTGGAGTGATTTTGGGTTTCCCCAATTCCAGTACTTACAATATTGAGTTTATCAGTATCTATTGATGATATTTTATTGTGATTGGTTTACTCTTCCTGGATATCAATATATCGGGGAAAGGTGGCCTCAAAATAGTTATAAAGCAGGAAAGCCGGAGATATTATCTCCGGCTTTCGCATTGTAAATATCCGTTTATAAAACAATAAGGTCATTTTTGTATAGTGTTGTAATCGCTGCGTCTTGCTATTAAGGATTTGTGTTTAGCAGATCATCAGCAACCTGCTCTGTCCGGATTTTTCCTTTGGTGCGCGGTGAACACAGGGAAGAACCTGACTTTCAGGATGATCAACCGCTAGCCTCCACAGATGACCAAGGCCTAAACTTATCGGACGTGCATTAGGTTTAGCCTGATAATGCAGATCAAAGAAATGTTCACTTAAAAATGATTCAAAACCTTCATCTGGCCCATGATATAGTTTTTTGAGCTCATCACGTATTTCTGGAATCAGTACTTTCTGTGTGCTTTGTGAATTTGGCAATATTTCACTCGACTCGCCATAGTAAGTGCATAAAAAGGTATCGGTTGGGATAGGAGAACGATCTACATGGAAAGAATAAACATCAGTTGGAAAAAAAGGGTAGGTATCATCCTGATCATAGTATTTGATCACATTAAGGCTTGGCGATGCACCATGCGCTTTTAATACATTGAAGTCATTTAATAGCATGTCACGGGCAAGTTGCCCTTGTTCACTCAACTGAAGTTCACGAAGTTCCTCTTGTTCAATTTCTGTTATATTTCCGCTTAGCGCTACTTTTTTGACAATCTCAGAAAAATCACCTGTTAGTTTACGCTTCCAGCAAATCGCATTAATTTCTCCATTAAATGGCGTAGAAACAAGGTCTTTAAAATTCGTGACACAGTGAATTTGATTCTCAGCAGGAGATAGATCTATCATAAAATTATGTGGGAGTTGTAGCTGGTCAAGCCAGGACAAAAACTTTTGCTAAAGATAGCAACAAAAAGTTAACAGGTAAAGTACGGGTTTTGATAAGAGGCAAACCTATCTAAGCTTAAAAAAAGATTTGTTATTGTATCAATTATCTTTAATTTAGTAGTCACGACTACTAAATTAAAAATAATGTTAAATCCAACACAACTCAGCTTTGTTTCGCTTCAAGTGACTGATCTTGAGGCATCCGGGAAATTTTATACTGAAATTCTAGGTTTTAAGCCGGTTTTAAAATCGCCGCCCGATGCTATAGTATTTGAGCAAAAAAATGGTGCAGCTTTCGCTATCAGGAAACCTATGATTGAACTTTCCAAGGCAAATTTGCTTGGGTGGGGGGTAGCCGTATGGTTTGGAATAGGTAACCTGGATGTATTTTTGGAGAAAAATGGAGGGAAAATTTCTATTGTTAAGGATATTCATCCAACGCCGTTTGGAAGAATCCTGGTTATATCTGATCCTGATGGTTATGCAATTACTTTACAGGAGACAAAGGAAGATTGATGGCAACAAAATTTTGGGTAGTGGTCACATCGCGTGATCACGCCCTTGATGGTGTGGTTGCTAAAGCGGCATACGAGGAGGTTAGGGAGGTTGAGATCAGACCATTAATTGACAGTCTTGAATTTATTAAAGACAAAGAAAAGTGGGGTTATATTTTTAGGACTGGCTATTTTGAGATCAATAAACATGATTTTGATTTGATTGAATCGCATATGCATAAATAAGATGGATACACAAAATCAGATATTCTCCTATATAGAACCAGAGGAAAATAGTGGTTACCTGCTTTGGCAGGTTACGATGCAATGGCAGTTGAGCATGAATAGAGCACTTGGAAAGATGGGGCTCACGCTGACTCAGTTTTCATTAATGGCGGGTCTCTATTGGTTGAGTGTGAAAAAAGGGGCAGTTACCCAGCAGCAATTGGCGGATTACGCTAATACTGATAAGATGATGACTTCTAAAGTATTAGCGGTATTAGAAAAAAAACAGGTCATAGAAAGAATAAAGGATCCCGGCGACAGTCGTGCGAAGCAATTGAAGATGACTGAAAAGGGAGTAGAGGCATTGAGAGAGGCATATCGTATTGTTCAACAAGTGGATGGTGTGTTTTTTAAAAAGGTGGTGAAAGATAAGGCGGTATTTGATGGTTTACTTTTGAGGTTAATAAAGTAGAATCTTTTGTTAGAAAAAATATCGCTTCCCAACGAGATGAAATCTAACATAAGGCAGGTTTGGTAATTGCCAAAACATATAAGATAACAATGACAGATAGTAATATACAGCACAGAATGGCTAATGATTCGGACATTCCCGGAATGGCTTGGCTCCGAGCAGAGCAGTGGGGTGAAGGTACGGAAGATTTTTGGGCCGAAAGGATATCTGGTTACATACGAGGTGACGTAAATCCTCAACAATCTTTGGCAACCCGCATCATGTATGTAGCCACCAAAGATGAAGAGGTTGTTGGTTTTATCGCTGGCCACCTTACACAGCGGTTTGGCTGCGATGGCGAACTACAATGGATTAACGTTGGACGTGAATATCGTGGGCTCGGAATCTCTTCCAAACTTCTTCATCAATTAGCAGCATGGTTTATTAGCCAAAAAGCCTTGTATATTTGCGTAAATTGCGCTCCAGACAATACGATAGGACAAAAGTTTTATAAACGGCACGGTGCCGAAAGTCTAAACGAACATTGGTTAATCTGGAAGGATATAAGTGTCTTGTTTAAGGATACTAAACCTTCTATTTTTAGTAAGTGACACAGTTTAATTTACACTTCCTTTTAGTACTATTAATATGGACGCGCAAACCGCAAAATATATCGTAGATCAATATTTTTTCCTTCTTCCTCTCATAGAACGAGGACCAATCCAGATGACACTTGCTGATTTCCTTACATTATCTTTAAATCCCGATGATCCTGTAGCTACCATAGTTCGTGATTATCCTACGAAACTTTATCGGGAATACGGTTGGATTTCAGATGATCAGGATTCATCACATATGATGAAAATAGGCCCGGATCAATTTAACATTCTGGTGGCAAGTAAGATTAAAGAAAAATATGAGTCTGAGATATTTTTTAATAACTGTCCTAAATGTGGTAAACTCTGTAGAACAGCCAGGGCTAAGCAATGTCGTTATTGTGGACATGATTGGCATTAAATCAATTCGTATCCCGCTTCTTTTCTTATCCTAGTGTCGATTTTCAATAAACTATTTCATTTATCACCTGATCTCTACGGTCTAACAAGGTGCCGTTCACTTCAATGGTTTTTATATCCAGGTCCCATATCCAATCATTAAGTATATCATTTACCCTGTATCTAAGTTTAGGTAAATCTGATTTCTGGCAGGATATTAAATCTGGTTCTTCTATTGGAACGAACACAAGGAGATCTATTGTAGCGATTATTGTTTGAGCGGTTTCAAATAATGATTCGATATTTCTGGCTTCATCAATAGCATGGATATATGCCAAAATATCAATTGGACATCTATCAAATATTATATTGTTTTCGGATTTTGAGATTTGTTCTACCGAACATTCAAATTGTTTTATGAAATCATCAACATCGGGTATTTCTGAAAATATATATCCTGATTCTTCAAGCACATAATATGGCTCTATATTAGGAGCGTATCCAGGAAGATACTCCCGGAGCTCTTCAGCCAATGTCGTTTTTCCAACCTTATGAGCACCTATTACAGCTACCTTCATGTATGTTAATTTTTCGATTCATGATTATTGAAATAATACGGATTACTTCATAAAAGTAATTGTTGCCAGCATACCTTGGGTCATACTAATGCAAATAAATCTCGTGGGGAGCCGAAAAGATATCTATCGCAGCGTTCGATGTAACTGTACCTGAACTGCATATGATCCTCCTCTTCGATATGATAATGCCAGGGACGTCCTGGAAATGAGATAGGTTCTGTTAAAATTGCTAACTTTACAATATGACTGAATTTAGCTCTATTATACAGAATGTATCTCGATTCATCACCTTGACAGAAGAGGAAGCACAGCTTTTTACCTCTTTGTTACGTACTCAAAAAGTCAGGAAAAAACAGTTTGTTGTTCAACCTGAGTTTGTTTGCCAGTACAGAACCTATATCACTACAGGGGCATTGCGGAGTTATTTTATTGGTAATGATGGCCAGGAATATACGATTGCACTGGCTATAGACGATTGGTGGATTTCGGATTTCACCAGTTATATTAACCAGGAACCTGCTACACTTTTCGTAGAAGCGATGGAACATTCAACGCTTATACAGATCAGTTACCAAAATGAGCAAGCGCTTTATGAGAAGGTGCCCCAATTTGAACGGTTCTTCCGCATACATTCACAACGTGGTGCTGCCGCTATCCAAAAAAGGATGCTATGGAGTATCAGCAAGACAGCTGAAGAACGGTATGAAGAAATGCAAAAGAAATACCCGCAGTTTCTACAGCGTTTCCCTCAGTATGTGATCGCCTCTTACCTGGGAATGACGACGCAGTTCCTCTCCCGGATAAGAAACCGAAAAATAAAGGGATAGGTTTATTATCCTTATATTGGCTGTAACCCGCTTCAAAAAAAAGTTAATCTGGTTTAATCGTTTTTCAGGATGAAATATTGCCAGTGCTTTGTGACTTCATGTAGCTCCCATCATGTATGACGAAACGTTAACACCTACGCCCCTGCAAACAAGTTAAACTAGTTTACCCTTATTTCTTCCGATAGTTGATTTTTAAAGGCTCCCGTTTAGAAGAGCTTTGTGTTATCAACTAATCAAAAAGAATATGAAAAAGTTAGAGAACAAAGTGGCAGTGATAACCGGAGCTACCAGCGGATTGGCACTTGCAACAGCGCAACTATTTGTTGCTGAAGGCGCATATGTTTTTATTACAGGCCGTAGGAAAAAAGAACTAGATGAAGCCGTTGAGACAATCGGACATAATGTTACCGGTGTTCAGGCCGATTCCGGAAAACTGGAAGACCTTGACAGGCTGATTGACACGGTAGAGAAAGTGAAGGGAAGGATCGATGTATTGTATGTTAGTGCCGGGATAGGTGATTTTGGTGTTCCTATTGGTACTGTTACGGAAGAGGTATATCAAAGAACTTTCGACGTAAACGTGAAGGGAACCATATTCACGGTTCAAAAAGCACTTCCCTTGCTGACAGATGGTGGTTCGATCATTATGACAGGTTCGATAGCAGGCGTGAAAGGTTTTCCCGGAATGGGTGTTTATAGTGCCAGTAAGGCTGCCATCCGATCACTGGCAAGAACATGGACTGTAGACCTGCAAGCGCGTAAGATCAGGGTAAATGTCATCGCACCTGGACACACAGACACCAATGTATTTGCCGGTTTTCCCCAGGAAGTATTGGACGGACTTGCCAAATCAGTGCCACTGGCAAGAATGGGTAAGCCCGAAGAAATTGCCAAAGCAGCCTTATTCCTGGCGTCAGATGATTCCAGCTATATCACCGGTACAGAACTGGTTGTTGACGGCGGCGTAGCACAGATATAACATACACCACGGAATAGTTCATAGTATTTCTACTGACAAATTATTCAAACAAGACAATGAAAAAATTAGCAAATAAAGTTGCCGTTATTACTGGTGGTAGCAGCGGCATCGGTTTGGCCACAGCCAAAAAATTCGTAGATGAGGGCGCTTATGTATTTATCACAGGCCGGCGTCAGGCAGAACTGGAGAAAGCAGCAAAAGAAATTGGTAGCAATGTGACAACAGTACAGGGCGACATCGCCAACCTGGATGACCTTGACCATCTGTATACCGTGATAAAAAAAGAAAAAGGGCATCTTGATATTGTGGTCGCCAATGCTGCATTTGTCGAAGCGATTCCTACCGCAGCTGTAACACCGGAACACTTTGACAAGACATTTAACACGAACGCAAAAGGGTCTTTTTTTACAGTACAAAAGGCGCTCCCTATTCTTGTGGACGGAGGTTCTATTGTTGTGGTTTCATCAGGGGCGCATCAAAAAGGCATCGCCATTTATCCGACTTACTCCGCCACAAAAGCGGCTGAAAGATCTTATGTGAGAACATGGGCGGTAGACCTTATGCCACGCAAAATTCGGGTCAACACCGTGAGTCCCGGGCCTATTGAGACACCTATTATAGACCTGCAGTTCGGGACAAAGGAAAATTCTGACGCCATGAGAAAGACGTTTTCAGAGATGACGCCAATGGGCAGGATGGGGGAGGCAGACGAAGTAGCGAATGCGATCTTGTTCCTGGCCTCTTCAGACAGCAGTTTTACAACAGGAGCCGATATTCCTGTTGATGGCGGAATAACTCAGTTATAATGTAAAAACAAAAGTGGGTGAAGTGGTGATGGCTGCACTTTACCCGCTTTTGATAAAGGATGTGTGCGCATAAACCATCTTTGTTAACGGTTGTATGCCGAAGGAAAACTATAGGCTGGAATTACAATTTTTCACCATACTAATGGATCATTTTTCTCTAATGTGATGAGTAAACATCGGAAATCTTAAGTAATTATTTCGGAGACACCTTCTTTTTTGTTCATTTCTGTCCAATACCTGTCCGCAGACGAACACATGTAAATCCTGCAAGTCGCTCCTATGGCCATTTCCCTTAATGGCACTACCTTTGTGCCTACCATCCAAAACCAATCCGAAATGGTCAAGCAGTACCTTCTCCTGATAGTCCGCCAGTTCAAGAGACACAAGAGCTCCTTTCTTATCAATCTTATCGGATTAACCAGCGGCCTTACCTGCGCTATCCTCATCTACCTATGGGTCAACAGCGAATTACAAATAGACCGCTTCCATGCCCAAAAGATCTACCAGATTCTTCAAAACGAACAACTTAAAGGCTCATTAAACACCGTTGAAGGCACTCCCGGTATTCTTGCGGACGCCCTCACTAAGGACTTCCCCGAAGTCAAACTTGCCGTCACCACTTCTCCCGATTACTGGCTAGGCCGGAGCAAAATAGGCGATGGTAAGAACACAAAGGTCTCAGCTGCAGGCAAATTTGCCAGCAAAGACTTCTTCAATGTCTTCTCTTATCCCCTCATCTATGGTGATTCCCACAAAGTGCTCAGCGCCCCGGGCAATATTGTAGTCTCCGCATCCCTTGCTAAAAAGCTCTTTAAAACCACCGATGTCATCGGGCGTAACCTTGTATGGAGCAATGTTGAACTACAGTCAGACTACCAGGGCCAGATAGCCGGCGTATTCCAGGATATACCTGCACAATCATCAGAACATTTCGATTTCCTTGTTTCATCGGACATCCTGCTTTATGCGAATGACTCGACTTATAACAGGTGGCACAACTATGGCCCTCTCACCTACGTAGTACTTAATAACGAAAGTGACCTGCCTAACTTCAACAAGAAAATTGAACATTTTCTAAACACCAAAGGCGTAGATAACTATACCCTCTTTGCCCGTCCGTTTTCTGACGCATATCTCTATAACAGAATCGAAAATGGACAGATCACGGGTGGCCGCATCGACTACGTAAGGCTCTTCGCCCTGGCTGCCGTGCTGATACTTCTCATCGCGTGTATCAACTTTACGAACCTCTCGACAGCCAGTGCTACCAATAATCTGAAAGAGATCGGGATCAAAAAAGCCCTTGGCGTCAACCGCTCACAACTGATCCTGCAATACCTTACTCAATCAGTATTGCTCAGCTTTATTTCACTTATTATCTCGCTAGTCATCGTTCACCTGACCCTGCCCTCATTCAGCAACATCACAGGGAAACACTTAACGCTAACCTTCGATATTCAATTCATCATATTGGCCCTGTTCACAGGCGTAGCTGCCGGCCTTTACCCTGCTATCTACCTTTCTAAACTAAGACCTACCACCGCTCTCAAAGGCAAACTACCTTTTAGTTCCGCTACTCTGTGGTTAAGACAAGGACTCGTCATATTCCAATTTGCTACCTCAGGCATTCTCATTGTCGGTGTATTGGTCGTGCTCAGACAAGTGCGCTATGTACAAACTCAAAATCAGGGCTTCCAGAAAGAAAACGTGCTGTATTTCGAGATCGAGGGAACACTAAAAAACAATCCCCAGCTGGCTATCAATGCCATCAGACAGCTTCCCGGTGTATTGAAGGCTGCAGGCATCGATCGCGAATTCCTGGGTGATCTTAGTTACACCACAGGATCATTCGACTGGGAAGATCGCAACCCATCAGAAGTGATCAGATTTCAACGCGCAGATGTCACCGCTGGGCTCATCGAGACCCTCGCTATGGAAATGAAAGAAGGCAGACCATTTTCTGAAGCATATGGCACGGATACAAACAATATCATCATCAATGAAGCTGGTATCAAAGCTATGCGCCTAAAAAACCCTGTAGGTAAAACATTTACCCTCTGGGGAAATAAAATGCAGATCATTGGCATCGTGAAGGACTTCCACTTCGAATCTATGCACAAAAAAGTGGGCCCTATGTTCATCCGCTATAAACCTGCCAATGCCACCAGGATAGTTGTACGTGTACAACCTGGCCAACTTAAAAACGTGATCAATGAGATAAAAGCATATCATCACACCATCAATCCCGGTTACACTCTCGAATACAAGTTCCTGGACCAGGACTTCCAGCGACAGTACCTTGCTGAAACCCGTATGGCCGTACTCTCCAAATACTTTGCTGCGCTGGCCATCATTATTTCCTGCCTGGGGCTCTATGGCCTTGCCGTATTTGCCGTGGAAAAAAGATTGAAAGAGGTCGGCATCAGAAAAGTACTAGGTGCCACAGCTATTCATCTCATGTATCTCCTTTCCCGCGACTTCGTCAAACTTGTCCTGATCGCCATACTGATCTCACTTCCCGTCGCCTATCTATGCTGTACGAACTGGCTTTCCTCCTTTGCCTACCGCATAGAACTGCAATGGTGGCTTTTTGCGGTTGGCGGATGTGCAGCGATATTGATATCGATAATAACTATCTTTTACCAAACATATAAAGCAGCAACAACCAACCCGGTTACTTCCTTAAAAGTGGAATAATAGCGTGAAAAAATGTCTGGTCATGCATGTTGCACATATGCAACAATGTAAATTCAGACGGGCTTGGTTTAGCGACATATAAGGCTACAGGGTTGGTAGCCTGTCTTGCAACTTTTGCAATTATATCAATTTCTATGTCGTTGATTAAAAGGAAGGTAAAAGCACTTTGAATAAAGGAGTAGCAGGCAGAGAGGTGCCGGTTACCCGCCCTTTTATGTGTCGCTACGAAATTTTACATTTTACGTGCCCAGAACTGGTGAGTTTTTCGAACCAGGTAATTTAAGTGTTGGTGCGCAAGCAATGGACCTCTAACGTCCTGGTTGGGAACGAAGTTGTGTAATTTAAATCAGGCTACTCATGACAATTGACAAAGTATTAGTCACACAATCTAATTTGTTTTACACTTTACTTAATTTTTAACTGGTATCTGCTCAATAATAAATTTGTAGCCCCTGCCGGGTACATTAATAAATTTAATGGAGTGATCGTCGGCTAATTTCTTACGTAATTTTGACACCAATACATCAACATTTCTACTGATGACCACCAGGCCTTTGTCTTCCCAAATCTCTTTCATCAGTTTTTCCCTTTCTACGACCTGATTTATATTATCTGCAAATATTTCTAGTGCTTTTGTTTCTTTTTCTGAAAGGGTAATACTTTTATCTTCAGTTTTCAGCACGTTATTATCTGCATAGAATCTAAAGCTTCCTAATTGCAGGTAATCATTATTATCGGGGATTGATACTTTGTCCTCTTCTTTCCGGAAAGTATTTTTTACATAAAATCCAACAACACTTAAAGGAATAATTGATAGCAACAGCAGAAAGTAATTAAACGTAGTTTTCTTCAAAAATTCAATTTCAATAACATAACAACCAACCTCAAGCTTACGCCCCCGGCAAGGCGTTAAATTGCCTGCCTGGCTATTTATTTCGAATGCAAAGACCGTTTCCTTTGGGTCACAATTCTTTAAACTCACTATATAATTGTTTGCCAGGGCGTTTTTTTGAAATGTTCGTTGAACTAAATTGATGAGTGTATCCGAAGTTAACCTAAAGTCATTTTGAAAGGAGATCTGGTATGTATTTTCATTTAATTGCTTAACCGGCAGCACCCGGGACGAAGAATCTTTAACTGAGAGTAAAAGCTGATGTCCTATATCACGTAACACAACTTCTAAATGCTTCTCAGGAATTTCATCTTTTTTATTGATAGCAGCGACAGCAGAAATTAAAAGAAAAATTATTATGATGGAAGATCCGAATAGAATAAATGGTTTCATGCGTGCAAAATACACCATTAGCCCCCGGTTTTAGCTGGTTTTACAAACGTTTTACGCATCTTTTACAACTTTTTACTGATAAAAAGCTTTGAGGTAGTTGAGGTCTGATAGCTTTGCTCTATTGTTTCACCAAATCATTTTCATTCATGAAGATCATCTATAATCTGGCTTTCCTGCTCTTTTTTCAATTCCTCTTTTCCTGTACTCAGGCGCCTGGAATTCCACTGGCATCCCTTACCACCGGAACTGCAAAGATCGTTTTTAAATCTACAGATGGCGGACAAACCTGGCAGGACATCAGCAAAGGGCTGCCCGAAAATTTGCGGGAAGATGGTATCAAGGGAAAAAGCTTCTTTGCAAATGATAAAGGGCTGTTTATAAAGGTTGGAAACGGACTCTATCACAGTGCACCAAATGCCACAGCTCCTTTTTGGACCAAAGAGATTATCCCTGACGAACATAGCGGCATTGCCCCCGGTAAGTCCTGGATATTTACCAACAATTACTGGGGTATAAATTTGAAAACAACAAACGGAACGAGTGTATGGTCGCCGATATTCGAGATTTTAGTGGAGCCACGAATACGCAGCGTTTTTGAGACTGCCGGAGGTACAATTTTCATCGGCATTGACAGAGGCTTTTATAAAACTGCTGACAATGGAAAAACCTGGAAACATGTCCATTCCGGAACCCTGGTAGGGCATTTGGCAGAGTCGAATGGCGTACTGGTGGGGATCAGTACGGGAAGGATAATAAGATCGACCGATAATGGCGAAAACTGGGCGGTGGTGAGCAGTGAGGGCGATGTGGCCTGGGATGTAAAACAGATCAAAGGTGGATTCGTTGCTATCACTTCCAGTTCAGAGTCTGGTACCAGGAGGCTAAGTACATCCTACGACGGCGGTAAAACCTGGCAGCCCATTGAAGCCAGTTCTCAGGACAGAGATTTTATTGGTTCAATATGGCGGACCTGGAATGATCGTCCTAGTGTGCAAGCCTTCATGACTCCAATTATCCAGGTTGGTGAAAACTTCTTTTGTGCTCATCCTGACGGCATTTTCAGATCATCAGACAAGGGAAAAACATGGAAATTATTACTTTCTTCTGTAGAAGATAAGGTCTTCAATTTATTTGTTTCAGGCACTGTGATCTATGCCATACCCAGCAAGGGTGGATGTTGAAAACTGTGGTCTAACGACTAAAGCTTAGAAGGGGCCTGGAGAAAGTCCAATAAAACCTCATATGTTTTTTCTCCATAAAATCAGGATGAGCAACCTTTGTTTTTAAATACTTCTTTTACGGCTGTAATCAGCTTATTCATCCCGGTTTTACCCGGCCAATAATGTTTTAAAAAAAAGGGCGTCTCAGAACAAAGAAATGAGGCAGCCCTTTTTTTAAAGGTTTTTGTCTTTATTGAACTTTACTGGGAATTTGGAAGTGGAATTGTGATTCGCCAGACCTTCTACTTTACGACTGCTGATGGTATCCGGCAGCGGCCCATTTATGGAGCTACCATATATCGAAGTCTTCAGCAAAGCCTGTTATATAAGTTGGCCCTTTCAGGATTGTTGGCTGAAGCAGATCTTACTGTAATCGGACTTACACGATAACTTTATCCCCCTTATAATTGCCTTTGCCCTGACAAATTTAGGGTACAAATGATTCCTTTTTAAATTGTAAAGGATAAAATAATACATCAATATAAACAAACCTGATGGCGACACCAGGTCCTATTTATACGTATGACCAAAATTAGTTTGTTATTTGGTTTATTTGGAATAAGTTTAATAATTGTCAGATTGACGTTATTGCCAATTGTTTAATATTATCCATTAAAGAACCACATTCATGTTATGAAAAAACTAATCGTGCTTATTGGAATATTTGTGTCTGGTTCCGCCCTGGGCCAGGAATATAAAGGTTTTCCCATGTGGGATTATACGCTGCCTGTAGAACGACGTGTAAATGACCTGGTTAGCCGTTTGACATTGGAAGAAAAAGTCGGTCAAATGCTCAATGCTGCTTCAGCCATAGCCCATCTTGGTATACCTGCCTATGACTGGTGGAATGAAACGCTTCATGGTGTGGCCCGCACTCCTTACCATGTCACTTCTTATCCGCAGGCCATTGCAATGGCTGCTACCTGGGATACTGCATCCATCTTCCTCATGGCAGATTATTCGGCCACCGAGGGCAGGGCTGTTCATAACAAGGCAACGGCAGAGGGAAAGAATAATGAACGGTATATGGGCTTAACTTACTGGACACCCAATATCAATATATTCCGCGATCCCAGGTGGGGTAGAGGACAGGAAACCTACGGAGAGGATCCGTACCTGACCGCAAAAATGGGGGGTGCTTTTGTACGCGGACTGCAGGGCAATGATCCTATATACCTGAAGGCTGCTGCGTGTGCCAAACATTTTGCCGTGCACAGCGGCCCGGAATCCAGCAGGCATTCCGATAACTTTAACCCTTCAGTACATGATCTTTGGGATACCTATTTGCCTGCCTTTCATGAACTGGTCGTCAATGCGGGTGTTGCTGGCGTTATGTGCGCATATAATGCCGTAAATGGTCAGCCTTGCTGCGGCAATGATCTGCTCATGACCAACATTCTTCGCCGGCAATGGAAATTCACCGGCTATGTGACTAGCGATTGCTGGGCGATAGATGATTTTTTCAAATACCATAAAACGCATAAAGACGCTACCGCCGCAGCTGCAGACGCCCTCATTCATTCAACAGATATTGAGTGCGGCACATCGGTTTATTATTCGCTGATCAACGCAGTAAAAACCGGATTGTTAAGCGAAGCTCAACTGGATACTTCATTAAAGAGATTATTTACCATACGTTTCCGGCTGGGGATGTTCGATCCGGAATCACAGGTGAAATATGCGCAAACGCCCGCTTCAGTGCTGGAATCCCCGGAACATGATGACCATGCCCTGAAAATGGCCAGAGAATCCATCGTTTTACTGAAAAATTCCGAAGGGGTGCTTCCCCTTAGTAAAGATATCAGGAAGATAGCGGTGATAGGACCCAATGCCGATAATAAAATAGCTGTGCTTGGCAACTATAACGGTACGCCATCCAGGGTAGTGACCGTTGTTGAAGGGATCAGGCAAAAACTGGCTCCGGATGCAACACTGATCTACGAAAAGGCGATCAATCATACCAACGATACCCTGCTGAGTTACAGAGATATTACATCAATGCTTTCCTTTGAAGGCCGTCCGGGAGTGCAGGCAGCGTATTTTGCAAATGAGCGCCTGGAAGGCGCGCCCCTGCAGACCCTCATAGAAAAGGATATTGATCATTACTGGACGGAAGGACAAACCCCGGCGCCTAACCTGAAAACCATCCATTACTCAGCCAGGTATACCACATTTCTGAAAGCAGCAGCTACCGAAACGATGAATTTTGAAATAGATGGAGATGACGGATATCGTTTGTTTATCAATGATAGCCTGATTATTGATGCCTGGACAAAAAACCGCTGGGGTGCAAGGCCTTTTACATTACCTGTTCAAAAAGACAGCAGCTACAAATTGGTAGTGGAATATTATCAGAATGAAGGTAATGCCTCCATCCGGGTTAAGGTTGGTGACAGGGTTAAAACAGACTTTGCCGCTTTGGCTGATAGGTTAAAGGATGTTGATGCCATCATTTTTGCGGGCGGTATCTCACCGCAACTGGAAGGTGAAGAAATGCCTGTAAAAGTGCCTGGGTTTGATGGCGGTGACCGGACAACCATTATGTTGCCCAAAGTACAAACAGCGCTCCTGAAAGCCTTGCAGCAAACCGGTAAACCAGTCATTTTTGTTATGATGACCGGCAGTGCCATCGCCATTCCTGAAGAGCAGGCTAAAATACCTGCCATTATCAATGCCTGGTATGGAGGGCAGCGTGCAGGAACCGCTATTGCTGATGTGTTATTTGGGGATTACAATCCTTCAGGTCGCCTGCCCGTGACCTTTTATGCCTCAGACAAAGATCTGCCTCCGTTTACAGACTACTCTATGCATAACAGGACCTACCGCTATTTCAGGGGGAAACCTTTATATCCTTTTGGATATGGATTAAGCTATACTCAATTTACGTATAGCCGGCTTAAGATGGCAGAAAGCGTCCGCAAAGGGGCACCGGTCAGTATCAGTGTAGTGTTGACCAACACAGGGGAATTTGATGGTGATGAGGTGGTACAGCTGTATGTAAGTTACCCTGCGGTAGCCAACGCGCCTGTAAGGTCCTTGAAAGGCTTTCAACGCGTATCATTAAAACGTGGTGAAAGTAAAGAAGTATCATTTACGCTTACAACGGAAGATCTTTCCCTGATTGATGAAAAAGGTAACAGCTATCAACCGGGAGGAAAAGCCGTCATCAGCATAGGAGGGGGGCAGCCAGGAAAGTATAATGCCGGCACAGGTAATGTGCTGACACATACCCTGATGATCCGGTAAATATTGAGTAAAAAGTTAACAGAATAAGATGAGACCATTACACTTTTTGATCTTCATGATGTTCAGTATTGGCAGTTACGGGCAGCAATACGAAAAGAGCATTTCAGGCATCACCACAGTGGTGGGCGGCAATGAAGTAATGATTCAGTTTTATACGCCTTCTATTGTAAGGGTTATTAAGTCGCCAGCGCACAAAATGTTTTCCGGGACGAGTTTGTCGGTAATAGCAAGTCCTGTAAAGACAACATTTAAGGTAAGTTCGGGAAGTGGCTTCATTATCGTTAAAAGTGATAAGCTCAGTGTCAGGCTGAATACGGTAACGGGCGAAATCCGCTATCAAACCATTCCGGGCGAGGCCCTGCTGAGTGAAACTCCCAATGGCGTTTCCTTTACACCTTTTGATGATGCCGGAAACAAAACATTTTCTATATCACAATCTTTTCAGCTTGAAAAGAATGAACCTATTTATGGACTGGGTCAGCATCAGCGGGGAAATTTGAGTCAACGCAATCAAAAGTATACCATGATGATGCAGGGTAATACTGATGATCCTATTACATTTTTCCAGTCCGTAAAAGGTTATGGCATATTCTGGGATAATTACTCACCTACCACTTTTGAAGATAATACAACCGAAACGTATTTTAAGTCGGAAGCAGGGGATTGTATAGACTATTATTTCATGTACGGAGGCGATGCTGACGGCGTGATTGCCTGCATGCGGGCATTAACCGGTCAGGCGCCTATGTTCCCTTTGTGGACCTATGGTTACTGGCAGAGCAGGGAACGGTATAAATCGCAACAGGAGATTGTTGATGTTGTCAAAAAATATCGGGAGCTGAAAGTGCCTTTAGACGGTATTATCCAGGACTGGCAATATTGGGGTGATAATTACCATTGGAACGGCATGAGTTTTTTAAACCCGGAGTTCCCGCAGCCTAAAAAAATGGTAGATGATATTCATGCAATGAATGCTCACGCGATCATTTCTATCTGGGCTTCTTTCGGGCCAAAAACAAAACCTTATGAAGAACTGAACGCCGGGGGCATGCTTTTCAATTTTAGTACCTGGCCGGAAAGTGCTAAAGACGTCTGGCCTCCGGATATGAATTATCCCTCCGGCGTGCGTGTATATGATGCTTATAATCCTGCAGCGAGGGATATTTACTGGAAATATGTAAACAAAGGCTTATTTGCTCTCGGGTTCGATGGTTGGTGGATGGACTCTTCGGAACCAGATCATTTGTCATTTAAAAATTCAGACCTGGATCAGAAATCTTTTCTGGGATCTTTTCGTAAAGTACGTAATGCATTTCCGCTGATGACTGTAGGTGGGGTATACGATCATCAACGGAAAGTGAGTGCTGATAAAAGGGTATTTATCCTTACGCGTTCCGCATTTGCTGGTCAGCAACGTTATGGCGCAAATACCTGGTCCGGTGATATTAGTTCCTCCTGGGAGACATTAAGAAATCAGATCCCTACCGGGCTTAATTTCTCTTTAAGCGGCATTCCTTACTGGAACAGTGATATTGGCGGATTCTTTCTTAGTGAGTTCCATAAAAAGCTGGAAGATCCGGAATATTGCGAACTGTATGCAAGGTGGATAGCCTTTGGTACTTTCTGTCCGATGATGCGTTCTCATGGTACAGATGCTCCCAGGGAAATATATCAATTTGGCAGCAAAGGTAACAAGGTATATGATGCTATAGAGAAATTCATTCATTTACGCTATAGCCTGCTACCTTATATTTATTCAACTTCCTGGGATGTTACGGCCAACCAGTCCAGCATGATGCGCGCACTGGTAATGGATTTTGTTAAAGATCGGAATGCATGGGATGTGAATAATGAATTTATGTTTGGGAAGTCTATACTGGTAAGACCTGTGACACAGGCGCAGTATACGAACAGCAATGATTCTGTAAGGATTGAAGACTTCAATGCTCATAAATTTACAGAGGTATATTTACCTGCTGGTACACGGTGGTTTGATTTCTGGACAGGCGAGCAGGTAGAGGGTGGTAAAACATTGCAGAAAGAAACACCATTGGATATTATTCCCTTG
>NZ_JBCNKH010000071.1:0-31720 GCF_039596135.1 Chitinophaga sp.
GGGATGCAGATAAAAAGCTGGCACTCTCTGAGCAGTTTCTGAAAAATTATGCACCTGACACAGAACTGGATGACCTGGCAGGAATCGATTATGACAGGGGCGTTTGGAGAAACATCTTTGCTATTTTTATTGCAAAAGGCGATACTGCTGTATTGGGAAAATATCTTAATACCACTACCCTGAATATGCTGGTATTTGCCTACTATAAAATGGTGGAAATTCCTTATGCAGACTGGAAAACCATGCCTGCAAAACAAGCTTATCCATTTTCACAGCGCATTATGGATAGAGTGGCTTATCTAAAGACACATCAGCCGTCAGCATACTATTATTACACACCAACTGAATTTGCTGCTTATATAGATGATATCTTCAAACATGATTATATCACGCATGCCTCCATCCTGAAAGAGACAGGCCGTGAGAAGGAAGCATTGTCACAGGCATTGTTGCTGCAGGCATCCTGGAATTATACCAACGCTACCTTGAATCAGCTGGAAGCTTCTTTACTGGAAAAGGCTGGCGATAAAAAGAAGCTGGACGAAGTGCTGCATGGTAGTGTACGCATGAACCAGGCTTCTGCCCAGATCATCGATCTGCTGAAGAAAGAGTATTTGAAGACACATAAGGATACAGAAGGTTTTGATGCCTATCTGAATTCTATGAAGGATGCACATACGATGGAGTTATTGCGTGAACATGTTCAGTCAGCCATGATCAGGAGAGAAGCGGTACCATTTGAGATGAAAGACCTGGATGGCAAGACGGTTTCACTGACAGCACAGAAAGGAAAGGTGGTAGTGATGGATTTCTGGGCTACCTGGTGTGCACCTTGTAAAGCAGCAATGCCGGGTATGCAGATGGCGCAGGAGCATTTTAAAAATGACAGCAATGTGGTATTCTATTTTGTAGATACGCAGGAGCGCGATCCTGATTATAAAGAGAAGGTAAAGAAATTCATAAAGGAGAAGAAATATCCATTTAAAGTGCTGTTTGATAACGGAGATGAATTTTACAGCAAGTATGCAAAGCTGATCCAGACATCCGGCATTCCTTTTAAAGTCGTGATAGATGGAAAGGGAGATATCCGGTTTGCACAGATTGGGTACATGGGTAGCCCGAGCGGCCTGGCAGATGAGATTGAGACCATGATTTCTCTTGCAAAATAAGTGACCATTTGATTGATTGATAAAATAACAAAGAGTGATGACCCAGGTGCAGGCGCTTCTCCTTAACCGGGGAGGCGCTTCTCCTTTTTTAAAGATGAATGTTATGAGGATATTATTGATATTGCTTTTTATAAGCATACAGGGAATGGGGCAATACATTTCCAAAGATGTGCAGTATTATAATGCAGATAGCAGTATACACTTTGGGGGGACCCTGATAGTGCCTGCGGGCGTGCAATCATTTCCGGCAGTGGTACTAATATCAGGTACAGGAAAGCAGGACCGCGACGGTACGATGGCAGGGCACAAAATGTTCAAAGTGATTGCTGAGTACCTGGGCAGCAATGGAATTGCAGTATTGAGGGTGGATGACAGGGGAACCGGAACGACCACGGGCGATTATGAAAAGGCGACAACAGCAGATTTTGCCGCAGATGCGATAACAGCAGTCACGTTTTTAAAAGCATATCCGGGCGTAAAAGGGATTGGACTGGTTGGGCATAGTGAGGGTGGTGCAGCGGCATATATGGCGGCTGTAAAGAGCAAAGATGTACGGTTTATGATTAGCCTGGCGGGGTTAGCAACTACCGGGTTAAAGGCATTGCAGGCACAGAACAGGGCGATTGTGGCCAGTGCAGGGATTCCTGTACTCATGCAGCAACGGTTCAATGCAATAAATGATATCATGTTCGATACCGCCTATGCCTATGCGGGGTCGCCGGATATGGAGTCCCATTTACGCAGTGCCTACGCAGCCTGGAATGAGCGTGACCTGGCAAGGGGAGAGCAGGATTCAGTGTATAAAAAGAGCCGGGATCACTTCTTTTTCCCTTTGGAGTCATATATCATGCAGGCAACGGGCCCCTGGTACAGGTATAATATCCGTTTTGACCCTACGCCCTGGCTGAAACAGGTAAAGGTGCCGGTATTGGCCTTCAATGGGGATAAAGACATAATGGTGGAAGCGGATGAGAACCTGGGGAATTATAAGAAGTACGTAAAGCAGGTAAAGGTGGTAAAGGTAGGGGGATTGAACCATTTATTTCAGCATTGTGTTACCTGTACAATGCAGGAACCAGCAAAATTACAGGAAGATTTTGCCCCGGAAGTATTAAAAGAAATGGTATCATGGATAAATGGAATGAAAATTGATGTAAACGGCGTTCAGTTTATAAAGTGATCACCAACATGAAAAAATTTTTAATACTGGCTGCTTTGGCGGCATTGCCAGCTTGTACCAATCCAACCCCGGAGAATTATTTTGACACGGCTGTATTGAATACTAACATCATCAATGATTTTGGGAGTGATGCATTGACGAAAATGCTGATTGCCCAGAATGTGAAATACAATGGCAAATTGCCAAATGGTCCGAATGCAGCTACGAAGCTGATAGATGGGAAGGTGCAGTATATAGAGAAGGAGCTGGTAAAAATTAAAGATCTGAAGGAGACGGAGGAAACGAAGACGATGCTGCAAACATCTGTGGCTTTGTTTGAGTATGTGCTGCCAGTATATAAAAATGAATACAAGGCGCTGGCAAAGATGAGTGATGATGGTGGAACGCAGGAAGATGTGTTATCGCTGGGCAAAGAGATTGATGAGAAGTACGGCGAGCGTTTTGACTCTTTGTTTGATGTGCTGACGGCGGAGGGAAAGAAGTATGCGGCGGCACATGATATCAAAGTGACCTGGGGAAATTAAATATTTTTTTTAATTGATTGAAAAATATTATATTTATAATAGCCATAGCAAAACAATAGTTTTTTAAATTAAAAACCTTATTTAATGCTGGCTATTGGCCCGGATTGGGCAATAGAATCAGTGGAGGTGCACATCATCTCCCAATTATTTAACCTCAGCCTTCGTGAAGCAAAAGAATGGATGGATTGCTTACACGTTATCCTCAAAAAAGAAAGAGGAGAACAAGTTAACCTAAGCGAGTTCTGTACCTATCATGGATTTGATATTGAAATATTAATTCCGGTTCTCAAGGCTCTTACAAGGCACTAAAAAACAAAACTCACATGGGAAAAAAATGTGAGCTGTTCACGCAGGTGAATGGCAAAGTCGTCAATCGTTAAAGACCAGCTGGTCTTTACGGCGAATGGCATGGTAATGTCCCCATTCGTAGCCGGTTGGTAAAATTATTTTTTACCTGTTATGGCAATTGAAGGATAAGCCTATTGAAAGGGCTTATCCTTTTTGGTTTGAATCAATTTCTGGAAATAATTTTTTCCCATGATGGTGATGAGCCTATCCACCAGCATATACACTTTGGTCGTATTGTCAGCCGGGAAAAAGTGGTCTGCGTCTTTCTCTAACAGCGCTGCGTTTTTAAGTGCTTTCTCTGTATAAGGTAAAATTTTCTCCGGGTGATAACCGCCATGTATTAAGGTAGAAAGGATATGTTTTAGTTTCTGTGGCTTCAGGCGCGTGTCTGGGAGTGTTTCTTTGAAATGCATATAGGGCCATACTTCAAAGCAGGGATTACTCAATACCAGCCGCCAGTTTTTTTCTTTACAGATCTCATATAATTCTCTGAAGTCATTTTCTTCATGATGATCTACATCCATCACAAGATATACTTCATCAATTTCTGCAAGTCCTACTTTATCAGCATGGGCTTCTGCCCGTGCAAGCACCCATTTAGGCGCTGACAGCGTAGGGTTATCAGCGTCTTTGCCTGCAATTGTTACCGTCAGTTTGGGAGAAACTGCTTCGAAGTGCTTGAAGTAATTGGGTTCTGTCAGTGCGCCTTCACAGGCAATTACAATACGCGATGCATCACGGTAAGGGGGATGTTTTACATACGAGAGGTTTTCAATATTCATAGGGTTACCATTTTAATAATTCAAGCGGAGCGGTAAAAGGGATGGCACCAAAACGATTGATCAGGTAGCCTTTGCGGATATCCAGCCGGGCATTGACAATGAAATCATTCAGGCTATAAAGTCCTGTGGCGCCGCTTTCCTGTGTTTTTACTGCAAACCATATTTCATCGTTACGAAATATATCCAGATCGAGTAGATTTGATTCATGCGTAGTAAAAATCAGCTGCCCCCTGGTGTCTGAGTTGTGCATTATTTTCTTTATCAATGCAATGATCAATACCGGGTGGATACTTTGCTCTATTTCGTCGACTATAATGGTAGCAGGATTGTGAATCATTGACCAGCACACCGGCAGCAATTCCAGTAGCCTTTTAGTTCCCGTGGATTCTTCTATGAGATCGAACGGGAAGTTGTGATGGAAGGCGATAATTTTATTGACAATTATTTCGTCATTTTCTTTGGTAGTAAAATATCTGCTGTTGTTAAGAACAATAATCTTACCGGGTTCCTGTAATAGGTTCGGGTGAATATTGGTGATATCATGTGCCTTCCGGAATTCAGTGCGTGGCATTTTTTGCACCTTGAGAAAATCAATACCGGTATCTAAATTTTTGAGCAATTCATTGCTAAAGGAAAAGAATGCAGGATTGGTGCATAGTGCATGCAGGCACTCAATAAGTCCTGTATTGTGACGCATGATGATCAATTGGGTGGTGATCCAATTGTATGCATCTTTATGGGTGTAAATACGGAGTGTATTTTCGTTGTGTTTGAATATAAGTGAAGGGGCTTTATCAATACCTGATTCATAAAGATATTCTTCAACCACATTTTTGTCGTCGATGGTAAGGCCGTATAAGAAGAATGTACCTGCAGTAAAAAACTCAATTAAAAATGAGGATGGTTGTTCCTGGTTTTCTATTTTTAACCTGAATTTTTGACGGTTTGTACGTGTGCTGATGCAGCCATTTTTAACCCAATATTGTAGTTGCTCAAGGGCATCAATGAGGTTGGATTTTCCCGCCCCATTAGCGCCATAGATTGCCGTTGATCTGAGCGTCTTCACTTTTCCCAGGTCATAAATGTGATGCAGATGAGTGGTGCCGGAGCCCGGAAAGGTGTTAAATTCGGTTGTAGCATCAAAGGACAGGAAGTTGGATATAACAAATCTTAGGAGCATACAGTGGGATGGGTTATATTCAAATATATTTATTTTGTTTCATATTTGTTCGTAAGCGGACAATAATTGTCTTGAAACCGAACATCATTTGTAAGACTGATCATTGATTTTCAATCCATTCATAAAGGGCATTCTTATTGAGTACCTGACTACAAAACCCATCCGATGTTCAAAAACTACCTCCGTATTGCCTTTAGAAACCTCTTCTCAAATAAAGTATACGGTCTCCTCAATATCCTCGGCCTTGCCCTGAGCATGACCTGCGGCCTGTTGATTTTTGTTCTGGTAAAATATCATCTCAGTTTCGACAACTTTCATAAAAACGCCAACCGCATCTACCAGTTTGTCACGGAACAACACAGGGAAAACATTTCTTACACAGGCAGCGTACCGCCTGCATTTGCAGCAGCCTATAGACAGGATTTCGGAGAAACCGGCGTAGTAGCCCGGGCAGCAACATACAGCGAAGCCCTGGTGGCTTATGACCTGACGAAATTCATCGAAGCTGAGGGCGTTTCATTTGTAGACCCTACTTACTTTGATATTTTCAATTTCCCCCTGCTGACAGGAAAAAACCTGCTGGCAGAACCCAATACAGTATTAATTACTGCTTCGTTAGCTAAAAAATATTTTGGCAAAGAAGATCCCATTAATAAAGTAATTAAAATCGAAAACAAGCTGGATGCCCGGGTAACTGGCATATTAAAAGACCTGCCCGGAAACACAGACCAACGTACAGGTATTTTTATCTCCTTCAAAAGTGTAAAAAACTTTGATGAATTTGTAGGAAAGGAAAATAACTGGAATGGTATTACCAGTACTTTAAAAACATATGTACGCTTACTCCCCGGTGTATCAACGGCAAACCTTGAAAAGCAATTTCCCAAATACCGCGAGAACAGGAAAGGGAGTAAAAATATCCATGTTTACCACATGCTTCCCTTACAGGACAGGCACTTTGATGCAAGATATGGTGGTACGATGGAAAAGCGTAGCCTTTGGATCCTGACATTTGCCGGTCTTTTCCTGATTGTAACCGCCTGCCTGAACTTCATCAATCTATCTACCGCACAGGCACTGAGAAGATCCAAAGAAGTAGGTATCAGAAAAGCACTGGGTAGTTTCAGGGTACAATTATTCTGGCAGTTTTTGATGGAGACCGGGATTATTGTAGTAATAGCCACAGTGGTCGCCATCGTACTTGCCGCATCGCTGTTGACCAATGTGAATTCATTGTTTGACGCCCGGATGAGTTGGGGCAGTGTAATGGATGTAAAGCTGCTTGCTTTTATTGCAGGAATGATTCTGATAGTCACTCTTTTTGCAGGTAGTTATCCAGGTTTGATTTTATCGGGGTTCCGTCCGGCGCTGGCATTGAAAGGAAAAGTATCTATGCAGCAGGTGGGGAGTTTTAATATACGCCGTACACTGATCGTGACCCAGTTTACGATTACATTAATATTGATCATTGGGATGCTGGTAATTACCCGGCAAATGCAATATACGAGGCAGGCAGACCTTGGGTTCAATAAAGACGCGGTACTCATGGTGCCTATGGGCGCAGATTCTTTGGATGCGAATGTAACAAGTCTGAAAAATGAATTGATGCGACAGGCAGGTGTTAAGAATGTATCCGTTTGTTTTGAAGCCCCTTCTTCCTGGAGTAGCTGGAATACTAATATCCGTATAGTGGGGGACGGGGAAGACGAACCGTTTACTGTAGACGTGCGCTCTGCAGATGAACAGTATGTTTCTACTTTTGGCTTACAGTTGATTGCAGGTCGTGATTTATTTCCTGATTCTTCGGCAAGAGAATGTATCGTAAACGAGATCTTTATGCATAAGCTGAACCTGAAATCGCCACAGGAGCTGATAGGTCAGCAATTAAGTTTCAATGGCGGAGAGCAGGCTACCATTGTAGGTGTGGTGAAGAATTTTCATATGCATTCATTGCATGATGATATAGGTGCGGTAATGATTACACCTTACAATAAATTCTACCAGAACTTCGCAATTAAATTGAATATGGGACAGTTGACCACGACTATCCCGACAATTGAAAAACTCTGGTCAGCACGGTTTCCGGGTAAGTTATTTACCTATAAATTCTTTGATAAGCAGATCGCAGAATTTTATAAAACGGAAGAAACAATGTTGCGATTGGTGAGCATCTTTTCTGTGATCGCCATCTTTATTGGTTGTCTGGGCCTGTATGGGTTGATTTCATTTATGGTAATGCAGAAAACGAAGGAGATCGGTATCAGAAAGGTGCTGGGTAGCAGTATCGGGGAGATTCTGTGGATATTTGGAAAAGAGTTTGCCGTGCTGATCCTGCTGGCGTTTTGCCTGGCGGCACCGGTAGCATGGTGGATGATGAACAGGTGGCTGGAAGATTTCAAATTCCATGTGAGCTTAGGTCCATGGACGTTTGTAGGAGCAGTGGGGTTGACGATGATTGTAGCCGGATTAACGGTGAGCTTCCAGAGTGTAAAGGCAGCTTTGATGAACCCGGTAAGGAGCCTGAAGATGGAATAATTTCAGGCCCCTTCGGATAATTATATTGTTACAACCAGGCGTTCGCCGTTGGAGACATCTTTATCCCAGAGGGTAGAGATGTCTTTTAATTTTACGGCAGTGGTAGATACAACCAGTTTGCCGCTGGCAGCAAGTTGAAACATTTCAGGAAGAATTTCTGAAAAAAGCAATCCGACCTGTTGTTTAGGCCATGCACCAAGACCGGAGCCGGAGAGCTGCAGGTCTACGCTGCGAAGGATGGAGGAGGATAACGTAATAGTATCTCCCGCCATACTGCCAACAGATACGTAGCGGGTGTTGTGAGTGAATTTGCCTTTACCCTTGAGCGTAGAAAGGATTTTTTCGGCGGTGTGGCCCCAGAGATAGTCGATTACTATATCGAATGGGCCATTTAACTGGGTGTGAAAATCATCAGTGAGGGGAATGATTTCATCTGCACCAAGTGTTAGTAATTCATTTAAAGAGGTTACATTCCTACCTGTAGCCACCACTTTTTTAGCACCATAATGTTTGGCAATCTGTACAGCTACACGGCCGGTAAAACCGGTAGCTCCGTTGATCAGGACCGTATCTCCCTTTTGAATATTGGCTTTAAAGCGCAGCGCCATTGCTGCACCAATCACTGCATTAGGTAGGGCCGCTGCGGTGACATCGTCCAAAGAGTCCGGTACGGGAACAATCATATTTTTTTCAATAGTGGCCTTTTCTGCCAGCATACCACTGGCGCCTACGGCGTAAACCCTTTTGCCGTCAGGAAGTATACAGATACCGTCTCCACCGATTACCCGGCCATTTACTTTGGGTGCATCACTGGAATAGTGCCTGCCGGAGGCGATGGCTTTATCAACGTGTTTTATGGCAACTGCTTTGACAGTGACTGCTATTTCATTTTCGTTCTGAGGGGTAGGTTCCTGAAAATCTACATATTGAGGTAGTTCTCCCTGTTGGTATACTACTGCTGCTTTCATGTTATATCGTTTTTGTTAACACAAAATTAGGGCGGGAGTAACCCCTGGGACGATAACATATGTTATCATCTGTCAGAAGTGAGATTTTCCTTTGGCCAGTTTGGCTTTGATACGGCTGAGGTGCACCTTGCTTATACCCAGGTACGAGGCGATGTAGTGCTGGGGCACACGCTGGATAATATGTGGGCGGTCATTGATAAGGTGCTGGTAGCGCTGTTCGGGCGTATCCCTGATGATGGAGACAAATTCATTGATATAGTGGGTCTGCCGCTGAACGGTCATCTGCAGGATCAGGTGTATAAAACCAGGTTCATGACTGAGGTCATCGAGCAGCTGGTTCACATGTTCTTTGGCAAGCAGGTATACGACAGAAGGTTCTATGGTTTCGATGGTGATGGGGCTGGGAATATTATTGATAAAGCTGTCGAAGGAGGAAAGCCCTTCATTTTCGAAAAAAAACTGAACCGTGATATCCGCACCGTTTTTATTGAAGTAGGTGCGGATGAGGCCCTTTTCGATGTAGATGTAATTCTGAGATCTTTTCCCTTCTTCGAGAAGGACAGTTTTAGCGGGTATTTCAAGGCGTTGCTGATAGGGCAGGTACTTGTCCCAATAGGCGTTTAACTGCGGAAATTGATGGCGAAAATGGAAGATCATGCGTCAAGATAGTCAAATAATTAAGCCTGGCAATATTGCCAGGCTTAATTATTTATAATCAATTGTTTAGGAGGGATTGCGTCACCTGTTGCAACTGTTCTGATGTGATTAATTGTTGCTATTTGCCCTTAACGGCGTTGAGCTAAATGAATTCTCATCGAGGGTTTATGTGATAACAAATCCCATGTTTGGTATTCCTATCAGACATTATTTTAGATTTCGCAGCTATCTGACAGTCCGGTATTCTTGCCGGACTTCCTTTTCCGAAGATATTTCATTATCCAAACATACCTTAGTCAGAGGAAACAAAGTCCGGTAGTCTTACCGGACTTTTATTTACTGGGGATAGAATAGTACGGCATCTGCCACCACTTCTCCATCCTTGCCTTCATTGGTAATTTCTACATATGCCTTACTGCCCTTTGTCAGTTTGATAGTACCCAGGTCCACCCATTCACCGGATGTCTGCCCTTCCACTTTGATGGAGGCCGGTGTGTAAGATACCTGTGTAGACGTTTTACCATCGGCAGACAGGCGGATATGTGTACTGGCGGGTAGATCGGTGCGTTTGGGTACATAGGTGTATACCTTGTAGGTACCAGTGTGGGTTACATCAGGTGTGTAGCGAATACTGCCGGCACTGTTGGAGATATACATAGAGGGGCCATAAGCACCTTTGGTTTCTTTTTGCCAGTTGCCTTTCATGATTACATGCGCAGCATCGTCATTGTCTACCAGTATTTCTGATGTGGCGTCTGTAGCCAATGGCTTTTGGCGCAGCAGGGCCTGTAGCTGTGAGACATTGACATCCTGTACTGACTGATGATTGTCTATTGCCATAGATGCGGCTACCGCAGCTGATTGTGCCAGTACCATAAATACAGGTTCCATCCTGATAGAGCCGTAGGCGATGTGAGAAGCAGACATACAAACAGGTACCAATACATTACTACCATCTTCCGGCTTGGGAATGATGGAACGATAAGCAATCGGGTAGGGGCCAAAACCACCGATCTGCACATCGCCTTCATTCTTTACCATGCCATTTTCCACAATGCGCTGGCAATTGTGAGAATCCATGGTATATGCCGCCATGCCTATGCCATCTTTCACTATCTCCCTGCTTTCGCAATTGGCCTGTGTCATAACATAGGCCCCAATCATCCTTCTTGCCTCGCGCACATACATTTGTGGAGACCAGTTGCCTGACTCAGGGTATTCGTCTTTTGGATAGCCCCATTGCAACATTTCTTTCCGCAGATGTTCCGGCATGCGTGGATCGTGGCCAATGAAGTAAAGGAGGCCCTTGTTGTACAATTCATGGTCCTTTGTGATCTTTTCCCGGGTGGCATAGTCTGCTTCCGGGTAACTGTAATTCATGCCGATCATATCTGTGGAAAAAGGACCATTGTTATTGATATCTGTTTTGTGATTGGGCATGAGGTCTATTTTCAACATGCCACTGAGGTTCTTAGGTTGTAATTTCTGTACTACACGAAGCAGGAGCTCGTAACGCGCAGGATCGTAGTCTGCCGGTTGTGTAATAGGAATCATATTGTCCTGTTGATTGGTCAGGCAGATCCTGAAATTATACGCCTGTATTTTTTTATTACCGGTACCTTGTTTTTCTACCGGTTCAGGACTGATTCCCCATAGCAATCCACTGGCTGGTTTACCAGGTTCTTTGTAGGGATCGATACCATCCGGAAACTGGTGTTTTTCGCGCAGCTGTGTACCATTGTAGGTTTCGTTATATTGAGCATTGTCTTCACGGCCTACGGTGTAAGAGATGCCGGCTTTTGCCATGAGGTCTCCTTCATAAGAGCAGTCAATGAACATTTTTGCGCGGATGATGGCCGATTGTGTTTGTATTTCCGTAACACGGGTACCTGTTTTTTTTGCACCTGTGATGTATTGTTGATAAAGGACTTCTACACCACCTTCTTTGATATACTGTTGAAAGGTGCGTTCTGCTACGCCTGGTTCAAAAATCCATTGTTCAAACCGGCCATAGTGCTTGCCGATGCGCCTGTAGAAATCCCGGGAAAGGCCGGTAATGGCGTATTTATTGCCAATGTCCGTATACCCAAGGCCGCCCGAAGTAAGGCCTCCCAATCGTTTGCCGGGTTCTATGACCAATACGGATTTATTCATTTTTTTGGCTGTATAACCAGCTATTACACCTGCGGATGTGCCGCCGTAAATACAAATGTCTACTTCCCGTACGTTTTGTGCAAAGAGCTTTCCTGCCAGCAGCAGGCAAAGCAATAATGTTAATTTTCTCATTAGTATCCTGGGTTTTGATCAGTAGTTGGGTTAATGGCAGTATTGTAGTTGTACTCCACTGTTGGGATAGGCCAGAGCAGGTGGCGTTCAGTGATGGTTTTGCCTTTCACTGCTGCTATCACCTGTTGGGCGATACCCAGGCGTTTCAGGTCCAGCCACCTTTTCCCTTCTCCGCAATTTTCGTACCCTCTTTCCTGTACCACACGGTCAATGAATGCCTGCTGGCCTGTATAGTCAGCCAGTTGAAAATCGATGGACGCATCGGGTGTGAGGGGATCTTTTCCATATGCCCTGCGATGCACCATATTCAGTTTCTCCATAGCATCTGCCGACGGTGTACCTGCTGCCTGTGCAACCGCCTCTGCATAGAATAGCAGGATATCTGCATAGCGATACATAGGATAATCATTGCCTCCGGCAGTGACGGCGCTTTTATCGCTGAATTTTTTGAGCAGGATAGTAGTAGCTCCTAACCCGAATGTTTTTGCATACCAGCAATAGGAATAACGCAGGTCATTCTTATCCCAGTTCTTTACGAAGCTGTTTTGCGCGGCATCACTGTAAAAGGTATAATAGCCGCCGGGAGGATAATATCCGGAATTGGGATAATGTGCATATTGAGGATAGGAGAAGCCTTGCCCGGATGGTGTGCGGGCATATTTAAGATAAAATATTTCTTCTGTGGAATTGGAAATGTCAGGCCCGAATACTTTATCAAAATCATCTGCCACATTGACTTTTACGAGAGAATACTTTGCCGAATTGATTACTTCCAGTGCTTTATCTCTCGCTTTGTCATATTGGTGCAGGGTCATGTATACGTCGGTCAGTACTGTTTTTGCAGACCATTTTGAAGGTGCACCAATCAGCCTCGGATTATCGGGCAGGTTTTGCTCCGCCCATTCCAGGTCAGCTAAGATATAGTTATATACATCTGTTGCAGTAGCTCTTGCCAGGTTGATGGAGTCCATGTTCTTTTCTGTACGCAGGGGTACACCATTCCAGTTGCGCACCAGATAGAAGTAACAAAGCCCACGGAGAAAACGGGCTTCGCCTATATATTTCTTCAGATCATCTGCTGTTAATGACTTACCCAAAGGTGCTTTTTCTATCACGATATTCGCATCACGGATAGACTCGTAGAAATCCGTCCACATGCTATTGATACGGGTGATATTCGTATTGTCCAGGCCATTGTAGTCATTGAGTGGCGCATGGCTGCCACGACCATACAGGTATTCAGCATATATTTCCTGCTGGCACAGGTAAAGCGCACCGATGGTGCTCACACGCCTGATAGGAATATAAATAGCATCGAGACCTGCTTCTACTTCGCTGGGTGTATTGTAAAATACTTCTGCTGCAATAGATTTTGGATGTTCTTCCAGTTTTTTGGAACAGGAAGTCATCATATATATAATGAATAGAAATAGAATTGACTGTTTCATTGGTTGATATTTTTAATAATTTCAGAATCCGCACCTGATACCGAACGTAACAGATTTGAATGTCGGATATACGGAATAGTCGATGCCCTGGCGAATGGAATTGCTGCCACCGTAGGCATTCACTTCCGGATCATACCATGAATATTTAGTGAATGTGATCAGGTTCTGGCCACTGGCATATACCTGTGCAGACTTCAGCCAGTTCCAGCCGAGTTTTTTTACAGGTACACTGTATGCGAGCTGAATATTCTTGAAGCGCAGGTAAGAGCCATCTTCTACAAACCTGTCAGACATATTTGCAGAGAGTGTTCTGCTAATTTTTGGATATTTGGCATTAGGATTTTCAGCGGTCCAGTGGCTTTCGTAAATTTCTGCCGGCAGGTTGAGTCCCATACCCAGGTCAAGAGAAACAGCTTTGTTCAGGTTGAAGATCTTATTGCCCTGAGAGCCTTGTATAAAGATCGTTAGTTCAAAGCCTTTCCAGTTTAATACGGAGTTCAGCCCGTAAATAAAATCAGGATTAGGATTGCCGATGTAAGTTTTGTCTGCAGCAGTGATCGCACCATCTTTGTTAACATCCACATATTGAAGATCGCCGGTGGCGGTATAGCCATTTTCTTTGTAACCATAGAAGATCCCTAATGGCTGGCCTTCCCGAAGAATGTTGACATAGTCATTTAAGGAACCTGTATAAATAGCGTCACCAAAGATATCCTGGCCGTTGTACAGCTTTAAAACTTTATTACGGTTCACTGCAATGTTAGCATTCACATTCCAGCCCAGGGTACCTTTCAGAATAGAAGCATCTATGCCGAGTTCAAACCCTTTATTTTCTATTTCGCCTACATTTTTCAGGGTGGTGGTATAGCCCATAGAAGCTGGCAGCCGCACGGTATTCAACAGGTTCACTGTTTTCTTTTTGTAATAGTCCAGTGTGATGAACAGGTCATTGTGCAGCAAACCTACGTCTGCGCCAACATCCAGCTGGTGGGTGATTTCCCACTTCAGGTCTCCGGGCAGTGTGGTGCCTGGGGCATAGGCTACATAGGCAGCATCGCCAAAGATGGTGTTGCCCACGCCGAGTTGGTTGAGTGTCTGATACGGGTTAATAGCCGTATTGCCGGAGAGGCCGTAGCTGGCTCTTATTTTCATATCAGAGATCACCCGGGAGTGTTTCAGGAATTCTTCATTGGCTACTTTCCAGGCAATAGCAGCAGATGGAAAGTTCGCCCACTGGTTATTCTTTGAATAACGGGAAGAACCATCACGGCGAATGCTGGCAGTAAAAAGGTACTTGTCATTATAGCTATAATTCGCCCTGCCCAGGTAGGAGAGTAAGACCCATTTTGAATAACTGCTATTGGGAATACCCGGTGTAGAAGCACTTTCAATATCGCCGGTGCCGGATACATCACCGAGAAAACCGGTGCCGGAGGCATTCAATGTAGTGTTGGTGTTATCCTGGTAAGTGAAGCCACCCATGACGCTAAAGGAATGTTTATTGATCTCACGCTGGTAGGTGATGACGTTCTCGTTTAGCAGGCCGGTTTGTTGAGTGGTTTCTATATTGGCATAGCCTACTGAGTTCACGGTAGGTTCTATGTTGTTGTATACGTCAACGCGGTCGTTCAGGTTATCGATGCCGCCGGAGATCTTGATGGTAAGCCCGGTAATGGGTTTAATGGTTAAGGCGGCATTTGATAACACACGATCTCCTTTAATCACGTCTGACTCTTCGTAAATATGTACCAGTGGATTGACGATTACATTTGAGATAAAGGAATAGGCGGTGTTCAACCTTCTGTATGAGCCATCAGCCAGGTAAGGTGTGAGAGAAGGTGGTGCCATCAGCATACCTGATATAAGATCGCTACCCCTGTTACCGAGTGAGGAGTTTTTGCGGGAGCTATTGAGCCGGGTCAGGATGGTATTTAAAGATACACTGACAACCTTGCTGATATCGTGTTCGATATTACCACGCACATTATAACGCTTGTAGTCACTGCCTTTGACAATGCCATCCTGTAGGTAAGCAGAACTGGACAATGAGAAACGGGTTTTGTTCGTGCCGCCATTTACAGTTGCGCTGATATTGTACAGGGGGGCTTTGCGCAGAACGAGGTCCTGCCAGTCGGTACCTGCATTATGTCCGAGGCTGTCTATCTGTGCCTGTGTGAAGTAGGGTGATAAGCCATCGTTGGCTGCCTGCTCATTGTACAGCAAGGCGTATTGCTGTGCATTCATGAGCTTCATTTTTTTAGATACACGCTGAACGGTGTAACCAGCTTCAACTTCTACGGATGTTGCGTCTGATTTCTTACCGCCTTTGGTCGTAATCATGACTACGCCATTGGCACCCCGGGAGCCGTAGATAGCGGTGGAGGATGCATCTTTTAATACTTCTATGCTGGCAATGTCTGAGTTCTGCAGGAAGGTAGGATTACCATTGTAAGGAAACCCATCTATCACATACAGGGGTTCATTTCCACCTAAAATAGAGTTGGTACCGCGAATGCGTAAGCTCACACTGGCGCCGGGTGCGCCATTGTTCTGCATCACGCGTACACCTGCCGCCCTGCCGGTGAGTGCCTGCATTACATTGGTAGAAGGATAGGCCGTAATGTCTTTGGACTTTACCTGGCTGAGTGAGCCGGTAAGATCACTTTTCTTTACCGTACCATAGCCGACTACCACTATTTCATCGGTAAGTGTGGCTGCCTCCGCGAGGTGAAAGTTTTGTGGCTGGTCGTCTGTAATTTCCGCTTCCTGGCTTTTATAGCCAATGTAAGAGACAACGATGGTGGTATTGCGTTTTACTTTTATTTTGAAATTACCTTCTGCATCCGTGACAACGCCATTGCTGGTACCTTTGGCCATGACGGTGGCACCGGGTAAGGGTTGTCCTTTATCAGTGAGTACCTTACCTTTTATATTCAGGAGTGTATCCTGCGGTGTAGTCAGGTAGACGGGTTGCGCCGGTGCTTCCCGCTGTTTAATGACGATGTTTTTATTTACGATAGACCACGATAACAACTGGTCTTTCAAACAAAGATCCAGGACCTTTTCCAGCGGTGCATTCCTGAGATCGATTGAAACTTTCGGCGCATGATCGATTAGTTTGTGATCGTAGAAGAACACAAAGCCTGTTTGTTTTTCAATATTGCGGAATACCTTTTCCAGTGGCGCATTCTTTTCGGAAAGCGAGACAAACTGTGCGTATCCTTTCGCATAGAGCTGCATACAGGCTGACAACAAAATAATAGCGGATAACTTCATAACAAGGAATGTTTGGAGGTACAGTCGCCGTTTAAAATTAAAATGCATACATTTGGTTTGTTAGGGTAAATAATGTCCCCTCCTGGCCTTTGGCCAGGATTGTGGAATTTGAGAAAGCAATTCATCAGGTTTGCCCTTGCGTTCAACCGGGGCAGACTGCAATCAGCTCCGGTTATTTTTTGTCGGGCAGTAAGTACTATTTTTTCATAACTATGATGTGATTATTATTTTCCTTTCTTTGATTTTGTAATGTACATTGCTGAGTTCAAGTATTTTCAAAACGTCGTTTAAGCTGCTATTGCGTTCGATTTTTCCCCCGAATTCCCTTTCAGGTATGTTTGCTTCATAAATTACTTCTACGTCGTACCAACGGCTTATCTGGCGCATTACGCCGGGTAGTGATTCGTGGTTGAAATGGAAATAGCCGTGTTTCCAGGCGACTATTTCATCGACATCTATATCTTTTTTAACCGTCATGTTTTCGCCTTGCAGGAATGCCTGTTGTCCCGGATTGAGGCGTATGCTGGCGGCATTGTGTCGTACCTGCACGGTGCCTTCCAGCAGCGTAGTCTGAATACTGTTTTCGTCGGGGTAGCCCATGATATTGAAATGGGTGCCTAAGACCTTCACCTCCATATTGTTTACTTTGACGGTGAAGGGCATTTGGGCGTTGGGTGCTATTTCAAAATAGGCTTCGCCCCTCAGTTGTACTTCCCGGCTTTTGCCCCTGAAAGCGGTGGGATACCTGAGCGTCGTGGCGGCATTGAGCCAGACTTTGGAGCCATCTGGCAGGATGATCATGAATTGTCCCCCCCTGGGTGTGACCAGGCTATTATAATGTAGTTCGTTTGTAGCTGTTGCGTCGGCTTTATAAGCGAGTTGACCATTGTTCAGTTTGATGACCTGTACATTGCCCTGGTGGGCAATGGCGCCGTTGCTGGCGCTGTCCAGGCTGATCTGGCTACCATCGGCAAGGGTGAGGGTGGCCTTGTTGCTACCGGGTGTGATGGTGTGTGTGGGGGTGGTAGCCTGGAGCTTTTGTGCGGGATGGCTATTGTTGGTAAAAAAGAAAATGCCGGTGACCAGTAGTGCTAACAGGGTAGCTGCTACGGCATAAAGTTTTACAGAGCGGGGTTTGGATTGACTGGTAAGCATACCGGCGATGGCCTGCTCCCATTGTTGCCGCATGGCATCATCGTCCAGGGAGTTCAGCAGACTGTTGACTTCGTCCTGGGAGATGTTTCCCCTGAGGTATTTTTCCAGCAGGATTGAAAAGGTTTTCTGATCCATAACAAGGTAAAGACGTACAACCTGGATAGAGGGAGGTGGTATTTTGAAAAAAAATTATAGGAAGAAGGAAAGTGTCCACAGTATGATGAGGGAACGGGAGGGATGATTTGCCAGTGCCCTGCGGAGGGTAACGATGGCCTGAACAATGTAGCTCTTGATGGTAAGAGGGGATAGCCCCATGTTTTGGGCGATTTCCTTGTGCTGCATGCCCTGGAAACGGCTTAGTCTGAAAGCTTTTTGCTGTTGGGGAGAGAGGTTGTGAATGGTGCGGAGAATGGTTTGTTCCAGTTCCCGGTATTCGGCCTGTTCGTGTGCGCTGGTATCTTGCTGTTCCTGGAAGCAATGCTGGATGTATTGCCTGTAAGCTTTGTCGCTGGCTAGTTTGCGAAAGCGGGAGTAGATGATGTTGCGGGCAGTGACGAAGAGAAAGCTCTGGGCCTTTTCGATGGTGGGAAGGGTAGTACGTTTTTCCCAGAGCATAGCGAATACATCCTGTGCGATGTCTTCGGCAAAAGCGGGCGATTTGGTAAGGAGCAGGGCGGTATTATAGATGGAGTCCCAGTATTTTTCAAATATAAGCTGGTATGCATGCTGGTCTCCCTGAGCGATCAGTTTCAACAAATCAACATCACTATGTGGAATTTTATGCATAATACAGTTACGGAAAATTTTGGACTGGCCGTTTAAAAGTAATAATAAAAATACATTTTGCAAATCAATTATTCATATTGAGCCCGGCAGGAGTGCCGGGCTTATACTTATGCGTGAAAAATGATGGATGTCTGGCAAGAGTACCTGACATGTCTGTTATACATTTAACCCCTAATATAATATTGAGTGGATCGGAGTATTTGTTAACTACGCTACAAAGGAATTGAAAAGTACAATGCGGGAATAGTTGCAGGTGGGTGCATAACCCTTGGTATTGATTTGATAATCAGGGAATTGTTTTGATAAAAAAGATTCGGGAAAGTGGAAAACTATTTTCAAAGAAAAAGCCAGGTAAGAATACCCGGCTTGTCGTTTGGATTTGAATGTGGCAAAAAATGAAAAGTTTGGTCAGTTGAAGGATGATTTATCGAAAGAGGGTTTGGGATGACTGTTGATGTGGTAACAATTGATGGTGATGTTGAAGTTGGAATATCTGGGAATATGGCGGTAATTGAGGAGGAGGAGAATGACCAGGCGGAAAGTAGATGGTTTGTTGCCTTTGGTGATGAGGCGGAGGTGTAGTGTTTTGTGCCAGTTGGATGCTTGTTGGTGGAGAGATAGGGTGAATAGCTTTTGTTTGTTGTTCATATGAGTTTGGGTTTTATGCAAAGAAAGGAAGTTGAGGGATGGGAGAATAGTTGTGGAGGGGTGTGCAACCGGGAGAAAAGTAACATCCTCCTGAAGGGAGAAAAACAAAACAGTTGCAAGGGCTGTATCACCCTTGCGAACTGTCTTATGTTTATCATATCAAAGGTCTCTCAGCCAATTTATCATTCCCTTCAGAATCTCAATCGCCTTTGCTATCGCCGCCCGCTCGGGCATCCGGTAATGGTTCTGAAAACTTTTAAAAGCTATTTCATCCGCCTGCTTAGAGCTGAAAAGCTGTATAGCAAAACGCATGACTGCTGTTTCCTGTTTAATAGAAACATGATCGCCTGACCGCACAAATGCAGACATGAGCGTGGCAATAACTGATACGGCAATATTCAATTTGAGTTTTTCCCAGGTAAGGGGTTTATCGGGGTCCGGTGTTCCACCAGAAGTATGGAAGAAGCGGTTGTCGATAAAGAGCTTTAGTCTTTGAACCGCTGATAATGTGTAGTTTAATAAGTACACGGTGAAAGAGCCTTCGCCGGTATTTTCGGAAACGTCGGGAAGGGCTTCTATCAGGCAGTTTTCAAGATGAGATAGTACTCTTGAATAGGACGATATGAAGTCATTGTAATGTTGAGGAGACGATAATAATACTGCCTTGTTAAAAATGGCAACCTGAATGTCTTTTTCATAGTCTTTGATTTTGGTCTTCTGTTCTTCAAACTCATCCTGCGTAATCAGCGGAGCATCTTTAATGCTGATATTACAGACTAGTTCAGACAGAAGGTCAATTGAATTTACAGCGTCCAATATATCCGGTTTTAGGGTTATTCCGAGTGGGCATTAGTACACTCAGAGAGGTGAGATATATCTGGGGTGGTCGCTGGTTTTGCGGTTGCAAAGCTAGGTTAAATTTACTGATGGATTAAAATTTTCTTTTATCCAAACTAGTTTTCGGAAGAGTGTCAATGAGTTAGTTGAATTCTGATATACCCTTCATATTCCGCTATTCCTTTTTTATATGAACTTAATGTTATATTTTTCCCGAATGAATATTCGCATGTTCGGGAAACTGGAGCAGGATGGTTTGATCTCCCCCGGGTCAATGTCCAACATCCGTGCTGCCTCCGAGAAAAAATTGTTTAGCCTCCATTGGGAATTGAAGACCATTCTTTATTTGGGAGTACTGTTATTAAGTGGGGGATTAGGTATCCTTGTTGTAAAAAATATTGATACCATTGGCCATCAGGTTGTACTGTTAGCAATTGCATTGGCCTGCATAGGCTGTTTTTATTATTGCTTCCGGAAAAAATTGCCTTTCTTATGGGGAAAGGTTCCTGCTCCCAATCCATTTTTCGATTACATTCTGCTGTTAGGGTGTTTGTTGTTCATCACTTTTATCACCTACCTGCAGGGGGCTTATGGCGTATTTAAGTTCCATTATGGCACGGCTACTTTTATTCCATTGATCGTGTTGTTTTTCAGCGCCTATTATTTCGATCATTTAGGCGTTTTGAGTCTGGCAATTACGAACCTGGCTGCATGGCTGGGTGTAAATGTTTCACCCCTGACGTTTATTGAAGGCACGATGTACATAAACATGCACCTGATTATTACAGGATTGTTATTGGGTGGCGCATTGCTGGTGGTAGATTACTTTACCCATTACCTGCGTAAAAAGCCTCACTTTGGCTTTACCTATCGCAACTTCGGAATGCACCTGATGCTGCTGGCTTGTGTGGCCGCTATGTTTAAATCGGGTTTTAATTCCTATGAAGAAGATGCCAGTTACCTGATCTGGTTTGTGATTCAGATAGGGATCAGTTATTACATATACAGAGAGGCCCTGAAGCATCATTCCTTTTATTTTCTGCTGATGATGGCATTGTATGGCTATGTGGGATTGTCTTATGTAGTTGTGAGATTGCTCTTCCTCACAGATAGTATTGGTGGCGTATATGCGGGTATCCTGTATTTCATTGCATCTGCCATTGGATTGATTATATTCCTTGTTAACTCAAATAAAAAGATCAAACATGATAGCCTACAATAAACAACAGCTGGATAACAGGGATATGGTCCTTGAAGCGGAAAAGGCTTTCAGGAAACAATTGATCACCCAGGAGGAGCTGAGTAATATCAAAGCGGCCTACCCTGTAGAATTGTACACTCCCAATATGTATTTGCGGATAGGATTGTTTATCCTGACGCTGATTATAGGTATATTTTCTTACGGGTTCCTCTGTTTAATAATGTTAGGAGGTGCCAGTGAATCTGTATTTGGTGGTATTAATCTCTTTTTTGCCATTGGTGCTTATTTTGTATTGGAGCTGTTGGTTAAAGAAAAAAAGCACTATAAGTCAGGTGCAGATGCAGCGCTGATGTGGATGAGTGGAAGCGCTTTGATAGGTGGAGTGCTGTTATTGGGTGGGAGCATGAACCCTGTCGGGATAGGTATATTTGTTCTAATAACAGCTACCTGGTTTTTCCTGCGGTTTGCCGACCAGGTGATGGGTTGGGTGGCACAACTGGCTTTGTTGTATACTTTGATAGAAATTCTGCAGTCGCTGCGGTGGGTGCTGCCATTTGTGATCATTGGGGTTTCTTTTGCCCTGTACTGGCTGTTGAAAAAGCTGGTGCAGGAAGAGGCATTCAGGCATTATAAGGGTGTGATGAAGGGAATGCAGGCATTGGCATTGCTCACGCTGTATGCGGGCGGTAACCTTTTTGTGGTGAGTACATTCTATGAATTATATTACTTTGGTGGGCCTGGATGGCATACGGTTGTGATGCCAATGTTGCCAATGGGATTGATCTTTTGGGTGTTGACTGTTGCAACCCCTTTTGTGTATTTATACTTTGGTATCAGGAATAAAGATCAGGTCCTGATCCGGGTGGGATTGATATTGGTAGCAGCCATCGTGTTTACGGTAAGGTATTATCATAGTGTGGCCCCGCTGGAAGTCGCGATGACTGTGGGGGGATTAATTATGATCTTATTGGCTTATGGGGTTATCAAATATCTGAAAGAGCCGAAGAATGGATTTACTTCTGAAGAAGATGATGAGAAAGGAACGCTGGAGGCATTGCAGGTTGAGTCTATTTTGATTTCACAGACATTTAAGACGGGTGCACCTGGCAAGGATCGGTTTGATTTTGGTGGGGGGAGTGCCAGTGGCGGTGGTGCGAGTGGAGAATATTAATAAAAAGAGGCCGACGGTTACTAGCCGTCGGTCCTTTGTTGGTGCTGTCAGCAGGTGCATCAACTTTGATGAGAACTAAACTGAAGCAAAGATAGAATGGCGGAAGGAAGGTGGGTAGAGGGAAAGTACGGAAAATGATCCGTAGTTCTACGGAATGTGAGGGCTGCGTAGGGTTGGCCTGCGGCAGCAAGGAAGATGCAGTTTTTTTCAGGCTGACGCCTGATTGGGCGGATTGGTGGTCTCCGGCAGTGTAGCAGGCGATCCCTTTACTATTCCTTTCTCGGTATATAAAACGCATTATCCAGCTTCGTCATCCCAATCTTAGGATAATACTCCATCGCCGTTGGCGCCGACAATAACAACAACATAGTCTTCGGCCCTATCGCTTCCTGTGTCAATGCTACCAATTGTTTCCCAATCCCTGCCGTCTGATAATCTTTACTCACTGCCAGATCCGATAGATAACAACAATAACAATAATCAGTCACAGATCTCGCTACCCCTACCAATTTTTCCCCATCCCACGCAGAGACTACCAGGTTTGAGTTTTCATACATCTTAGCTATCCGCTCCGCATCCGCAGTAGGTCTTTTCAATACCGCATTGTCATAGAGTTCAATAATATCAGGCGTAGCCGGAACTGTGTCTGTTTTGTAATGGATGTGCATATTTTTTCTGGTTTACTTATCAAAACTACAGCTTGCCAGGACTATCTTTGTGTTCCAGTTTTAAAATATAAAGTAGTCCAGATGCTGCCATTTCAGACCCTCATCCCACTGAACAAGACCTTAGCCCTGCCTGTCTACAGGCAGATCGCCAACGCTATTACCCAGCATATTAAAAATGGCATCTTAAAGCCCGAAACGGCCCTGCCAGGCACCCGTGAGATGGCTGAAATCCTGGATGTACACCGTAAAACGGTCGTTGCGGCATATAGTGAATTACAGATCCAGGGATGGATCCTGGTCACCCCCAGGAAAGGATTTTATGTAGCCGGCAACCTGCCGGAACTAAAACCCCGTGAATGGCAACAAGAGGGCACCAGCGGCTACGGCAAAAAGATGTGTGCTCCCTTCAATGTGCTGACACCCGATTACCAGGGGAGTATTTATCCTCCCAATACACCTTTTCGCCTCATCATAGACGATGGCTGGCCAGATACCCGCTTAGCTCCCCTGGACCTGCTGATGCGGGAATACCGGAGCCTGCTAAAATTTAAATATAAAAACCCGGTGACCGGTACGGTTACAGCAGGTTCGCAAAGCCTGCGGGAGGCTATGGTAGATTATCTCTCTGAAACAAGAGGTATCAAGGCCGATCTCCCCAATCTCCTCATTACCCATGGCGCCCAAATGGCCATTTACATTGCTGCGCGCCTCACCATTACGCCCGGCTCCAATGTGATTGCAGGTACCCCCGGGTATAATACTGCCAGCCAGTTATTCCAGCACCTGGGAGCGAACCTTATTACTGTACCGGTAGATGACCAGGGTATAGATACCGATGCCGTAGCTGCTATCTGTAAAAAACATCCTGTCAGCATGCTCTATGTTATTCCTCACCACCACCATCCAACCACTGTAACCCTGAGTCCTGCCAGGAGAATGCACCTGCTGGAACTGGCAGCACAATACAACTTTGCCATCATTGAAGATGATTATGACTATGGTTTTCACTATAATTCTTCTCCCTACCTGCCACTGGCCAGTGGACAGCATGAGGGAAGAGTGATTTATATCGGCTCCTTTTCCAAGTCCCTGGCGGCTTCTGTACGCATCGGGTTCCTGGTAGGCGCTGAAGATTTTATTCAGCAGGGTATTTACCTTCGCAAACTACTGGACCTGAAAGGCAACCACCTGATGGAAGATGCGCTGGCCATATTGATTAAAAACGGAGACATGTCCCGCCACCTCAAAAAGGCAAATAAGGTATATCATACCCGGTTACAGCACCTGACCACGCTACTGGATACACGTCTGCCCGGTATAGTGGAATATTCTGTGCCTATGGGTGGCATGGCCATCTGGACACAATTCAAAGTTCCCTTAAAAGCATTATCTGCCCATGCAGCAAAGCAGGGCGTTTATATCAGCGATGGCTCATTCTATATGGCAAAAAATGCCTGCCGGATTGGGTTTGCCTCTTTGACTATGCAGGAAATGGAAGAAGCCATCACAATATTGGCCAGCGGTATTTAATCCCTTGCATTTCGGGGATTTTCTTTGTATTATTATCCATTGCTTATCAACTGGATCCATTATGCAGAGAAAATTATTGCTGGCTTTAGCCTGTATTGTCATGTCCTTTAGCGTTTCCGCTCAAAAAACCAGTAATGACCCCGAAAAAGAAAAATGGTTCATGGACCTTGGTCTCGGCATGTTTATTCACTGGAGTGTGGATGCCCAACTGGGTGCCGTGATCAGCCATAGTATGGCAGGTGCCTCCGATGAATACCTGGAGCGGTTTACAAAGGAATTGCCCAAAACTTTTAACCCACATAAGTTCAACCCTGATGACTGGGCCGTGCTTGCTAAGCTGGCGGGCATGAAATATGTGGTGTTCACCACCAAGCATCACTCCGGTTTTTGTATGTGGGATACGAAGACCACGCCTTTCAATATCATGAATACGCCTTTCAAAAAAGATGCAACCAAAGCCATCTTTGATGCCTTCCGTAAACAGGGCATTGCGATCGGTGTCTATTTCTCTCCTGAAGATTTTAATTACTTATACGAGCACCATGTGCCTGTAGGCAGAATGCAGCTGCCACAGCATTTTCCGGAAAAGAATCCCGGCCTGATGGCGCTGGACAAGGCACAGCTGAAAGAACTCTTAAGTAATTATGGCAAGATAGATTTTATCTTTTTCGACGGGCCTGCCGAAGGTCTGAAAGAATATGCCTGGGAACTGCAACCTAATATTGTTGTGACCCGGGGACAAATGAATACCCCGGAACAGGAACTACCTGATGCCGTATTGCCAGGTCCATGGGAGGCCTGCTTCACGATGGGTACTGACTGGCAATATAAACCCACCAATGACCCTCAGAAGTCCGGCACAGAGATGATCAATATGCTCATCGAAACAAGGGCTAAAGGGGGTAATCTCTTACTGAATGTAGGTCCTAAGCCGGATGGTGAAATCCAGATAGAACAGGAAGCCCTGTTGCGTGAACTGGCCCTGTGGCAGTTTGCCAATAACGAGGCCGTGACAGGCGTACGCCCCTGGCATATTGTTAAGGAAGGCAACGTATGGTTCACCCGTGGTGCCGATACCACCACCGTCTATGCCTTTGTGCAGGGCGGGAAAGACTGGAAATATGGAGAAAGAAAAGATATGGTGTTTCACACCCTGGAAGGGAATGCCCAGACCAAAGTGTCTATTTTAGGCTATGCCAGTCAGCTGGTAGAATACAAAGAAAACTTTGATGCGGGTATTTATTCCCAGAATACCCCGGTAGGACTCTTTATCAGTGCAGTAAACGGTCAGCGGTTTTACACAGATCGGAAGTGGCCAAACCCTGTAGTGCTAAAGATTGAGCATGTAAAATATAAACCGGTGGTAACAAGCTATCACCAGCGTACCATCGACGGCGCAAAATAATAGGAATCGCTGTCAGCAGGTAAGCTGACGCAGATTGGCTTACCTGCTGACAGAATTTATTACCTTTGGTGCACTTTATGCAATTAGCGAAGAAGATACTAACAGGGGACCTTATACGTTTTGACCAATATTTGCGCGAATGGATGCAGGGAGATAGTGCGCTTTTTAATAAGATCACTGATTACATTCTGCGACATTCCGGCAAGCAGGTACGACCTGTATTTGTATTGCTGAGTGCACACCTGGCGGGCCGGATCACTGAGCAGAGTTACAGGGCCGCTGTATTGGTAGAGCTATTGCACAATGCCTCGCTTGTGCATGATGATATCGTAGACGATGCGTCGGAAAGGAGGGGACAAGCCTCGGTAAACGCCCTCTGGAAAAGCCGGACGGCTGTATTAGTGGGCGATGTAATGTTTTCAAACGGGATGCTGCAATCCCTCTCGATAGGTGATCATAAGATCCTGAAAATATTCTCGGATGCCATTGAAGAAACTATCATAGGAGAGCTGGAACAACTGACACGCTCGAAGAAGTTAAATTTAAAAGAAGACGTTTATTATACCATCATCCGTCAGAAGACGGCAGCGCTGTTAAAGGCAGCCTGTAGAGCGGGAGCAGCTTCCGCCACCAATGATGAAAGCATAGTTGAAAAGATCGCATTGTTCGGAGAAAAAGTAGGAATGGCCTTTCAGATCAGGGATGACCTGTTTGATTATGGCACAGAGGATGTAGGCAAACCAGTGGGCAATGACATCCAGGAAAAAAAAGTAACCCTGCCCCTGATTTATACGATTGCCAATTGTTCCCCGGCTCAACGTAAAGAATTATTATACATTATCAGGCATCAGAATACCAACAGGGAAAAAATCGCTTACCTTATTTCAATAGTAAAGGAATGTGGTGGTTTAGACTATGCTACTGAGCGCATGTATGCCTTTAGAGATGAGGCGTTGGCTATACTGGATACTTTTGACAATACAGCAGTAAAAGCTGCATTGGAAGAAATAGTACGCTATACGACTGACAGGAAGTATTAACATTAAGATAATGTAAGGAGTCAGTAATTATTCTCAACTTGCAGCCACCATACTGTTGCAACATGTTGATCTTACAATTGAAAGATGGCAATGAGACGGTGTTTAAGCAGGTGTATGACCTGACACACAAGAAAGTCTATCGCTATTTTCTGAAAAGAAATGCCACACATGATACAGCCAGAGATCTGACCCAACAAACATTTATCCGATTATGGCAATACCGTCAAACTTTAAAGGAAGACCGAACCCTGGATACACAGTTATTTACTGTAGCTAATTCCGTTTTAATAGACTACCTGCGCCGTTATACCCACCGGCAACAAGTACTGGATTCTTTCAGTAACCTGCAACCTGCCAGTACACAACAGGCACTGCTGGCCTATGAGCAGCAGGATTACCTGCATGCTGCCATTGCACATTTACCCCCCGTGAGGCAGAAAGTAATTCAATTAAGATTGATTCATGGATTTACGAACAAGGAAATCGCCCTCCACTTATCTATTGGTGTAAAGACAGTAGAAGACCACATTACCAAGGCCCTGCGCCAGGTAAAATCGATGCATTTGCTCATCCTGTTACTGATTTGTATTAAGTAAATGTTAACAGCAGGGGAGGAGTGTACCGGCATGCGTAAACAATTTTGAAGTCAACTATACATGCAGATAACTAACGCGCAACTAGACAGGTTCCTGAAAGGACTTTGTACAGCAGAAGAAGCACAGGTCATAGCTGGTTACCTGGACGAGCACCCGGATGTGTTAGATGCATTTCTTCAACAGGATTGGGACGGGACAGATGCGGATACAGCTTTGCCAGCTGATCTGAGCGACTCGATGTACCATCAGATTGAGAGGCACACCGTTCGCCAGCCCCGCATGAAAAAGTGGATGTGGACGGCTGCAGCTGCGGTAGTATCTGTATTAGCGACTTTAGGGCTCTTTCAAAAAAAGAATAGCAAACCTGCTATGATGGCGTCATTGCAGGCACCTGTAGTAAAGACGGCACAATGGCAGGTGTATAAGAACGACCTGCATAAAAAAGATACGATTCTCTTAGCAGACGGTACGATCGTATACTTATTTAAAAACGGGAGTATCCGTTACAAAGAAAGAGCCGTTTACCTGCAAGGAAAGGCAACCTTCAATGTAACCAAAGATGCACATGCACCATTTATGGTATATGCAGGCGCTGTGACGACAATTGTATTAGGTACGAGCTTTAATATTGATCAACGCCGGAAACAGGTAATTGTAACATTATATAGCGGTAAAATAGCGGTTCAACAGGCATCAATGAAAAAAGTAGTCATGCAGCCAGGGCAACAGTTAGTATACAATGAAAATAGTTACGAAGAAAAACCTACAGTAGTCACCAGTGATTCCGTGTTCAATAATACGCCTGTAGCAGTTGTGTTGGATGCATTGTCCAGAAGATACAACAGGGTGATTCAGTACAGGCCAGGCGCCCTGAAGCATAGCTACTTTACAGGCACAGTCATGCCAGCAGATTCATTGCAAACTATCCTGCAGGTAATCAGCCAGATGAACGGACTGACTGTGACACAGGTAAATGATACCGTAGTAATCAGATAAATAGTACATCGCCCTTATGATAGTGGGGAAATGCAGATATACCAATCTGCAAAGGACCCCCTTTTGCACTAAACAAACATTATGTATGAGACCATTACAAACCACTTTGAAATTTGCCGGCTGGCTGCTATGCCTGTTTGTATGCCAGACTGCCTGGGCACAGGCACTGACAGGCAGTGTGCTGAGCGATAAAGGCGACCTGTTGCCCGGTGTAAGTGTGCAGGCAGAAAACCAGCGCACCCACCAGAAGTATGCTGCTTTATCTGATGAACATGGCGTATTTGAATTCAAAAAATTAATAGTAGGAGAGACATATGATCTGAGCTTTACTTTCATGGGCTATGCGCCCGGTAGTTATAAAGGTTTTGTGATTAAACAGGAGGGCAATCACTCTCTTATGATCCGTTTGCATGAAGATGCAAAAGGATTAAATGAAGTAGTGGTTACTGCATTGGGTGTGAAAAAAGAATTGAAGAAGATTGGATATGCTGTGCAGGAAGTAAAAGGTGCAGACCTGGTAAAGGCCAGGGACGCTAACCCCGTTACAGGTCTGACTGGAAAGGTCGCAGGCCTGTCCGTCGCTTCCAACCCTGAATTGATGGGTACACCTTCGCTGGTAATGCGTGGTAACCAGATTACATTGTTTGTCGTAGACGGGGTACCTATCAGTAGTGATACCTGGAATATCAGTCCTGACGATATTGAATCTTATAGTGTGCTAAAAGGCCCTGCTGCCGCTGCTTTGTATGGTAGTCGTGCACAGTATGGTGCGATCCTGATTACTACCAAAAAGGCAAACCCGAAACGCGGTTTTGTGGTAGAAGTGAACTCTACCAATTCCATTGATAAAGGTTTCATTGCAATTCCACATGTGCAGCATGAATATGGAGGTGGCATGTATGGGCTGTATGCCTATGCAGATGGATTTGGCGGGGGCTTGCAGGATGCGCAGTACCAGCTGTGGGGACCACGCTTTCGTGGCCAGCTGATTCCTCAGTATGATGGTGAGTACGATGCTGATAATATCTATACTACTACTTTCGGAAACCAGGTGTATAAAGGGCATATTAAGCCTGCACCGTATCTGAACAGAGGATATGTAAACGGGAAAGGCAACCTGGAGCGTTTTTTAAGAGCAGGTTTTCAAACTACCAATAACATTTCATTGTCTGCTTCAGGTGAGAAATATGCCATGCGTTTTTCTTTATCCCAGTCTCACCAGGAAGGTATTGTGCCCAATACAGGTGTGAACATTGTGAACTTCAATGCCACAGCATCTTACAAGGCATCAGACCGTTTGACCTTTAATACCAATTTTAATTTTAGCCGTACCTATACTCCGAATATCCCGGATGTAACCTATGGCCCTAATAGTCTTGTGTATGATCTGTCAGTATGGACAGGGGATGAATGGAGTGTAACCTCCCCTGATATCAGGGGTAAATGGCAGCCGGGCTATAAGGATGTAAAAATTGTGTTCCCGGAGCATGTGCATTACAATAACCCATGGATGATGGTGGAAGACTGGCTGCGTGGTCATTACAAGACCGATGTAAACGGGTACATTTCTGCAAACTATAAGCTGGATAAACACCTGGATGTAACCGGCCGTACACAGGTAACTACCTATAACTTATTGCGTACGGAAAAAATGCCATGGGGCGCTTACACTTATGCCAGAACATTGGGTCAGGGGGATTATCGTGAAGACAGGAGAAACATGTTTGAAAGCAATACGGATGTACAGCTGAATTATAATTATAATGTCACACCACTGGTAAACCTGGCGGGCCTGGTAGGGGCTAACTGGCGGGAATTTACTTATAGCTCCAACTTTACTTCTACTGACTACCTGGTAATTCCCAGGGTGTATAACTTTAGTAACTCCCTGAATGCGCTGATGACGAACAACTTCAATTCAGACATGCGGGTACTGAGTGCATATGCTTCTATGGATGCAACAATTGGCAGGTATGCTACTTTATCCTTCACCGGAAGAGTGGATAAATCATCTGCTTTACCCAAAGGTAGTAACGTATACTTCTATCCCAGCGTAGCTGTAGCTTCTGTTATCTCTGATTATATCAAACTGCCTGACTTTATTTCATTCCTGAAGGTACGTGGTTCCTACGCCACTGTACATGGCGATGCGACTGCGGCTACTATTGGCGCCACCCCTTATAACACTTATACACAGTTGAATGGATCTACAGCGGGAACCCTGACGACTAACTTTTCTCAATATGGTATCAATTACCTAAGCCCATACAATGGTCCTGACTATTCCCTTCAGGCTGTCTATGCTACTTCCAAGCCTTATAATAATGTAACTGCCGCGTCTTCATCCACTAATATTTTTGACCCAAACATCAAGACGTTTAACCGCGTGAATTTTGAAGAAGGATTTGATATCCGTTTCCTGCAAAACAGGCTGGGCTTTAGCGCTACTGCTTTTCAATATATAGATGGTCCGCAGATCCTGCAAAATGCAGTATCTCCTGCTTCAGGATATACCGGGTATTATATCAATGCACTGAAGACGAGGAAGACAGGGTATGAACTTACATTGAATGGTACAGCCATCAAGTCTAAAGACTTTTCATGGGATGTACTTGTGAACTGGTCTACCTTCAAAGATGTATATGAAGAGCTGCCTCCGGGTCAGACTTATTACAATACCTTTTTCAGGAAAGGAGACAGAACGGATAAATTGTACAACACCGGTTTTGTGAAATCACCTGATGGACAGATCGTCTACGATGCAGGTGGAAAGCCATTGAAAAACCCGGTGAACCAGTTTCTGGGGCATATGAACGGAGATTTTCAATGGGCGATTAATAACTCTTTCCGTTATAAACAGCTAACACTGAGTTTCCAGTTTGACGGTAACGTAGGCGGTGTGATCAGTAACAGATTGTATTCGCTTACTATGCAGGGGGGCGCCAATATCGCTACTGTAGAAGGTGCGATCGGTAAATCCCGCCTGGATGATGATGCGAATGCAGGTGTGAGCAGCTATAAAGGTACCTATGTGGGCAAAGGCGTACAGGTATCTAATGGCGCTGCGATTAAGTATGACAATTTCGGAAAGATTACCAACTATAGTGAATTGCAGTTTGCACCCAATACCGCTACCAGTACTGTACAAACCTGGGCTACCCAGTATTATGGCCAGATCCAGGAAGGTATGCTTACGAGCAAGACCTATGCAAAACTGAGAGAGGTGGTAATTGGGTATGCATTGCCCAAAGCATGGCTGAATAAGACTTTTATCAGTAATGTAAATGTATCACTGGTGGGCAGGAACCTGCTGTACTTCTATAAAGATAATAGA
>NZ_JBCNKH010000072.1:0-31295 GCF_039596135.1 Chitinophaga sp.
ACTTTTAAGGGCCGTCGGAGACTACGACGTTGATAGGCTACAGGTGTAAGGGTGGTAACATCGAAGCCGAGTAGTACTAATTGCCCGTAAGCTTTAATTTTATTTATATGCTGTATTATAACTTCCCGATATGTAAGTTATTGCGTTGCTGTTAACAGTGACAAAAGATCTTCAAGATCTTATGGTGGTTTTGCCGAGGGTGTTCACCTCTTCCCATTCCGAACAGAGAAGTTAAGCCCCTCATGGCCGATGGTACTGCACTATCATGCGGGAGAGTAGGTAGCTGCCATATTTATTTAAAAAGCCTCTGAATTTATTCAGAGGCTTTTTAATTTTATACCTTGCTGGAAGCTCGTTCTATCAATTCAACAGGAAATACATAATTCTGCGTAATCTTCACTGTCTCATCCTGGTTGATTAACTGCACTAAAGTCTCTACAGCCTTTTGACCCATTGAATAACCGGATTGCTCTATCGTACTGAGCGAAGGAGAAATAATGCGGGACGATTGGTCATTGGAATAACCCACTACTTTAATCTGTTCCGGTATCTGGATATTAAATTGCCTCGCCTCCTGGATAAAGGCAATAGCTGAAGTATCATTTGTAGAAAACAATCCATCCGGCAATACATCCTGGGATAATAACTGCCTGGAAGCAGCAATAGCTGCATCCGCAGTCAGGTTATGCACATGTATCAGAGATTCATCAAAAGGAAGTCCATATTGTGCTAAAGCAGCCTTATAACCACCTAATCGTTGCTGATAAAGGTTACACGTCAGAATACCCGAAAAATGGGCAATACGTTTGCACCCCTGCTTAATCAGGTGCTCCGTAGCCAGGTACCCGCCCCTGAAATCATCTCCCGTAATCGTATAACCGTTGAAATCAGACGGTACGCGGTCATAGAATACCAGCGGAATATTGTTCTTGATAAAGGGATTGAAATGTTCAAACGTGGTGGTGAACATCGAAGAAACCGCCAGTAATCCATCTACTCTTAAAGAATAAAAGGTTTGCACCAATTCTTTTTCCATTGCCACTGTATCATCAGATTGACCAATCACAATGCTGAAGCCATATTTATGTGCTTCGTGCTGGATACCGCTGATAGCTGTGCTTTGGAAATACATGGAAGTACGAGGAACGATCAGCCCCAGGATGTTGGAGCGTTTCTTTCGAAGACTGGAAGCGATCCAGTTGGGGACATAGCCCATATCAGTGGCAGTCTGTCTTACTTTTTCACGTGTCTCCTGGTTAATAAGGGTATTGTTTTGCAATGCCCTTGAGACCGTGGAAGCAGATAGATTTAGCGCTTTAGCTATGTCGTAGATGGTGACTTTTGAAGTACGTTCTTTCACTTTTTTGAGGTTCAGTGACATAAATATAATGTAAATGGTGCAACTCCAAAAAAAACGCTTTCTGCCAATGACAGAAAGCGTTTTTTTATAGTATAAACAAGTGGCGTTTATTTAGGATCTAAAGCCTGGTTAATCTTCTCATACAAGTCATTCAGATGATAGCGGCTCATATTATCTCCGGCCGTTGCAGCTGCAGCTTTCACTTCTCCTTTCAATGCAACGAGTTGTGCACGTGCAATGCTGCTTACATCAGCAGGGGTAGAAGAGATACTGGTGTTTGCACCGGTGATGACCATCATACCACCATCGGAATTGGAAGACGGTTCGCTGATCAGATCCACCAGGTTATCTACATAATTCTTTTGCAGGTTCCTGCGAAATACATCGATTGCCTGATGAGAAGGAAGTTCACTGAAGATGCCTCTTTTCAGATCAGCCAGCAGGGCGGCAGCTGTATAGGTATTGCTGCCTTCATTTGCTTCTGAGTTGATCAGTTTTGTCAGGGTGCCGGAACTCATGATGCGCTGAAGAATTGGATTCTGACGGGCACTGACGATAGCTGTGGCATTATTACCAGTACGGCTCAGAATATCTTTATCCAGTAACCATTTTGGAGTGGTAAACAGTTGTTGCTGTAAGAACTGTACGGCCTCCTGCTGAGTGGCCCTGGGAACAGCTGCGTACACGCCACCTTCCTGTTCTACAGTTTTAGGAGTCTCATATATACCACCTATGTTTTTAGCTACATGGCCCATGTACCTGCCAAACTGTGTATTGATTTCTTTGTACAATTCGCCGAGGTTCGCATAACCTTCATTTGGTGAACTTGTCCATGTAATAAGGTTAGGCATAATGCGCTGCAGGTTTTTGATACCATACTCACTTGCTTTCATGGCATTATCACCCAGGTCTTCATTCTGTGATCTTGGATCATCAGGATTCATTTCAGTACCAAACCAATATTTCTTATCCTTCAGTTTCTCAATTGTCCATTTATTCAGAATAGCTTGTTCCGCAGCGGGATCAGTCACACCGGGAATCTGGCGATATCCCCATTCAATCGCCCACTTATCATAGAAGTTAATACGTGGGTAGAGATCAGCACCGGTGATACCATCGCCGGGTTGTGCAACATAATTGAAACGTGCATAATCCATTATAGAGGGGGCGTGGCCGTTAGTCTTCACCCATTCTTTATCTCTCAGTTTTTCCACAGGGTATGCAGAGCTGGAACCAAAGTTATGACGGAGGCCCAGGGTATGCCCTACTTCATGAGAAGATACAAAGCGAATGAGTTCACCCATCAGCTGATCATCGAATTCGATTTTACGTGCTCTTGGATCATTGGGTGCACATTGAACAAAGTACCAGTTACGCAGTAAGCGCATCACGTTGTGATACCAGTTGATGTGGCTTTCGAGGATCTCACCGGAACGGGGATCATGTACATGGGGACCACTTGCATTAGGAATATCAGAAGGCTTGTATACGATCGCCGAAAAACGGGCATCTTCCAGGCTCCAGGTAGAATCTTCTGCCGGGGTAGGAGCCATTTTGGCAATGATCGCATTTTTAAAGCCAGCCTGTTCAAAAGCAGTCTGCCAATCGTTGACACCCAGCATCAGGTATGGCACCCATTTTTTTGGAGTAGCGGGATCTATGTAGAATATGATGGGTTTCGCGGGTTCCACGAGTTCCCCGCGGTTATATTTTTCCCTGTCTTCCGGCTTGGGCTCAAGGCGCCAGCGGGTGACCATGGATAACCTTTTCACACCTTGCGGATCGGCATCAAAGTCGGTCACAGAGGTGGTAAAGAAACCAACGCGTGGGTCAAAGTATCGGCTCTTCATAGGGATAGCAGGCAATAAAATCATAGAGCTATTCAGTTCCAGCGTAGCATTGCCGCTCGGAGAGCCACCTGCAGGCCCCTGACCACCCCCGGATTTGGAGTAGGTTTTTACCGTTTTGATCTCGGTATTGATGGGGTAAGACTTCACATCCACGATATAGGATTTATCTGCCTGAACGCCGCCCAGCTTGAGTCCTGACTTGATACGCGGGTCGAAGAAGAAGATATCATTATCTCCCTGGATGAATTCTGTGAGATCAATGACGCTATTGTGAGCGCTGTCGGAAAATGCCTTGATATCAAATGCCGCTGCAATAGGTTGGATATTGGAATTCATTACCGCCTGGAACATCGGCTGACTGGAATCTTTTGAAATCTCGGTATAGGAGATGTTTTTCAGGAATATCCTGTCATTTGGACCTTTATCGAAGCGGATCACGTTTTCCCCAATTTCATCGCCGCTGTATCCATACATAGAAGCGCGCAGCCCTGCGGCGGATTTGGAGATACGGTTTACCACCAGGATATCCCTTCCGAGGATGGAATCGGGTATTTCGAAGAAGATCTTATCGTCCTGTTTGTAGATAATGAACAGCCCGGAATCCGTTCTGGCGCTGGTTGTGATGACATCGCCGAACTTTTTTGGAGCGGTCTTGGGACCACTCTTTGCAGGTAATGGGGGACGGGCAGTGGAGTCTGTAGGAGTGGTGTTACCTTCATGTTTTTTCCTTCTTTGGGCAGCGGCAGGGCTGAAAGAGCCTGTAATCAGCAGGAAGGAACTGAAAAAGATAGCCGCAGAGGAGCGGATAAAGCGTTTATTCATTGATAGTTATTAAATGGTTGTTCTTGATTTAGCTGTTTTTTTAGAAAGTAAGTTGCAAATAAACATATTAAGCAGTAACTTATGCGGGAAATCCATAAGCGCTTTAATACCTTTAGGAATGGAAGTTCTACCCTATGTGGGGAAATTGCTTAAAGGTATGTTAAAGTGATAGCGGGAGCCAGAGATTATGAGTAAATTTATTGATATGGTAGCTTTTATATTTATATCAGGCTATGATTAGAATTCAGTGATATCCACGTTCACAGGGTCTTTCATCAAAAGAATATGCTTATGAGAATCGGAGAGAATGGCAGGAACTATATGTGAATGGCTGAAATGGCACAACGGCAAGATAACCATCAATACGGGCAAATTGACGCAAAGTGCCATTGGTAGCGGGAAGTAGAAAGAGAAATGAGATAAAATTTCTGTTGGAACATTTAAAATATTTCTTAAATTGTGCGTCCAACTTTGAATAAAATCAATAAATTTCAGGTTCCAGGGATAGTATTTCTTCAGGGGAATGCCCAAATCTTTGATATATTTTGCATTTAAATAAATTAAGTGTCGCTCAAATAAAAATCGGAATGCATTAAAGTCTGCTACAGGCAGGCTTTTGGGGAGGGAGGTTAAATTTTGTGAGATTTTTTGAGCTGCACTTGTTTTTTTAAGTCAACCGTATAACTTTGCGAATCACGTATTTAACATTGCAGAAATAACAAAAAAACAATAGTTTAATCTTTAACACTAAAATTCAATCAACATGGCTGAGACTAAAACAACTGTGACTGCAGCTTCTGCCAAAGCGAATTCATCTCATCAACCTAAGAAATCAAACAACACCTTCGCAATGCTTGCTGTGCCTGTTTGTATTGTAATAGGTATCCTGTTCTTCATCTTTGTGTTAGGTAATCCTAACAACTTCCAGGGAGGAATCAAAGGCGATAATGCACACCCAGTTGAAGAAGGTTTGGGTAAGTGGTTTGGTACAGTTTACATGGGTGGTATCATCGTACCTATCCTGATCTCTGTATTACTGATTTGTATCACTTTCGTAATCGAGCGTTTCCTCTATATCTCCAAAGCGAAAGGTAAATTTAGCGGTGCTGAGCTGGTAAGAAAAGTTCAATATCACCTGGCTAACAAAAACGTTGATGCTGCTCTGGCTGAGTGTGACAAACAGAAAGGTTCTGTAGGTAATGTTCTGAAAGCAGGTCTGAAGAAGTACAAAGAAATGATCACTAACACTGAGCTGGATACTGAGCAGAAAATCCTGGCTATCAAGCAAGAGATCGAAGAAACAACTTCCCTGGAACTGCCTATGATGGAAAAGAACCTGGTATTCCTGTCCACTATCGCTTCCGTAGCTACCCTGTTAGGTCTGTTCGGTACTGTATTGGGTATGATCAAATCCTTCTCTGCGATGTCAGCTTCTGGTGCTCCGGATTCTGGTAAACTGGCAGGTGGTATCTCTGAAGCGTTGATCAACACCGCGCTGGGTATCTCTACTTCTGCAGTTGCGATCATCATGTATAACTACTTTACTACTAATATTGATAGCATCACTTACGCTATCGACGAGTCTGGCTTTACTTTAACACAGAGCTTCGCTGCGAACCACAAATAATTTCTAATTATTTGTGTGGAAAAAATGCGGTTTTGAATCTTATAAGTAAACCAAAAAGGAGTAAAGATGCCAAAAGTTAAAATGGCTAGGAAGAGCACGCTGGTTGATATGACCGCGATGTGTGATGTGGCTTTCCTGCTGCTCACGTTCTTCATGCTGGCGACTAAATTTAAGCCGGATGAACCGGTAACTGTGGTAACTCCGTCTTCAATCAACACTAAATTGTTACCTGATTCTGATGTAATCCTGTTAACAATTGACGAAAAAGGAAGGGTATTCTTTAGTATGGATGGCCAGCCTAAACGTCAGAGACTGATCGAAGACCTGAATACCCAGTATAAATTGGGTCTGGATGCACATGAGATGAATAACTTCATTATCGGTTCCAGTGTTGGTACTGAGCTGAAGAATCTCAAAGCTTACCTGGCGCTGAAAACAGCCGAGCGTAAGCAATCCGGTCTCGAAACAGGTATCCCTACTGACTCCGCTAACAATGAGGTAGCAGTATGGATCGAGTATGCAAGATCTGCACAGGGAGGTAATCCTAAATTGCAGTATTGTATTAAAGCTGATAACAACACCCCTTATCCTAAGATCAAGGACGTGCTGGATTCCTTCAAAAAGAAGGGTATTCAGAAGCTGAATCTGGTGACTAACCTCGAGGCACCACCTCCAGGTACTGCTGCTGCTTTGGCTCGTGCGCAAGGCGGTGACAAGAAAGAAGAATAGAAAAGTAAACGGCAGGCAGTGCTGAGGCACTGAGTTGCTTTTGAAAACTAAAAAAAAGAGCTACTATGGCAGAAATGGATACCAGCAGTAGTGGCGGTGGGAAGAAACACCAGGGTACCAAATCCAAAAAGCATTCTACACGCGTAGACATGACTCCGATGGTGGACCTCGGCTTTCTCTTGATCACCTTCTTCATGTTGACTACTACCATGAGCAAGCCCAAAACAATGGACTTGATCATGCCGAAGGATACAAAAAATGAAGAGGAGCAAAACAAGGTTAAGGAAAGTACAGCCCTCACTATATTGCTTGGAAAAGACAATCGGGTATACTATTACGAAGGCTTAGCGCAGGACCCTAGCGCCTCTGCTAATCCTGATTTTTTCAAAGCGACCAACTTTGCCAACAAAGACGGCATCCGTGATGTAATTATCAAAAAGCGGGATGAGGTTGCAAAATTGAGAAATGCAAAAGGTGAGCCTGAAGATGTTGTTGTTATTATCAAGGCAGATGATGATGCCAAGTATAAGAACTTCGTAGACATCCTGGATGAAATGGCTATCAACCGTATTCAACGTTATGCTACTGTCGACATCAGCGACCAGGATAAAACCTGGATCCATCAGACAGAAGCTGCTAACGGCGGTGGTGGCGGCAACCAGTAATTAAGGAACTAACTAACTTTTGCATCCATCTTAAAAATTGAAACAATGGATACCGCTAAAATCTTAAACTCCGACTTTCTGGATATCCTGTTTGAAAACAGGAATAAGGATTATGGAGCTTATGACCTTAGAAGACAATACAACAAAAGGGTGCGCAATGCCCTCATCGGCAGCGCAGCACTGATGTTGCTTGTTATCGGAGGTTACGCTATCAATAATGCGATAATGAAGGCTGAAAGGGAACACCCTAACAAGCCCGTTATCGAACAAATCAAGATGGAGGACGTAAAGATCCCAGATGATCCAAAAACACCTCCTCCACCTCCACCACCACCAGCTCCACCACCACCGGTGAAGCCATCAGTGCAGTTCACTCCTCCCGTTATCAAAAAAGATAACGAAGTGCCACCAGACGAGGTGCCACCTAAGCAAGAGGACCTGAAAGATAAAGCTGTAAGTACTAAAACAGTAGAAGGTGATCCTAACGGTATCGACCCAGGATTGCTGGAAGACAGTAAAGGTACTGGTGTGGTAGAAGCTCCTCCAGCTCCGGCTAAAGAAGAGATCTTCACATTCGTAGAACAGCCTCCTACCTTCCCAGGTGGTGAAGAAGCACTGGCGAAGTTCCTGAGCAAAAACATCCACTATCCTCGCGTAGCGCAGGAAAATGCGATCTCAGGTACAGTATTCGTACAATTCGTAGTAGACTCAGAAGGTAGCATCAAAGATGTGAAAACTGTAGGCGCTCCGAAAGGTGGCGGTCTTGAAGAAGAAGCTATCCGCGTGGTGAAAATCATGCCTAAATGGAAAGCTGGTAAACAGAACGGCCGTCAGGTATCAGTTCAGTTTAACCTGCCTATCCGCTTCACACTGCAAGAGTAGTACTAACGTACGCTTTATAGAAAACACCCTGTCAAGGCTCAGCCATGACAGGGTGTTTTTATTTATTGGTATATTGCCGTCTGATTTGCAAATGAAATTATGATGCTCGGGAATAATCTTACAGGATACGATGATACTATTGTAGCCCCCGCTACTGCCGCCGGTGTAGGCGCTATTGCTGTACTCCGCCTCAATGGCGCCAACGCTATTGAGATCTGCAACCAGCTCTTTCCAGCCAAAGACCTGCACAAACAGGCCAGCCATACCTTACACTTCGGTAGCATTGTGGAAAATGGACGTACCATCGATGAAGTAGTCGTAGGCCTTTACAAAGCCCCCCGTTCTTACACCGGTGAAAACATCGTGGAAATCTCCTGCCATGGCTCTCCTTACATCCAGCAACAAATCATCGACGCCTGCATTCGTGCCGGCGCCAGAATGGCAAAACCTGGTGAGTATACTATGCGTGCCTTCCTTAATGGCAAGCTGGACCTCACCCAGGCTGAATCTGTTGCTGACCTGATTGCCAGTAACTCTGCTGCCAGTCACCAGACGGCCATGCAGCAAATGCGTGGCGGGTTCTCAAAAGAGCTTTCTGCACTGAGAGAACAACTCATCAGTTTCTCCGCACTAATTGAACTGGAACTGGACTTCAGCCAGGAAGATGTAGAATTTGCAGATCGTACCCAATTCTATAAACTTATCAACGAAGCCATGCAGGTAGTCAAGCACCTGGCAGATTCATTCCAGATGGGAAACGTGATCAAGAATGGTGTAAACACTGCCATTGTTGGTAAACCCAATGCTGGAAAATCAACCCTGCTCAATACCCTGCTCAATGAGAACCGCGCTATTGTAAGTGACATAGCCGGTACCACCCGTGACACTATCGAAGAAATCCTCAATATCCAGGGTATCCTTTTCAGGCTCATTGATACAGCGGGGATCCGTGAAAGCGATGACACCATTGAAAGTATTGGTGTACAAAAGACCATGGAGAAAATCCGTGAGGCTGGTGTGGTATTATACCTGTTCGATGTAAACCAGACCAGCGTCGAAGACCTGCAGGAACAAACCAATGCCTTTCAAAAAGATAATATCAACTACCTGCTGGTAGGGAATAAAACGGATATTGCCGGACTGGAAGCCAACCAGGCCAAATTTGTCGGGTTTGAAAACATCCTGTATATCTCCGCCCGCCAGCATGAACATATCGAAGAACTGAAAGACCGCCTGGTACATAAAGTCATGAGTGGAGATATCAATACAGAAGCCACCATTGTGACTAATGCCCGGCACCATGCCGCCCTACAGGAAGTGATGAAATCCCTCATCGATGTAAAGAATGGATTGGACAATCAATTGCCCGGTGACCTGTTGTCGCTGGATATCAGGCGCTGTCTCCATTTCCTGGGTGAAATTACCGGGCAGATCACGAATGAAGACCAGCTAGACTTTATCTTCAGCAAGTTCTGTATCGGGAAATAATCTTTTTGTAGATTGGGATAACGAATTCCATTGCCAATGTCTACACTGAAAACCCTGTCAGCAGCAGTGACTTTCCTGCTATTGCCATTATACACATTGAGTGCCACCCCTCCTGATAGCTTGCCCAATATCATCTTTATCCTTACGGATGATATGGGATACAGCGACATCAGTTGTTTCGGTGGCCAGTTTGTACCTACGCCCAATATTGACGGACTGGCTAAAAACGGCCGTAAGTTCACACAGTATTACAGCGCCGCGCCTATCTGTTCGCCATCAAGAGCTGGATTGATTACAGGTATGTACCCCGGCAGATGGAATTTCTCCACTTACCTGGATAATAAAAAGCACAACAGCAATGCCCAGCAGGCCGATTTCTTAGATACAACTGCTCCATCTATAGCCCGGTTTTTTCAACAGGCAGGTTATGCAACCGCACATTTTGGAAAATGGCACCTGGGTGGAGGAAGAGATGTGAAGAATGCACCCGGTTTTGAACACTATGGATATGATGAACATATCAGTACCTACGAAAGCCCGGACCCCGATCCCCTGATCACTGCCACCAATTGGATCTGGTCTGATAAAGACAGCATTAAAAGGTGGGACCGCACTAAATATTTTGTGGATAAAACGCTCGACTTCCTCAGTAAACATAAAGGCCAGCCCTGTTTCATTAACTTATGGCCTGACGATATGCACACTCCATGGGTGCCCCGTAAAGACAATGGCACATATCCGTCAAACCCGGAAGAGGAAGCAGCCTTCAAACTCGTCTTAAAAGAATACGATGTTCAGATGGGTAGATTATTTGAAGGACTAAAAGAATTAGGCATCGACAAAAACACCATCATCATTTTCACCAGTGATAATGGACCACTGCCCAGCTTTAAAGGTAGCAGGGCCGGTGGGTTAAGAGGGTCCAAGCTGTCGCTTTATGAAGGCGGCACCAACATGCCTTTCATCGTCAGTTGGCCGGGGCATATTCCTGCAGGAACAACAGATGAATCCTCCGTTATCAGTGCCGTGGATATGCTACCTACACTCGCAAAGCTTGGCCATGTGCCCTTACCCAAAAACTATCCCGGAGATGGTGTTGACAAAAGTAAAGTCTTACTAGGCAAACCCGCAGCAAGACAGCAGGATCTGTTCTGGGAATATGGTCGTAATAATATCGCCTTTAAGTACCCCGAAGGCAAAGACAAAAGCCCTAACCTGGCAGTGCGTTCCGGCTACTGGAAGCTGATCATGAACAACGATGGTACCGACATCCAGTTGTATAATATCAAAAAGGATAAATACGAAACGACAAACGTTGCTGACAGTCAACCCGCAACCGTTGCCAAACTGAAAGAAAAGTTGCTGGCATGGTGGGCATCCCTGCCTAAACTACAAATGCCCATTGTTAAGTAATTATGAATTATCCCCAAACGCTGGCGGTACCCATATCATTGAGTAGTTATTTATACAAGGAAACTCTCGATTATGAAACGGATCTTACTCGTCCCGGCATTGCTCATGCTGGCATTTACCACCTTCGCCCAACAGACAGGGCATGTCATACTGATAACTATTGATGGCTTCAGACCCGACTTTTACCAGGATGCATCCTGGGGAATGGTTAACCTGCGTATGATGAAAGATAGCGGGGCCTATGCAGATGGTGTCAACAGTGTATTCCCAACTGTAACCTATCCCAATCATACTTCGCTCATCACAGGTGTTACGCCCATGAAGCATGGTATTTATTACAATACACCTTACGAACCTCAGGGTGCCACCGGTGTTTGGTATTTTTATTACGATTCACTGAAAGTACCAAGCCTGTGGGACGCTGTGCGCAAGGCTGGTAAAAAATCTGCCAGTGTGCTTTGGCCAGTATCTGTGCATGCGCCTGTTGATTACAACATTCCTGATGTATGGCCATTGGGTAAAAATACCGACAGAAGGGCAAAAGTGGCAGAATATGCAACCCCTGCTACTTTATGGCAGGAAGTACAGGATAGCGCTACCGGCTACCTTCAGGCCGATGATCTGTCCATGAACAACGGGGAGTTAATCCTAGATGAAAACATAGCCAGGATCAGCAGTTACCTGGTTCAAAAGTATAAGCCAGCTTTGATTACCCTGCACTTACCTTGTACGGATCACTACGAACACCAGGTGGGCCGTGACGGTTATCTGGTAAGAAAAGCAGTATCCGGTGCTGACAGGGCCCTGGGCACTCTCCTGGAAGCGATACATAGAGCAGGGATTGCAGACAGCACCACCATCATCGTCACCGGCGACCATGGCTTTGTGAATATTGAAAAGACTTTTTCTCCAAATATATTACTGGTTAAGAACGGCATCAGGGCACAGTTCCATGCCTCCGGCGGTTCAGCCTTCCTGCACCTGGAAGATAAGAACGACAAGGCAACTGTAGACAAAGTGATCGCCATACTAAAAGCCTTACCTGCTGACCAGCAGAAGATGTTCAGGATCCTGGACCGCCAGCAGCTGGACAAAATAGGTGCTGATCCGAATGCGGCCATGGCGATTGCCGCTTTAGGTCATGTAACGATCGGTGGTGCAAAAAAAGGGGAGTTGGTAAAAGCAGCAAAGGGAGGTACCCACGGCTACTATCCTGACTTCAAAGAAATTCAGACCGGCTTTGTAGCTTATGGTGCTGGTATCAAACAGGGCGGACATGTCAAGGAAATGAATATCATTGATGTTGCCCCCATCATTGCTGAATTGTTGAAACTCGACTTAGGCAAGGTAGATGGAAAGATCCCTGCAGGTGTATTAAAATAATTACTGGGCACAACAACATCTACTGGTGTTGTTGTGCCTTCTTCTGTATCGCCAGTTGCGAATCATAATATTTACTCAGGAAATGATACAGGACTAATTCATGCTTGCGCTGCCCTGTCAATAAGATCCTGTTCAAAAACATGTGAATATAACTGGGAAGTAGATAGTCAGCAGCGATGTCGGAAGGAATGATTCCCCTGATAAAAGCAGATCGCTCGTCAAACAATCCTTCGATACCATTCTCGCCGTCCTGCCTGGGATCTAAGAAACTATTCAACTGCCGCATCTCCTGTCTATACTTACCATTCAGTTGCGTTTGTAAATCCTGGGAGCCGCCAAACTCCTGGAAAAAACCTTCCCTGATGGCTTTCATGATAGTAGCTTTTCTGGCCAGGTCATACCCAAAATCCTGCAACAACACGTCCACACCTCTGGCGCCCAGTAGCCACCTGTATCGTTCTCCTTCTTCACCTTCTAACTGACAAATACAATTTAGTACCGCTTTACTATCTGCATGAAATACCTGCTCACTGAATTCCATGGTGTCTGCACCATATCTTTCAATCTCCCGCACATAGGTGTCTGTTTGTACTTTATAGATGAGTTCCTGTTTCTGATACTGTCCGAGTTGTTCATAGAGCAAATGCAGGATCTGGTGCCAGAAGGTAGGATCACTACTATTGTGAAACCGTAACCGGATATGATGGTCCGGATCATTGTACCGTATAAAAAACCATTTATCTGCCAGTTGCGCAGCTTCTACCTGTGCAACCAGGGGCGCTATTACGGTAGTCAGCATATCTTCTGATGTTTTGCTACCACCATATAGTTTGATATAGAGCCATTCGCTACCAGTGATAAATCTACGTACAAGCTCAGTACCCGCACTATGCAAAGTAGATGCAACTGTCACTTTATTCGCAAATGGGATAATCACCTCATTCGTAAACCTTCCAGAGGCGCCCTGGATCCAGCATTGATCAGGTGTTCCAATCACTTCCTGCACAGTTATCTTCTCTTTCTTCTCAAGCATTGACAGCAACAGCTTCACGCTCACGGCATTGTCCATATCTATGTACAGTTCATTGTCTCCTTCCATGATGGTGATGTACCGTGGCAAGCGTAAAGCCTTTAAATCATCTCCCTTCTGCAAATGCCAGGTAGCCTTGCTCAGCACAATTTTTTTATACCTCACCCTTGGTAAAAAGGCTGGTTGAACAGGCAAATGCCATTGCCATCCGGTCACGGTATGCGATTGCAGATCACATAAGAAATGGTACACAGGCAGACTGTTCCTGGAAAAATTATGCGCAGTACTCAGCCTTGGAATCACTCTTTTATTATATCGCTTAGATCGTAACACTACTTTATTCTGACGAACGCTCACCATCAGGTCTGTAATCGGGAATTGCTTTTCCGCCGGTACACTGCCATTACCGAGGTACACAATTTCATACTCTCTCAGTTGAGGACGCAGCAGGATATTGCCTGTTCTGGCCTCAGGCAAATGCACTACCTCGGCATAAATGACTGCAGGATCCTGTTGTTCCTCCTCACGCAGACACTCCTTCACATGCGCCAATAATTGTGCATCTCCATGACAGAACCTCCCTAATAAATTGGCAGAAGATGGGCCGCTGAAACCATTGAACTCAAACAAATATTCCCCCGCATCTATCGCAGCTGCACTACTACTGTGCAGGCTTCCCATCAGGTACATACTGGATGGCAACACCACTGGTACCGGGCTTTTCAACGTCTCCAGGTCTGCATCTGTCAGCTCCAGTGAAGTCTTACCTTGCTGCATACACAGGTGCAGTTTTTCCAGCTGAAAACCCCGCAATTTACTCCACTGCATATTAGTCTGCTCCTCGTTGGTCGTGATCGCCAGGTCGTCAATCAATGGAGTATGATCAGACTGATTATTTCCGTATCCAATACCCGCTTCATTATCCAATGCCAATGCCAGTGGTACTTCCTGGTCTTCATACCGCTCCCTGAACCGGTTTATGAAATTGGTCATATCCGTATTGGTATTTGGTCGCGCTATTTTCCACAAGAGCAATACCTGGTCCTGCAAATCTTTTATTAAAAAAAAGCTAATCGTGTTCTGCGTAGTGGCGAGGAACAAATCTGTCTGCACCAGGTCTTTACTTTTTGTATCAGGCAGTAGCTCCTGCACCAAAGCATGCGTACGCAGGTACTTATCCACACCTGTAGCTGGATCAGATAATAATTGCTGAATCTGTTGTAAGGTATTGGCTATATGGGCTGTACCCGATAATGTGGATAATCGCTTTAACAAGTAAGAAAAGAATTCCTCCCCCGTCACCGTCGGTTCCAATTCACTCACCAATAGTTGGTTTACAATCAGTTCATCTATAAATTCCCGGGCATCATCCGCTGTGATCTCTTCATCCACAATCGCTGCACAGAGTTGATCAATCGTAGCACCACTGCCTGCTACGGACAATAGTGTTTCCAGGTAAGGGCTCCTGCTCACTGCTGCCAGCTCATAATTTCTAAATTTATTTTTCACCGTAAACCCTGCATACCGGAAAGTATCCGCTACCGGGTAAATAGAATTATTGGGAAAATACCTTAATTGCACCTTTACCTCGGGCAGTTGTGCAATCATTGCTGCCAGTTCAGCCACATAGTTCATATCCAGGCGGCAATGCTTTTTATGTACCTGCCCGATTTCAATGGCAGTAACATCCGAAAAGTGCCCGGTAGCACACCCCGCAAACAAGCCATATGGCGTACACCGCGTACTCATTCTCAGCACATACCTGTACAGTGCCATACACATTTTCTCACTACCCGTGCCGCCCTGCAACCACTTCATGAGCTCCTGGTACAACTCAGGCGAGGCGATATAAATCGACTCCTGCAAGGTCGGATCCTGGAACAGGGAGAACAATTTGGCCGGTAGTGCCGCCATATCAATTTGCCGAAACTGATCTAAGAACTGTATAGACTGTAAAGGAGTGCGTACTAAGTAAAAGTCCTTGACGGTGATCATATAGGATGGGCTAAGTATAGTAAGGTACTATTATTGTCTCGGCTGCAAGATACCCTGAAAGGGGGAAATTTTTCTAACTGGACAACAAGTTGTCAAAATCACCCTGCAGCTGGATATTTTCTTTTTAACTTAAAATAAATTCTATTAACCATGAAAAAGCAATCATCCCGGAAGCTCTCCCTCGGCAAGATCCGCATTGCGAACCTGAAAGCCCGGCAAACAGAAGAAAAACTTCCTACTATCAACACTGGCTGTAGCAGTGTCGGAAAATGCACACCAACAATTTAATCATTTTAAAAAAAAGCGTCTTATGAAAAAGCAATCCACCAAAAAATTGAACTTAGGTAAAGTAAAAATCGCATCCCTGCAAGGCACTAAACAGGAAAATGCTGTAGTCGTATCATTTGCGGTATGCACCAATAATGCAAGTCAGATAAACTCTATTTGCAGTATTGATTCCTGCAGATACTAAGTATTTGAAAAGGGGCTTGCCGTAAAGTGAGCCCCTTTTCGTAGCTTACATCCATGTACCAGAAAAGAGTAACCCATATCCTGAAAGATATCAGCCAGCTGCTGGACCAACTCCTCAAAACAGACCATCAACCCGGGTTACTGGGTGGGCACACAGGTTGTGCATTGTTCTACGCTTACTACTACCAACTCACCGGGAAAGAAAAATACCTGCAAAAAGCCCATGATCTCATACTCAGCAGTATGGACGCCATGTCGTCCAGTGCATTGCTGCCTGGCCATTGCAATGGCATTGGTGGCATAGTTTGGTGCATTCAGCACCTCATGAACCAGGGATTGGTAGATGGGGATATGGAGGAGATTTTCTCGGAAGTAGATGTACTGCTGGGCAACCAGATGATAGCAGACCTGAACAACAAACAATACGATTTCCTGCATGAAGGGCTGGGCATAGCACTATATTTTTTAGAAAAAGAAACGCCAGACCCATGGCTGCCAAAGGTGGTAACTGCCCTGGAAGCAGCTGCCACACATCTCCCACAAGGTATCTCCTGGGAAGATCATTTTTCCAGGCAGGCAATCCCTTCCTTGCCAGATGAACCTTGTTACAATTTAGGGATAGCACACGGCATGCCTGCTATTGTTGGAATATTATCCAGGATAAAGGCAAAAGGAATTGATACCGGTAATTTAGTAGAAAAGAGCCTGGACTGGCTATTATCAGTAGGCAATCCACCTGGCTCACCCTCATTATATCCGACGCTAGTGAACAATGAAGGGGCAGCGCTCACCGCCAGCCATAGCCGGATGGGGTGGTGTTATGGAGATCTGCCTGTTGCCATGACGTTGCTCCATGGCGGATATACCAACCAGGCATATGAAATGCTGGCGCACAGTGTACAAAACAGGGATGTTCAGAATGGCATGGTGCACGACACCTGCATTTGTCATGGCAGTGCGGGCATCGCCCATATCTTCAACAGGGCTTACCGTCATACCGGGGAGCACCTCTTCCGGCAGGGAGCCGAAAAATGGTTACAACATACTATTGATATTTATGAAAGTCCTGCCGGTGTAGGATTTTATGTTGATGGAAAATATGAAATAAAGGAAGGAGTACTGGAAGGCGTAGCCGGTGTAGGACTGGCGCTGATAGCCGCCCTGGACAAGGATATAGTGCCCGCCTGGGACAGGAGTATCCTGCTTTCTTAAAAACCCGATTTTTTTCTAAATTACAGTTAATTGAAAAACCCATGATCCGCCTGTATTTTGTGGATAATCATCCATTGATCCTGGAAGGGCTGCGGGCATTGCTAAAGGGCGCACCCGACATTATTGTAGCCGGACAAGCCCGCAATGGTGCCACCTGTTTGTCATTCCTTTCAGAACATGCTATTGATTTGATTCTTACAGATGTATGCCTGCCCGATATTGATGGGTTGGACCTGTGTGCGGCTGTAAAATTAGAATATCCAGCCATAAAGATATTGGCATTGAGCTCCTGTCGCGATGTGAAGTATATTACCGAAATGATGGCCCATGGGGCGAGTGGGTATGTAATGAAAGATGCTGACAGGGAGGAATTGCTGGAAGCAATTCATACGGTGTATAATGGCGGAACTTATTTTTCGCCGGGTGTAAACCAGTTGTTGGGAGAAGGAAAAAAGCATCACCTCACACGGCGTGAGAAAGAAGTATTGTGGCTGATAGCAGAGGGGAATACAAATCCTGAAATAGCAGAAAAGCTCTTTATAAGTGCCGATACGGTAAATAGCCACAGAAAGAACCTGCTGGCCAAGCTGGAAGTGAAGAATACGGCAATGTTGATAAAGTATGCAGTGGATAATAACCTGTTAGTATAAAAGAAAAGCGGCGCATACAAGCGCCGCTCCCTTAAAATATTAATTGCTTTTAAATTCAATTTTATCCACAACCACTTCCAGTTTCTTCAATACCCCCATATCCGTTTTCACTTTCTTATCTCCCGTCACCTTATCATACATACTGGGATCTCCTGAGTTATTCGCCTTAAACAATACTAACACACCTTTTCCCGCAATTGATCCGCCTTCCCAGCTATTCACAATCCCGCCGTCGGTCCATTCAAAACCGTTGATCTTAAAATCACGGCCATTCACCTTCACTACCTTATCCAATGGATCGCCTACTTTGATCCCAAAGGGAGATTTCCACTTGGAATGTGGCCTGGTAAAAGTAATAGTAGGGCTCTTATCGCCGTCAAAGATCACCTGCATTTCATTGTCTGTATCAGGGAATACAAAATATGCATTACCAGCATCATTACCCGCCAGGTCAGTAGTGCCGCGGTATACTACATTATCTTTTCCATACAATGCTTCCAGTTCCTGCGGCGTGCGCAATTTAAACAGTGTACGTACATCCCAGTTATAATCGTCTCCACCGGCAGCAGCGGTAGTAGTAGTTGCTGCCGCAGTAGAATCTCCTGTAGATGCCATGGTAGGTGTATTATCATAGGTCGTAGTCGTTGCCTCTTCCTCCGTTTGCTTTTTCGCAGGCGCCGGCTTCTTGGCCGGAATAGGCTGTGGTGTTGCCGCTGCTACGGGCATTGCACCCATCTTGATGATAGTCGCTTTTTCTTCTATCAATGTCTTAGCTTCAGTCTTATACTTATTCACCGTATAAGTCGCCAGTGGAAACACGCTACCACTCAGCACCCCCATTTCACGGAAATACGCAATCAGGGTCTGACGATTACAGTCATTATACTGGTACAAAAACTTCAGGGATTCGTCCAATGCTGCCGGATCACTTTTCAGATCGGTCATGGTCTTATCAATATCCAATCCACCCGTACCACTCTTGGACAGCTGGTCAGCAATGAAAAGCTCGGCCTGGTGATTCTTTTGCTGATAGCGTTCTGCTACCCTATTGGAAAAGTCTTCTGCTATATTAGCGGAAAGTTTTGTCTGTGCGCTCAGTGCTATGGGGAGCAGGAGCATGAAAAATGTTAGCAACCTTTTCATCCATGTGAATTTAATGATAGCGACGCTCGCTATCTGGTTAATAACGGGCATCACAGTCACTAAATTATGTAATATTACGCAGACGGCAGTTTTTTCACCACATATAGGGGCAACCCGGTAAACAGGATGGCCAATCCACCCGCTATGCCACCTGAAATAGCCGCCAGCCAGCCCCCTTCAAAACTATACCCCGCCGGCATACTCACATGTACCAACCATAGCGTGCCCGCCACCACACTCACCGTTGCCAAAGCATTGACCCCCGCCAGTTTCAACATAAATGCCACCTTTGAATAACTCGCTGGTAATAAAGGCGTCAGGCCCTTTTTCTCCAGCAGGGTAATGCATTTCTTTAATATGTCGAACGTAATCCCAAAAGGCACAAATACAGACATGGGAATCAGAAAACGCGCCATGGAATGCGCTCCCCTGAACAAACTGACCGCATGCCTGTCTTCAAATCCAAAGTAAGGTACCAGCGCATTGATCAGCAGGTTGGTAATGAAATAAATATATAATTGCTTACGTGTGAAGAGCTTCAGCAATCTATCCCTTGACGCCATAAGTTTGTTTTATACGGCTTTTCTCCTGAAGGATGCTAATTGCCTTCATTTGTATAGCCCGGGCCTCACTTTCAGGCAGGAAAGCTTCGTTGGAAATAAATGTAAAATCAAGCAGCCCCTTGTAGGTAGAAGCCACCAATGTATTTGGATTGCGCCAGGGGAAACCGGCACTGGGACTATATACCGCTTCCAGCTCAAAAGTGTCAAAACTCTCCGGCAGGTTTAATTTCCCCATATTGGACAAAGTCACATCATGGGTGCCATCCGTCGTTTTCAAAAATGTCACCATCCTGGGCAGGGAACCATGAAAATGTTCCCCCATGTATAATAACTCATGGATATTGATCTTGTCAATCTTTGCCACCAGGTCATTCTTAAAACTCCGGGTCTTGGACCAAAAATCTGTCAGGGCACTGGTATCTGCTGATAATTCCACGATAGGTGCAAAGGCAAACAATTCATCCTGCGCAATCTCTGGCACAAATCGCCTGATATCTACCGGGCAAATGAGTTTATTATGTGCCTGAGATGGTCTGACCTGCCTGAAGGCTTCGAGGAAAGCGACTGAAATAGCTGCAAATAAAGACGTGCCTTCCTCCTTACACCGGTATACCAGCGTATTACTCAACTCCTGGCTCAGTTTCCAGTTTAACAAATATCCCCTGCTCGTAACAGGCCTTAATCCCCGCGTTTTAAACCACAATACCAACCCCGCTATTTTCCCTATCACGGTAGCCCGCAACCTGAATTTTTTATTCGCTAATAAAGAAGCTGGCAATAGCGCTGAAATATTTTCAAAAGAAGGATAGGGCGGCAGTTCCAATAACGGATTATCCAACCCCATCAATAATTCCCTCAATAATGTTAAAATAGAACTCCCGTCACAAATACAATGTGGACAAACCAGCAGTAAATCAGACACCGTATCTGATTTTAGCCAAACCACCCTTGCCAGTGGTCCCTGCGTGACCTGGAATGGCCGGTACCACTCATCCACACTCACCTTTTGCCAGTCGTCGTTTGTATACCGTTCCCGTATATCTATAGGAATCGGCGCGATTTGCGTATCTGTTACATAATAAGGGGCTCCTTTTTCATCTTCCCTGATCACCACTCTCAATAGCGGATGTTTCAGCTGCAGCTTCAGCAGGGCCTGTTCCAGCCTTTCCTGTTGAATCTGCCCTCTTATTTTCACGGGAAAAATACAATTCACAGGCGCCTCAGCGGATACATACATGATCCTCTCTCCAACAGTTAGTTTTCTGTTCATATGGTTAAAATTGGTGTGGTGCTGGGCAGTACTTCTTTTAATATTTGCAGGAAAGCATCTTTAATGGCCAGGGCATCGTCCATGGCTAAAAAGTCATCGTTGGAAATAAACGTGAAATCCATCTGCCCTTTAAATGTACAGGTCAGTACAGTATTCGGATTGGCGAAAGGTCCGATCACGGCCGGACTAAATACCGTATCGATGTCAAAGGTGCGCCAATGCTCATCAATATCCAGGTTCCCCATGTTGGAAAACATCAGGTTGTAGTTGAGTTTTCCATAAGTCAGGAATTTGATCATATGTGGAATAGCGGCATGCGCATACTCCAGTGCCTGTATCGTAGAGGTATCCAGCCTTTTCTGTTTGTCTGTAGCTATAGGTTGCAGTAGCTGTACCCTTGTCCAGAAAGGCCGGGTGTGTTCATCCGCTATTTCCAGTGTGATGGAAAGGCCTACGGCAAAGATGGAATCTTTGGTAATAGCCGGTGCATACTTCCGGATATCCACCGGGCAGGTCACCTTGGCGGCTCCCTGATCCCCTTTTACTTTTCTGAAAGCACTGGCCAGCGCTACACAGAGGGCAGTATTCACGGTTACGCCCATAGTCTTACACTGGCGCACCAGTGCAGATGTCATGGACGTATCCAGTTTCCAGTGTAATAAATAGTCCTTTTCACGGTTGGTTTTTGACTTTCCTTTCGTAGAAACCAGCGCAGCCAGTAGCTGGGAGCCATATTTAATAATCCCGCCGGTAAACTTCGCTTTGAATAATGGCCACCCTGACTGGTGTGCCGGGGGAATAATATCTTCAATTGTCAATAAAGACCGATGCATGCCAATATCCTTAGATGGATTATCCAGCAGGGCAATCATTTCTTTCATCAATGCCCACCGGCCGCCGCCATCACACAGGCAGTGGTGCAGCGTGAGAACCAGGTCTGAATACTGCAGTGTTCTGATCCAGGTTACCCTGGCCAATGGTCCGGCGCTGGTGTCGAAGGGCATTGCCAGTTCGGCCAGGGTCACCGTTATCCAATCGGTGCTATGTACGATCTTTAATGGAATGACAGGAGGTTGCTCCATTACCACATAGTGATCATTGGTAATACTCGCCCTGAGCAAAGGATGTTTCGCCTGGATACAAGCCAGCGCATGTACCAGGTTCTCTTCTGAAATAGTTCCTTTGATGCGGATGGTAGATACGACATTGAAAGGTGTGTTGCCATCTCCCAACATCAGCCTTTCGGGAAAGAGTAATTTTCTTTTCATGCAGTTAACCTTGCTTTAGTACGTTGTGCAAAAGTCTCTAACAGTTCTACCGCTTTATCGTTTCCTCCGGCCTGTATAAATGTATCTCTGATGTGCTGTGCGCCTTGCCTGTATTTTTCATTTTGTAATACTTCCCACATAGCATCCCGCAGATCACTGACCCGTAGCCGCTTGTACCGCAGCTTGATACCGCAGCCTGCATTTTCAATGAGAGATGCAGTGTGAAAATGATCGTATGCAATAGGTGTAATGAGCATGGGCAATCCATTCAGGAAAGCATCGTTCACGGTGTTGAAACCTCCATGGCAGATCACTGCATCCATATGCGGCATCAGTTGTGTCTGCGGTACATAACCCTGTACAATAAAGTTGTCTGGCCATGCAGGGAAGATGGCCGGATCAGTTGCTGCTACTATCGTTAATGGCTCATTGGCAAATGCTTCTACCAGTTTTGCAAAAAACTCTTTCCTGATATCTACCAGTAAAGTACCTAATGACACGAATACTTTTGGTCCGATGGCTCTTGATAAACGGTCCCAGTCAAAAGGGGTATTGTTAGGTCTGCCTTTTACCGGGCCTACAAAACGCATGTGTGGCAGGGGAGCTTTACATCCTGAAAACTCTTCTGAAGTAAATACGATATTCATTTCCCGCGAATGAATGGCAAACTCTCCTGTGTAAATTCCCATTTCATGATGCAGTCCTTTGATCAGATTCTGCTGCCATTCAAAGATCTTGGGCGATTGCATGCTATCTGCTGTTACATCCGGTGGTACAGGGGTAGTGGTAACACAGGGAATGTCTTTTTGATGAGCACAGATGGCGCCTGCAAAAGTGATACAATCACTCACAATCACATCCGGCCGAAACTCATCGGCCACCCTGTTTACACCATTGATCATGATGCGGCAGAAGGGGAGGTAGGTCTCTTCCAAAGCCAGCTTGAGGGTTTCTATGCCTGATAGTTTCGGACCTTCATCCTGCTTTTGTAAAATATGATGGATAGCGGTCTGGTATTCCGCCAGTTCTGCATGTGGTACAATGAACTTTCCGCCGGCAGGAATATGCTCCGGGGCCAGTTCTTTCAATCCTACCCATATCACTTCATGGCCCTTCGCAATCAGGCTGCTGCCTACACTGAGGGTGGGACTGATATGCCCGAAAAAGGGCGGTACTACAAACATGAATTTAGACATAGGATAGTGGTTTTAATAAAGATTAATAGACTTTGTTGCGGTAAAATGCCTGGTTCATGGTCATGCCAAAAGGAGGTACAGCAGGCGCCAGGTCTTCCAGCAAATCAGCTGCTGTAGTGGCACCACCGGCGCGTTCAAATGAATCCCGGACGCGCTGTGCCGCTTGTTTATACACAGGATTTTTCAGGATCTCAAATACAGCCTCCCGCAGGTGTGGTGCTTTGAAACGTTTAAAATTCAGGCGTACACCACTCTCTGCCTGGGTCACCTGGCCAGCTACATGCGATTGATCGTAAGCGATCGGAATCACTACCAATGGCAATCCATGCGAAAGGGTTTCGCATACGGTGTTGTGGCCACCATGGCAAACCACGGCATCCAGGTGTGGCAACAGGTCCAGCTGTGGTACCCTGCTCTGCACAATGAAGTTGGATGGCCAGCTGTCAAAGAGACTTTCGTCAGAAACGACGATCACGGTCACCGCCTGATGGCTGAAAGCATCTATGACCTTACCAAAGAATTCTTTTTTATAAGCGTGATCGAAGGTGGTGCCTATTGAAACCAGTATCCTTGGATCCGCACCCATTTGCGACAGTTGTTCCCAGTTAAAAGGAGGTACGGTATTCCGGTTATTGAACACGGGGCCGATGAACTTGTAATGATCCGGCGTGTCCATATACCCGAAAAAATGTTTTGAAGTATATACCAATGTAAGTTTTTCAGAAAGCACAACGGCGTTATTCCCTGGCACGCCGAGTTCCTGTTGCAGACCTATGATCTGCTTTACTTCCCAGTCATGTACGCCGGGCAGGTCATCTATCATCTTGATCGCTGCGGGGGCAGTGACAGAAGTAGCGTAAGGCATGTTCCTGTTGTAAGCTGCAATGGCGCCGGCAAAGAGTTGGTGATCATTGATCACTACATCAGGTTTGAAACGATCGAGAATAGTATTGATGCCATCGTACATAAACCTGTTCAGGGGTATCAGTACTTCTTCGTAGAGGAACTTGATACTTTCAATACCAGATACATTTTTTTTATGAATCTGGTCCAGGTAGGCTTCGCTATCTTCGTTATACTCAGCGAGCAGTAGTTGACCACCTGCCGGCAATCTATTGCCCAGTGAGGGGTCCAGGGTGATCCAGCCTACTTCGTGCCCTCTTTTCAATAATTCAGCACCGAGGCTTAATGTTGGGTTCACATGCCCATGCAGGGGCGGAACTATAAACGCAAACCTTGCCATATTCTATTATTGATTTGTCTGAATTTGCTCTGCCATCCTTCAAAGAAGTCTTTTAATCGTAAGGCCGTTTCTTCCGGCTGTTGTAGCGGCAGATTATGATCCCCGCTCAATAAAGCAATTTTAGAGCGGGTGAGCCTGTCATATAAAGTTTGTCCGGAGGGCACACAGTCAGAGTCTTTGCCATAGAGCAGCAGGGTTTCCTGTTTAATATACCCGATCTCTTTGCCTGAGAAGAAGCCACGTTCTTTGCGCAGGTCAGATTTAATCGAGGTTTCGTTGAACAGGTATTCGTACATGCGATGGTTTTTCTCCAGCTGTCGCTTGCCCATCCTAAATTTGGTGGTGTCAGTAAAGTTATTGATGTAGTCGATCAGGAACTCTTTGCTATACATGTCAATGATGCCCAGCCTTTCATTTTCGCCGGGGTCCGGTGCTTCAATCACCGCGAGTTTCTTTACCCTGCCGGGGAAGCGGCTTGCCATGCGCAGGGCTACCAGGCCACCGAAGCTATAGCCTACCAGGTGTACAGCTTTGAGTTCTAAGGTTTCCATCAGGGCTAACAGGTCGTCGGTGAGGGAATTCAGGTCGTAACCATCTTTCTCCTTACCACTCATGCCATGACTCTTCAGGTCATACATGACTACATGAAATTGTTTTGCCAGAATTGGGGCAATGTTGAAATAGTAAACAGACAGGTTGCTGAACATACCATGGATCAGCAAAATGGTTTCCTTCGCTCCTTTGTTCATTTCCTGAACATGAACGGAGGTGTGATTGATTTTGATTACTGGCATTGTTCAATGTATTTAATAATGTCACCCAGGCTGAGATTAATCAGCTGGTCGAGGTCCATGTTGGAAAGCCATCCTGTAAAATCCACGTGCTCACCAAAGTGGCTCTTAACCTTCTCTGAAAAGGAGACGATCTCAATACTGTCCATTTCCAGATCCCGTGTGAAAGAGCTTTCTTTGGTGATGTCCATATCTTCTACGAACTCTTCTCCGATTACCTCAGTAATGAATTGTTTCAGCAGGGCGAAGATCTCTTCGCTATTCAGTTTGTGTGCAGCTATAGCGTCCATCCTATTATAAAATTGTTGTGTTTAATTGTCTTAATGTTGATATCATTGATACGTAATTCATCTCCATTGATGGCGGAAATGGTATATCCTTTTGGATTGCCCTGGAGACCTTTACCCAGGTGTTTGCCATAGGCTTCTTTGGCCACCCAGGCGCGAATGATCCATTCATCGCGCGACTCCGCTGGCAATAGCGCCATTTCAGCGCTGTTGAATACCAGTTCACAAAAACCTTCGCTCTGTGGTTTTATTTCTTCTATGTCAATGCCAACTGGTTGCTGATAGCGGGCTATGGCAACTGCTTCCATACCTTTGTGTGCGATACTTAGTTGAATACCGTCTACACCTTCCACATAAGGCGCACCTGCCGCATTGTTCTTTATTTCAAATTCTATCGGGAAGCAATGGTGTTTCATCACCGAGCGTACAGCGTCTTTGGCAGCCACACGACTGATGATTCTTTCTTTACGCTTCATGGGAAGCAGCTCTTTTACAAAAGCTTTTTCTGCCTGGTTGAGGTAGCGCTTCTGAATGAAATCCCATGATACTACACGCTGGTAAGCATTGTTGAAAATGAATACACCCGGGGCAATCTCTTTGGCCAGCTTATTTTGCAGGGGAGACATGGAGATCTGCCAGAGAGCTTCATCAATTTCCAATCGCCTGTTTTGCCAACCAGTCACGATGGCCCATACCTGGCCTGCTTTTTTAATTACAAAATCAGCATTGGCAAATTCATCATTCAGTTCAGTGAGCTGGCAGGTACATTCAAAACTGCCTGATTGGTCCTGCATATCGCCATAGAACGCGATTTCATGAATCTTTACAGGAAATGCAATCCTGTCTTTTGTTAAGACCAGTTGTAGCCACAGACCGAACAGTTGCCCCGCATTATACAATAAGGAACCCTTACCGGTGCTGCTTTCGATGATGCCGGTGATGCCCTTTTCGCCCATGTGTACCACCTTTCGGATACCCTGGTAACCAGGACCGTGGAACATATGGCGCTCATAGATTTGCGCAGGTGTTTTGTACAGTTCGCTCCCTAATGATGCGCCAATTGAGAAATCCTTTGCTGGTGGCGCCGGGTATTGCTTCGTGAGTTGTACGCTGGCATTGGCATAATTGGGGAGGTCCAGGTGCACGGTGTCATTTCCTTCCCACTTACCAGTAATGGTTTCTTTGAAAGGAGAGGAGACGTTCATCCATTGGAATACCTGTATGTTGTAAATGCGTTTTACAGCCCTGTTTTGGCCGTTTGCGCGTGCGATGTCGCCAAAGAGTTCAAAGATCATCGTCATGGGTATAACGGGGTCCATATCCTCTTTAATGGGCCATCCGGGTTTTTGTTTTACCAACGCATGATCGATGAGATAAGGCGTGTTCTCAAGAGAAATATTGAGTGTATGAGAAATAGGCTGTACCGAAACAGGATCATTGAACAGTGCAATAATTTCATCCTGGATAGCCGTGATCTCATCTACATTCTGAAGAAATGCCTGTAAAACGGGTTTTCTGACAGCAGGAAATGCCGGCTTAATAGATGGAGCAGGTACCGAAATCCCTTTCAGACTATCCAGTTCTTTAATAAATGGCGTTCCCAATTGCAAAGGCATGGCAGATTTGCCTTTGGGAGAAATGCCCAGGAAAGCCAGGTTCACTGTCTTCCCTTCCACAAACAGTGCCGCCATTACGCGTTGTAACTGCTCCAATCCTCCACGGGTAGGTACATTCGCTGCAATTGCACTATATGCTTTCCCTTTCAATGTATCGTCTACAAACCCAATCAAACCACCGGCACCCACCTGGATAAACATGCGTACCTGCTCCTGTGCGTATAACTTTTCTGTCAGTTCACGGAAACGTACCGGTTTAATCAGGTGATCCACACTCAGATCCCTGATCGCCTCATATGTAGCAGGGTACAAATCCAGTGTAGTGGCAGACCAGAAAGGAGTCTCGGGTTTTAACCACTGGATCTTACTGATGCCCGCCAGCAATACATCTGTTTTCTTTGCTACAAAAGGAGAGTGGAAGCCAGACTGGAAAGGCAGTACCTGGTAGAAAATCTGCTTTACTTTCAATACCTCAATGAAGTCTGCAACAGCTGCATCGGTACCACAAAGAATGGCCTGCTGCGGACAGTTGTCCATTGACAGGTAGATGTCTTTCTTACCTTCCAGCAATGGAAGCAACTGATCATATCCGACACCGGTTACAAGGAATTTCGCATTTTCAGTTTCCAGTGCCTGTGGATTCAGGTCCTGTAGTATTTCAAGAATAGAGGCTTCGGTAGCCATACCTGCAGAGCGGCCTGCCAGCCATTCCCCCATACTATGGCCTGCATTCAGATCAGGGCGGATACCCATTTGCTTCAGGGCAGTATCTATGATCCGGCTCCTTTCCAGCAGGGTAATAGCTGACTCATACACATTGTCTTTACTGCCGGTATGTGTACCCGGTAAATTGAAGTGAGCAGCTACACTGTCTACTTCACCACCACCTAATCCATCTAAACCTGGGAATAAAAATGCTACCTTCCCACCTTTAGCAATCAATGGCTCATTGGTAAACCAGATGTCCTGTTTGTTTCTCCACGGTGTATTCCTGCTTACAATCTTCAGGGCTTTTTTGATACGTTCCGGTGTAGGATCAAACAGCGCAATGCGGTAATCACCCTGTCCCGGATCAGTTTCGTTATTTTCTAATGCCCGGATCAGCGCGGCTGTGCTATTCCTTGCCAGCAGCAATACATCTGCTTTCAGGGCAGGAGTAATGCCATTGAAGACGCCTTTGGGTAAGCTGTTAAATCCTTCCACTACCAGGTGCGCATTGATACCTCCAAAACCAAATGCATTCACACCTGCCCGCAAAGGTAAGCCGGTGGCTTGCCAGTCGGTTGCTTCCTGTACCGGTGCAAAACGGGTATCCCGCATGGCTGCTACCGGTTCTTCACAGTGCAGGGTAGGAGGAAGGGTATTGTAATACAATGCCAGTGCTGTCTTGATCAATCCTGCCATACCTGCTGCCGGCATTGCATGACCAATCATTGATTTCACAGAACCAATACCTGCTTTACGTGCATGCTGACCAAACACCTGTGCCAAAGTTTCCAGTTCGGTTTTATCACCTAATGGAGTACCTGTGCCATGTGCTTCGATGTACCCGATCTCATCCAGCCCGATACCAGCCCGCTGCCATGCCTGCCTGATAGCTACAGATTGTCCTTTTACAGAAGGACTCATTACACTGGTACCGGCACCATCGCTGGAGATGCCACTACCTTTGATCACAGCATAGATGCGGTCATTATCAAGAATGGCATCGTCTAGTTTTTTCAACACCACAAAACCACAACCTTCCCCTATCAGCAAGCCATCTGCCTGCTGATCAAAGGGTCGTATCTGTTGCCGGCGGGAAAGTGCTCCCAGCTGTGTGAAGATGCTCCAGAATGGCGCATTCTGAGATACATGCACACCACCGGCAATGATCATATCTGCCCTGCCAGTGCTCAGTTCCTGTATCGCATGGTCTACTGCCAGCAGGGAACTGGCGCAGGCGGCATCCAGTGTATACGCCACACCTCCCAGGTTAAGACGATTGGCGACTAACGATGCCACCAGGTTTGGAATCAATCCCATGGCTGTATCCGGGCCAAACCGCCCCTTCTTTTGCTGGAACTCTTTCTTTACTTTCTCAAGGTCAGCACCCGGTAAATGTGGCAATAATGTTTGCAGCAATTGTACGATCTGCTCCCCGGTACGCACTATTTCAATCGCCCTGGTAGCACCGGGACCGGGGTAATTCCCTTTCCCGATGATGATACCTGTTTTCTCCAGCGAGTAGTTTTTATCCAATACACCTGCATCCTGCAATGCCTGCTGGGCAAGGGCCAGCGTAAGCAACTGCTCTGGTTCTGTACCCTCTACTGCCAGTGGCAATATGCCAAACCGAATCGGATCGAAGGTGGCAAATTCATCAATGAAGCCACCCTTGCGACAATAAAAACGGTCTACGGCTATCGTCTCTGTATCAAAGAACGTGGCATCCAGCCTGTTTTCAGGCACTGCCTGTATCGCGTCTTTTTTCTGTATAATGTTCTGCCAGAAGGTCTGGATATTGCCCGCACCGGGGAAGATACCTGACATCCCTATGATAGCTACATTCATATCTGCGAACGTTTTTAAAGGTTAAGCCATGATCAGCACCTGGCTTTCATTGCCATATTTCAGCTCATTCACAAAGAGCTCCATGCCTTCCTGCAAAGGAATGAGGGCGATACCCCTGCGTTCGTATTCCCTTTCCAGTGCGGGCGATACCATGCCGGTACCTTTCCATGGACCCCAGTTGATAGCGGTCACTTTTCCTTTGATGGTATTGCGCAACTCCCATGCATAGCGGTCCATCACACTGTTGGCCGCAGCATAGTCGGTTTGCCCACGGTTGCCATATACAGAGGCCACGCTGGAAAAGAAGATCACAAACTGTACATCCGGGCGAAGTTGTTCTGCCAGTATTCTCAACGGCGTTACTTTGGTGGTGAACACGCGTTCGAATGATTCTGAGGTCTTCTGCTGGAAGAGTTTATCTTCCAGTAAACCTGCCCCATGCACTACCCCGTCAATACGACCATAGTCTTTGTATACCTGGGCAATCAGTGCACTGATCTCCTGTTCATTGCGCAGGTCGAGTGAGCGGTAAGTCACGGTAGCGCCGTTTTTCTCAAGAGATTGAATGGTATGTAAGATCTGGTTGGCCTTGTGAATTTCTGAAGCTTTCTTTTCGATGTCCGCAGGTTTGGTGAGTTGTCCTTCGGCAATCAGTTGTTTCTTAATCGCATCTTTGCTGGTGAATGATGCATATTGGGAAGACACTGTATTACGCGGATCTGTGGAGCGGCCCACCAGTATATAATGACAAGGATAATCTTTAGAGAAGCGGATCATCAGTTTGGCTGTGATGCCCTGTGCACCGCCTAGTACCAGTACTACGCTGTTAGGGTCCAGTTGCAGTTGTGAGGTATCGCCTACGGGCAATTGTGAAGGAATCAGGCTAAAAGTATGCCTGCTGCCATTGTGATAGACCACCTCTGCAGGTTCGTCAGGATGAAGAATTTCATCGATGATCATGCCCGGAATGCGATCGGCAGGGAACTGGCCGGTCAGGGTGATGCTGCGGCATTTGGTAGTTTCCCACTCCTTGTCCAGGCTTTTCAGGAAACCGGGATAACCCTGTACACTACGCAGGTCTTTAGCATCCCCATTCAATACGCCGGAGATGGCGTATACCCATTTCGCTTTTTCAGGGTTCAGTTTTTTGATGGTATCAAAAGCCGTCAGGATGTCAGGCCGGCCGGGAGCTGTAAGCAGATCTGGAATGATCAGTCCCTGGTAATCATCTAATGATTCATCTCCTTTTATAATGGTAACGGTGGCACCTTTTTCAATCAGCAAATCGCGCAGCGTAGCCGGCAGTGTGCTGCCATCATCCATAATAGCAAATCTTGCGTCTTTAATAGCAACCGCTTTCTGTTCAAATCCTGAGGGCGTCAATGAAAAACAGAGCCTTGAAAGGTTCGCTGTTGCCATCGCATGAGGGGTGCTGTACACAGGCATAGCCGGTGTGGTACCTCCCACATTTTCAGCAATCCACTTCAGCAATCCATTCAGTGTTTTAATCCCGGCCAGTGCTTCTGTTTTATCTTCACCATTCTGAGAAAAACTGCCAATCTTTATTTTCAGCTCGCCCAGTATTTCCATGCGTTTGATAGAGTCGATGCTGAGGTCTGCTTCGAGGTCCAGGTCCATGCCCAGCATGTCAGTAGGGTAGCCGGTTTTCTCACTCACAGTGAGCAGGAGTATATTTTTAATTTCGCTTTCAGACCATGTTGCGGATGGTTGGGCCACAGTTGCCACAGCCACAGGAGCCGCCTGCTTTTGTTCTACGTTGCCTGAAAT
>NZ_JBCNKH010000073.1:0-31058 GCF_039596135.1 Chitinophaga sp.
GATCGGCAATGGCGTGGTGCTGGCGCCGGATGCGCTGCTGCGCGAAATCACCAAGCTGGAAGAGAAGGGCGTGCCGGTGCGCGAGCGCCTGCGCATCAGTCCTTGATTCCTGAGCAGTACCTGCCCCGGCAATTACCGCCTGACACGTACATGGACAGCTAAAGATGCTTGTGGCAACACTGCCACTATGAAACAGGTCATCACGGTACAGGATACCACCAGACCGGCATTCACCATAGCGCCTCCGGGCGATACTACTGTGAACTGCGATGCTATACCAGCTACACCATCTAATGTGGTTGCGACTGACAATTGCAGTACGGTGAAGGTCAGCTATTCTCAATCCCGTCAAACCATCAGCGGTGCCTGCGCAGGCAATTACCAGCTGATCAGAACATGGATTGCAAAAGATGAATGTGGTAATACAAACACCTGGAAACAAACCATCACAGTACAGGATACAACCCGGCCTGTGATCGGAACAGCACCAGCTGACGTAACTGTAGCCTGTGGCGGCACTATTCCTGCAGCAGCTACCTTGTATGCAACTGACAACTGCGATGCGAACTTCCCTAAGCGCGCTACGATGACGATAGATCCATATACTGTAGATGTATGTAATGGTTATACTATCACGAGGAGATGGAATGTAACTGATGCCTGTGGCAATGCAGCGATCGAAAAGGTACAGGTGATCACCGTTACAGCATGTCCGAAACCACAGCTGGATACGACACTGCCGGTGAACTGTTCTGACAATTCGAAGTTTGCCCTGCTGCTGTTGAACAAAGTCAATAAACCTAAATTCACTTTACTAAGCGTATATCCAGCCGGCGCTGTTACTGTGCCGCTTATACAAACCAGCAATGTGTTTGACCTGAATGGAGCCACACAGGCTACCTTTTTTGTAACGGATGGGGTGACGGGTTGTGTATCTGACCCGGTCACGTACAACCTGCGCTATGTAGAAAAACCAACGGTGAACCTGGGTAATGATACCGCCATCTGTACGGGTAGTGTGATCACCCTGGATGCAGGTGCAGACAATGCCAGCGCCGGATATGGAATTGTATGGAGTACAGGCGTAACTACACAGCAGATCACGGTTGCAGCAAGTGGTACTTACTATGCAACAGTGACCAATAATGGTTGTGCCGCGACAGACTCTATCAAAATAACTGTCAATAATCCGCCAACTGTAGCGATCCGTGATACCACTATCTGTGAAGGCAGCACTGTAAAACTGAATGCCTATATACAGGGTGCTACTTATTCATGGAGCACCGGCGATACCGGACCTTCTATTACAGTAAGTGCTGCCGGTACCTATAATGTGGAAGTATCCCTGAAGGGTTGTACAGTGACGGACGATGCCACTGTGAATGTGGCTACACCACCAGCTATAACACTGACTTCGGATACGGCGGTTTGTCAGGGTCAGAGCGTGACGCTGGAAGTAGAACCCGATGGTGGAAGTGTGGTATGGTCTGACGGGTCCCGCACAAATACCATCAGCGTGACCAAACCCGGTGATTACTGGGCGACCGTAACGAAGAATGGTTGTGTGGTGACAGATACGGTGAGCGTGACGAACAGGGGAGATGTGGGACTGGATTTAGGAGTGGACAAAGATATTTGTTCAGGCGGTTCTGTGGTACTGAATGCAACCAATGAAAATGTGATCTCTTACCTCTGGAATGATGGTACGACCGATCCGATCAAGGAAGTAAGCGTACCAGGCAAGTATACCGTAACAGTGCTTGACAAATATTGTAACCTGACATCTTCTGATAGTATCAATGTAACGGTGGCGGGTATTAGTGCGTTCACATTGGGTAATGATACCACTATCTGTGAAGGTGAGGTACTGACCCTGAATGTAAGCACAGGTACAGGCAATAGTATCAAGTGGCAGGATGGTGCAACCACTTCGTGGTATGTGGTAACAAAGACCGGTTATTATACTGCGACTATTTATAATGAATGTGGTTCAATGACGAAAGGTATTACAGTCAATTACAAGACCTGTAATCAGAAAACGGTGACGGTGAATGCATTCACACCAAATGGAGATGGTAATAACGATTACTTCAGGCCGGGCGTGAGCGGTACAATGATTGACTATGAGCTGAATGTTTACAACCGCTGGGGTGTGCTGGTCTATAGTGCGAAAGGTGTAGGTGCCGGATGGGATGGGCGGTTCAAAGGAGCGCTGGTAGATGAAGGCACTTATTTATGGATCGTGCATTATCGGAAAGCGAATGGTGGAGAGAAACAGACGTTGAAGGGAAATGTGACAGTCATTAAATAGTAATGGCAGGAGTTTGCCTCGAAAATAAATGAACCATTTGAGAATGGTATAAATCTATCAGGGGATGTATCGACACAGCATACATCCCCTTTTTGTAATTCGGAATAATAATTGATGTGGTGTTAAGTATGAAAACGAATCTCATTTTAGCCTTGTTCCTGCTGGCAGCATGCAATTCAAGGCCGCCGGTTGTAACCGATAAGGATTCCACGATAGCAGCTCCTGCTGCCCCGGCTCCTGTAGCAATACCGGTACCATCTACAGAACCGGTTTCATCTAATGAAGCTTACCTGGTGGTACCGGGCAAAGCAATAGGAAATACCCATATCAATGACAATATGGACACAGTGATCAAATTGCTGGGTAAGCCTGATGAAGGAGACGCGGCTATGCAAAAGTCAGTAGCAATTTATTACAAAGGGGCTTATGCAACCTCTATATTGTCTGCCCGTAACCCGGATGGAGATCATTCGGTTGCTAAAGTGAAACAGATCAGGGTTACATCGCCTGCGTTTAAAACAAAAGATGGTTTGCATGTAGGGTCTTCACTGGATGAATTAAATGCAAAGTACAAATTGAAGCAGACAACTACCTACAAAGGAGAGGGTGGGGAATGCACTGTGTGGGATGCGGGGCATGGCATTGCGTTTGAAACGGATGCTGCCGGCAAGTGTATTGCAGTAATTGTGTATTCTCCTGAAGCACCTTATCAGGGGGCTTACCTGAATATCCGTCCCAGCCGGAAATCCTGATGTACATAATAATAGAACAGGCTGCCCAACAGGTAAGCGATACCATCTAATGGATCGCCTACCGTTTTGTGGGAGAAGGATGGATACACCCATTCAAAGATGAGCGCTGTGTACAGTGCCATTACCAGTAAATAAGATAATGGGAAGCGATAGTCTTCACGCCGCAATGCAATGTGCTTGGTAAGGTGAGCAACAACGGGGATGAATAAAAAATCAGTCAGCCAGTTGTTGAGATAGGGAATAGGTTTATTGACCCATCTGCAAATATGAATGAACCACCATAAGATGTTGTAAATAATGAATAAGGGATCCCTCAAAGCGCTAAGGACATGGCGAGTATGATTGCCCCTGATACACATGTGAATAAGATTAAGAAAACCCCGAAACCTATATTTTTTACTCCTTTTACAAATTCATTGTCCGTTTCTTTAATGGGGAGTACAGCTGCTCTTAAAGTCCGGATAAGCGATTTCTTTTGTTCCATATGCTGGTATTTAGAGCAAATGTACTAATTTTTTTGTGAATAGAACAAATGTTCTAAATTTGTGTGGGGGCGGGAAAAGATAAAATGAAATTGAAACACTACTTAGATTTGAATAATGATGGATACAAAAGAAAAAATTCTCGCGGCGGCACTTGCTCTGTACAATGAAAAGGGTATCAGTGCTACCACCCGCCACATTGCAGCCAGCATGGCTATCAGTCCGGGCAATCTGCATTACCATTTCAAACATACAGACGATATCATACTGGAATTGTATTCCCGGCTGGCAGCAGAAATGGATCAGTTAGTGCTGGAATTAGGGAACGGAGATGTGAAGCATTTTATCCAGGCATCTTTCCTGGTGGTATACAAATACAGGTTTATCTTTCTGAATTTTGTAGAAATAGCGGCAGAAATACCCTCTATACAGCAGCATTATTTCCAGTTATTTAAAAGAAGGGGGAAGGAGTTCAAAAGAATATTCAAAATACTGGTTCAGCAGGGTTACTTCAGGGATGATATCCCGGATGCTGTCTGGACAGCGTTAGTAAACCAGGTTTTCATCGTGGGCGATTTCTGGTTATCTAACAATGAACTGACCCGGCAGCTGGAGGGTAAGGAAGCAGCGACTGCATTTTACAAACAGATGGATGCTATGCTTTATCCGTACCGGGCAGATACGCTGCCAAAGCCCTGATGCCTTCTTCCAGCTGTGCTTCAGAAAGCGCGCCGTATCCGAACCGGAATCCATTCAGGGTAGGATCATCGCTATAATTATCGGGGGTATTAATTTTGATACCTTTTGTTAATAGTTTAGCGGCAACCTTTGGCCAGTTGATGGTGTGTGCAGGTACAATCCAGAATGCGAGTCCGCCTTCGGGTACTTCGTAATCAGCTTTGCCTTTCAGGTACTTCTCCAACAGCAGCAGGGTTTTATCTCTTTTGTTTTTATAAAAGAGGGTGGCCTTGCGGATATGTTTTTTGATGGTGCCATCGCTGATCAGTTCCAGTACTGCCTGTTCCATCATGGCATCTCCCTGTACATCTATGATTTTGCGCAGGGCAGCTACTTTTTTCATCACGACACTATCATTCGATACAAGGTACCCGATACGCAGTGCAGGGGCCACCACTTTACTCATGGTGCCGATGTAGGCATAATTCCTCAATTCCGGGAAGCTCGCCAGTGGCAATACCGGCCGGTATCCGAAGTGAAATTCATTGTCATAATCGTCTTCAATAATGGTGAACCCATATTCATTAGAAAGGCGTATCAGCGCCTGCCGGCGTTGCAGGCTCAATGTGACGGTGGTAGGGTACTGGTGATGGGGTGTGATATAGATCGCCCTGATCTTTTGATGCGATTGCAGGCAGGCGATAACATGGTCTATGACGATGCCTTCTTTGTCGACAGCGATGGGAATCAGCTGTGCACCTGCATTTTCCAGTGCTTTCCATGCGGGGCGATACCCGGGGTTTTCTACAATCACCCGGTCGCCGGGAGAGAGCAGGCAATGTGCTGCCAGGTAGGTGGCCATCTGGCTTCCCCGGGTGATGCAGATATCACTTGCGGTCACCTGCATGCCGCGTTGGTGGTTCAGCATCTGGGCGACCACTTTCCGGAATGATTCGTCACCCAGTTCGCTGTTATAACCCATGAGCTGCCACCTGGCTTTCTGGTTGAATATTTTTCTATATGCCCTGGCCAGTTCCGTCATAGGGGCAATCTTGCTATCCGGAAAGCCATCGTCAAAATAGAGATGGATGTGGTGGTTGTTTTCAGGGGTAGTGATGGCCTGTTTGTTGTTATGGGAGGGCGTAGTGGGCAAAACATCTGCTACAAAAGCACCTTTGCGGGGTTGTGCTTCGATCCAGCCTTCGTTGATCAACACATTCAGTGCATCTACTACGGTATTCCTGTTCACACTGAGGTCCGCAGCCAGCTGGCGGCTGCCGGGCAGGGCGTCGCCGGCTTTTAGCCGGCCGGTCTGGATATCCTGGATGATGATATCAGCGATTTGTAAATAGATCGCTTTTTCAGATTGCGGATCTAATTGTATTTCTAATTTCCAGGGACGTAGCATTGTGCTTCCAGTTCTGCGATGATGCGTTTCTTCATGGTGGTATGAATGTAGTCCTTTACCTCTGCATAAGAGATGCCGTACTTTCGGTCCAGGTCCTGCAGGTGGGCCGGAAATGGCGCCAGCATTTTATCATAGTAACCTTCCAGGTCTGCATCTGAAGGTAACTCATATTTGATCTTTAACTGGAACCTGCGCAGTATGGCGGGGTCAATCATTTCGTAATGATTGGTAGCACAGATCAGGAGACTATCTGCAGGCAGGTAGTCAATTTCCTGGATGAGGGAGTTGACGAGCCGGCGCATCTCGCCTACGTCATTATCTTCATTATTGTCACGGGTTTTACCCATCAGGTCAAACTCATCGAGGAAGAGCACAGACTTTTGCCTGGCAGAGAGGGCGAATAAGGATTGCAGGTTTTTGGCAGTTTCGCCGATACGGGCAGATACGAGGTTACTCAGGTTTACGATGGTAATCTTCTTTTTCAGGGCAGTGGCAATGGCTTTGGCTGTGGTGGTTTTGCCGCAGCCCGACTGGCCGTGTAAGAGAATTTTATTGTCGATTTGTAAGCCGTATTTCTTCAGCTCATCGAGGTATTTGTATTCTTTGATCACCTGGCCCAGGGCAGCTTTGTTTTCAGGTGTAAAGAAGATCTCTTCAAAATCAACATTTACCGTTTCCTGTATGGTAAGGTCGTATACGCTCATGATATATTTTCGTTTTCATTCCAGATTTCCTTGCCTGAGAAGCGATTGCCGAAGATGGAAGTACCTACACGTACAATGTTGGATCCTTCGGTAATGGCGAGTTCCAGGTCTTGCGACATGCCCATGGAAAGTAGCAGCTCATCCATTCCCAAACGTGCCCTGATTGTTTTTAGCAATCTTAAAGAAGGGCGCATTTTCTCTACTTCCACATCCAGCAGACCGATAGTCATTAAGCCTTTAATATGCAGCGTATCAAAAGACTGCAGCGTTTTCATGAAGGCTTCAACATCTTCAGGTTTCACGCCGAATTTACTTTCTTCATAGGAGGTATTAACCTGTATAAAGACGTCGAGGCTGCGGCCTTCGCTTTGCAGGCGCTTGTCCAGTTCCTGTGCGATAGACACACGGTCCAGCGATTGGATGCAACTTACATATTTTAGCACATCTTTGATCTTATTGGTTTGCAAATGTCCGATAAAATGGCGTTCGATGCGCAGGTCTTTCAGGGCATCGTACTTGTCGCGGAGTTCCTGGACTTTGTTTTCACCGATCAGGGTTTCGCCGGCTTCGATGGCAATGCGTATTTTCTCCGGGGGCACAGTTTTGGTGGCGAGGAGGAGTTGTACGTCTTTTTCATCGCGGCCGGCGATTTTACAGGCGGCTTTGATTCGCTGGTGCACCGCCTGAATGTTAGTTTTTATTTCCTGCATATGCTGCTATGAGTTTGTCGCAGAAGGTAAAGAGTTTGTCGTTCATGTCAGTGAAGTCAGTGTCCGGGTTGTGGATCACATCTTCATTGCTGTTGGCAATGAGGAGCGCCAGCACTTCGGGCGTGAATTCCATGTGGCATTGAAAGCCGTAGACCAGTGGTGTGTATTCAATGATCTGGCGGGGACAGCCTTTGCTTTTGGCGAGTATTTTACAGTGACCTGTGAGCCCGGGCATATCGTAGTGCCAGTGACCAACGTCCAGTACTGCACCGAAGTGACCTATCATATCGCTTTTGATACCGGCATTGGTCAGTTCGATGGGGAGCACGCCGATTTCTTTTTGCGGGCTGTGATCGTAAGGGGCGCCAAGGGTTTCGCCAATGAGTTGTGCACCGAGGCAGGCGCCTACCACGGCTTTATTGGCATTGATACATTGCCGGATCAGGTGTATTTCTTCCTTTGCGGTCTTCAGCGTATGCGGGCTTTGCGGGCCACCCATCACGATGAGTAAGTCGATATCGTTGGCATTACCAGGGGGTAATTGTCCTTCGTAAATTTTTGTGAAACTAACTTCGTATTTCCTTGCATTGGCCCAAAGGAGGTATGCACCAGGCGCTTCGTAGGCCTCGTGAATAATAAAGTGTATGTGCATTGTATTTATTTTAGCAGGTGCAGGTGTTTCATGAGCGCGGCTGCACTCAGTTCTTTTCCATTTACAGATTGAACGTATGCGAGTGTGTGATTGATGAAATTCATGGCGATGCGGATAGCATCGTTCAGACTTTTGTTCAGCGTGAGCTGAGAGGTAATGATGGCCGTGAACAGATCGCCGGTGCCGGTGGTTTCAAGGGGAATTTTAGGCCCGTTAAAGCGGGTTACCTCATCTCCTTCTATAAGTATTACCTCAATGCCATCAGGGCTTGTGTCGGCCAGATTTGCGCTGGTGAGGATAAGTGTTTTATCCTTCAGGAGGTCGTGATTCCGGACGGCGGTTTTTAGTTCATCGATGGTGTTGAATTGTTTTTTCAGGATGAATTCTAACTCCCAGTGATTGGGGGTGAGTATGTGTGCGTGTGGCAGTAATTTATTGACGGAGTAGGTGGCGATTTCCTCTTCGAAATAGAGTCCGCCACAGTGAAAGTCGCCGAAGACGGGGTCGTAGACGAATTTCAGGTGTGGGTATTGGAGGGCGGTATGGGCGATGATATCGATATTTTCAGGCAGGTTGCAAAAGCCGCTGATGAGGTATGCTGCATCTGCAGGGATGTTGATGGCGCCGATACCTTTTACCAGGTCAGAAAGTAAGGCCGGGGAGATGGCTTCTCCGAAAATGACCGGGTGACCGGTGTGGGCAGATAAGAATACGGTAGGCAGTAAAGTGAGGTCGATACCATGCAGCTGGATGGCGAACCCCGCAATGTTGTTGCCTACGTAGCCGGTGGCTACCTGGCTTTGGATACTGATAATGTTTTTTGGCATACGCAAATGTAAGGAGATGCTGGATTAGGGAGGTAGGCCAAAAATGATAAAAGTAGGTAGTCCAGGGTGGATGGCCTTACGGCTTCCGACCCTTCTTTTTTTCAATTGGACCAGATCGCACTACTTCTGCCGATAGCCCGTTTTTCTCAATCAGCTCCCAGAAGTACTCTACATACTTCCCCGTACCTTCCTGGAACATATTCAGAATATTCCGTTTTGTAATTTTTAAGCTCTTCTCTGTCCTGAATTCAGCCGATGGGTTTAATATATCTTCTTTCATCTCCCTGTTAAATTTGATGGTCTGGCTAATGTTTTGAGGAGTCCAGCCTTCAGGAGGAAATTTCTCGATAGCGGCGATGATCAGGTCAAAAATTGGCGCTATTTTTTTGGCTTCTGTATCGTAGTTAAAAGACATTAGATTGGTTTTTTCAAAGGAATAGTTATAGGACGCATTCGTTTACCCATGCAATATACCTATAAATAAAATATATACCCCTAAGACAAAAAAACGCCTAATTTTGTGCCCTGATCGTCGTTTATTGTATCGCCAACCATATGAAAAAGAGTTTATTGCCCTTACTGCTGGGCGGTTTAGGAATAGGAACAACAGAATTTGTAATGATGGGGCTTTTGCAGGATATTGCCAGTGACCTGCACATCACAATCCCTGAAGCTGGCCATCTCATTTCAGCCTATGCATTAGGCGTAGTCGTTGGGGCTCCTTTACTCGTCATGATGAGTGTAAAACACCCTCCTAAGAAGATTCTACTTTCTTTGATGCTGATCTTCACTGTGTTCAATGCTTTGTCTGCATTTTCGCCTGGCCCAATCACGTTGCTCATGGCGAGGTTTTTTGCAGGCTTACCGCATGGGGCATTCTTTGGTGTAGGTTCAGTAGTGGCCAGCAGACTGGCAGATAAAGGTAAGCAGGCGCAGGCGATTGCGGTCATGTTCTCCGGATTAACGATTGCCAACCTGGTAATGGTGCCGGTTGGTACCTGGATAGGGCACCACCTGCTGTGGAGATATACATTTGGATTGGTGGCGGTAATTGGTTTGATTACACTGCTCGCCCTTAAATTATGGTTACCTGCCTTGCCGGCAAATGAAAATGCCGATGTAAGAAAAGAAATAGCAATAGTGAAAAACCCGCAGGCATGGCTGGTGATCGCAATTACCGCGGTAGGCACTGGTGGTATGTTCGCCTGGATCAGTTATATTTCTCCATTAATGACGGAAGTATCCCGTTTCTCACCTGATAGTGTATCATGGATCATGGTTTTGGCCGGATTTGGGATGATTGTAGGTAACCTGGTAGGTGGTAAACTGGCAGATCGTTTTCAGCCGGTATATACCTGTGCCTGTCTCTTGTTGTGTATGGCGGTGAATTTGCTGGCCATACATTACTTTTCGGGCATCCAGTTCGTATCATTATTCCTGACTTTCCTCACTGGCGCACTGTCTATGATGATTGCTGCACCGATACAGATCCTGATGATCAATACATCTGGCGATGCAGAGATGCTGGGCGCAGCGCTGATACAGGCAGCCTTTAATATTGGCAATTCCCTGGGTGCATTTTTGGGTGGATTGCCCATTGTGATGGGATATGGGTTTACATATCCGGTGGTGGTAGGGGCTTGTATGGCGGTGATTGGAGTTGGGTTTGCAATTCGGTTGATTAAGATGCAAAACCCGCCGGTGAAGATGAATGCCAGCGCTGTATAAATTTTACTTTTGTTCCGCCAGCCAGCTATTCAAATCTGCCAATACCTGCTGATTTACCTGGTGGCCCATTGCATACTCATGATAGCTCAGCTTCACCTGCATCCCTTCCAAAAACGCTTTGGCCTCCCTGGCGTAATGAATGCCCAGCGTACCATCCTGTATACCGTGCGATACAAATACCTGCAGCGCAGGGGCTTGTTTCGCCAACAGCGGCTTTACTTCTTCCAGTATTCTGCTACTTAAAATAATAATTCCCTTTACCAGTTTCGGATCACTCAATCCCACGGTATAACTCATAATCCCTCCCTGGCTGAAACCACCCAGGTACACTTCATCCAGATGGTACTTTGCCTTCATCTCTGCCACAAACTGCCTGATCAGTTCCCGGCTTTCCTTTTCCTGCTGTACATTGTACACCGGCTTGCCAGTAGAGAAATCTACATTATACCATGCATATCTGCCACCACCTAATGCAAAATGGCCCTGCGGACAAATTACATAATAATCCTTTGGTAAATAATCTACCAGGCCAAACAGGTCCTTATCATTACTTCCCACCCCATGCATGAGAATGAGTGCTTTCTTTTTTTCGGTTTTTACTGTTGGCTCATGAATCAAATATTCCATGCTGTTCGCTTGTTTTAAAAATGGCAAAAGGGCAACCAGGTAGTAATACAAAGGCATATTAACCGAATTTTACGGATGTCATGGTGAGAGAACCACCCACCGCTTTATCGTTAAAGAAGGAAATGTCATCCTTGTTGGATTGCAATCCCAGTGTATACATCAGCGGAAGATAGTGATCCGGCGTAGGGATGGCCAGCAATGCTCCTTTGCCTAGTTGTGTGTAGTTGATGAGTGGCTTGTGTTCACGGCTGCTGATGAGGTGTTTGAACTGGTTATTGATATCCAGTGCCCAGTCGTAACCATATTCCTTGTCATCCAGGCGATCCCATGCCACCATTCTCAGGTTGTGCACCAGGTTGCCGCTACCGATGATCAATACGCCTTTTCTGCGAAGGGCATAGAGCTCTTTGGCGAGGTCGTAGTGATATTGTGGGCCTTTGGAATAGTCTATACTCAATTGCAGCACCGGGATGTTTGCTGCAGGGTACATATGTCTTACCACCGTCCAGGTTCCGTGGTCCAGCCCCCAGTCGTGATCGAGGGAAGCATGAATCAGGGCAGCGGTTTCCCTTGCAAGATCCGGGCTACCGGGGGCGGGATATTGTACGGCGAAGAGTTCCCTGGGAAATCCGCCAAAGTCATGGATGGTTTTAGGATGTTCCATGGCGGTGATCTTTGTGCCCTGGGTATACCAGTGGGCAGAGATCACCAGTACAGCTTTGGGCGTCGGAATTTCCTTGCCCATCTGTGCCCATCGTCTGCTAAATTCAGTGTCTTCAATGCCGTTCATAGGAGAACCATGCCCGATGAATAATACGGGCATCAGGTGGTCGTCTTCCTGTAATGAATCAGTGAAGTTCCTGAATGCTGAAAGCGTTGTCATACCAAATACTCCTGTTAATATCGATTTTATGAATTGATTTCGTTTCATGTTATACAAAAGTACCACATGAGGGAGGTTGGTCCCAATGATTTGAATCAAGAAATTGGCGGGTTAATTATCTATGTTGTGCAATCCTGCTTTTAATCCTGCTCAATGTCTCCGGCGTGAGCCCCAGGTAGGAAGCAATCATATGCTGGGGCACCCTTTGTACAATATTGGGGTATACATTTACAAACGCCTTGTACTGGTCATCGGGTGAAAGACTGATCATATCCCGGGTCCGCTTTTGCAGGGCGATATAAGCCTCCGTCATAAGTATACGGTTGTACGTCTCGTACTTCGGCATTGTTTGTAGCAGCGATTCGTGCGCAGGGCGGCTAATGAGGACCAGTTCACAATCTTCCAGCGCTTCAATATTCTGGGTGGCAGGTTCTTCTTTGAAAAAACTGCACAAATCTCCCAGCGACCATCCTTCCAGCGCAAAAGCTGTGATGTGCTCATGGCCTTCCAGGTCAGTCACATAAGTCCGGAGCGCACCTTTTTCGACGAGGGCTATGTAACGGCAAATGTCTCCTTCCTGCAGAAAAAACTGGCGTTTACGCAGGGTTTTATGGGTCAGATGTGCTACTATTTCAGCTTCTTCCTGCGGGGTGAGGGACACTTTTTCATTGACTTTGCTGAGAAATACTTCGTACATGATTGCAAATTATATAAATTCCCTGTCTAAATTGAATTTACAATGTTTAGGTCTTTAATAATTCCACTGGTGTTTGTAGCCTGTTTTTCAAATGCCTATGCTACCTTAAAACCTGTTAGCCTGTTTAGCGATCACATGGTACTGCAAAAAGGTGTTGCAGTTCCGGTGTGGGGAACGGCAGATGAGGGCGCGCTGGTCACTGTGCAGTTCAATGGCCAGTCCGTATCGGCAAAAACGGTACAGGGTAAATGGATGGTGAGTTTGCAGCCATTGCCCTATGTCTCTTCCGGGCAGACAATGACTATCTACAGTGGGCCAGATACCATTCACATTCAGGATGTACTTGCAGGTGAAGTATGGTTGTGCAGCGGTCAGTCTAATATGGAACGCCAGCTGGGGCCCCGCCCGCCACAGCAACCGATTTATAACTGGGAGCAGGAGCGGGATGCCGCCAACTATCCCCTGATAAGAGAATATTATGTACCCCTGAAATACTCGAAAGAGACGATAGCAGATGTGAATAATCACTGGACGGTATGTAGTCCGCAGACGGTGAGTGATTTCACTGCTGTAGGATACTTCTTTGCGAAGAATCTTTATGCGAAAATGCACGTGCCGGTAGGCATCCTGTTTTCTGCCTTTGGCGGTACGCCGGCGGAGGACTGGACGAGTATGGCTGCGCTGGAAGATAATCCCCGCCTGAAAGACATGATTCAAAACTATGCAAAGACCATCTCCGGTCCGGGCTGGAAACCCCAGGGAGAATGTTTAAGCGGTTTGTATAATGGCATGATATACCCGTTGCTGCCGTACGCTATAAAAGGGGTGGCCTGGTACCAGGGAGAGTCTAATAATGACCGTGCGGAGGAATACCAGGAGATACTGCCAACTATGATCAACAACTGGCGGACAGATTTTAAACGGCCGGAAATGCCCTTTTTAATCGTCCAGATTGCCCCGCATAAGGGTATGAGACCCGAGATCAGGGAAGCCCAGTTTTTGGTGGTTAAAAAGGTCAAAAACACGGCATTGATAGTGACCACTGATTGCGGGGATTCCGCCGATATTCATCCTACGTATAAACAACCGGTGGGAGAGCGGTTGGCGATGGCAGCAGGGGGGCTGGCATATGGAGTGAAAGGGGAGTATAGTGGCCCGATGTTTGAAAAGGCCAGCCCGGGAAAAGATGAGATAGTAGTTAGTTTTTCTCATACCGGCAAGGGACTGGTGGCAAAGGGGGGAAAACTGACGGGTTTTGAAGTGAGCAGTGGAGCGGGATTTTTTCCTGCGGAGGCAGTGATTGAGGGAAATAAGATAAGAGTGCGGAGCGGGCAGGTAGCGCATCCGACCATGGTGCGGTATGGATGGAGTAATGTACCGGTGGTAAATCTGTATAATAAGGAAGGATTACCGGCTTCGCCTTTCAGGAATAAATAATAAAATAAAGCTTTGGCCCCCGGGTCAAAGCTTTATCTCAAACTGGTCTTCCATTGTAACAGCGCCATCATCTGCTACGGAATAATAGTTCCCTTTCATCGCCAGCTGTGCCCCTGTGTGTTCGATACTAAAGCGCAGGAACCCATGCTGATGATCGCAGTAATTCTCCAGCGTACAATTGTCGAATATGGGCAATTGATTCGTAAACCTCTTATCAGATAACGCTGCTATGGGATGCAATTCATCATACCCACCACCGCCGGCTACCACGTAGCACACAGATCGTCCGCTTTTATATTTTTTTACCAATCTTTGGTAATTATGTACATGCCCGCTAAATACAATATCGGGCCGAACGCCCGTCTCTTCAAATATCCCTTCCAGTAAGGTAATCATTGGAATACTGGACCCATGATTGATATCGGCAGAATAAGGCGCATGGTGAATACAAAGGATCACTGCCTTGTCCGGTCGCTCAGCATCTGCCCTGCGCAGTTCTGCTTTCAGCCACTCCTGTTGTTCAGGTGTGACAATACCGAATTTAGGCACATTACTATGCATGCCGATAATATTCGCTAACGGTGTTTTGAGTGTCCAGTATACATTTGGCTGGATCATGCTTTTACGTGCATCACCATTGGCGAATGGTATTGTATGCGCTGTCGTATCGCAAAACACTTTCACAAAAGGCTCCAGGCTATGATAAGGCGCCGCCGCCGGGTTCACATCACTGTCATGATTACCTGCTATAGCAAATATCGGTGCCGGGTAATGTTGAAAGGGACCAAAAAATTGCCGGTAGTATTGACTGGCTTCGCCGTGATTATATACCACATCGCCCAGGTGAAACAGAAATTGTGGCGGATTGTCGTGTTCGAATTGCGCTTGCATGGCAGTAATCACTTTCCGCTGAAAATCAATGCTTCTGAGACTGCCTGTATCACCCACCAGGTGAAAGGTCATTTTCTGAGAATTGATATCCGGAATTACCTGCGCAATATCAAGATGGTAGGGGAATGGCCCTGTTGGGGCTGGCAAAGGCTGAAATTTATACGAATCGTCTGGCTGATCTCTCTTCTGAACCGGTGTGCTATATTTCATGTCGCAAAGATAATTAATAGAAATATTATAATTTAGAGCCGGAATAAACCAGACACGATGAATGCCCTGCTAGTAATGGACATGCAAAATGCTGTCATTCGCCAGTTACCCGATTACAACACGATCATCACTAATGTTAGTAAAGCCATCAGCATTGCCCACGATAAAAATATGCCTGTTATTTACGTGGTAGTAGGCTTTCGTCCTCGTATGCCTGAGGTCAGTATGAACAATAAAGTGTTTGGTGCCAGTAAGGTCCGTGCGGGTAGTGGGAGTGGTGGCCAGCATGAAGCGATGGCCATTGATGCCGCTATTGCGCCATTAGAAAATGATATTGTAGTGACCAAGCGTAGGATCAGCGCATTTACTGGTAGTGACCTGGAAGTGGTATTGAGGGCACAGGGCATACAGCATCTCATTCTTACTGGGGTAGCCAGCAGTGGGGTGGTATTATCTACCCTGCGCGAGGCAGCGGATAAGGATTATCGTATAACTGTGCTGGCAGATTGTTGTACTGACCGTGATCCTGCATTGCATGATGTGTTGGTAGAAAAAGTATTTCCTTTCCAGGCAGAAGTGATCACTGTAAATGACTTCTGATAACAATCCGGAACTATGAGATTAAGCAATTTTTATCCCTTATTCATTTTGCTGGCTGCTTGTCACTCGCAGGGGCCGAAGGCAAAAGACGATGTATCTGCAGATACGGGTCAGGCATTAACGGTCACAAAAGAGCAGCCTTCAGTAGCCGCAAAGCCGTTGGTATTTTCCAATTTTAAAGACAGTGTTGCGGCAAGTATGGAACTAACCAATAGCCAGCAATTCCATTGGCTTAAGGAAGATACCACCGGTCCCATACGGCGGCATGCAGGGCGGGAACTGAGGCGATTGGGTAATATGTATGTAATGGTAATAGACTTTGATTACGGCTCTTATAAATTGTACACACTAGACAGCGCTACCTATAAACTGCTGGATCAGTCTATACTGGGTTTTAATGCGGACTCAGATGGCGATAATGGTGGTAGCAGCTGCGAGTATGAATTCGTCAATGATTCCACCATAGAGGTTGTTGTAAAGGATATTGCTCCTGAGGGAAGTAAAAAGCCGGAACAAATGACGCGTAGTACATTTGTCATTTCAGGCACAGGAAAAATTACCGTGACAGGAGATAGACAATAAGAAGAGAATCCCCGGGATTTCTACCGCAATCAGGGATCCCCGCTTTTCTAATTAGTCTTTCTATAATTCACAACCGCCCAGGCATTCAACACAATCGCAAAGATCAGTATTACCCCCAGCTTAGGCAATACATCCCTGATGCCGCTCCCTTTCAGTACAATCATGCGCATCACTTCTATCAGGTAACTCACCGGGTTGAACTTTGTGACCACCTGTGCCCAGTCAGGCATGCTGTCAATAGACGTAAACAACCCGCCCATCAAAATGAAGATCATCACAAAGAAGAACATAATGAACATCGCCTGCTGCTGCGTATCGCAATACGTAGACACCAGCAAACCAAAACCCAGTACTGCCAACAGGTACACCCATATAAAGCCATACAATAAAAAGATATTGCCCACTGGCACAATTCCATACGCTACCCTGGCTACAATCAATCCCAGCGTAAATACCACATTTCCCAATACCCAGAATGGAATCAGCTTGCCCAGTATGAAATGATGTTTCTTAATCGGCGTTACATTGATCTGTTCTATCGTACCTACTTCTTTTTCCTTTACAATATTTAATGCCGTGAGGAAACCACCAATCATCGTCACCAGTATGGCCAATATACCGGGCACCATAAATAAATGATAGTCGAGGTAAGGGTTGAACCAGTTAGAAGAAGCAATCTCCACGACCGGTTGCGATTGAAACCGTACCGGCTCTACCAGCTGTAAACGGATATCATTATTTTCGTCCCTGATTACACTGTTTAGGTATACTCCGCCCAGGCTGGCTTTGGTACCATTGATCGCATTGACCGCTACAAACAACTGCCCGTGATCCTCCCTGACCAGGTTCTTTTCAAAGTTATGCGGAATCTCCAGCAGCAGGTCTGCCTTATCCTGCTCAATCAAATGCAGCGCTTCCTTATAAGAAAACACGTACCCCGTGAGCCTGAAGTATCCTGAAGCAGTAATCTTACTGATCAGTTTCTGCGAATAAGAAGAATGATCATTATCAATGATTGCCAGGTTAATATTCTTTACCTCGTAATTCGCAGCTAAAGGCAGTATGAACAACTGCATTACCGGCATTACCAGCACCATCGCCAAAATGGAACGATTGCGGAAGATCTGCCTGAATTCTTTTTGTAATAAAAACCGGATCGTTCTCATGATAACCTGATTTTGAAACTTTTAAAGCTCACGAATAATAAAAACACTGTAATCCCAGCCAATATCAGCGTCTCTTTCCATATGGCAGAGAATCCCAGCCCTTTGATCATAATCGCCTTCACAATATTGTAATACCATTTGGAAGGCACGATATTGCTGAACCACTGCAAGGGGAGGGGCATGTTCTCTACCGGGAACATAAAGCCGCTAAAGAGGATCGTAGGCAGCATCATTCCCATTAATGAGATGAGCATAGCCACCTGCTGTGAACTTGTTTTTACAGAGATAAAAATGCCCAGTGTCAGGCAGGTGATGATGAACAAGGTACTTTCTGCAAACAATAATGGAATACTACCATTGATCGGTAATTTCAGCACAAAGGTGCTCAGCAGTAAAATAGTGGTTACATTGATCAATGAAAGTAACAGGTAAGGAATGGCTTTGGATATGATCACCATCAGCGGACTAAAAGGCGACACCAGCAGGATTTCCATCGTTCCCGTTTCTTTTTCACGAACAATCGAAACGGCTGTCATCATCACACATACCAGCATTAATACCAGCGACATCACGCCCGGTACAAAGTTCGGAGCTCCTTTTAGCTGCGGGTTATACAAATACCTGATCTGTGGAGTTATCTGGTAAGGCTCCTGCGCCGCCATATAATCCTGGATGATACTTGTAACATAACTAGTCAGTGTCGTAGCTGTGTTGGGATCTGCCGCATCGGCAATCACCTGGATCTGTGCATGATGTGTATGCAACAGGTCATTATTAAACCCCTGTGGAAAAATCACGGCCAGCCTGATATCGCCTTTCCTGAAAGCGGCTTCAATTCCTGCACGATCCATCACTGCATAGGCAATATCAAAATACCGGCTCGCTTCAATCTTGCTGATCAGTTGTTGCGAAGCCACATCCTGTGCCTGATCGTAGATTACAATTTTAGCATTCCGGACTTCATTCGTCAACGCAAAGCCAAAGATCAGGATCTGTACGATCGGCATACCAAAGAGAATGAGGAGGGTCTTCCTGTCTCTTAGTACATGTGCAAATTCTTTCCTGATAAAGGTATAAAACTGTTTCATATCATTCGCTACGTTTAGCACTGCGGGCCAGCGCGTAAAAGACTTCGTCCATGCTGGCAGCATTAAATGTATTCTTCAGATTACGGGGCGTATCCAAAGCCCTGATGCTGCCATCTACCATAATAGAGATGCGGTTGCAATACTCTGCTTCGTCCATATAGTGGGTGGTGACGAATACTGTTACCCCTCTGTCTGCAGCATCATAGATCAGGTTCCAGAATTGTCTGCGGGTAATAGGATCTACGCCGCCGGTAGGTTCATCTAAAAACACGATCTTCGGTTCATGTAATACCGCAATGGAGAAAGAGAGTTTTTGTTTCCAGCCGAGTGGGAGAGCACCCACCAGTTTTTTTGCTTCTTTTTCCAGGCCTAAGTCATGGAGCAGCTGCTGGCTCTTGGTTTTGAGTTGTTGATTGCTCAGACCATAGATACCCCCAAAGAACCGGATATTTTCTGTTACGGTCAGGTCTTCGTATAAAGAGAATTTCTGACTCATGTACCCAATGTTCTTTTTGATCTGCTCCGTTTGTTTATAAACATCAAAACCAGCAATGGTTGCGCTCCCGGAACTAGGGGTAGACAGTCCGCACAGCATGCGCATAGCGGTTGTCTTGCCCGCGCCATTTGCACCCAGGAAACCGAAGATCTCGCCCTTTTCTACTTCAAAAGTGATCTCATTGGTGGCAATGAAATTCCCGAAGCGTTTGGTTAGTTTATCTGTTTTGATCATCTTTTAGTAATTTAATAAAACAGTCTTCGATGGTGACCGGTGTAGGTTGCAATTCTATTCCTGTGAGGCCCTGTGCCGCCAGTTCCTGTTGTAAATCTCCTTCAAAGGTTACATGTGCATATTCTCCGAATGCATAGCTGTCTGTTACCAGTGATGACGTTTGCAGGGCTTTTAGTAACTGGTGCATCTGATCCGCTTTTACTGCATACAATTCAGCGGGGAATGCCGCTACTATATTGCCAGGTGTATCGATGGACAGGATCTTTCCATCCTGTATCAATGCAATCCGGTCACATAAATCAGCTTCATCCATATATGGTGTAGATACGATAATCGTGATCTCCTGTTCCTTCAGGTGTTTTAGCATTTCCCAGAATTCCTTTCTCGATACAGGATCTACCCCCGTCGTCGGTTCATCCAGGAACAGTACAGATGGCCGGTGAATCAGGGCACAACACAGTGCCAGTTTTTGTTTCATTCCACCTGATAGTTTTCCTGCTCTTCTTTTTTTGAATGGTTCGATCTGTATATAAATATCTTTTATCAAATCATAGTTCTCTTCGATAGTGGTATTAAATACAGTTGCAAAGAAGCGTAGGTTTTCTTCCACGGTCAGATCCTGGTAGAGGGAGAACTTACCTGGCATATACCCGGCGCGGTTACGAATTGCTTTATAATCGCGCACTACGTCAAATCCATCTACCGTAGCACTCCCGCCATCTGGCAATAACAGCGTGGTCAGTACCCGGAAGATGCTTGTCTTCCCGGCGCCATCAGGTCCGATCAATCCAAACAGCTCGCCTTTTTGTACAGCAAAGGAAACATCATCCACAGCTGTTTTATCCTGGTATACCTTCCGCAGGTGATTGACGATTACAGCATCCATGTGTTATAATTTTATTTCTCCGTACATACCAATTTTCAGATAGCCATCATTATTGACACGCACTTTGATGGCATACACCAGGTTGGCTCTTTCGTCTTTTGTCTGGATGGTCTTTGGCGTAAATTCTGCTTTATTGCTGATCCATTCTATTGTGCCTGTATGATCTTTCATATCGTCTACCAGTACTTTCACCTGCTGGCCTGTTTTTACATGCGACAGCTGGTTCCCCGTGAGGTAGGCTCTTAAAATGATCGTATTCAAAGCAGCAATCTTGTACACGGCTTTGCCCGGACTGGTTACTTCGCCTGTTTCTGCATACTTGGTCAGAACAGTTCCATCAATAGGGTTGGTCAGCTTACATTTATCCAGCTGATCGTCAATCTGCTGCACCTGTGCTTCCAGTGGAGCAGCCTGGTCTTTCAGGTTGGTGGTGGTAATGCCGAGGGAAGATTGCGTAGCGGCAATTTGTTTCTTTACAATGGCTACCTGTGAAATTGCATCATCCAGTTGCTTCCGGGTAGCAGCATCAGCTTTGAGCAGGTTTTCTGTCCGGTCTCTTTCTCTTTCGGCCTGCCTCAGTTGTTCCTGCAGAGCAGCTGTTTGCGCAGCGATATCCGGGCGTCCGCTCAGTACTGCACTGATCTGTGCCTGTAGTTGTTTCTTTTTCAGGATGAGTTGAATGCTGTCGATATAACCCACTACCTGACCGGCTTTCAATACTTGTCCTTCTTCAATATCCAATGATTTGATATTGCCGGAAGCCTCTGCAGAAACGATGGTTTCAACAGCTTCGAAAGTACCGGATGCATCGTATGCTGCTTCTTTTTTATTACAAGCTGAGATGGCAGCAGCGACTATCATCAGTATGGCGAGATTCTTTTTCATAGATTACCTGTAGTAGTTTGTTGATTATATTGTGAGAGCAGCCATTGCATTTCATGCAGGGACTTATTTTGTCTGGCCAGATTTTCGTCATTCACTTCTTTCAGAAAGTCATTGCCGGTGATCACACCATTTTCTAACTGGGCGATGGCAGCAGTTTTTACCTGTGCACGTAGCTGGATAATTGCATCGTCGGAAGTCATTAATTGCTGGTATTTATTTACGGCAACAGATTGCTGTTGTACAGTCATTGCTGTGTTAAATAAGAAGGTTTCTTTTTGCACGGCAATCTCCTGTTTGTTTACAACGAGTTGCGCTCTTTTTTTCTTCAGCGTGTAGAATGAAGAAGGGGACCAGCTCAGGCGAACACCGCCAACATAAAATCCCTGAAAACTATTGTCCAGCATATTCAATCCAGGACGACCATACCCCCCCTGAATATAGAAGCCTACTTTAGGTCGGGTTCCTACCGTCAATAACTGATCCTGGAGCAATAAAGATTTTTGCTGTGCATCAAATGATAACAGTTCCGGGCGATGAATGCTATCAGTAAGATTCAATGCAGCTGGTTTTTCCAACGTGGTGACGGGTATGCCAATGAAGAGCGAAAGCATTTTAGCATACGCATCGCGACTGCTGGCAATTTCAATATTATGCTGTTGCGTGGCTAATATCTCTGCATTGATCAGGTCTGCATTACTTCTGAATGCTGTACCGTTATCCAGTGCGGCCTGTGTCTTCTTCAAGCCCAGTTGCAAATCTGCCAGCATCAGGTCATTTTGTTTCAGCTGTTCATCGGCCAGTAAAATTCCAAAATACAACTGGTTAATCCTGTCTTTCAGCGCATACAAATCTGCCTGTAGTTGTTGCCGGGATACTGCCTCATTGCTCTTTTGCAGCGCAGCCTGTTTTGCAATTTCACCCCCGTCATAAATCACCTGGTCCAGTTGCACCGTTGCCTTATACTGATCCTTATTTATTGTAGGGATGTTTACGCCTGGTATGCTAATCGGAACCTGTGTTACGGCAGACTGGTAGGTGGCCTGTGCATTCACAGAAAACTGGGGCAGGTATCCCTTTTTCAGATTGTCAATCGTGTACGCTGCCGACTTGCTGATCAGGTCATACCTTTTGGTAAGCGGATAATGCTGTTCGGCCAGCCGGTAGCATTCTGGCAGGGTGAGTTGTCCCCTTGCAGGCAACGAAAACAAAAGAAGCAGGAGGTAGTATCTCATATTTAAACATATTATTTAATCAAATGATTAAGTCCGGGGCAAAAAAAATGCAGCTATTCAAGCATGCATTTCATCCAGATGGGAATCAGCTTTTTGCGTTCTTCCATCAGCTGATTGTACTGATCATCGGATATTGCTGCTGTTCCCTGCAATATGGGCCGGGCGGCAAACGGAAAGATCAGCATCCCCAATAAAGACATCAGGAATTGTAACGGATTGATATCTTTCTTTTTTTCCTGTAGCTGTTGCATGAAATGCGATCCGACTACATAGGCGTCTACATTCAGTGTCTCCTTCAGCCAGCCGGGATTTTGCCTCAATTCACTCAGGACAAATAAGGGCAGATCCGGATTCAAAAAGAGCATATTAATATAATTGGTAGCGATAAAAGAGATCTTCTCTTCCAGCGATTTACTTTTATCATTCAGCGTGGGCGCCAGTATGCCGAATAGCTTCTTCAGGTTTTCGGCCATTACAATTTCAAACAGTTTCTCCTTACTGCGGAAATAGTAATTCAACAGGGCCAGGTTCATCCCGGCTTCTTCTGCAATATCACGGGTCTTGGTAGCGGCGTACCCTTTCCTGGTGAAAATTGTCCTGGCGGCTGCTTTGATCTTTTCTTCCGTTGAAATGCTCTTCTCTTCCATGATGGTACAAAGATAAGGTTAAATTATTGATTTAAACAAATGATTAAATTGATCGGTTTGAATGGTAGCTTCGCTGCTTTTATCTTTTCCAGGCCCCACCCAAGGGGTGGGGCCTGCGGCCGGGAGCAGGGGAATTATTTGATTTTCTTAAGGATCTATTTGAATGTTATTAACACACCTGGACCGTCTGGCCATAACTTTGTGCCCAGAAAACTGTTAGAATAGTTATGGAAATCATCAGAACTGGCAGTCAGCCATCAGGAAAAGGTCCCGTTGAGTACTTCACGGGGGCTGTTAGAATCGATCCTTTAAACAATCCTCCTGATCCGGCCCGCGTAGCCATGGCCCTGGTCACTTTTGAGCCCGGTGCCCGCACGGTATGGCATACCCACCCATTGGGTCAGACACTGATCGTCACCGCTGGTTGTGGTTGGGTACAGAAGGAGGGGGAATCCCGGCAGGAAATTCACCCCGGTGATGTGGTATGGTTTGCCCCCGGCGAAAAACACTGGCATGGTGCTACCGCTACTACCGGTATGAGCCATATTGCCATACAGGAAAAGCTAAACGGTTCCCCGGTAGATTGGATGGAGCCGGTAACTGAGGAACAGTATAACCAGTAAACTCATAAAGTAATTGTCATCACCGTTGCCAGCCGCCGCAGGCTACCTTCCCGATTGCTAAAAGTGATTGGGAAGGTTTGTTCATTTCATTTCTCGCCTTTGCGCATTTCACGCCCCAATATGCGCATTTGACGGCCTAAATTCTCCCGCAAGAACATTTGTGTGTACATTTGCAGATGTCATACTCTTACCAGTTAAAATGGTGTTTCATCATGATTTTGATCCTCGGTGGGGGAACAATCCTGATGAGACTAAATGATTTTAACATCTATAATTTTAAGGCCTTCATCAATCATTTTACCATCATTGCCGTTTCTATATCTACCTGCTGGATGGTACATGGCTACCTCAGGTTACATGAGCCCAAAGGAGTCAGTAAACAACTCCGTCCTATTATCAGGATTGCTGTTGCTACGCTGATAGTATCTGTAGCTAATTATGTAATTGAAACTGCGGTGCCGGAGAGGTTTTTAATTCCGGAAAACATATTCCACTATACCTACGCCGATTTCTTGCGCCTCCTCATCGGTGCATTTTTTCTCAGTATGATTTGCCACATCGTATGGAGTTCGCTGGCGGTCACCATTATGCTGCAAAAAGCACAACTGGAAAATGAACATCTTAAACAGGCTCATCTTCGTGCACAGTTGCTCTCCCTACAGCAGCAGATCAGTCCTCATTTCCTGTTCAACTCACTCAGCACGCTCAAGCACATCGCCTCCGATAAAGGGACCAAAGACTTTGTAGTACAGCTATCTCACGTATATCGTTATCTGCTGAACATCAATGAGCACCAGGTAACGAAACTCGCCGATGAACTCAACTTTATTGACTCTTATTTATACATTCTCTACCAGCGCTTTGAAAGCGATCTGAAAGTACAGATCGATATTCCGCAGGTGTATCATAGCTACCTGATACCGCCTTTAGCCATTCAGCTCTTAATCGAAAATGCGATTAAGCACAATGCATTTTCTTCCGACATGCCTTTGCTGATAGAGATCTTTATACAAAATGAAACAGTCACTGTCAGGAATACCCGGCAACCTAAAAAGTATCCTGTAGAGAGTACCAGGTTAGGTTTGCAGAATATCAACGAACGCTTTCAATTGTTGTTTGATAAACAGATCACCATCGACAGTACGGACGAAAGCTTTACTGTACATTTACCAGTCATTAGCCATGAACGTTATTATCATTGAAGACGAGCGTAAAACAGCCCGGGAACTACAAGACATCCTTTCCGGTATAGATGGCGAAATCCGCATACTGGAAGTGTTGCCGTCTGTGGCAGCTGCCATTCGCTGGTTCAGAGAAAACCCAGCTCCCGACCTGATATTTTCCGATATCCAGTTAGGCGATGGCCTCTGTTTCGAAATCTATCGGGAAGTAGCTGTTAATGCCCCCGTCATTTTCTGCACGGCCTTTGACCAATACGCTATTCAGGCTTTTGAATCCAATAGTATCGACTATTTGTTGAAGCCGCTGGAAGAGACTATGGTGGAGCGAAGCCTGAAGAAATTTCATCGTATCAAAGACCATTACAATACCTACCAGCAAAGTCTGAGTAAGGCCATGACCCAGATGGAAAATGCTTATCGCCAGACCATCCTCGTACACTACAGGGAAAAGATGGTACCCGTTAAGGTGGCCGATCTTGCTTACATACATGCCGCCAATGGCGTAGTGACGCTCCATACCCGCAACGACCAGGATTACACGATCCAATATACCATCGACCAGTTGGAGAACATGCTGAGCCGAAATGACTTTTTTCGGGCCAACAGGCAATTTATCCTGCACCGTGAAAGTATCACGGACATTGAGCATTATTTCAACCGGAGATTGATAATCAAGACGAACTGTAAAACCCCGGAGAAGATCATTGTAAGCCGCCTGAAAGCGCAGGATTTTTTGCGCTGGGTAGAGCAGTGACACTTCATTTCCCATTTTGCGCACTTCATTTCCCTATTTGTTCCCTTCATTGATATTTAAATAAATAGGGTAGATGTAGTAGGTAGTTTTGCTTTCATATGATGAATAAGAAACTATTTATTGCAGTACTATTGCTAATCAGTGGCGCCGCTTATGCCCAGAACAACTGGACGCTGAAGAGCTGCATTGAATACGGTCTTAAAAACCACCGTAGCAATGTTGTTTATGCCAATGAGAAACGTGCTGCAGATGCCAAAGCCCGTGAAGCACTAGCCGCTTACCTGCCCAGTGTCAGTATCTCTGGCTCAATCGATGACAACCTGAAAGTACAGGAAACCGTGATTCCTGCGGGTATCTTCAGCGACCATGATATTCGTGTTGCATTCACCAAGAAGTTCAATACCAATCCCGTAGCACAACTGGATCAAACTATTTTCGACCAGTCACTGCTCACAGGTCTGAAGGCGAATAAATACAACAAGGAATCGGCCGAGCTGAATGTGCAGCAAAATAATGAGACCATCATTTATAACATCAGCAACGCCTTTGCCCAGATCTTCGTGTACAGGGAACAGTTATTACTCCTGCGCGCTAACCTGGACAACTACCAGGAACAGATGGCCGTGACCAGTCTGCAGGTAAACAAAGGCACTGTATTGCAAAAGGAACTGGACAAGGTGACTGTTGACTACAACAATACGGTGTCTAAAATACACGTTGCCGAAAGTAACCTGACTTTATCCTACAATCAACTCAAATATGAAATGGGCTATCCGCTCGCAGATACCATTACGGTAGACAGTACGGAAGCTGCCAAAACTTTCAATAGCCTGGCTATTGCTGCCCCCGATGCCAGCACCTTTGCTGCTGCCAATCGCCTCGACTTCCGCATATCACAGGTCAATGAGAAACTGCTGGAGATAGATGAACGCCGCATTCGCAATGGCATCTATCCAAGACTCACCGCCTATGCCCGCTATGGGGCTATTGGTTATGGCGACAACCTGAATGAGTCTTTCAAGTCACTGGCTACTTATTCAGCCGTTGGTATCAAACTCAGTATTCCCATTCTCGACTTCTACAAGCGCAATGCACAATACTCCCAGGCGAAATACAAACGCTTGAATGCGGTGGAGCAATTAAAAATAGACGAAGGTAAATACGCGCTCGAGTACCAAAATGCCCGCACCAAAGTGATACAGGAGCAGGGCAATATGGACAATAACCGGCGCAATATAGAACTGGCGCAATCTGTGTTCAATACCACCAATCTGCAATACCAGAAAGGTACTACAGACATGACTGACTGGCTCAATGCCCAGAACTCACTGAAAGAAGCGCAGAACAATTACCTGGGCGCTGTATATAATTTCTTCCTCGCCCGCATCGATCTCGAAAAAGCGGGTGGATCACTCAAGACCTTTTACCTGGCTCTATAAATAGCAATATGAAAACGAAGTACATCGTAAGTTTAGTCGTTATTCTGATCATCGGATTGATCGTTTACAAACTGGCTGTCAATAAAAAGAAGCTGAATGAAAAAAACAAGCAGGCACCTGTAACCCAGGTACAAATACCGGTAAAGGTAGCAGTTGCAAAGGAGCAGTTGCTCGAAATCAACATCATCAAAACCGGCAACATTGCACCATTTAAAGAAGCCAAAGCCGTAGCCATGACTGGTGGTACCCTTACACAGGTGCGCTTTGAACTGGGAGACCAGGTAAAACAGGAACAGGTACTGGCTATTACAGATACGCGGCAGGCACAACTGGAACTGCAGAAAGCAGAAACTGACGCTGCCAAGCTACGCAATGATCTCGATACATATACCGAACTGCTGAAAGGCAAAGCTGCTACACAGGAAAAGGTAAATGAAATCAAAAACAACTACCAGACCGCGCTTAACCAGGTAGACCAGGCCCGCAGGAAATTGTCAGATGCGGCTATCAAAGCTCCTACCAGTGGTATCATTAGTGCTAAGCCGGTAGAGCAGGGCGTATTTGTAAATGCAGGTACTGAAATAGCAACTATCGTGAACCTGAACAAAGCAAAAGTACAGGTAAACCTGACCGAAGCAGAAGTTTACAAAGTAACGACCGGTCAGAAAGTAAAGATCACCACTGATGTTTATCCCGGTAAGGAATTCTCCGGCACCATCAGTTTTATCAGTCCACAGGCAGACCAGACACACAATTACCTGGTGGAGATCATGACGGACAATACTACACAATCCATTCTCCGCTCCGGTACATTCGTATACGCCGACTTCTCGAAGAAGACACAGGAACAGCTGCTCGTGATCCCAAGAGAAGCGCTGACAGAAAGCGCGAAAAACGCTTCTGTGTATGTAGTTAAGAATAATGTAGTACATCAGCAAGCTATCCGGACCGGTAGTGAAATGGGAGGGATGATGCAGGTAATCAGTGGTTTGCAGGCAGGTGACTCCATCGTCACTTCCGGTCAGATCAATCTGAAAGATGGTACTCCAGTCAGTGTGTCAAAATAAAAAAGCGCCCTCATGTCAATAGCAGAAATTGCCGTAAAACGGCCTCTATTAATACTTGTAATATTTACAGTGCTGATACTTTTCGGCCTGGAATGTTATCATAGCCTGAACTATAACCTGCTGCCCAAAATTGAAGTGCCTACTGTAACGGTGAGCACGGTGTATGCAGGTGCTTCCGCTTCGGAAGTGGAATCGTCCGTGACGAAGAAACTGGAAGATGCCTTTGCCGCTGTGGAAGGGCTGGATCAGATTACTTCCAAATCACAGGAAGGCGTATCCCAGGTAGTCATTGCCTTCAAGAGCGGTACCAATATCGATGCAGCAGAGGCAGACATCCAGCGAAAGGCAGATCAGGCACAGAATGACCTGCCAAAGGATATCGACAAACCGCTAGTGAATAAGGTAAACCTGGAAGAAGCACCGGTAGTGAAGGCCGGCGTCACTTCGACACTTGCACCCCGTGCACTTTATGACTTAGTCGATAAGCAACTGCGCCCGATTTTACAAAACGTATCAGGGGTAGGCCAGGTAAACATTATTGGTGGAGATGAACGTGAGATCCAGGTAAACGTAGATCAAAACAAACTGAATGCCTATGGTATCACCATCACACAGGTTACTAATGCAGTGAGCAATGCAAACCAGTCATTCCCGGCAGGTAGTATTGAAACAAAAAACCAGCAGGTGACAATTCAGTACGATGCGAATGTAGCTTCCATAGATCAGATCCGCGATCTGATCGTAGTACAACGTCCGGGTGGTGGCAGTGTGTATTTGAAAGACGTAGCAGAAGTGGTGGATGCCACTGCCAAAGCGACCGCAATCAACCACATTAATGGGCTGCCTTCTATCGGTATCCAGATTGTGAAACAATCGGATGCAAATGCGGTAAACGTGAGCCGTGATGTAAAGAAAGCATTTGTCAATCTGGAGAGTCAATATAAAGATAGTAAAGTAAAGTTCACCATATCCTCTGATCAGTCTACCTATACCTTGCGTTCTGCGGATGCGGTAATGGAAGACTTAGTCCTGGCGGTGTTCATTGTAGGTATCGTGATGCTGGCCTTCCTGCATAGCTTCCGTAGTTCAATGTTTGTGATGGTGGCATTGCCATCTTCCATGATCCCAACGTTCATTGCCATGTACCTGCTGGGCTTCTCGCTGAACCTAATGACGCTGATGGCGCTTTCGCTGGTAGTAGGTATCCTGGTGGATGACTCCATTGTGGTGCTGGAAAATATTTACCGACACCTGGAAGCAGGATCAGATCGGAAAACAGCGGCGCTGGAAGGTCGTAATGAAATTGGCTTTACGGCGATGGCGATCACACTGGTGGATGTGGTGGTGTTCCTGCCACTGGCACTTTCAGGTGGTATCATCGGCTCCATCTTAAAAGAGTTCTCTTTAGTTGTCGTTATATCCACATTAATGAGCCTGTTCGTTTCCTTTACGGTCACGCCTATGTTAGCAAGCCGTTTCGGCAGACTGGAACATCTCACCAAAAATACCTGGTGGGGAAGGCTGAACCTGGGATTCGAACACATCATTGATGTGGTCAGGGTAAACTATGGTAAAGCTTTGAAGGTATCATTACATAAAAAGCGATTCCTTTTATCTGGCGTGATCATCCTTATCATAGGTTCTATTATGCTGGTTGCCAAAGGATTTGTAGGGGCTGCTTTCATTCCTTCTGGAGACCAGGGCGAGCTGATGATCAACCTGGAACTCGCTTCGGATGCGTCTATTTACCAAACGAACATCCTGACCCAACAGGTGGAACAGCAGTTGCTGGCCAGACCTGAAGTAGACAGGGTTTTTTCAAGCATTGGTTTCCTCACCGGTGGTGTTGCCGGGACAGGTAACAATAGTAACAGGGCAGAGTTGACCGTGACGCTTGTAGCGGCAAAGGAACGGAACATGACAGCAGAAGAATTTGGGATTATGATCCAGCGCCAGCTCACAGCCAGCATTCCGGGAGTGAAAGTGACTGCATCGCCCACTTCTATCACTGGTAATGCGAGTACAGCGCCAATACAGATTGCTGTTAAAGGAGTGAACCTAAAAGATGTGCGCAGTGTGGCGGAACAATACATGCAACTCACTGCCGGTGTACCGGGCACGCAGTTCGTACAGCTCTCTGTAAAAGATCCAAAGCCACAGATAGAAGTGAAACTGGACAGGGAGAAAATGACATTGTTAGGTCTCAATGCGAGCCAGGTAGGTGGTGCACTACAAAATGCATTCAGTGGGAATGATAAGAGCAAGTTTAAGCAATCAGGCAATGAATATGACATTCTTGTGAGCCTGGACCGCTTCAACCGATCTGATATTAACAATGTAAGAAATCTTTCATTTACCAATAGTGATGGGCAGAGCTTTGTACTGAGCCAGTTCGCCGAAGTAAAAGAAGGTGTGGGGGAAAGTGTGCTGGAACGCAGTGACAGGCTCAACTCCATCACAGTCAATGCGAATGTGGCAGGCAGGCCAACGGGTACTGTGGCTACAGAGATCAAAGAAAAAGTAGCCAGTGTAAACCTTCCTGAAGGCGTGACAGTAGAATACCTTGGTGACGTAAAGAACCAGGGGGATGCGTTTGGCAGTCTGGGGCTGGCATTGATCACAGCGATCCTGCTGGTGTACCTGATTATGGTGGCCCTGTATGAAAGTGTGATTTATCCATTCGTAGTATTGTTCTCAATCCCGGTGGCATTGATCGGTGCCTTGCTGGCACTGGCATTGAGTATGGAAACATTGAATATCTTCTCTATCATTGGGGTCATCATGTTGTTGGGGCTTGTGTCTAAGAATGCGATCCTGATAGTAGACTTTACCAACCATTTGAAAGAGAAAGGATATAAAGTAGAAGATGCGCTGGTGGAAGCGGGAGAAGAACGTTTGCGTCCGATCCTGATGACGACACTGGCAATGATCTTCGGTATGCTGCCAATTGCACTGGCCAGGGGAGCGGGTTCTGAGATCAAAAACGGGATGGCATGGGTGATCATTGGGGGGCTGACCAGCTCTATGATCCTGACATTGTTTGTGGTGCCGGCCATGTACCTGATTATTGATAAACTGAAGACACGTTTACAAAAGAACAAGCAACCTGTATACCATGAAGCTCATAACTAGGAGTATCATCTGCCTGCTTGTGCTGCCTTTGGTTTCGAAGGCACTGGAC
>NZ_JBCNKH010000074.1:0-30922 GCF_039596135.1 Chitinophaga sp.
TATGAAAAAGGCACAGGCAATTACACCGGCCAGCAGGGCAGCGGCAGATATGCGTAATAGCCACTGTCGCCGCCGTGAAAGACGTGCATTGCCAGAGATTTTTTCCCATGACTCAACAAGATCATACTCCAGGTTATCACGAGCAGGAAAAGAACGCTTTAGATCCTCCCATTGCTTTCTTACTTCCTCGTCTTTCAATATTAGTTGCTCCAGCAGGTGATCATCTTCTGCGGTGATAATCCCGGAAAGCTTCTCTATCATGAGCTGGTGTAGATCCATATCATCTAAGTTGTCAATATCCACTATATTAAGTTCATTGAAATGAGAAAATGGGTGACTTGCTATCGCAAATGAATCAATTTTTTTCTTAAGGTTTTAAGGGCATCGGCCAGATGGGTCTTTACAGTGTTGACATTAATGCCAAGCTCAGTGGAAATCTCTTTTCTTTTTTTGCCGGCCATAATTGCAAGGTCAAACACCCTGGCCTGTTGAGCAGGAAGGCTTTTTACCGCTTCGGTCAATTCGAGCCTGATCTGGCTGTTTTCCGCGGGGTCAATCTGATATAAAGTGGATGTATTCGTATCAGTAATACTACGAACAATGGCTGCCCGGTTCTTTTTGGTATCAAGCTGCCTGAGAGACAACAGGCGCACTGACTGAAAAAAATAGCTCCTGATGTTCCCCCGTACATCCAGATATCTTTTCTTATGCCAGAAATCAGCAAAAAAATCCTGGACAACGTCCTTTGCCTCATCTTCTGAGCCAAGTATTTGTAAGGCAGTGAAATAAAGAAAGCGTGCATAACGGTCGTGAAGTGACTTCAAAGCACTTACCTGACCATTTTTCAATTCTTCCAATAAAACTTGATCGTCCTGCATAGGCCAGCAACAGTTGACGTGAATACCTTAAAGATTGTGGGTGATCTATACGTGGAATTCCCCAAAAGGACATCATAGAAATCTCTATGGTCGAACCTATATCCCAATTGATTACGATCAAAGATAGTTTAAAAGATTTAGTTCCATATACCAGATAAAATAAAAAAAGTGCCAGCCAGGTCACCCAAAAGGATTTCTTGCTGAACTCTATATTAGTTAGTCTGTAAAAAATCAACTGCCAATGACCCAATTCCACACAAGGAGCGTTACGGGATTGACGCTCGTGATGATTATTCTGTCTGCGCTGGTGCAGGCCCAAAATAAAATACCCGACAAAATCAGGGTCAGCCTGACGGCTAAAAATATTACACTGAAAGACTTTTTTAAAGCCGTTCAAAAGCAAACTAACCTAACCGTTTATTATTCTGACGAGAGCATCAACGTACAGGAAAAAATATCGGTAAACTTTGTAAACACGCCACTGGAAGCAGTAATGGAGCAGTTACGCAGGGAACGGTCACTTACCTATGAATACAATAACAGCACCATCCTTATCAAACCAGTCAGGCCGGATGCTTTTCCGGCGCAGGGAACGCCTCAAAAGACCGGCCATGTTACGCTAAGCGGGAAGGTAACCAACGAGGAAGGAGTGGCCCTGATAGGAGTAACAGTGATCGTGAAAGGCATGACTATCGGTGTCACTACAGACTCTGTTGGCGAATACCAGATATCTGTACCCGAAAACACTCAATTGATCGTATTCAGTTATATTGGTTATGACTCCCAGGAAGTAACCATCAAAAATCAGAAAATAGTCAATGTTGTTTTAAATCTGCATCGCTCCGAGGTGAATGAAGTGATCGTTGTAGGGTATGGCAAACAAAAAAAAATAACCGCGATCGGTGCACAAAGTACAATCCCCACAGAAGAATTAAAACAGCCGGTCGCAAATCTCAGCAACCTGGTTTCAGGTAGGGTAGCGGGCATCATAGGGGTTCAACGTAGTGGAGAGCCAGGGTTCGATAACTCGGAGATTTATATCAGGGGGATTTCCACGTTTACAAGTAGCTCTCCGCTGGTGCTGGTCGATGGCGTAGAACGAGCCTTCAATAATATAGACCCCGAAGATGTTGCCAGCTTTACCATCCTGAAAGACGCATCTGCTACAGCCGTTTATGGTGTAAGAGGAGCCAATGGCGTTATCCTGATCGAAACAAAAAAAGGCAGACTGGGAATGACAAGTATAAATGCCCAGGTCGATTATGGATGGACACAATTTACGAAGCTTCCGAAATTTGCCGATGGGGTCACGTACCTCAATATATCAAATGAAGCTTATAAAAACAGCAACCCGTCCGATCCATTACCAAGGTATTCCCAGGAAAGGATCCAGGCCACGGCAAACAAATCGGATCCGGATCTGTACCCGGATGTGGACTGGTTCGATGCCATCTTTAAAAAATATGGAAATAACCGTAGGGCGAGGGTGAATGCAAGCGGAGGTTCTGACAAATCGCAATATTATCTTTCCATTGGCTACTATGATGAAACAGGTATGTTTAAAACGGATCAGTTAGCCAAATACAATTCATCAATCAGGTTCACCAGGTATAATTTTACTTCTAACCTTACATTAAATATTACTAAAACTACGAGAGTAGACTTCGGTGCATCAGGATGGATCAGCAACGGTAACTATCCTGGCAACTCCACGGGCTCCATCTTTAACGCTGCCTATGTAATGCCTCCCATCTCAATTCCTGTTAAATATTCGAATGGTTACTTTTCCCAGGTACGCACGGGCGATATGGCCAATCCCTATACATTGCTGACACAATCTGGTTACTCTACCAGGTTCAATAGCCAGTTGTGGAGCAATATACGTGTTACCCAGAACCTGGACATTTTAACGAAAGGGCTTTCTATCACCGGCATGTACTCGTTTGATAATAATAACGGTCATGCTATTGCCAGAAGCAAATCAGTAAATGGTTATCTCGCCACTGGCAGGGATGGCCAGGGAAATCTGCAATTCATACAGACACAGATAGGCACAGACTATCTGGGCTATAACCGGGAAAACGGCGGGTCCAGGCAGTTCTACCTGGAATCAGCCGTTAATTATAACCGGATGTTTGGAAAACACCAGGTCACCGGACTGTTGCTATACAATCAATCAGACAGGGTAGATGCTTTTGCCGGGGATTTTATCAGCTCTATTCCCTACCGGTATATGGGTATAGCAGCAAGGGCTACCTACGCCTATGACACCAGGTACCTTGCCGAAGCCAACTTCGGCTATAATGGGTCAGAAACATTTACACCTGATCGCCGGTTCGGACTATTCCCCTCCTTTGGTATAGGATGGGTAGCCTCCCAGGAAAAGTTCCTTGCGCCTATCAAAAATGCAATCTCCTTTCTGAAATTCAGGTTCTCATATGGCGAAGTCGGAAATAGCAGTATTGGCGGGCGGCGATTCGGTTATATTGCTACTGTCGCCAGTGTTGGTGGTTATGACTATGGACGTAACAACATCAACAACTCAATAGACGGTTTGAATATTGGCGACTATGCAGTGGATGTTACCTGGGAAAGAGCGAAAAAATACAACCTGGGTATCGAGATCAGAACCTGGGGAGATGCTATTTCTCTGACGGTGGATCTATTCAGGGAAAAAAGGCGAGGCATATTTCGTTCACGCGGTGATGTGCCTCAGTTCGTAGGCATCGTCAATCTGCCCCAGGCCAATCTCGGCGCGGTAAATAACAAAGGAATAGATGCAACCCTGGAAATAAACAAACAACTGGGAAGAGACTTTAAACTTGGCTTCCGGGGAAATATTACCTGGAACCGCGCTATTGTAATAGACGATGCCAATGCACCCTATCCATATCCCTGGCAGCAACGCATAGGACGCAAGCTGGGGCAGCGCTTCGGGTACATAGATATGGGGTTGTTCCAGTCAGATGACGAAATTGCCCACAGTCCCTTTCAGCCAGGGAGTAACAAGCCGGGAGACATCAGGTATAAAGATATGAATGGAGATGGGCGGATTGACTCTTATGACCAGGCGCCCATCGGCTATGGAAGTATGCCAGAAATCGTATATGGTTTTGGGCCCACCTTCAGTTGGAAAAACTGGTCATTAGCTGCATGGTTCAAAGGAATCAGTAAAGTAGATATTAGTTTATCGGGAGATGGTTTCCGACCCTTCACATATGGCGGGGAACGTGGCAACTTACTGGCAAAGATAACAGACCGATGGACCCCCGACAATCATAATCCACGCCCGTTCTATCCGAGGATCACCTATGGAGCCGATAACATGAACTATGAAGGAAGCACCTGGTGGATGAAAAATGGCGCCTTCCTGAGATTGCAGACCCTTCAGCTGAATTATGAACTGAAAAAGAAAAGATGGTTATCCCGTTTAGGAGTGTCTACGTTTGATGTATACTTCATCGGATATAACCTTGCCACGTTCAGCGGGTTCAAACTCTGGGACGTTGAGATGGGAGATGGAAGAGGATCTCAATATCCCCTGTTGAAGACTTACAACTTCGGTGTGAGATGCAATTTCTAAACAACTTATTCTCTGCAAACAGAAAACTATGATCATGCTTCAACATACTAAATTAAATATATTACTCCTGGCGGGGAGCATCCTATTTTTCAGCTCCTGTAAAAAATTCCTGGACCAGGTACCTGACGATCGTATCACTATAGATGAAGTATTTAAAAAGAAAGCAACCTCAGAGCAATTCCTGGCAAACATATATAGCTATGTGCCGGATGAATGGGAAGCCATCCATAATTTCCCGTGGGTCGGTACGAGCGATGAAGCGGATCTTACCTGGTCAGGCTCTCCCAACTACCCGGTTAACATCGGCAATCTCAGCCCGGTAAACATTTCTTTTGAGTATTGGGGCTTTTATTATCAGGGTATCCGTTCGGCTACTTATTTCATGAACCATATAGAGGAAAACGATGAGATCCGCAATCTGAACGGTCAGCAGCTCATAGACCAGTATAAAGCAGAAGCAAGATTCCTGCGGGCTTATTATTATTTCTGTTTAATGCGTCAATACGGTCCCGTTATTCTTTTAGGAGAGGATGTGATTGCTCCGGATGCACCAGCCAGCAATATGCAGTTGCCCCGCAGTACTTACGACGATTGCGTTAGCTATGTGGTGAGCGAGCTGGATAAGGCGGCCAGTGTGCTTCCGCCTGTACCGCAGCGGAATGGCCAGCAAAGTGATGCAGAATTCGGCAGAGCTACCAAAGGCATGGCGCTGGCCGTTAAAGCACGGCTGTTATTGTATGCAGCAAGCCCCCTGTATAATGGGAACACAGACCCATTATTATCTTCATTTAAAACAGCGGAAGGCATCCCGCTGATTTCGGCGTCCAACGATCAGGGAAAATGGAAAAAGGCTGCTGATGCTGCAAAGGCAGTCATTGACCTGGGCATTTACTCCTTGTACAAGGATCCATCTGGCGACGTAATGAAATCATTGCAGGGTATTTTCTTCCAGGGCTGGAATGATGAACAGATCTTTTCCCGTAAAGGCAATGGATTGGCTCAGTGGGATGTACATTGTACGCCCAGACAGGCAGGAGGATGGTGCGGTATCGGCCCGACACAGGAAATGGTCGACGCCTACTTTATGTCAGACGGAAAACTGCCCACAGAGTCGGCATTGTATTCTCAAACCGGTTTCACCAATGTAGACGGGCAAATAATTTACAACATGTATATAAACAGGGAGCCCAGGTTTTACAGGGATGTTACTTACAATAACAGCATCTGGCAGGGGGGCACAATGCAGTCTCCCGCACCCATCAACTTTTTCGTTTCGGGGCCTAACGGCAGGAATGGGCATCCTACAGATTATTCCAAAACAGGGTACCTGGTGCGGAAAAATGTTGGGCCTACAACCAACATCGGCTCTGGGGGGAATGGACAACGACAGGACAGGCCATCCCCTTTATTCCGTTTGGCCGAGATATACCTGAACTACGCCGAGGCACTCAATGAGTATGACCCAGGGAATCCCAATATATTAACGTATCTCAATTTGATCCGTGAGCGCGCAGGGATCCCACAGTATCTGGCAGGACTTCCCGCACCCGCCAACCAGGACGAAATGCGCCAGAAGATCCGGGCGGAAAGAAGAATTGAACTCGCGTATGAAGGTCACCGTTTCTTCGACATCCGCAGGTGGAAAATTGCGCCACAGGTAATGGGTACTATGCATGGAATGGACATTACCAGGGATGGGGATGCCTTTTATACCAGGGTTGCAACCATGACGCCGCATCTGTTCATGCCTTCGTATTATTGGTGGCCTATCAGCCAGTATGAGCTGGACAGGGATAAGAGAATCGTTCAGAATCCCGGTTGGTAATTTGTTCGCAAAGTAGTTGAAACGCCTTCAGGTTGTTTAACCTGAAGGCGTTTTCCTTTATTGCATAAATGGGCTGCTGATAACCCAGGCTTTTTCAATAAATGCTTTGCTTTCTATCAGCTTTTCGGCACTCTTGTAAAGATTACCTGATAGTTTTACTCTGTTTCTACCTTCATCTTTTTTACCATCGGTTTCAATTTTGTTAGCCAGCAACTCCAAAAACCTTGCAAGGGCGTCATATTTTAAGTTGCCGATTTCTTCTGCTAATTCTTCCATTGATCCGGGGTAATTGATTACTTCTGATGTATGTATCATTATATTCGAAATTTATGACTTTGGGTAACTTCAGTTAAAACTGACTATTGGCAGTTATTGGAATACAAATTAAGCATCATCTTTGAAATCGCATGCCTGCCTGCAAAAAAAATGCGCTTAGTGCGTGTGTTTTGTCACCCCATTACCGACATTTCTCTCTTTTTGAAATGAATCGACAAAAAACTGAACAAAATTTAAGAAAGGTATTTTATTTCTTCGCACTACTCCGGCCTCAGCGCCGAAAAATGATTGTAATTCTATTGTATGATCTTTAAAAATGAAGATAACGTTCAAAGCGTTGGGAATAACCACTAAAATTTAATAAGTTCTATAAAAAAGCGTTATGAGTAAATTATTTTTATCGTTGCTGGCGATTATATCTTTTCAATTTTTGTTTGCCCAGCAGAATCCTCTGACCAAATTTCCAAAGGGATTTGCGCCCAACGAAGTGGGCAAACGATTGGCCTACCATTTCGTAGACGGTAGACATGAACTCTATGCAGGTCAGTACATTCACTATGCTGAAGTTTGCACCTGGAATGGCGCTTTGGACTACGCTATAAAAACCAAAGACCAAAAGCTTATCAGGCTTTTACAAGACAAATTCGAACCCTTCTTTACCCGGGAAAAAGCATTATTGCCTCCAATGAACCATGTGGACTACAATATGTTTGGCAGCGTTGCATTGAAGCTCTATCAGATAACAAAAGACGAGCGCTATAAGAAAATAGGACTAGCTTATGCAGATTCGCAATGGGAAGTGCCGGAGAATGCGAAACCGGATGAAAAAGCCTGGGCAGATAAAGGGTATTCATGGCAAACCCGTTTGTGGATCGACGATATGTATATGATTACTGTCGTGCAAAACGAGGCGTATAAAGTAACCGGCGACCGCAAATATATTGATAGGGCAGCAAAAGAAATGGTACTCTATCTGGATAAGCTGCAACGCCCGAACGGGCTTTTCTACCACGCTCCGGATGTTCCATACTATTGGGCAAGAGGAGCTGGCTGGATGGCAGTAGGTATGCCCGATCTGCTTCGTGAGCTACCTAAAGATCACAAAGACCGCCCGCGTATTATGGAAGGTTATCTTACCATGATGAAAAGTCTGAAAGGGCACCAAAGACCAGATGGAATGTGGAGCCAGCTTATTGATGAAGCAGATTTTTGGCCGGAAACATCCGGTACTGCTATGTTTACTTATGCATTTATTATAGGTATTCAGCAAGGATGGTTAGATGCAGCTGAGTATGCTCCGGCAGCACAAAAAGCATGGATGGCTATGGTTTCGTATATTGATGAACGCAATAATGTAACCGAAGTTTGTATTGGGACGGGCAAAAAGAATGATAAACAATATTACCATGACCGCCCACGTAATGCGGGTGACCTTCACGGGCAGGCACCTTATCTGTGGTGCGCAGCTGCACTTTTAGGGAAATAGTTGGGTAGTTTTATGCTGTCGTTGGTGTTGGCGGCCTTACACAAAGGCCACGACACCAACGGCTTAGCCTGAAGGTCTGTTTTCCGCTGTCTGTGATTTAATAATTCTCCTTTTTACGCTCCTTTATTCTGGAATGATTCGACAAAAAGTTGAATAAAACGTACGAAAAAAGAATTTTTACTTCGTATTAAAATATCAGGATTAATGGTTATCCACAAAGATAGTCCACGTAGATCAGCAATGTAGTACTGTTAGCTTTGAAAGAAAAAGGCGTGTCCACCTATGAACCGGGGATCACTCAATTGACAACTAAAAGAAGGAAACGATCTATCCTATCCTGGCAAAAGCGATAGATAAGACTTCCTGGGTTCGCGCCGATGAATATTCCACTTATGACAGGCTCAAAACATTACTCCCTGATAAATCGAAAGAAAAGTTCCGGTGGTACTGCACTTGAGGCATTGCATCCGCAAATTATGAACCTCAGGAGATAGCTCCAGGGTATTTATCATCATTGTGGTGAACGCTACTATCAACAATGAGTATAAATCAAATACATGCTATTATAAATTTCATCGCGATAGCGAATAACTGATTATTATGGAGAAAAATTATACAAAAACCAGGAAAAGCCAGGCTTCTTCTTTGTATAGGAGGTTCTTATTGCCTGGATTATTCGGGACCTTATTGTTTTTGGTGTTTCCCTTTTGTGCCACTGCACAGAATCAAGCTATAACAGGCAGGGTTACTGACTCTCTGGGTAATGGAATAGCTGGTGTTACAATTGCTGCCAAAGGCACAACAGTGATTGCCAAAACGGATGAATCGGGTAATTTTAGCATTCAGGTCAGCAGGGGAGTACCCCTGAGAGCATCACATGTAAGTTATATCAGCAAAGAGGTGATACCGGATGGAAAACCTTTGACTATTATACTGCAACAGGCTACCAACGATCTAAACAATGTGGTTGTTATTGGTTATGGTACCATGAAGAAAAAAGATCTTACCGGAGCAATAACTTCTGTCCGCCCAAATAAGATTGCAGACGAGAACCCTAAAACGGTTCAGGATATCATACGCGGAACACCCGGTGTGAGTGTAGGTTTTGATCCTTCTGCAAAGGGAGGAGGTACGATACGGATTCGGGGCCAGCGCTCGGTTTATACAGATGGAGGGCATAATGATCCTTTGCTGATATTGGACGGTATGATTTTTTATGGAGAGTTGTCTGAAATTAATCCCGACGATATTGATCAGATTGACATCCTTAAAGATGCCTCAGCGGCTGCAATCTATGGGGCAAAGTCAGCTAACGGGGTTCTTATCATCACTACAAAAAAAGGGAAAAAAGGGAAGCCTACTATTAATCTGACAACCAATTTTGGGTTTTCCGATATGGCCGCAAACAGAAAGGTTTTTGGTCCCGACGGTTATATGCAATACCGGCAGGACTGGTACACGGCTGCTACCTACGGTATCAATTCAGCAACAGGAGCTTATGAACCTTATATATCAGAAACGGCAACGGCGGGTAAACTGGGATATTATGAAATGCCTACCGATGAAATGCTGAAAAAATATGGTATTACTATTGACACATGGAGAGCCTATTCAACTAATACAAGTAACGCATCTGATAATGAAATCCGGGCTAAACGGTTAGGTCTTCAATTTACAACATTGGATAACTATCTGAAGGGTAAAACCTTCGATTGGTATGACCATAGTTTCCGAACCGGCTTTAACCAGGATTATAACCTCAGCGTATCTGGCGCCAGTGATAAAATAAATTATTATTTGTCTGCAGGTTATTTGTCTAATCAGGGAGTGGTTGTGGGTGATAATTACAAGGCAGTACGCTCTAACTTAAAAGTAGACGGCAAAGTCACCGACTGGCTGGATATCAGTGCCAATGTCAATTTCCAGGACCGGTCCGACGGAAATATTGCGGTTAACTGGGGATCACAGATTATTAACAATAGTCCTTTTGCATCTTATAGAGATGAGGACGGAAACCTGGAAGTGCACCCTATGGGCGATGAAATGACTGCCAGCAAAGGGTATAATTTTGATTTCAATAAACAGTATATGAAACTTGAAAGAGGTTATACTGTTCTAAATACTATTTTTTCTGCCAAAGTAAAACTGCCTTTTAATATAAAGTACTCTTTAAATGTTTCTCCCAGGTATCAGTGGTATTATAACCGCTATTTTGAATCGGCGGAGCATCCCGACTGGCTGGCAATTAATCATGGTGTAGACCGCAACTGGGCCAAACGTTTTGACTGGTCTTTGAATAATACCCTCAGCTGGGAAAAAACTTTTGCCCAAAAGCATACAATAAATGTAACCCTGGTTCAGGAAGCCGAACAACGACGATATTGGAGTGATGTTATTAATGCACGTAATATTCTGCCAAGTGATGCATTAGGATTCCATGAAACTTCTACCGGCGATCCGCTTAACAGCAGTTTTAACACGGACGATTCCCATGAAACTGCTGATGGTATGCTTGCACGTGTGTTTTATTCTTATGATGATCGTTATATGTTAACGGCCTCTGTACGCCGTGACGGTTATTCTGCTTTCGGCACTTCGAATCCGCGGGCTACCTTTTTCTCAACAGCTTTGGCCTGGACATTTACTAATGAAAACTTCTTTCATTGGAGTCCATTGAGCAATGGTAAATTGCGTTTGTCCTATGGACAAAATGGGAACAGGTCGCTTGCCAATCCTTATATTGCATTGGCCAATCTTGCTAATGGCGCAACCACCCAGGGATACGTAGATGCCAACGGTAGTTATATCCAGTATTACTATTTAAGGATTGATCGTATGGCAAACCCTCATTTGCAATGGGAAAAAACTACAGCCTATAATATTGGACTGGATCTCGCTTTCTTAAATAACCGGATCTCCACTACGCTCGATTATTATTACATGCCCACAACTAATATGATCATGAGCCAATCGCTGCCTGATTTTTCAGGATTTACCAGTATCACTACCAATTTAGGGGAAGTACAAAACAAAGGGTTCGAAATTTCAGTCAACACACAAAATATAAGAACACCTAATTTTAGCTGGAATTCCACGTTCGGGTTTTCGAAATATAAGAACACGGTTAAGCATCTTTATTACCGGTATGAGGATGTGTTAGATGCCAATGGAAATGTAGTGGCCTCAAAAGAATCTGATGATATATCCAACGGATGGTTTATCGGACAACCAGTCAGTGCCAACTGGAACTATCGTGTAACGGGAATATGGCAGGTAGATGAGGCGGCTGAAGCTGCCAGATACGGTCAACGCCCCGGCGATCCTAAAGTAGCTAATAATTACACGGCAGATGATATTAAAAACGCTGATGGAACTACAACGGCAGTTTATAATAATAAGGATAAGGAATTCCTGGGCCAGACTACACCGCCCATTATGTGGTCATTACGAAATGATTTTACCTATAAAAATTTCAATTTCTCATTCAATATCTATTCTAATTGGGGCAATAAGAGCTTAAGTACTTCTTACCTGAACCAGGACAATAGTGTTTCGTTGGTTACGTACAATGCCAATACGTATGAGAAAAAATATTGGACGCTTGATAATCCCAGTGATTTTTTTGGGCGGCTGGATGCGAGAGGTCCTTCTGGAGTAGCCTCCCCCAACAGGGTATTCGATCGTTCTTTTATTAGGCTTGACAATGTAACAATTGGTTATACAATGCCACACAAACTTATTTCACCGGCAGGGATTGGAAACCTGAAATTATATGCTACGGTTCGCAATGTGGCTGTCTGGAAAAAAGATAAAAACTGGAACTACTGGGATATAGAAACCGGTGATATTGCACCGAGGATTTATACACTTGGATTAAACGTAACATTCTAAAATTTACGCATGAAAAATAACTGTTTAATAAAAATTTTCTTCCTGGTAATTGTATCAACAATGATTGCCGCCTGTAGTAAGAAATATCTTGAGCCGGATCCTTTATCTTTTTATGAACCAGAAACGACTTTCTCTACCAGGTCAGGACTTGATGCTGCAACAGCGATGTGTGACAAGCATTTGCGAAGTTACTGGAGCTACATTTCAACAAGGGATATTTCCGTACCCATTAACACCGAGTATATGTTGTCAGACATGGCGGTATCCGGTAAAACGGACGATGGAAGTATCTTTGCAGATGTGGCTACACGCCTTACTCCAACAGACGGAATGTACACCAATGATGTGAACATGCTGAGCTATTTCTGGGGAGAAACTTATAATGGCATTAAGTATGCCAATACAATCACCACGTTTATTGATAAAGTTCCCGACCTGGATGAGGCTACAAAACATGAGTATATCGGCAGGGCCTACTTTCACAGATCGTTCCGTTATCTGGCCTTATGTTTTCAGTTTAACAATGTTCCTTTGATAACCCAGATTCCATCTACTCCAAAGCAAAACTATAAGAGCACCAGCCGTGAAGCTATTTTAGAAATGATCACTAAAAATATGGAGGATGCGGTACAATGGGTACCTGATCAGTCCAGTATGGCTTACATAGGAATGATTAATAAAGGCGCCTGCCGTCAGCTATTGATCAAATGCTACCTCGCCACCGGTCAATGGGACAAAGCTATTGCACAAGCCGATTCTTTAATCAATAATTCAGGTTATTCATTAATGACATCTACATTTGGTACGTTTGAAAGCCCGCTGGAAGCCACCTGGCATATTACGCGGAATGTAATATGGGACCTGCACCGCCCTGTGAACAAATGTATCATGGCAAATAAAGAAGCCATTCTTGCTATGCCCAACCGTGATAATACGGATGCCGCAATAAAAATGCGTACAATGCGTAACTGGGGGCCGATGTGGAATATTTCCAGCTTAGTTTCACCTGCAGGGAAATTTATGCAATGCTACGCTTCGTCAAGCAAATCCTACCGGGCTAACCTTGATTTTAACTCGGCTGTGGGTCGTGGTATTGCAATGATTAGTCCTACCTATTTTGCGCAACATGAACTTTGGAACGTAAACGGAATTAATGATACTGCAGATCTGCGACACAACAGCAGGGTGGGTAATTGGGCGAGAATGGATTCTCTAAAATATAATGATCCCTCAGATGCATTGTATTTCGGTAAAAACCTGAGACTTTATAATGGCACCCAAATTTTGTGTACCGATACAGTGCGTAACTGGTTCGACTGGCCACATTATAAAGTTTTTGTAAATGACCCTGATCATATTGGCAATGCTGCAAGTAATAATAATAGAGGTGGTGCGGCAGACTGGTATTGTTATCGTCTTGCAGAAACTTATCTGCTGCGCGCCGAAGCCGAATTTTACAAAGGGAATATAGGCGCAGCTATAGCAGATGTAAATATTGTAAGGCAAAGGGCAAAATGCCAGCAGTTATACACTACTATTACTATTGGCGACATTGCTAATGAACGTGCCCGTGAATTATGGATGGAAGAATGGCGGCACATGGAGCTAAGCCGTATGTCCTATAGCCTGGCCCTAAGTGGCAAAGCAGATGAATGGGGAAATACCTATAATGTGAATACCCTTTCAGATAACAGCTACTGGTATCAGCGCATACAACACTACAGCAATTATTACAACAAAAACAAAGTAACTGTAAAGGGCAGATCCTATACCATAGCACCACATAATATCTATTGGCCAATTCCTCAATCAGCTATCGATGCAAACTTGTACGGAAAGCTGCGCCAGAACCCTGGTTATAACGGTTATGATCCGAGTGTAGAGATATGGATGAAATGGGAAGATGCCGTTAATGATGAGGACAAAAATTAAGGAGGAACGTATTGGCTGATGCATCATGTATAATATTGCAGCAAAAGCCGCTTTTAAAATCAAAAAGGGAGCATATAAGGCTTGCTTACTCTCTAGGCAATGAATTCGAATATTCGATGGGCGACATTTTAAAATACTTCAGAAAGTTGCGACTGAAAAGGCTTTGCGAACTGTAACCTATCATCTTTGAAATTTCGTAAAATGAAAATTCATTTCTGGCAATTAAATCGGCAGCTTTTTTAAGACGCGTGATGTCAATTAATTCTTTTGGAGATAGCGAGGATAAGGATTTGATCTTGCGATATAATGTAGTGCGGCTCATGAACATGTGCTCGGCAAGCATATCAATATCAATATTGGGGTCTTTAATATTTGTTCTGATATATTCATCGAGTTTCTTTAGAAAGGCTTCATCTGTTTTTGAATGTGCCATTATCCTTACATCCTCAAAAGGTGAACTGGCAAAATGATCCTTTATCTTACGGCGGTTTTTAAGCAGATTGGCAATCTGTACCTGCAGCAATTCTGATGAGAATGGCTTTTGTATATAAGCGTCTGCCCCTACCTCCAGGCCTTCGATGTGAGCCTTATATGTGTTTTTAGCAGTTAATAAAATGATAGGGATGTGGCAGTATTCAACATTGGATTTAATAAGCCTGCACAGCTCGAATCCGTCAATTCCCGGCATCATAATATCTGATATGATGAGGTGAATCATTTCTTTGTCTAAAACGGTTTGCGCAATTTCTCCATTGGTTGCAAGGTGCAACTGGTAGGAATCTTTCAATACTACAGATAAGAACTCCAGAATATCTTCATTATCGTCAATAATAAGAATACTTTCGGTCATACTATTTTATCTTTTTCCAACTGCTTAACTGAAATTCAAATTTTTGATGTATGGGCAGTTGCAGTTCAAATATAACTAAATCAGCTTCGCCGGAAATTAGTCGCAGCGATCCGTTGTGCAATTCTGTGAGCGATTTGGCCAGCGATAGTCCAATTCCGGTTCCCGGCCGGTCATTTCCACGTGTCCTTACAAAGGGTTCAAATATCTGATCTTTAAACTCTCCTGGTATGCCTTTGCCATCGTTGTAAAAGCGAATCGTAAAATATTCATCGGAATCGTTTACAGTGTTTATATTAACCGTAGCCCTGGTAGCGGCGTATTTAACAGCGTTTGACACTATGTTGGTACAAATTTTAATGAGCGCCTCTCTGTCTACAAAGGCCATAAAGTGTTTTTCTGGTAAGACTATATCCAGATCAATATTTTTGCCGGCAGCCTGTTCTTTAAAGCCCGTTACCAGATCGGTTATCAGCCCAATAATATCTGTTTTGACAAAATTCAGGCTGAACTGGTTTGCTTCAGTTTTTCTAAAGTCGAGTAGTTGGCTGGCCAGTTCTGTCAGGCGCCGGGTGTTTCTTTCCGCTATTGCGAGGCTTTTCTTAACATCAGGATCTTTGTCAAATTTCTTGCTCAACCATTCTATAGGCCCCGCTATAAGCGTAAGTGGGGTTTGTATTTCATGTGTAATATTGGTGAAGAATTCAATTTTGGCCTGATAAATTTCTTTTTCCTTTTCGTGTTCAAACAACTGTAGCTTTCGCAAATTTTTACGCTCAAGGTATTGACGATATAAACGGTCTATGATGAATATAATAGTGCCTAAGAGCAACAGGTATAGCATATAAGCGAAGTTGCTTTTCCAAAAAGGTGGCAGAATTTTGATGAACAGCCGCCGTTCCCTGCCTGTCCAGCTTCCTGTGTTGCTTTCAGCGTGAACAATAAACTCATAGGTGCCGTGGGTAAGATCAGTAAAATAGGCTTTGCGATTAGTATTGAGATAGGTCCAGGGTTGATCAATGCCCTTCATCAGATATTTGTACCGCGTTGCTTCAGGTGACGAAAAGTTCAACGCGGCAAATTCAATACTAAAATTGTTTTGATCATATTTCAATATAATCGTGTCGGTGTATAAAATAGATTTAGAAAGGGGGCTGTTATGCCCATCGGGTACCGTTTCTGTATTATTAACCTGGAAACCTGTAATATAGGTAGGTGGGCTGGGCTCTCTTTGGTTAAATAGAACCGGGTCAAAAGCAATCATTCCCTTAACGGAGCCGAAGTACATTTTACCATCGGTATGTTTATATGCTGAGTTGTAGTTGAATTGGTCCGTTATCAATCCGTTGGCTTTTGTGTACACTTTTACCTGTTCTGTATGCAGGTCAAAGCAAATAAGGCCTTTGGACGAGCTGATCCACAAATGTTTTGAATTGTCTTCCAGGATGCTGTACAATACGTTGCTGGGTAGCCCATTTGCGGTTGTATATCTTTTGATGGTTTTCCGGTCATGGCTTAGTTTTATAAGCCCACAGCCGGTCGTGGCAAACCATAAAGCATGTTGGCTGTCTTCAAAAATATTATACACAGGAAATTCGTTAATGGTCTTTCCCCTGGTGGTATCCCCGAAATGTAAATTCCCGCGCTGGCCGGTTTTAGGATTATAATAAAATGCGCCTTCCTTTACACTGCCTGTCCAGATATTGCCGGCTGAGTCTTCAAATATATCATAAATATAAGTGTTGTATGGTATCTGACTGATACGCTTAAATGTTTTGTGTTGTGTATCATACTCAAATAGCCCGGCATTACGATATGCAGTACCCACCAGCAGTTTATTGTTTCGTGTCCGGTAGATTGAAATTACAAAATCACTTACCGGGCCTTTCCTGTCACCAATGAGTTTAAACCTGTCTGTAACCAAACCTGTACGTACATCCATTACTTCCATACCCTGTAAAAAGGGGCCGATAAATAACTCGTTCCCCCAGGAAAGCAGACCATGTATATTGGAGTAAGAGATGCTTCCTTTTTTGCCTGTAGCTGTATAGTTTGTAAATATTCCTGTTTTTAAATCCAATTTGTTAATACCTGCATCTTCAGTACCAACCCATAAGTGGCCGTTGCTATCAGAACATATCTCTCTTACCGCATTTCCTGAAATAGAGTTAGCACCCGGTAGCGGATAATATTTTTCAAATCGTGCATTAACCTTTGAATAATAATTTAACCCGCCAAAAAAAGTACCGGCCCACATACCACCCTGGTTATCCCTGCATACTGTATAAACAGCATTGTCTGCCAACGCATAAGGGTCGCCTGGTCGTTTTCTCAGGCTTATGCTCTTATTGGCGGCCAGGTCGTAAATGTAAATTCCCGATTCGGAAGCGATCCAGTATTGCCCATCGTCACCCGCTGCAATGTCCCGAACAAATATGTCTTTATTCTTATCAGCATCCAGTGATAAGGATTTGACGATGCCGGTTTTAGTGTTGTAGCTTTTTAATCCCTGCTTAAAACAACCTATCAGTAGTTCGTTATTACTGATGGGGTATATTTTACTGATAGACCGGGCATTTGGAGGCAAACTTTTATTAACGATCCTTATCCTGGTATCAGGCTTTGTTTTTGGTTTGTAAATATGAATGTTACCATCATCATCTCCTAACCATAAATTCATATTTGAATCCAGCGCAATACAGGATGCCTTTGTTTTTAAGTCCTCGACCCTGTTCTCTGCCTGTATGTATTTGTACAGGGAAAACTTGATAAGAAACCATATGTTATTATCATTGTCTATTACAAGATTGTTGGTATATTCTTTCGGGCCGGTTTCCAGCTCAGTGAGCACTTCTTTGTACGGGTTATATTTAAAAATGCCTTTGCCGGTCGCTATCCAGATCATCCTGTTTTTATCCTCGGCTAAACAATTAATAACATCATTTCCCAGGCTGCCGAATTTATCATTATTGTTTTTGTAGGCTTTAAACGAGTACCCGTCAAAACGGTTCAAACCACCACGGGTTCCTACCCATATCAGACCTGTACTATCTTGTATTACAGCGGTTACTGCATTGTGCATGAGCCCATCGTCCACCTGATAATGCTTAAAATAATATTGCCCATAACATGAAGAAATGGTAATCTGTAATAGTAAATTCAGCAATACAATATAACCGTGGAATTTCATAATACTGAATTCAAATATAAATATATGATATCAAATACGCAATCCCCCCTTTAGATTGGCGTTATTACCACTCTGTTTATTAAAACTTTAAGCATAATATTGCATACCAATACTATATTATGCAAACCACTAACAAGTCGGCTATAGGCTTCATTTTTATTACATTATTGATAGATGTTATGGGCTGGGGATTGATCATTCCCGTAATGGCAGATCTGATAGCGCAATTGAAACATATACCGGTCAACCAGGCCAGTACTTATGGTGCACTGTTGCTATCAGTTTTTGCGGTAACACAGTTTCTATTTGCCCCGGTTGTAGGTAACCTCAGTGACAAGTACGGTCGCAGACCTGTACTGTTGCTCTCGCTGTTAGGCTTTGGGATAGACTACATCATCCTGGCGGTAGCACCTGGCTATGGATGGCTGTTCGTAGGCCGTGTAATTGCCGGTGTTACAGGTGCCAGCTTCACCACCGCTACTGCTTATATCGCAGACGTGAGTCCGGATGAAACAACCAGGGCTAAGAACTTCGGTATGATCGGTGCTGCTTTCGGACTCGGCTTTGTACTTGGTCCGGCGCTGGGGGCTTTTCTTGCTACATGGGGTATCAGGGCGCCGTTCTATGCAGCAGCTGTGCTTTGCCTGCTGAACTGCCTCTATGGTTACTTCCTCCTGCCGGAATCACTTAGCAGGGAAAACCGTCGTCCTTTTGATATCAAACGCGCAAACCCATTCGGTTCTCTCAAGTTCCTGACCAATCATCCTGAGATCGGCGGACTGGCTATCAGCTTCTTCCTTATCTACCTGGGTGCCCAGGCGGTACAGGGTAACTGGAACTTCTTTACGATTTACCGGTTTAACTGGAGCGAGAAGATGGTAGGTATCTCCCTGGCGGTAGTAGGTGTGCTCGTAGGTGGTGTACAGGCCGGTCTCACACCTGTTATCAATCCTAAGATCGGAAATGAAAAGAGCATTTACCTGGGACTGACCTTATACGCAATAGGCATGATACTCTTTGCTTTTGCTACAGAAAGCTGGATGATGTTCGCATTTCTCATCCCTTATTGTCTCGGTGGTATCTGTGGCCCTTCCCTCCAGGCTGTTATTTCAGGTCATGTACCGTCTAATCAGCAGGGAGAGCTACAGGGAGCACTGACAAGTCTGATGAGTCTTACAACGATTATCGGTCCGCTGATAATGAATAGTACGTTCGCTTATTTTACTACCAATAAAGCCCCGTTCTATTTTCCAGGTATACACTTTCTGATCGGAGCAGTTTGTATGCTGCTGAGTATTGTGATCACATACAAAGTATTAAGCCGCGAGAAGAGAGAGCATCCTGAACTGAGAAATGTGATCTCCGGAGATGGCGAACTGACCCCGTAACCAGCTAAAAAAAACGAAAGATTTAGCAAGCCTTCAGATGAAAAATCTGAAGGCTTTTTTATTATTTCTTAGATAATATTTATTGTAAATCGATAAATTTATTTTGTGAAATAATAAATTATCTTTTCCTTTGCTTTAAAATTACAACCACATGAAACCTACTCATATCATCGCTGCTTTGAAAGTGCTGACCACAATAGGCTTTTATTTTCTCTTAATCATAACGGCAGTCTTCTTATTCTTCTCATTGATGAATGCAATTGGCAATAAATCATTTAATACGCCAACGATCAAAAGCTATAGTTACAAGGTCATGTCCTTTAGTGAAAGCAAAGGCACGACTGAAGTAAAATATTCAGATAGCAAACAGCTTCGTTATCAGTTACTGCAAAATGAATACTATGTACAGATCGATCCATCTACCCCATTTGGATATTATACAATGTTCATTACTCTCATTCACCTGCTATTGGGCATTTTTACCCTCTGGACGTTCAGGAAGATCCTTAAGGAAATTCAGCTGCAGGCGCCATTTACCGGAAAGATCGTCCGACTGTTAAAATATGTGGCGGCTGTATTTGTAACGGCTGACTTTATAAAAGTGATAAATTATATCATCTTCAATCAATATCTGCAGCAACAGATACCAACTCTTGGATTCAAACTGGAATCGGAGATCGGTAGTGGATTTATCATTGGTGCAATTACCTGGATAATAGTGGTAATTTATCAACGAGGAGTGGAATTGCAAACAGAGAACAACTTAACTGTATAATTATGCCAATCATAATAAACTTAGACGTAATGCTGGCCCGGCGCAAAATGTCTCTGACTGAGCTAAGTGAAAAAGTAGGCATTACAATGTCAAACCTTTCCATTCTAAAAACAGGTAAGGCAAAAGCGATAAGACTTGAAACGCTTGAAGCGCTGTGCAGGGTATTGGATTGTAAGCCGGGAGACCTTTTGGATTATGCAGAATGATGTAACTCCATAAAAGCAGGCCTTCAGATGGAAAATCTGAAGGCTTTATTGTTTTAAGATTGAATTTGCTGGTCGGACAAATATGGCACGCTTCAGTCGGTTGGAGTAAGTAATGGCATTAGCTAACCCAGCGCCTACAGAAGTTGCCCCTAATGAAGAAGACAAACTAACCGGTGCTCCCCTGCATGTTTGAAATTCTTAACCATTGGTTTGATTTTCGTAAACAGCGAAGGTATATGTCAACGAACTTTGCGCTAGGAAAAACTGAAATCGAATATTCACAACAGTAAACAATGGAAACAACAACAGTAAAAGCATACGGTACAGAAGCGGCAGATGCACCGATTCATGATATGGAGATCCGGCGCAGAACATTACTGTCTACCGACGTAGAGATCGACATTCTTTATTGTGGCATCTGCCACTCTGATCTGCATGCAATCAAAAACGATTGGGGAGCTACCTCTTATCCCGTCGTTCCGGGGCACGAAATTGTTGGCCGCATTACGCAGGTGGGCAACGAGGTTACAAGGTTTAAGGTCGGTGACCTGGCAGCAATCGGCTGTATAGTGGACAGTTGCGGTCACTGTCACCAGTGTCATCAGGGTGAGGAGCAATTTTGTGAGAACGGCTGGACAGTGGTATTTAATTCCCCTGATAAAATTTCCGGAGGAATGACCTACGGTGGTTTTTCAGAGAAAATTGTAGCCAAGGCAGATTATGTACTCAAAATGCCGGAGAATATTGACCTGGCTGCTTCTGCGCCTATCCTATGCGCCGGCATCACGGTTTATTCTCCGCTTAAGCACTGGAAAGCAGGTCCGGGGAAAAAAGTAGGTATTATCGGTATCGGAGGTCTTGGGCATATGGCTATCAAAATCGCAAAAGCTATGGGAGCGTATGTGGTGGTGTTTACCACTTCACCCTCCAAGATAGGGGATGCTAAAGCCCTGGGCGCAGACGAAGCCGTGTTGTCTACAGACGCAGAGCAGATGAAAGTACAGTCAGGGTTCGATATGATCCTGGATACAGTTTCTGCCAGGCACGATGTAAACACCTACCTCAATGCTTTGCATGTGGATGGTAGCCTGGTGTTGGTTGGCCTGCCTAATGAACCTTTGGAGATCGGCGCATTTAATGTCGTGAGCGGGCGGAAAAGCTTCTCTGGCTCCAATATTGGTGGCATCGCGGAGACACAGGAAGTAATTGACTTTTGTGCGCAGCACAATATTACTGCTGATATTGAGCTGATAAAGGTTAATGAGATCAATGAAGCCTTTGAACGACTGGAAAGGAATGATGTCAAATATCGCTTTGTGATCGATATCGCGGCCTCAAAAGATAAGAATTGATGCTAAAATTTATAACGCAGGGATCTGGATTTCCCTGGCCCGATCACCTTACAGTTGTTTTCCTTATCTTCGTCACTATAAGTTAATAATCCATTTATATGAAAGTAGTGGCCTTGATGTTAGCAATGGGGCTTTCCCTTATAGCCCGTTCACAACAAACGATCAATAATTACAAGTACGTTTTGGTACCGGAACGATTTGATATCTTTAAACGGGAAGATCAGTATGGGATCAACACGCTTACAAAGACTTTGCTGGATAGTGTAGGATTTAAGAGCTTCATGACGAATGAGCCATTACCGGATGATCTTGCCAGCAACAAATGTAATGCCTTAAAAGTAGACCTTATAGAGAAGAAAAAGTTCTTAGCCACTGCTTTAATCCTGGTGTTAAAAGACTGCCAGGGCGATATTATATATAAAGGCGGGGAAGGGGTTAGCAGGGAGAAAGATTGGGACCTGGTGTATACAGATGCCTTGAGAAGAGCCTTTGTATCACTGCAGGCTGCACATTATAAATATGACAGCACCAGGACTGCCCCGGTTATACAAACCACAGCCACCACTGCATCTGTGCTACCTGCCGCCACTCCTGCAGCGATGGCTGACAATAAGGACGTCTTATATGCACAGGCTAACGCCAATGGCTATCAACTGATTGATACTTCTCCCAAAAAGGTAATGACATTACTGAAAACTTCACAACCGGAAGTTTTTATTGCAGATAATGGTACGGAAAAAGGTATTGTGTTTAGAAAAAACAGTGAATGGTTTTTTGAGTATTATAAAGATGATAAACTTGTTTCACTGAAACTTACCATTAAATTCTGACGAAGGAACTGTTTAAACCAGCTCGCAATTTTGTGGTCAAAAACATCCTTTTATATTGAAGGGGCTAATACAGCAGCTGCGGCTTTACAGCCCTGGTAAAAAGCTTCTTCAAAGATAGAGATCCCGCTCAGGTCTGAATGGGCAAAAAAGATATTTTTATGTTTGCTCTCCCGGGCAGCTGCAATGGCCGTACCTGTTATAAACCCAACGGTAGGACGGATCATACCATGGCCCCATATCCATACTTCAATTTCATTGATTAGCTGATGGATGCCAGGATGAGCTGTTTCCATATCATCAGTAATCAATTTAACCCAGTGTTCGTGTGGCAAACTTAAAGCATATCTGCGGGAATCGGCGGGTGACAAATGATCCAGGGGCAGGTAATATGTCAGTACCTGTTTGGTTGGCGCTTCCTGAACTAAACGCTGATGCTGGGCGTTTATATAGCCCAGGGAGCGGCTTTTGTAAAAAACGTTGTCCCAGCATAATGGAAAGCCTTTTGACTCAGGTAATGGATCGAGGGTGATATTGGCCACCAGCCAGGGAGAATAGTTGAAATGATGATTATAATCACCATCTGGTAATAGCCGATGGGCAACGAACTGCGGTGTTGCCATGATACAGGTATTAGCGATGATTCGTTTGGTGGTGGCTGTTTTTACATCGAGGTAATCAACCCATACTTTATCACCGGCAGGTGTTACTTTATATGCCAGACTGCTGGTCTGGATGCGTTTTCCAATAATATCACACAGTTTTTTTACCAGGTGGCCATTGCCTTCTGGCCAGGTGAGCACTGCGAATGTATCTGCATTGGCAGCCTTACCTTTGCGGGAAGCAAAATAATGGATACCAGCCCATGCACTTATTATATCAATACCAGCCCCATAGTCATCACGGCAACAATAATCCAGGTACCAGTATATTTCTGTTGTATGATAACCCTCCTGATTCAAATATGCTTTCATGGAGATATTGTCCAGTGCCTGTGTTTCAGGCTCTTTTGAACTATTGGCTACCGGGATGTCGAATAAGTACAGGTTATCACTTCCCTTTTGCCAGCGCAGCTTTTCCATGGTAGCAAAGAAACGGCGGAATTCTGCCTGTGCTGTATCGCTCACACCAAATTGTGGCACCAGACCTTCCTGCCAGCGATTGCGGATGAATAAGCGCTCTTCCGGATCATAGCGAAGATCCAGCTCCTGATAGATGGGCATCTGTTTCTCATCGTAGCCTGTGATTATACCAATTTTCTGCAGGAAGTTCAGCAGTGGCTGATTGCCCAGGTTAGGTATGGGCAGGTAGTGAGCACCTAATGGATAAGCGGAATAGGCATTTTCTCCATTGGCAGCATTACCGCCAGGGTGTGGTTCCAGCTCCAGGACTTTGAAGGCGGTGTAATTATTTTCCAGCAGATGGTATGCCGCTGAAAGTCCGGCAATCCCACTACCAATAATGACGGTGTCGAGGGTTTCCGTTTGATCCGGTGTAGTAAAGGAACCATTACGCAGCTGATGTCCTATGGCTGCAGAGGCACCATTTATTTTACCTTTTATGTGGGCATATTTATCTTCTCTCCGGCTACAGGCTATAAACTGGGTGTCGGTAACTGTAGCACCAGCGATCAGCGCCATATACCAAAGAAAATCTTTGCGTGTAAGTGTTTTACTCCTGGTATTTTCCCCATTCATCTTCAAAATATTGTACCAGTATCTGGTTGTTTAAATGATTAGCCTGCACGTCTCTTTTATCCATATCAGCGGTGAACTGGCACATCTGTGGGAAAACGCTGGCGGCGAAATAACGTAGGCCGGTAGGTATGACTGTATGATGATCTGTGAGCGATGTGGGCGATGCCATGACATATCCCCACTCTCCAAACGATGGTACATAGGTATGATAAGGAATGGTATGATAGCCGCAATCGTGTAATGTTTTGTCCACACACCAAAAGGCTTTGGGTGCTACGAATGGCGAAGTAGATTGTACTACCACCACACTGCTATCGGTGAGTGAATGTTTTAGCTCCCTATAAAAAGCGGTGGTGTAAAGCTTACCCACAGCATAGTTTCCCGGATCAGGAAAGTCGATCACTACGATATCGAATTGTTTCTTATTTTTTTTGAGCCATTGAAAGGCATCTGCATTGGTAACTTTCAGCCTGGCGGAGCTGAGCGATTGTTTATTCAGTGCAGACAGCAGGGGACTTTCCCTGAATAACTTCGTCATACTCGCATCCAGATCGACAAGGGTGATGTTTTCCACATCTCCATACCTTAGTATTTCACGGGCCGCCATACCATCTCCTCCGCCCAGGATCAGCACGTTCTTATGTTGTGTGCTATATAGCATGGCAGGATGTATGAGGGCTTCGTGATAACGGTATTCATCGGCAGAGCTGAACTGAAGATTACCGTTAAGGTATAATCTCAATTCATATTTATTACGGGTGATGACGATACGCTGATAATGGGAGGAATGTGAAAAGATCACAGGATCACGGAATGCAAGGCCTTCTGCCAGGGACATAATCTTATTGGCCCAGGCAAAAATGACGGCTAGCACCAGGATCACTGCTAATGCTTTTATTTTTAGGTACCTTGCCCATTTTACCTCTGTTCTGAATTTCACACAGACGAGGATCGCGACCAGCACATTGAAGACGCCAAAGAAACAGGCGGTACGTATCAATCCTAAATAAGGAACGAGTATCAGCGGGAAGACGATGGATGCCAGCAGTGCACCGATATAATCGAAGGTAAAAACCCTGGATACCAGGTCACGGAATTCATACCTGTTCTTGAGAATGCTCATCAGTAGAGGAAGCTCCAGACCTACCAGTATACCAGTAAGACCTACCAGCAAATATAAGATCAGGCGGAAAGAGGCGGCTTCTTCGAATAAAAGAAAAAGGACGGCGGGGCTGATGCCGCCAATCAATCCTACAAGTATCTCCAGCTGAATAAACCAGCTGAGTAATTCTTTTTTAAAGAAACGGGACAAGTAAGCGCCTATCCCCATAGAGAACAGGTAGCAACCGATGATAGTGGAAAACTGGGTGACGGAGTCGCCCAGTAAATAACTGGCGAGTGTACCCGCCACCAGCTCGTAGATGAGGCCACAGGTGGCTATTACGAATACGGATAGTAGCAACAGAAATTCCAGCGGCCTATTTATTTTGAACATACCCGCTATTATTTGTGATAGAAAGAGTGAACGCCGGAATGGCCATTTTGTCCATTTTGACCAGGTACAAATTTTTCTGTACTGGCACAATTGCAGATACGATAGCCGTAATGATTCACGATCAATAGTATCACAAGCAGGATGGAAGCCACGCCTATAGTGAATTTATCATTTATCCAGATCCTGCGTATTATATTAACTGGTTTGCTCTTTTCTTCCATGATATTATTCCCAACGTTTTTTTTCAAAAGTGTAATTCCAATATTTCATAATTCCCCAGATAGCCAGCATGGATAAGGTAAGGATGAACGGATTCCATATGGTATATACGTCCCAAATAGCTTCCATGGAAGCATATACAGGAGGACCACTACTGTCTTTATAAGGAGTGACCACCAGGTGATAAGTACCCGAAGGTATGCTACAGACAAAGGCGGAGGATGTTTTATCACCTTCCACCCAGCTTTCTCCATCAGAATATCCGTGATAGTAAGATGATTCCAGTGCCACACTAACTTCTTTGCCGGTTCTTTCATTGACCAGGTCGATATCTGCTGCACACCAGTTGTTATCCACATCACTGCTGATGGTAAGTTCCATGTTGGCGGGTTTATAAACCGTAAAACTTTCGCTCAACCTGGGATGGTTCATGGCCGCACTGTCTATATACAGTGACATGGAGGATACTACCCTCCGGTTTGTGTTAAGATTATAAATATACTGGATAGCGAATGCCAGTGCGCAAAAAATGATGGTGCCGACTAAGAATCGGTTCCAGTCAACATTGATAAAGAATGGCTGGGCTGCAGCTACTCCTGTACGGCGGGGCATTGGGCTACCATTGAGGAATGCCTTGCTAACCTGTTTTGGGCGGATATACTCTCCAAAAAAGAGATCAATCTCAGTTTTAGAGGTATATTCTACTGCCAGCATTAGCGGCGGGGCTATATATTCGACACAGTCGATGCCCATGGAGAAGTTGATGTCAAAATGGAACTCTCCTTTTACCGCATGGTAAATAGCTTTATAACGGTGAAAGTGCTTTAAGGTGATATTATCGATATCTATAGTTGCCCTGCTCCTGTGAGGTGGCTCATAAATCAGCCCATTGTTTTCCAGGGGGGAGAGCAACAGCCAGTGGCCATTATAAGTAGAGAGGAACACGTTTTCATTATCTTCATTCCTGCGGAGGGTATATTCTATCCAGCAGTATTTTTCAGCGCCTGTTTCCATACGCTCGGCGTAGGTGATGACTGTGTATTCTTTGCCGTTGATCATACCGGTGGCACCCAGGGGGATCAGTTGTTGGAATAAGGGCTCTTTTAGCTTGCCGGTTTGTCTGAAAGCTAATGGTGCAAGAGATTCGCGATGCAATATGGCATAACAATCACGGCAAACGAATACTTCTGTTTTTGCGGGCTCAAATATTACCTGGGTTGTGCCACAAGAGGGGCATTTAAAAGTGCTCATGGAGTGAATGTTATCTTCTCAGGGAATGGGATTCATGACGGGAGGCTTCGAAGAAATGCAGGATCTCCTCCATGATCGTTTCTGTGATCGCGTCATTGTTCCTCCTGAAGTTGGATAGGAATACATCGCAGGTACACAGGCCGTATTCGGGCCAGGTGTGTATAGAGACATGTGATTCTGTTAAACAGTGTACGGCGGTGAATCCTCCATCAGGAAAATCATGTATAGTTTGTCCCACTGCGGTTAGCTGATGGTGGTCTATTTGTCCCTGAATGAATGTTTTCCAGTAGATGCTTTGCTGTAATAAGTCTATTCTCGGGGAGTACACTGTGGATAACAGATGTAATCCCGGTTGGTATTGCATAAGGATAAATAATTATTAGAGGACAAGATATTACAAAATTGGGAGATTGTAGCCTGCGGTCGGCCAAAAAAGTTGCCGGTTTTACCTTTCATAAATATTCCGGCATCTTCAGGTATGATGATTGGCAAAGTATCAGATAGAAACAATATCTTTATCGATCATTCAGCACCATTTCGCCAAAAATCTAAACTATATGAAAAACTGGTTATTACTATCCGTTTTCTTAGTTCCTTTTATTGCCTGCCAACCAAACACTCACGAAAAATCCTTTATTGCTATTGAAGGGATCGACTCAACCATCCGGCCGGGCGATAATTTTTATAATTATGTAAATTTAAAATGGTATGATACCGCACAAATACCACCCAGCCAGTCGGGGGTAGGAGCATACCGATTTATGAACTATCAGCAGCGACTCAGGTTACAGGGTATCCTTGATAGTGTATCAAAAAGTGATAATCCCCCTGGCAGCCTTGAACAAAAAATTGGTGATTTCTATGCTGCCGGAATGGATACCAATATCATCAATCAGCGTGGCTTTGAACCACTCAAAACCGGGTTGAGCCAGATCAATGCCATCACCAGTATTCCAGACATGCTTACATTCATCGTGTCAGCAACCAAATTGTCAAATTCTTCCCTTATTGATTTTCAGGTCTCACCCGATCAGGATAACAGCAGTATGAATATGGGGCATATTTATCAAACTGGTATCGGTATGCCTGACAGGGATTATTACTTCAAGACAGACACCGCCACCATTGCTATTCAGCAGGCATATAAAAAATATCTCGCAGATCTTTTTACGTTGACTGGAAGCGATTCTGCGTTAGCGCAGAAAAATGCATTGCTTGTTTACAATATCCAAAAGCAACTGGCGGCGTCCCATAAAACCAATATTGAGCTGCGGGACATAAAAGGCAATTTCCATAAAGTAGCGCTGGCCGATTTAAATAAGCAACAACCCAATATAGGTTGGACGACTTTCTTCCAACATCTGGGTGCTACCATGGATTCGCTGGATATAGCCCAACCAGGTTATTACGATAAATTGAACAGCCTCCTCAAATCGATCCCGCTCGAAGATTGGAAAATATACCTGAAGGCAAATTATATTAGCAATTATGCAGATTACCTCAGCAAACCCTTTGTAAATTCATCCTTTGAATATAATAAAGCCCTTACAGGACAGGCCATGCAAAAAACACGCGGCGAGGTCATGTCAGGCATGGTAGATACCTATCTTGGCCAGGCATTGGGACAATTATATACGAAGCTATATTTCCCGGAGTCGGCCAAAAAGCGAATGCTGGAGCTTGTGAATAACCTGCAGCAGGCGTTCTCCAATAGGCTGGACCAGCTGGACTGGATGAGTGACAGCACCAGACAAAAAGCCAGGGAGAAATTATTTGCCATTACCAAAAAGATCGGATACCCTGATAAGTGGCGTGAATACAACAATGTAACCGTTGTAAGGAATAAATATTTTGAAAACGTGGTATCGGCGGCGGCGAACAACTTTCAATATAACCTGGCCAAACTGGGGAAGCCTGTAGATAAGACCGAGTGGTTCACTACTCCTTCCACAGTTACTGCTTATAATAATCCTTACGCCAACGAAATTGTATTCCCCGCCGGAATTCTGCAGCCCCCTTATTTTGACAATAATGCAGATGATGCGCTTAATTATGGAGGTATTGGCATGGTGATCGGGCATGAAATGACACATACGTTTGACGACCAGGGAGCCCAGTTTGATAAAGACGGTAACGTAAAAAGCTGGTGGACATCTGAAGACTATGAGAAGTTTAAGGCCAGGACACAACAGGTCATTGATCTGTACAGCAAATTCACCGTACTGGATACCATTCATGTAAAAGGTGCCCTTACAGTAGGAGAAAACACAGCGGATCTCAGCGGGATTGCCGTAGCATACGATGCTTTTAAAATGACCCAACAAGGTAAGGATACAACGAGGATCGACGGTTTTACACCCGATCAGCGATTTTTTATTTCAATAGCCAGGATCTGGCGGGTGAAAATGAAAGATGAGTACCTGCGCTATTGGGTCAATAACGATCCCCATTCTCCGCCCATATGGCGTGTAAATGGCCCACTGATGAACACCCCGGCTTTTTACTCAGCTTTTAATGTACAACCTGGAGAAAGGATGTACCTGGAAGAAGATAAACGGATCAGGATCTGGTAAGGTGTGGCGATCATTTGTCTTTTCATAATACGATCCATGATTTTCTTCAAAGAGGTTTGAAAAATCTCTGCTGTAGTCCTGAATAATTTGGAGCCTCGCGCTTTGCGCGGGGTTTCTTTTTAGTCGGGGCAGGGAGGTTATTATGTGAATCTCTCTTTCAGATATCGTTTAGCTGCATATTGAAGGCCTTGCAATTTTTTCTACTGTGGTCTGACCCATAAATAGCTGGAATCAGCAGCAAAATCATACACATATATTTCCCGACCCGGGATATCGACAGATAGCACTTCAGAAGTTGTGAATACTGTACCCTCTCCGTTAAAGGTGTCAGCACCTAATCGTATGCTTACATAGCCACCGGTATCTGTTACTTCGTACCCGTCATACATAAATACAATAGAGCTATCTTTAATGAAGAGCTTCGTCATTTCATTTGTCGATAGTTTAATATAACTGCGAATGGTATCACCCAACCATGGAAACTGTTTGTTTATTTCAAAATAAGTGCTATCAACATGAATGCCTGGCTGATGCACCCAACCGGTATCTGCAGTTGTATCTGATGCGATGGGGGCTGCAACTGTATCTGGTTTATGACTGGTTACATTGTTACTATGACAAAATGCAAACAGGGAAATTGAAAACAAAAAGAAAACTTGTTTCATAGAAATGGGATATATGCAGTGAATGGCAATTAGACCAATATTATAAGACAAATATATAGTTATTACCAAAAAATCACTGATCACCATTAGATCAGCTGCAAAAAGGGACTGATTATCAAAAAGATGATGCATCTCTTTTTCGTCAGGATATATTTCTTTAACTCTAAGGCCACCTCCTGATAATCGCAGATAATGACAGTTTTAAAATGATATTTCAATAAAAATATATACTTTCGCAGCGCTGAAATTCCCGACCAACCATATCTGGTTTACACGTTACCCATTCAGGACTATCACTTAAAATTTACTGTTGTCTGCTCTATTTATAACCATTATCTGTAAAAACAACCTCCTATGACCAACCCGGTATTTCAGATTGGCTTTAACTGCCTTATGCTGCTTTTTCAGTTTATTTACTTACGCTCAATGTAGCCTGGTCGGCTGGGCCAGCCAAAACGGCGGCGTAACAGGTGGTGGAACCGCCACTCCCACAGTTGTAAGTACCTATGATGCACTTAAAACAGCAATTACTTCTTCGAGTGTAAAAGTCGTGCACATATCCGGCA
>NZ_JBCNKH010000075.1:0-30176 GCF_039596135.1 Chitinophaga sp.
GCGCCACAGGCAAAGAGGGGTGAACAGGGGGAAACGGGTTTGTGGTCTCTTTGTTCCATGGGGGAGCTACAGCACTCGTCGTCCGCCGCGCAGGGAGTGCCGGAGAGCAGGAGTATGTAGAGTGAGAACAGGTAGAGCAACCATTTCATGATGGCAAAGATAGGTTTATATTGTAGTTTTAAAATGCCGGCGGTCAAAATCGCCCTGCCGGCGCTGTAATATTTTATACCTTTGAGCCATGAAACTGAGAATAGCGACCCTGACGGACTTAGATGCTATCACCACGCTTGAACACGTCTGCTTCCCGCCTAATGAAGCTGCTTCCCGCGAATCGTTTATCAACAGACTGCAGGCATTTCCGGGCCATTTTTGGGTGCTGGAAAGTGAGGGCCGGTTGGTAGGTTTTATCAACGGAATGGTCACTGATAACGAAACTATCAGAGATGAAATGTTTGCGCATGCCAACCTGCATAATGAGGAGGGAAAATGGCAAAGCGTATTTGGCATTGCTGTATCACCTGAATACAGGAGAAATGGCTATGCGGGGCAACTGATTCGTCACCTCATTGAAAAAGCCAGGGAGGAAGAGAGAGCGGGGGTTACGCTGACGTGTAAGGAATACCTTGTGCCTTATTATGAAAAGTTTGGTTTCAGGGATTTGGGTATTTCCAATTCAGTACATGGAGGGGAAGTATGGCATGATATGATGATTCAATTTGGAGAACATTTGAGATAATGGAGAAAAAGACGCTGTATTTAATTTTGCTTATTTTAGGTTGCGCATTCTGGGGTATTTCCTATCCTGTTACTAAACTAGCCGTAGGCAACCTTTCGACCCATACCTTTTTATTTTACCGTTTTTTGCTGGCTACCATTGTACTTTGTTTTGTATTCTCCAAAAGTATGAAGGAGACAAACAGGGAAACGATAATCATGGGTATGAAGCTGGCTATACCACTGCTTGTAGGTATTCATTTGCAGACTTTGGGATTAAAGTATTCTTCCGCATCGCAATGCTCGTTGATTGCCAGTACCTGTGTGGTGATTGTTCCGGTTATGAAAGTGGCTTTTTTCAGAAAAAAGATTGCATTAAAAATCTGGCTGGCTGCATTGATGGCATTAGCGGGTACGATCGTTATTTCATTGCGGAGTGATTTTAAAATAAGCATCGGTGATCTCTATACTACGGCGGGTTCACTGGGCTTTGCCGTTTACCTGATCAATGTAGAGCGATATACGGCAAGGAGGAATATAATACCAACGATAGTACCCATGTTTGCAACGTGTACCATTGTTACGTTCATAATTGCCCTATTGGATACGTCGGCGGCATGGCAACCGGATAGTCAGGTATTCTGGCTGGGGATTGTTTATTGTGCGCTTTTTTCAACGGCGTTTATGTATTCTGTTTCCAATATTTCGCAGCGATATATCAGTGCGGAGAAGGTAGCAATTATTTATTTATTTGAACCGGTGTTTGCAGCTTTTTTTGCTTTCCTGATACTGGATGAGAGTTTGTCGGTGCGGCTGCTGGTGGGAGGTTTGCTGATTTTTGGGGCGACTATTATTTCGGAAATAAAATTAAAGCAGCCTTTGGAATAATCCAAAGGCTGCTTTTTTACCATATCTCCTGCAAATTCCCCTGCGCATCTGCACCCATCAACTTATCCGGCACGACTCCATCTTCCACCCATTCTACCATGACCTGCAGGATATCATGCTTTATTACCGTCTGCAGGTTCTGTCCAATATCACTAATGCCTGCTCCTCCTCCACAATGGCACATACCGGGGATCAAAAAATACCGGAAGAATTCCTTTTTGTCTTTGACGCGTTCGTAATATTGCATAGCATCGCAGGCTGGCACCAACGCATCTGCAGTACCTGTATACATCATCAATTTTCCGCCAGCATTTTTAAAAGTATCCAGGTCCGGGTTATTTGCATTTAATACAGGGCCAAGTAAAGAATCTATCAGGGCTAAATCTTTGTCAAAATCAAAACCACGGTAATCATAATCAGCACCAAATACCCAACGGAAGGGATACAATAAATTCTCCCCGCCGAAAAATCCAATTCCGCCATCTGACTGTTCACTGCCAGCTGGTATACCACAATAAATCTGTTCTCCTGTACGGGGATTTACAGGGCCATTGCGCACCTTTTGGAGAGCGGCTTTTTGTGCAGCATTCAGATAAGTAAAATCCGTATTTGAGAACAATCCTTTTGTGGTAAGATAATTAAACAGCAGCTGGGTATGCAGATGTGTACGATTATTAGCCGGCGCACCGGCGATTATTCCATTATAATCTTCAGGATACCGTTGCGCTTCCATCAGTGCCTGCTGGCCTCCGGTACTGCAACCCATGAAATACGAGTGATGCGGTGGCTTTCCATAATATGCTGTTACAACCTGTTTTCCTACCACCGTCATCAAATGTGTAGCACGATAGCCGAAATCAGCCCAGCGCTCCGGGTCATGAACCGACTTATTTACACCTGCCGAAGTACCCAGGTCAGTATTGGCAGTGGCAAAGCCACGTTTTAATCCATAAGCGAGTTTATCGTTTAAGATCTTCCCCCCACTCCCGCCATTTCCTGTTCCTAAAAAACGGCCATTCCAGCCCTTTTGAGGCATCCAAACCTGTACCTTGATATCACGTGGCAAACTAACTGCAACCAGGCAATATTCAGCCCCTACATCGCGAATACTATCAATCACCAATCCCTCTATATGCAGGGCAAGAATTTTGTTTCTAAGACTGTCTGTATGCGGGCGAATACTGTCCACCTGCTGCATGCAATTCATCAATATCGCCAGCATGAATACCATTATCTATTTTTTAGAAGATTCCCGTACTATCAATGTTGTTTTCAGCGATTTCTTTTCCGGTACATATTCCTCCCCCTTCCTGATCGCTTCCAGCAAAATCCCCGCCGCCGATCGCCCAATATCTGCCACCGGCTGCTGCACCGTCGTCAATGCCGGCTCTATCACCTCTCCACTCGGCTCATTACTAAACCCCACAATCCCCAATTCAGACGGGATCTTAATTTTCCGCTTCTTTGCCACCAGCATCAGCTGAATCGCCACCGGATCATTTACACAAAATACTGCATCCGGCCTGTTCTTCAAATTTAACAGCTGCTCTGCGCAATGTATTGCATCCTTTTTAGACAGGTTGCAATGTACCACCAGCTCTTTTTTGAACGGCAACTTGTATTTCGCCAATGCATCGCGATACCCTCTCAGGCGGTTATGTGTAATCAGTAACGCAGGCGGGCCACCAATATGCGCTATATTCCTGTAGCCGTTTTTGATGAGATGCTCCACTGCCTTCAATGCGCCTTCGTAATCATTCACCAATACTTTGGAAGTATGCATCTCTTCACACACCCGGTTAAAGAACACCACCGGTATCCCATGCTTTTCAAACGCCTTGAAATGATCAAACTTCTTCGTCTCTCTCGTCATTGATATCAACACCCCATCCACCCGGTTCGCCAGCAATACATTGGCATTCGCCACCTCTGTTTTATACGACTCCTGCGATTGACAGATAATTACATTATACCCCGCCGCCGCAGCTACCTGCTGTGCGCCCATGATGATAGTAGGAAAAAAATAGGTGAGGAACTCCGGTACGATAATCCCAATCGTATTACTTTTACTTTTCACCAGACTCTTGGCCAGCAGGTTCGGTTGATAATCCAGCTGCCGCGCCATCTCTAACACAGCAGCTTTCGTTTGCGGATTAATATCCCCATGTTCATGCAAAGCCCTTGATACCGTAGACTTGGAAATGTTCAGCGCCTTCGCAATATCCACGATTGTAGTCATGTGCTTTTTATGCTGCTTTCCATCCACTGTCGTTTCGTCTGGCAGCGTGAAATAGATATTACAATCCTTACAATAATACCGTTGTTTCCCCCTTACTATGCCGGACTTTGTGATCGCGTGCACGTGGTTGCACCGAATACATTTTATCATTCAGATTATTTAAAATTTAAGCATTCCTACCGGAATCGTTTGCGGTAGATTCCGTTGTCCCAATCCTTTCATTGTTTAATATTCTTCTCTAACATTGTGTACCACTTATGAATCACGTAAAGATGCTCTCGTTATGAAAAAAACAAGCTCCTTGTTTTCCATCCTGTTATTTATCATACTTCCACTTTACTCCCTGGCACAATCGCCGGTTATTTCGGGGAAAGTGGTGGATGAAAAAGGACAACCATTACCCGGCGCCACGGTGGCGGTAAAAGGTACTGCTAAAGGAACCGTTACCAACAACGCCGGTATTTTTACACTCAAAGACGTACCTGCCAATGCGCCCCTGCTCATCACCTTCCAGGGATATGAAAATGCCACGGTCGACATTCATGGCCAGTCCAACATAACCGTGACCCTGAAGGCCGATATCAGTAAACTGGGCGATGTGGTGGTAGTCGGTTATGGTACACAAAGAAAAGCCGCCTCCACGGGTTCTATTGCCTCTGTAAAAGGCGCCGACATTACGCAAACACCTGTCACCAACGTGGCCCAGGGCCTTGCTGCGCGGGTACCCGGGGTGCAGATCACACAGAACAATGCAGCCCCCGGCGGTAACATCAGCGTGCGCATACGCGGTACCAATTCTATCAACGGCTCCTCTGAACCCCTCTACATCATAGACGGTATCCAGATTTCCAACAGCGGCGGTGTAGGCGATGTAAGTCCTTTGTCTACCATCAACCCCAACGACATTGAATCTGTCGAGATCCTGAAAGATGCATCCTCCACCGCTATATATGGTGCAAGAGGTGCAAACGGGGTGGTACTCATCACCACCAAACGTGGAAAAAGCGGCGCAACACGCGTACAGCTGGACATGTACCGCGGCATACAAAACATTACCAAAACATTGTCAATGCTCAATGCCGCACAGTTTGCACAGCTGGAAAACGACATCTATAACTCACCGATATACGCGGATCCGGCCTCTCTTGGCAAAGGTACCGACTGGCAGGATGTCATCTACCGCCAGGCTAACGTGCAGAACTTCCAGGCAGCTGTGAGCGGTGGATCGGACAAAACCCAGTTCTCCCTCTCTGGTAACTACTTCGATCAGGAAGGTATCATTATTTCTTCGGATTTCAAACGGTATTCCTTACGGACCACGCTGGATCATACCATCAGCCAGCACTTCAAAGTAGGAACGAGTCTGCTGACGAGTTATACCATCAACAATAATATTCCAACAGGTATCAGCTCTATCGATGGCCCACTGGTTACACAAAGTATTGTAGGTGCTACATTGGGTGCCCCTCCTACCCTTGTGCCCTATAAGGAAGACGGTTCCGAGTATCCATTTGCCGATCAGTTCAATGGCCGGTACCGGGAAGTTGCCAATCCTGTGGGACTGGCGCAGATCACTAACCGCAATACCATCCGGCGCACGCTTGCCAATGTGTATGGCGAGGCAAAGATCGTGAGCGGGCTCACCTACCGCGCCTCCTTCAATGTGGACGTGGGCAATACCCTGAATGATTACTATTCGCCTATTTACATCCTGGGCAAGGCAGAGGTCAATGCCAACTCAGGCACAGCGTCCAAAGGCAATGTGAATACAACTAACTGGCTCCATGAAAGCGTACTCACTTACAACCGTGACTTCGGTGCACACAATATTAAGTTCACCGGTGTATATGCTATTCAGAGCAATTTGTATAATGATAATGTCATCAATGCAAATGGGTTTCCCAACGATGCTACAACTAACGAAGCCGTGCAGCTGGCAGTGAACAGAACTGTGAGCAGTTACCGCTCCAAAGAATCTCTGAACTCCTATATGGGTCGTATCAACTACGGCTATGCGAATAAATATTTCCTGGATGTGACGGCGCGTTATGATGGTGCTTCCAAGTTTGGCGAAAACCATAAATGGGGGTTCTTCCCTGCAGTAGCAGGTGCCTGGCGCATTATAGAAGAACCGTTCCTGAAAGACAGCCGGTTATTCAGCGACCTGAAATTAAGGGTCAGCTATGGACGAACAGGGAATGCAGGGGCTATTTCGCCTTATCAATCACTCGCACTGGAAAGCTCCGGCAGCAATTACCAGTTTAATCATATCTATACGGTAGGTATCAGTCCATCGGGTATTCCAAATGCAGACCTGCGATGGGAGAAATCCACACAGGCGAATATCGGGATAGACATTGGCTTGTTTGAAGACAGGCTGGGTATCACAGCAGATATTTATAATAAGAAGACAAAGGATCTTTTGTTTGTAAAGAACCTGCCACTCTCATCAGGGTATACGTCTATGACTGGCAACTTTGCCAGTATTCGTAACAAGGGGATTGAACTGGCAGCCAATGCACGGCTACTTACAGGTAAGTTTAAATGGAACCTGAATGCGAACGTATCTGTGAACCGCAATGAGCTCTTAAGCCTGGAAGGTGGTGTGCATGAATATGTGTTAAGTCCTTATAGTGTGCTGCGGGTAGGACAGCCTTTGGGTATATTCAAAACCTATGTATTCAATGGTATATACCAGACCGGCGAAACAGTGTTGCCCGGCAGTGGTAGCAGAACCGGTGGTGTAAAAGTGGCGGACCTGAACAAAGACGGACAGATCACTGGTGATGACCAGACTATCACCGGCAATGCGAATCCTTCTTTCATATTTGGCCTCTCTTCCAATTTCAGTTACGGCAATTTTGATCTTTCATTCTTCATCTCTGGTGTGCAGGGGAATAAGGTCTTTAACCTGAGCCGCTACACCTTTGAAAACGGCCTGGGTGGCAGGAATGTACTTGAAGGCATGGCCAATAGGTGGTCGGCTACGAACCCCAGCAATGAATATGCCAGCGGGTACCAGGGTGGCCGACTCCCGGTGTCGGACCGCTTTGTAGAAGATGGTTCTTATATCAGGATGAAGAATATTACGCTGGGTTACAAATTGCCTCACATCAAACATATTACCAGCGCAAGGATCTACATCAGCAGTAACAACCTCTTTACCATCACAGATTACACCGGCTATGATCCGGAAGTAAACTCCTTCGGTGGCTCCAATACACAGATTGGCGTGGATAACCTGGTTTATCCTATGGCAAGATCATTCCTCGTTGGTTTACAGGTGGGACTCTAAAATCAGACTATCATGAAAAACATTCAATATTTATTATTCTTTTTCCTGGTGTATACTTCGTGTAACAAACTGGAGGAAACACCTTACTCATCCATATTTACAGATAACTTTTATAAAACCGCATCGGATGCAGAGGCTGCGTTGACAGCAGTATATGGCCCTATGACAAGCCTGTACAGCACAGCGGGCACCGGGGCTTCAGACTTCAGTGCTGATCAGATTTACCCCCGGCCGGTGGTAGGCAGGGATACTTATACTTTGTTTAGTTATGACCCTAATTACACGACGCAAAAGAGTTTTAGCAGGCAGTTTGAGTCTCCGGAACAGATCTGGCAATCCTGTTATTCAGGTATTGAAAAGGCAAACTGGGTATTGCTGCGGGTGCCGGCGACCAACATGGATACGGTAAGAAGAAGCGTGATACTGGGTGAAGCCTATTACCTGCGCGCTTTCTACCTGTGGACGCTGACAAAGAACTTCGGGGATATTGTATTGAAGACATCGCCCAGTACCAACATTGATACGGCCATTGTAGGCAAATCCACACAGGCCGATGTGTTTAAGCAGATCTACCTGGACCTGGATCAGGCGGTTAGCAAACTCCCTTCTTATTCGGCAAACATTCAGAAAGGAAGACCTTCCAAAGAAGTAGCCATGGCACTGTATGCCAAGACAGCACTGTATGCGCAGGACTGGCCCACTGCACTGAATGAAGCAAAGCTGGTACTGAGCTCAGGTAAATACAGCCTGATGGCGAATGTACTGGATGTATACAATGTAGCAAAAGAAGATGCAGCCAGACAGGAAAACATGTGGGCGTATGAATGTGAAAGCACCACCCCCGGATACTCTACACAGATGATTGGTCTGTATGGTCCCCGAAATAGTGATGGCCCCGCATATGCAGCCACCACTTATGGCTCTGCATTTGTGTACCAGGCATTCTTTGATTCGTTCAACCCTGCTGACCTGCGGAGAAAGCTGCTCGACACAAATTATATTAATAAACTCGGACAAGTAGTGGCACAGAAAGATATTACGCCCATCACAAAACATGGTGTGCTACTGAAGAAATATATGGACCCGAATTCTGTGGGTAACAGTGGTGCTATTAATATCCCAATTCTGCGGCTGGCAGATGTGTACCTCATTGCAGCAGAAGCTGCGGCACAGCAAAGTGGTGCAACGGCTGAGGCATATGGGTATATCAATACAGTAAGAACGAGGGCGGGACTTCAGGGTCTGACAACCGGATTAGGTACAGCGGCGTTTGTAGATTCTGTATTGCAGGAACGTAGTTGGGAACTGTTTGGAGAAGGTGATCGCTGGTACGACCTAACGAGAACGAATACGTATTTACAGGTGATACCCGGTGCAGTAAATGATGTATACCCAACAAGGGCCCCGCAGAAAAAGCATCGCTACTTCCCCATTCCATTGGATGAGATCAATGCAAATCCTAAATTGGAGCAAAATCCTGATTGGAAATGAAATGGATCTTCTTTTGTATGCTCTTTTCTGTAAATGCAATGGGGCAGAAATTATTCCTTGCTGCGGGTCAAAGTAATGCAGTAGGTATGGCGGATAGTAGCAATTCTGTTCAGTGCATTCCGGGCACTGCCTATGAGTTCCGGTATGGTGCTGATACACTTGTTCATTTAAAGGACCCGGTTGGTAATCCGGACCTGCATTTCGAAAGTGCTCAAACGGGTAGTGCATGGCCTGCCTTTGCAAAAGCCTACCACGATCTGACAGGTAAGCAGGTGGTGATTATACCGGCGGCAAGAGGCGGTAGTTCCTGTCATTACAAAGCGGAATTAGAAGGAAATGGCACCTGGGATGAACAGGGCAGGCTACGCCTGTTCGACAGTGCAATTGTAAAAGCCAAAGCAGCTTCCCGGCTTTGTAAGCAGCCTGTATCGGGAATATTGTGGAGCCAGGGAGAGCGGGATGCCAATGCATATAATGCACAGCAATTATCTGCGGAGGAATATGAGCAACGACTGGTTACACTCATTCAGCGTTTCAGAAAAGCATTGGGTTCGGAGGTAGCGTTTTACATTATTCAAACCGGCCACTTCACCGGGCACCCTGATGAAGGTTTTGATGCAATACGAAAAGCCCAGGAGCATGTGGCGCAGCAGGTTCGGAAGGTCTATATCGTATACGCACAAACAAAAGACTTTCCACAAAAAGGATGGATGCAGGATGAAATCCATTATAACCAAACCGCATTGAACGACATCGGTGCCACAGTAGCCCGACAGGTTGTGCTAAAAGAAAAAAAGAAACCATGACAGGAAGATTAATTTGTTTGCTGGTATGCCTCCCCTGCTTACTCTTTGGCCAGCGCCAAAGAGACAACAGTCTGAACAGCGAGTGGACTTTTGCAGCAGACCCGGTAAAAGTAGGGGAAAAAGAAAACTGGCAGGACACGGCCTTTGCATCGGGTAATTTTGACAAGGTGAAAGTACCGCATTGCTTTTCTACGGATCCCCGGTATTTTTTCTACACAGGTACGGCATGGTACTTTAAACATTTTGAAGCGGGAACACCGGGGAATGATCATGTGTTTCTCCGGTTTGATGCGGTGTTTTATAAATCTAAGATCTGGCTCAATGGGGTGTTACTGGGCATGCATGAAGGTGGGTATACACCATTTGAATTTGACATTACCCCACTGCTTAAGAATAAAAACACCTTAGCAGTACAGGTAGATAATTCATGGGATACGACGACTATTCCCGGTGCTAAAACACTGGTCCCTTATCAATCTGCTGCACAGCGCCAATTGTATCCATGGATGAATTATGGAGGTATTACAAGGGCGGTACATCTTGAAACAAGACCCACCATTTATATCAGCAATACTAAAATTCTGGCTACGCCAGATGGGACTATCCGTATAAAAGCATTTATCCGGAATAGCGGTACTACACCTGTTACAGCCAGGGTAAATGCGACTATTTTAAAAAACAGGCTGTCCCCGCAGGAAGTACAGGTGGCACCGGGCAGTGCATCCACCGTAGAACTTAGCGGCAAGCTGCCGGCAGGGGATATAAAGCTATGGTCTCCTGATTCGCCTGCATTGTATACCGCCACTGTTAGCTGTGGCAGGGATACAGTTCTGCCCCGGTTTGGCATTCGCAAAATTGAAGTAAGTGGTACACGGTTGCTCTTAAATGGTGAACCTATCAAAATGGGTGGATGCAACCGGCCACTGGATTACCCGGGTTATGGCTCCATGGATCCTGCTTCGGTGCTGGAACAGGACCTGACTATGATCAAAAGCGGTGGCATGGAACTATCCCGCATCAGCCACTATCCAGTATCAGAAGCGCTGCTGGATTGGGCAGATGAACATGGTCTGCTCATCATCGAAGAGGCGGGCAACTGGCAAATGACCGCAAAGCAAATGAACGACACGAGCATGCGCAGCAAGTACCAGTCACAATTGCGGGAAATGATGGAGCGCGACTGGAACCATCCCTGTGTCATTGCATACAGTGTAGGCAACGAGTTTCAGTCATACACTGAAGAAGGCAAAGCCTGGGTACGCGACATGAAAAGTTATGTGAAATCGCTGGACGACTCAAGGCTGATCACCTTTGCCAGCATGGTATTAGGTCGTGACATCATTAAAAAAGGGGAAGATGAAGCTTCGCAATATGTAGACTTTGTCAGTGCGAATATATATGGTGGTCATTTACAGACACTGCAAAAAATACATACGCTCTATCCGGATAAACCAGTGTATGTAAGCGAATTCGGCATCCGGACAGATGATGTCAAATCAGAAGCGGAACGGGTGGCTTACCTCAAAAAAGCCATGCAGGAGTTCAGGCAATGCGACTACCTGATCGGAGCATCTGTATGGACATTCAATGATTACCTGAGCCGCTTTCCGAATACGAATCCAAACGGCTACCGGCCATGGGGACTGGTGAATCCAGACAGGTCTCCCCGTGATATGTACATCACATGGCAGGAAGAATTTGCACCTGCCACCATTGAACTCGTTAATAAAAATGCAGGTCGTGCCAGCATCCGCATTACTGCGAGAAAGGATTTTCCTGCATACACCATGCATGGTTACAGGTTGACATGCAATGGTACAACATATACCCTCAATACACTGCATCCCGGCGAGAGCATGCAGCTGGATATTCCCCTTGCGGGAGCAGCAGCAGCTATTTCCCTGATCAAGCCGGGCGGCTATACCATCATGCAAAAAACTCTTAAATAAAATGATCAGATCAGAAAGCACGGAAAAACGTTCCTGTCCGCTGGTAACACTGGAGGCCGGGTTGATAGTCACGGGTGGCGGTTTATCAGGCATCTGCTGTGCGGTGACCGCTGCCAGGGAAGGATTGAAAGTCGTACTGGTACAGGATAGAAGTGTGCTGGGCGGGAATGCCAGCAGTGAAATACGGTTATGGATTTTAGGCGCTACTTCTCATATGGGAAATAACAACCGGTGGGCCAGAGAAGGCGGTGTAATAGATGAGATACTGGTAGAAAATACTTACCGAAACCCGGAAGGCAACCCGGTAATACTGGACAGCATTCTATTGGATAAGGTAACTGCAGAACCCAATATTACTTTATTGCTGAACACCGCTGTGTATCATGTAGAAAAACGGGATAGTGAAACGATTTCTTTTTTGAGGGCTTTTTGTAGCCAGAACCAGACGGAGTATAAACTAATAGCGCCATTATTTTGCGATGCCTCCGGCGATGGGGTGGTAGGATTTTTATCGGGCGCTGCATTTAGAATGGGTGCTGAACCAATGGAAGAATTCAATGAACTGTTTGCTCCGCCGGAGAGCTATGGTGAGCTATTGGGTCATTCTCTTTATTTCTATTCAAAAGATACGGGCAGGCCGGTACAGTTTGTACCTCCTTCTTTTGCACTGATGGATATTACGCAAATTCCGAGGTTTCGTAGTTTCAATGCGAAGGAATTTGGCTGTAAACTCTGGTGGATTGAATATGGCGGCCGGATGGATACCGTGCATGATACAGAAAAAATAAAATGGGAACTCTGGAAGATTGTCTATGGTGTATGGAACTATATAAAAAACTCCGGTAACTTTCCTGAAGCGGAAACCCTGACACTGGAATGGGTGGGGATGATTCCCGGCAAGCGGGAAAGCCGCCGGTTTGAAGGTGATTATATTTTAAGGCAGCAGGATGTAATTGAACAACGCACGCATGAAGATGCGGTAGCGTTTGGGGGCTGGAGCCTGGATCTGCATCCTTCAGATGGTGTATATTCCGCACAGCCGGGATGTACACAATGGCATAGTAAGGGAGTGTACCAGATACCTTACCGTTGTTTGTATTCTAAAAATATTACGAACCTGTTCCTGGCAGGACGTATCATTAGTGCTTCGCACGTGGCCTTTGGGTCTTCGCGTGTGATGGCGACCAGTGCGTATGTAGCACAGGTGGCAGGAATGGCGGCAGTGCTTTGTACACAGACAGGTGTACTGCCTTCAAAAGTAGATATCCGGGCATTGCAGCAGCGATTGCTGCGCAGCGGACAGTTCATTCCGGGTATAAGTGGCGCTGATAAGGAAGACCTGGTACAGCAGGCCACCATTACAGCCAGTAGTGAGCTATCATTGGCTGTATTGGAAGAAGATGGGGTACCACAACCGCTGGATATTGCCGCGGCGCAGATGGTGCCGGTGCTGGCAGGAGCGCTTCCGGTTTTTAGTCTGCACGCTTATACTGAGGTGCATACTAAGTTACAGGCAGAAATAAGGAGTTGTTCCCGTATTGGTAGTTATACGCCCGATACGGTACTTGCTACTTTTGAATTCACACTTCACCCGGGGAAAAATAGTATACAACTCGTACCGGGTACGACCATTGATCAGGCGCAGTATGTGTTCGTTTTATTTCATAAAAATCCATTGGTAAGCATCAGCAGGTCTGCAAAGAGAATTACAGGGATGCTTGCTGTATTTAACACCATCAATCCGGCGGTGTCTAACTATGGCCGGCAGGCGGCACCCGATGGCATAGGCATAGATAGTTTTGAATTCTGGGTAGCGCAGCGCAGACCTGCAGGGCAGAATATTGCATTACATTTTGATAGTCCATTAGTGGGCTTCGGCGCTGACAATATCAGGAATGGTATTGCGCGGCCTACCACACAACCGAATGCGTGGGTGGCTGATCTGAACGACCCTTCGCCGGGTCTTACGCTTACATGGAACGCGGTAAAGCACATCAAAAAGCTTATCTTATCTTTCGATACAGATTTTGATCACCCAATGGAATCTGTGCTGATGTCGCACCCTGAAAATGTAATGGTGTTTTGTGTGCGGGACTATGCTATTTATGATGACAAAGACCAGTTAGTGTTTGAGAAAAAAGGAAATTATCAGACGAGAAATGTGATTGAATTCCACGAGGCCGTTAGTACGACAAGTCTGACGATCCGGTTTACACATCCTTCAGCCCATACGCCGGCTGCGGTTTTTGAAATACGAATGTATGAGAAAGATTAACCTGTTAACGATATGCTTATTGGTGTCTGTTGCGATCAAAGCACAGACTGTTGCCCTCGCGAACCACCAGTTGCGCATTGAGTGGCAGCAGACAAAGGAAGGATGGAAGGTAAAGAACCTGCGATTGGCCAACCAGTCTGTAGCACGCCCTTCGGGGGAATATACCTTACTGTATTCAGCAGAGAAGCCTGCGGATACGGCCGGCATTCATTTTCAAAGAGCAAATGGTTTGCCATGGCCGGATACGGCATACAAATACCAGATCAATGCCTGGAAGCAGGCTACTACACCGGTGGCGTTGAATACCGCCGGGGAGGTGTACAATTTTTTCCCTACACAGGCCAAACAGGTATCGCCTGCGGAAGTTGTATTTACATATTCGTCTCCTTTGTTTACAATAACAGCCGCATGGACACTGGATCATGGAGATATAAAAGTGAATATGCAGTTACAATGTAAAAAGATGGGGTATTATTCTTTATCAAGTTCTACAGCAGTAGTTATAGATAAAGCTGATATGGCGTGGGCAGTAATGCCGGGGTATTTTCAGGGGAATGCGTTTGAGCAGAATATGGTGCTGAGTTATGCGTATGGCCAGGGAGTACCGGAAATGCCGGTGCTGTACAGGGAAAGATGTGCAAGTACGTTCTGCCCTGTCATCACGACGAAAGAAAATGTTTCTATGGCTGTCATCCCCGATCCCGGCCTTGGCCGGGATCCGTGGGAAAGTGATCATAATACCCACCAGGTATGGCAGCTGGCACTTTCACATATGAACAGGCGATCCCAGCTTGCGCCTACGATTTATTATCCTGTGCTGGGGGAACCGTCTTCATTAAAGCAGCAGGGAGATAAAATCAATTTTGGGTACCGTTATAGAATTCAAAAGGGAGAATGGAATAAAGTATTGACTCATGCTATTAATGACGTGTATGGATTTAAAAAGGCCCTTTCTTTGCGACGAAATACCCAGTCACTCACCAGCAGAGTGGAACAGATGCATCACTACCTGCTGGACAGGCAAACTTCGTTGTGGAAGACCCACCAATTTAACGGGTTGACGATTGGTGGGCAGGCTTACCTGGGTGGTGTGGTTGGATCGAAAGGAGATGCGATTAAGAATGCTGATTATGGGGCGATGTGGATGCTGGCCAATACAAGTAATGATCAATATTTGAAAGACAGTGTGCTGCCGTATGCGTTGAATTTTAAATTAGCCCAGCAGCAAACGGGGCCGGGGTTCTTTCAGGGGGCTGCTACGGGGCAGTATTACCTGTCGGACAGCAAAACATTTACTGAGGAATGGGGCGATTTTGTGGAGCCGGTGAGTCTTACGTATTATGTGATGCTGGATATAGGGAACATCCTGCTGTTTGAGCCTGGTAATGATACGTTGAAAAACAGGCTGGCACTGGGTGCGGAATTGCTGATGAAGTGGCAAAAGCCGGATGGCAGCTGGGAGGTGGCGTACGATAGGCATACGCATCAACCGTTATTTACAGACATAAAAGATCTGCGGCCTACTTTTTATGGGTTGCTGGTGGCATACCGGATATTGAAAGAAAAGAAATACTTGGATGCCGCTATGCGGGGCGCAGATTGGTTTATAGCCAATGCGGTGAACAAAGGCCATTTTATTGGGGTGTGTGGAGACGCCCGGTATGCACCTGATTTTGCTACGGCGCAGTCGGCACAGGCACTGCTGGACTTGTATGATCTGACCCAGGATAAAAAATACCAGGAGGCGGCGGTTCGTACGGCAAAAATGTACCTGACCTCAATTTATACGCAGCCAGTGCCCAACAGGAAAATAAAAACGGTAAAGGGTGTGCAGCGGGAAGACTGGCAGATTTCGCAGGCGGGGCTAAGTTTTGAGCACGGGGGCATTATTGGTTCTGCAAATGGAGCCGGGCCGATCATGTTGTGTAGTCATGCCGGGATGTTTGTACGCATGTTTCAGCTTACAGGAGATAGTTTGTTTATAGACATGGCGCGGGCAGCGGCTATTGGGAGAGATGCGTTTGTAGATTCAGCTACGAGTGTGGCTACGTATTACTGGAATGCGATGAATAAGGGAGCAGGGCCTTACCCGCACCATGCATGGTGGCAGATAGGCTGGATTACGGATTATCTGCTTTCCGAGGCACAGTTACGATCCGGAAATAAGATCGTTTTTCCAAGGGGATTTGTTACGCCAAAAGTAGGGCCGCATGAATCTTATGGTTTTGCACCGGGGAGTGTTTATGGAATGCCCGCGAAGCTGATACATGAAGAGGGATTAGTGAAATGTGATAATCCGAATGTAGAGTATGTATTGGCAAAAGGAGATCAGGCTACGTTTGTCGTGCTGCTGAATGATGTAGGCTCCAGGGAAAAGGTGGATCTTCAATTAAAAGCGGGGAGAATTACAGACCTGGGTAGTGGCAAACAGGTAAATGATCGCTCAATGGTGCTGGAGGGGTATGGTATAAAAGTTTTAATGATACAATAATAATATTCGAATGGAGCAACTGGATTTTATCGTGATGGGAGTTTTTGCTTTATTAATACTCGGCATTGGCATGATGTTCACCCGCATAGGCAGCAAAAACTCATCCGCATTTTTTGAAGCAGGTGGCGCTACCCCGTGGTGGATTAATAGTATATCTCTTTTTATCAGTTATTTCTCTGCCGGCACCTTTGTCGTATGGGGTTCTATTGCTTACAAAAGTGGTTTTGTGGCCAATGGTATACAACTGACCATGGTATTTGGCGGCATGCTGGTGGCTCTTTTCATAGCCGCCAAATGGAAACGTACCGGTGCGGTTACTGCCGCTGAATATATAGGCAGGCGGCTGGGTACCGGCACCCAAAAATTCTATACGTTTCTTATTATGCTGCATGGACTTTTTACCACCGCTTCCGTATTGTATCCCGTAGGCAAAATGGTCAGTGTGGCTACTCCCCTTTCGCTGAATACATGTATTCTTATTATTGGTGGTGTGATTGTATTGTATACCTCAGCAGGTGGTTTATGGGCGGTGTTGGTGACAGATGTAGTACAGTTTGTGATACTGACAGCCGCTGTGATGATCGTGATTCCAATGGCACTGAAAGAAGCGGGTGGCATGCATTCTTTTGTAGACAAGGCACCGGATGGATTTTTCAATTTCTTCAATGCAGAATATTCTTTTGGTTTCTTCCTTGCATTCCTTGCCTATCAAACGGTGTATATAGGTGGTAACTGGGCATATGTACAGCGCTATACCAGCGTATCGAACGAGCGCAATTCGAAAAAAGTAGCCTGGCTGTTTACATTGCTATACCTTGTAAGTCCATTTATATGGATGCTCCCGCCTATGCTGTACAGGGTGATCAATCCTTCGCTCACCGGCCTGCAACCGGAAGGCGCTTATATGATGCTGTGTCAGCAGGTACTGCCTGCGGGATTGATTGGCCTGGTACTGTCAGGCATGATCTCTGCCAGTGCCAGCAAAGCTAATACGACAATTAATATTATGGCAGTGGTGTTTGCGCATGATGTGTATAAGAAGGCTTTTAACCGCAATGCTACGGAGAAATCTTTGGTACAGGCAGCGAGATTTTTTACGGTATTATTTGGGGCTATCACCATTGGTATTGCGATGATGGTACCTATGATCGGGGGGATTGTAGAAATGGTGCTGGCCACAGCTTCTATTGCAGGCGGTGCCTTGTTTGCGCCTGTTATCTGGACATTGTATTCCCGGAGACAGACGGCCACCTCTGTGATCAGCGCTTCTTTATGTGGATTAATCATCTCACTGGGATTAAAACTCTTTGGCGGTAAAATGGACCGTGTGTGGGAAACAGCGCTGGGAGTAGGTATACCAATAGTCGTATTATTGCTGTGGGAAGTGTACTACTACATTACCCAAAAAGAAGCTGCGCCCTCATTGCCTGCTGTTCCCACACAAACTGTGGAAGTAGAAAACAAAGATGCAAGGGCGCAGAATCAGTTTGGTATGAAAGTAATAGCATCGGCCATTGCTGTAGTAGGCGGTGGTATCGCCATCCTTGGCTTAGTAGCTACTGGTGGAACTGTTGCTTTTGTAACGGGATTGATTATAGCGATTTGCTCATTACCCCTGTTCCGTGCGGCGCAGCGGTATTCACACTGATCGCCACACCACCACCCGGTGCCAGCTTTTGCTTCAGTACTGTCTTATTAGTCACTACAATTTTCTTAATTGTATACTGCTGCGGATGCACCTGCCAGCTGATATCTTTATCATCCGCATACACCGTAGCAGTATACTTTTTCCCTGCCGGTAAAAAGTCAAATTTAATCACCGCCTCGCGTGCATTTTCATCTGTGATACCACCGATGTACCATTCTTCTTTTCCCTTCGCCTTGCGGGCAATGGTAATATAATCGCCTGGCTCAGCTTCCAGCACATAAGTATTATCCCAGTCTACCGCTACATCTTTAATAAACTGAAATGCATCGGCGAACTTATTATAATTCACCGGCAAGTCCGCCGCCATTTGCAACGGGCTATACATCGTTACATACAGCGCCAGTTGTTTTACCAGTGTAGTACTCAGCTTCGCCTTACTCTTTCCGTATACCGACAGGTTGCCTTCAAAAATACCCGGTGTGTAATCCATTGGTCCACCCATCAATCTCGTAAATGGCAGCACACAGGTATGATCAGGCCTGTTCCCGCCAAAAGATTCGAACTCCGTTCCCCGCGCAGATTCCTGGGCTAACCAGTTCGGCCATGTACGGCATAAACCGGTAGGGCGCACTGCTTCGTGAGAGTCTACCATTATTTCATACTTAGCTGCCTTTTGTGCCACATGCAGGTAATGGTTCACCATATACTGCCCGTCGTGGTATTCGCTATGTGGTTGTATAGGACCTACATAACCCGTCTTCACGGAATTGTAACCATTGTCTACCATAAACTGGAAAGCATCGTCCAGCTGCCGTTCGTAGTTCGTCACGGAAGAAGTCGTTTCATGGTGCATGATGATCTTTACATGCTTTGAAGCGGCATAGCGGTGCAGTTCCTGTACATCAAAATCAGGATATGCTTTTGTAAAGCTATAGATATGCTCTTTTACATTTGCCGTACAATCTTCCCAACCTTCGTTCCAGCCTTCTACCAGTACTGCATCAAAACCATTCTTTGCGGCAAAGTCAACCAGTTCTTTTACATGGGCTGTATTGGCACCATGGTGGCCATTAGGTGGTAGTGCCTTGTAATCTGTTTTGCCAATGATGATGTCCTGGTTGTCCGTATACTGCCAGGTAGAACCCCCACCGGTAAAGTACTCCCACCATACACCTACGTATTTTACAGGATGAATCCAGCTGGGGTCTTCAATCGCACAAGGTTCATTCAGGTTCAGTATCAGGGTAGATGCCAGTATCTGCCGGGCATCATCACTCACAATCACCGTTCTCCACGGGCTGGTTTTACCTGTTTGAACGTATCCCCTGTTGCCCAGTTTATCAGGCGTGAGGTGTGCACTCAGTACAAAATGCTGGTCATCCACATTCAGGCACATAGCAGGAAAATCAACCAGTGCTGCTTCATGGATATTGACATACAAACCATCATCTGATTTCAGCATAAGGGGTGTTTGCACGGCCAGGTCAGGTGTGGGTGAATTTGCCGCCATCGGCTCTCTCGCCTTGTCGATCAGGGAATGAATCTCTGAAATCCTGGAAGTCACTGTTTCAAACTCATTCGTATCGTAGTCTCCTGGCAACCAGAACGCCTTGTAATCTTTGGCCAGGTTAAACTCGGTCACTTCGTTCTGAATGGTGAGATGACGCAGGTTCGGCTGAACGGGGAATTCATACCTGAAGCCCAGCCCATCGTTGAATAAACGGAACCGGAGATCCAGTTCTCTGCCTGTGGCGGCCTGGGTGAGCTGTACAAATAATTCGTTGTGATGGTCCCTGATGTCTTTTTGTTGGCCCCAAACCGGTTGCCAGGTCTGGTCTTCTGATGTAGTGGCAGTACCTTTGACGGTAAAGTTGCTACTGAACGAGCCCAGTTGCCTGAGCTCAAATCCCAGTTTACTTTCATTGATCACTGTCCTGCCCTTATACTGTAACGTGTAAACAGGCACACCACCGTTCAGTTTAAAAGCTAAGATAAAATTCCCATCCGGTGATTTTAACTCCTGTGCATGGACTGAAAGCATAGACAGGAGCGCACATAAGCATGATAGATAAAAGCTGCGCATAATTTAAAATATTGACCTTGAATAACTAATAAAGTTATCGTCAACGCACCTTACTTATGCATAACAGGCATCACCTTACAATCTGACGGTGGTCATCACTTAAGCTTCTTCCTTCAGCGCGTCGTTGAATTTCTTCACCGCTTTTTTATCTTCTTCAATTGCTGCAGGCAGGTTCCTGCCATGGCATTGACTATATGGTTTCATACTACCGCAATAACACTTAGCCCCTATCTTCTTCCCTTCTGACAAGAATAGCAGCAGGTTATTAAACAGTGCATCATAATGGTTATAAACATTACCAGTATAGGTATTGAAATTCACCTTACCATCTTCCAGTACAGTACCATACTGTACGAGAAAATCTTTCAGGTCTGCCAGCGCAATCAGGTGGTCTACCAAGGGGTTATTGCTGGTGCTTACCCGTATATGCTTTTCATCAGGCGTGATGTTGTCGTCAGGAATAAAGAGCATTTGTGTTACAGATGCCAGTGGAGTGGCCACGTAAATTAAATCCCCGTTTTCATTCTCCCACGCTGCTGCCGGTGCTGCCTCACAGATAAACTCACTCAACCACACGGCCCATCCCCTCACTATACGGCCTTCTTTCTTTACATAACCAGGTTGTACAGGAATAATCTCATACTCATACGCCGACCCTACACGATCGATCAGTTGCTGCACTGCAGGCGTAATTTCAATTGGACTTGTCATACTTTAAAATTAATACCCCTGCAAGTTAAGGATTTTCCATTCTCCAGAATTCCCACAGAATTGCCCTTTACCTTCACTACTTGTATAAATAACAATAATTAGAAGGGTAAACAGCCTGTCTTTCGGCGGGCTGGATTATATTTCTCTCTCCATGGCGGCCTTTGTAGCGCGGTCTATCCATCTTTCCGGCAGTAAAGAAACCAGGAAAATCTGTACCGCATGCGGCCAGTAAGGGATCACCTGTTTCTTTCCACATCCTACAATCTTTAATACATGCTTCGCAAATGTTGCCGCTGATGGCCGCATAAAGGTAACCGGCTTTATATTGGATGCTGTATGAACACTGGCAACAATCAGTGAAATAACTTCTACATTTTCCAGTTCACGCGCCAGTGAAATGGAGAATGCATTATTGTAGGCTTTCGTACCGGCATATACTGCTAAATAAGGAGGCGGCATTAACGCTGCGTAGGAAGAGACATTCAAAATAAGCGCAGGCTTATGCATCAGTGGCAATACATGCCTGGTCAGCTTTGTAGGATAAGTTACATTCAAATCAATCGTACTATCAATTTCCCTGGCAGATACAAAGCTTTCTATTGGCCCTACACCAACATTATTTACCAATACAGTCAATGGAATGCCTATAGGCAGATCCCACTCTCCATGCATGAGATGAACTACCTTACACGCAGGATTGATAGCTTTTATCTCCTGCGTAACAAGGGTTAACTTTTCTTTATTCCGACCATGAATCACTAAATTAAATCCTTTGCTAGCCAGTTCAAGCGCGATGGCCTTTCCAATGCCATCAGTAGCTCCTGTGACCAATGCATATGCATCAGGAACCAGGTACCGCGTTATTTTAGAAGGCTTCAAATATGGATATACAAAATAAAAAACAACACCCAAAAACAGCAAAAAATAGCCCATATAAAAATTTTGGGCAAAGATTGGCATCGATAGAATAATATGGAATGGATGAATGACGGTCCGTTATGGATCATTTGCGGTTTCGGGTTCTAAATGCCTGTGGCGACTCCCCTGTTGCATTTGTAAAATACCGCGTGAAATATCCCTGATCATGGTACCCTATTGAAAAAGCAATCTCTTTTATCGTTAAATCTGTACCTGATAGCAAGCGCCTGGCTTCTGCTACGACTGCCTGTTGTACCCAAAAACTCACCGGTGAACCAGTGGCTGCTTTTACTACTTCATTCAAATAAGAAGGGGTAATGTTTAACTTTCCGGCATATTCACCTGCACTTTTCATTTCTCTGAAATGCAGCAATACAAGCCGTTTAAAGGCCGCTGTCAGATCTCTTCTGCGGGATGTCACCTCAACAGCAGGAACGTTTTTTTTATACACCTCTGCGATCATTCCAATACATGCATCTAACAATGAGATTCTCACTTCATGAAAGCCCGTATTCATTTTATTCAACAATGCAAGGCATTCTGCCAAATAACCGGCTGACAATTCATCGATATGGAGCGCCGGACAGGGAAAATGATATTTTACATGCTCCACTCCTGCTGTTACTATCCAGGCAGTAGTATTATCGCTTACAGACAACGTTTCATACACCTGGCCAGGACTGATACACAACAGCATTTTATTGGCTAATTTCACCTCATTACCATCTACGAATATTTCACTTTTACCACTTTCCTGAAATATAAACAGGAAATGATCATTTCTTCTGTGCGGTGGTTTATCTTCTAATCCTCCATCAAATCTATACACCTGGAAATCGCCCTCTTTCAATACTACCGGAATACCCATCTGCTTTATTTTATCATACCCACGCAAAATAAGTTAAATATTTAACCATTAAAACCTTAACTTCGCCCCAGCATGACGAAGAACCAGACGTTTTCAGATTTTACGGATTCTCTTGGCACCCTCACCGGGGCCTTCAAAGCCCGGATCCGTGCTTTCTTCAAAGAGCAGGACATCCCGCTTACGACCGAAATGCTGCAGGTGATGCGCGTACTCTGGAAAAAAGACGGGGTGAAACAGCAGGAGATCGCCGACGCAATCTCCAAAGACAAGGTAAGTATCGTATACCTGCTGGATAATATGACCAAAAGGGGACTTTTGGAACGCAGGGAAGACATGGCCGATCGCAGGAACAAGATCATCATCCTCACCGCCGAAGGCCGGAAAATGCAAAACATTGTCGAACCGGGACTGGATGAACTGATGGCCGAGGCCGTAAGAAATGTGTCAAAAGACGACCTGGTAAAAGCCACCGGCATTTTTCAGACAATCACAAAAACATTACTGGAAGGGTAGTGCTTTTTTTTGCTTATATAGTTAAACATTTAACGGTTTAAATTAGCACTAGTGTAACAGTTGTAGGTTTAAATACGACCAGGGGAATATTCTTATTTCCCTGGTTTTAAAATATTTAGTTCTGTTGTACAATTTTATTGTACATCTACCGAATGTAGACATGAATCACGGGTGTATTCCTATACCTGTGCTTTTTGATGCTACCTACAATATGATTACCTTTGTTCATTATGTCAGCAATACATTTTTACAAATACCAGGGGACCGGCAATGACTTCGTCATTATGGACAATCGCAACGGCCAATATGATTCTCTCACTACAGAACAGGTACACTTTCTCTGTGACCGCCGCTTTGGCATCGGCGCAGATGGCCTTATGCTCCTGAACAACTACGAAGGCTATGATTTTGGTATGAAGTATTACAACGCTGACGGCCGGGAAAGTAGTATGTGTGGCAATGGGGGGCGCTGCCTGGTAGCCTTTGCCCGCAAAATGGGCCTGAATAGCGAGGTATTACGCTTTATGGCCATTGATGGCCCGCATGAAGCTACCATGAAAGGAACTGATTGGGTAAACCTGAAAATGCAGGATGTGAACGGGGTAGAGATCGGCAACCTGTACTTTTACCTCAATACCGGCTCACCACACTTTGTAAAGTTTGTAGAGGATGTAAAAGCCCTCGATGTATTTGAAGAAGGCAGACAAATCCGCTACAATGACCGTTTCAAAGCCGTGGGTACCAATGTGAACTTTGTGCAGCCTACTAATAATGGCATTTTTGTGCGCACTTATGAAAGAGGCGTGGAAGATGAGACCTACTCATGCGGTACCGGCGTTACCGCTGCTGCCCTGATGACTTCCGGCACGGAAGAAAAGACTTATACTGTACCGGTACAAACGCTCGGCGGGGGCCTGGAAGTACGTTTTACCAAAACCGGCGAACGCACTTATGAAAACATCTGGCTGTGTGGGCCTGCTACCCTTGTATTTGAAGGAGATATCAATATATCCACAAAATAGCCAGGCAGAGCACGCTGTTAATTAATAATTAAGCAATATGCTTTCTTACTAATTATTCTACCTTTGCGCCCGGATGATTCAATACTTCAAAAATATAGACGCACGGACGGTTGAGATCAAAACGCCTGAAAACGGCGCCTGGGTGAATATTACCCCTCCCCTCAGGCAGGCTGAGTTCGAACAGCTCTCCGAAGAGCTGGATATCCCACTCGACTTCCTCACCGACTCCTTAGATATTGATGAAAGATCCCGCTATGAGCTGGAAGACAATGTGAAACTCATCGTTATCAAAACCCCCACAGAGAACAATTCTATCAATGAAAGCGATGCGTATTATATCACAATTCCGATTGTGATCATTCTGACGCATAACCAGATCCTGACAGTCAATTCGTTCGACAACGCAGCCATCAATAAGTTCCTCAACACCTTCCATAACCGCCATCCCGAAAAGCGGAATATGATGGTACTGAAGATCTTCGAAAAAGTAGTCGTGAACTTCCTCGACTACCTGAAAGAGATCAACCAGCGTAGGAATATATTGGAACAGAAACTGTACGACAGCAACCGAAACGAAGAACTGCTGTACATCATGCGGATTCAAAAGAGCCTCGTGTACTTTGTGACAGCCCTGCGGAGTAATGAACTGTTGCTCATGAAACTCGAGCGGACCAACTTCCTCGGGTTGAACGAAGATGAAAAAGAATTCCTCCATGACCTGATTGTAGATACCTCACAGGCGCTTGAAATGGCGAATGTGTATACAAATATCATGGGTAGTTCCATGGATGCGTTTGCAAGTATCATTTCGAATAACCTGAACCTGGTAATGAAGCGGCTCACCTCAATTACCATCGTACTCACGTTTCCCATGCTGGTGGCGAGTATTTATGGCATGAACGTAGATATTCCGTTTCAGCGAAATGCACACGCGTTTTATATTCCGGTGATGATTTCAATTATTATTTCAGTGATCATCAGCTGGTATTTTATGAAGAAGAAATGGTTTTAATATGGCAGCTATGTTCAACGTGCGGGTTTATGGTATTATGATCAATGACCAAAAACAAGTACTGGTTAGCGACGAGTATATCAAAGGAAATTATTTTACGAAATTTCCAGGTGGCGGCATGGAGTTTGGCGAAGGAACCCTGGAATGTATTGTACGCGAATGGAAGGAAGAACTGAACCAGGATGTGGCAGTGGTAGAACATCTGTATACCACCGACTTTTTCCAGATTTCTGCATTCGACAACGAGACACAGATTATTTCTATTTATTACCTCGTCACACCACTATCGCCATTTGTAGCGCCTTTGCTGACAAAACCATTTGATTTTGAGGTACCCGAAGGTGTGACAGATGTAGAAGCTGCCCGCTGGATTGACTGGGCTGATTTTTCTGCGGAGTCCGTACACCTGCCGATCGATAAAGTAGTGGCCACACTGCTGAAAACGAAATATTAAGCTTCCTCCCGCCCCATTGCCGCTATCTTCATCCGCTCCGTCGTTTCCTTACCCAGGTATTTCTCAACCCGCCCTTCCAGGAAATAAATCAACGGTGTGAGCACGATCGCCATGATAAACTTATACGTATAGTTCACCACACAAATCGCCAGCACCTGCTGCCAGCTCCAGCCCTTCCCTATCTTAAATGCTATAAACAATACTATAAAACTGTCTACTAACTGACTGATTATAGTAGACCCCGTAGCCCTCAGCCACACATGCTTCTCCCCCGTTGCTCTCTTAATGCGATGAAACACCGTCACATCCACAATCTGGCTCACCAAAAACGCCATGATACTCGCAAAAATGATCCACATGCCCTGTCCGAAAATACTGCCAAATGCATCCTGCATATTCGGTACCCCATCCTGTACACTGGAACCCAGCCACCAGTCTGCCGCCGGCACCCTGATCGCGACATAAAACATGAGGAAAGCATATGAAATCAACGCCACCGCTATATAAGAGATTCTTCTCACTGCCTTAGGACCAAAATATTCATTCACCACATCCGTCAGCACAAATTCCAGTGGCCATAACAATACCCCACAGGTGAGATTGAAAGACAATCCCGGATACCCGAAAATGGTGAATGTATGTACCGGCAACCCCAATAGCCTTTCCAGGGAAAAGATTTTACCACCTATACACTCAGCAATCAATGCATTCGCCACAAAAAAACTGCAGAAAATCAGGAATAACTTCGTCGGCTTATCTTTCAGTAAATTGTTTATCATCAGAAAAGGAAGTAGAATTGAAGAAGTAATATAAGAAGATTTATAATAAATACATAGGGCGGCAGCTGGGCTACGCTCAGTTTATGCCTGAGCAGCATAATAACAGCAATTACCAACGTAATCAAATTCAGCGGAAATGCCACAAACATCCCCATCGGCAGCACGAATTTCAATAATTCGCCAAAATTGTCTTTTATATCAATGTATCGGGATACCTCAGCCAGCGCGAAACACAGGTTGCAGATAAATGCCAGTTTTAAGAAGAATCGTAACCTGTCCATATTGAAATTTCGGATAAATTACAGTTATTTTGCTTTCTTCAAAAAAAATTTGTGACCGAAAAACACAACTGCCCATGCAAATTGCAATTTCAGTAGTCATATGCTCTTATAACAGGGAAGCCTATATCATACAGGCTATCGATAGCCTGTACCAGCAGGACCTTGACAAAAAACTGTATGAGGTGATTGTGGTGGATAACAATAGCCAGGATAACACCGCTGAAAAAGTAAGGGAATACATGGCCTCACACCCCGATATGCAGCTCTCCTATCACCTGGAAAAGCGCCAGGGTGCTTCGTATGCACGCAACACAGGGGCAGAGCTGTCTACCGGCAGGCTGATTTGCTGTATGGATGATGACGCCGTGGCCATGCCAGGGTACTTACAGAATATCATTACTTTCTTTGATACACATCCGGACGCCACCGGTCTCGGCGGCCGTATTATTCCCCGGTATATTCCCGCTGAACCAAAGTGGATGTCGCATTATGTGTCATCCCTGGTGGGGAACTTTGATTATAGTCCGGAGACAAAGCCATTTGACAACGGACGTTATCCCCTGGAATCTAATATGATAGTGAAAAGGGAAGATTTCTTTGCCGTGAAAGGATTCAACACCAGCCTGCCCGGGGTGAAAGGCACCCTGCGGATCGGAGGCGAAGGTAAGGAGTTCTTTTACAAGCTGATAGAAAGAGGTGGAGTGATCTGGTATGATCCAACAGTGATTGTACACCACGTGGTGGAGGTAAAGAAGCTCACGGCTGAGTATATGTACAGGGTGGCTTCGGGCATTGGTCGCGGGGAAAAAGTGAGGATGAAGGAGAAAGGCAGTGGAGCTACCTTTAAGAAAGGAATAGAGTACTTATTTAAGTTAGGCGCTTCCATAGTGATAGGTGGGTATTATTTGTTGCAGGGCAGGCCGGCAAAGTCATGGCCGGTGATCCAGTTCAGGATTGACGTATTGAAGGGGTTCTGGGAGCCGGTGCACCTGCCGGAGACGCATTCTTAAGCGAGTCCAGCCCTTACTTATTATATATTCCATAATATATTACCTTTACGCACTCATAAACAAGGAACTAACTATATGAAACCTGATTGGTTCAAGAAATTTCTGCCACATATCATCGCAATCGGTGTACTCCTGTTGCTGGCAATCATCTATTGCAAACCAGTGCTGGACGGCCAGGTCCTGGCACAGGGCGATAATATCCAATGGCAGGCCATGGCTAAGCAATCGCTCGATTACAAAGCTGCCCATGGCCAGGCCCCTCTCTGGACCAACAGTATGTTCGGCGGGATGCCTTCTTACCAGATCGTGCTGGAAAGCCGCGAGCCTTTCAACATCTCCGATCTTGGCAGTGTATTCACCCTCTGGATGCCCAAGCCGATCAACTTCTTCTTCCTGGCGGGCCTCTCCTTCTACCTGCTTTGCATGGTACTGGGCGTACGCTCCTGGATTGGCTTGCTGGGCGCCGTCGCCTATGCTTATTCCAGCTATGATCCCATTATCGTAGGTGCGGGTCACGACACCAAGATGATGGCCATCGCTTACCTGCCTGCAGTGCTGGCGGGTATTATTATGCTCACACAAAAGAAATACATCAAAGGGCTGGCAGTGACAGCACTGTTCATGTCCCTCCTCATTGCTTCGAACCACATGCAGGTCACCTATTATTTCTTCCTGCTGCTAGGCGTGCTGGGGATTGTATTTGCCATCTATACTATCCGTGCAAAAGATTTTAAGCACCTGATCATTACCGGTGTACTGGTAGTAGCTGCCACCGGTTTGAGCGTAGCTGTGAATACCATGTCAATGTGGACCACCTATGAGTATTCTAAAGAAACCATTCGTGGTGGTAAGTCAGAACTCACACAAAAAGCTGCCGATACCAAAGGCAGTGGCCTCGACAAGGAATATGCGTTCCGCTGGAGCTATGGCATTTTTGAAACGTTTACATTCATAGTGCCCAACCTGTACGGCGGTAGCTCACAGGGTGAACTGGGAGAAGGTTCCAATACCTATAAAACCCTGAAGTCCCTGGGCGTACCTGACCAACAAGCCACCCAGATGATCAAGGCATGGCCCCTGTACTGGGGTGAACAACCGGGTACCTCCGGTCCGGTATACCTTGGTATCGTCATTTGCTTCCTGGCCATCTTTAGTTTCAGACTAATCAATTCATGGCATAAATGGTGGATACTGGCCATCTCCATACTGGCCGTGCTGATGAGCTATGGTAGCAACCTCGCATTCTTCAACTATGCCCTGTTCGACTACCTGCCATTCTACAATAAGTTCAGGGCGCCAAGCATGGTATTGATCATTCCACAGCTCACACTGGTCATACTGGCAGTGATGGGCGTACAGGCTTTGCTGGACCCTGCATTGAAGAAAGCAGACCTGGTGAATAACCTGAAGCGCTCCGGTATAGCGATGGCTGTTATTTTAGGTATACTGCTGTTACTGTCTGCTACCCTGAGCTGGTCTAACAATGCAGACCAGATGATGGCACAGCAGTTCAAACAAATGGCAGGCGGTAATGATGATATTGCCACTCAGCTCATGCGTGCATTGCATGCGGATAGAGCTGCTATTTACAGAAGCGATGTGTTCCGGGCCATCATTTTGTTTGCACTCGCGTTTGGACTGATCTGGTATTATCTGAAAGATAAGATCAAAATGCAGTGGCTCGCTGGTGGTTTGATCCTGCTGGTATTGTTCGATTTACTGCAGGTAGATACCCGTTACCTGAATACTGACAATTATGTAGAGGAATCCAAATACCAGGGTAACTTCAGTCCTTCACCTGCTGATCAGCAGATTGCGGAAGATAAAGACCCTTATTTCAGGGTGTTTAATGTAACGCATAGCGATCCATTTAGCGATGCGATGACATCTTATTTTCATAATTCAGTAGGCGGATATCACGCGGCAAAGCTGATCCTGTACCAGGATCTGATCGAAAACCAGATCAGCAGGAACAATATCAATGTGCTGAATATGCTGAATGCGAAGTATATAATTGCCCCAGGTCAGCAGGGACAGCAGGTAATACAAAGGAATCCGCAGGCTTTGGGAAATGCATGGTTTGTAAAGAACATCCTGTGGGTACCAAATGCTGATGCGGAAATGAAGGCGCTCGATAACCTGAATACAAAAGATACCGTGGTGATTGATCAGCGTTTTAAACCTGCGGTGAATGCACAACCCGTGTACGATTCAGCAGCAACGATTGCTTTGGTGAAGAATGATGTAGATCAGATCAGTTATACCTCAAATGCCGCTACGCCACAGTTTGCAGTGTTTAGTGAGGTGTATTATAAAGAAGGCTGGAAGGCGTATATTGATGGTGTGGAAACACCGTATGTGAGAGCAGATTATGCGCTGAGAGGCTTACCCGTACCGGCAGGCAAACACGAGATTGTGTTTAAGTTCCATCCAAAGAGTTACTACCTGGGCGATAAGATTGGATTCTTTAGTTCCCTTATCGTAATGTTGTTATTGATTGGAGCAGTAGTAATGGAGTTCAGGAAAAAGAAAGAAAAAGAGGTTGGCTCAAAAATAAAATAACCTCCTGAGAATCACTTAAAACGATGCCTGTCTCCATCAGGTATCCGAATAAAAACAGCCTGTATTCTATGTTGAAAAACAAGGCTTGAGAAAAAAAGAATAAAAAAAGATCTATAAGGGCTGGTTCTGCGGAACCGGCCTTTATTATTCCTATAAAAACAATCTTC
>NZ_JBCNKH010000076.1:0-29963 GCF_039596135.1 Chitinophaga sp.
GTACTGATTTATACACAGATCCAAAAGGACATTTGCATGTAGCATTCAGAGATATCATCAGTGATTCAATCCGCGATATGGTGCATTTATTATCAGTCGATACAGGTGCAACTTTTTCTGCGCCTGTAAGGATAAGTGCAGATAACTGGGTGGTGCGTGGTTGTCCGCATACAGGGCCGGCAATGGCAGCGAATAGTTTTGGATTGCATTGTGTATGGTTTACGATGGGTGGTGGACAAGGGGTGTATTATTGTCATTCTACTGATGAAGGCAGCACCTATTCACAGCGGGATACAGTGAGTGTAACACCAATGGCGAAGCATCCGCAGATAACGGCAGTAGGCGATGATAAGATTGTGATAGTGTGGGATGAGCCGGTGAAGGTTGGAAAAGAGTTTAATAGCAGGGTAGGTTATCAAATACGTAAAGGAGATGGGGGTGTTATTAAATCCGGGATACTAACCAGTGATAGTTTGTATGTGACTTTTCCGGTGGTGAAGGCAGTAGATGCACAAACAGTATTGGTAGCGTATACGAAAAAGGGAAGTATTTGTTATAGATGGGTGAACATATAAAACCAAAAAAGGTGTACCGTTTCTGGTACACCTTTCGATTTCTTTGTTCTCAGTAACTAAAAGCACCTGCCCAGTCCTGGCGGGTAGCCCAGCGACCGTAGTTATTTCTTTTAGATCTGTCGGAGTAGAAGCGCCATTCTGCTTTCCATCTCGGATAGTAGAGACGCAACAAATACAGTGTTGCAAATGTAAGCATAGGGATATGGTTTTTTAGGATAGATAGTTAGCATTGTTAGTAAACTCTTAAAGCTCATAGTTAGTTAGGTATCACATTCCCCTTTGATGGTAGTTCGTCAAACCATCATTAATCCCTTGTCTGCCATCATTATACCACATTTATAGACAAAAAGTAAGCTGTTTCAAATATATATAGAAATTTCTGCTAATGGAATAACATCTATGTGTTATATTATGACTTTTTACTCTTTATAAGTGTAGATAGCATTCGCCTGCTGGGTACATGTAATCACTAAATCATTGATACACACATGCGCAGGCAGTGTAGCACAGTAATAAATCGTGTCTGCCACATCTTCTGCACGCAATGGTGTAAATCCTTTGTAGATATCATCCGCTTTGCCTGTATCCCCCTTGAACCGTACTACTGAAAACTCCGTCTCCGCAGCCCCCGGATGTATAGCCGTCACCTTTATAAAGTAAGGCAGCAAATCAATACGCATACCCTGGGAAATTGCATCTACTGCCGCTTTGGTGGCACAGTACACATTCCCTTTTGCATATACAGATTTGGCAGCAGTAGACCCCAGGTTGATAATATGGCCTTTCTTACGGGCTTTCAGCCATGGAATCACCGCCCTGGATACATACAGTAAGCCTTTTACATTCGTATCGATCATGGTATCCCAGTCAGATAAACTACCTTCATCAATAGTAGATAATCCTAAGGCTAACCCCGCATTGTTAATCAGGATATCCACCGCTTTCCATGCATCGGGGATTTGCTCCAGTGTACTGCTTACCGCTTTTTCATCCTGCACATCAAAAGTCAAGGGCAACACCTTGATGCCATTCGTTTTTTCCAGGTCCTGCTGCAAGGCTGTCAACCTTTCCTGCCTTCTGCCTGTGATGATCAGGTCATAACCGTTGGCTGCAAACTTTCTCGCACATGCTTCTCCAAAGCCGGCAGTGGCGCCGGTAATAAGTACTATCCCCATGTCAAAAATGATTATTTACTTCACCAAAGTTACAGTGCCTTTCTTTAAAATTGTTTTTCCGGTGAAATCTTTTCCTTCCAGGATCCAGATATAGGTATCCACCGGCGCAGGTTGTCCTTTGTAAGTACCGTCCCAACCCTGGCGGAAGTCGGTAGAGGCGTAGATTTCCTGTCCCCAGCGGTTATAAATGCGGAAGTATTTATATTCAGTAATGCCTACAGGAATAAACCGGAACCGGTCATTCCGTCCATCGCCATTAGGTGTAAAGGCATTAGGTACATAGACTTCAGGCCCAGTATAGTATTTGATGCTGATGGTGTCGTATCCCACACATCCCTGTGAATTGGAGACACGTAGTATGTAAGTGACGTCTTCATTCCATTTCAATTCCGGATCTGCAATATTAGCATTGCTCAATCCATCTGGTGGTGCCCAGGCAAAGAATTCCCCTCCGGTAGCATGTAGTGTGAGGGCCTGGCCTTTTGCCAGAATGGTGTCATTGCCGGCAAAGGGAAATACTTCGTAGACTGTAATATCCTTCGTGACGGTGGCCACACAGGAATGATCCGTATACAATATCAGGGAAACCGTATAGACACCTCCATGTTCATAGGTATGGCTTACATGTTCGCCAAAGGCTCTGCTGATCACACTATCTCCTGTAAGGCCCAGGTCCCACCTTCTGTCTGTAATATGTCCATAGGTGTAAACAGACTTGTCATCGAACTGAATGCGGTCGCCTTTGCAATATCCGGTTACATCAAAATCTCCTTTTAGTCCGGGGTAGTTGCTCACTACTCCGGTAGTACTATCCGTACAGGTGAGCCCCCTGTTCACCACTAATTTCACAACATATTGTCCAGTGTCGGGGTATAGGTGTCTGAACACTGTCTTATCCGTTACTACCGTATCTGTACCATCGCCAAAGTCCCAGTAATAGGTGGAGGTATACCCGGCATTGCTGGTGTTGGGCATAAGTACACTGAGGTCAGGTTCGGGCACACAGTTCTGCAGGGTAGGAGGGAAGCCGGCAGTGATTTTGGTGTTGCAGTTAAAAACTGTGAGCAGGATGTCTTTGTGATGAGTGCCTATCATTTTGCCAGTCAAACGATCGTATTCCGTCACACATACTGATACTACGTATTGGCCTTCTCTGGGAGGAACACCCGTTATAAATCCATAGTTGTCAATAGAAACCTGTGGCGTACCGCCCATGGGATTTGCTCCTGAATAGGGAGCCCTGTAGCTCACAGTATTATTATATGGGGGTGGGTTGGCGCTGGCTACTTCATTGCGGTTAGCCCCTCCGGTGAGGGCACTACACAAGCTGTAGGTCAGACTATCTCCGTCGGGGTCGGTGGCAGAGTAGTCGTAATGCAGGGGCATATTGGCGCAGATCACAATGGCAGCATCTTTGGCGAAGTAGGCGCTTCTGTTTGTAGGGCGGCTTTCAGTGCCAGGGATGATGCAATAGAAGGTAGAGCCTTCATGTTCTGAATCGTTGATATTTGCCAGTTTTTCTCCGCGGCAGCATCGTTGATAGGCTACATAGTAGCCTCCCGAAATGGGTCTGAGCGAGACGGTGTCCCTGTAAATGGCCACTTCCAGGTTTTGGGAGCGGGGTGCCAGGCAGGGATTCCGCAATGTATCGCGTAGGGGATGACGTTCTTTGATAAATAGTAACCGGGCATCCATGACCCGCGATCCGCTGTAGGTATAAATATTCACAGGTACCGGATCTTCAAAGTGATCCAGGCAACCCTGAATTTCACCACAGGTGAAATCAGCATTCCTGTATAGCTTCAGGGTAATCTCGTACCTGTAGGTGCCATTGGGGTTCATGGCAAGAAAGGCATAATAGATCTCGCCACCAATAATATGGTAACCAGCTGCAGCAACGTGGATCAAACTACAGCAAATAGCCAGAATAATAGATCTATGCATTAGTTGGGGTTGTGCATGAGCTCTACGAAGACTTTACTATAGGAATTTAAATAAAAAAAAGGAGATGGGCGAATGAATTAAATCGCCATATGAAGGGGTTTGAAAGACAATGAAGTTGTCTCAAAAGTAAGTTTTACCCGATTATCGATAGAACGAAATTTCGTATAAACGATTCCTGGGTACTTTTGAGACAACCTAAAATATTATCTGATTAAGGTGACCGTACCTTTACGCATCACCGTTTCGCTGTTTACATTCTTCCCCTGCACGACCCATACATACGTGCCGATGGCAGCAGGTTTGCCATCGAAAGTACCATCCCAGCCCTGCAGGTATTCAGTAGTGCTGTACATCAGTTTCCCCCACCGGTCATATACCCTGAAGAATTCGAGTTGGGTGATGCCTACCGGCAATGGCCTGAATATATCATTCTGTCCGTCACCGTTAGGTGAGAAACCAGTAGGTACATAGATGTCCGGACCTACTATGAAACGGAGGTTGATAGCATCCATACCAGAACAGCCCTCAGCCGTATAGGCTGTAACGGTATATGTAATGTCATGATTGATAGTCGTTGTCGGAGTATCGATATTCGGATTGTCCAATCCATCTGCCGGTGTCCACACATAAGTCACACCACCGGTGGCATGTAAAGTGAATGGCTGATTCAGGATCGCAATCGTATCATTACCGGCAAAGGCATGTACCTGTGGCACCACGTTGATCTGAACGGTATCCGTCACTGGTTTAGGACAACCCTTATTGTCAGTAACCGTAACAATATATTGTGTCGTATCAGTTGGTTTGGCGATGGTCGTTGCCTGGTTCGGCGTAGTTAGCGTAATAGTTGGTGCCCATTGATAATAGGAGCCGCCAGATGCGGCAAGAGTGACCTGGTCGCCATAGCAGATGGTGGTATCTTCCCCTGCATATGCAACGGGCGGATCTACTATTTTTAAGCTCACCGTATCATACCCGCTACAATCACCCAGGCTGGCCACTACAGCATACGTGGCACCCGGAGCAGGAGGTACAATCACAAGAATACCGCTGTCACCCACCTGTGTATTGGTGGATACATCATACCAGGCAAGGGGATAATCTCCATCCGCAAAAGAACGGATATGCAATGTATCGCCAGTGCAAACTGTACTATCAGCAATTGTTCTTACAATAAGGGTATCCCGTACGTCAATATGCACGGTTGCCGAATTGGTACAACCTGTACCATCTGTAAATGTCACTGTATAAGCCGTATCTATTTTAGGACTGACCGTTGGCGTCGCAGTATTGGCATTGGTGATATTATAGTCGGGTGTCCAGGTGTAGGTACCGTTTACCACCTGTCCGTCTACAATACTTGCTGCAGATAGCTGCAGGGAGTTGCGGATACAAAGCAGGGTATCAGGTGTAGTGGTAATAGGAGGATTGTCGTAAACGACAATGGTACTGGTATCCGATCTGACACAACCATTCTTTGTGGTAATATCCAGGATGACGGTATAAGTGCCGGGCCCCGGATACTTATACGATGCCACAGAGGCCCACGAAGTATCTGCCGATGTGCTGGTATCGCCAAAGTCCCATCTGTAAGTGGCAATGGCATCGGTAGCACTGGTGGTGGTAGACGTATTTGTGAAGGTGGTCGTGGTATTACTACATAAACCCACAATGCGCATATCCGGTGTGAGCAGGGGATATACATACACAACAGCACTTGCACTATCGCCGCAATTGCTGGTACTATCTACCCAAAGTTTTACATTGTATACACCTTCTGCAGCATAGGTGTGTGGAAAAGGATCTGTGCTGGTAGTGGTATAATGCGTACCATCTCCAAAATCCCAGTCGTAGGTTTTACCTTCTGTACTGTTATTCAGGAAGGTAATGGTAAAACCAGTACAGTCATTGTATTTATCCGGCATGGCAGCTTCCACTTCGCGTACGCAGGTGGTTACAATCATGTGGAAATCCTTTCTGTGAATGCCGAGTAACTGGCCGTTACGATATTCATACGCACACACGGTTACCACATACTTGCCCGGATCGGGAGCAATACCAGTGATCAAACCTGAATTAGATACGATGTAGGCATCATCACCCAGCGGTGTTGTACCCGTATACGGACTTTTGTAAGGAATGGAAGTATAGGGAGGTGCTACGGCAGCCGGTGGCGTCGCATATTTGTCGGAGCCATTGGTTACTTTACCACCGCCATAAGCAGCGCAGAACACATACACAATGCTATCACCATCAGGATCGGTCGCAGAGAAGTCGTATGTAAATTTCTTGTTGGCACAAACCAGGATGGCTTCGTCCTTGTTAAATACAGGGCTTGAGTTCGTGATAATATTATTGGTAGTACCAGGTAATTCAGTAAAGTAGGTAGCACCGTTACCAGGGTAGTTGGTTTCATCATTCGCCCTGTGCGTATCTACGATGTTTGTCATGGAGTAGTCGCGGCAACAGGTTTGGAAGGAGACCGTATACCCTGCAGCACTGATAGGCACGGTCACAGTTCCTACATATGTACCAATCTGAAAACAAATCGTAGGCGGATTTACAATACAGGGATCAGCCTGTGCAGATGACTTCGTTTCCTTGCTGGTTTGTGCTACCAGGAAAGGAGAACCGGAAAGCTGGCTGTTATCCGCATTACTGAACACTGCAAAGTATACAGAATTGGGCAGTTCGGCCAGGTTAGCCGCCTGGTCGCACACACGGTATAGTTTCAGGGTTACCTGGTAGGTTACGGTAGTGGTGGTACTCGATGTGTATTTATACGACATTTCTCCCCCAATGATATGGGAAGCTTTGGATATCAATCCATAGGAGAGAATCAGGAGCAATAGAAGGGTTCTTTTCACAATTATTGGCAAAAAAGAGTAAACTGTTGCAAGACCTGATTGCTGGCATCAGGAACTTCCCACATGCCCATGTGCCCTGTTTCCTCAAAAATATAAATGCTGCTGGTTCGTGGTAGGGATACCTGCGGCAAAACGGTTTGAAGAGGAACGGCTGTATCATCTTTTCCGATTACAAACAGCACTGGTACTTGTATGGTCGACAACACGGCGGTGCGGTCAGGTCTTGTTATCATTGCTTCGTAATATGCTTCCATAGAAGCGAGGGGACAAGTGATGCCCATGTTCACATATGCTTCTACACTTTCCGGATGTTTCGCTTTAAAGCTGGCGCTGAACATATTCGGAAATGCCTGTCTGATAAATGCCTCACTGCCATATTGTTCCATCAGTTTGATGGATTTGCGGCGCGCTTCTTTCTTTTCTTCAGTATCGGCGAGGGCAGTAGAATGGAACAGGCCCATTCCCTGTAATATCGATGGGTACTTTTCTGCAATAGCGAGTGCAACATATCCACCCATGGAGTGGCCAATGATCACTGCCTTTTCTATGCCGGCGGACTGTAATGAAGTATAGACATTATCAGCCATGCTATCAATAGTCAACGCACTTGTGAGTGGATTATTGCCAACTCCCGGTAAATCCAAAGCGATTACTTCAAAATATTCACTTAAATATGCCGTCTGCAAATTCCAGATACCCGAATTTTCAGCAAATCCATGCAGCAATACTAATACGGGTCTCCCTTCTCTTAGATGAATATTTTGGGTAGAAAGTTTATTCGGCATAAGAAAAATAATTTATTTAAACATTCTATTATGCAGGGCCGGGCAACATCTATTGAGAGGCAACCGGTAACGTAAAATAGATTTTATTGATGTTTACAAACGTTTGCGTGTCAGCCGCAGAAAGAAACTATAAAGGATCAGCAATATACAAAATACAACTGCCGCCTTCGACAATAAGTCTCCATATTTTACATAGAACGTCAGGAAATCGTTCGGTGTTACACGGGCTTTTAAAACACCTTCCTGCCAGTAAGGAAGAGATGCAGTAATATTTCCGTTAGGATCTATAAAAGCAGATATACCGGTATTGGCGCTTCTGGCCACCCAGCGGCGGGTTTCAATGGCACGCAGGCGGGCATATTGCAGGTGCTGACGGTGTCCTTCGGTATTACCCCACCAGCCATCATTGGTCATGATGAAAAGAAGATTTGCACCCTTTCTTACATGTTCAGCTACAAATTCGCCATATACGGATTCGTAGCAGATAGTAGGAAATACCTTAATGTTTTCAGCTTTGTTTTCCATCAATTCCACACCCGGTGTACGGCCATAACTACCGCTGATGCCGCCCAGGTCCAGGGCCAGGTAATCCATAAATTTCAGGTAGTGTACATATGGAATGAGTTCCACGCCCGGCACCAGTTTAGATTTATGATAGACTTCCACTATGTTGGATGTATCTATGTGTACACCGGCATTAAATACATCGTACACCATATCACCATCAGAATTGCGACGGGCCGATGTTGGAACTTCATCATTTTCCGTATATCGCTTCAGTGTAACGGCACCACTTACCAGGCTGGCGTTTGGAAATTTGCGTAACAATAACCTGATCCGTTGTGTATAGTTTTCGAAAGTGAGTTTATCTTCCCATGCACCGTGCACAAAAAGGGCTGTTTCAGGCCATATAACAAAAGCGGTATTAGAATCGATTTTCTCTTCGGTGAGCTGAAGCATTTTATTGACTTCCAGCGTTTCATTTTCATCTGCAAATTTATCGTAGGGGTCAATGTTGGGCTGCACCACAACGACTTCAGTGCGAGGTCCTTTGACTGGCAAATACAAAAACTGGCAAAGGCAATAACTGACCAGGAAAGGAACTGCCAGGATGAGGGCTGGTTTCCATATTTGTTTTATGATGGAACGTTTGTAAAATTTGTATTGGAACCACACGTGGTAAATCGCAATATTCGTAGCCAGTATCCACAGGGTACCACCGCTTACACCTGTGTATTCATACCATTGTACCCAGTCAGGGTGCATGGCAAAAGCATTGCCGAGGCTGAGCCATGGCCAGCTCAGTTCCCATTGCAGGTGGATGTACTCAAAGGTCATCCAGTAGACAATGAAAGTAAAGTAAGCGAGGGTAGGACTTACCCATTTACGGGTTCTGCGGTATCCCATTACGGGCACGAGCATGAACAGGGTATTGAGCAGGTTGGCGGCTACACCGCTCACCGGTACGGTGGTATTGCCCACCCACCAGGTGGTGGCTACATTCCAGCAGAAGAGTAACAGGAAGGCGCATGCGAAAAAGCGGGCCCTGTTTTCTACAATATCCGCCAGGCGAAGCAAGGGGATGAATGCAATGAAAATCAAAAAGGTAAGGGGTGAAGTTGGCCATGCTGCCCAGAGGAGCAGGCTGCCTGTCAGGCTCAAAATAGCGGGTAAGTAACGTTTTGCCATAGCGGGTCAAAAATAAGGATTATGACTAAGCGGCATCAAAATAAAAAAGGACATACCAGTTACGGTATGTCCTTTCATTATCTTACAATTAATTATCTGCTGTAGTTCGGTGGTCACTATATCGTGTGGGTGATTTTCCTCTACGTAAGCAGGAGATATCTTTAATTATCTGCTATAGTTCGGAGCTTCCTTGGTAATCACCACATCGTGTGGGTGGTTTTCCTCTACGTAAGCAGGAGATATCTTTAATTATCTGCTATAGTTCGGAGCTTCCTTGGTAATCACTGCATCGTGTGGGTGATTTTCCTTTACAGTAGCAGGAGATATCTTTAATTATCTGCTATAGTTCGGAGCTTCCTTGGTAATCACCACATCGTGTGGGTGGTTTTCCTTTACAGTAGCAGGAGATATCTTAATAAACTGTGCTGCCTGCAAAGCTTTAATATCTTTAGAACCAGTCAGCCCCATACCTGCCCGCAGACCCCCTACATACTGCTGAATCACTTCTGCCAGCATGCCTTTATAAGGTACACGACCTACGATACCTTCCGGTACCAGTTTCCTGATATCATCTTCTTCCTGGAAGTAACGATCTTTTGAACCTTCTACCATCGCTTCCAGGGAGCCCATACCACGATAAGATTTGAACTTACGACCTTCGTAGATGATAGTTTCTCCAGGACTTTCTTCAGTACCGGCAAAGATAGAACCAGCCATTACACAGGATGCACCAGCAGCGATCGCTTTCACCATATCACCGGTGTAACGGATACCACCATCTGCAATCACCGGAACACCTAGTTTTTTCAGGGCAGTAGCGGCATTTATAACAGCAGAGAGCTGCGGGAAACCAGCACCTGTTACCACACGGGTAGTACAGATAGAACCAGGTCCTACACCTACTTTCACTGCATCAGCACCTGCTTCTGCCAGTGCCAGTGCGCCATCGCCGGTAGCTATGTTACCTGCTATCACCTGTAATTTAGGGAAGGTTTTCTTCAGTTTCTTCAAACCATTCAGTACACCTACTGAGTGACCGTGAGAGCTATCCAGGCATACTACATCCACACCTACGTTGATGAGTGCCTGTGCTCTGTCCAGTACATCAGGAGTGATACCTAATGCAGCGCCTACGAGGAGACGGCCATATTCATCTTTCACAGCATTGGGATAGCTGGTCAGCTGCAGGATATCACGGTAAGTGATCAAACCTACGAGTTTACCATTCTTACCAACTACTGGTAATTTCTCAATTTTATTCTGTTGAAGGATTTTCTCTGCTTTTTTCAGATCAGTACCTTCTGGAGCAGTAACGAGGTGCTGAGAAGTCATTACTTCGCTTACTACGCGTTTCATGTTCCTTTCGAAGCGCAGGTCACGGTTGGTGAGGATACCAACGAGTTTGTTTTGTTCATCTACGATAGGAATACCACCGATGCTGTTTTCTTTCATCAGGCGGAGAGCTTCTCCGATAGATGCATTTGCATGCAGGGTTACCGGATCGAGGATCAGCCCGTTTTCACTACGCTTTACCTTACGTACCTGTTCGGCCTGTTTTTCAATGGACATATTCTTGTGCAGGATACCAATACCACCCTGGCGCGCCAAAGAGATGGCCAGATTGGCTTCTGTAACGGTATCCATGGCAGCAGAGACCATTGGAATGTTCAGGCGTAAGTTTTTGGTAAGTTGCGTGCTGATATTAACGTCTCTGGGCAAGACTTCAGAGTAGGCTGGAACCAGAAGTACATCGTCAAAGGTAAGTCCGTCCTCTACAAATTTCGGTTTTGATTTTCCGGCAGGCATGTTGCAACTATTTGTCAGTTATTAAATAATTGCACGCAAATGTACAGCTATTTAAGTAAATAGAAAAATTGTTGTGACGCTGATCATCCTGAATCCTGTTTTTCATTCACCTCAAACCAGCTGATAGCGCTGTCCCGGCATACTTCTTAACAATTTATTCATTTCCCGCTTACCGCTCAAACCAGCTGATAGCGTTGTCCCGGCATACTTCTTAACAATTTCTCCATCCCCCGCTATCGCTCAAACCAGCTGATAGCGTTGTCCCGGCATACTTCTCAGCAATTTATTCATCTCCAGCTGAAAAATTACAGCCGCCACTTTGCTTTCTGGCAATGGGCTTCTGCTATATATATGATCTATCTGATAATCCTCACTCTTGTTAAAAAGCGCTAATATCTGCCGCTCTTCTTCTTTCAGCTCTATACGCAAATCCTGCTGCCCCTGCACTGCCGGCTTCTTTACCACATCATCCCAATTCATCGCCTTCAATATATCTTCCGCATCCGTAATCAGCATAGCCTGATTATTTTTTATCAGGTGATGACAGCCCGCTGACTTGGGATCTCCTACCCGCCCCGGTATAGCAAATACATCCCTGTTATAACTATTGGCAATATCTGCGGTGATCATCGAGCCTCCTTTTATACCACTCTCTATCAATACCGTAGCATCTGACATTCCTGCCACAATCCTGTTCCTTTTTGGAAAATTAGGTTTATCAGGAGTGGTTCCCCTGCTATACTCCGTGAGTAACCCTCCCTGTTCCACCATCTGCCTTGCCGTATTTGCATGCACATCAGGATAAATCCTGTCCAGCCCATGCGCCAGTATCCCTACCGTGGGCATACCATGCCGCAATGCCGTAGCGTGGGCAAGCACATCTATACCATAGGCCAGTCCGCTCACCACCATGATATTACTGGCTTCCAGCCCTGCTATCAAATTAGCACATACTTCCCTGCCATGCGACGTAGGTGTGCGTGTACCGATCACATTGATGATACGGGCAGTATTTAAATTTGCATTTCCTTTATAATATAATAGAAACGGATTATCATAACAATGCAGCAACCTTTGTGGATATAGTGGAGATTGATAGCTGATTGCTGCTATCTGGTATTTTTCCAGGAAATTCATTTCCCTGTCTACCCAGCGAAAATCATTAAACTGCCTGATGGCATTCGCCCTCACCTTACCCAGCATAGGCAGGCTTTCCAGCTCTCTTCTGCTCGCTTTAAAAATGTTACCTGCATTTTCAAAGTAAGTCGTTAACTGTTGTGCTATCTTATTTCCTATCTGTGGTATTTTCGTAAGTGCAATCTGATAACGTGTTTCTTCCTGCATTTTCCTACTTTTGTGGTCAACCTCCTTAAGTTACAATTTTTTTTTCATGTTTTACTCAATCCGCCTCACATTTCTCCTTACCCTTGTCTTCTTATTTGCCTGCAAGGCACCAAAACCTGCTGCACAACGTACGGCCTTAGTGCCTTATGGGCCTGCATTTGCGGCTTTATGGCAACAACGCGCTGCTGAATATAAAGCGCTCTGCTTTCAGGCATACAACATCGCCCGTCTTCGCCTCAACGAAGATGTACAACGTGGTGCTGCAAAGCCGATGGCAATCGTGACCGACATTGATGAAACTGTATTAGATAATAGTCCGTACAATGTACATGTTGCATTGAAAGGAGAAAATTACAGCGATAAAACCTGGCAGGAGTGGACCAGCAAAGCGATGGCAGATACAGTACCCGGTGCATTATCCTTCTTAAAATATGCAGCTGAAAAAGGCGTGCATGTATATTATATCACGAACCGCTCAGAAGCAGAGCGTGGGGTGACTTTACAAAATTTACAACGCTGGAATTTTCCTGATGCAGATAATGAACATCTGATCTTAAAAACGACAACTTCCAGCAAAGAAGAAAGACGGCTGCAGGTAGCACAAACACATGAGATCATTTTACTGATGGGAGATAACCTGGGAGACTTCTCTGCGATCTTCGAAAAGCAACCAGCCGATAAAAGAGAAGCAGTTACAAAGCAATCTGCTGCTGAATTTGGGAGCCGCTTTATAGTACTGCCAAATCCAATGTACGGGGATTGGTTACCGGCGATGTTCCAGTATAATTACAGGCAAAATATTGATTCAATATTGAAAACGCAGTTGAAGAATTATTAACCTCAAAATCTCTATAAAAACAAAAATGCGTCTTCGAAGAAGACGCATTTTTGTTTTTATAGCTTAATGATCTTACATACAGTCCTTCTATTCTGTGCTCTGCCATCAGCAGTTCCATTATCTGCCACTGGCATACTTTCTCCATATCCCTTCGCCTCCAATCTGTTAGATGCTATTCCTTTGTTAATCAAATATTGCACTACCGCATTTGCCCGGCGCTCAGACAACAACATATTATCCTGATCATTACCTACATTATCTGTATGTCCACCTATTTCGACCTCTATTGACGGATTTTCGGTCATGAGTATGGCCAATCTATCAAGTTCGGCCCCTGACTCGGGTTTAAGCATAAATTGTTTGCTGTCAAAGAATACATTGTGTAATACTAGAATGGCACTTGTATCGAGTGGTTGCAAAGGAATCTCCCTATAAAAAGCTGTATCTTTTTCATTTATGTTCAGGGAGAAATTTTCAGAATAAAATAAATAACCTTTTCTGCTCACATTCAATGCATAATCCCTACCAACAGGCAATGGCACAAGATAATTACCTAACAGATCACTCTTAATTGTTGCCATGGTTGTACTTGTTTTTAGATCAATCAGCTCAATATTTGCTACCAAGCGTTTGTTGCTCTTTTTATCATATACAAATCCTCTGACATATAATGTCTTCAAGGGTCTTGCTTCAGGATACAGTTCGAAGCTATAAATATCCAACTGTCCTCGACTATCTGCACGATCTGAGGCGTAATAAGCAGTTTTGCCATCAGCAGCTACAACCAGACTAGCTTCTTCATCCACTGTATTTATAGGATATCCCATGTTCATTGCCGGACCCCAGCTGCCATCTGGCTGCCTGCGCGAATAAAACAGATCCATACCGCCGAAACCAGGATGACCGTTAGAGGCAAAGTATAAAGTCTGGTTATCTGCATGGATAAATGGTGTAGTTTCACGTCCTGATGTATTGATATTTGGGCCGAGTCTTTCAGGTGTACCCCATCTTCCATTGGGCTGTAGCTGGCTCATGAAAATGTCTGTTTCATTATCAGGAGTTTCTCTGGCGAAATACAAAGTCTGTTTATCGGGAGAAAGACAAGGTTGTGATTCCCAATCTCGTGTATTAATTGGGTTACCCATATTCATGGGTTCTACCCAAAGACCTTCTTCGGTTTTAATGGCAAAATAAATATCGCAACTGCCACGTCCATTGGGGAAATCGCAACCGGTAAATACCAACATATTTCCATCTTGTGAAATATTTTGAGCACCTTCATTGAAACCAGAAGAATTGATAGGAGCTCCCATATTATAAGCTTTTTTCCAGTGCATGCTGTCATCTCTTTCAGACACATAGAAATCTTCATTCTTTCCAGCGACTCGGCGTGTAAAAACAAGCATCTGATTATCAATGGTCAGAGAAGGAAAATATTCAGCATCTTTAGTATTGATATTATCGCCCAAATTTTTGGGAACAAAAGGTACTGGATGGGCGGCTTCCTTTGCGGCGAAGGTATAAGCAGTTTGTAAAGCTTCAGCTTTTAGACTTTTGGTCTTTCCTGTTGCGATATATTCATTAATTGCGGCAAGTGCGTCACTGAATCTGCCTACGCCTGCAAGCGCTCTTGAATAAGCTATCATGGCAGGACGAGTGGAGTTAGTATCCAAACGTTTGAGTGTTTCGAAACTGCTAATTGCCTCCTTATATTTCTTCAACTCTACATAAGAAATTGTCATTTGGCCATAAGCGTCTGTAAAGCCAGGTTCAGCTTTTACTGCTTCCTGCAGATAAAGAATCGCATCTTCCGTTTTATACTCCGAAACCGCTAACTGTGCATTGTCAAAACTCTTCTGTGCCTTTTTCTTAGCGTTATCATAGGTTACCACCTGAGCATGCACACCCAGGCAAATCACAAGACAACTCAGTAATAAGGGGAATTTAGCCATAACTTATGATTGGGAATGTGGTAGCAATATATAAAATAATTACCAAATGCCATCTGTATGGTATCAGATAATCAATGCATTTATATATTTCTCCATGTCAAACGTTATGATCGGAACTCCTATTGTACTTACGGTACATTAATGTACTTGTGCACCTGCAGCGAGAGCTGCCATTTGGGATGGTCTTTGATATAGTCGATGATAAGAGGAGTCATTTCAGCAGCCTTGTTCCATTCCGGCTGTATATACAACTTGCAATGAGGGCCTGCCAGCGCGGCATATTTCTCTGCCCAGGCAAAATCACTTTTATTAAAAATCACCACTTTCAGTTCATTGGCCAATGAACAAATCTCTGGCAGTGGCGCCTTGAATTTTTTAGGAGATAAAGTTATCCAGTCCCAGTTACCGGAAAGGGGAGAAGAACCGGAAGTCTCAATATGGGTACGGAAACCCGCTGCATGCAGGTCTGCTGTCAGCGCATCCAGGTTGTGCATCAATGGTTCCCCACCTGTAATGACGGCAATACGACCGGGATAGTTCGCTGCCTCGCTCACAATATCCGTCAGTTCCAGCTGTGGATGACGATCTGCCTCCCAGCTATCTTTCACATCACACCAATGACAGCCCACATCGCACCCGCCAAGACGGATGAAATAAGCTGCACAACCCTGGTAATTACCTTCACCCTGAATAGTGTAAAAGCGTTCCATTACCGGGAGCGTGCGTACGTTTGGATATGTGGCAGTAGTTGACATAATGCGAAGGTACGCATAATGCTATAAAGCCCTATGCGTACCATATAATGATTAGTTCATGTTACCTTTCTGACCTACAGCGGCATGGTAGGTGTTCTTCAGGAGAGCTGCGATGGTCATAGGACCTACGCCACCCGGAACCGGTGTGATATAGCTGCATTTTTCAGCTACTTCATCAAAGTTCACGTCACCCACCAGTCTATGACCAGATTTCTTAGAAGGATCAGCGATACGGTTGATACCCACATCCACGATGGCAGCACCTTCTTTCACCATATCAGCAGTCACGAAGTTCGGACGACCGATGGCAGCTACTATGATATCTGCCTGAAGACAGATTTCTTTCAGGTTTGTAGTCTGTGAGTGAGTAAGGGTAACGGTGCAGTTGCCGGGATAGCTGTTTCTGCTCAGCAGGATGCTCATAGGTGTACCTACGATGTGGCTGCGGCCGATTACTACAGCGTGTTTACCTTTAGTTGGAACATTGTAGTGTTCCAGCATCAGCATGATGCCGTAAGGTGTAGCCGGGATGAAGGTAGGCAGGCCACTGACCATTTTACCAACGTTTACCGGGTGGAACCCGTCTACGTCTTTGCTTGGATCGATGGTATTGATGACTACTTCTTCGTTGATGTGCCTGGGAAGTGGTAATTGTACGAGGATACCGTCAATATCTGCATTTTCGTTCAGCAGGGTGATATTGTCAAGCAGGTGCTTTTCAGAAATTTTTTCATCGAAACGCAGCAGGGTGGAGTGATAGCCGATCTCTGCGCAGGACTTAACTTTTGAAGCAACGTAAGTTTCGCTGGCGGGATCATTACCTACCAGGATAGCAGCCAGGTGCGGAACTTTCTTGCCTAAAGCCTTCAGTTCCGTTACTTTTTCTGCCAGTTGGGCTTTGATAGCCGCTGATACCAGTTTACCGTCTAAAATTTGCATGCGCAAAGTTAGGCTTAATTGAGAAGATTTACTAATCATTAAATTCAAAGTTCTGTAGAGGCTGATAGAACAAACTTTAACTATATATTTATCTCCGATTATTCATTTTTAACCCATATATCATGAAATTCACTGCTTTTTTAGCTTTCCTATGCCTAATCTGCGACTACTCAAAAGCCCAGTTAAATACTGTAGCTGGTAGCGGAAACACCTCTTCTTATAGTATTTTTATAAATGGCAATACTAATTACAATGTAGGCAACTACACAGGGTTAAGTCTCTACTACCTGAATGGAGCATCTTACCTGGAATCCGGTAACCCTTCTACGTCGGTATTAGCGCCTTTAAACCTGAAGGGAAGTGTCATCAACCTGAATAGAACAATTATCAAAGGAGCCACAGATGATACTTCTTACAACCTGATTACCAATGGTAAAATAAAATTAGGGAATAACAGTTACAGCGGCGATATTTCCATGACTGGTAAAATTGCGACCCCACTGGTCACTCGCTTAAAAGAATCTGATAATTCCAGTATTGTTCCCGTAACAGCTGGAGACCTGATGATTAACAATTTCTGGGGTGTTGCCATTAACCTGGACAGAGGACTTTACCATGATAACTCGCTTGCTACCTACTCAGTCCTGAAAAGTACTTCCTCATTTACCATCAACAACTTTACAAGCGACAGCACCTTAAATACACTTTTGATAGTAAGAAACAGCGGCAATGTGGGTATTGGTATTACGAACCCACAGGAAAAGCTCGCTGTAAATGGTACCGTTGTGGCAAAGAAGGTAAGAGTAACCAGTACGGGGTGGCCTGATTATGTATTTAACGAAAACTATCAGCTACCTTCCCTAAAGGAAACTGCTGCCTACATAAAAAACCATAAGCACCTGCCTGGTATACCTGCCGCTGCAGAGGTAGCGCAAAATGGACAAGACCTGGGGGAGATGAATAAATTACTCCTTCAAAAAGTAGAGGAACTGACGCTGCACCTGATTGAATTGCAAGCCAAAGTGGAAAAGCTGGAAGCTGCTCGACAATAAATTTCTATCAATTAGCCGAAATAAAAAGAGGGTGCATCAATTTTGATGCACCCTCTTTTTATATACGAATAAGTTTAATCCCGATATTATCAGCTCTCCTCCAAGTTCCGCAAAACAAGTTCCCCGCCTTCAAAATTTCAAATTTAGGTCACTTGTTTTGCTCTAAATAGAACTTGATAAATAATAGTGGAAATTTTAAAGGCAGGCTTAGGAGCGTAATATAATTAAATTTTCGGAGATGCGGATAAAATTTCCGGATCAGCCTGTGCCCCGTATTTTTTAAAGTTTTGTACAAATCTGTTAGCAAGGTCTTCCGCCTGCTTATCAAATGCCGCTTTATCAGCCCAGGTATTGCGGGGATCCAGGATCTCTGCAGGTACTCCCGGACAGTGCTCCGGAATACCAAATCCAAAGAGTGGAAAATCTTTATACGCAATCCTGTCCAGTTGGCCACTAAGCGCTGCTGTCACCATCGCCCGGGTATATTTCAGTGAAATGCGCTGCCCCGTACCATAAGGACCACCTGTCCACCCGGTATTGATCAGCCAAACGGCTACTTTTTGCTGTTTCAGTTTCTGCCCCAGCAGCTGTGCATATTGCACCGGGTGTAGTGGCAGGAACGGTGCACCAAAACAGGTGCTGAAGGTAGTAGTCGGTTCTGTTACCCCTGTTTCTGTACCAGCTACCCTGGCTGTGTAGCCGGATATAAACTGGTACATAGCCTGTGCTGGCGTCAGCCTTGATATGGGAGGTAATACCCCAAATGCATCGCAGGTCAGGAAGAAGATATTGGAAGGGATATTGCCTACTGAAGGAATCACCGCATTGTCAATATAATCCAGTGGATAAGATACCCGGGTATTTTCTGTAATACATTTATTGGCAAAGTCTACTTTATTAGTCCCTTCGTAGCACGAGACATTTTCCAGCAATGCACCTTCGCGGATTGCTTTGAATATCTGCGGCTCCTTTTCTTCACTCAGGTCTATACACTTTGCATAGCAGCCGCCTTCAAAGTTGAAGATATGATGGGCAGACCAGCCATGCTCGTCATCGCCTATCAGTTTACGTGCAGGATCTGCACTGAGTGTGGTTTTTCCTGTACCGCTCAATCCAAAGAAGATCGCCGAATCTCCATGCTCGTCCTGGTTGGCAGAGCAGTGCATGGGCAATACTCCATGCATTTGTGGCAGTATATAATTAAGTATGGTGAAAACGCCTTTCTTTATTTCCCCGGTATATGCTGTACCACCAATCAGGATCATCTTGTGCTCAAAACTGATAGCAGCAAAATTTCCCTGCCTGGTCCCGTCTGTAGCCGGGTCAGCCAGAAATCCAGGGGCGTGAATCACTGTCCAGTCTGCGTGCATGTCCTCCATTTCCCCGGAGTCGGGCCGCAGGAACATATTATAGGCAAAGAGGCTGGCCCAGGGAGTTTCAGTCACTACCTGAATACCTATGCGATAAGCAGGATCAGCGCAGGCAGCACAATCCCGTACCCAGATTTCCTTTCCTGTAAAATATGCGGTAATTTTTTTGTGCAGGCGGTCAAAGTGATCGGAAGACATTGGAATGTTGAAGTCGTTCCAGTCTACAGTTGCAGTAGTAAGTGCATCTTTGACGATGAACTTATCTTTGGGAGAGCGACCGGTGAATTTTCCGGTGTTTACGGACAATGCTCCGTTGGCTGTGAGGGCTCCCTGTTTCCGTGCCAGTGTTTGCGACACCAGCACGGCAGGTGCTGTCTGATAATAGATAGCTGCTGTTTGCTCTATTCCTATAGCTGATAGGATGGCAACAGGGTTCCTTACGCTGCTGACTTGCATAGTAAGATTGTTTTGGTGTAGTAAAGCAAAGCTGCGCCTTTTTTTGAAATTATCAAATTAATAGCCCCTTGTTAACACAAATTTAGAAAAAATAGATGCTAAATGGATAATCAATTAGAGAAATTCTAAAATGGCCGGGTCTGTTTTGCAGGAAACGGTAGCGAATTATGGGCACCGAATACACTTATCCTCATCCATTATACCCGCATATTCACCTCTTCAATATTACTTCCTAAAATTTCAGTAGGTTTGGCGCGTGTTTTAATCAACAGGATCAATTATGAAAAATTTGCCACTGGATTCACAGATTTTCATCAAAAATCGCCAGCGCTTTATTGCGGAGATGCAACCCAATTCTATTGCTATCATCAATTCCAACGATGAGTTGCCCAGCAATGGCGACGCTTTATACAGATTCGAACAGAACCATGACCTGTACTGGTTGACGGGTGTTGAGCAGGAAGATACCATGCTCATTTTATACCCGGATAATCCGGATCCTAAGTACAGGGAAGTACTTGTTTTAGTGCGCCCAAATGAGTTGAAAGAGAAATGGGATGGCCATCGTCTGCGCAAAGACGAGGCACTGGCTGTATCGGGCATCGGTACAGTGGTTTGGCTGGATGTGCTGGATGGATTATTACAACCATGGATTCACGAAGCCACTAATATCTATTTAAATACCAACGAAAATAACCGTAAATCCAGCCTCATCGCTGTCAGAGACTACCGCTATGCAGAAGAAATGCGTGCCCGTTATCCACTGCACAATTACCTGAGAGCGGCCGTTATTTTCAAAAAACTGCGTGCTGTCAAGACTCCCGAAGAAATAAAAGTGCTGCAGACCGCAATAGACATTACAGAAAAGGCATTCCGCCGTTTGCTGAAATTTATCCGTCCGGGTGTATTTGAACACGAAATTCAGGCAGAGATTGTACACGAATTTCTCTCTAACCGTGCTGACGGTGAAGCCTATACTTCTATCATCGCCAGTGGCGACCGTGCCCGCACCCTGCACTATATATTCAACAACCAGGAGTGTAAAGACGGCGAGCTGGTACTGATGGATTTCGGTGCTGCCTATGGTGGTTACAATGCTGACCTGACCCGTACCGTACCGGTGAATGGTAAATTCACACCCCGTCAGCGTGAAGTATACGATGCATGTCTGCACCTGCATAACTATGCTAAATCTATCCTGAAGCCAGGACTGACCATTGCCAGGTACCATGAAATGATGGGCGAGGAAGCAGGGAAAGTGTTCGTAAAAATCAACCTGCTGAAAGAAGAAGACATTAAAAACCAGGACCCTGAAACACCTGCATACCGTAAGTACCTGTACCATGGTATTTCTCACCACCTGGGTGTAGGCGTACACGATTTAGGTCCATCTTTCTGGCAGCCTATTCCAGATGGCGCGGTGCTGACCATCGAGCCTGGTATCTACATTGAAGAAGAAAAAATGGGTGTGAGAATTGAAAATAATGTATGGATAACTTCAAAAGGCAATATCGACCTGATGAAAAATATGCCAATCACTGCTGACGAAATTGAAGCTTTAATGAAAAAATAAGGTAATGTGTACGCTATTGCGTAATATTAGCGTTAGATTTACCAAAAAATACAGAACCCGGATCAGGCTATACGCCTGATCCGATGGACTATCACAATGAAACAACTTCCTAACATCCTTACACTAGGTAATTTGTTTTGTGGTGCGTTGGCAATTATTTACATCCTGCATGCACCACAGTACATCGCTGAATTCAATGGACATGACTATGCCGTAACGAATCCTGCACCTGTCTACTGGGCGTCTGCACTGGTAGTACTGGCCGCGATATTTGATTTTCTGGATGGGTTGGCTGCACGCCTGTTGAAACTGGGTTCCCCATTTGGAAGGGAGCTGGATTCACTGGCAGACATAGTAACATTTGGCGTAGTGCCGGGTATGATCTTCTTCCGTTTATTGCGTAGTGCATATATGCAGCAGCCGGATGTATTTGATGTATCATATGTCAACCTGGCTCCGGCCTTGCTGGTGCCTTGTTTTGCGGCATTCCGCCTGGCCAAGTTCAACCTGGATACCCGTCAGTCAGAGAATTTCATTGGGGTACCTACCCCGGCAGTAGGACTGCTGGTAGCATCTTTCCCTTTGATAATGCTGTATAATCCATATAACCTGGCGCATTACCTGCAAAATATCTGGATCCTGTATATCATGATAGCCCTACTTTGCTACCTGATGGTGTCAGAGATACCGATGATGAGCATGAAGTTCAAAAATTTCAATCCTGCACAAAACTGGCCGCGCTTTTTGCTGTTGATATTAGCAATATTGGCAATACCAGTATTAAAATTTGCGACAGTACCGTTTGTATTTGTTATGTATGTGGTATTATCAGCGGCGGTACGCCCGGCCACACCTGCTAAATAAATAGGTTATAAAAAAATATTGGCCGGCATGCTTCATGCCGGCCAATATTTCTAAATAGTCCGAAAAAAAAGGCTTTTACCGAAGGTAAAAGCCTTTTTTTTCGTCCATTATAAGACCATCTACAACCCTCCCAGCTTGTTTTTTGCGATTTATGTATTAGGTTTGCGTCAAAATTTTAGAAAAAATGACGTTTACTGCACATATCAACGTGATGCCACTGAAAGAATTACTGGATCCTCAGGGAAAAGCGGTAATGAGTGGTTTAAAGAACCTGGGCATTACTCAGATCAATGATGTGAGAATCGGAAAGCATATTACCCTGCAGATAGAAGCTGCTACAAAAGAAGAAGCCCTGGCCCTGGCTGAAAATGCCTGTCAGAAACTGCTGGCTAACCAGGTAATGGAGTCTTTTGAAGTAACTATTCAGTAAATAATTAATAAGGCTGACTTTCACGCGCTAAAGACGACTTTAGCTGCCAGAAGTCAGCCTTACGTGTTTTATTCAGGAAAGATGCCCTACCGGTGGATGTTGCCGGTATGTCATGCGCCATACGATCTTTATGAAGCTTTATCTCGTTCCTTCTCCCATAGGCAATCTTGCCGATATTACTTACCGCGCTGTAAAAGTACTGGAAGAGGCAGACCTGGTGCTGGCAGAAGACACACGCACCTCCGGTGTGTTGCTAAAGCACTACAACATCAACAAACCCATCACTCCTTATCATCAGCACAATGAGCACAAGGTATTGCAGCACCTGTTACAACAGTTACAGGCTGGCAAAACAATGGCCCTGATCACCGATGCCGGTACTCCCGGTGTATCTGATCCCGGATTCCTGCTGGTAAGAGAATGTGTTCGTGCTGGTGTACCCGTGGAATGCCTGCCTGGTGCTACAGCTTTTGTGCCGGCCCTGGTAAACAGTGGTATACCAATGACCCGGTTTGCATTTGAAGGTTTTCTGCCATTGAAGAAAGGCCGCCATACACTGTTTACACAACTGGCTACGGACGAACGTACCCTGGTTTTTTATGAATCACCACACCGCCTGGTTAAAACCCTCGAAGACATGATCGGTTACTTTGGCGCTGACAGACCTTGTTGTGTGAGCCGTGAACTGACAAAGATGTTCGAGGAAAACAAGAGAGGTACCCTGCAGGAAGTACATGACTACTACAAGGAAAAAGGAGTAAAAGGGGAAATCGTTCTGATTGTGCAGGGGGCTCCTGGCAGGAAAAAAGCACAGGAAGAAGAAGAATAACTCAGTATCTTCATTAAAGGCAGGAGATTTGCAGTATCTCCCCCGCGTAAACGGCCTACGTTATCATATAAATAAAAATAGTATTAGGAAATGAAGCATATGTCAGTAGTTAAAGGGCTGATGGTGTGCCTGTTGGCAGCAGGTTTCGTGCCTGCGCAGGCACAGCCTGACCGTTGGCAGCAACGGGTAAAGTATGTTATGGATGTGAATGTAGATGCAACCACTAACCGTTTTACAGGAAAGCAGAAACTGGAATATACCAACAACTCGCCCGATACATTGTACAAGGTGTTCTATCATCTTTACTGGAATGCATTTCAGCCCGGCAGCATGATGGATGTGCGTAGCCGTGAGCTGGGCAAGACTGTGCTGGGGCGCGATGCCAAAGGCAATGAACGGAGAGACTGGGATTACCGGGTGGCAGATAAGATATCTAAATTCACACCAGCGCAAACCGGCTATCAGCATGTGCTTTCATTGAAACGTGATGGGGTGCCGCAGACTTTCAATATGCTGGAAACCATCCTGGAAGTGCCCCTGAAAAAACCCATCCTGCCACATAGTACCACTACCTTCGAAATGGAATTTGAGGCACAGGTGCCGGTGCAAACCCGCCGTAGTGGCCGTAATAACATAGAAGGGGTAGACTACTCCATGGCGCAGTGGTACCCTAAAATGTGCGAATACGATTACGAAGGCTGGCATGCCACTCCTTATATCGCACGCGAGTTCTACGGCGTATGGGGTGATTATGATGTGAAGATAGCAATGGATAAAAAGTTTGTGATTGCTGCTACCGGTTACTTACAGAACCCTAACCAGATTGGTGATGGGTATGAAATGCCGGGTACCAAAGTAATCCGTCCCGCAGGAGAGAAGCTCACATGGCACTTCATTGCGAACAACGTACATGATTTTGTATGGGCAGCAGATCCTGATTATAAGCACATCACCCAACAGGTAGATGGCTTTGTGGCACACTTCTTCTACATTGAAAATGATATCACAAAGGAGACCTGGCCTGCATTTGCCAAAATGATTCCACGTGCATATGAATATATCAAAGCACATTACGGACCTTATCCTTACAAGAGCTTTAGCTTTATACAAGGAGGCGATGGTGGTATGGAATACCCGATGGCTACATTGATCATGGGCAATGGTAAACTGGAAGGATTATATGGCCTGGGAGTGCATGAATGGATGCATAGCTGGTACCAGGGGATGCTGGGTACCAATGAAAGCCTGTATCCATGGATGGATGAAGGGTTTACAACATTTGCAGAGAACAATGTATTGTACCATACATTGGATTCTACCAAAGAAACTTTTGCGCAGGAAAGTTCCTACAATGGTTATTTCAACCTGGTAAAAAGCGGGTATGAAGAGCCAATGAGCACGCACGCTGATCATTACAATACGAACTATGGTTATACACAGACCGCGTACAATAAAGGGGCTGTATTCTTAGAGCAGTTAGGTTATGTGATCGGTACGGAGAACAGGGATAAAGGATTGCTGCGATATTATTCAGACTGGCGTTTCAAGCATCCGAATCCAAATGATTTCATTCGTGAAATGGAGAAGGAGAGTGGGATAGCGCTGGATTGGTATAAGCAATACCTGGTGTATTCAGTGAAGCATATTGACTATGGAATTGATACAGTATTCACCAATGATAATAACAAAACGGTGATTCGTCTGCGCAGGGTAGATAACTTCCCGATGCCGATAGATTTGTTGGTAACGACAAAGGCAGGTAAGAAGATCATGCATTATGTACCGCTGTCACTCATGTATGGTGCCAAGCCAAATGAAGATGGTAACATGATGCGTACGGTGCATGAAGCGTGGAGATGGACGAGTCCGACCTATGATGTGGTGATTGATACGCCAATGGGGGATATAGGAGAAATAGTCATCGATCCCAGTCTTCGCATGGCAGACATCAACCGCAGTAACAATACGCTGAAGTTATAATTTCTATAGAAAATTGAAAGAGGGAGTTCCGGCTATTCCGGAACTCCCTCTTTTTTTATGGGGTCTGGCCATAGCATAGCTATACTTCCATCAGTGCATCAAAAGGGCACTAAAAGGGCACCTCTATATCGATTCGATATAGAGGTGCCCTTTTAGTGAGGTATTAGTACTCATTTAGTGCTAAAGTTTGCCTATAGAAAAGAGGGTGCCTCATTCATAAAATGAGGCACCCTCTTAGTAATAAAAAAGGATGTACAGCGTACATCCTTTTTATCATCGTAATCCGTATAATAATTGCTAGTCTAATGTTTCACAATTAAATCCCTGCTGCTGTACAAATTTTATCATCTCATTCTCTTCTACTGTCATATTCACAATTCTCAATACCTTATCACAATCTTCGAGGTCTACATGACACTGACCTACTTCATAATTGTTCCGGATAGCATGAAGTACAATCGTTCTTTCTTCCGGTGTCGCTATATTAGTTTTGAATATTCCTATCATAGCATTAAAAGTTGTAGATGGTTGAATGGCAAAGGAGAGCATGGCTACATTAAATATTGGTTCCTGTATCTGGTTTAGTTTCTTCTGGTTTAGACTGATCAGCTTTAGCATCAATATCATCATACCAGCGGCTAAAGCGGTTATTAGGACGGCACCAGTTCTTCAATCCTTCTTTCATTCTCTCTCTTTCTTCCGGTGTCATATTTGCATAGCGTTCTTTTAGCTTTTCATCCCACGCCCTTCTTCTTCTGAAACCACCAGGTCCAGGACCACCATGCCATCCAAAGAGCAGTTTACCCAACAGGCAAAGACCTAAACCCTGCCAGAAAGTGATCACTGGTCCATGAAATAAATCAGGTATCAGGCAATTCCACAACTCACGGATACCAAAGCCCAGCACGGTGATGAAAACCACCCCCATGACAATGAACTTTAAAATATGTAAAGCCTTCGGCTTTTTTTCTCCTCTCTTAAACATATAATGTGTTTTACAATTCTTCATACAATTGTGCCAGCCGTTCGCGGAGATGCAGTACAGCATAGCGTTTTCTGGATAATAGGGTATTCACGGGTATGCCGGTTTCGGCAGACAATTCCTTGAAGGACTTCCCTTCCAGTTCATGCTGTATAAATGCATAGCGCTGTTCTTCCGGCAGCTCTTCTATGGCTTCCATAATGGCCTCTGCTAACACTTTTCTTGTAAGGGGTGCATCACTTTTGGCGTCCTGATCGGCTATCAGTTCGGATAGGAACAAAGTCTCCTCTCCATCTATTTCCTGTGTATGATCGCTGAAGGTAGTCTCCCGTTTCTTACGGAACCAGTCGGTAATTTTATTGCGGGTCACGGTGAATAACCAGGCAGTGATAGAGTCAATCTGACTACCCAGCCGGGAATATTCAGTAAACTGATACAAAACGTCCTGTAAAATATCTTCTGCATCTGCCACATTATTCACCCGCTTCCGGATGAAATGGAGTAGACGTTGCCGCTCCTTCCGCACCGTTTCCTGTATGCGCTCATTCTGTTCAGCAGCCATAGCTAGAGGCGTTTTTGTTAGGAGCAATTCTTTCATCTTACTATTGGAGACGAAGGAAAATGCAGGATATTTTAAAGTTCAGGAAAGTTTTTCTGAATTTAGTTTATAAATGATGAAAATCAATAATTTAAGAAGGGAAATATTTTACTTATTTACCACCACAACATATTTCTCCTTGAAAAACTCTTCAGGAAATAGCTGGTAAACAGGGGTGAGACGGGGTCTGACACCGCTTTCCTGGACTTCCTCAGCCAGATCGCCACCTTTCAGACAGATGAGGCCGGGTTGTTGTGCGTGAGCGGGGGCTTTTTTTAATAATGGTTTACCCCAACGCCAGAGGTCCTTGAGTGGAGCTACGGCACGGGATACGATCACATCGAATTTTCTATCCTTGATGTCTTCTGCGCGGGAGTGGGCAGTGGTGACGTTCTTTAAATTCAGTGCTTCGGCTACACCCTGCACGACCTTGATCTTTTTTCCGATGGCATCCACAAGGTGGAACTTAACCTCCGGGAAGAAGATAGCCAGGGGAATACCGGGAAAACCACCACCTGTACCGAGGTCGATTACCTGGTAGCCGTCCGGAAAGTCTGCAATGGCAGCGATGGCCAGTGAGTGCAGAACGTGCTTTTCATATAAGGCATCAATGTCTTTACGGGAAATGACGTTGATTTTCTCGTTCCAATCCTTGTAAAGTTCGAACAGTGCAGAGAATTGTTCGACCTGAGTAGGGGTGAAGTCCCCGAAGTATTTTTGAATGATGTCCATATGTGGCGCAAAGGTAGGGTGCTATTCTGAAATAGTGAAACCGGAGGTGTTTAAAAAGAAAACCCGGAGAACGTTTCGTCTCCGGGCAGTTAATAGTTTTTATTGTATAAGGCGGTTAGGCCCTGGGTCTGCTTTTTTTCGATGATTGTGCTACGCTCGAATTTCTTTTTATTCGTTCTACCTGCATTAATGCTTGTTCATAAGTAACCGGAGGTTGCTGTGCAATGATCTGCTTCCTCTTCAAGGCCATCTCCTCTAACGATATGTCCAAGTTTTCTACGGGTATCATTACTTAACATTTCTACAAAATTAACCCGGAAGGCCTATTACCACTTATTCTTCGACTTAAACAACAACGCCGGCGTAAATATCAAATAATAAAAACACATAAACACATCCATAAACCAGCTGAACTTGAACAAATCCCCCTCATCCAGTTTTCTCATCGCCATAAATGTAATCACAGACTGCAACAACATCTTCCCCCCAAATATCCCCAACACATAAATCATCATCGGCTGATAAAATATACTCGCTATAAACAGCGGATAAAACAGGAAATGCGTCAAACTAAACAACCCCAGCAGGAACTTATGACTAAACCGGTAATGCTTCCCGGTACTCATATGCCTGGTTTTCTGATGAAACCACTTCTTCCAGCTTGTCTTCGGCTCAGAATATGTAAAAGCCTGTTTATTAATCACCACCCCTACATTACGCCTGTTCGCCGCCGCATTCACAAATAAATCATCATCCCCCGAAGCAATATGGTGGTGAGCAGTAAACCCTTTCTGACGGTTAAACAACTCTCTTTTATAAGCCAGGTTCCGCCCTACACCCATATAAGTCACCCCACTCAGGGCAAAACCTAAATATTGCAAAGCGCTGAAATAGGTCTCATAACGAATCACCTTATTCAGCAATCCCGGTTTCTTTACATAAGGACTATACCCCAGCACAATCTCCTTCCCATCCGTAAAACCCTGACTCATCAGTGATAACCAATAAGTACTGCTGGGTTTACAATCTGCATCTGTCAGGAGAATATGCTCAAATTTAGCCGTCCGGATCCCCATAGAGAGCGGAAACTTCTTACCAGGAATAAACTTGGCCGGTTGCTTAATCTCAATATGACGATAATGTGAATAACCAGCTTCTATAGAACGGAGGTAATATTTTGTGTCATCTTCTGAATTGTCATTCACAACAATGACCTCATAAGAAGGCTCTTTTTTATCGTGGAATCGCTGTAAAAGTACGGAGGGCAGGTTTTTCTGAAGGTTCAATTCCTCATCCTTGGCACAGATAATAACTGAGAACTGTGACTCCGGCTCTGCATCCACGTCGAAGGTACGGCGATAAAAAGCTACCCTGGAAAAGACGATCAGATAATAGAGGATCTGTATCCCTGCAACGGTAGCAAAACTGTAAAAGGCTATTAAGCCTAAGTTATACAACATAGCATAGCAAATATATATGATTTCAATTATCTGTATAGTGCTGTGGAAAAAAAGATTTTTCCAGCACTTATCCGTGCGCCTTCCGGGAAAATATAGGTTGTACCCCATAATCCCTTATTTTTGCCCCCTGAAAATTGCCAGATGATATTCGAACTGACAACAACTGATAGTGAAAGTAAAGCCCGTGCCGGCGTCATCACCACCGATCACGGCGTGATTGAAACACCCATTTTCATGCCCGTAGGCACCGTAGGCAGTGTAAAAGCCCTGACCCAGGAGCAGGTTAAAAATGATGTCCAGGCACAAATCATCCTTGGCAACACCTATCACCTCTACCTGCGTCCAGGTACGGAGATCCTCTCCAAAGCCGGCGGATTGCATAAATTCAATGGCTGGGATCGCCCTATTCTCACAGATAGTGGTGGTTATCAGGTATTTTCCCTGGCGGCCAACAGAAAAATCAAAGAAGAAGGTTGCCTTTTTCAAAGTCATATAGATGGATCCCGTCACCTTTTCACGCCTGAAAACGTGATGGACATCCAGCGTACCATCGGGGCCGACATCATTATGGCCTTCGACGAATGCCCGCCTTACCCTTCGGAATACCGCTATGCGAAAAAGTCAATGGAACTCACGCACCGCTGGTTGGACCGCTGCATTGCCCGGTTAAAGGAAACACAACCTGCTTATGGGCATCAACAGTACCTGTTCCCGATTGTTCAGGGTAGTACTTACAAAGACCTCCGTACCATTTCCGCCACGGAAATCGCTGCCCGTGAATGTGTTGGCAACGCCATCGGTGGTCTCAGCGTGGGCGAACCTGAAGAAGATATGTACGAAATGTGCGGACTGGTATGCGATATTCTGCCAAAAGATAAACCCCGTTACCTCATGGGCGTGGGTACTCCATGGAACATCCTGGAAAACATCGCATTAGGTGTGGATATGTTCGACTGTGTGATGCCAAC
>NZ_JBCNKH010000077.1:0-28980 GCF_039596135.1 Chitinophaga sp.
GAAGGTGTATAGTTCTTAAACAGTCTCTGAAACGATTGTGGGTAATCGAACCCTAAGGAATAAGCTATTTCACTAACCGACAGATCGGTTGTTGAAAGCATTTCTTTTGCACGTTCAATGATTTTATTTTGAATATGTTGTTGGGTACTCTGCCCGGTAAGGGCTCGCAACATATCGGTGAGGTAATTGGGCGATACATTCAGTTGTGAAGCTAAATATGGAACAGTTGGCATCCCTTTCTCAGTTAGTTTTTCCCCATTGAAATAGCTGTTAAGATGATCTTCGAATTTGATCAACAGGTCATTGCTCGCCATCTTGCGGGTGATAAACTGGCGGTGATAAAACCGGTCGCAATACGTCAATAACACATCGATTTGCGAAACGATCAAATCCTGGGTAAACGAATCAATTGGGGTGGCAATTTCACTTCGTATACTGTTCATTATATCCATGACCTGCTGCTCTTCCCTTTCTGAAAGATGCAAGGCCTCATGGGCAGCATAAGAAAAATAACCAAAAGACCTGATCTTTGCCGCCAAAGGATAATGTTGAAAAAAATCAGGATGTACGATCAGCATTAAACCTTCTGCCTTTGTAAACCCTGCTTCTATATGCACTACCTGATGTGGTGCAACAAATGATATTGTTCCTCCGTCAAAATCATAGTATTGTTGCCCGTAGCGAAAGCCGTCACAATTTTTCTTTAGAGCAACGCTATAAAAATTATCAGTTAAAGATTGTTCAATTTCTTTCTCCTCAATATTGGCATCAGCAAGGTCTATAACGCTTACGAGAGGATTCGAAGGCTTTTTCAATTTCAACAGTTGATGTACTGAAGAAATTGACAGAATTGTGGGCGGGTGTGATTTTCTTTTCATCAGCTAAAAAATGATGGAGCGACCTAAGCAATTAAAGCCACTCCAAAATTACTCAAATAAAAATTAATCGATATACTGCATCCATGTTTCATCGTAACGGGCGCCTGTTGGGGTCCCCAGTGGAATGATACTTTCTAACCGGTTCAGATCTTCGGTTGTTAATTCAATTTTAGTAGCAGCAATATTGCTTTCGATGTACTTTACCCGTTTCGTACCGGGAATAGGCACCGCACCTTTGGCAATAACCCAGGCAATGGCCAATTGAGGAATGGTTATAGCTTTTTCAGCGGCCATTGTTTCTATTTCCTTAAGCAATTCAACATTTTTGGCGAATTGCTCTCCTGAGAATTTCGGAATAAAACGCCTTGCATCATTTTCAGGAAAATCACCGGCAGTTCTGAACTGGCCCGACAAAAACCCTTTTCCCAATGGAGAATACGCTACCAACCCAATTCCAAGCTCTTTCAGGGTATCATAAATTCCTTCTTCTTCTATACTTCTTTCAAACAACGAAAATTCTGTTTGTACGGCGGTGATGGGATGTATACGCTGTGCCTTGCGAATAGTAGCAGAAGATACTTCCGAAAGTCCGATATACTTTACTTTTCCTTCTTTCACCAACGCTGCCATAGCATCCACAGTTTCTTCCACAGGAGTGGTTTTGTCTAAACGGTGCAGGTAATACAGGTCGATGTAATCAGTATTCAGGTTTTTCAACGATCTTTCTACTGCCTTTCGTACGTAATCCTTTTTGCCGTTGACGCTGCCCGTAAAAACGCCTTCTTCATTGACTTCCATCCCGAACTTGGTGGCTAAAATGTACCGGCTGCGATTGTTGCCAACAGCCCTGGCTATTAATTGTTCATTGATAAACGGACCGTACACATCGGCAGTATCCAAAAAATTACCGCCTAATTCAAACGAACGTTGAATGGTGGCAATGGCTTCCTTTTCATCGGCTTTGCCGTAAACTTCCATTCCAAAGCTTGGGGTCATTCCAATACAGCCTAAGCCTATTGCAGGTACTATAAGTCCTTCGCTGCCTAATTGTATTTGTTTTAATTTGTCCATAACCTATTTGTTTGTGAATTAAAGGACAAATGTCTTAGCTGTAGTAATGGCAGAACTAACCAAATCTCATGGATCTGAAACAAAATCCCGGTTTTGGAGAACGTAAATGGGTTCGAACTTGTGCTTTGAAGACGATAGACATATATTGTATTACAAACCGAGGGGCCCAAAGAAAAGTCATGGAAAAAGCAAAATGGATTCTAACGCCTTCAAACTCATTTAAATTCAATACCATAATGTTTTTATAGTAAATGAATAAAGAATTATTTAAATTAGAAAACCCTTCAAATCTAATCATTTGAAGGGTTCCATTTTTTAGTCGGGACGACTGGATTCGAACCAGCGACCTCTTGCACCCCATGCAAGCGCGCTACCGGGCTGCGCTACGTCCCGTTTCCGGTAACCATCATTTTTAAATGACGGGATGCAAATGTAATATTTAATTTCTTTTTATAAAATTTTCTTAACAGGTTTTTAAAAGAAGGAATTTGAGGCGCACAGGTTCTTTGGGTAACAAATGCTTGTTCCCACAGGTCTTATTATACTTAAATAACATATTTAATTTGGGGCCATGGCCAGGTAAAAGAATTCATTCTAACTTCATCTCCCGCACCGTTTCATTCCCCGGCAAATCTACCGCCACAATTATTAATTTTCCGCCCGGCGGCCGACTGGCCACCTTATAATACCAATCCACGCCATTCCGGCCTAAGACGGCTTTACCTCTTTCCAGTATGCTACCTGCAGCATCAAGTACGCGTACATTCACTTCCGCTACCCTGAATTCGTTTTTCGCAGTCACTACCACAGTTTCTTCTTCGAACTGAATATTCTGGATTTCAGGAGACCGATAAGCATCCTTCACCGCCATATTATACGCATTCTGCCCCGGCCCAGCCAGTGACTTATAATAAGCCTTCAGCTCCGGATCTTCCAGGATCACCATAGCATAAGCCGCAGCCACCTGCATTTTATACCGGGCTTCCAGCTGCTTCTTCGTCGGCTTCTTCTTTGACGGGCCACGTTTCTTCGCCATAATTATCTGCCCGTTCCTTTCGTAAATCGTGATCTGATCGCCCAGCGAACCCCGGACGAGTTGGAGGAGTATATTGTCTTTAACAATAGCCATAAAATCAGTTTTGGGGTTTATAAGATCAATATTAATGATCTTACCCAAACCATAGTGAAGCTTTAACACTAAATGAGTACTAATACATCACTAAATGTGCACCTCAATATCGAATCGATATAGAAATGTACTTTTAATGTACTTATAGTGTACTAATAGCAGTATAGCTATGCTATAGCTTAACAGGCTATTCACTGCGTAAAAAAACCGGGCACAGTTAAGAAAAAAAAAGCCGTTTCACTAGTGCGAAACGACTTCCTTTCCTGAATAAAAGAATTATTCTTCCAAAGTCTGTAATAAAATATTCTGATTAACGATGCTTATTTTGTTACTTCACATCCTTCAAATTCACATCCACCTTATCCCCATCCTTCTTAATTGTCACTTTGTCCTCTATCGCCGCAGTCGCCCCCGTTGCCGCATCAGCAGTATTATAAACATCATTCGCTGACAACACCGCCCCACTCTGATTCATCAAATACGAGGTGCCTGCATAATATTTGTAAGAATACTGATGCGTGTATCCAAACGTAGTCATCAAAATATACTCCCCAGGCATTAAGTTCGTAAATTCAAAATGCCCTTTATCATCATACACCGTCGTCGTCTTAATACAGCCACTCACATTAGGATCAATAGGCACCTCCGGCAACTTCTTACCCTTCCTTATTTTCTTATTCACTGCTTTCCATTCTTCCAGGTATTCCGAATTTGGCAGAATAGACACCACTGTACCCATCGGTGCATATTGCGCTTTTTTCAGATTCATGACCGCCCTACCCCCCTGGATATGGTCCCTGGCAAATGCCGTCCCTACTATTACACTATTCCCCTTCTCTAATTGTTGCAATGTTCTTTCTTTGTCAAACCTGCTCTTTATAGGCTGGTAGTCCAGCTCCTCATTCACACAAATTTCTGTGACACCCCCACCTACCGGCATCACTCTTTGCCACAACCGGTGATCTTTTTTATCTATAACATACGCATACACTGCTCCTGTGCTTTCCTCCAATACACCCACCATCCAGCTCTCGTGATTACCGGTCTTAGGTGAACGGTACATATAGCTTTTTACATCTTTGATGATGTAATTTGTCAAAATACTATCCGGGCTTTTAGTATAGTAAAATTCCGGTATTATAGCCTTATAACCCACATCCAGTGGTAAAGTTGTAAATAACAGATCTGCCACATTAAAATCTACAAATTTTGCGGCAGGCTTAAACAATACCTGGTCATCCTTATTTTCAGCTATGTAATGATACTTACCTGTAATAGAAGTACCGAACTTCAGATCGAGGTTGACTCTTAACCCTTCAGACTTATAGCTAAGCGGGCTGAGTGTCTTTGCATCTGCAATGGAAGTTCTTGTTCTATACCATTTCTCGTTTTCATCTTTGTAGTCAGCCACCAGTTTCATCTCTGTTCCCGAAATTGTCATATCGTATACGGTAGTCCCCTTCTTAGTCCAGTTGTCTCCATTTACATAGTATACGGTATACAGTGATTTCCCTGGGGTCAGGCGGGAAGTATTAATATCCGGGCTGCCGGGGGAAACGGTCTTCTGTCCTAAGCTGGCCAATGGCAATAGTAAAAGAAGTACAGATCTCAAGGTCATTTGCATGGGTTCTTTGTTTACGTAACAAAAAGATAGGTTAATTAAAAACAGGTGTAAAAATAACCAAATGTTCTAATAATCAAAAAGTGGCTATATCAAAAGGATGATATAGCCACTTTCCATGCAGATACCTGGTGGAGATAGGATATTGTTTAAACGATCGCCGTCTTTATACTCTCCGTAATATCTTCAACCGTTCCCAAACCATCAATATCCACCACCTTCAATTTCTCCTTCATATACTGAATCGCCGGCCTTGTCTGCGCCTCAAAAATCGCTATCCGCTTCAGATGGGTCGCCGGGTCCTGGTCATCTTTTCTATCCGATTCCTTCGCTCTCTTCAGCGCCCTTACCAGCAACTCTTCCTTTGGTACTTCTATATTGATCACCTTATTGACGTTCAACTTCTTCTCTGCCAACAACTGTAATAATGTGTCTACCTGCGCCGCTGTTCTGGGATAACCATCAAGGATAATCCCTTTTTCATGTAACTGCTCATCGATAATCTGACCTATCAGACCAGCCATCATCTCATCAGGCACCAGGTTTCCATTCTCTTCATAACTCTTTACCATTCTACCAAAGGGCGTATCCGCTTCTTTTTCCTGACGGATCCTGTCCCCCGTAGAAATATGCTTAAACCCTAAACTGGTCTCCAGTATGGCACATTGTGTTCCTTTACCACTATAGGGAGGCCCGGTAATTATTAAAATTTCCATTATAGATTAATTATTAGGTAATTTCACTTGCTTCAACTGCCCATCCTTAATAAACAGGGTATCCGGCTCTTTAGCAGACCAGACCTTACCTGAAAATGTCGCATCAAAATCCCTGTTCCCAACCCGGGTGATTGTTATGACTATTGTTGACCCGGACCCCGGCGCAATATCATCATCCTGCGTCTCGGTGCCATGATCACCATAAGGGCCATAATAGCGAAAAAAAGGCATTTTTATTTCCTGGCCTACGGACAACTGCGGCTGCAGAGAATCGGATATCGCACGAAATGCAGATCCCAGGGTAATTGCATAACTTCTACTCCCGGTGGCATTGTAAGTAACAAATGTATTTTTACTCGTATCACTATACGTTATAGTATTCGTGTTAGCGACAAAATAAGCGGTGGTCAGGAAATAGTCTACCGCCGCCGGGGTATCCTTTTTACAGGCGGCTAATGCTACAAGTAGCAATGTACAGAAGGTTATTGTCTTTTTCATGAATGCTGGGATAGCTTACAAATATACAACGAAGGATTTTCACGTATCATCTATCTTACCACAATCTTCCGCACCTTATTCCCCCCTGCGGTTTCAAAATTATAGGTCGTCACATACAGCACCCCTTTATTATCTATCGTTATGCCCATCGGACCGTTAAACCCGGCATTCAGCCCCTCTCCATCCACATCCTCCGCATTCCCGCTACCCGCAATGACGATCACCTTCCCTGTTGATTTCTCAATCATACTCAATGTGTTAGAAAAATGATCCGCAGAATATATATTTCCTTTCTTATCCCGGGCAATCTCCCAACCCTGGTTAGCATAATACTCCTTATACAATGACAGCACGCCGCCAGAAGAAACTGTATAAATGCCATAAGCAGATACCCACAGCGTACCCGTCGCATCAAAGAACATATTGCGGGGGGTAAGCGGTCCGTTTGCCACCAGCAGTGTATCATTTAGCCCATCCGGATCTACCCTGTAAATCCGGCCATTGGTATTATTATTAAAATAGACTTTGCGATCCGGCCCCACTGCCACCCCGGCAATCGGCATTTCGCCCTGGTAGATAATACTGCTGCTGCCATCAGGCTCCACCCGCAGCAGGTCTGTATTAAAGTTGGTGACAAATAACTGGTGGGAAATAGTATCTACTGCCAGATTGTATGCAGAGAAGAAACCATTTAAAGGAGTGATAGATGTCACTACTTTTGTATTCACATCTACCTTCCTGATCAGGCCATTATAGCCATCACAAATGTACAAGGTAGTACCATCCAGGGCTAATCCCCAGGGCTCGTTAAATGTGGCATTTGTACTATCCCCGTTATCGCGGCCAGCAGCGCCTGAACCGGCAATGGTCGTCACTGTCGTTTTATACCGGTACGTAAAGGCCACCTCAAAGATGTTCTTCTTTACCCGGGCCTGAATTTGACCTGATCCCGCCATTTCAGGCACAATTGCCAGAATACTGTCTCTTGTCACAGCTATTACCCGCATAAATTCATCATTTAAGCTCAGGGTGATGCTGTCGCCATAAGTAGGGATGTTCTTACCATAGATGGCAATGGTGTCTCCGCCGCCACCAGGCCCGGAAACGGATGTAAGCGAGGTGTTAACCTGGGTTCCATCATCAAGTGTACAGGCAGAAAATAGTAGCGCGATGCTAAGGGTAACTATTAAAGTTTTCATGGCATAGATTGGGTTATAAAAATGGTATATTCAAATTACGGAAATTCTTAGAATAACACCCCTACCATTAAAGATAATTTCGGACCGCTTAACACGCCGTTCCGTCGCATCTGCATGGTACCTACCTCGCTTCTTTCTTTGAAATAATCATTTACCTGGTCAAAGGTCAACAAACTTTTCTGTTTTATCTGCACCATATATCCCGCTTCAAGCCCGAACGATAATCTACGCCAATGAGTGCTGACTGCCAGCACCGGCTGCAGTGCCGAAGCCTTTCTTAAATACTTCACCTCCACCCTGTCAGCATCATAAGTGTGGGTGATTGTTTCGGTGTAAGTACCGCCGTCATCATCTGTGTACGTCTCCTCGTGTGAAATTGTAAATTGGGTACTGGCCGTAAAACCATCGAAGTAAAGATATTTCTGGTAATTGTCTATATCACCTACATGGTTCGAACCCCTGAAACGATAATAATCTAGTCCCGGTTTTACGGTTACCGCGCCGAGGTTCAGTACATAGCGGTATCCCAGGTGATAGTATAAACCACCATCCCCACCTACATTGTGAAATCCACCGATACCCAGCACAATATCATGATGCTCCTGAAAGACAGATTCATACACAGCTCCCAGGGTACGTATCTGGTTGGCAAAACCATTTTTGGCTGTTCCGGTGAAAGTTGCCGAACTCTCGGCACCAGTACTGGTGGAATAGCTTGTATATGGCACGTTTGCCTGGGTCACCTGTCCCGGGCTTACCGGCGAAACGCCCCCAAAGTTAAACGCAAGGATATGATAATGACGGGGAAAGTGATCAAAGAATTTGCTGGTGCCACGCTGTCCGAAAGGGAGGTTCAGTTTAGTATTCTGGGAAAAGCCCTGAAGGCCGATAATAGTTAACAATAACAAAAGGCGATAGTTCATAAATATAGGCGCAGTTGAATCTGCTCACAAAAATGGAGAATTTTCTGTATACACGAAAATAATTTCTAAATTGATGGCAGCTTTGGAGAATATGCTAACCTACATGAATCACCCTATTAAATAAGCCACCCCACTATTCACTGGCTCACACAAATCTGCAATCCTTTTGCTGTTAAATAATTCCGCTATCAGGTCCCGCGCTTTTCCATACTCGTGATGTATAGGACATGGATGCGTAGCTGAACATTTACTCAACCCCAACCCACATTCCTTAAATACCTGCTTCCCATCTATCGCTTCCACAATATTCATAATCGGTTGCTGCATCTGTGCTTCCGAAATAAAAAACCCACCTGCCGGCCCTTTCACACTTTTTATCACCCCCTGCTTTACCAGCACCTGCAATAACTTACCCACCGTATGCTCACTGGCATCAATGCTTTCAGCTATTTCTTTCATGCCCGCATTCTCCCCACGCCCGAATTTGGAGGAGAGGTAAATCACTGCTTTTATGGCTGTCTTACATGTGAAGCTAAGCATCAAATTATCTGTTTAAAAATTCCTGGCCTTCTTCGGATATCATTTCCAAACTCCACGCTGGTTCAAATGTAACTGTTACCTGTACATCATAGTCCGGAAAAGATTGTTCCAGCCTGCTTTTTACTGCATCGAAAATAGACTGTCCCATGGGGCAATACTGGGTACTCAGGGTCATTACCACAAACATATTTTTTTCATTTACCTGCAAGTCATAAATCAATCCCATATCCACCACATTCAATCCTATTTCAGGATCAAATACCCAACGTAGTGCAGCAAGCGCTTCGGCTGCTTTTTGAGTTTGAGCGGTCATAACACAACTTCTTTATGAAAGAGTAACTTAAATACATTCATATTATAGAGAAACGCACAACCTAATAACAACAACGCCCCCGTCTTTGCCGTCATGCCACTGGATGTAATTATACCTGCTGCAAACCCTACAAAGCCAATAATGAAACATACCGCCATCGTATTAAAGATGCTGTTACTAAACAGGTCTTTTGGATTCGGCGTTTTACCTGTTCCTGCTTTTGCATGATATATTTTGTTCCAGATGATAAACGGTAATGTTTTAAAAGTCATGCCCAATATTATTGCCGTGAGCCATCCAAAAAAGATCGTGAACCCATATGCTAATACCAGTTGCACATTTGCCGACAGTGAAATGAGCATGATTATAATGGTTATCAAAAAGATCAACGGCAATACCATCATCACAACAGCCAGCAATGACACTTTCATTTCTTCATCTACCTGCCTGCGGATCCGCACCCGGTAAGCATTTTCACAAAACACTGCAAACAATATGATCGCCGTTGTAACTGCGGCCACTGGCACCAGGTATAACCATAATGGCGCATTATTCAGAAAGATGCAGATAAACAGGATCAGCCCCCCATTTGCCAACCAATAAATACGCCACAGCATCTTTGGATGCTCATATTTAGAGATCAGGAACATGGGAATGAGCCGGGAACCTACCCCCATCACCAGCAACAGAAACCATCCCACAATACCAATATGTGCGTGAAGGGACAAATAATGCAGTGAATCTTTTGGCAGGAAGCCCTCTGAGAAATTACACACCAGCAAACCACCTACCAAAGTGGTGAAAAACAGCCATCCCGTAGCGGTGAGCATAAAATACGCCTGGATGTTTTTCGTCTTACTCTGAATAATACTCATGACTACATTGACAAGAAATACCACTACGCCCACATTGACTAGCAAAGCCCCGATCTTTGCCGGCCAACCCATATCAAAATCATAAAATGCCCACACCAGCAAAAGAATACCTACAGCCGTGCATGCGAAAGCTATATACGCCAGCCTGATACTGTACAATTTTCCTTCGATCAGTACCGGTAGTAACTGGTGACTGGCACCTAAGATGATCATCGTTCCCCAGCCGAGCGCCATGGTATGCGTAATGGCCAGAATATGCGGCTGAAAATAATGCCCTGAAAATTCGCCTGATGATGTAAACAGCATCAATGCGGCTAACAGGAATGCCAGTCCGGCATACACATAAAAGGGAACCACCACCTTGTGGGTAGTTGTGTACATGATATCGCTCATCAGTCTCTGAATATTAAAATGTGTACTTCTTCGCTGTTGATTTCCTTGATCCGGTAGTCAAACTTTCTTTGTGCCAGTTCTGGTAACAGAAATACAGGAATGCGTTTATGATATACAAACAAAGCTGTTCCTGCAGCCAAATGATCCAGGTTTTCAAGAATTGTATACATGGGTTGTGGCATTTGAAGACCACGTACATCGATGATTTGGAGTTTGAACCTTTTCAGAACCTCGTCCCAGTCACCCCTTTGCACAGGGGTTTCAGCTGGCTGCCACGCTCCTGTTTTATAAAACCAGGTTTCCACCAGGTTGTCATTCACATGCATGGCATAAGATTCAAAACCTTGTTTTTGCAAAAGCAGCATTAGCGGAGTAGGCTCAAAGGTGTTCACGATTTTCAACACCTGCCCGCTTTGTAAGGTTTTTATTTTTTGGAGGATCTGGTTGAGTGGATCTTCGCCTGATTGAATGATAGGGCGAACATCCAGTACCACTAACTGCCCATCGTTTAATGTTTTTATAAAACCAGGTGCGTCCTGTGCAGTTACTGCAATAGCGGGTGTGGCCGCATCGATATCAAAACCCAGGGGCGCTAACTTTTCGAAAAAGTCATCTACACGGCAGCCCCCGATCTTACTTGCCATGGCAATGCTTGCCCGCCCTGCCATCAATTTTCTTAATACAGGGTTACGTAATTTCTCAAACTTTGGTGAGATACTTACGATGGCATCCAGCGATGCCGGATTATGTTTTAAAATGGACCCTATTTTCGTATTTTGATCAATGATCATGACTTATTGCTTCTGGTAGTGTGTAGTAATAATTGTTCCTGGTCTTCGGGGCTCATATGCTCCTGCAGGTGATTAAAAAGCGTTCGCTCTTCAAAACGGATATGAGCTTCCAGCAGGTCGCCAAACTGGTGTAGCAGGGCCGTTTCTGCGCCATTCCGGCGGATAGATTCAATAAGGTTATAAATCGCACGGTGTTCACCTTCGGCTTGTTCGCGGAGCGGGTCCTTCATATCCAGCTTACTAAACAGGTAGTCTTCTTCTTCCCTGAAATGCTGTTGCAGATCAGTATTGAAAAAATCAATGACATACCTGCTGATGTCCGCAGGGTTTGTTTCGTTTGCCAGATCCTGCCGGATTCTCCAAACCAGCAATAAGCCGAAGTGATGGTCTTTGGACAATTGTACAAATGCTTTACTTCGTTTGATGGGTGTAGGCTTTTCCATGTATAGCAGTTTTTAGGTCCTGTAATAGTACATTGGCCTGTTCCTTATCAAAGTCCTCATGCTGTCTTTTGCTGACCCCCATACGGCTTAAATCAATCGCCATATCCGGTTGTATGGAATGATTAGCAAGGCATGCTTTGGTGCAGGCTAACGGGCATCCGTCTATTGCAATAATTTGTCTTCCGGAAAGGGCTGTTTTGACCAGCTTTTTTACATTTCCCCCAACTCCCGCAATGCAGGACATTTCGGCAATGCCTTGCCGGTCTAACTGGATGGCAAGGTAATTGGCCATTTGTGCGGCGCTGGAGCAGCCGGAGCAGGAATATACAAGCGGAGTTTCCATTGTGGCATAAAAGTACTCGTATACTTTTATACAGATAATGACGGGAGTCAGTGAGCAGTATGACTACGGTCAGTTAAAACACAAAGGGCTTTCAAACCGATCGGTCTGAAAGCCCCTGTAATTCTAAAATGCCTTACGCTACCGGCGCAAACTCTTCCGCCTTCCACGTTGCCATATTCTCATAACTCTTATACCTCAAATCCACCAACTCCTGCGCCAATCCCATCAACCTTTTCGCCTCTGCCGGGTTTGCTGCTGCCAGCGCCTTATACCTCGTTTCATTATAAGCATAATCTGTAAATGATACCGCCGGTCTTGGAGAATCCAATACAAAAGGATTCTTACCCGCTTCACGCAGCGCAGGATTATACCTGATCAATGGCCAATACCCACTGGATACCGCCAGCTGTTGCTGCGTCAATCCCTTCTCCATATCTATGCCATGCGCTATACAATGACTATAAGCAAGAATCAATGATGGTCCTTTATAAGCTTCTGCCTCGCGCAGTGCCAGCAAGGTTTGCTGTGGGTTGGCACCCATTGCAATTTGTGCTACATACACATTACCATATGATATCGCCTGCATAGCCAGGTCCTTCTTCCCTACCTTCTTACCCGCTGCCGCAAATTTTGCAATGGCAGCTGTAGGCGTTGCCTTCGACATCTGGCCACCTGTATTGGAATATACTTCTGTATCCAGCACCAGCACATTTACATTACGCCCTGTAGACAATACATGATCCAACCCTGCAGATCCAATATCATACGCCCAGCCATCACCACCTATCAGCCATACACTTCTCTTCACCAGGTGATCGGCCACCGCCAGCAGTTGTGCCGCCAGCGCATTGCCACGCAGTGTATGCAATTGCTGCTTCAGTACCCCTACTCTATCCCGCTGCTCCACAATCTGTGATTCCAGCTGTTGCGGTGCATGCAAAAGCGCATCTACCAATACATCGTTCTCAAGAACAGGTTGCAATGCCACCAGCAATGCCTGTGCTATTTCCCACTGCTTATCTGCCGCCACACGCATGCCTAATCCAAACTCCGCATTGTCTTCAAACAGGGAATTGGACCATGCCGGGCCACGCTTGTCTTTATTCACTGACCACGGTGTAGTAGGCAAATTACCACCATATATAGAAGAGCAACCCGTTGCATTCGCTACTAATAATCTATCGCCATACAACTGTGTCAGCAATTTTACATACGGTGTCTCGCCACAACCTGCACAGGCTCCGGAGAACTCAAACAACGGCTCCAGGAACTGTGCCCCTCTTACTGTTGAGAAATCCAGTTCTGCACGGTTATTCACCGGCACACTTTCAAAAAACCGGATATGCTCACGCCCTGTAGCCAGTGATGGCTTTGGTGTCATATTAATCGCCTTGCGGGATGCATCTTTGATATCTACTGCCGGGCAAGCCTGCACACAGAGCTTACACCCCGTACAATCTTCTAAATACACCTGCAGGGTATACCGCGTTTCAGGGAAACCACGTGCATTGATCGCTGCAGAAGGGAACCCCTCAGGCGCCTTCTCTAAATAAGATTCATGATAAAACTTAGAACGGATCACACTATGCGGACACACAAAGCTACAGTTACCACACTGTATACAACTATCAGATTCCCACACAGGTACTTCATCCGCAATATTCCTCTTCTCCCACTTCGTGGTACCACTTGGATACGTGCCATCTACAGGCATCTTGCTCACCGGCAACAGATCGCCTTTCCCTTCCAGCAGCATCGCCGTCACCTCCTGTACAAAAGCAGGGGCTTCCGCAGGGATTCCATCATCCATAGGTAATGTACCTGTAGCACTTGCAGGCAGGGGCACACGTACCAGGTGCGCCAGCGTATCATCCACCGCCTTGAAATTTTTCAGTACAACGGCTTCACCTTTTGATTGATAGGATTTGCGGATGAATTTCTTAATCTGCTCAATCGCTTCATCAGCAGGCAATACATTAGATAATGCAAAGAAGCAGGTTTGCATAATGGTATTGATACGCTGTCCCATACCTGCCGCTGCCGCTACTTTGGAGGCATCGATCACATACAGCTGCATCTGTTTATCGATCAGCTGTTCCTGCACGGCACGTGGCAGATGGTCCCACACTTCCCCTGCAGGATAAGGACTATTCAACAGGAAGGTAGCACCCGGCCTTGCACTCTGCAACATATCAGTCTTACTGATAAAATTGTATTTATGACAGGCTATAAAATCAGCTTTGTCTACCAACCAGGGTGCACGGATAGGATCTTTCCCAAACCGCAGGTGAGACACTGTTTGCGTACCTGACTTACGTGAATCATATACAAAATATCCCTGTGCATAGAGGTCGGTTTCTTCACCGATGATCTTGATACTATTTTTATTTGCACCTACTGTACCATCTGCACCCAATCCATAAAACAACGCGCAGACCCTGTCTGACGGCTCGATATGGAAAGCATTATCGTAGTCAATACTAGTATGGGTCACATCATCATAAATACCGATGGTAAACCCATGCTTTGGTGCCGGCTTTTTCAGTTCATCCAGCACAGCTTTGGCCATGGCTGGTGTAAACTCTTTTGAAGACAAGCCATACCTGCCCCCGATAATGCGTGGCAGTTTTGACAAACGACCTTCGGTAAATGCCTGACAGATATGCGTAACAACATCCTGGTACAAGGGTTCTCCCGCAGCGCCCGGTTCTTTGGTACGATCCAGTACAACTATTTTCTCTACTGTAGCAGGTAGTGCTGCCAGTAAGTGTTCGCCGGAGAAAGGACGGAATAACCTGACCAGTATTACGCCGACTTTTTCATCCTGCAATACGCGTACGGTTTCTTTCAACACCTCTCCGCCGGAACCCATGACCACAGCCACACGCTCTGCCTGCGGATGACCATAATATTCAAACAGCTGATACTGGCGACCCGTCAGTGCGCCCAATTGATTCATGGCATCCTGCACAATAGCGGGGGCTGCTGAATAAAAAGGATTCACCGTTTCACGGCCCTGGAAATATACATCCGGATTTTGCGCCGTACCCCTGATGAAAGGCTGGTCAGGATTCAGGCTACGCGCGCGGTGTTCGCTCACGAGTGTATCGCTGATCATACTTTTGATCTGGTGATCGGGTATCAGCTGGATCTTATTAATTTCATGCGAAGTACGGAATCCATCAAAAAAATGCATGAATGGAATGCGTGCACGCAAGGTTGCCGTTTGGCTAATCAGTGCCATGTCATGCGCTTCCTGTACAGAAGCAGAAGACAACATGGCAAAGCCGGTAGTACGTGCCGCCATCACATCGCTATGATCGCCGAAGATAGACAACGCCTGTGCAGCCAGTGACCGTGCAGCCACATGAAACACAGCACAGGTCAGCTCTCCGGCTATCTTGTACATATTAGGTAACATCAGCATCAACCCCTGTGACGCTGTAAAGGTAGTAGTCAATGCGCCAGCCTGCAAAGCGCCGTGCACCACACCGGCAGCACCACCTTCGCTTTGCATTTCTATTACATCCGGCACCTGGCCCCAGATATTCTTTAATCCTTTTGCCGCCCATTCATCTGCCAGTTCTGACATGGTAGATGAAGGCGTGATAGGATAAATAGCACATACTTCATTAACGCGGTAAGCGATATAAGCTACGGCTTCATTGCCGTCCAGCGTAGCAATAACTGGTGTAGTCTCTTGTGTCATAGTGAGGTTGATTTACGCTCCGGGTACCATTTCAATTGCATGGCAGGAACACTGCTCGCTACACACTGCGCAGCCGGTGCAAATATCATAATTGAAGGAATAGCCATTGCCTGGTCCCAATTTGGTAATGGCCTTTTGCGGACAGGCGCCATAGCAACCATCGCATTCAAAGCAATTGCCACAGGACAAACACCGGCGGGCTTCAAACAGTACTTCTTTTTCCTGCAGGCCATACCTGACTTCGTCAAAACCAGCAATACGGTCTTCCGCAGGTTTTACCACCTGGGTTCCCTGGGGGGCATAAGTACGGTACCAGCGGTGTAGTTTTTCATATCCAATCACAGGTGGTTTGGCAGGTGGTGTATACACCTGGTTGTTCAGGAAAGCGTCTATATAACGGGCTGTTTTCTTGCCGTGACCAATAGCAATGGTTACATTTCTTTCGCCCGGCACCATATCACCACCTGCAAATATGCCGGGATACCCCGTCATCATGCTGCTATCTACACACACATTATCGTCTGGTGTGAAGGTAATACCGGGAATATTTTTCAGGAAACCGGTATCGGCTTCCTGCCCCAGGGCCATGATGAGGGAGTCTGCTTCCAGTGTTTCAAAACGGCCTGTAGGCACAGGTTTACCATCTACCAGTTCCATCACTTCCACCGTCATGGTCATACCTTCTACTGATTTGATAGAACGTAGCCAATGTATGTTTACACCTTCTTCCAGGGCTTCCTGTGCTTCAAAATCGTGGGCGCTCATATTAGCACGGTCACGACGATAGATGATCATGGTATCCTGCACACCCAGGCGTTTTGCAGTGCGGGCAGCATCCATTGCAGTGTTGCCACCGCCATATATGGCCACACGGCGGCCCAGTTGTGGGGCATCGCCTTCTTCCACCTGTTTCAGGAAAGATAGCGCGTCCATCATTTTGAAAGCATCTTTGGCAGGAAGATCTACTTTTTTAGAAAGGTGAGAACCGATAGCGAGGAATACAGCGTCAAATTTGCCTGCTTGCTTTTCGCTCAACAGGTCTTCTACTTTATGATTATATTCGACAGATACGCCCATTTTACAGATGCGTGCTACTTCCAGGTCCAGTTCATGACGGGGCAGGCGATATGCGGGGATACCAAAATGCATCATACCACCTGCAATAGGGCCTGCTTCGTGAATTTCCACCTCATGACCTTTACGCCGCAGGTGATAGGCAGCCGAGAGGCCCGCAGGGCCTGCGCCCACTATCAACACGCGCTTGCCGGTAGGCGGAGCGATATCGACGGTCCATCCCTTATGCAGGGCTTCATCTCCAAGAAATCTTTCTACAGCGTGGATATTGACAGCACTGTCGATTTGCGTTCGATTGCATTGCACCTCACAGGTGTGATAGCAAACCCTGCCCATGACGGCAGGAAAAGGGTTGTCTTCCATGATCGTGCGCCAGGCAGCCTCATATTGGCCGGCCTGGGCCAGCGACAGCCACCCCTGAATGTTTTCACCTGCCGGGCAGGTGTTGTTGCAGGGTGGCAGCAGATTGGCATACACAGGATGTTGTGTCCTTGTAGGGCCGGTGCCAGTACTGTGGCTTTGCAGATCAGGCGATAAGGTAATGTCCTGATTTGTTTTCATAATATGTGAAGGTATTATCCGGAGGAAGGATAATTCGTGCTTTAAATCATGATAGGGGGTGATAATGATCAACAAAAACAGGTAGTCCTGCCGAAACAAGACTACCTGTCCAAAAAACTTTAACCCCAAAAATGTATGATCAGATCTTAATCAGGTATGCCCTGATCTGGATGGCTTCCAGGCGCTTTGATGCACCGGTTATTCCGGCTACATCATTTTCGCTCACCCATCCTTCCCAGCCATAAGAATCCTGGTGCACTCTATAATAAATATAAGGTCTTGCGGTGGTAGAAGGGGCTGAATCGTTGAATGTAAGGGTAAAATTAGGGTTTCCATACCGGGGGCCATAAATCTGTATGGCCTCCATTCTCCTGGACTGGCCTACAGTACCGGCTATGCCATAGGGAGAGGTCACATAACCCTGCCAGCCGATAGCCTCTACGTGTGCCTTGTAAGTAAAGCCAAAGTCGCCGGTAAAGTAAGTAGTGCCGGTTTCATCTGCCGCACCAAACTGGATGTTTGGCAGTTTGATGGCTTCCATTCTCCGGGACTGACCGGTGGTACCTATAATCTGGTTAGCAGCAGGGAGGGTGGTGCTAAAAGCATCCGGCGCGGTGCTGTTCATGATATTAAAATTATAATCTGTCCAGCCAATAGCCTGCAAATTAGCAGAAGCAGTACCGACAGTCTGGTACCAGTTACCATTTAATACCACACCTACCCCGTTCACGTTGTGTGTAGGCAGGTTGGCAGCTGCTATATCCGCTGCTCTTGCAGATGCAGATCGCACTGCTTTTAAAAGGTCTTTATTATCATCTTTCCGGGCTGATAAGGTAGCATAATACTCCTTGCTCAGCTGGTTTGCCTGGTCGTACAGTTTGTCTTTGATCAGATCCTGGTACAGCAGGGGTACAATATCATTAGGAATCTGGTCTACAGACAGGTAAGATAATTTAGCAGCTACTGTAGATGGGGGTGTTGCGGGTTGAACCTTCTCTTTTGCGCATGATGCAAATAGGAGCACCACTGCACATAGGTACAGACAATGAGTTTTCATAACTACGTTTGAAATAGGTTAATTAATAATGGGAGTTAATTGGGTTATTTTGAGATTAAAGTTTGTTTGCGTCCGCTGCCAAGTTAGAACAATATAACTGAATAAAAAAAATCTTTTCCGGTAATAGTTGCGACTATTACCGGAATGTTAACACTCCCGCTTTCAACTCATATTTAATAGCAGTTGTCTTTGTGAGGTTATCTAAAAAATCTCCCAGCCCATCTTGTTTTGTCAATATACCGGTGAGGTCTATACGGGAAACTGCTGTATTTTCAAAAACGACTTCGATATCAAACCACCTGTTGATCACATCGCCTATCTCCCTGAGTGTAGCATGCCTGAAGTAATATTTTCCTTCCATCCATCCCAGGGTATTCCGCTTATCAAAAGCGTCGATACTAAAGAACTGCTGGTTATATACTGCTTCATATCCCGGTGATAACTGCACCACCTGTTCGCCGTTTTTGCTTTTCAAGGCCACCTTGCCGGAAGCCAGTGCAATGCGTGGGTTCACACTGCTATAGGTATTGATGTTAAAGGCCGTTCCCAGCACATCGACCGATACATCGCCGGCATGCACGATAAAGGGCCGTACGGGATCCTGCTTTACTGAAAAATAAGCTTCCCCGTTCACTGTCACTTCCCGGGTTTTTCCATTAAATGCCATTGGAAAACGGATCTCTGATTTAGCATTCATCCACACTTCCGTGCCATCTGCCAGCACCAGCTTATAGTCTTTTCCTGCGGGTACCCGCAATACATTCATTGGCATATCGGCTGTTGCATTGGCAGCATTGTACTGTAAACTTTTTGCCGATACCTGCAATTGTGCACCGCCTACTTTCATCAGGGCCTGCGTGGTATCAGACAGGTCGATCTGCTGGCCATTGGCAAGTTGGAGTACGATGCCGGTAGGCGTGCTTAAGGCAGGCTTTACAAAAGTTGGCCTTTGCTTAAAGTAAAACAGGCTACTGCCTGTAACGAGCAAAATACCCGCTGCAGCATACCACCACTTTATGGATTTCCGTTTTGAAAATCGGTGCCTGTTTTCCTCCCACAAAACCGCTTCATCCAGTTTGGACAAATATGCCTGCGCTTCTGGCTGGTTCAGCTGTTCCTGCATTCCCTTCAACACGCCTTCCAGCTCCGGGTGTTGCTTTATTAATTGCTTCAGTTGCGCGTCATCCTCTTCCGAAATACATCCAGACAGCTTCTCCAACATTAATTGTTCTATATATGGTATCATTTGTTCTGATCTTAAATTTATTCTGAAAAGGGCAGATCCAGTTTACTTCGCAGGGTTTTCACTGCGATCTTCAGGTGTGTCTTTAATGAGTTTACACTGATTCCCATATTATCTGCCACCTCATGATACTTCTTATGCTCCAGGTATACCAGGTTAAATGCACGCTGCCGCTGCGTGGGGAATTCCTGCAACAATTCATGCAATTGCTGCTGGAACTGTTCGTTTGCCACTGGTTTTGATTCTTCAAAACACGAGTGGTCTACCGTTTCGGCATACTTCTCAATTCGCTTTAGTCGTCTCGACTTTATCTTATGATAGTCATTCACCTGGTTGCGTACAGCAATCAGCAGGTAGGTACGGAGGTTTCCATTAATTTTTTGATACAACTGCTTTTCCCAAATGCTGCACAGCACAGACTGGACCAGGTCATCGGCTTCATTAGGGTCTCCTGTTCCCAAATACGCCTTCGTCCACATTAACCGGTAGTATTTCTTAAAAATTAGTTCAAATGCATTGCCGGCGCCCCCATTCTTTAATAACAGAAGTACAATATCGTCTCCCGGATATTCAGGCATAATAGATAATTAAGTGGTTGATTGTATAACGCGGATAAAAATTCTAAAGGGATATTGTCTGGAATAAATATAAATGTTATTTTGACATTTATAAAAATATTTTTTTTGGGGCGGGCATTCACCCATTCACAATTGTCGTCGTCTTTTATATCGAGAAGCATCAAATAGATTCTACAATTAAGTAAGGAACATGAACAGAGATTTCCCGTTAATGAAAACGGCCAGCAAGCATCTTGCCTGGCAGCGAACCACTATTGCCTTTCTGTTGCTCTTTCTGAATTTCCAGTTACGCGGGCAAACGATCAGTCCCCCGATTGTAACGATCAAAGGGAATAATATGACCCTGGAAGCGATCTTTAAATCGATAGAGCAACAAACTGACATTACCTTTTTCTACAGTGGCAACATCCCTAAAAATGACATTGTTGGCCAGGTAAACTACTCTGGCGCCAAAGTCACGACTGTACTGGATGATTTATTGAAAGGGCGCAACCTCGCCTATGAAATTAAAAAGAACGTCATCCTGATCCGGAAAGAAGAAAAGCCTGCAGCTGTTTCGGAAAAGAGCCCTGAAGTAAACCAGGAACAAATACTTTCCGGCCAGGTCATCGCAGAAGATTCCAAAACACCCTTGCCCATGGCCACCGTGATGCTGAAAGGCACCAATATCGGGGCTACCGCGGACCAGAATGGTTTTTTTAAACTCAGACTAAATGGTGGCAGCAGGGTACTGGTGGTACAATATGTAGGCTATGAAACCAGGGAGGTGAACCTGAATGGTAAGAATAACCTGGAAATCCTGCTCTCCCCCAAAGACAATACCATCAAAGATGTGGTGGTGGTGGCTTATGGTACCCAGAAGAAAACCAGCATGGTAAGCTCTATCACCTCCATCAATCCAAAAGAGCTGAAGGGTCCTACCTCTAACCTGACCACTATGCTGGCAGGTAAGATTGCAGGTGTGATCTCTTACCAGCGAAGCGGCGAACCCGGTGCTGACAACGCGCAGTTCTTTATAAGGGGTGTTGGTACTTTTGGCGCCGGCAAGGTAGATCCGCTCATCCTGATCGACAATATTGAATCTTCTTCAAGAGACCTTGCCCGGTTGCAACCTGATGACATTGCCGGTTTCTCTGTGCTCAAAGATGCGACTGCTTCCGCACTCTATGGAGCCAGGGGGGCCAATGGCGTGATCCTGGTCACTACCAAAACCGGTGTTATCGGGAAGATGAAGTTCAATGCACGTATTGAAAATTCGACATCTTCCAACACCCGCAACTTTGCACTGGCAGACAATATTACTTATATGAAACTGGCCAATGAAGCCACGCTCACAAGAAATCCGCTCAGCGCCCTCCCCTACTCCCAGAATAAAATCGATCATACCGCTGCAGGCGATGATCCTTTATTATATCCCAACAACAACTGGATAAAACAGTTAATTAAGAACCATACCAACAACCAACGTTATAATATCAATGCCAGTGGCGGTTCTGACAAAGCCAAGTACTACCTGGCCATGACTTATAATATTGACAACGGCATCCTGAAAGAAAACGATCTGAATAACTTCAGTAACAATATCAAACTGCGGTCTTATTCTATCCTGTCAAATACGACCATCAACCTGACTAAAACTACGGAAGCACTTGTGAGTATGAAGGGACAGTTTGATGATTACAACGGACCTATAGGCGGTGGTGCAGCTGTGTTCTACAATGCTATCTGGAGCAATCCCGTGGCTTTTCCGGCTGTATATCCGTCCAGCTTAATGCCTTATGTAAAACACCCGTTGTTCGGCAATGCCCTGATTCCGGGGGGTGGTGCATTGTATGTAAATCCATATGCAAAATCCATCTCTGGTTTCCAGGCGACCAATACCAGTACGCTGACTGCACAGCTGAGCCTGAAACAAAACCTGGATGCAGTGACACCCGGTCTCTCTGCCAGGGTGATGGCCTATACTACCCGGTATGCCTACTTTGCAGTATCCCGTCAGTACAGTCCTTATTACTACCAGGCGAATACAAATGAAGGAAAGTTTTCAGGCCTGACCCTGATCAATGACGGTAGCGCAGGCAGTGTAGGAGCTACACCTACTGAATACCTCACCTATTCACCGGGAGACAAAGTGGTGAACACCACGACCTATGCCGAAACTGCGCTGAACTATTCCAGGATTTTTAAAGAGAAACACAGTGTGGGTGGTATGCTCATTGGTACCATCAGGAACTATGTTACCGGCAATGCTTCCACCCTGCAATTGTCACTGCCTTCCAGGAACCTGGGGGTTTCAGGCAGGTTTACCTATGGCTATGACAATCGTTACCTGTTCGAATACAACTTCGGTTACAATGGTTCTGAACGTTTTGCTGCCAATCACCGCTTTGGTTACTTCCCTTCTATTGGCGGTGGCTGGATTGTTTCGAATGAGAAATTCTTTTCTTCTTTGGCGAATACCGTACAGCAGCTGAAGTTCAGGTTCACCTACGGCCTGGTAGGGAATGATCAGATCGGGAATTCAACTGACCGCTTTTTCTATTTATCAGATGTGAATCTGAATGGCAATTCCGCCGGATACTTTGGTACGCAATTCAATTACAGCAGACCTACAGTGGCCATCAATCGTTATGAAAATAAAGATATTACCTGGGAAATGTCTCACCAGACCAACATCGGTATGGACCTCACTATCTTTAAAGATCTCTCACTCACAGTTGATGCTTACAGGCAGGTACGTAGCAATATCCTCATGGTCAGAACTACGATTCCCTCTTCCATGGGTTTGCAGGCAGACATCTCTGCCAACTCGGGGAAGGCCAGCAGCAAGGGTGTGGACCTGATGCTGAATTACCTCAAAACATTTAATAACAGCCTGTGGATACAAACGCGTGGTACCCTTACCTATGCAAAGAGTAAACTGCTGGTGAATGAAGAACCACAATACGCAGCCAATAACCAACACTTATCTAAGGTAGGCAACTCGTTGGGACAGATATACGGACTGGTAGCAGAGAAACTCTTTGTCGATGATGCAGAGGTAAGCAATTCGCCTGTACAATATGGTCAGATCATGGCCGGCGATATTAAATACAGGGATGTAAACGGAGATGGTACCATCTCGAATGCAGACTTTGTGCCGATCGGTTTCCCGACTACGCCTGAACTGATATATGGACTGCTCTTTTCTGTAGGCTATAAGAGCTTTGATATCAGCGCTGCCTTTCAGGGTTCCGGCAGGTCATCCTTCATTATTAATTCAGCGAATACAACGCCTTTTTACATCAATGGTGGCAACCAGAATGGTCTGCTGCAGGCAATTGCAGACGATCACTGGTCTGAAGACAACCGAAACTCTTACGCCTTCTGGCCAAGGTTAAGCAATACCATTTCAGAGAACAACAGGCAGACCTCTTCCTGGTGGCTGCGGAGTGGTTCATTCCTGCGACTGAAATCAGCAGAAATCGGGTACAACTTTTCTGACCGTGTGTTAAGAAAATTCCGCCTCAGTACGGGTCGTGTTTATGTAAATGGTATGAACCTGCTTACCATCAGCGCGTTCAAAATATGGGATCCGGAAATGGGTGATTCCGGTCTGGGCTACCCTATTCAAAGGACTTTTAATACAGGATTGGCCATCGGGTTTTAAGTGTTAATTAAAGAACAGAATTTTATGAAAAATATTCGCTTGTTCATAATTGCAGCATTGCTGACTACATCCTGCAAAAAAAACTTTCTGGATGTAGTTCCTGATAATGTGGCAACCATTGATAATGCCTTTACTTCCAAAACAGAAGCTGAAAAGTATTTATTTACCTGCTATTCGTATCTCCCCATCAGTTTTGACCCTACTTACAATGTAGGTTTATCTGCCAGTGATGAGGTCTTTGTACTAGACCCCACCAGTGCAATCAGGTCTACTAACGTGCTTCGTCTGCCTTATGGAGATCAGAATATTTCAAGTCCTATTGCCAACTTTATGACCGGCGAAAGAGATGGTACTGCCAGTTACAAAGCGATCAGGGATTGCAACATCTTCCTGGAAAACATCAGCAATCAGAGTAAAGTGCCCGACCTGGACATTGATACCCGTGAGCGCTGGATTTCTGAAGTGCAGTTTCTGAAAGCTTACTATCACTTTCTCATGTTCAGAGCGTATGGCCCTATTCCGATTATAGATAAGAACCTGCCCATCAGTGTGGCCATCGAAGACACCTATGTAAAGCGCCAACCGGTAGATAGTGTGGTGAATTACATTGCCAACCTGCTGGATGAAGCCGCTGTACACCTGCCAAACAGTATCAATAATATTTCTTCTGAACTGGGCCGCATTACTAAACCGGCTGCACTTGGCCTGAAGGCTAAGTTGCTCGTGACTGCTGCCAGCCCTTTGTACAATGGTAACTCAGATTACGCTGCCTTCAGGAACAAAGATGGTACTGCCCTATTTAATCCTGCTTACAGCGTGGAAAAATGGCAGCGTGCCGCAGATGCATGTAAAGCAGCGATAGACCTGGCTACGGCACAAGGCGTTCAACTATACGAATTCCCGGCGCAGACCATTCCCTTGAGTTCAACTACCATGACCCAGATGAGTATCCGCAATTCCATGAGTGAACCATGGAATAGTGAGCTGATATGGGGGAATACGACCAGTATTACCTGGGCCTGTACTTTCCTGCAGCGCTGTGGGATCGGTCAGTTCGATTTTGACAACGCAGTGGCTTCTAAAACTGCGGGACACCCACTCATGGGGCCTACCATCAAAATGGCGAAGCTGTTCTATACAAAGAACGGTGTACCTATTGATGAAGACAAAACCCTGGATTTCTCCAATATCGCCACCCTCCGGGTAGCCAATCATGAGGAGAGATTTAACATCAAGGAAGGAGAAACTACTGCCCGGTTAAATTTTGACAGAGAACCCCGTTATTACGCGGATCTTGGTTTTGACAGGGGTATCTGGTATATGGCCAACAGTCCTTCAAAAAGCGATGAAAACACGTTTTGGTTAAAGGCAAGAGGTAGTGAAACCAGCCAGTCATCGCCGGTGCCTGTCTGCGGTTTTTATATGAAGAAAACAGTGAACTGGCATATGGACTGGAATACGCTCACCTACCCTTCTTACCCTTATCCTGAAATGCGGCTGGCAGATATTTACCTGTTGTATGCCGAAGCATTGAATGAAGCACAGGGGCCACAGAATGATGTATATGAATACATCAACCGTGTGCGGGCAAGAGCAGGTTTGCAAACAGTACAAAGCGCCTGGGCCACTTATAGTAAGAACCCTACCAAGTATACTACTAAAGAAGGCATGCGGGCGATCATCCAGCGGGAACGTGCGATAGAGCTTTGTTTTGAAGGACATCGTTTCTGGGACCTGCTGCGGTGGAAAACGGCTGCACAGGAACTGAGTGGCAATATTACCGGCTGGGTAGTGAGCGGACAAACGCCGGAGTTGTACTACCGTGAAGTCTCTTTCCTGGCCAGGCACTTCGTAGCGCCGCGCGACTACCTGTGGCCGATAGATGAAGATGACATACTGGAAAATCCGAACCTGGTTCAAAATCCTAACTGGTAAAACAGACAACACATGAAGTTATCATATATCATACTTTTATTCTTATTAGCTGCATCCTGCACCAGGGATGATTTGCGTAGTCCTGTATCTAAAAATAGTTCACCTCCGGGAGCTGTTTCCAATGTAAAGGTGGTGAACCTGAATGGTAAAGCTGCGATCACGTACACCCTACCGGGCAATGATGATCTTTCTTATGTAAAAGCAGAATATGAAACATCTGCGGGGCATCCGAGGGAAATAAAAGCCTCTTACTATGTGAATACACTTACGGTAGATGGATTTGGCGATACACTGCCACATGTTATTAAACTGTATGCAGTCAATTCCAGTGAGGTAGCTTCTGAGCCTGTCGCTGTTACTGTGGAACCGCTTACACCGCCTATCGATCTGGCGCTAAGATCGCTGAAAGTAGTGGCTACATTCGGAGGTTTCAATCTTACCTGTAATAATCCTACAGAAGAAGATCTGGCTATTATTCCGCTGGTAGATACTACCGGCAGTGGAGTATGGGTGCAGACCAGCGGTATGGATAATATTTATAGTAACAGTCCGATCATTACAAGTGCGGTCAGGGAGCAACCGGCAGTAGAAAGGCGGTATGCATTTGTGGTGCGGGACAGATGGCTGAATTATTCAGATACGATGTATGAAACGCTGACACCGATATTTGAACAGTTACTGCCTAAATCAGAGTGGAGTAATTATGTATTGCCGGGTGATGCGGAGATATTGAACAATGGTGGTCGTACCGATGTAGCTTATATCTATGACGGCAATTTCCACCCTGGCTGGCCACAGTGTTTATTTACGGTAGAGCAGGCAAGTTCTTCGCAGATGGTGACGCTGGACCTGGGCAAGGCACATATTTTCAGCCGTATGCAGGTGAATCCTTACAAGGAAGTGGGTAGTGTGTATTATGTGAGGGGGAATGTAAAAGACTTTGAGATCTGGGCATCTAATTCTCCCAGTTTAAGTGGGGCGCTGGATGCAACCTGGACCAGGCTGGTAACCTGTCATGTTACGAAACCTTCCGGTTCAGCTTATGGCACGGAAACGACGGCAGATCAAACCCTGGCATACAATGGCTGGCAGTTTGACTTTCCGGCGTTGGAGACTGCTTATCGGTACGTAAGGATCAGGAGTCTTTCCAACTGGCAGGGTTCATACTTTATAAACATAGCCGAGTTCACGCTGTGGGGTAATTAACAATTAATAATCTATTATGATGCAAAGAGCATTAATCATATCAGGCATGCTGACATTGCTGTTCGCATGCTCTAAAATGGATGAATTCAGGGATAAGTATATGGCGGATGGCAGCATTGTTTATCCCGGCAAAATGGATTCGGTAAAGGCATATTCCGGTAGAAACAGGGCCGAGATTACGGGGCTGTTTACATCCGATCCTAAGATTACAAAGTACAAGGTGTTCTGGAATAGCAGGCAGGATTCAATTGAAGTGCCAGTAACGAGGACGACGGGAGTGGATACGGCGGCAGTGATCATACCAGATCTGCCGGAAGGGCTCATGAGTTTTGAGGTCAGAACGTATGATGCGCATGGGAATATCTCTATTCCCGTTACAACATCTGCGAACATATATGGGGAGTTGTACCAGAGTGCATTGATCAACAGGGGTATTGCCAATGCAGAGATGCAGAATGATGGTTCCGCGTTGATTAAGTGGGCAGATGCGAGCAGTGATGCGGGTACAGTGAGTATGCGGATAAAGTATACGGACAATACCGGTATGGCACATGATACGTTGATTTTGTCTGTTCTTACTGATATGACTACTACGTTGCCTGCATTTAAAGTCGGATCAGGTATTAGTTATCAAACAGCCTATTTGCCCAATGCTACGGCAATAGATACATTCTACACCGCATTTGAAGCGTTTCCAGTTAAGGCAGATGTTACAGCGCTGTACCTGAAGAATACGGGCCCTTTTGACAGGGCTACCTATGATGGTGGACGTTGGGGTACGCTGGCGGCGCCATGGGTGACGAGCGCAAATGTGATCAATCACTCCGGATATGGTGGGTATGCGTCTGAGACGTGGTTGAATGTGGGCGGATTTTTGGTGATGGAGTCAGGATGGAGTGGAACAGCGAATATTATCAATGGTAAGATTTCCCAAACGACTACATTGCCGGCAGGGAATTATATATTCCAAGTGGCTTGCTACACAGAGGCGTTGGATCCGGTGTATATAGTAGCAGCGGCTGGCAGTTCATTGCCGGATATCAGTGGGCTTTCAGGTGCTTTGGGGTATGGAGCATTTCCGACCAGCAGGTATGTAAGTGCGACGGTATCGTTTAAGTTCACGCTTGATCAGGAACAGGAGGTAACGTTAGGATTCCTGGCGACGATGACGTCGGGGAATCAGTATTGGCGGGTAGGGAGTGTGAAGTTGATAAAGAATTAGGAGGAACGGTTGTCCTTATAATTATGAATGAAAGGCGTGTATCTGTATAGGTACACGCTTTTTTTATATAATTGCTGAAATTTCCTGGATGGTATAGGTGGGGTTCAATACTTCGCAGTCGGCTTTTTGACCATATCCGTAGGCAGCCCAGCAGGAGGCGATGCCACAGTTATTGGCGAAGAGGATGTCGGTGTGGGTATCGCCTATCATGAGCACTTCATTGTTATTTTTGATATTGTATTTTGGGCTGATAAGGGTTTGGTAAATCATGGGATCCGGTTTGGATTTTAAACCAAGTTCCGGGAAGGCGCCTTCAGCGATAATGAGGTCTGTATGGTCAAATAATTCCAGGGATTTTAATGATCTTTCAACAGCCGCCATGCCTTTATTACTGAGGACAATAATGGTTTTCCCCTGGTCCTTTAATTTATTGAAAACAGTGGCGGCACCATTAAATAAAACGGTGAGTTGTGCTTCGCATGCTTTATACTGTTCGCGGTATATTTTCGCAATTGTTTCAACATCGTCGGGGTTGAGTTGGGAAGCCTGCGGGTGTAAATATTTGATTGTGTCATGCAAGGCGCCTCCTTTGCTGACAGCGGTTAGCATTTCTGATTCATCAGGGGGAGTGATGCCGCTTATTTTGAAGGTTTGGCTCATGGCATGGTGGATAGTGGGGAAGGTATTGCAAATGGTGCCGTCGTAATCGAAGAGGTAGTAATTGTAGTGGTTCATGGTTTAAATGTTTAATTTTGGGAGTAAAAGTAATGAATAGGAAGGAGTTTTCCCCGCATACTTGCCCCCGTTGTGGGTTGCTGATGGCTTTAGACCCGGTATTTTGATGAAATCGTTGTCAAATCATAAGGACTCCAAAAAGTCATTATAAACCGTATTGATCCTACCAATCCTCCTCACCCACAACCACACCAATAGCATCCACATCGCAATAAAAACCGCACCTACTGCCCATCCCGCATTAAAAAATACCACCACACTCCCCATCATCCCCCCTC
>NZ_JBCNKH010000078.1:0-28739 GCF_039596135.1 Chitinophaga sp.
GACGCGTGGCGGCCGCTCAACGACTGGATCCGGCAATACGTCGGCCACAACCTGCAATGGGAGCTGCAGCCCGTGCTGCGACACGACGAGGCAGCCGGTCTTTACTGCACCAAAGATGGCATCTGCTTTCCCGCTTCTTTTTACATCGAACCATCTGTGCCCCAGTTCTGAGAACAGCTCGATTCTTCTTTCGTGAAGAATAGTGTCCAGCAGGGCCTGTTGCGTAATATCTTCCGTCATGAGGGGCAGGCCAGCCCTTTTCCTGATTGAATCTAAATCAGACCTGGCAGATGAGATATTGCCTGCATTGGCATAGGCTTCGGCACGGATCAGGTATTGTTCCCCTAATCTTAATAGGGTGGTATTCTCTGTTCTCGACGTGCCGGTACCAGTCGATACTTTATACTTATAAGGGGCGTAGTAAGTGGTATTACTGATCGTCACCTTTGTGAGCCAGCTGGTTTTCCTGTTATCACCTGCTTCAAAGCTGTTCAGGAGCGAGGAAGAGGCGAGATGTGCCTTGAGACTTACAAATACATAGGCATCCCATGTATAAAGGTTTGTACCGGCCGATGCGAGTTGTAAAATATTCTCCCTGCCAGCATTGAGGAATACATTGTTCAGTGGCTCTAATGCATAAAAGCCTGAATTGATTACAGCCGTAGATTGCTCAATTGCTGCCTGCCATTGCTGGCGATACAGGTACACACGGGCCAGTAATGCAGTCGCAGCCCACTTATTCGGTCTCAATCTATTGCCGGTAGCGGTATAGTTATCGCCCAGGTTCGCCTGTGCGTTTTGGAGATCAGCAATGATTAAATTATACACAGAATCTATGGAGGTGCGGTGCAGGTAAGTATTTGTAGTATAATCAGTCGTCAATGGCATGGGCACCGGTCCATACATGTTCACCAGGTAGAAGTAATACAATGCGCGGCAAAAGCGTGCTTCCCCGCCAATCCACAGTTTGGCTGCGGGTGTTACATTGGGCGAATTTTCAATACCTTTCAGTACTGCATTTGCCTGGTAAATGGTGGTGTATAAATTGCCCCACAGGCCGGAGTTATTCTTGCCATTCGAAGTGCTGATCACATTATTCTGGAAGTCGGTAAAATCTACCAGGGTAGAGGTGGTGATCAGTTCATCGGCTGCTAATCCCGGGCACACGCTCAGGCTGCCGCCAAATGGCGAGTAGAGTGCAGCAATCATTACACTGTACAAACCTCTTAATGCAGATGCAGCCTTGGTGTCGTCATCAAATACCACATCTGAAGGAATCTGGTCTATTGGCTCCGCTACTTCTACAAATTTGGTGCAACCAGTCAGGGTAATGGCGATCAGTAATATATATCGGCGTAACATTCTTTAGAAGTTTAATTGATTAATTTAAATGCTCAAAGATTCAACTGTATGCCACCCACTATCGTTCTCAACGGCGGCATATATAAATAGTTCTGTGTTTCCGGATCACCGCCCTTATAACCCGTAATCGTGAGCAGGTTCTGTGCCTGCACATATACCCTGCAAGACACAATGTGCAACCGTTTAATCACCTCCTGTGGAATGGTATATGCCAGCGACACATTCTTTAACCGGATATAAGAAGCATCACTATACCTGTAGTTAGAAAACATCATCGCATAATACCCACTCGTTCCAGTAATCGACCCTGCAGACAATGTATACTTCTGGTTCGCACTTTGATCCCCCGGTTTCTGCCAGTGATCCAGCAATAACTTAGGTTGATTATACATGGTACCAGGCGGGTTATACAATCCATTCGACCTGAAATTCATGCCCGTTTGTTTTACAAACTGAAACAGGAAGTCCAGCTGAAACCCTTTGTAAGTAAGGGTATTGGACAACCCGCCATACAACCGCTGGTCCGTTTTTCCATGCACGCTGTAATCACTGGAATTCCCCAGTCCATCTTTATTTACATCCCTGATGCTATACAAACCATTGGAATCAAGACCGGTATAATCACCACTATAAATCAAATTCAGTGACTCGCCCAGCTTATACTGGCTCGCATACGTAGAAGTAGCCAGGTTCGGATACTTCACCAGCCTGTTCTGCGGAATCGTTACATTCAGATAAGTATTCCAGCTAAATGTTTTCGTTTGCACATTCGTCGTATTCACAGATATTTCAATCCCCCTGTTCTCAATCAATACCCCGTTCAGGTTTGCCGTAATCGTCGAAAAGCCTGTTGCATACGGTAACGGATACCCCACCAGCGGATCAGAAGACAGGTTGCGGTACAGGGCTACTGTAGCCAGTAGCTTATCTTTCAGGAAACCCAGTTCCATCGCCACTTCTGTCTTGATATTCTTTTCCCAGTGCAGGTCAGGGTTATACAAAATGGTAGGGTAGAGGGCGGCAGAATCAGTATAGTTACTGCTCGTTGCTTTCCAGCTATCCAGGTATTTGTAATCCCCGATCTTATCATTCCCTGTCACCCCGTAGCTGGCCCTGATTTTACCATAACTCAGCACCGCCTGTTTTGGAAAGAAGGGTTCATTCGTAAACAACCACGCACCTGCTGCTGATCCGAAATTCGAAAACCGGTATTGTGGCCCGAAACGACTGGAGCCGTCTCTTCTGCCTGTAAAGTTGACCAGGTACCTGTTGTCATAATTGTAATTGGCCCTTGCAAAGAATGCCTGGTAGCGGTAATCATTATTGGTATTGGTAGTAGTAACGTTATTGGTACCAGCAGCAGCCAGTGTACCCAGTAGTTCATCGCTGGTATAACCAGTTGCAATGACCATTAAACTGTTATTCTTCGTGGCATTGAAAGTGGCGCCTCCCAGTAAGGTGAGTTTACCTTTCGATATATGGGTATTGTATTCAACCTGTGGCTCTACAATCCAGCTCTTGAATTGATTATTGCCTAACTGCAAAGTGCCGGTAGCTGTACCCTTGGCCGGGTTCTGTGCCGCACGTGGCATTTTCTTTTGTTCATCGGCAATGGTGCTGTTGTAACCCATGCTGGAACGAAGTTCTAAATTGGGCAGGATTCTATAACCCAGCAGGAGGTTGCCCTGCAGGTTGCTGGTGGTGATCCGGTAATTTTGCTTTAACACAGAAGCCAGTGGATTATCTTTCGATGTAATTCCGCCTTCATTCCATGCATAGTTCCCCAATGAATCATAGATCTGGAAGTTAGGCGGCAACTGCATTACGGAGGCGAGGTCCGTAGCAGGAATATTATCCTGGTCTACAGAATAACCACCGCTAAAGTTCAGGTTGAACCGTTTGTCGTCAGAGCGGTTGGTAATACCAAAGTGCATAGAACCTCTTTGTTCATGGCTATTGCCTGGATATACAGTGGTCTGGTAATGATAACCCGTACCCACCAGGTATTGGGTATTGATGGTACCTCCTGCTACAGAAGCCTGTGCATCGGTAGACGTAGCGGTATTGCCAATGAAGAGTTTTGTCAGGTCGGTATACCGGGTTGTATCGTAAGCAAGCAGATCGTAGGCATTTGCAGTCGTCATGGCAGTGTTGGAGTTGATGAATGCTTCACGACGCATCTGCAGGTATTCCTGGGTATTCATCATGGGTACAGTGCGGGTCACCTTGCTGATGCCATGACTCAGACTTGCATCCAGCCTGGTTTTTCCTGGTTTCCCTCTTTTGGTGGTGATCATCACCACGCCATTTGCACCACGGCTACCATAGATGGCGGTTGCATCTGCATCTTTCAGTACTTCAATGCTCGCAATATCGTTCATATTGATACTGTTAAAGGGGCTGATACCAGAGTTTAGCAGCACGCCTGCAGCAGAGGTGAGTTTATTGATCTTACTGTTGTTGGCAGCCATGGGCACGCCATCTACAATAAAGAGGGGTTGGTCGTCAGAGAGGTTTTTATCAAAAGCCATGCGGCCCCTGATTTCAACTTTGAAAGTGGACCCCGGTATACCGGAACTTTGTGTCACGATCATACCGGGCACCCTGCCTTCCAGTGCTGCCAGCGGGTTTTCTACGGGTTGAAGCATGAGTTCCTCGGCAGTGACCTTGTCAATATTACCGGTGTTGTAACGTTTGGAGGTAGAACCATATGCCTGTACTACCGTCTCATCCAGTTTGTTCAAAGCGGGGGTGAGACTGATGGAGATAATCCGTTTTCCTCTTACGGGAATTTCCTGTGTGGTATAACCGATAAAGGTAAAAACGAGCAGGGCATTTTCATCCACGTTTTCGAGTGAATACAGGCCATGCGCATCGGTGACAGTACCATCTTTGCTGTTTTTTACCCTTACTGATACACCGGGCAGGGGTACGCCTTTATCGTCGGTAATGATCCCTGTAATTTTGATAGTCGGGGGCTGTGCTTCCATCACCGGGATGGAGTAGGGCAGCGGCGTTTTTCCCCGGATGATGATCGTCTTGCTCTCAATGGTGTATTCCAGTGGCTGGTCGCGGAGTACCAGGTCCAGGAAAGCAGGGAGGTCAAGATGTTTAGCATCCACATTCACTGGTTTGGCATGTGCGAGTACACTGCCGTTGGAGAAGCAGACGTAGCCGGTTTGCTTTTCGATAGCGTCCAGTACTGTTTTCATAGGTACGTTGCGACCAGTGAAAGTAATGGACTGAGAAACGCTTTTGGCGCTGACATGCAGGCAGCATACGAACAGGAAGTAGGCAATGAATCGCATTGTGCGAATGATTTTGGTCCAGGGCCCTGGTTCACGCAGGGCTTCATAATAAGCAACGAATTGCATAAATTTGAATAGGTTTGGTTGATTAATGAAATGTTTCTTTTAGTCGGGATACATTCAGTATTGAAAGGCCATACCGGTTTATACCGCTACGGATTGCCGTCCGTGGCGGTTTTTTTTAGGTATGGATGGCATATTAAAAGTCTTGGTTCGTGGTGTTTTTCAGGCATAAGCTGTCCACCCCCGGAATCTTATTCCAGGGCACCTGATAAAAATAAATTCTCTAAGAAAACTATTGCGGCAGTACCACCAGCCGTTTATTCCCTTCAAGGCGGCAATTCAACTTCATGTACGAAAAGATTTTGATGATTTGAGATAATTGTAAATGTTTGTCCATCTTTCCATCAAAGGTGATGGTTGGTATATTTCCTGCGTATACGACGTCTATATCATACCATCTGGCCAGTTGTCTCATTACTTCCGGTAGGGTGGCGTTATGGAAGTCGAAAAGGCCGTTTTTCCAGGCCAGCACCTGGGTGGTATCTATATGTTGGATTGTTTCAATAGTTGTTGCACTGGTTCGCGCCTGCTGACCGGGATGCAGTGTAACCTGTTCATCCCGGTGCAGCATACGAATGGCGCCGGTTAACAAGGTAGTTGCGATGGTACTTTCATTGGCATAGGCATTTACGTTAAAACTCGTTCCGAGTACCACGATGGTGGTTTGGTTGTTGATTTTTACTTTAAAAGGTTGTTGTGCGTTTTGTGCAATCTCAAAATAAGCTTCCCCCTGTACTTCCACCAGGCGCTCAGCCCCTTTAAAGGCAGTCGGGTACCGCAGCGAGGAGGCGGCATTCAGCCATACACTACTGCCATCGGGCAGGGTTACCCTGAAAGTGCCTCCGCGGGGAGTAGTCAGGGTATTGAAATTGACTGCATCGTCATTACCATGCTGGGAATAGGCCAGCAAACCGCCGGATTGGCTGATATGGGTATTCCCCTGCTGCCAGGATTGCGAGCCGGCACTGTCCAATGGTACCACCTGCCCGTTCGCAAGCGTGAGCAGGGCTTTGGTTGTGCCGGGGGCTACATCGATAGCAGCCATTTCTTTTTTGGGCGCAGGGGTACGCAGCCATAAGGTGCCTGCCCCCAACAGGAGCAGGAAGACCGCCGCAGCGGCCCACCAGCGGTACCTGTGCAAAGTTGGTCCAGGATATGGATAAATGGGTGATTTGGACATCATTTGCTGGAAGATCGCATCACGGTCAGCTACAGGCGCATCGTGATATCGTTTCTCTGCCAGGATCTTTTCAATGTACACAGCCCACTCTGCACGCAGGTCTTCGCGGGCAAGTAAAGCGCGGAACTCGTCTTGCTCTTCTTTGGTCATGCTGTCGGACAAGAATTTTTCCAATAACTCCTTCATATGTATAAAGACGAAAAAAAGAGACGGGGTAATCCGTCGGTGAGAAAATTTTTTTCAGAAAAGTTGCAATGAATTAAAAATTAATGCTTTAGCATCATTAATAAGAATATCCCCAACTCTGCCATGTATTTTTTAATCGCCACCAGTGACCGGGCGATGTAATTCTGTGATGTTACTTTCGAGATGTTCATTTTCTGCGCAATCTGCTCATGGGTAAGCCCTTCAAACCTGCTTAGTCTGAATGCGGTTTGCATTTGCGCCGGCAATTGCGCTATCGCAGCATGTAGTTGTTTCTCAATGTCTTTTGTAGTAGTAGGTTGATGTGCATCCTGGTCGCCGGCCAGGAAATAGGCGTCCATAAATTCTGCGTAATCCGGGCTTTGTTGTAACCGGCGCATTTCATCCAGGATCATATTTTTCGCTACCCGGTACAGCCAGGCGTCAAAACGTTCAATTTCAGGGAGCTTGTCCCGCATCAGCCACACTTTTGTGAAGATTTCCTGTGCCAGGTCCTGCGCCAGTTCGGGGGATTTTGTAAAATGCAACGCATTGGCATACATGCCATCCCAATATTGATCGAACAGCATACGAAAGGCCTTTTGATCACCACTGGCTACACGGAGTAAGATAGAGTATTCGGCTGCGTACATTTGGGGACTAAAATAATAATTATACCGGTTTTCTATAAGCAATTGACTGAATGAAGCCAAAATAGAAGAAACGTTGATGAAGTACCTCGTATTTCCCCGCCTCAAAACAGGTAGCCATGTTAAACAGGGACTTTGCTTCTACATTACACAGCAATCTGAAAAAGGAGTACATGGTTTTTAACAGTAACTTATGCCACCAGCGGCTTTTTTCCTTGTCATAATAGAAATCTGCAAATAGCCATAAACCGCTTTTTTTCAACGCAGTATGTAACTGCCAGAAGACGGGTTGTGCCCGTTCAGGGGCAAAATTGTCAAATAAGAAAGGAGTGATGATGACCTCGTAGTCGTGGTCTGGGGTAAACTCTTCTATAGGCAGGTTAACAAAATGAACGGTATTCTCTTTTACATCTCTTTTCCTGGACAGGGTAATCATGTTCCCCGAAATTTCCACGTAGGTAATTGACAAGCCATGATGGTGTAGTTGCGCCAGTCTTTCCAGAATCCAGCCGGTACCCCCGCCCACAATAAGGACCTGGCTACCGGCCGGAATATATTTCAATAAACTCACCTGCGCATTTTCCAGTGAGCGGTAAAATACCAGTTTGCTCAGCCAGTCATATTGCGAGGCAACGTTGTCGTAATTGTTTTTAGTCTGTTGCATGATGCAACATAAATGTAAGACATATTGGTCAATGATCTGACAACACTACCTTTACCTGCACTCCCGGTTTCTTCTTCCTCGCTAATAACAACAATGGCAATGCAAACAGAAATACCAATCCCACCATCCAATAAGCATCATCATAACTCATCAGGTTCGACTGTTTCGTAACCACAAAATCCACCGCCTTCCATGCCTTTTGCTTCGCCTCAAATACCCCGTATCCATGTTGCATAAAATACCGGGTATAATCTGAAATTCTCTTTACAGCCTCAGGATTGTCATTAGTAATATTGCTAACCAGGTCTGTTCTGTGTACAGCATTTCTGTTAGTCAGGTAGGTATTCACCATCGCCAGCCCAAAACTACCTCCCAGTTGCCGCATCATATTATTGAGCGCAGCTCCCTGCGGTATATCCTGCAGGTCCAGCGACGATACCGCCAGCGTAGTTAATGGCACTGTCACCACCGCCAGCCCCACAGCACGCCATATCAAACTGGTGGTAATCATACCTGCACTTGCATCCAGACTTAAATGCGACATCTGCCAGCTGAAGAGCACGAACAGCGACATACCGATCGTAATCATCACAATGGGAGAAATGCCTCTTTGTAATAGGGTAGCCGAAATCATCAAACCGCCAATGGCTAATAATGCCCCCGGTAATAGCAGGAGTCCTGTTTGTGTAGGTGTAAACCCTAGTAACCGCTGCGCAAACACAGGTGTTAAAAATACAGAACTGAATAACCCGACGCCTGAAATAAAAGTAAGTATGGCTGCGAGACTCAGGTTCTTGCTCTTCAATACTCTCAGGTTCACCACGGGATTACTTATTTTGAGTTCCCACCAGATAAAGAGTAGTAGCCCAAAGAAAGCTATGACACTTAGCAGGATGATATAATTTGCTTCGAACCAATCGTCTGTTTCCCCTCTTTCCAATACAGTCTGTAAAGATCCCACCCCAATTGCGAGGAGAAAGATTCCCAGCCAGTCTACCTTACCTGCTTCCTGTTTAATGGGCGGTTCTTTTAACAGCATATAGCAGATAACGGCAACGGTAATACCGATCGGCACGTTGATATAAAAGATCCAGGGCCAGTCGTAGAACTCGGTGATATACCCGCCTAATGTAGGGCCGATTGTGGGGCCTACGAATACCCCGATTCCAAAGAGTGCGCTGGCTACATTCCGTTTTTCTTTTGGAAAGAGTTCAAACACGATGGCCTGCGATACGGAGAGCAATGCCCCGCCACCTATGCCCTGCAGGAAACGGAAAGCCACGAGGGTCCATATGTTCGACGCCTGTCCGCACATAAAAGAGAAAAACGTAAAGGCGATGACAGAGCCAATATAATAGTTCCTTCTTCCCAGTTTCAGCACTAAAAAACTGGTGATGGGAATGACGATCACATTCGCGATGGCGTAAGCGGTGATGACCCAGGAAGTATCTTCCAGCGTAGCGCCAAGGTTCCCACTCATGTGTGAGAGCGCCACGTTTACGATAGAGGTATCGATTAGCTCCATCACAGCCGCAGCGATGACGGTAACCAGCAGGATGGTTTCTTTCTTCATACCGATCGGTATAGTTTAAGGCAAGGAATTATTTTTCGGCGTTGATAGCCTGCAGTGCGTTTTCGGGAGAGGAGAGGTAGAGTTGGTACATAGCTGCGGTATTACCTACATGTATTTCATACAGGTCATGCTGAAATCCGGCTATGAGCTCAGCGGCCACTTGTGCAGGTGGTATCCCGTTTTCCCCGCCTATTTCTCTTGAAAACTCCGTATTCACTAATGGTGGCATGAGTTCAAATACGCGTACGGGAGTGTCTTTTAAAGTGAGGCGTAATACCCTGCTATAAGCGTGTAAGGCGGCTTTGCTCACACTATAACCAGGAATATTGATAGCTGGTGCAAAAGATACAATACTGGATACGTTCACGATGGCGGCATGTTGTTGTTTCGTGAGCAAAGGCAGTAGCTTTTCGTTCAGGCGAAGAACAGAGAGATAGTTCGTCTGCATTTCGGCGGATGCTTTTTCATAAGCATTGGCGCCGGGGAGAAACCGGTAAGGAGAAGATGCGGCGCCGGCATTATTAATCACGATATTCAGCTGCGGGAATTGCTCATTGAGTTGAGATACGAGATGGTTGACATCATCCTCGCTGGTGACGTCAGATACAATTGCGGTGGTATTTTTCAACCGGGCAGCGGCGGCTTTGAGCCTTTCTGCATTACGACCTGTGATGATGACCTGGTTGCCCTGTGCACTCAATTGCTGCGCGATTTCGAAACCGATACCGGCACTGCCGCCGGTGATTAATACGGTATTGTTACTTGTGTTCATCTTGTTTGTTTTAGAATATACCGATCGGTATATTATTATGCAAAAAAATATTTACAGTGCGTTAATCATGTTTTCGATAGAGTTCAGGATAGCGGAGCGGTAGTTGAGTTTACCGGTCGCTTTGGTGATCATGATAGCTCCTTCGATGGTAGCGATGAGTGTGAGCGCGGTTTGTTCTATATCAAGCCCGGGCTTGAATTCACCCATAGCGATGCCTTTGTTGAGGATGTCTGAGATTTTGTCTTTCCATTTTCCGATGGCGGCAGCAGATTTCGCTTTCAGTTCCGGGTGGGTATCATCCGATTCTACGGCGGTGTTCAGCACGGGGCAACCGCCGGTAGGGAAGGGAGCGTGCAGGAAGTTGTCATAGATTTTGGTATAGACCAGGAGTTTGCCCCTATAGGTCTTTTCCTTTTCTATGGCGCTGTCGATGATGCTGACTATCTTTTTGAAATTGAAGTCAAAGCAGGCGAGGGCTACTTCATCTTTGTTGGCAAAGTTGCCGTAGATGGAGCCTTTGGTGAGTCCGGTGGCCTCGGTCATGTCTGAGAGCGAGGTGCCGGCAAAACCCTTGATATTGAAAATGGGAGCGGTTTTCTCCACTATATACTGCCTGGTTTTTTCTGCTTTGCTCATATCTTGATGATTAAGACGATGTAAAAATATACCGATTGGTATAATTCTCCAAATTTATTTTACTGCGGCCTCAGGTGGACCATAGTATGATACCTTCATAAACATGGGGGTATCCCGTATATATCCCGTATATAAACCGTAGGTAAGCCGTAGATAAGTCGTATCTATAGAGATACGGGATATCTACGGGTTATATACAGTTTACCTGCGGAACAGGTCTATGACCGTACTATTAGTAACCATTATTTGTTAACAACAAAACCATATCTTATATGGCGATTTTAAAATCTGTGCTCCGGTTTAAGGGAAAACTGGAAGGAATGAATGCTTACCTGCCTAAAAACAGGGATGAAGCAGACGGGTATATCCTCAGGAAAAATGGCGGCCCCTCCGCAAAGAAGATTGCAAAGCTACCTTCGTGTGAGCCGATACGGCGAAACAATGATGAATTTGGAACATGTTCTTCGGCGGGGAAGTCCGTCAGGATGGCGATCAGTCCTGTAAAACATTTGGCTGATATGAACCTGGCACCTCAGTTTACATCTTTGTGCAGGCATCTGCTCATGCAGGACAATATGAATAAGGTGGGTAGCCGAACGGTGTATTTTTCAGACTTTGGGCATATGATGAGTGGGTTTAGCCTGAATAAAAATCATTTGTTTGACAGCGTGGTCAGGCATCCGTTGTCCGCCACGCTGGATCATGATACCGTTACAGCAGTGATACGCATTCCTGCATTACAGCCCGGGGTTAACCTGGTGCTCCCCTGGCAGCAACCCATGTACCGGTTCATCATCAGTTTGGGGGCGGCAGGATATTATCTTCATCAACAGCCGCCTGTATCATTTATTACCCCGTGGCATACTTCTCAGCAGGCCATGGAGGCGGCTACGGTTACGCTACAGTTAAGTAACGGGAAAATAAATAATAATGAGTGTATGGTCGTAGCCGTAGGTGTGGAGATGGGTACGATGGTGAGTGATACGGTGGTGGAGCGGGTAAAGTATACAGGCTGTGGCAAGATATTGATTGCAGGATAGAATTGCCGGTGAATGCCGCTGCAATTTCTCATTGTTTCGTATCTTCAAACCCATGAACGGACATGAACATCACCATCATGATCACGACCACGACCATGGTGTAAAGAAATACATAGAAATCATCTGTAGCCTTACCTGTGGTGCTGCGCTGGCGATTGGCTTTGGTTTATCTTTTGTAAAAGGCATACCGCCCGTACTCCCTTTATCGTTATATATAGTAGCTTACATTGCCGGTGGTTTTTTCACCGTCAAAGAAGCGATTGAAAATATCCGGGAGGGAGCTTTCGATATTGACTCTCTCATGATCATCGCTGCTGCAGGTGCCGCTATATTAGGTGACTGGGCTGAAGGTGCGTTATTGCTTTTTCTCTTTAGCCTTGGCCATTCCCTGGAGCATTATGCTATGAACAAAGCCCAAAACTCAATCAGTGCTTTGGCAAAACTGGCACCCAAAACAGCCTGGCTGAAAAAAGACGATCAATTGCAGGAAGTAAAAATTGAAACCTTACAAATAAACGATATCGTCGTGGTAAAACCAGATGCCATGATTCCCGCCGACGGTATTATTGCAAAAGGATCGGGCGCTGTGAACCAGGCTGCTGTCACCGGCGAAAGCATGCCGGTAGAAAAGCAGGTGGACAGCCCTGTTTATGCAGGCACTTTGAATGGCAGTGGCTTGTTGGAAATCAGGGTTACCAAACCAGCCAAAGATTTTACGTTGTCAAGAATGATCCAACTCGTCAACGAAGCGCAATCACAGCAATCACCTACCCAGCGCTTTACTGACAAGGTGCAGCGATACTATGTACCTGCTGTAATTATTTTCGTGGGTTTGTTATGTCTTGCATTCCTGGTGCGCGATGAACCGTTCAGCGTGAGCTTTTACCGTGCTATGGGGGTTCTTGTGGCGGCAAGTCCATGTGCGCTTGCCATCGCTACACCCAGTGCAGTGCTTAGTGGTGTGGCCCGTGCTGCCCGTGCAGGGATTCTCGTGAAAGGAGGGCGTCCGCTGGAAGACCTGGGAACATTGAAAGCAGTTGCTTTTGATAAAACCGGTACCCTCACCGAAGGTAAACCGAAACTGACAGATATTATTCCTGCTGCCGGCATTACCAGGGAAGAACTACTGGAAATGGTTGTGGCAGTAGAATCCCTGAGCAATCACCCATTGGCAAAAGCGATTGTGGCCGATGCCCAACTTACAAATGTACCGCCTGCAGAAAATCCTGAATCTGTTACAGGTAAAGGAATCAAAGCACAATGGCAGGGGCATGACATTATTATTGGGAATCAAACGCTGGTCACTGCGTCGCCGGAGGTACTTGCGCTGCTGGACGAAAAATCCAGGGCCGGGCATACGGCAATGCTGGTGCTCAGAGACAATCAATATGCCGGTATGATCACAGTCATGGATGTGCCCCGTTCTGAAGCCAAACCGGCACTTGATGCGCTCAAAGCCGTGGGTATTAAAAAAATGATCATGCTCTCAGGCGATAACCAACTGGTAGCTGACGCTATTGCAAAAGCAACCGGTCTCACTGATGCATGGGGTGACCTGCTGCCTGAGCAGAAAGTAGCCGCCATTAAAAAACTAAAGGAATCTGAACATAAAGTTGCGATGGTGGGCGACGGGGTCAACGATGCGCCTGCTATGGCTAATAGCACGGTGGGTATTGCGATGGGAGCCGCTGGTTCAGATGTGGCTTTGGAAACAGCAGACATTGCGCTGATGGGCGATCAGCTGATGCGACTTCCGTTTGCAATTGCGCTGAGTCAGCAGGCGAACCGTATTATCAAACAGAATCTTGTAATCAGTTTGGGGATGGTAGCTGTTTTAATTCCTTTAACCTTACTGGGCATTGCGAGTATAGGACCCGCCGTGATGGGGCATGAAGGTTCTACCATGGTGGTGGTGCTGAATGCGTTGCGGCTATTGGTGTATAAAGAAAAGTGATCGTTAAGATTTGAAGTTCACCCCCAGCCGCTTGCGAAAATCCTCCCTGAAAGTACTACCAATAGGAATAGCCGCATTATTTACAATAACCTGGTGTACTTCAATGACGCTGATATGCCTGATAGCAACAACGTACGACTTATGCACCCTTACAAATTCAGTGGAAGGAAAAAGGTCAAAAATATCACCCATATTCTCACGCATCAGTATTTTTTTATCCCTGAGGTGAACTGTAATATAATTCCCTTCTTTTTCGAGATATAATATATCAGCAATCTTGACCTGGTATGTTTGCGAACCACTTTTGATAAAGATGGTTTCATCTCCGGCCGGAGTGCTGTTTTTTAAATTACCCGCTTTATTAATCGCGGTCAGGAACCGGTCGAATGTAACGGGTTTCAGTAAATAATCGACTGCATTCAGGTTATAACTTTCAACCGCATAACTGGCATACGCGGTAGTAAATATAATCATGGGCTTTACAGCCAGCGATTGCACCAGCTGCATACCGTCAATGTCCGGCATGTTAATGTCCAGGAATACCAGGTCAATTTTCTCGCGCTGAAGGTATTCAATGGCTTTGACAGGTTCCCGGAAGGTGGCTTTCAAATTTAACAGGCTGCTTTTCTGACAATACCTTATAATCACCTCAAGGGCCTTCGGTTCATCGTCAACAATAATACATGTCATCATCCGAGGTCAATTTTAAGTGTGACATTATATTTTCCATTCCTGTCATCTATCACCAGCTCATGTGTGCCGGGATATAACAGTGCAAGTCTCCGCCTGATATTTTCCAGCCCAATCCCACTGTTTTCAGCTTCCATCCTTTTTACAAAATTATACTTATTATTCTCACAATTAAATACCAGTTGTTTGCCACTAAGGGTAAAAGAAATATTAATTGCTGATGAATGGCCTATTGAAACACCATGTTTAAAAGCATTTTCAACAAATGGAATGAAAATCATCGGCGCCACAAAAATACCTTCCATATTATTGGGATAGTCCAGCACCACGCTAACTTCTCCGGCAGCATAACGCAATTCATTCAGCATAATACAGTTTTGCAGATATTCAATCTCCTTTTGCAGGGATACCTGTTTCCCATTGCTTTCATAGATCATATAGCGCATCATGCCTGATAGCTTTGAAATGCCGTCGGCCAGTTCGTCATTCCCTTTTTGCTGTGCGATAGAAAACAGGTTGTTGAGCGTATTAAAAAGAAAATGCGGACTAATCTGCGATTTCAGGAATTTAATCTCGGTATCCAGCTGGTGCGCCTGCAGCTGGTTGTGTAGCAGTTCACTTTTTGCCCATTCTCTTAAAGAGAAATATGCAACAGATATGCCCAATATGCCCAGGAAGATTAGCAGCATAATCAGCTGTGTATGGCCCCATCCGCGCACATCCCGATTGATGGTGCCAACGGCTGAAATATCCGGAAATTCGTGGATGGCTGCTCCCGGCTTTTTAAGTAAATCTCCTACTATAAAGTAATTGGCAGCAAAAATAAGCAGGAACCATCCGGCGGCTGCCAAAACCCGCTTCAGCACATTTTTATACCGGATGATTATGCTGAAAAGCCAGAAAATATTTCCATAAAAAAGCAGCATCAAAAAGCCCAGTGTAATAAATATATAAGGAAACAGGGTCTGCTCATAGTGCTGCTCCCGGGCTATACCATTGTCTATCACCCGCAGTTTAATCTGCGAACTGGTGAGAGAACTCAGCGTATAGTAAACCCCTATCCAGCACGCTGTATGGATCAGTATTTCTATATATTTTCTCTTATTGGCCGAAAGCATATAAACAAATGTAAGTGATCCGAAATGGCGATGAAAATATATTTTATCAACTGGTTTTATATGTATGTAAACAGGCCAGATTTGAAATCCCCAATAACAAAATTCCGTTTTTCATCCATACAGCAGCCTTGTTCACACCATTGTTTTGAGTGGGTAATGTATGCCGGATATCATTGCAGTAAATACTGTAATTATGAAAAGAGGATTAATGCTTGCCACCATATCGTTATCAGCTATTCTGGGGGCCCAGGCCCAAAGCACTGATACTGCCCATGTGATGGTCCATTACAAATTTACGCATGTACGAGACACTACGAACCGCCAACACCCTTATACAGAAAATATGGTACTATTAGTAGGCAGTAGTGCCAGTGTTTACAAAAGTTATGACAGGCAGTTGCAGGACGCGCTGTTTAAGAAGCAGCTTGCCGATCAGAAGGCCAGCAGTCCTGATGGCAGCATAAAGATAAACCGGCAGTCAAATGCATCAGGCACTGAATATTACCAGTTTCCAAATGAAGGCAAACTGTTTACCCGGGAACGCCTTTTTAATAGTTACCTGATAGAGAGCAGCATGCCGGCTATGGACTGGAAAATTACCAGTGATACCGCTACATTCAGCGGCCTGAAATGCCAGAAAGCCATGGCCGGTTATAAGGGGCGTACCTATACAGCGTGGTTTTGCCCGGATTTACCTATACATGCGGGCCCCTGGAAACTGAACGGATTGCCTGGGGTAATCGTTGAGGCTTATGATGCAAAACGGGAGGTTAGCTTTATGTTTGATGGCGTGGAGATGGTCACTCCTGCACCTACTGTGGTGAAAACTGCAAGTGAACCCGCTATTGTTTTATTTGGTATGGATGATGTAGATGCCAACCCGGATATCATTGAGTTACCCAAAAATGCCATTAAGACTACAGAAAGCGAATTCGGGAAATTGAAGGAAGCCGTACGCAAAAATCCTGAAGCCTTTGCACAATCGATGATGGCGGCACAGGCAGCAAACATGCCGGGGAATGGGCCAAAGCCGGAACTCAAAATTAAAGTGGCACCAGCGCCAGTCATCAACAACCCGATAGAATTGCCTGAAAACAAATGAAAGGACAGCTAATTTTTTGGGTGTTGCTGTTATATGGAAAGGTCTATGCACAGCAAGTAACGGGTACTGTCAAAGATACCTCGGGAGCACCTGTGCCGTTTGCCACCATTAACCTCATCGATCATACAAGCCATGTAATAACCGCCTACGCTATTACTGACAGGAGTGGAATGTATTCATTGCAGGTGCCGGCCAACACAGCAGTGGATCAATTGCTGGTGGAAGCACGGATGATAGGCTATAAGATGCAGGCCAAAAATGTTTCGGCGATTGTCAATTTCACGTTGTCCCGTTTGGTGAACCAACTGGCAGGTGTGGAGGTAAAAGGCACCCGGCCTGTATTGCGTACGCGGGGAGATACCCTGAGTTATAAGGTATCGGATTTTAGTAGTGCGCAGGATCGGGTGATTGGAGATGTCATAAAAAAACTACCGGGAATAACTGTCACAGCAGAAGGCAAAATAAGCTACAACAATAAGCCTGTATCAGGCGTATACATTGATGGCGACAATTTGCTTGATGACAAATATAATATCGCTACCAATACTATTCCCCAGGGAGCGGTAGACCAGTTGCAGGTTATTGAAAATCACCAGCCAATAAAAGCATTGCAGAACAAAGTAATGAGTGATGATGTGGCCCTGAATCTTAGCTTTAAAAAAGATGCAAAGCTGCAGCTTGTAGGCCAGGAAAGTGTGGGCGCAGGTCCGGATGGCAAATACAATATTGATCTGAATGCGATGATGTTCAAAAATAAGTATAAAGCTATCAATTATCTGCGAGGGAATAATACTGGTTCAGACCTGCAGCGTGACCTGGTATCACATAATTATGCAGACTACAGTAAGCGGATAGACTATGATATTCCTGAAACAACACTTTCACTGGGCACCGTCAGTGATCCGGCATTGTCAAAGGACAGGTACCTGTTTAACCAGGCTGGCATACTCAATCTGAATAACCTGGTCAACCTTAAAAAAGATGTACAGTGGCGGATGAATGCCTACTATCTGCACGACATTCAGCATCAGGATTACGAACAGCAAACCAGCGTTATATTGCCGGAAGATACGGTTACTTATAAGGAGATACAGCGCAACAGCACACAGTCTGATCTACTTCACAGCCAGGTTACATTGAATGTGAACCGGGATAAGTATTACCTGAATAATGCGCTGCTGCTGGATTATTCGCGCAATACCGGCAATGCTGACTTGAATACGAATGAGTATAAGGTGAGCCAGGCACTTCGAAACAATACCCTGAATTTCTCAAATGAATTGAATATTATTTCCACTTTACAATCAAAACATATCTTCCAGGGATATTCTTATATCAATTATTATAGTGGGGATGAAAACAGGGCAATCAGCCCCAATTACAACGCTGCACTATTTAACGACAGTGTGCCGTATGCTCAATTGGTGCAAACTGTTAACTTACCGGCCTGGTATGTAAATCATTACCTCTCCTACAAAATACCGGTAAACCTGGCTACGGTGAGTTTCAGGGCCGGGTTTAGTATCCAGGCGCAACATCTTACATCAGACCTGTATGCGATACAATATGATAGCCATTTGGGAACGGGGATGGATAGTGCAATGAACCAGGTGAGCTGGACGAAGCGCAAACTGTATGGCGAAGCTGCCTATAACTTAAACAGTGAGGCCCTTAAAATAAACCTGACCCTGCCGGTTAGCTTGCAGCATATTAGCTATGCAGATAGTCTTTATCATTTGAGCAATCGGCAGTCGCGGTTATTATTTAATCCGCAGTTGAATGTGAAATACATGACCGACTCCGAAAATTTCATCAATCTCTTTTACAATTATCGAAGTGAAACAGGTGCGATAATGGATATTTACCGTGGATATATTCTCCGTGATTATCGTACGCTTTATGCAAATAATTCTGATCTTACGGAGAGAGAAAGTCATTTGGCCAGTGTAGGGTTTAATTACAGAAAGGCCATTACTATGTTTTTTTTTAGCGTGAATGTGTTGTTTAATTATATCCAGGCAAATAATGTTGTGTCAGGGCTTATTACCAACAATATTCAACGGCGTATGCTGCTGCCATATGCAAATGGGAACAGTACGTGGACGATAAACGGATCGGTGAGTAAATATTCATTTGCTTTGCGGACCACCTTTAGCGGGACACTGCAATGGAAAAGTAACCGGTCTGTTCAGATACAGAATAATGTGCTGTTACCGATTTATACGAGGTCAAAGGTGTTTAGTATAGGGGCTGAAACAAAGATAAATGATCAGCTGAATTGTAGCTACCGGGCAATATTGACGCAGATGAATAGTTATGCTAAAATTGGGGTAGCGGTCAATCGTATTGAACAGTTATTGCAGCAGGTGTCGGTTAATTATAACCCTGTCACCGATCTGCAATTTAAATTGTCAGGAGAGCATTATTTTACGAGGCAGCAGGGTTCTCCTGATCTAAAGTATTTTTTTGCCGATGCATCGGCGAAGTATAGGGTCAATAGATGGAAAACAGATTTGGAGTTAAGTGCGGTGAATTTTATGAATATAAGAAAATACGAGGCGCTTTATTTGTCGGCAAATGCGGTTGTGGCGAGTGCGTATGCATTGCCGGGGCGGATTGTGTTATTGAAGGTGTTGTTTAATATTTGAATAATCAAAAACGACATTTTCCGGGAAGCAATGGCAGGATGATAACGAATATGGTTTGAAGCCCATTTATGAATGCCGGTTCCAGGAGGCGTTGCTGTTATCTCCGACGATCACGATTCTTTTATTGCAGCATGGTGGCCCCTGAAAACCGGCAGCGATGGATCTTTCTGGTTTGAAGGCTTCTTTCAGTACGTTCAATAGCCTTTATTCTGTGTTAATGTCTTAGTCCCATTCACAGTTGTAAGGTCTATCTGTGTTTGTGGTATTGGGTAATAGTTATTCTTCGGATCTGTGAATGTAGCACCAGATACATCCGTTGTGATCCGACCCTCGTAATTAAAAAAGGCATCCATTACAGACTTGGCCACTCCCCATCGTACCAGGTCAAAGAAACGATGACCCTCCATGCCAAGTTCCAGCTTTCTTTCAAAATAGATGGCTTTTAGCGCGTAGGCCTGACCCTTACTGGTAAATGTTCCTATCGGATAGGTACTGATGACATAATTGGCAGCGGGTGTAGTCGAAAAACCGCCGGTAGGATCACTGTCATCCAGATAAGTATATACATAACCAACCGTATTGGATGCCCTGGTACGCACACGATTCACAAGGGTTTCCGCCTGACTTAGGTTGCCAAGCACAGCCTCTGCCTCGGCTGCCATCAGTAGAACATCGGCAAACCTGATAATATGGACATTAATAGCAGATCCCGGTGCCCAGCTACTTCCATCATAATAGGATGATGCGGAGGATTGCCAGTACACGTTTTTTTTGGGAGCGTAAGGGCCACCATAAGATTGGCTACGTATCCAGTCGGCACCAGGATGAAGCCCCCAATCCAGGTAAGGTATTCCCCGGCGCCCAACAGTCCAGTCTAAACGGGGATCCAGGTTACCTTCATCAGGTGTGAATGACTGTGCAGAGGTTATGTTCATATCATTTTTCACGGCATAAGTATTATAATCATCCAGGTAAGGCAAGCCGCTGGCGTCTGTACGATATGAATTCACAAGATCCTGTGCAGGTTGAAAGAAACCACAACATCCGAATGGACTACTGCCATATGGAAAATTCAGCATATCGCCCTGGTTGGCTTGTGCGATGCTGCTATTCCCCGAATTTGCGGCCATTTCTACATCGAAAATGGCTTCCGGGTTTGAACTTTCCTTTTCAGGCCTGAAATTATTCTCAAATTCTGTATTCAGGTCATAAGTTATGCCTCCGGTGGTAGTGCCTTCACTGATCACTACATCAAATATTGCTTTAGCTGCCGTATATTTTTCCTCATACAAATAGGTCTTACCCAGATATGCAGCCGCTGCCCATTTATTGGCCCTTCCGATTTCATCCTGTGTGCCGGGAAGATTTTCATAAGCATATTGGAAATCCGATTCAATATAAGGCCAGATATCTATGTTATTGGGTTGGTTTAGATCTTCTGTCGAATCCGATATCCAGGGAACCATGTCAAACATCTTCTTTAGCTCGAAGTAGTAATGAGCCCGCAGGAACCTTGCCTGCGCTTTGATATTGAGTGCATCATCGCTGGACAGATCCGCCGCTTTGTCTACCAGCTTCAATACATTATTGCACCTGGTTATACCTTCATAACGGCACACCCAGTTATCATTCAGAAAGGAAATGGAAGGATCGGTAGTGAAGGTAGCCAGTACGCTAATAGAAGGCTGGTCTCCGGCATCACTCCCTTTGTGTGCATCTCCTCCCACCACGCTGCCATATATCCAGTTGTCCGGCGATACAGCCCATGCGGATCCTCCGTTCAGGTTACTTCCATCATCCTGTCCACTCAATGCTGAATAGGCACCTACCAGCAGACTATTCACGCCCGCTGCATTTGACAACGATTCTTCCGTGAGTGATCCCTGTGGTTGTTTAGAAAGAAAATTTTTGGAACAGGACAACAATGTTAAACCTGTTGCAATGAGTATAATATTAGCAAATTGCATAGATAATTTCATATCCCTCTTTTTTTAAGTAAAGTCAGAATTTAAGATTGACTCCTAATAGGAATTGGCGTGAATTGGGGTATGCGCCTTCATCAACACCAAATTCAGTAACACCATTTCCGCTGATCTCAGGATCAGTTCCTGTGTACTTTGTAAATGTGAAAAGATTGGCTGTTTGCAGATAGATTCTCAGACTTTCAATACCCACCCTGTCCAGGATAGTCTTTTGAAATGTGTAGCCAATAAGCATATTTTTAGCTCTTAAATAGGATCCATTTTCAATAAAATAGGAACTGGGGGATCCATTGGTGCTTGAAACGCCTGAATTCTCCTGGATAGGCGCCTTCGCATTCGTGTGCGTGGGTGTCCAGGAATCATATAATGCAGTATAGCTCTTGGCACCTGCAAATGAGGGATAAAAATCTGTCCACCATCTCACATTATTCCAGATCTTATTTCCATACACACCATACAGAAAGATACTAAAATCAAATTGCTTATAGGTGAGCCCTATATTCACGCCGTAATTGAATTTGGGGTTGGGGTTTCCCAGAAAGGTCCTGTCATCGTCAGTAATCTGATTATCTTTATTTACGTCCTCAAATCGAAAACGGCCTACTCCTGCATTTGCCTCGTATACGGCATCTGAACTACCGGTACTTTGTTGAGCCAGACTGTTATAGCCGGCAATTTCCTCCTCAGTATTAAAGAAACCGGCTACCTTATACCCATAAAATTCACCAATACTATGTCCTACCTGATTCCTGATAAAATAAACCCCGAACCGGCGCTGTCCTCCAGAATAGAAATAATCGGTATTATCTGTCACATGGGTGATCCTGTTATTGATGGTGGTTAAAGTTATTGTACTATTCAGTTCAAGGCCCTTAATAATAGATTTATGCACGGACAGTGTAAGATCAATTCCGCTGTTTTTTACAGCTGCAATATTTACATAAGGTGGTGTGCCCGTACCATAGGTGCCTGGCAGAGAGGGATTGTACAATAGGTCTTTGACATTCTTCTGGTAATAGTCAACAGTTAGTGCCAGATCGCCTTTCAGGAAGGATGCATCTATACCAATGTTCAGATTATAGTTTTTTTCCCATTTGGCATCCGGCGCACCGACCTGATCTACCTGAAAGCCTTCGGTCAAAGTCGTATTTGTACCACCTATATCATAATAAGAAGAGGATTTACTACTGGCATAGGTATAATACCCATTATTTGAACTTACGTTTAGCTGATTGCCCATAATACCATAACTGCCACGTACCTTCAGGTCATTCAGCCATGAAATATTTTTCATGAACTGTTCCTCTGTCATCCGCCAGGCAATACTACCGGCCGGAAACCAGCCATATTGATGATTGACAAATACTGAAGAACCATCACGCCGTAGCGTGGCGCTTAAAAGATATTTGTCATTAAATGAATAGTCCAGACGTCCAAACTGGGACATGAGCGCGCTTAACGAGCGTGTACTATAGTTCGTTTGCGTACCGGAACCAGAAGAAAGCGTGGTATAATCAGGATCAAAAGAATAATAACTGGTGGTAGTACCCCCCAATTCCTGGTATTTTGAATCATATGCCTCCGTTCCTAACATTAATTTGAGATCGTGCTTACGGATAATCTTATGATAATTCAGGGTATTGGTCCATGTCCAGTTATAACCGCTATATGCACTTTCAGAATAGGAGTTCGTTTGAGTATTTTCTGCATTCTCATAAGTAGGATAGGAGAATGACCGCGAATGACTGCTGTAGCTTTCTCCCCCAAAGGTAGTCCTGGCTGTAAGGTCCTTCAACAGGTCTACCTCCAGGTAGGCGCTGCCAAACAGGCGGCTAATACTAGTTTTGTTATTTACAGAACGTTCCTGCAAGGCGACAGGGTTTTCAGCATTCCCCAGTTGTCCTCCATAAGACCCGCCATAATTGCCTTTGATATCATGAACCGGTATAATAGGCTGTTCTCGCATTGAGAATCCAACGGCACTACCTTCTGTTAATGCTGAATCTCTTGGATTGTTTACAATGGAATATTCAAGGTTTTGTCCTACCCTTATATGATCAGTAATATTAAACTGGGAATTTGACCGTACCGAATACCTTTTCAGATAAGTTTCAATTAAAGTTCCCTGTTGATTCAGGTAGTTGAAAGACAGGAAATAATTGGACTTTTCTCCGCCTCCCTTTACAGCAATATTATGGCTGGAATTTAAGGTTGGGTTAAATATCTCATCGAACCAGTTTGTTCCTTTTTTATTTGCTTTGGTGATCCGGTAAAAAGTTTGATAATCAGCGCTGCTTGTGTAATTAGGATTTACATAATAAAGGTCAGGATCTACAGCAGCATCTCCTTCACTTGCGCCTGTAGGCATAATGTAATCTGGTAGTACAGGTGTACTGCCGGATCCATATAGTGGATCAGCATTAGTGGCAGATATAGGTGTTCCGGAGTTGGACAGTGCATTGAATTTTAGCTGTGCCATTTCCTGTGACGACAAAATATGCCATACATTCCCGTTTTTGGGCAGCTGAACGCCGACATAGCTGTCATAGCTAAGCTGTGGTTTCCCCGATTTACCTTTTTTAGTAGTAATGATGACGACCCCGTTAGATGCACGGGAACCATAAATAGATGCCGCACCGGCATCTTTCAGCACTTGCATGGAAGCAACATCATTAGGATTAATATCAGATATGTTTTGTGTAGGCACCCCATCAATCACAAATAATGGCTTGTTATTGCCAAAAGTATTGATACCCCTGATCCTGATCTGAGGTTCGTCGCCGGGTTGTCCTGATCCAATAATGGTCACACCTGCTGCCTGTCCCTGTAGCTGGGCGCTTATCTGCCCTGTAGGTTGCTTATTCATTTCAGAAATGTCAACAACAGATACAGCACCTGTAAGGTCTTTCTTACGCTGAGAACCATACCCCGTTACTACAACTTCGTTCAACTGAGATTTTGATATGGAAAGCTGAATGACTCCCAGCAAACCTTTATCACCTACTTCCACTTCTCTGCTTTCATAACCCAGGTATGAAATAACCAAAATGCTGTGACGGGGTACTGGCAAACTGAATTTGCCATCTTTATCAGTAAAAGTTCCCTTCTGCGTTCCCTTAATTTTTATGGATACGCCTGGTAAAAAATTGTTACTGACTTTGTCTTCTACCACGCCAGTTGCAATGATCAAAGTATCCCTGTCTAACAGGTGTGTCTTCATTGCCTGAACGTGTTGCTTTGGGTATAGTAACATGGTGAAGAGTGTTACTACTGTTACTGCATGCAGAAAGATGTTTTCTGTTTTGTTAAATGAAACCATAATGCATTTGCTTATAAATTGTCTGAAAATTTTAGCAATAGCCATCCTTTCCGGAGAGTGATACTCCCGGTGAGACAACCTTTGTGTGTACGCTAATCAATCTTAAATTGGAGGATAAAGCTTAACCAGCTTTCTTGTTCATAACGGACTGAAATTTTAAGTTGTTAGAAAATAAGTCAATAGCATACCTGGCCAGTGACAAAAGATTCACCGGGAGGAAGTATATCAGGCAAGCGCTTTAATTTATTTTACAGGGCAATCAAAAAATATATTGTATTAGCAAAAAGTGGTGATTGCCAATTGAACCTAACATGTCAGGAATTGTCTCATGGTACGAAAAAACAAAACGAATTAATTTGCTATCGTGGCACATAGCTCCATTGGTTACAAACTTTTTAAGGTCTTAAATAAAAATTTATTCTGACATCCTCAGCATGTTAATCTGATCAGGAATTATCATGCTATGGCGTTTTAAAAGTGAACCTGCCGTGCAAACAGATATAACAATGAGTACCGTCTATTAGCATGGCAGAGAGAGTTGTCATAGATTCCTCTGCGTGTAAATGTGGAATTCTATAATATGGTTGATAAAATTTTTCATAACGTGTGTGCTGCGAAGCGCGAATAAATTTTCAGTATTATTTGATTCGGATAAAGTACAAATTGCTTATTGGTTTTTAATAAATTTTATACGGATAGTCAAAATTACCCAATTTGTCACCTGTTATTATCTGCCAATCGTAGTTAATAATCTCTTATATTGGTATAATATAAGAGATCGGGCATGGGGATCCGTAATTATTTGTTCCTATATAGTAAGATGGAGGGGACCTTTGCGTTTTGGGAGGATGTAGACGAGGGGTTAGGCTGGATCAATCATCGGGAGTATAAGGATTTTCCGGCATACCGCTCAGTAGCCAATGGTGTAACAGGCTTACTGCAGCAGATTTTTTATGGTCATGTGATAAAGTTATGTATATTGTAGGAACGAAATATGGATGATTATTTATTGGAAGGATCATTTTTGTTTGCCCCGAAAGTTTGTTGAAGCCAATATTGCATTTCACCCAAAAGTTTAACCCGACATCCCAAATAAAAACCCCGTTATGCCAACGCGTTATTTACCCCTTGCTATTCTCGCCACAGGCTTGCTCTTTGCACCTGGTTGTAAGCAGGATACTCCCCATGCCAGCATTACCGGCACCATCGATGGATTGTACGATCCCGCTATTTTCCTGAACATCCCCACGGGTGACACTTATAATACAGAGCCCATACCTGTAAAAGACGGTGCATTCAGCTGGTCGGGAGATATCCCCGAAGTACAGCGGCTCATGTTGCGGATAGGCGACAGAACCATTCCGTTATATATGGATAATTCCATAGTAGAGATTCATGGCCATATTGATTCACTGGATCAGTTACGTATTACAGGATCGGCACCACAGGCGGATTTTGATGAATACCAGCGGTCATTGGCGGATGTGAGGAAAGAAGGACAGCTATTAACAGATCAGTGGGTGCAGGCGAAAGGGAACGATAGTGTACAGCAGCTGATCAGGGAGAAATTCGATTCGTTGGATGAAATAAAGGATGAGAGAACGAATAAGTTCATAGCTACCCATCCGGGGAGTGTAGTGAGTGTGTCTCTTTTGAGTGATATGGCGCTGGTGGGCGATCCGGCTTTATTGGATAGTTTGTTCCGTAAACTATCTCCAGCCATGGTGGCTACAACTTCCGGGAAGCAGTTGCAGGAGAGAATTGCAATTTTAAAGAAGAGTGCTGTGGGGCAGACCCTGATGGATTTTAAGCAGACGGATTTGAATGGGGATACAGTGAGGTTGGCGGATCTGAGGGGGAAGTATGTATTGATAGATTTTTGGGCGAGTTGGTGTAAACCCTGTCGGGCGGAAAATCCTAATTTGTTAAAGGCGTATAACCAGTTTAAGCATAAGAACTTTACGGTTTTGGGGGTATCGCTGGATGAAAAGAAAGAGAATTGGCAGCAGGCGATTGCGGAGGATAAAATGCCGTGGATACAGGTGTCTGATTTACAGGGGTTTCAGGGGAAATTGGTGCAGGAGTATGGGATAAAGGCGATTCCGTGTAGTTTTTTGATTGATCCTAAAGGGGTGATTATTGCGAGGTACCTGAGAGGGCCGGCATTGGAGGAAAAACTGTCGGAAATACTCCGTTAGGGAGGTTTTTTTGAAATTATTCTTACATCCTGTACTTTTGAAGGCACTGTTAAGCTGTTATGAGTAAGAAAATTCATTCGCAGGAACGGCCGGAAGAATGTCAGGGACATTTAAGGGCCATACATGATACCCTGGATGTGTTGAATGGAAAATGGAAGATTTCCATTATTGGTTCGCTGAGTTTTGGAAAGCGACGATTTATGGAATTACAGAGAGAAGTGGAAGGGATAGGGTCTAAGATGCTGTCAAAAGAGTTGAGAGAGTTAGAAATGAATGAGTTAGTGAAACGGACTGTGCATGATACAAAACCGGTGACGGTAGAGTATGAGCTGACTGATTATGGAGCAACCCTGCAGAGTATTATTTCGGAAATGGCGAAGTGGGGGAAGCAACATAGGAAGCGGATTATGACACAGGTGATTGTGTAACAGAAGATGTGAATTGGCTTGCGGCAGCAAGGACGTAAGGGTTTCGATCGGGTCGATGCCTGAATGCAAAAAGGTTGGAGTCTGGATGCAAAAAGATTAATGCCGGATGCAAAAGGTCGGCGTCTGGATGCAACAGATTAATGCTGGATGCAACAGGTTGATATCCGGATGCAAATAGTAAAGGCGGAGCCTATTGAATTCCTATTTCTTATAAAACCGGCTTTTATAAAGCAATAAAGCAAAACTCAACCTCTCAGTTAAGTTCTGCTATTATTTGAATGAAAGCAACCAAAATAAAAACCTACCAGCAAAATAAAAAGAAAGGAAGGTCAGAAGAAGGGCATTCCGGGATGTCAGAATGCCCGTTGCAAATCGCGCACAATGGACCTTCCTTGTAACCAGTGTTATCTTTAATATCTTATATTACCGCTGATTTTTTAGCATATCTTTCGAAGAAAGCCCGCTCTAATGTTTCCCTATGATCAGGGTGTGCAATTTCGATCAGCGCTTTACCTCTTTGTTTCAGGCTCTTACCGAACAGGTTAGTAATACCATATTCTGTAACTACCCAATGAATATGTCCTCTTGTAGTCACCACACCAGCACCTTGTTTCAGGTAAGGAGTGATACGTGAGATACCTTTGTTTGTGACAGATGGCAGCGCAATGATTGGCTTACCACAGTCTGATAATGAAGCACCTCTCATAAAGTCCATCTGACCACCGATACCGGAGTATTGGTAAGTACCGATACTATCTGCACATACCTGGCCAGTGAGATCGATTTCAATGGCGCTGTTGATAGCGGTAGCTTTTGGATTCTGACGGATTACGGCTGTATCATTTACATAGTCGATAGCCAGTACCCTTACGGTTGGGTTATCGTTTACAAAATCATACAGTTTACGGGTACCTGCCATGAAAGCGGTGACATTTCTGCCATTGTTTACTTTCTTCAGGCTATTGTTGATTACACCACTTTCGATCAATGGAATGACGCCGTCGGACATCATTTCTGTGTGCAAGCCCAGGTTTTTGTGGTTGGTCAGGTTCTTTAACACATAATCAGGGATGCTACCGATACCTAACTGCAGGGTGGCGCCGTCTTCTACCAGGGTAGCGATGTTGCGGCCAATCTGAGCGGTTACTTCGGTGGCGTCTGAGGAGTAGTCCAGTACCGGTAACTCTTCTTCGTGCCATACAGCAGCGTGGAAGCGTGATATGTGGATGAAACCTTCACCATGGGTGCGTGGCATTTTAGGATTGACCTGAGCCACGATGTATTTTGCTACTTCCGTTGCAGCACGGGCAATGTCTACTGAAGTACCCATAGAGCAATAGCCGTGTTGGTCCGGAGGTGATACTGAGATTAAGGCAACGTCAGGAGGCAGAATGTTCTTTCTGAACAATTGAGGAATCTGGCTCAGGAAGATAGGAACGTAGTCACCATGCTCACTATTCACTACCTTACGGGTGGCAGCTGATGTGAAAAGGCAATTGACGAAAAAGCTTTTTCTGTATAAAGGATTGTCGAAGTCTACTTTGCCTAATGTCGTAATGCTATTTAGTTCAACATTCTCTAATTCTTCGTGCCTGTCTTGAAGGGCCTTTAAAAGGTGCATTGGCGTTGCGGCGGATCCATGGATAAAAACACGGTTACCTGAAGTCACACACTTTACAGCTTCTGATGCCGGGATATACTTAAACATATCGTTTCATTGACTTTGATGACTCAAAATTACCAGCAGATGGGTTGTTAAATGCTGATGAGTGTCAGGGAGGGAAGTATTTGTTGTCAGGGGGGGAGGGGATTTTTGGAGGGAATGGCCTGCGGCAGCAGGGAAGTGGGCTTATTTATTGGGCTGGCTGC
>NZ_JBCNKH010000079.1:0-28294 GCF_039596135.1 Chitinophaga sp.
AATTGCTTTTTCATATTCTTCTTTGCTTTGTTTATAGTCCTCGTCTGTGATTTCTTTGCGAGATTATCAAGTACTAAAAACATGGTGAGAAATATACTTTTGCACTGGCCAACCGGCCAAAAGTTGGGAACAGAAAAAATCGGTAACATTAATTCTCGTGCGTTCGTACGCCGATCCAAGGAAACTGCTCATAATGTACAACAAGGCAGTCATAAAACGAAAGCTCCAGATAACATACCACCTGTGGCCGGAAAGTTTTCTGCATGCATTAGAGGGCCAATAATTCACAATAAGTTAACTCCATACCAAGTGACCAGGAAAATGTTGTCAGTATTTTACTTTCCAAATCATATAAGTATGAAACAGATTATATTAATTTATTTTATTTTGTTTACAGTTACGATATTAAAAGCCCAAACACACAAGGTGACTATTTTCAGCACAGTTGACCCAACAGGGAAAATAGATTATCATTCCCTGAAAAAAATACTCCCCGACAGCATTATTAGCAAGGAGCTGAAAGATCCAAGAAAAGAGTTTGGCATAAAGGATAATTACAAGGTATTGTTATTCATGGTGGAGAGCGGCTGGCAGCTTGTAAACGCAGAGTTGGTTCCTCCGACAACGATATTGTATTATTATATGAAAAAGGAAATTGAGTTGGATGAGGCAGCTTATTATGCTTATATGCAAAAGCTGAAAGGAAATTAGCATTGGTATTTGTGCCTAAAAAACTTGTCTGACAGTTTATTTAACAACGATAAGGCTTTACTAAGATGATCTGACTGCTAATGCCACAAAAAATTTCTAAGAGTCATTAAATTTGTTTAATGAAACGCCGACATATCGCAATCTCGTTGATAGCCAATTTAACCTTTCTGTTCACCAGTGCTCAACCCGTCACTACCAGGTTCGTGGATTCGGTGGTAAACAAAGCTTTAGTCACTTTTAATGTGCCGGGAATTGCTGTAGCCATAGTTTCGGACAATAAGGTTTTACTTAGCAAAGGCTATGGCTTCAGGTCCCTGGAAGGCAGAGAAAAAGCGGATGAAAATACCTTATTCGGAATTGCTTCCAACAGCAAGGCTTTTACGGCAGCAGCCCTGGCAATATTGGTTGACGAAGGCAAGTTAAAATGGGATGATAAACTCGTTAAATACATCCCTGAATTTAAAATGTATGAGCCTTATGTGACAAGGGAATTTACAATTAGGGACATGCTCACCCACCGAAGCGGTCTTGGGCCAGGTGCGGGTGATTTGCTGCATAATCCCGATTCTACAGATTTTACTATTAAGGATGTTATTTATGCGCTCCGGTGGCTTAAACCGGAAAGCTCGTTTAGAAGCCGGTATACTTACGACAACATATTTTACCTGGTGGCGGCAGAACTGATTTACAGGGTTTCGGGGGAACGGTGGGGAGACTTTGTACATAATCATATTATGTTGCCCTTGCAAATGTACCGGAGCAATGCTTCTTATAGCCGGGTGAAAAAGGATACTAATGTAATAGAAGGTTACGACGAGATTGATGGCAAGTTGACCAGGATTCAACGTGATGACGCTGAACGGGATGCCGGCGCTGGCGGTATCTATGCCAGTGCCGACGATATGGGCAAATGGATGCTGGCGCAATTAAACAATGGCCGGTATGGGGAACACCTTGAATGGCAATTGTTCAGCGCTGAAGCGCAGGAGGAAATGTGGAAGCCTCAAATTACCCTTCCTGTGAGCAAGAACGACGGATATGACAGCCATTTCGGTGCATATGGCTTTGGTTGGTTCCTGAATGATGCAAAAGGTTATAAAATCGTATCACACACCGGCCAGGATAATGGTATGATATCTGAAGTGCTGCTGATACCTGAACTGCATGTGGGCATTACCGTGTTGACTAACCGGGATGGCGGCGGTGCCATGCGAGCAATAGTGGATCAAATAACAGATTGCTTCCTGGATGTAAAGGGGTTCGATAGAATTGCCAGGTGGAAAGCAAAAGTGGATATGCAGTCCCAGGCAACCGAAAAGGCAAAAAGCAGGTTACAGGAATTTGTAGATACATCCTCCTTTAGCAACCTGAAAAGTACTTACGCAAGCAAAACCGGCACTTACCGGGATAACTGGTTTGGTATCGTTACGATCTGTCAAAAAGATACCAGGCTGTATTTTAGTTCAAAAAGATCTTTGCAGCTGCATGGCCAAATGTTTCCTCTAAGCCAGGATAGTTTTCTTGTAAGATGGGATAACCGTAATTTAAAAGCCGATGCAATTGTTGTATTTGAAAATAAGGGCAAAATGTTTACAATGAAAAGGGCAACACCGGAAACATCAGTCGCCTATGACTTTCAAGACCTGCTGTTCCAAAAGCAAAGCGATGACACCTGCAAATAGGTTCGATCCCCAGACGTCGATAATGAGAGACCTCCTGGGATGGCGGCCAGCAAACGAACTTGATTCGTTCAATTAAAATAATCTATTCGTCACTTCCTATCGGGAAGCTCATTAACAATATTTGCTGCAGGAATCAGCTGGATGTTATCTCAACTTTCGCAATGCATAAGCCTAAACGTTGCGCAAAAAGTTATCTGCAAAAATGAGCGAAGTAGAGGAGAAATTACTTCCATTCAAACCGTGGGTATTATTTGTACCTATATCCATATAGCATGACATTTACGTGACAATTATAGATTGTATTATATTTTTTTAAATCGAGAATAAAAAGGTTCGGGTTTTGTACCATAGGGCTCACAAATCGCAGGATCTACGCAGCTTTTCTGTTTTTATCAAATGATGTTAACTTAATTTGCCAGGAGTTCAGGCATAAGTTTTGTCAGATTGCTATGCGTGGGGCCGCTTACGTGTTTGTAAATAAAACGAACATTTTTTTAGTTCAGAAAAAATCCTATATTAGCTACTACAGCTTCCATTTTAACTACATTATTGAAGGACCCTAATAGACAACGCAGGATATATGTTTAAGTGAAGAGTAGATTTTGGCATCATCTATCCCTGGAATTAGAAATGAGAAAAAGCATTTTTCAAACCTGTAAATAAAATAAAAAGAAGTGAATCGCTAAGACGCGTTAAGACTTCCTGACAACGGACCAAAATTACCTGTCTATCCCCTCAGTAGGAGGTACATGAAACGTAACATTTTTGAACGCCTGTTAGTAGTGATGGCCAACAGCACCTGGTCTAACTAAGTGAATAGTACAGGTGCCTGATCTTTTATTCAAGTATTGTATTGTGTTAACCATTTTTAATACCCATGGAAATTTACCCTATTAAGATTGCTATTATTCACAGTTATAAGATAATACGGAAAGCGCTAAAAGGTTCACTTGCCCAATTCCCGAACTTGAAAATTGTAACGGATACAGCTTTTAGTAAAGAACTGTCTATCATGCTTCCCGACGATAGTGTACAGGTGTTGCTGACAGAGCTAGCCCCTGATATTTCCGGTTATAAGGAATATTTGCAAGTGCTTAAATTTAATTATCCAAACGCGAAAATGTTGATCCTTTCTATTACGGATGATCCTCAGCTTATCAGCCAACTGATTGATTTCGGAGTATTCGGTTACCTCTCTTACGATTCAGATATTAATGATATAATAGAGGCAATCAAGATGGTAAATGCCGGTTACATTTACCGGAATAGGGTATATACGGAGGCGCTTTATTTAAAAACAAGCAGGATGATTAATAGTTCCATACAGAATGATAATTTTTTTACTGACAAGCATAAAAAAATCTTACAGCTGTTATGGCAGGAAAAGAGTACACAGGAAATAGCTACCGAAGTATTTCTAAGTATAAGCGCGATAGATAAAATAAAGCAGCAGATGAAAGATAAAATAGGTGCAAAAACAACAATAGGATTACTTAAATATGCAGTGGAGAAAAATCTAATATAATCAGGAGCAGATCGCTCCTTTCCCCAATTTCACCGCGCGCAAATCTTAGTGTATTTCTTTCTTTCTTTATAGTAAAATACAGGAAACAATACTCAATTTTACAGATTTCTGTATTTGTTTGCGTGAGAACTAATTTAAATTTGCTAGGGTATTATTGCAGTAACCATCATGTAGAACTTCACAATTAACCAGGATGTGAGTTTAGTGGGCGAAGCTTAAACTCTTAATAACCGTATATATTAACTAAGCAGTCACTTAAGCATGTATGATAGCTGATCATATGCTATAGGCAATGTTCTTAAAATAACAAATCTTTTACCTGGCCCGCTAAAGCAGAATTAACCCGGAACCCTAAATTTTATGTCCAACATGAGCACCTGTTTCCCACGACAAAACTGGTTTGTCTTGTATACCCGTCCAAAATTTGAAAAGAGGATAGCAGAGCAGATCTCTAAACTTAATTATGAGAGTTTTCTGCCTATCCGTACCTGCTTCCGTAAGTGGAGTGACCGGGTTAAACGGATTGAGGAGCCGCTATTTCCAAACTATGTTTTCGTAAGGATCACATCCAATGATAGTTTTAAGTTATTATCCGTAAGTGGGGTGGTAAAACTCATTACCTGTGAAGGCAAGCCCGTATCCGTTAGTGAATCTGAAATAGAGATCATTAAGAAGATTGCAGTTACGAATCCTGCGGTAACCAGCGAGAACCTTGAAACTGTCGGAGAAAAGGTTAGAGTGATCAGTGGCGCATTTGTGGGAATGGAGGGAGAGCTGATCCGGAAAGTTGGCAAATCCCGTTTACTGATCAGGCTTCCGGCTATTGACCACGCTTTATCGGTTGAGATCGACATGCAGGCATTGGAGAAAATTGCCTGAATTTACTTCCCTTTTTCCCCCTTAAAAGAGTTGATGACTATGCTTACTATTTCTGGATCTCCTTTATTGCCAGGTGAACATAAAGAGAAAGTGCTTTGGTTTACTGGTCTTTCCGGTGCGGGCAAAACTACGCTGTCTAAAGCACTGTATGATTATTTGATCACCAAAGGTATACAGTGCATTACATTGGATGGTGATGAGTTGCGGCAGGGAATCAATGTCAATCTTGGGTTCACTAAAGAAGACAGGACTGAGAATATCCGCAGAACGGCGGAGATTGCCCGCCTCTTGGTTAACAATGGTATTTTCTGTATTGTTTCCACCATTAGCCCATACCCTGAGCTTAGAAGCATGGCCAGAGATATTATTGGACATAATGTTTTTTTCGAGATTTTTATTAATGCTCCTTTGGCTATCTGTGAAGAACGAGATGTAAAAGGTCTGTACAAAAAAGCCCGTCAGAACAAAATTGCTTCATTTACCGGTGTACATGATGCCTATATTCCCCCTGTAAATCCTGATCTTGAAATAAGGACAGACCTAATGTCAGTGAATGAATCACTGGAAATGCTGGTCGCTCTGATTGAAAAGCCCGTCCCCTTCCCGCTTCTATAATAATTCCCCTTAAACAATATTTATTATGAGTAAGAAACAGCATGTTCCTGGTTCATGGGACTTTGATAGGTGGCTTGTTAAAATGGTAAGAAAATCCTGGCAAACCTTCTATAATCTTGAAAAGGTTCTTTTGAGAAGAATATTTATTAAGGATTTCCAGCCCAGGAAAGATGATGTATGTGTAGTTACGTATATGCGTTCGGGCACTACCAAGGTCCAAATGATGCTATATCAGCTGATGACGGAGGGAGATATGAATTTCCGACATTTTTCTAATGTCTCTCCATTACTGGAAGATGCTATATTTTCCGGCAAAAAAATGGACGATATGCCTTCCCCCAGGATCTTCAAAACCCATGGTGATTACAAGTATTTTCCGAAGAAGAATGCCGGTAGAATTATCTACGTAGTGCGTAATGGCATGGATGTGGCTTCTTCTATGTACCACTATTACAAGGATTATAATATGCCTGACCTGGAATGGGATCGTTTCCTGGACAAGACGTTTATGGATCGTATATCCTGGTTCAGGCATGTGGAGGCATGGTTGGAAAACAAACATGGTTTTAATGTTTGTTTTATAAAATATGAAAGCGCGAATGAGTATCCCCGTGAAACTATCGAGAAGTTGGCTAAATTTTTAGGGATACCACTTACGGAGGAGCTTATTGCAAGAGTTACGGAGCGTTGCAGTTTTGCCTTTATGAAACAGCATCAGGCAAAGTTCGGGAGGCCGCAAGTGGAAGCAAATAAACCGGATACACAGTTTATTCGCAGGGGAGAATCAGATAAGGGCCAGTTGGAGTTCAATGCTACGCAACGGAAAAAATTCTCCGCGCTTTATGACAAACATTTGGGCCGTTTCAACCTGGGATATAATTTCAGTGTAACCCCCGAAAAAGTGAATGAACCTTCCGCGGTTTAAACCTACTCTGTTACATGGATGCCAATAAGCACACCATTATACACCAGCTATTTTTGTATGCTGCCATTCAGCCCCATGCCATTGTTTTTATACAGCCTGAAACCGGGACCCGTTCTGAAACAAGGATGTCCTACAGCGATCTGGCAGATCGTGTAAGATCGGTGGCGGCAGGATTATGCAATGAAGGGCTTGAAGGTAAGCGGGTACTGTTGATCTACCAGGAGACGCTGCCATTTATCATTGCATTTCTGGCATGCCTGTACAACGGTATTATACCTGTACCAGTATCCTATGTGAGGAACAGAAGACAACTGGGCCGTATCTATAATATTCTGGACGATGCCGGGATCTCGGCTGTGCTTAGCACGCGTGATCAGGCTATGCATTTAAAAGAAGGACTTGATGGATGGCTGGGCATTACACATACCCCCTTTATTTTTACCGATGAAGTAGCAACGCGGGCAGATGATGCACAGGCGCCTGCTATCGTTTGTTCCGATATTGCTTTTATCCAGTACACATCCGGGTCAACAGGATCACCCAAGGGTGTAATCATTTCCCACGATAACCTGATCTGCAACGAAAAGTTAATACAACATGTTTTTGGATGCCAAAGGGAATCAGTCATACTATGCTGGCTGCCTTTTCATCATGATATGGGATTGATCGGCAATATCCTGCATACGCTGTATGTTGGGTGTAGCTGCGTACTGATGAAGCCTTTAGATTTTATCAATGCACCGGTAAATTGGCTAAAGGCTATTTCAAACTACCGGGTCACTCATAGCGGCGGGCCCAATTTTGCTTACGACCTGTGCTTAGATAAGATCAGGGAGGAAGATGTGAAAGAACTCGACCTATCCAGTTGGCAGGTGGCTTATAATGGCTCGGAGCCTATTCGTCCTGCCACACTGCAAAGGTTCGTAACCCGCTTTGCTGCTGCCGGCTTAGATACCGGCGTTTTCTTTCCTTGCTATGGGCTGGCGGAGGCCACCTTGCTGGTAACAGCAAAAAAAAGGGATACAGTACCTTTTATCTTTTTTATACAGAAAAATGCAGATGAGCCGGGCCGGTGGACGCCATCGGATCTAATGAATGAGCAGGCCCAATGCCTGGTGAGCTCAGGGCAGACAGCCCCGGGATTGGAGATAAAGATCATTTCTCCGGAGAATGGAAAGGAATGTGTGGCATTGGAAGAAGGAGAAATCTGTATTGCCGGTGAAAGTGTGAGCAGCGGTTATTGGAACAGGGACAATAATGATCTGTTCTACCAGCTACACGGCAGGTCCTTTTTTCGTACCGGTGATATTGGATTCCTGTATGAGCAGGAATTGTTTGTACATGGAAGGCTTGCTGAGATGTTAATAAGCAGGGGCCGTAACATTTATCCTTATGATATCGAATTGGCTATTGAGCAATCACATCCAGCCATTATCATGAATGGCGTAGCCGTTTTCTCCCTGGATGCGCTGAAAGAAGAATGGGCAGTAGTTGTGGAAATAAAAAGGGCATTGCTGAAAGATGCTGTAGCGGAAATGATCGTACAGGATATTGATCAACTGATATACGGTTTGTATGGAATACATTTTTCTGAGATCATTCTCACAACTCCATTGGGAATACCAAGAACTACCAGTGGAAAGCTGAAGAGAAATGAATGCAGCAATCATCTCAAAAAAGGGGCTTTTACCGTACTATCTGCAAAATCTACACTCACCCATGGCACCTATCCTTCAGAGGGGCTAAAAACGCCTGTATTGCCGCTAAATGGCAATATGAGCAGGGACATGATCGTCCGGTACCTGAGCCACGTAATAAACATAAGAACAGGACGCCTGCAGGCTGGCCTGATCAATGACCAGACGCAGCTTACAGACATTGGAGTAGACTCCCTGAGGGCTACAGAGATCATCAATAATATCAATAATGACCTTGGCATCAATATAGAAATGGCCAGGGTTCTCCATGATAACAGCTTTTTGGGGCTTGCTTCCATTATAGAGAACATGCTCTGGCTGAAATACGATCAGACTTCCGGCGAAGAAATTACAATATGAATACCTGGGATATAATTAATACTTTAAGAAAATATAAAGTAGTGCCACGCCTGGCAGATGGCCAGCTAAGGCTTGCCGGCGAGATCAGCATGCTACCGCCTGAGCTACTGGAAGAGGTAAGGGAAAAGAAGGAAGAGCTAAAGGTGTTCCTGAAGGCGGCTATGGACCAGCATGCTTATATGCCAATTCCATCGCTGGCACCACAGGAGGATTATCCTGCTTCCAATTCCCAAAAGCGGCTGTGGGTACTGAGCAAAATGGATGGTGGCAATACGGCCTACAACATTGTTCGTAGTTTTTACCTGAAAGGGACGGTGATAGCAGAACACCTGAATCAGGCTTTCCGCTTGCTCGTACGCAGGCATGAAAGCCTTAGGACCATTTTCAGGGAAGCAGAAGGCGATCTTAGGCAAATAGTGCCGGACGATATCGATTTTAACATCTCTGTATATGATATCAGCGCTGTTCCTGACATTCCCGGTTACCTGGCGGAAAAGGTTGCAGCTGCTACTTTCTGGGAGTTTAATCCCGAAAAGGGGCCATTGGTCAGAGTAGACCTGTACCGCATGGCCGAAGATGAATATGCCCTGTTTTTTGGGGTGCATCATATTGTGTGCGATGGCTGGTCCATCGGCGTTATTGTTGCTGAAGTAATGCGTGCCTATGAGGCTTACTGCAAAGGGGAGGCCCCTGTTGACATCCCACTTTCTATTCAATACAAGGATTACTGCTCATGGCATTCAGACAGGATGGCTGGAGATAAAGGAGCACAGGCGGCGCTATTCTGGAAAGCACAGTTTGCAGAGATACCCGAGCCATTGCAGTTGCCTGCCGACTCGGCAAGAGACGCCATTCGTTCTTTTGATGGGGCCGTGAGCAGGTATTATCCCGATGCACAGCTATTAAATCGTATACAGCTCTTTTGTGGCAATCAGCAGGTTTCCGCATTCAATTTTTACCGTGCGGCACTGATGCTATTATTAGGCAAGCTGTCAGGGCAGGATGATATCACAATCGGATGTCCTGTATCCGGCCGAAATCATCTCGATCTGGAAGCACAGGTGGGGCTGTATGTAAATACCCTTCCTTTACGGGCGCAGATCGATCCGGAGGAAACGGTACAGGATTTTATAAAACGTATATCCGCACATTCCATCCAGGCATTCGAATTCCAGGATTATCCTTTCGACAGTATACTGGAAGCGTTGGACATCAGTCGGGATCTGAGCAGGAACCCCCTGTTCGATGTGATGCTGGCTACACAGGATACAGCTGCAGGAGAAGGTAGTGTAAATAAACATCAGCAATATGGGTTCACACTGAGCCTCCTTGATAAATACCTGCATCCTGACAGTAAAGGAAAAGAAGAAAAAGCTGCCGCCAAATTTGACCTTACTTTCAATCTCGATTTTGAGCCCGATAACCGGTTCTATATCGAAATTGAATATGATGCCAGGTTGTTCAGAAAAGAACGGATAGAGGGGCTCTTTCAGCGTTATCTGTATGTGATGGATGAGATGATGGCAAAAGCAGACGTACTTGTAAAGCATTTCAATATCATTACTCCTGCAGAAAGGGACCTGATACTCCATACCTTCAATTCCCCGGTAATGCGGATAGAAGAACACAGCATCTTATCGCTGCTGGGCCCTTCCTTATGGGAGAACGGGGAAAAGATAGCCCTCATGGCAGGAGATCATGCCATCAGTTATTACACATTAGATACGGATTCCAGTCATGTGGCCGCCCATCTGACTGCCCTGCTCCGGATGGCAGACAATGCACGCATCGGGTTGCTCATGGGTAGAACTGCGCAGGCTGTTGTGAGCATAATCGCTGCATTAAAAGCAGGTGTTGCGTATGTACCTGTGGATATTAGCTATCCTGCCGCCCGTATCAGCTATATCATTGACGATGCACAATTAGCTGTACTAATCACTGACGACGAAGGCAGGGAGGTGGTACCCGAAGACTACAGTGGTAAGGTCATTCACATAGATACCCTTATTAAAACAGCCATTCCCCCTACTGTTCATTACCCTTTTACCACCGACCTTAGAGAGCATACAGCTTATGTTATTTATACATCCGGTTCATCCGGCAACCCCAAAGGCGTTGAGATCTGCCACAGGAATACAATTGCATTTTTGAAATGGGCACAACAGGAGTTTGCTGCCACACCGTTTGAAATACTATATGCCAGCACCTCATTTTGTTTTGATCTATCCATTTTTGAACTACTATTCCCTCTTTTAAAGGGAAAGACGATCCGGTTGCTGTCTTCTGCATTGGAAATATATACCTGGCACTCTTTCGATAAACATATACTGATTAATACTGTACCATCCGTAGTGCGTAGTTTACTGGATAAGGGTATGGACTGGACAAATATATCCGCCCTGAATATGGCCGGTGAAGCAGTGCCGGAACGATTCAAAAAAGAGCTGGATTGGGAACGCATGGAGGTACGTAACCTATATGGCCCTACAGAAGACACTACTTATAGTACTGTATACAGGTTTGAAGATAAAGAGGGGGATCTCATTCCTATAGGCAAGCCCGTAGGCTATACCCAGCTTTATATTATGGACCCGCATCAGCAGTTATTGCCCGTGGGGATAGAAGGAGAGATCGTGCTCAGCGGGCAGTCTATAGCCAAAGGTTATTTGGACCGTCCCGTGCTGACAACGGAGAAATTTTTACCGAACCCTTTCCTGCCGGAGCTGATGATGTATAGAACAGGGGATATTGGCCGCTGGACAGCAGATGGAAAGGTGATCTTCATTGGCAGAAAGGACGAGCAGGTAAAGATCAGGGGATACCGCATAGAGACAGATGAGATCAGGCACCGTTTGGAACAACATCCCCACGTTGACCAGGCGGTAGTGATGGTGCGGAACGTAGGAGGGGAGGATGCTATCATTGCTTACTTTACGGGCAACCAGGCAGTACCTGAATTACTGAAGGAATATCTTGCCGGCATCCTGCCTGCTTTTATGATCCCTTCTTACTGGGTGCCCCTGGACAAAATGCCATTGAACAGTAACGGAAAAATAGACAGGAAAAAATTACCAGACCCACAGGCTGTCCAGGAAAAAAATAGGGTTATGACAGCGCCGGCAACCCCATTGCAACAGCAATTGGCTGCTTTATGGAAGGATGTACTGGGAACAACAATATTTGATATAAAGGATAGTTTTTTTGATAAAGGAGGACATAGTTTAAAGGCCGCCCGCCTGCAATTCCTGATCAGAAAAGAATTGGGGAAGGATATCACGCTCAATGAAATATTCTTAGCTCCTACCATTGAAAAACAGGCAACGCTGTTATCCGAAAAACACCTCCTGTCTGAGACATTGATACCTGTAGCCGCTGAAGAGGAGCAGTATCCAATATCCCCTGCGCAGGAGCGATTATGGGTGCTGACAAGGTTCATGGATGCCTCTATGGCCTACCATATGCCTGCGCTGTTCAGTATTAGCGGAGAATTGGATAGGGCTGTACTAAAGGAGGCATTTCAGAGGGTGATAGAAAGATATGAGATACTGAGAACCGTATTCACAGAGCAGGACGGAATTCCAATGCAGCGGGTCTTATTACCTGGAAGTACATCTTTTACCATCTCAGAAATAGCTACAGATGATGTATCAGCAACGGTGCAGTCCCTGCTGAAAAAGCCTTTTGATCTCATAAACGGGCCTTTATTACGCTGTGTGATACTCCAAACGAAGGAAAAAGAGGTACTTTATTTCGATATGCATCACATCATCAGTGATGGATGGTCACTGGAGGTACTATTTAAAAATATAGCGCTTGCCTACCGGCTTGCAATGGAAAGCCCCTCAGCATTATTGCCAGCCCCCGGGCTTCAGTATAAAGATTTTGCCATCTGGCAGCGCGCCCGCATGGAAGATGATTTAAATAGGGCGCACCGGGAGTTTTGGATGAAGGTGTTGGGAGATGCATTACCCCAATTGGCATTGCCCACTGATCACAAGCGCCCGGATGTAAAAACCTATAATGGAGACAGCTATCATTATAGCTTTGGTGGGGTGTGCTATCAGCAACTAATGCAGCTATCCCGGTATGCAGGGGCCAGTTTATTTATGACGCTGATGGCAATGGTCCGGGTCTTATTGAAAAAGTACGCCGGGCAAAAAGATATTGTGATCGGTACGCCCGTCTCTGGCAGAACAAATAGTCAGTTACAGGACCAGATCGGTTTTTTTGTAAATACCCTTCCTATCAGGTTGCAGGTGGATAATGCAGAAAGCTTTCTATCATTACTGCAAAGAGAAAAGGAAATAGTTCTTGCTGCTTACGAGCACCAGGAACTGCAATTGGAGCAACTGGCAGAGGACCTGCAGCTGAAAAGAGACCTTTCCCGCAATCCAATATTTGATGTAACGCTGGTGCTGCATCATGGTGATAGCGATGGCACAGTGGGTGACCTTTCCCTTACGTCGGATATACGGCTGGAACGTATACCCCTGGCGAACAGCGTCTCCAAATATGATCTTGTATTCTTATTTGAGCAACAGGGGGAACAGCTGGGCCTGACTGTTGAATATAATACAGACCTCTTTAAACAGGATACTATTCAGTGGATGACAAAGCACCTGCATACTATCATGGATCAGGTATGCACCATGCCTGACATGCCAGTCAGGGATATAGTGTTGCCTGATGAGGAAGAGCGCAGGCTGCTGCTTTCCAAAGCTGACCAGACAGGATTTGAATATGATCATACGGCTACGGTGATCAGTCTTTTCCAGGAAGCTGTTCAGCGGTTTCCGGATAAAACAGCCCTTATTGCGGGAGACAGATCGCTGACCTATAAAGCGCTCGATGAGCTGAGCGGAAAGCTTGCCGGAATACTGATACACGAATATGCTGTACAGCAGGAAGAATTGATAGCAGTGGTCACGGGACGCAATGAATGGATGCTGATCGCAATCCTTGCCATACTTAAAGCTGGAGCAGCTTATGTGCCGGTAGATCCTGATTACCCGGAAGCAAGGTTCAATTATATCCTGGATGACTGCGGATGCCGGTTGGTGCTTACTGACCAGGACATTTACGAGGACAGTAGCAACAGGCACTTTATCAATATTACCCAAAAGGACTTCACCCAGCCTATTGCACAGGCTACGGTACAACCTTTTCATCTTGCTTATGTGATCTATACCTCAGGTACCACGGGCAAGCCTAAAGGCGTATTGATAGAACATCGTCATATTGCCCGTTTGCTGTTTCATGAGGGCAACCTTTTTGATTTCAATTCGGACGACAGATGGTCTTTATTCCATTCTTATTGTTTTGATTTTTCTGTATGGGAAATGTATGGGGCCCTGTTGTACGGTGGCACACTGGTAATTGTACCCAAACATATTGCACAGGATGGTGCCGCTTTTTATGATTTTCTTGCGTCTGAGCGGATCACTGTTCTCAATCAGACACCCACTGCTTTCAGAAGTATGATACAGGCAAATGCAGGGCGCGTACGGCCTGCCTTGTCCGTGAGATACCTCATTTTCGGAGGAGAGGCGATGATGCCAGGCATCCTGGAAGCATGGCATCAGGAGGTGCCACAATGCAGGAATATTAATATGTATGGTATCACTGAAACCACTGTACATGTTACCTATAAAGAAATCAATACCCTTGAAATAAAAGAGAACAAAAGTAATATAGGCATTCCCATTCCTACGGTCAGCTGTTATGTGCTGGATGAGGATGGGCGCCAGGTACCTGTGGGCCTCACAGGAGAGCTTTGTGTAGGCGGAGCCGGAGTGGCAAGAGGTTATTTGCATCGCCCTGAACTGACGGCGGCCAGGTTTATTGAGAACCCTTTTAGAAAAGGAGAAAAATTGTATCGGTCCGGCGATTTTGCCCGCATACTGCCAAATGGTGACCTGGAATACATTGGCCGGAAAGATGACCAGGTAAAGATCAGAGGGCACAGAATAGAGCTGGCTGAGATCGAAGCGGCCCTTTTTATGCAGCCTGATATTCAGGATGCAGTAGTGATACCTGTAAGGAACAGGGATGACGAATTTGAGCTTACAGCATACTATATCCCCTCACCAATGATGGGTACCGCAACACAATTACGCAAAGCGCTTGCCACCCATCTGCCTGCGTTTATGGTACCCGCTTACCTGGTACCTCTTGAGCGCTTCCCCGTCAATAGTAATGGAAAGCTGGACAAGAGCGCTTTGCCGGCTCCATGGGAAGTATTAATACCAGGAGAAGTACAGACCTCCTGTCGGAATGAGCTGGATGCGCTTATTCTTAAAGTATGGGAGGAAGTACTGCAAAGGACCGGCATCGGTATCAGGGATAATTTCTTTGATCTGGGAGGGCATAGCCTCAAAGCCACCAGGGTGGTTTCGAGAATCCATGAGCTGACGGGTATAAGGGTGGATCTGAGAACCCTCTTTTTAGAGCCAACCATAGAACACCTGTCTGATTATGTAGAAACGCTCAGATGGATGGAAGATAGAAGTGAGTTAATACCTGGCGATCAAAATGAAATCCTATTATAAGTTGAAGGACTTATCTGATATACTCAGCTTATGCCGTAGTAAAGGCATTCGGATCCTGCCGGATGAATCGGGTGGGGTAAAGTTGCAGGGCAATGTGAGCCTGCTTAGCGGAGAAGAGCTGCGTGAAATACGCTCATTCAAACAACAACTGATCCGGTTGCTTGACAAATCCGGCCTGCAGCATAACTGTATCCTGCCTGCACCTGCATTGGAATGTTATCCGTTATCATCTGCCCAGCAAAGGATGTGGATGCTGGACCGCCTGAGCACAGGCGAAAGCGCATGGCATATCACAATGACGCTGGTAATTGAAGGTGATCTGAACATGGACTACCTGACAGCCGCCTTTCAGGTACTCATAGAGAGACATCACATATTAAGAACAGTATTTAAAACAGATGAAGCAGGGACGATATGGCAATATGTACAGCATGACAGGAACCCCGACTTCCATATTCAATACCTGGACCTGTACGGTCATGACAAGCCATCGGTTGATAGCCTGTTAAGGGATGCTCACCAGCAGTCATTTGACCTTGAAAGAGGCCCCTTGTTAAGAGCCTCGCTTTACAGGACAGCAGATCATAAATGGATCTTCGATCTCGTCATTCATCATATTATTTGTGATGGCTGGTCGATGGATATCCTCATACAGGAGCTGATGAACTGTTATAGTGCATTGTGCAGGAATGAGACCAGCCACGGCGCTCCCTTATCTATCCAATATCATGATTATGCATATTGGCAGCAACAGGAAAGTACCAGGGAGAAATGGAAAGCACTGCGGAACTACTGGTTAAAACAATTTGAAGGAGAAATACCTGTATTGCAGTTACCAGGCGATCTTCCCCGGCCTGCTGTGAAAACCAGTAACGGCGCTGCTGTGAAAATGATCTTCCCCCCGGCATTGACCACAGGCTTGAAGATGTTATTGAGACAGGAGGAATGTACCCTGTTTACAGGGCTGGTGACCATTGTACATATACTATTACACCGTTATACCAGCCAGGAGCATATTATTATCGGTTTCCCTGTTGCAGGAAGAGACATACCGGGATTGGAAGATCAGGTAGGTCTATACATGAACACCGTGGCGCTCAATCTTGCATGTAATGGGAACGAGTCGTTTAATGATCTCTTAAGCAGGAATAAGAACGCCATTCTTCATGCGCAGGACTATCAGGCTTATCCTTTTGATCAGTTAGTAGAGGAACTAAACCTGCAAAGGGATCTGGGCAGGAATGCCCTGTTTGATGTAATGATCACCCTGAAAGAACATACGCCTTCTTTTATGCAGCAACAGGATGGTATTAATATCTCTGTATACGATACTGGTCACCACAGGAGGAGCAAGTTTGATCTCAGTTTCAATTTTATTGATGGTGGTGACGCCATCAGCCTCGAGATCATTTATAACACAGATATCTATCTTGATGCAAGCATAGTAAGAACAGGAGAGCACCTTTCCCATATGCTTGCGGCCATGATCAATCATCCAATGCTGCCGGTAATTGAGCTGGAATATATGAGCGGTGAGGAGATACATGAATTGCTGTTTGACTTCGGCAACCAATCATTCACCTTCCCGGAAGATAAGACGGTGACAGGGCTGTTTATGGAGCAGGTAATGCGTGTGCCTGATGCAGCGGCATTGGTATACGGAGAAGAAAGGATATGCTACAGCGAGCTGCATGACAGGTCCAACAGATTAGCTGCTTTACTGTTGGCGCACTATAACATCCAGCCAAATGATCTGATCGCGATAATGCTGGACCGCTCTATAGAGAGCATTGTAGCAATATTGGCCATATGGAAGGCGGGAGCGGCTTATGTTCCTATTGACCCGGATTTTCCTGCTACCCGTATTGAATATATTCTGCAAGACACCCGTGCCCGGGTTGTGCTTACAACATCCTATTATAAGAAATATTTACTGGCATATGCAGGCGCTGTAATTGACATGCATCAGAAGATGGAATACCCCCATATAACTGGCAACTGGAATGGGGTATCCATCAGGCAGGATGACCTGGCATATGTGATCTATACCTCCGGTACCACCGGTCAGCCCAAAGGAACGATGATCAGTCACCGTTCATTGATTGATTATTTCTTTGGCCTTCTTGCTGCTACCAATATTGGGGAATGCCGCCATTTTGGAATGGTATCCACCATTGCCGCCGATCTCGGAAATACAGTGATCTTTGCGGCCCTGCTCACAGGTGGTGTATTGCATATCTATTCAATGGCAGCATTAATGGACCCGGATCGGATCTTTGACGGTCAGCTGGATTGCATTAAAATTGTTCCCTCACATTGGAGGTCACTGCAATCACAGGACAGGATTTACCTGCCCGCAAAATGCCTCATATTCGGCGGGGAGCCATTGACCCCTGAAGTGCTGGAAATGATCAGGAATGCCAGCCCCGCCTGCGAAGTGTATAATCATTACGGACCATCCGAAACCACTATCGGTAAGCTGATCAATCATATTGACCTGAATAATATACCCGATCCCGTACCCTTAGGAAGCCCCTTCTGCCAGTCCTCTATCTTAATACTGGATCATCGGCATCAATTATTACCTGTAAATAAGATCGGGGAGATCTGCATCTCCGGTGCAGGACTTGCCCAGGGTTATCTAAACCAGGCAGCGCTTACAGCAGAGAAATTTGTTGATCATCCCTTTATAGCAGGAGAAAAGATGTATAAAACAGGGGATTTGGGCCGCTGGCTGTGGAATGGAAAAATAGTATTTGAAGGCCGGAAAGATGAGCAGGTAAAGATCAGGGGATACAGAATAGAGCTGAAAGAAATTGAAACGGTCCTCCGCACCAGCCCTTATGTAAAGGATGCTATTGTACACGTCATTGACCAGGATGGAGATAAAAGCCTGGCAGCCTACATCGTTAAAAAAGATGGTCTGGATACAGGCCGGCTCAAGGCCTGGCTGGGTAGCCGGTTACCTGCTTACATGATACCAGTCCATTACATACTGTTAGACAAAATACCATTGACGCTGAATGGTAAGATCGATAAAAAGTCATTACCGATACCAGCAGGCATCGCAAGGTCGGCAATGCATCCCTATATAGCCCCTGTTACAGACATTGAGAAGAAATTAGCAGGCATGTGGCAGGAACTACTCGGGGAAAAAGATATTGGCACCCGGGATAATTTTTTTGATGCAGGTGGGCATAGTTTAAAAATGATGCAACTGCTCACAAGGATCAATAAGACCTTTTCCATCCATATCAATATAATAAACATATTTAAAGATCCTACGATTGAAAATATCGCAGAACAGATCACTTTCATTCTTGACCAACAACATCAAAAAGCCAATCGTGCCAATTTAAAACAAGTGGAGATATGAAAGATTTACTAAAGGATATTCGGACTAATAATATAGTACTGGAGGTCGTGAATGGAGAGCTGAAAGTTTTTGCAGATGATGGCGCCATTGCCCCGGATCTTTTATTCGCTATAAAGGAAAGAAAAGCCGAGCTGATACAATTGCTCTCAGAAAATAAAGTCAGAGAAACCATCATACCTGTTGCTGAACACCAGGAAAGCTATCCATTGTCTTCTGCCCAGCGCAGGTTATGGTTGTTAAGCCAGCTGCATGGTACTGAGGCATATCATATGCTGAAGTGTTATACGCTGGAAGGTGAAGTAAATAAAAAAGCATTTACAACTGCATTTGATCAACTGATTGCCCGTCATGAGATATTGCGTACTGTTTTCAGTGAGGATGGCAGGCAATATATGCTATCCCCTGAAGATATCGGCTTTGAACTACAGCACTATGACCTGTGCACTGAAGCAGAAAAAGATAATCTAATAAAAGATCTCATCCGGCAACAGCTTGATACACCCTTTGATCTTTCATCCGGACCGCTGTTGCGTGCCCTTTTGATACGCACTGGAGAAAATAGCTGGGTGTTTGCATATGTCATGCACCATATTATCAGTGATGGATGGTCAATGGGAGTAATGGTAAGGGAGCTGATGCAGGTGTACCAGGCCTGCCTGTCAGACCAACCCCTGTTACTACCTGAGCTTCCCTTCCAGTATAAGGATTATGCAGTGTGGCAACAGGCAAGGTTAAACAGTACTGCAATGGACAGGGATAAAGCATACTGGCTACAACAATTTGCAGGAGCAATACCGCTGCCTGAGTTGCCAACAGACCGTCCCCGTCCGGCTTTAAAACAATACAAAGGAAGTGTAATTCACAGGACTTTTTCACACCACGTTATTCCTGAATTTAATACCTTATTGCAGGAGGAAGGCAGCACCCTCTTTATGGGCTTGCTGTCTGTTGTGTACCTGTTGCTGTACCGGTATACAGGACAGGAAGACCTTATTGTGGGCAGTGCCGTAGCCGGCAGGGAGCACCCCGACCTGGAAGACCAGATAGGGTTTTACCTGAATACACTGCCATTGATGTGCAACATAAAAGGTGAGAATAGCTTCAGGGAAATATTGGCCTGCGTAAAGAATATGACGCTTGAGGCTTTTGAACATCAGTCCTTTCCATTTGATGAGCTGATCACAGCATTGGATCTAAGCCGGGATACCAGCAAAAATCCTTTGTTTGATGTCATGGTGGTGCTTCAGAATTTAGATGGCTACCAATTGCCGGAGAAAGGACCCGGATTTAATGTGCAGCCCTATTCTGTTATCACTCCCACGACCAGCAAATTTGACCTGAATTTTGTTTTTATAACAGGGAAAGGTCAGTTACAGGTAGAAATAGAATATAATTCAGATCTGTTTGATGGCAGCACTATTCAAAGGTTAGGTGAACATCTTGAACAGCTGCTGCATATGGTTACCTTTCATCCGGAGCAGCCAGTGCAACAGCTGCAGTATATTAGCTCATCCGAAAGGCATTTATTGCTGAATGTATTTAACCAGACCAATACCCATTTTCCGGATAACACAACGCTCATACACCTGTTTGAGGAACAGGTGCGCAAGCAACCCCTGAAGGAGGCAGTAGTATTTGAGCACACCCGTCTTACTTTCAGTGCATTGAATGAAACTGCCAATCAGCTAGGTTGGTATTTACAGGAAGTATATAAGAGTGGACCCGGAGACATCATTGCCATCCAGCTTCATAGAAGCGAGTGGATGATCATGGCGATACTGGGCGTTTTAAAATCGGGAGCTGCCTATTTACCCATCGATCCGGACCTTCCGCAGGAAAGAATTGATTATATCATTGCTGACAGTGGCTGCAAAGCTGTCATTAATAAAAATGAGCTGGACTGTTTTCAACAGGGAAAGGAGGTCTGGCCCACCGCAAATATTGAAGTATCAACTTCCCCCACAGATCTGGCCTATGTTATTTATACCTCCGGGTCCACTGGTATGCCCAAAGGCTGCATGTTGGAACACCGGGGTGTCATCAACCGGATTGAATGGATGTGGCATCAATTTGACTTCCGTACTGACGATGTTATTCTGCAGAAAACCGCTTTCACCTTTGATGTATCTGTATGGGAAATATTTATGCCGCTATGCTGGGGTACCAGCATGGTATTATGTACGGAGCAGGATATGAGATCGCCGGAGGCGCTCATATCGCTGATAGCAGAAAATAAAATAACATGTCTTCATTTTGTGCCGGGCATGTTTAGTGCTTTCACCCGCTATTTAAATGGTGCAGGCGAAAAGCTGTATAGTCTGCGGAGGATCATTACCAGTGGAGAGGCATTAACGCCTTCAACAGTCGGGGCCTGGTACAGCATGACTACTATTCCGGTTCATAACTTATATGGGCCCACGGAGGCTAGTATAGATGTAAGTTATTATACCGCCGTTCCCGGAGATACCCATATTCCCATTGGCCGCCCTGTTTGGAATACCCGGCTCTATATACTGGACAGCATGGGTCAGTTGCAGGGGGTAGGGGTACCAGGAGAGATTTGCATAGCTGGTATAGGCCTGGCAAGAGGTTATCTGAATAAACCAGCCCTGACTGCAGAGAAATTTATCAATAACCCGTTTGAACCGGGCCAACGTTTATATAGAACAGGTGATCTGGGCAAATGGCTGCCGGATGGCAATATCCTGTACCTGGGAAGATTGGATGACCAGGTGAAGATCAGGGGATACAGGATAGAACTGAATGAAATCACCACAACACTGCAGCAGTTTCCCGGGATCAGCGGGGCAGTAGTGATTGTTAGAGAACTGCCTGATGAAGAAAAAGAACTGGTTGCCTATATAGTGGCAGCTGATGTGATAGATATGGAGGCGGTAGGAAAATTCCTTTTCAACAAATTGCCGGCATACATGGTTCCGGCACATCTTGTAAGACTGGACTTCCTGCCGTTTACCACAAATGGAAAAATTGACCGGAAGCAATTGCCTGACCCTGTATCATTGAATACAGGGTATAAAAGGGCTTATATAGCGCCTGTTACTGAGATGGAGAAAATGGTAGCCGCTGTAGCAGAAGAAGTAACAGGCAGGTCCGCTATCAGCATGAATGACCACTTTTTTGCAGTTGGAGGAGATTCCATTAAGATCATCACGTTTGCCGTGAATATCAGGAAGAGAGCAGGATTGAACGTTAGCGTTAAAAAACTTTACGAGCAAAAGACCCTGGCTGACTGGGCTGCATATCTTGCAGCAGAGCAGGATGGTAAACAGGAGGGTGTAGATCATGAAATAATGGCAGGACTGGAAGCGATCAGTAAAATAAAAGCCCGGATAGAAGAAGAGGACCAGGTAAAGAAAAGACTGCCTGCCTATTATGAGGATATTTATCCGCTTGTGGAAATAGAACAGGGCATGATCTTTTCTTCCCTACTGAATCCTTACGAGCCGGTCTACTATGATCAGTACTCATTTATACTGAATATCAGGGATCTGGACCTGTTTACAACACGTTTACAGCAGCTTGTCCGGCGGCATCCCATTTTAAGGACCCGGTATTATATCAATAGCTTCAGCCTACCCCTAAAAGTAGTAATGAGGGAAATAGCACTGCCGCTAAGCATCGATGATCTGTCGGGGATGCAGGCTACCGAACAGGAAGCCCATATCCGACAATATGTAGCAGATGATCTGGCCATCAGGCTGTCTTTTGATGACGAGCTGTTATGGAGGGTACATCTTTGCCGGCTGGACAAGGATAGATATCACCTTACTTATAGTGTGCACCATGCATTAATGGATGGTTGGAGCATGGCTGTATTCAAAACAGAGATGACCCGGCTGGAAACGGGCGCTCTTCCTTCGCTGCGCTACAGTTATAAAGAATATTGTGCCATCACGCTTGGCAGAAAAAGAACGACAGAGACGAGCCTTTTCTGGCAACAGCTCCTGGAAGGTTATTCAAGGAATAAATTGCCGTTCAATTATAAGGGGCTTCGCATCAGTAAGGAGCCTGGCATGAAAAAGGTGGGCAGCAATATAGACAAGCAACTGCTGGACGAGCTGTTGCTGCTTTCATCAAACTTTCAGGTATCATTCAAAGCGATCTGTGTAGCGGCGCATGTTTGCTTATTGCACATCATCTGTCCCCAGGAGGATGTTGTAACAGGGGTAGTGACCCATGAGCGGCCGGAAATAGAAGGGGGAGAAAATATCCTTGGATGCTTCCTCAATACCGTCCCTATCCGTATAAGCTTTGAAAAGGAGAGCGACATTCTGTCCCTGCTGAAAAGGGTCAATGATTACCTGTATGAAGTGAAAGGTCATGAGGTGCATTTAAGCGAGATAGCCAGGATGATTGGAGATAAGACAAGCACGGGCAACCCTATCTTTGATACCTTACTGAATTTTACAGATTTTCATACCTATGCAAATATTGACAGAAATGACCTGATCGATATTATGCAGGCAGGTGAGGATAGTGATACTTCTTATGAAATGACCAATACCCTCTTTGATGTAGAGGTGAGTAAGACCTTTGACCGTTTCTATGCCAGGATAAAATATGCGCCGGCTTATTTCGATGAGGAAAATGTGAGGTATGCACTGGACCTCTATATCCGCATTCTGCAAAAGTTTGCAGCGGATGTATATGCATCTGTTCATTCACTGGCAATGCTTACACCGCAGGAATGGCAGGAAGTAATCATTGGTTTTAATGATACAGCGGTGCCTTACTCCCGTGATATATCTGTTCACGGTCTGTTTGAGGAGCAGGCACGGAGAACGCCTTTGGCCGTTGCACTCCGGCAGAATAAGATGGATATGAGCTATAGCAGCCTGAATGCGCAGGCGAACCGGCTTGCCAGATGTCTTATTGACAAGGGCGTGAAAGAAGGGGATAATGTCGGCTTACTGGTGACGCGTAGTTTCCATATGATCATTGGTATGTATGCTATATTAAAGGCCGGCGGTGCGTATGTGCCGGTGGACCCTACATATCCACCGGATAGGCAGCAGTACATAATAAGCAATTCCAAAGTACAGCAATTGTTAACCGATGATATGGAGATGGCTGGTAAACTGGAAGGTGTAGTGTGCCTGTCAGTTGACAATAGTGAGCTGCTCCATTATAGTCATCTCAACCCTGATCTTGTACATAATCCCCACAATCTTGCTTACACGATCTATACTTCAGGATCTACAGGCAGGCCCAAAGGAGTGATGATCGAGCATCACGCAGCCGTCAACCTCATCCAATGGGTCAATCAGACCTTTCATGTCAATGAACAGGACAGGCTGTTGTTTATTACCTCTATGTGTTTTGATCTGTCGGTATATGAAATATTCGGTATGCTGGCAGCTGGCGGTACGGTGGTGATCGCCAGCAATGACGAAGTACAGCAGGTGTCAGTATTGAAAAGAATGCTGACAGATGAGCGTATCACATTCTGGGACTCTGTGCCTACTACTATGAGCTTCCTGACAGCGGAGCTGGAAGGGGATCAGGATGGGTATCAGCAACAAGACCTCAGATTGGTATTCCTCAGTGGGGATTGGATACCCGTACAGTTACCCCCGCGTATAAAGCAATACTTTCCCGCTGCCCATGTGATCAGCCTTGGAGGCGCTACAGAAGCGACTGTATGGTCAAATTATTTCCCCATTGAAATCGTAGACCCGCTGTGGAGCAGCATCCCATATGGAAAGCCTATTCATAATAATACTTTTTATATTCTGAATGAGCAGCTTCAGCCAGTGCCCAAAGGAGTAGCCGGTGAATTATATATCGGCGGTGTGGGAGTAGCCAGAGGATATGCGAATGATCCTGAGAAAACAGCGGCAGCTTTCAGGGACGATCCTTTTAACAGCCGTTTGGGAGGGAAAATGTATAAAACAGGAGATCTAGGCAGGATGCTGCCAGATGGTAATATGGAATTCCTGGGCAGGAAAGACAACCAGGTGAAGATAAGAGGATTCCGCGTGGAGCTTGGAGAAATTGAAAGCGTATTGCTACGGCATAAGGGCATCAGGGGAGCCATTGTACATGTATATAAAGGAAGCGATCATTCCAATGAGTTATGTGCTTACCTGTTAACTGAGCAGCAGCCTGACCTGAAAGAAATAAAACATTATCTGAAAGCTAAGCTGCCTGCCTACATGGTGCCTGCATATTATATGGTACTGGATGCATTTCCCCTGAACAGTAATGGCAAGATCAACAGGAATGCCCTGCCATTGCCATTTACAAATGATGACAGCCAATCCCCGGAATATATTCCTCCGAAAAATCCAATACAACAACAAGTAGCTGACATATGGCAATCTGTGCTGAATGTGGACAGGATAAGCATTCATGCAAACCTATTTGAGTTGGGTGCCAGCTCATTGTCTGTTGGGGCATTTGTGAACCGTATACAACGCGAGATGCAGATCAGGCTGGATATTAGAACAATATTTATCAATCCTAGTATTGACGCGATCTCTTTTGAGATCCAAAGGAATAACCCGGATGCCATTGATGCTTTTCAGATGGAAGACATTGGTGATGCTGAAAACTTTACAATATGATCAGTAATCTTTATAAACGACTAAAGGAATTAAAGGTGCAGATCCGGGTGTTGAATAATAACCTGGATATTAAGGCCCCCAGAGGTATAGTGAGCGATGAGCTGCTCCAGGAGATCAAGTCCAGAAAGCAGGAGCTGATCACTTATATCAGAGAGGACATAGGGCAGCACGAAATAACGTCCGTAGCTGTAGAATCATCTTACCCCATGTCTGCAGCCCAGAGAAGGTTATGGATACTTAGTCAGTCTGAAGAAGCCAGCGTTGCCTATAACATGTCAGGTATCTATGAGTTCTCCGGCAAGCTGGATATTACTGCACTGGAAAGGGCCTGTTATGAAGTAAGGAAGAGGCATGAGAGCCTGCGCACCGTATTCAGGGAAGTGGATGGTGAGGTAAGACAGGTAATACTGGATGATCATTTTTCCCCAAATGAAATTGAGAATCATGATCTGAGCGGACAACCCAATGCAGTTACTTTGCTGGTATCTGCGCTACAGGAGCAGCTGAATCAGCCTTTCCGGCTGGACCAGCGTTTGCTGCGCCTGTTGCTGTATCGTGTAGCAGAAAATAAGTGGGTATTTGCCTATGTGATCCATCATATCATTAGTGATGGATGGTCTATGAACCTACTCATCAGGGAAATAGCTGTGATGTATAATGCAATGCTACAGGGAAGGCAAAATCCTTTACGGCCGCTGGCTGTGCAGTACAGGGATTATGTCATATGGTTGCAGGAACAGCTAAGCGGTGTAACTGCTTCCAGGCATCGGGAATACTGGCTCAGGCAAATGGAAGGCGACCTGCCTGTATTGCAGTTGCCCACTGATAAAATAAGACCTGCAGTAAAGACTTACAATGGTGCATTATACTGTAAAGGCATGGAAGCAGGGTTAGTAGATGGGCTTAAAAATCTTTGCCGGCAGCAGGGAGCTACCTTATATATGGGCTTATTGGCTGCTGTAAATACTTTGTGTTTTCATCTGACAGGGCAGGAAGATATCGTTATTGGCAGCCCTGTTGCCGGTAGGCCACATGCTGATCTGGAAGATCAGATAGGGCTTTATGCCAATACGCTGGCATTGAGGACCCGTTTTAAGGGCAGTGACAGTTTTGTGCAGCTGTTAGACAATATAAAAGAAGTTGTTGCGGGTGCGTTTGAGCATGAGATTTTCCCGTTTGATGAGCTGGTAGAAGCATTGCGGCTTAAACGCGATGTAAGTAGGAACCCCTTGTTTGACATACAGGTATTATTACAGAATACCCTCAATAATGAAGCGGCCCAGGATCTGGACCAGCTGGAAATAAAAGCCTACCAGGACACGAAACGCCTGACCAGTGTATTTGATATTGTATTCAATTTTGTAGAGGCCCGGGGAACCCTGGAAGCAAGGTTTGTATACAATATTGATATTTACAGCGAACAGCATATAGCTGCTTACCTGCAGCGGCTGGAATACCTGCTGGCATCTCTGATCAGCGATCCTTATCAGCCCATCTGGCAGCTCAACTGCCTGGCAGCAAAGGAAAAACATACCCTGCTGGTTGAATTTAATCATGCAGGAGGTGAATTTAGTGAGCCTGCGAATGTGATAGCACGTTTCAAAGAACAAGTGGCGCATAACCCTGAAAGTATAGCTATATATCATGAAGGCGCCAGCGTATCCTATAAGGAGATAGACTTGCGCTCAGATCAGCTGGCAGGTTATCTAAAGAGCAACTATCATTTTAGAGAAGAGGAAATGATAGGACTGATGATTGATAGATCAATCAATACTGTGATCGGCATTCTGGGTATTTTGAAAGCAGGTGGTGTCTATATACCAATTGCTCCGGAGCATCCCAGTGCAAGGAAGGAGTTCATCATGCGTGATACAGACATGAAAATACTGCTGACTGTCACCGATTACCTGTTTGAGCTGGACTACTATCAGGGGGCAGTCATTGCCATGGATGTGCAAGCTGCTGATTTCGAAAAGGCAGTGCCCTATGTGGAGGAAAATATAGACCCGCAGGGGCTTGCTTATGTGATCTATACATCGGGGTCCACAGGGCAGCCCAAAGGAGCAATGATAACGCATCTGGCATTTGCGAATGCTATTCAGGGAATACGGGAACGTTGGGATATAAGTGAAGGAGAGCATGTATTGCAGTTTCATGCTATATCATTCGATGTGTCCCTGCTGGAGATCTTTACCACCCTGACGGCAGGAGCTGCATTATTTATTATTAGCGATGAAGACAAAAAGAACCCGCTGTTGCTCGAAGCGTTTTTAGTGCAGCATCGCATATCAGCAGCGCCCATTCCACCTGCTGTCGTACAGGAGCTGAATATTAATAAAATAAGTACCGTCAATAAACTGATCATGGGGGGTGAAAACCCGCCGTTCGATAAGGTCTGTGCCTTTATAGAACATGGTATTGTTTTTAACGTATATGGGCCTACGGAAACGGCCATCGCCGTATCGGCTTTACGGATACCACGTCATTCATTCATGCAGCGCCATAATATTTCAATTGGCGTACCTATTCCCAATGTGCGGATTTATATCCTGAATGAATATGGTGCGCTATGCCCGATAGGAGTAGTTGGAGAGATTTGTATCGGTGGATATAGTGTAGGGCGTGGTTACCTGAATAATGATGCATTGAGCCAGGAAAAGTTTGTAGCAGATCCTTTCCGTGAAGGCTACCGGATATACCGCAGCGGAGATCTGGGTAAATGGACGGAAGAGGGAGCCCTTGTTTTTGTGGGCCGCCGTGATGAACAGGTAAAGATCCGTGGTTACCGGATAGAGCCGGGTGAGATTGCAGCACAGGCAGAAAGACATGTAGGAGTAAGTGGAAGTATCGTTACGGTAAAGGAACGTTCGGGAGGAGAAAAGGAACTGGTATGTTATTTTACCGGAGATGCAGACACTGATATTGTAAGTCTTCGCAAGTGGTTACAGGATCAGCTGCCATTGTATATGGTGCCGTCTCATTTTGTAAAGCTGGAAGCATTTCCATTGACCTCGCATGGGAAGATAGATAAGCAGCAGTTACCAGATCCGGATCTATTATCGGATGTAACCAATTATATAGCGCCGGGTACGGAAGCAGAGGCTGTGCTGGCCGGGGTATACGGTGCTGTTCTCAGGAAATCCGTGATCAGTGCGGGAGATGATTTCTTTGTACTGGGAGGCGATTCTATCAAGGCCATCCAGGTAGTGTCGCGTGTAAAACAGCAGGGTTATACCATCAGTGTACAGGATGTACTAAAATATCCGTTGTTGTCATCATTGAGCCGTCGTATGCAGCGGAATGGCGGCCGGATAGGGGATCAGGGGATAGTAAGTGGTGTTATACCCTTAAGCCCTATCCAGCGATTGTTCTTTAGCAATAAGAGTGCA
>NZ_JBCNKH010000080.1:0-27881 GCF_039596135.1 Chitinophaga sp.
TGTGGTGGTTTAGCAGGTATCGGATTGGTACTGCTGGAGGGGCTGAGTGGGCAGCCGGTGGATTGGGAGGAGGTTTTGATGATTATTTGATCGAATCCCCCTTCGTAGTAATTTTATAATCTTCATTTGAAATCCCTTTTACGCCTTTAGGTTTTTTACCCTTTGGCGGGGGCGTATACTGAATGATTGAATCATAAGCAGGAACGGGTGTGGGGATCACCAGTTGTTGGGTATCCTGTTTTTCCGGCAAAAGATCAGGAGTGGCGATTGTATCAACAGCAGGAACATCCTTCAATAAAATAGGGTCCTTCTTAATTTTAACCGGAGGGATGGGAGTAGTTATTTCTTCTTTTATGCTGTCTGCAGCAGTGAGTGTATCTGCAACTATTACCGTGTTTTCTGCCGGAGGTAATGTTTTTTTATTGGAAGTAAGATAGAATATCATTACCGAAGCAACTACGCATGCACCGGCAGAAATGACTACCCCTTTGCCCTTAAATTTAGGCATACGGGTTTTTTGGGGAGGTTGAACCACTCCATCGAGCTGGGCTTCAATGTCAGACCAGATAGCGTCGGACATGTCGGGTACAGGTACCTCGTTCAGCTTTGCTGCTATTAGTTTTTCGTATGGAGTGGTTGAATTCACTATGTTGTTAAGGCTGTTATTTTTTGTTGAAGAATTTTTCTGCCCTCGCTTAAATGCCATTTGCTGGTGCCTTCACTGATGCCTAGCCGGGCTGCAATTTCCTTGTGGGAAAATCCATCAATGGCGTATAGTACAAACACAGCATGTGTAGCCCTGGGCAGGCGCCTGATCAGTTTCAGGATATCGGCAGCATCTGTTTTTTCAATGATGCCATTGTTGATACTTGGTTCTTCTACTGTGTCTATTTCCAGGCTTACAAAACGGCTGCGTTGTTTAACATGGTCCAGCGATTCATTGATAACGATCTTTTTTAGCCAGCCGTGAAAGTTGCCTTTGGAGGCATCGAAGGTGTGGATACTGCGAAACATTTTCACAAATGCACAACTGAGGATGTCGGCGGCTTCATTTTCGTCGATAGCATAGCGCAGGGCAATAGACATAGCAAAGCTATAGGAATGCCGGTAAAGCTGTTCCTGTGCTTTCCTTATGCCTTGCTGGCAATCAGTTATAATATTGCTTAGATCCTGTTCCAGTTTTTACGAAAATTTACGATACGCTGCCGGCGTCAATGCTATTCTGATATTATTTACACAAGCGTCAATGCTATTTGTACAAAGGTCCTGCTATCACCATCCCTGATCATGCACCCGCCTTGCAAAGATAGCCGTTGAAATAGCTCCCACCACCAATCTCTCCGAAGCATCCAGTTCATTATAAAACCATACATCCTTTTTTATTAAATCCATCACTGCAATCACTCCCCCGGAAGTACTCAGTTCATATCCTGCCAGTAGCTTAAACGGCAAATCTTTTGTCTGCCCGTCTTTCGTTATTCTTTGCTTTACGTCGATGGGCTTTATAAAGATAGTATCCGTACCATTGGTAGCCATTCCATTATCCCCCGTATTTATAAAAGTGAACGGATTATGGTCTCCGCTCGCCTTCCGGTCGTAGACGTTGGTCAATATCATTTGCCAGTCTTTACCCACTTTGGTGCTATCTCCGCCTATAACTGCCGTGAATATATAATAATAATTCTGCAACTCGCTAAAGTTGTTGAAAATGGAATTGCTGGTAAACAGTGTGTATTGAGTTTCCTCCTTGATAGACATTTCATGTGCATACACTTCCAGGCGATTATTCGCATCAGCTATGCTATAATGAAATTTGCCTTTCTGATTTTCCACAACCCCATCCATGCTGATGCCCAGCTGGTTAAGGAAAAGGTTTTCCAGGTAATAGGCGCGGCCCCAACCGGGCGGATAAATGATAGTGATACCCCGCTTTACCCTGGATATCGTAAACTGATCAAGCGACATCCTGTTCCTCTTTGCTCCTTTTACATGTTGCTTCGTGGCCTGCTGCGTAAATGCATCCGGTATAGTCATCTTTAAGCTGGCGCAACCTGCTACCAGGCAGGTTACAGCCATTAATAATAAATTCCGCCTCATACGTCTTTTTGAAAAGATCAATTATAAAGGTATTGCTTTAGAAAAGCAACATCCTCCCTATAATACCTCCGTTTTATCCAAAAGGTTGGGTAGAAAAAAAATATTTTTTTACCCAACCTTCAGAAATTTTGAAAGGTATTACTATCAAACAAATAATTACACCTCTTTCAAATTTAAAGTATGAAAAAGATGAAACTGAACCTTGCTCTTGTACTGATTGCGACTATCCTGTTTTCCTGTAAGAAAGACAAAGAAGAAAATAAGCCAACTGGCTGTCCTATAACCGTGGAGGGACTGGCCGGTACTTATCGTTATACTTCGATAATGTACAAAGATAGTCCTAATGGTACTACTATAGACATGTTTGCTACTATGGAAGAATGTGAAAAGGAACAAACATTTGTATTAAAAGGGGATGGTACTTATACGTATTCTGATGCCTGTGCTGCTTCGGAGTCTTCCAGTGGTAACTGGCAGGTAAAAGACAATACGCTGGCAATAGATGACATGCAGGGGGGCACAATATCCTCTTATGATTGTAAAAAACTTGTTTATTATGTAAACAATGCGCTTCAGGAAGGCGACCGGATGACACTCACACTGGAAAAACAATAAGTAAAATAACCCCCTGGGAATCGTACCCGTCTCCATCAGGTATCCGGATAAAAAGGAGCCTGTATCAGATTTTGATACAGGTTCCACTCTCAGGTATTATGCCTTATTTAACGTAACTATAAACGTTGTACCGGCACCAAATTCACTTTTTACACTAATGGTACCACCTTCCGCCTCAATAAATTCCTTACTGATAGATAACCCCAGTCCTGTCCCTTCTTTTTTAGTACCGGGAATTCTAAAATACCTGTCGAAAACCTTACCCAGGTACTCCGGCGGTATACCCTGCCCCGTATCCGAAACCGAAAAATGTAATTTGCCGGGAGAATCAGTCACGTCCAGTGTCACTACCGAATATTCATAAGAATACCTGATAGCGTTTGAAATAAGATTAGTGATTACCCATGCTGTCTTTTCATTGTCAGCAATTACTTTAGGTACATTATCCGGTATATTTATCTGCAGCCGGATATTTTTTTGTTCCGCTGCAATTTTGTTAGCATTAGTCGCATAATTAATGATCTCTATTGGGTCTGTGGCAAAAGTAGAAATTTGAATAGACCCGCTTTCAACCTGGGTTACATTCAATAATTCTCCCGTTATTTTTAACAACCTGTTGGCATCATCTTTTATACTGTCCAGCAATTCTTTCTGGCCATCATTCACTATTCCCAGTTTCCCGTTTTCAAGCAATTGCAGGCTCATTTTAATTGAAGATATTGGGGTTTTCAATTCATGAGATACTGTTGCGATAAAGTTCGTTTTTGCAAAATCAAGTTCTTTATAGGGTGTAACGTTCTGTAAAAGCAGCACATTTCCTATCAGCTTTTCTTCCGTCTCACCGGTAGGTGTGATTTTAATAGGAATAATTTCCTTTTCAAAATAGCTCTCCTTCTGATCTGCATATATTTTGACAGTATTACCTGCCTTTATCTCTTTATCCTGGAATAAATCCTGGGCCAGTGACCTGATAAGGTCATTGTGAATAGCCACGTCCTGCACAGGTTTACCCAATACCTCCTCTAATCTGAGCCCGGTAATTTTTAACGCGATATCATTCATGAACAGCACCTGTCTATTTTCATCAAGACCAATCACCGGGTCCTGCAGGTTATTTATCAGTGTCTCAATCCTTTTTTTCTCCATCAGCAGCTTTTCCAGGTTCCCATCTTTATACTCCTGCAGCTTTTCTGCCATGGTATTAAATGCCCGGGCAAGATCGCTGAATTCACTGCTGCCTTTGAAGTGTAACCGCTCTGAATAGTTCTCTGCCGCTATTTCTTTGATACTCTCTGTAAGCTGTTTTATCGGGTCACCAATATTTCCCGGAAGATTCAGCAATAGAATAAAAGCGACAATGAAACTGGCAGCACCACAAAGGCTCACTATATAGGTGGCGTCTTTGTTCGACTGCCGGGCCATACTGCTCTTCCTGGTGATGGCCCGCATATTTACCATCATAATGTCTGTAATAACATTTTTGATATTTTTGAGTGCCACCTCATCTCCCGGATTGACCCTGATCTTTTCATAATTGGCTATCAGTTGCCCGGTCAGTTCCGATTCACCGGGTTCCGTTACATTCTGCTCCTGCAGCTTCAGGTTCTTTTGAAATAACCTTGCCTGCGCAGCATCCTGGATATTATTGTTCAGTGCCCGCAACATGTTGTGCGCATACTCCAGCGAATTGTAATTATCGGTCAGGATATTCCAGGTATTGTTATTTATCCTGTTCAGGCAAATAATGCTTACTGTGGTAAGCAGTGCGATCATGGTAAACAGGGTACCAATGCCCAGGAATAATTTAGGCTTGATTTTCATTTAGCTTAATATTATTAAATCAACATCATTGGAGGAAAGTTTTTTCAGCAACTGGTTGAACACGTTTGTGAAAAGAATAAGCCGTATAAGGCTGAAATGTGGCTTTCCAATACAAATGGTCGTGATTTTTCGTTCTTCAGTTTGTTGTACGATAGCCAGTGCGATGCGTGAATTCTCCACTTTAATAATCTCGGCACCCAGCTCTGTAGCTAACTTGAAATTGTTGATCAGGTGCCGCTGTTTATCCAATGCAATCTTATCCGCATTTTCAGCCGGTGTTTGCACATAAAGAACAAACCATTTACTGTTATAATAATTGGCCAGCCGGGCAGTTTTCCTGATCACTGTGCGGGCCGTTTTTTCGTTAGAGCTGATGCAGGCAAGGAATCGTTCTCTTTTAGCGGCCACCGTTTGAGGTACTTCCAGGTCTACTTTCCTTTCTACATGACTGGCCACTTCCTTTAGTGCCAGTTCCCGTAGCTGCAGGATATGTTCACTTTTGAAGAAATTATTTAAAGCGGCATTGATCTTTTCCTGCTGGTAAATTTTGCCTTCCCTGAGACGGGAGATCAGCTCGTCGGCCGTTAAATCAATATTTACAACTTCATCAGCCTGGGCAATTACACTATCAGGAATCCGTTCCCTGACCTCAATGCCGGTGATTGATTTAATTTCTTCATTGAGGCTTTCAATATGCTGAATGTTTACTGCACTGATCACATTAATACCTGCCTCAAGTAGTTCCAACACGTCCTGCCATCTTTTTTCATTTTTACTGCCTTCAATGTTGGTATGTGCCAGCTCATCTACTATGACCACTTCAGGCCGTAAGTTGATGACGGCCTGTAAGTCAAATTCTTCCAGTTCTTTTCCTTTGTAAAAAAGTTTTCTCCTGGGAAGGACGGGTAATCCTTCCAAAAGGTCATGGGTCTCCTTTCGATTATGTGTTTCAATGTATCCAATCTTTACATCAATCCCGTTCCTTAGCAGCGCATGTGCTTCCTGCAGCATCCTGTAGGTTTTGCCTACGCCGGCACTCATGCCTATGTACACCTTAAATTTCCCTTTCCTCGAATTTTTAATCAGGTTGAGGAAATGCTGAACAGTCTGATCTTTTTCAGTCATTAGAAAGAAATTGCTAAACTGGTGGTGATAAAAAAATTGTTGTTAGTCGCTGTTTGTTCTTTTAAGAATGTTTTGTCTTTTCCTGTGAATCCTCTTCCTTCTATCCTCCAACAAGCATTTGCAGCAATTGAGTAATCAAAGTTTAAAGAATATCCCCAGGTCTGAAAGCCGTTGGGAGTACCGGTACTTATAATCACGCCATGTTTATCGCTGTAATATTCTCCTCTTGCAGCAATGGCTATTTGGGGAACAGGTGAATACCTGGCTATCAATACAGGCGAATACCAGGTATTGTATTGGCTGCTACCTTTCGCCCTTTGTTCTGCGCCTATATCAAAACCGGCTATGATATTAAATTCAGCTGTTAAATTCATCTGGGTATAAAAGTTATGAAAATAGCGCATCTGTTTTATACTATCAGGTTTGTCCTGCCCAATAAAAGAACTACTGTTAAAGGTAAGCTTCTCATTGGGCTTAAAAGTCAGCTGATGGCCAAAGGCCGGCATATTATTCCCGTCGGGGCGCTGTATTCGTTGCCAGCCATTCAGGATGAGTGCACTTGCAAACCACTTATTATTCGGGGATGAATATGAAACTTTGACCCCGCTTTCATAATAGGGTGAGTTATCGGCAAGAATACTTCTTGTCAGGCTCCAGCAATCTTTTCCAACCGCACTTTCAAACCCGATATGAGAGGCAAAAATGCCTGCATCGATCCAGAGTTCATGTTTTTTGGACAGTTTTACACCTGCATTCGCTTCATATATATTTTTAAGCACGCCTGGCTCAGCAACCATGTTAGCGTTTGGATAAGTGCCCGCCATAATGGCCAGGTTAGCTCTTACATTGTCTTTTGCGTAGGCGGCCTTTATATAGCCCAGGTTCAGGTTCACTTCGTTATGCCTGTTAAAAGAGTATACAAATGACGGCCGGTTATGATTTGCCGGATTACCAAAATCATAACAGTAATAGGCTTCCAGGTATCCAGATATTTTCAAAGGTTTTTCTTCTTCTTTAGTTTGCGCACGTAGTTGGAGAACAGGCAGACAAAGTAATGCCCATATTATTTTCTTCATCAGGTAGAATTTAAATATGTCACTATTCAATCCTTGTTCCAAATGGGCTGAACATGTATAAGTAATTAATTAACAATTGGAAACTGAGTTTTGATTAAGTTGTCAATCTTCTCATTTTGAGAGGGTATTATCATTATGGAAGTTCGGGGAGGCAGATATTTATATTAATAATTCCCATTTTGAGAGGGTATTGTCGTTATGGGAAGGTTAAAGGCTTTATTCATTACTTCTTTCAGCTGACTTCCTGTCCACTTGCCAGCAACCAGGATACGCCTGATGGTAAAGTTGGTATCTGCAGATTGCTGATGACTATCCAGCTGGAAAGCGGCGATAAAACCCACCTGTTTCAGGTCCTTAACGACCTGTTCACTCCATGCGCCATAGGGATATGCAAAATAGCGGATAGCAGCACCGGTTATTTTCTCTAAATATTTTTTGGGTTTTATGAGCTGTTGGTCTATGCTATAGGTAGGATGTAGTGCAAGGTTAGGATGGTCCCATGTATGACATGCTATTATATGCCCTTGCGAAGCCATATCTTTGACCTCATCGGTAGTTAGCCAACCGGGTTTATTCAGGCAAACCGTCATGATGAAAAATACGCCTTTGAAGTGGAATTTGTTTAGTACCGGTACAGCTATGGTATAATGTTCCGCGTGACTGTCATCGAAGGTGATCATCATTGCTTTTGATGGGAGGGGAGCGCCCCTGTTCATATGTGCATACAATTCATCGGGGGTAATAGTTACATATCCATTATCATAGAAATATTGCAGTTGCTCATAAAAATGTTGTTTGCTGATGTGCAATGCATCTTCACCTGCTGTACCTATATTATGATAACACAGTACCGGCACCTGGTGAAATTGCAAATAGCATGACAATAGCAAATATAGGAGCATGTTTATTGATATTGTATATAAACTGGTGTTGGATACAATCTAAGCACCTCATCCGGTTGCATAATCGTTTGCCTGATAGGTGTAATATCATTTTTATAAAACAGCTTAAACCCTGTGTATTGCACAGGCTCTTTGGCCACAAAGTATTTATAAGTGCTCTTTTTCTTAGCAGGAAATCCGAATCCATCCATATTGATGACTATCTGTACCTGGTCGGCGGTATGGATCTCTTTGTAATGCGTGATCATTCCCTGTGTGAAGCGGTGCACGATGAGGATTTTAGGCGGCAGGTGGTATTTTAACACCAGTTCCTGCAGGTAGCTGCTGGCGTAATTGATATCCGCAGCGTCGAAGGTGCCGATCTTTGAACAAGGTATGGCACTGTCCTTCATAGAATATTCAGGATCTATGCCAAGGTGCACATCCGGCAGTCGCAAATATTTTTCCAGCGTTACCAGTTCCTCCTGCAGGGAACTATGGCCTACCTGCACATCCAGGATGATGATTGCATTGATCTGGTGTGCCATTTTCATCACGCTGTCAATTTGCTGCACCGGCATCCGCAGGCGGTACTTTTTGTCTTTTCCCGGTTTCCTTTGTGCCGTAATGGCGATATAATGCAAAGCAGGTTGTACGGGGAACATGGGATCTGCCGCCTGCCATTTCCGGGCTTCCGCCAGCAATTGAGCCTTCATTTTCTCCGGCGGCAACTCACCCAATATGCCCATTTGGGGAGAATACAGGTTGCCATAAAATGCAACGATCCGCTTGTAAGGGAGAATAGCGCCGGGCAGGGGTGGGACGGGGTTGAACTTCCAGGCAAGTGTGGGCGTGTCATGCAATAATCTCATCGCATGACTGTAGTAGCCCGTTGTGTCCATATGACCTCTTTGCTGAAGAGTAAATAATGAAAGTAACAACGGGATGATAAGCGCCAGCGCAAATGGTTTTTTATGTGCTGCCAGTGCCTGGTTTAAAAGTGTACCGATAATGTTATCCCTGCTCACTACTCCAATCACTTTTTTGTTTGATGACGTTACAGGCATCAAAACATCCGCTTTTGCCGGCAATTGATTCCAGATGTCTGTCAATTTACTGTCAGCTTTCACCGGGGTTATATCCGGGATAATAATATTTTTTAAGGATATTTCTTTTTTGCTGGTCAATAATGAAAATAAAATTATTTCCTTGTCCAGGATACCAACAATGTTACCATCGTCTGTCAATACATAATACCGGTCATTGCCAGTGCAGATGGTATGCAATAGTTCTTCCTGTGATGCCTGTACATTGATGGTTTTGAAATCGTGCGATATCACGTCCGATACACTTTCATCCTTCAGCAAAAAAGAAATGAAATAATTATCTTTTTCGATGGTTGAAGTGAAAAGAAGGAAACATCCATATAATATTAACAGCAGGTTGCCCGTCACTAGTCCGGCAATTGTGACCAGCAGACTGAATGCCCTGGTTATAAACAGGGCACTTCGAAAAGCAGTGTAGGCAGGGAAGATAAGCCCCAGTATTCCTTTGATTATTTTTCCCCCGTCCAGCGGCAGTGCAGGAACCAGGTTGATAATAGCCAATGCAATGTTGATGTTATATAAGAAATGAAAGAAATTGCTGGCATGGATGCTGGTTATAATAGCGCCTAATTTCCAGAAGGCGGTTCCTGCAGGTAGAAACGGAATCATTATAAGTGCCATGATAATATTCACAAGGGGGCCGGCAAGGCTGACAATTATTTCCTGGTGGGGATTGGCGGGTTGTTTTGTAAAGAATGTTAATCCACCAATGGGCAGCAACTGTATTTCCCGGATCGGAATTTTGTAGTGGATGGCTGCCAGGGCATGGCCCAGTTCATGCAGCAGTACGCAGGCGAATACAGCGAATAGTTCACTGATGATAAAAAGAGCGGTACTGACGGGCTCCCTTGCTATTACCTGCATAGAGAATATCCAGGCAATTAACAGCAGAAATGTCCAATGCAGCTTAATCGGAATCCCTTTGATGAAAAATATTTTATATGAATTTTTCATATGGAATTATGCTGATTTCTATCTGAAGTTAACACTCCGAATGTGTTGAAATCAATGACTTTGGTCAATTTTTTTGTTAATATTGTATCTCGTAATATTCTGAATATCAAAATTTTGTATGATGGCCGTCATTTTTGATGGAATAGGTTCTTCCGAAATTTAAAGCACCCCATTTATTCATTTATAAATTCCATAGCCATGAGGAAAGTATTCATTGCCTTTGATGGCACACATTATTCCGATGGAGCGTATGAATTGGCAAAGAGATTAAATGAAAGTGAAAAGATATTATTGATCGGAGTATTCCTGCCAGCGTTAGATTTTACAGAACTGAATTATGTATTAGATAGTGGCGGTATTTATGTGCCTGAGCAGCAGGAAATTGATGAAGATCAATTGGCCGAAAATATTAAAAGGTTTAAAGACGAATGTACCAGGAATGATATTGAGTTCCGGGTGCATGAAGATGATTCTCCCTATTCACTACTAAGGTTAAAGAAAGAAAGCAGGTTTGCTGATCTGATGATTATTGGCAGCCAGCAATTCTATGAAAACCTGCAGGAGGATGTCGCTGATGAGATTCTCCGGGATATTCTTCATGATGCGGAATGCCCGGTCATCATAGCGCCTGAAAAGTTTAACTTCCCCGAAAACATCATTCTGGCTTATGATGGCAACAGGTCTTCAGTTTTTGCTATCAAAATGTTCGCTTACCTCTTCGGCGACCTGTGTAAGGGGAATACCACACTGGTATATGCCACCCGTAAGTTTCAGAATTCCCTGCCGGACGAAGATTATATAAAAGAACTGGCTGCCCGGCATTACAGTGATCTGACTTTCCAGGAACTGGAATTGCACAGATTAGATGACTTCCATACCTGGCTAAAAGAGATTAAAAATCCTATCCTTGTAACAGGGGCATTTGGCCGGTCAGGATGGTCAGATATCTTTAAGAAGAGTTTTTGCATCACCGATATTCATGAGCACAGATATCCCGTTTTTATTGCTCATAATTCATAAATTATTTCATGATTTCTATTTTCCGTAACCGGAGGGAAAACAAGAAAATGAACAATCCCACTCCAAAGAATGCCATGCCTGTAAATATGCCTATTGTAAATCCTGTAATAACAGGATTCCAAAGCAGCAGTATAGCAAGCAGCAGGGATAAAATACTTGCCGTAAATAACCATAGCCAGCTGATCCCATCATACAACCTTAAGCTAAATGATAATCCCATCATCATAACCGAACGAAACATCAGGGAAATAGCAAGCAGGTAAGAAAGCCCGGCAATTGAAATTTCAGGATATATGACAATACCAATGAAAAGATCTGTTAGCCCGGCAGCAATCCGCCAGGCTCTGCTTTCAAAGAATTGCTCTTTTAGTATACCCATGGTGATTTCTGCAATACCGCCAATGATAAAGGAAATACTGAATAGTATGCTGAGCAGGTAATAGGTTTTGAAAGGAAGGATGGTCATCCCTGCGCCTGCCAGCATGAAAAGCAGGCCGATACAGAAGGGCAGGCCCCAGTAACGCCTGAAATGTGAGGTTGCGGGTTTCATGGTTATTATTTTTTAAATCAGGAAGTTTTTTTTACGCCCAGCAATGCATAAATCGGACACCACCCAATAATCCCTGTTATTACTAAGATGCCGGCTATTGCCATCAGTGCATATGCTGAAGGGCCTGAAAGTTGATTGGCATAAAAAAGTATTGCAATGGAAACTCCCATAAATATCCGGACACCTCGGTCAATTTTTCCAACATTTCTTTTCATAAAAGTTGGTTTTGATGCTATACTAAGTTAGATATATTGCTCATTAAAAGCATTGATTTATATCATGGCCACCAAAACGAATTGCTGACCTTGTTTATAATTTCCCCATGCATGTGATTGGTGGCATTCGGATTGGGGAATGCCATGGTTGCTGGTATTTAGTAGCAAACAAGTTATTTTAGCTATTGAAAAATTAAGTGAGGTGACGAATGTTAATGTTATTGATTGTTGGATAGATTAAATTGTGGATTGTAGGTAATTAATAGCTGTTATGCAGGCGAATAATGAGAAAATGAGAGCGATGGTACTTCACCAGATCGGGCATCCATTGATACCGACAGCCATTGATATTCCCATTCCGGATGCCGATCAGTTATTGCTGAAGGTGATCGCCTGCGGTATTTGCAGAACAGACCTGCATATAGTGGATGGGGAACTGCCACATCCGAAATTGCCATTGGTACCCGGGCATGAGATAGTCGGCACTGTAGTTCAGGTGGGACAAAATGTGAAAGCATTTAAAGCAGGTGATATTGTTGGTGTACCCTGGCTGGGGTATACCTGTAATCAATGCAGGTATTGTAAACGACACCAGGAGAACTTGTGCGAGCGTGCACTATTTACAGGCTATACCATGAATGGTGGTTATGCTGAATATACGGTTGCGTATGCGCAATATTGTTTTCCTATGCCAGCCATGTATGCCAATGCTGCCGGTGCCCCATTATTATGTGCCGGTTTTATTGGCTACCGGTCCTGGAATAAGATCCGTGACGATGCAGAAAACATCGGTATCTATGGTTTTGGTGCAGCAGCACATATCCTCACACAGATTGCGGCATTTAAAAAGAAGAATATCTATGCATTTACCCGGCGGGGCGATAGTTTATCTCAAATGTTTGCATTGGATAACGGTGCTAAATGGGCAGGTGATTCCAACACTCATGCACCTGTGAAACTGGATGCCGCCATTATATTTGCAACCGATGGAAACCTGGTTCCTATCGCATTACGAAACCTTGAAAAAGGTGGACAGGTGATATGTGGCGGCATACATATGAGTGATATTACCCCTTTCCCTTATAGTTATCTTTGGGAGGAGAGGTCTATTCAATCAGTCGCGAATTTAACCCGTGAGGACGGAGAATTGTTATTACAGGTTGCACCCCAGGTGCCGGTCAGAACCACTGTTCGCCTGTATTCGCTGGAAGAGGCGAATGATGCATTGAATGATCTGAGAGCAGGGAAATTAAAAGGTGCTGCGGTGCTTGTTTTGTAATGATTGGTAAGTTATTTTATAGATTTCAAACCACGCTATGCTCACAAAAGCTGTTCCCATGCAAATGAGAATTTCCCCCGGAGATAATATCACCTGGTTGAAAAAATTTACCACCTGTGGAACAAAAAGAATAGCAGAAATTGCCATAAATACAAATAAAATCAGCCATCCGGACAAAGGATTATGAATTTTTAGGGTATGCAGTACGCTCCTGTTGAATGACCTGTTTGAAAAGGTAAGGAAGAAATTTGCAAATAGCAGCGTGGTGAAAAGCATAGTGCGGATCTCCGTCAAAGGCTTCATTGGTAAATAAATATAGAACAATGCCATAATGCCTGCCGCAATCGTTATTCCCAGTAATGAACTGATCAGTATTTCCTTATTGGCAAGTAATGAGTGCATTCTCTTTTGAGGAGGTAACCGCATATATTCAGGATCTACCGGTTCCTTTTCATAAAAAAGAGAGCAAATAGGTGTCATCATCAACTCGAGGGTAATGATATGAATCGGGAAAAGAAGGGGTGTACCTTTTAAGTTTAAAAATGTTGGCAGGGTAACGGTAATGATAATTGGAATATGGATAGAAATAATGTACCGGATGGCTTTCCTGAGGTTGATGTTTATTTTCCGTCCCTGCTCTACCGCCACGGGCAATTTTGAGAGGTTATCATCTGTAATAACCAGGTCTGCCGCCTGCCTGGCAGTATCACTTCCTTTTCCACCCATAGCGATCCCTATATGCGCTGCTTTTAATGCCGGCGCATCATTCACTCCATCTCCCGTCATACCGGTTATTTCATGGAAATTTCTGAGGGTTTCAATTACTTTTAATTTTGCATCCGGAAACATCCTGTAGTAAACGGTTGTTTGCTGCAGCTGCTTATATATTTCTGCCTCATTCATATCCATAATCTCGTTGCCCGATATTGCTGAACCATTATGACTGATGCCGGCTTCCTGGGCTATAGCACCTGCTGTTGCCTTGTGATCTCCTGTCAGCAGCAATGTTTTGATACCAGCTGCTGATAAAGTTTCAATCACGGTGGCAGCTTCTTTTCTGATGGGGTCATGAAATGCTATTAGTCCTTCAAACTGCCATTTCCAGTTATCCTGCAGCGCGGGAATAGGATCCTGTTCATTTGCCATGGCACTGGCTACACCCAGTACCCTGTATCCCTTTTCTCCCATTTGGGTCAGGTAGGCCAATACCCGGGCGTCTTCCAACCCTGTTACCCGTAAAATCCTTTCCGCAGCACCTTTTGCGGCGGCGATTACCTGGTTGTTTACTTTATAGACATGTGTCATCATAGGTGGGGAGCCATCCAGGTTATACTCATGTATCATTGGCGGAAAATGGTATTGTCCGGGCCCGAGGGTGGCAGCATATTTATGAATTACTTTTTCCATTTGATCAAATGGAGTTGTTTCGCTGGCCAGTAAGGCATAGTAAAACAGTGAGCGGTCTCCGGGGGCGGAGTCGGGGTGGATGGAAGATAGTTGACCCGTGTGATGATTATACACCATGGCAATATCCATCCTGTTTTCTGTAAGCGTACCGGTTTTGTCCAGGCAGAGGTAGGTCATGATACCGAGGTCTTCGATTACCTGTGGTTTTTTGCAGATGATGCCAGACCGGCTCATTTGATAGGCGCCGAGGGCCATAAAAGATGAAAAGGCCACGGGTATTTCTTCAGGAATTGCTACCATTGCGATCGTCAGGGCAGAGAGGAGGCTTAGCGCAATATTTCCTGTGTGCAGCAACTGGTTTATGAATATGATAATGAAACTAAAAAAGCCGGCGATGGCCAGCTTGTACATAATACTCCTGGTTTGCTGCTGCATGAGTGTTTTGCTGTTATCCAGGGTATGGAGAGATTGTTTTAGTTTGCCCAGCTGGGTGTACCTGCCTGTTTTTGTTACCACTGCGGTGCAACTACCTGAATTGATGGTGGTACCCTGGTAAATATATTTATCACCGTCTGCTGATTTGGATACGGGAAATGATTCTCCCGTCAGCATGGCTTCATTTGTTGTGAGATCATTTGAGAAGAGTATTTCTGCGTCTGCAGGAATGACATCGCCTTCCTGTAGCAAAATAATATCGGATGGCAGGAGTTCGATGACGGGAATTTTTGTTTGAATACTGTTCCTGATTACAGTGATCAGAGGGTTGGTATATTCTTTGAGTGCATTGATGGCGTTTTCGCTTTTGATATCCTCGTATATAGAGATAACAGAAATGATGAACAAAGCGATTAGCATGGTAATAGCATCTTTGGGACTATTTAATACCAGGTATAAGATGCTGGCCAGCACCAGGCAGAGGAACATGGGTTCTGTAAATAAATTTTCCAGGTATCTTACTGCCAGTTTTTTTCTTTTTGTTTGCACCAGGTTGGGGCCATGTTTTTTTTGTAAGGCGGGGAGGTCTTCGTTTTTGATTCCTGAAATTTCTTTATATAAGATGGTAGCTTGTTTCATATAATCAAATTAACCAGTTTTTGCCCATATTGTTCTTTTGTAATTGAGGTTGTTGCTGGTTAAATGTACACTTTGAAAAGGTGTTCCTTCAATGATGGATATCAATGTTTGTCATGATGGGGCTTAATTTTTTTTGATGAGGGAAATTTCAACTTTAGGGTAAGCAAAAATTACCTGATTTTTTAACGTTAAAACCCCCAAATATGAAAAATTATCAAAAAGCCATTTCAGTTATTGCTTCTCTGGCTCTTGCCGGGGCTGCAATCGGTGCATTCTTTACAAAGACAGAAAAGGGTAGAAGGATGCTTGCAGATTTAAAGAAAAAGAAAGAGTGTAATGGTAAAGAGTCAATCGAAACTCTTTGAGCTAATATTAAACAGTGAACGTAAAAAAACAAAGCTGCGGGTGGGTTAATCCACCCGCATATCAGCCTTACTGAACACTGCTGAAATCGGTGTGGCGGGGCCAATTGGCTCATGCCGTTAACCTAAGGTAATGTTCCATTAACCGGAGGTATTTTACAGTTTGCCGGAGATATTCTTTTTTTGTTATCTCATTGTCTGTACTGCCGGCCCTGAGGCTATTCACTTTTGCCCTTACATTTGCCCGGTAGCTTTTATAATAAACAAATAGTAACTGCTCGTCAATCGAATTCATGGCAGGAGAAATTTCGTTGTAATAGCTGACGAACATATCAGATAGGTCCTGTCTGTCTGCAGCATCCAGGTCCATACAAAGAAAAGCAATTTCATTTAGTATATCTATTTGCCTGAAACTGTCATTAAATTCAATACAGTCAAATGGCTGGGGATCTGGCAACAAAAAGATGTTCCTGGTATGAAGATCACCGTGGCAGTCCCGGATATAACCGTTTTGAACTCTCTGCAATAGTAATGATGCATTTTGTTTAATGAAGCGGTCGGAAATATGGATAGACTGCTCAATAATTGCACAGTCAGCTGCGCTGATATTCGTGCTTAAGAACTGTACTTCATTGCCAAGGTCATTGAATTGGCTGGCCAGTTCAAAGGGATCTATTTCATATATTTTAGTTGTGTATTTATGGAAATTCGCAATTTTTTCTGCCAGTTTTCTGATGTTTTCGGGTGTGACTTTATTATTTGATAGTAGCACATCCATTTGCAGGTTTCCATCTACCTTTGCCATCCTGACTGCGTAGTCAGCAATATCTCCTTCGTCTTCGCCAATACTATAATGCCCGGATTTTGTGCTGACAGGCAGCACGTCTATGTAAATATTTTCGGTGAGCCGTTTATTGAGGGTTATTTCCTGTTCACAGTAATATTTTCTTTTTTCCAGGGTAGAGAAATCAAGGAAGGAGTAATGAACTGGTTTTTTAATTTTATAGACATGCTTATCCGCCGCAATTACCCATGAGATATGGGTTTCTATCAGCCGGGGCTGTTCCTGTGCATGTCTGCCCATATCAGTTAATAATTGATCAATTTGCGCTTTTGTCATTTCTTAATTGTATGTATTGGTGGGCAATTTCAAGCATTTCAGTAATGTTTTCATTGGTGGAGTGCAGGGTTAAATGTGGTTCTTGCAGTGGTTCCCACTGTGATTGTATTAACTTGTAGACGTTGAAATCAGCCTCACTGTCTGCCCGGGGTTGCTTTAGTCTTTCCCGGATAACAGATTCATCTGCCCTCACTTCAATAAAGATAATGGTACAGACAGGTTGGGCGTGTTTTATATATTTTTGCCGGAGGCTATTTAAGTAAAATGTTCCATCCAGTATAATGTTTCTTCCTTCGGTGATAGCCAGCTGCATCCTGTGAAGCATCTCCTCGTATACCTGTTCCTTTTCACTGGCAGAATATGTTCTGTTTGGTATCATGGCTTTCCTGATACGATCGCTACTGGCATATTCTGCCTGCAGTACACCGGCGAGGCGTTCTGCAAAGTAGCTTTTCCCTGATCCCGGCAAGCCCATGATGATGATGACCATACCTGTATTTTGATGAAAGGTAATTAAAATAGCGGGATCGATATTTGATAATAATCAGTTATAGATTTTATGGTAATGCGTAATTCCAGATAGGATGACCAATGTTAATGTTTGTCGAACATTAATCAGGTAAATTGCAATTGTAAGCAAAAGCGATTTGCAGGTACAGCCGGGGAGGTACAGTGAGCTCCTGATATGAAGTGTAATTTCATCTCTAAATTTCAAACGCATGAAAAAGGTTGTATTGATTTTTGATGGTGGGCAATATGCCAAAGGTGCTATGGAATTGTCTCAAAGCATCAATAACAGGGAACCTGTTTTGCTGGTGGGGTGTTTCCTGCCCGGTATAGATTTTACCGGCATGTCTGAAATATATGGTTATGGGGCATTGGATATTCCGGTACACATCAGGGTAGATGAAAAAGTAGTAGATCAGAACATTGCTACATTCAAAAATTATTGCATACAGCAACAGATTGAATACAGGGTACATAAAGATCTGTCTTTGGATGCTTACCCGATTTTTCATAAGGAGAGCAGGTTTGCAGATCTGGTGATAATCGGGTCACAGGAGTTTTTGGGCCAACTTGCACTGAATATTCCGCCTGAAAATCTGCGCGATGCCCTGCATGGAGCAGAATGTCCGGTGATCGTAGTGCCAGATCAGTATAATGATCCGGAGCATGTAGTACTGGCTTACGATGGCAGTGCTTCGTCAGTATTTGCAATAAAGTTGTTTAGCTATATATTCCCGGATTTATGTAAAAAACCGACCATTCTCGTACATATAGCGGGAAATGGAAATGTACCTTCTACGACTCTCATCCAGGAATTAGGTGCTGTGCATTATCAGGACTTCCAGGTGCTCGTTTTGGAAAAGATGGACCTGTTTGAAAACTGGATTAAGAAAATCCCTGCTCCAATTCTTATCACTGGCGCATTTGGCCGTTCAGGTATATCATCTATGTTCAGGTCCAGTTTTGCAGGTAAAGCACTTTCTTCATTTAGTTTTCCGGTGTTTATCGCTCATTTGTAATCATTACTACTTCTAATTTCTGTATGCCTGATTTCACCCCCGGTAGTACCTGCCTGTTTCGCAAAAAAGAGCGCGATAATAGCAAGTACTATAATTCCAATCGAAATAACAGGTAAAAACCTGACTTTCCTGAAGCTACCCCAGATCCCTATAAGTGCACAGATACCTAAAGCATAGTTGACGATTGCAAAGGTATCGGCAGCATCTTCGTGTCTCTCAATGTACACTTTTGCATTTGTATCAATCTTTTCCACCTCTTTTTCTGCACCCTCACCAGTTGCCATAGCTAAAGCTGTTGTGATGGCTCCTATAAAGAAAATCCCATATGCTGTTCGTTTAACGACTTCTGATTGCGCAATAAAACCAATTATTAAAACTAAAATTGCCACCAATGGAATGATGATCGGTAAATGATTTACTATTAAGTGAAAATGTGCACCGTTCATGTTTTTTGCATTTTATAAGTTTAGGGCGAATTGCAACCGTTTACAAGTATAGCGTAGAATTTTGTAGAAATCCTGGGGTAGTGCTTCCCGCTTTCAATTTTTATTCACGAAATAGAAACAAGAGATTTCAAATATTGTTTAAAACTTACTTATATCGCCGTCCCGATTTCCTTTACCAGGATATAAATCCCCATCAAAAGTACAAACCAGCCAAACCCTTGCTTTAACCTGCCTGACGAAATCTTCCGATTCAGATAACTACCTGCCAGGATTCCCCCAATGGCTAGTAAAGTCACGGTTCCCAGCAGCCGCCAGTCTATCCCTTTCTCCTGTATATTCCCCAAAAAACCTATCAGTGAATTCAAGGCGATTACTAACAGGGACGTCCCCACCGCCTCCTTCATAGGCAAACGTAAAATCAGTACCAGGGCCGGGATTAACAAAAATCCTCCACCAGCACCCAGCAGGCCGGTGACCAGGCCTATTCCGGTTCCGTAGACGATCAGCTTCCAAAAATTGATGCCCTGATCGTCTCTGGTTTCGGCCTTTATTGAATTGTTCCGTATCATGAATATGGACGAAACAAGCATAAGAATAGCGAACATAACCATTGTGAGCCAGCTCTCAGTAATTGAAAACCTGCCGATAGTCGCAATATGCTCAGGTATAGCAGGAACAAGGTACTTCCGCGTTAGAAAAACAGCTAACACAGACGTAGCTGCAAATAGAAAAGCCATTTTTATATTTACGCTTCCCTGTTTATACTGTTGGGCTGCACCGACCAGGCTTGTGGAGCCTACTATAAACAGTGAATAAGATGTGGCGGTGACTGGCGAGACGCCAAACAGGTATACCATGACCGGCATTGCAAGAATAGATCCCCCACCGCCAATTAACCCAAGCGAAATACCAATCAGTAACGACGCGATATAACCGAACAAAGCCATAAAATGCATTTTGACAAAACTCGTTACCTTTTAAAATACGGTTTGTGATTTAAGTCACCTCCACCAAAATTTAACTGATGATTTTAATCAGGCATGATTTTTCCCTTTGTGACAAGTGTCACTTATAACGTTATTTACAGCCTTCATCTTTGCATGACAGGAATAAAAAATAAAGCTATGTATTTCCAACACATTTACGATAAAAGCCTGGCACAGGGCAGTTATTTTATAGGATGTCAGCAAGCTGGTATTGCGGCTGTAATCGATCCCAAAAGGGATGTAGATACCTACCTGGAAATCGCCCGTCAACAGAAGATGACCATTACGCATATCCTGGAAACACATATCCATGCAGATTTCCTTTCCGGTTCACGGGAACTCGCTGCCCTTACAGGTGCCAGTTTGTACCTGTCTGACGAAGGAGGGCCAGACTGGCAGTACGAATTTGAACATATTGGGCTCAGGGAAGGCAGTACCATTCAATTGGGTAACCTGGCATTTAAAGTGCTGCATACCCCCGGGCATACGCCAGAAAGCATCAGTTTCCTGCTGATAGACAAGGCAGCCAGTGAGGCCCCCGTCATGTTATTTACCGGCGATTTTGTGTTTGTCGGGGATATTGGTCGTCCTGATCTCCTGGAAAAGGCTGCCGGAATGAAGGGAACACAGGAGCCAGGTGCGCACCAGTTATTTGGCTCTCTGAAGAAATTCAGTGCACTCCCGCCTTATGTACAGGTATGGCCGGGACATGGCGCGGGATCTGTCTGTGGCAAAGCACTTGGAGCTGTGCCTTCTACCACCACCGGTTATGAACTGGTTAGAAACCCGGCTTTTCAATTTGAACAGGATGAGAAAGGGTTTATTGAATACATCCTGGCAGATCAGCCAGAGCCACCAAAATATTTTGCGATGATGAAAAAGCTGAATAAGGTGGATAGACCTCTTCTTACAGAAGTGCCGGAGCTGAAAGAACTCAATAAAGAAGAATTGAAGGCTGCCCTGACCAAAGGCTATAAGATTATAGACACGCGGGATAAAGAAACGTTTGCCGCCGGGTATATACCCGGTAGTATTAATATCCAGGATAATAATTCTTTTAATACCTGGGCCGGCTGGGTGCTCGATTATGATACCCCTTTTATTCTACTGGCAAAGCCGTTTCAGTTAGAAGAACTGACGAGAAAACTGATGCGGATAGGGCTGGATAATATCTATGGGTATATTCCATCCGTGTATTTTTGGGAAGGCACGTTGGATACGGCTTCCATTGTGTCTGTTGATGCATTAAAAAATGATGATATCCAGATAGTAGACCTGCGTGGGGCCACTGAGTATAATGCAGGACACATAGCAGGAGCAGAGAATGTGTTTGTAGGCACACTGACAGACAATCTTGATAAAATCAGTAAGGATAAAAAAGTGGTTATTCATTGTCAGAGCGGGGATCGTGCTACAATAGGGTATTCATTGCTGGCAAGAGCGGGATTTAAGAATATTTATAATTTCTCAGGGGGCATGAATAAATGGTTAGAGGAAGGTAATGTTGTTGTGAAGTAATAATTTTATTAATAAACCGATCGTATGTATTATATCTTACAGCATCCCTGGCCATGGTATGTGGCCGGACCACTCATTGGACTTATAGTACCGGCATTATTGTTATTGGGAAACAAACATTTTGGCATATCAGCCAATCTGCGGCATGCATGTGCAGCCTGTTTTCCGGCAGGAATAAAATTTTTCCAGTATGACTGGAAAAAAGAAATCTGGAATTTCTTTTTTGTTGCAGGTATATTTTTAGGTGCCGTCATAGCGGTACAACTACTTCCCAATCCACAGCCTGTGCGTGTCAACCCATCACTGGTAAAAGAACTGGCGGGGTATGGTATCGTGAATAATGGTAGCCTGCTGCCAGTGGAACTATTTTCCTGGAAGAGTCTCCTGACTTTAAGAGGTTTGATCATGCTGGTTGGCGGCGGTTTCCTGGTGGGGTTTGGTACCCGGTATGCAGGCGGTTGTACATCCGGTCATGCAATTATGGGCCTGAGTAACCTACAGTGGCCTTCACTGGTAGCAACAGTGATGTTTATGGCCGGCGGGTTTTTTATGGCTAATGTGGTACTCCCTTTTATACTTCATTTATAATTACAACAAGAGATGCAATTTAATAACACTGATTTTGAAGTGGTTTGTACCAATGATTCAAAACGGGAACACCCATGGTGGTATAATCTGAAATACCTGGCGGTGGGTGTGCTGTTCGGTGTGGTGTTTGTGAAAGCGGAGATAATCAGCTGGTTTCGGATACAGGAAATGTTTCGGTTGCAAAGCTTTCATATGTATGGCGTGATTGGGTCGGCAGTAGTGGTGGGGATGATGTCTGTATGGTTGATTAAAAAGTTCAATGTCAAAACCATTCATGGAGAAGAGATCGTGTTTCAGCACAAAAAGTTCAATAAGGGACAGATCTATGGTGGTTTGATTTTTGGTTTCGGCTGGGCGCTTACGGGAGCATGTCCCGGACCATTGTTTGCGCAGATATCTTCAGGTGCTACAGTGGTGCTGGTGGTGTTGGCGAGTGCAATTGCAGGTACGTGGACGTATGGTTATTTTAGGGAGAAGTTGCCAGCTTAATGGCTTTTGCCGCCAGCAGTGTTATTTAGGGAGCAATTGCCAGCTTAAATATTAGTATTTAACTATTTATGTATTAACAGTTGTAGGCTTAAGCAAAGTACAGGAGTATTTTTACTCCCGTTATCTTTATTATATAACATCCGGTAAAAATTATATAAACAAAGTTCTTCAATCAAATTGAATTTAACCATACATTTGCAATAGTGGACACTCTTAGATCACATATTGTTTTTGTATTGGTGCTTTGTCTGGGCATTTTCTTTGTACCCGGGCAGACAACAGCCTGTAGCAATAAGTCCGTTCGGACTGCGCACCAGCACCATTCAGATCATGCCACTAAAAAAATAACTGAAGAAGACTGCTGCAAGACTCATTCCTGCCATAAGGGCAAATCCCACGGGAAGTGTAATGGTGGGTGTAATGATAATGCCTGCAGGTGTAATTCCTGTTCCTCCAATATAGCATTCACTAAATTTACGGACAGCAGGTCCAAAGATTACTTTACTGAAAGTAAAAAGAAACAATCCCCATTTCAACAAGCCTTCATCTCTTCCGGCTTTGAATTCATCTGGCTACCGCCTAAAATATCCTGATCACCTGGCTTGACAGCCATAGGTGTGTCTTGTCGAAAGCGAATTTCTGCTTCCGATATACCCTGCACTTTCTGATTTATTCAATAATCAATATTAAATATTGATCCGGCTTGCTATTGCCCAATAGGCAAATAGCACGGGGCAGTTATTTGGTAAAAGATCATTATCCGGTGTGCTTGCATCTGTAAAGCACTAAGTAAATAACCAAACAGTATCAGACCATGGTACAGAAATTAATAGTACTCTCCCTTCAATACCGGTATGTGGTATTGATGGCTGCTATCGGCCTTTTTGTATGGGGAGTGTTCGCTATAAAAAAGAATCCTATAGATGCCATACCTGACCTGAGTGAAAACCAGGTAATCGTATATACAGAATGGATGGGACGTAGTCCGCAGATTATGGAAGACCAGGTGACTTACCCTTTGGTGAGTAACCTGCAGGGGATTCCCAAAATAAAAAATATACGCGGCGCCTCTATGTTCGGGATGAGTTTTGTATACGTCATTTTCGAAGATGATGTGGATGTCTATTGGGCCAGAACAAGGGTACTGGAACGCCTCAATTATGCACAGCGCCTGCTTCCGCAGGGTGTAACGCCAGCCCTCGGGCCTGATGGAACCGGTGTGGGCCATATATTCTGGTATCACCTGGATGCTCCCAAAATGAATTTGGGTGAGCAACGGGCATTGCAGGACTGGTATGTCAAATTTGCCCTGCAATCTGTGCCCGGTGTTGCTGAAGTAGCCTCATTTGGCGGATTTGAAAAACAGTACCAACTGGTGATTGATCCGGTTAAGCTTCAATATTACAATATATCACTGATGGATGTGATGAACAGGGTAAAAGTGAATAACAATGACGTAGGTGGGCGAAAATTTGAAATGAGTGATATGGCATACATTATTCGTGGATTGGGGTATATAAAGAGCAAAGAAGATATTGAAAATATAGCGCTGGGCAATTATAACGGCATACCTGTGAGGGTGAAAGATATTGGACAGGTACAAATGGGCGGTGACCTGAGGCTGGGCATATTTGACGCCGATGGTAAAGGCGAAGTAGTAGGCGGCATTGTAGTAATGAGGTATGGAGAAAATGCAGACCAGGTGATTAATGCAGTAAAAGAAAGAATGAAGGAGGTAGAAAAAGGGCTGCCTGAAGGTGTGAAATTCAAGACTTCTTATGACCGGAGTACGCTCATCGAAGCAGCGATTGAAACTATTAAATCTAAAATTATTGAAGAAATTATCACCGTTGCCTTTATCGTTATTATTTTCCTGTTTCACTGGCGTAGTGCATTAAGTATCATCATCCAGATTCCCATCACCATCGCTATCAGCTTTATCCTGTTAAATGCTTTTGGCCTTTCGTCCAATATCATGTCGCTGACCGGTATAGCACTGGCAATTGGCGTTATTGTAGATAACGGAATCATCATGTCTGAAAATGCGTATAGAAACCTTTCACAATGGCAGAATAATAAAGCGCTGTCTCAAAATGAAGATTCAAAATGAAGAACCCGTTAAAAAAGATATTCAGTCAGGAGGGAAGGATGCCTGAAAAGACCAGGATGGAGATCATTGAGCAATCCTGCAAGCAGGTTTCAAGAGGTGTTTTCTTTTCAACAATAATCATCGTCACCTCGTTTCTGCCTGTATTTTTACTCACCGGGCAGGAAGGTAAGTTATTTCATCCTCTGGCTTATACCAAGACATTTATATTGATTGTCGATGCAATATTGGTGCTTACACTAGCGCCTGTATTAATTTCCTTTTTCATGAAGGGGAATTTTAAAGATGATCACAGCAATCCTATCAACAGGGGAATGGAGAAGTTCTACGAACCACTGATCAGATGGTGTATTAAATGGCGGAAAACCGTACTTGGTATTAATATCGCTGCATTGCTGATCAGTATTCCGCTGGTATTGAGCCTGGGCCGGGAATTTATGCCGCCGCTCGACGAAGGCTCTATTCTCTTCATGCCTGTTACACTCCCCGATGTCTCAAATGCTGAAGTAAAACGGATACTGCAGGTCCAGGACAAATTAATCAAATCGGTACCGGAAGTAGACCATGTGCTCGGCAAAGCTGGCAGGGCCAATACCGCTACAGACAATTCCCCTATCAGCATGATAGAAACTATTATACTGCTGAAACCACAACACGAGTGGAGAAAGGGGTTTACCAAAGATGATATTATCAAAGAGCTGAACACTAAATTGCAGATCCCCGGTGTAACCAATGGCTGGACCATGCCCATCATCAACCGCATCAATATGCTTTCTACAGGTATCAGAACAGATGTAGGGATCAAAGTGTATGGGCAGAACCTGGACAGTATATATGCCCTTTCCCAGAGGATCAGCAAGGAACTTCAGGGCGTGAATGGAATAAAAGACATGTATGTGGAGCCCATTACCGGCGGAAAATATTTAGATATTGCTATAAAGAGAGAGGAAATAGGCCGGTATAACCTGAGTGTGGATGATGTGAATGCCGTGGTGGAATCTTCGCTGGGAGGCATGAAACTCACTTCTACAATTGAGGGCCGGCAGCGCTTTTCAGTAAATGCACGTTACGGGCAGGATTTCAGGAATAATATAGAAGCCCTCAAAAGATTGCCGGTGCAAACCATGCAATTCGGAAGTATTCCGCTGGCCGCCGTGGCAGATATCCGTTTAAGTGATGGTCCGCCAATGATCAGTTCTGAAAATGCCATGCTTCGGGGGGCTGTGCTCTTCAATGTGCGTGAGCGGGACCTGGGGAGTACGGTGACGGAGGCAAAGGAAAAGCTGAACGCCATGATCTCCAAAATGCCCAAAGGGTATTATGTAGAGTGGAGTGGTCAGTATGAAAACCTGATCCGCGGTGAGCAAACCCTGAAGGTAATTCTCCCGGTTGTGTTATTCATTATTTTCCTGGCTATGTACTTTGCTTTCCATTCCTTTAGGGAAGCCTTTTTTAGCCTTATCAGTATTCCATTTGCATTGATAGGAGGGGCGTACATGATTTCCATCTGGGGCGTCAATATGTCTATCGCCGTTGCAGTTGGGTTCATTGCACTTTTTGGGTTGGCGGTAGAGACGGGGATCGTAATGGTCATATACCTGAATGATGCCATGCAGCAACTTGTAGCGCTGAAAGGTAATTCAATTACTAACGAAGACTTACGGGAATATGTCATAGCCGGGGCGGCAAAAAGGCTGCGTCCGAAGATCATGACAGTAGCTGTTACTCTCTTTGGCCTGGTGCCTATTCTGTGGAGTCATGGGGTAGGTAGCGATATGATGAAACCGATCGTACTGCCTATGGTAGGTGGCGTGTTTACATCAGCTATCCATATTCTCCTGGTTACCCCGATCATTTTCCTCATGACCAAAGAATATGAGTTGAAGAAATATGGGAAAATTGAAGTATTAGATGCAAAACATTAAAGCAAGTGAAAACAATATATATAACATTTTGCGGCTGTCTTGTATCAGCATTTAGCTGGGCACAAACTATGAGCCTGGGCAGTATCCTGGATAGCATCAGCCATCAGCACCCGGTCGTGAAAATGTATGATAATGAAATCCGCTCAATGGATGAGGAAGCTAAAGGTGCAAGGAGCTGGATGCCACCACAGATTGGCTTTGGACAGTATATGACACCTTATAATGTGAACCTGTGGAAACGAAGTGAGATGGAGACAGGGATGGGCCAGGTGATGTTGTCTATAGAACAGATGCTGCCAAACAGGAAAAAACTGAATGCCAATGAAGCTTACATGAAAGCGATGTCCGCCACGGAAAAGGAGGCGAAAAAGGCGAAAATGTACGACCTGTTATCTGAAGCCAGGCAATTGTATTATGACTGGATTGTTTTAGGCAGGAAGTTGCAGGTTGTAGTGGAGAATGAAAAGCTGCTGGATTTTATGGTTCGTAACGCAGAGTTGAGGTATAAGAATGGATTGGATAAGATCAGTGCATATTACAAGGCAAAAGCGGCTTTGGGAAGCTCAAAGAATATGCAGCTCATGTATGAAAATGATATCCGGGAAAAGCGGATCATGCTGAATACATTAATGAACCGAAATCCAATAACGCCATTGGAAATAGACACTTCTTATCAATTAAATGACTATTCATCGGTTGTATTCGACAGGGAAATGTTTTATAAAAACCGGAGTGATTTGAAAGCATTGGACCAGGAGATCAATAAAACCCGGTTAAAACAGGACCTTGAAAAGCAGAACCTGAAGCCTGAGTTTGGGATCAAATTCGACAATATGGTAGGATTTGGCGGCCAGCCTATGCAATATACTGCAATGGTTATGATGAAATTGCCAATGGCCAGATGGTCTTCAAAAATGTACAGGGCCAATATAGAAAGCCTGAAATGGAAGGCAGATGCGCTATATGCACAGAAAGATATGATGGCCAATGAATATACGGGTCTGGCATATAGTCTTCGGAATGAATTTGACCTGAACCGTAAGCAGCTGGTGCTCTATGAGGATGAAATTATACCTGCACTGAAAAACAATTACAAGTCTATGCAAACAGGATATGAGCAGAATACAGAGGAGTTATTTATGCTTTATAATGCCTGGGAAAAATTGAATATGACCCAGGTAGAATACCTCGATATCCTGACAAAGGCATTCACCATGCAGGTTACACTAGACCGATTAATCGAAAAAGAATAAACTGAATAACAATGAATCTTAGGGTAATCATCTTGATATTAGCAGTTATTGGGTTAGCTGGTGCTTGTAAGAATCATTCCACCCATACAGCGGCATCTGAAAGTTATACCTGTCCTATGCACCCGCAGATCATAAAGAGTGAGCCGGGTAACTGCCCGATATGTGGTATGACGCTGGTGAAGAGGGAAGGTGGTGATAGCAGGGAGGTTGTAAATGATACAGCCTTGTCTGTACTTTTAAAACCTACGAACGAGGTGGTTGTTTCTTCATTGCCAACAGTAAGTGTGCGTAATGAACAGGTTCCGCTTACAATCAAAGTATTGGGTACGGTGGCTTACGAT
>NZ_JBCNKH010000081.1:0-27763 GCF_039596135.1 Chitinophaga sp.
CACTAAACCTCCCATCTGTAATCAACGCCACTGAACTTCCCAATCCCATCCCCATTATCAAACTCGTCGGCGTCAGCATCTCCTGCATCCCTGGCCCGCCTTTCGGCCCCTCATACCTGATCACCACCACATCTCCTGCCTTCACTTTCCCCATCAAAATCCCCTCAATCGCTTCCGGCTGCCCATCAAAACACACTGCCTTTCCCGTAAACACCCTTGACCCCGTAATCCCCGCCGTCTTAATCACCGCGCCCTGCTCCGCCAGGTTACCATACAAAATCGCCAATCCACCCACCTGGCTATAAGGATTATCAACCCGATGAATGATCCGCTCATCCTTTATCTCCGCATCCCGGATCCTTTCAGAAAGCATTTCTCCACTCACTGTCAGGTTATCTGTCAACACCCCATTCCCTCTTTTATTCATTTCCTTCATCACCGCATTCACCCCTCCAGCCCTGTTAATATCCTCCATATGCACCGTCGTCAGACTAGGAGAAATCTTCGCTATATGAGACACATTCTTTGATATCTCATTAATATCACTGAGCTGAAAATTTACATCCGCCTCATTGGCAATCGCCAGCATATGCAGCACCGTATTCGTACTTCCACCCATCGCCATATCCACTGCAAATGCATTCCGCACAGCATGCTCATTCAGTATATGCTTCAGCTTAAACCGTTCCCGCGCTACATCATCTTTCACAATCTCACAAATCCTCTTCGCTGCTTTTCTGTACAGTGCCTCACGTTCAGGTGTCTGCGCAGGTATCGTTCCATTCCCCGGCAGTGCAATCCCCATCGCTTCCATCAGCGTATTCATAGAGTTCGCCGTAAACATACCGGAACAACTTCCCCCGCTCGGACATGCATTACACTCAATATCCCTGAGTTCTTCATCACTCATCATCCCAGCCTCATGTTTTCCCACTGCTTCAAAAGCTGTTGCCAGATCGATAGGAGTACCATCTTTCTTATACCCCTTCACCATTGGTCCACCGCTCACAAATACAGTAGGCACATTCACCCTGAGAGCACCCATGATCATCCCTGGCACAATCTTATCACAATTAGGAATCGCGATCATCGCATCCAGCTTATGTGCATTCATCACACTCTCTACAGAACTTGCAATCAGTTCTCTGCTCGGTAGTGAATACAACATCCCATCGTGGCCCATGGCAATCCCATCATCCACACCAATGGTATTGAATTCAAACGGCACGCAACCATTCGCCCGAATTTCGTCTTTAATAATTTCCGCTACTTTATTCAGAAAAAAGTGTCCCGGAATAATTTCAATAAATGAATTTGCAACGCCAATAAAAGGCTTGCTGAAATCTTCATCCTTTAATCCCGTCGCTCTGAATAATGATCTGTGTGGTGTTCTCTGGCACCCTTTTTTTACTTCATCACTTCTCATGATGGCATTTGTTGTTTTAGAATTACATATGTGATTTCAGCCTGCTAAGTGTCTCTGGCGATATATTCAGATAAGCGGCAAGATTAGCATTAGACAACCGTTGAATCAGTTCCGGATTATTTATGAGCAGGCTACGATATCGTTCTGCAGCATTCTGCGTAAGTAGGCTACTGAGTTTTGAGTTGATCACAGTTAAGCCATATTCAAGTATATAGATATAGATTTTGTCCCATCCAGGTATGATCTCCCTGAGCCGAAAAAAATCATGGTGTGTAATCACGAGCAGCTCCGACTTCTCTACAGCTTGTATGTATTCAGGGGCAGGTTTCCTGGAAATAAAGCTGACAATAGAAGTCAGGAACGTGTTTTCGAATGCCATGAACCGGGTGGACTCGTTACCGTAAGAAAGCCGAAGACAACCTTTCGTAATGAAAAACAATTTATCTGCTACAATACCTTCTTCGAGTAATAGTTCATTCTTCTTTGCGGTGAGCGGTTTGAAATAGGAGAGCGCCTCAGTTACTTGTTCTTCACCAGGTAATGCGTTTTTTCGGATGAGGTCTGCAAGGTCGGCCTTCATTATAAGTGAATTGAAAATTCAAAGGTGGGATAAATTATTATGAAAAACATTGACCTTGGTCAAAATCGAAAAATGGCCGAGTCAGCCCTCGACGTTAAAAACTCCTTAAAAAAATAATTTTATAAAAATTGGTGTTATTTCTACAAGAAATTTTTTAAATTCGGTAACCTTAACCCTTTGTTCTATGCAACTCAAAAAATTCGGAGCTCAGGAAATTAACCTTACCAGAGATCAATTATTGACTGTAAAGGGTGGCAATGTGCCTTCATCAACATTATCCGGCCCTACCGGCACGGATCCCGGGGCATCAACTACCATAGATTATGAAGACAACGATTCTGATTGATTCCATTAAGATAAGGTCGCTTTTAAGAATGTTTTACTTTAGTTAATCCAATTTCCATGCACCTTGAGAAACTTCCCACCACCAGAGAATGTCTGTTACTTTACCACTGCGGGTGTGCATAATACGGATCTCGGATCATCTACAGCTATCAATATGGATGACTGATAAATATTGATCATCTTCTCAATAACAAATATTGGGAGTGGACACATATGCCTTGTTATTTTCTCATTGACTATTGAGAACAGGATCTTCATGCCGGATACCTTCGGCGACCTTACATCCTACAGGCACATACGATGACGGATCTTTTATTTAATCACTTAAACCAATTTTTATGAAACTCGAAAAACTCACCTCCCAGGAGAAATCCCTCACAAGGGAAGAGATGCTTTCTTTACAAGGTGGCAGTGTCAATCCAACCTTGACAGGTACAAACTACCACAGCACAGACCTTGGCACATCTACTGCCGATGACTATGATGATGCTGATGGTGATTGATAACACCTATTATTCAACAATTAAACCCAAATTTCCATGAAACTCGAAAAACTCACTCCACAGGAGAGATCCCTCACAAGGGAAGAGATGCTTAAATTACAAGGTGGCCTCTCAGAACCATCCTTAACAGGCACAAACAAACATAGCACAGACCTCGGTACCTCTACCGCCGAAGACTATGATGATGGTGACGGTGATTGATTTCTTTTATTATTTTACAATTAAACCCAAATTTCCATGCAACTCGAAAAACTCACTCCACAGGAGAAGTCCCTCACAAGAGAGGACATGCTTACCCTGTACGGAGGTATCCTCGCCCCAGCTTTAACTGGCACAAAGCGACACCTGACTGATCTCGGTACCTCAACTGCCGATGATTATGATGACGCTGACAATTAATTAATCCTTTAACCCACATTTTTATGCAACTCGAAAAACTCACTCCACAGGAGAAATCTCTCACAAGAGACGAAATGCTTTCCCTTCAAGGTGGTAACGTACCATCTTTAACAGGTACAAACTACCACAGCACAGACCTTGGTACATCTACAGCCGATGACTACGATGATGCTGATGGTGACTGATATCCTTAAACAGAAGGGTAGGTTATTGTAACCTACCCTTCCAAATAATTTATTAATGAGAGCAATACTGCTTTTTACAGGCATTCTTATGTCACAATTATTATCAGGACAACGATTGATTCTATTGGACAATGATCCGCAGGCGCAAAACCTGATTAAAGAAGGTGATGCGGCCTACTTCAGCGGAGATTTCAAAAAAAGTATTCAATCTTATCAGCAACTCGCTGAGATAAAACACAATAGCCCGGAAGTACTCTTTAACCTGGCAATTAGTTTTATGGCGAATGGTCAGACAGATAGCACCTTTCATCTGCTCTTTGCCATCGTCGATGCCGGCTACAGGCAGGCGGACTTTATCCGCTATACAACAGAGTTTGAAAAACTTCACGGTAGCGCTAAATGGAATAAACTAATGAAAGAACTCAATGCCCGCTTCCTGGACTATTGCAAAACAAGTGGCATCAGGAATGAAAAAGTGGCAAAGCAGTTAGATTACCTCTTTTATAACGACCAAAAGTACCAGCGCATAGGTACTTTCAAAAGAAGATATGCAGGGGCCTATCCACTGTATACTGATAAAGCAATAGATTCATTACAACATGCTACATTCCGCCAAAATGTGGATTACATGAAGCAACTGTTTGCCCAAAATGGCTATCTGTGGAAGAATGATATCGGTGCAGAAGCTGTACATACCTCCTGGATCATTGCACAACACGCAGATTTTGATACCGCATTTCAGAAAGAATACCTGCGGCAAATGAAAACAGCTGTAGACAGAAACGAAGCCAGTGCCCAGGACTATGCTTACCTCACAGACAGGGTCAGAAAAAACACCGGTGAAAAACAACTATACGGTACGCAAATGAATTATACAACTACAAAAGATAGCACCGGGAAAGTAAAAGTTGAATCAGGACTATGGCCGGTCGAAGACGAAGCCAACCTGAACCAGCGCAGGAAAGAAGTAGGCCTGATGCCGATAGAAGAATACCTGCAAATGATGAAACTATTGAATAACCACTAATAACTTAACAGATGATCCTGGTTATAAGCCACGCTAGTTTTGAATATACTACCGAAGTTGTAATGGACTGGCTTTTCTACTTAAAAGCAAACTTCGTCCGCATCAACGGAAATGACCTGGTAGAAAACAGCCGGCATCGTTTAAACATTACAATCGGCAATGAACAACATCCCGAAGAACAACCCTTAATCACCTACAATGGCAAAGTGTTGAACCTTGCTGATATCAATGCCGTCTGGTATCGTCGCTGGGTATTTCAGGCTACCTTTCCTAAGATTTCACCCCTTGAAGAAAAGAAATTTGAAGAAGATATCAACGAATTCAGAACAGAAGAATTCAAGGTCCTCAGCGAAATATTCTTCCACCAGATAAAAAACAAAAAGATCATCGGTTCCCCCAATCACCTGAAAAAGAACCCGTCTAAATATAAACAGTTATTAGCCGCTAAACAGGCCGGCATAGACATTCCTGATACTATCATCACCAGCTCAAAAGAAGAACTGTATAACTTTTACCTCAGCCACAATAAAAGAGTAATCGTAAAAGCAATGAGCGAAGCAGGACTGTTTAATTTTAGCGGAGAATTGCTGGCTGGATTTACAGAAATTGTATCAGAAGAAGTGATCAATAATTTGCCCGATCATTTTTATCCTTCCTCCTTCCAGGAAATGGTGGAGAAAGATGTAGAGTTACGTGTGTATTATCTCGAGGGCAAATGTTACCCCATGGCCATCTTTTCAACACTGGATAAGCAAACCAGCATAGACTTCAGGAAATACAACCTTCAGACACCTAACCGTAATGTGCCCTTCAGGATTCCCGACGATCTCGCCGCTAAGATCGTAGTACTGATGGATGACCTGGATTTGAACACAGGTTCCCTGGATATCATCCTTACCACAGAAGGAAGATTTGTATTCCTGGAAGTAAACCACGGCGGCCAGTTTGGAATGGTCTCAGAACCCTGCAATTACCAATTGGAAAAAATAGTCGCCACCAGTCTCATAGAAAGTGACCTGGTTGCATGATCCCCCTAAAACTTAACCAATGGCAGAAGAAAAAAATGTAACCAATTACCTCAATGCAATCAACCCTGCGGAGAGAACAAGGATTCCCATATCCGTATATTTTGTTAGCCAGTCGAATTCATACCATGTGCGATTTGAAAAAAGCAGGAAACATAATTCTGAAAAATATCCCTGCATGGCTTTTTTTAAACCCATCTCACAAATTGTTGATTGGGAGAATGATCTCCTGAAAAAATAACTTGTTATGAATATGAAGATAAAACTCTTTGAATGCTGCATGCCTGTAAAAGGTGCGCGCCGTAGTGTGATATGCGATGTACAACGCAATAACTATGAATTTATCCCCAATTCACTGTATGACTTTATAGCCCGCTATGATGGCCATTCAGTAGAAGAGATCAAAGCTGAATTCCCTGCAGATGCACATGAAACCATCGATGAATATATCTCCTTCCTGGTCGATAAAGAGTTTGCTTTCTTTACAAAGCATCCCGAATATTACCCGCCTATCAGTAAGCAATGGGAAATGCCTTACCAGGTTACCAATTGTATAATAGATACTGATAGTACTTCCCGGCACGATTACAGGAAGATTTTTTCACAGCTCGATGAGCTGGGTTGTATAGCAGTAGAATTAAGGTGCTTTGACGTGATTCCTTATGAACAACTCATCGCTATATTAGACAGTGCTAATAACACGATGCTTAGGTCCATCGACCTGTTAATAGCCTACGATGAACAGTATTGTAATGCAGAGATACTTCAATATATACAAAATGAGTACAAGCGTATCGTTACAATGATGGTACATTCCTGCCCGTCGGACCTGGATGTATCCGCATTTCCGCCATTGGTAATGGGTACAGACAAAGTTGTTCCCAACAGTACCTGCTGTGGCACGATCAGTAAATTGAACTTCTCCTGCAATCAGAAAAAGTTCCTGGAAGCATTATCTTTTAATAGCTGTCTGAACAGGAAGATTGCAGTTGATACAAATGGAGACATTAAAAATTGTCCTTCCATGCAGCAGTCTTACGGTAATATTTCTTCCACTACACTGGCACAGGCACTGGCAGAGGAGACTTTTAAACAGGTGTGGTCCATTACAAAAGACCAGGTAACTACCTGCAAAAGCTGTGAGTTTAGGTATATCTGTACGGACTGCCGGGCTTACCGGGAAGATGAGGCAGACCTCTATAGCAAACCTGCAAAGTGTGGATATGATCCCTTCCAGGCAGAATGGGTGGGTAATTATGAGTTATCTCAAACAAGTATTAGCATTTGAAATCGTTCGTATTTTATAAACAACTAAACGCAATGGATTGTGGTCCTACGTGCCTGCGCATGATAGCGCGGTACTATGGCCGCCATTATAATGCGGATACACTCAGGCAGATGGCTGGCTTTGGGCGGCAAGGCGTGACGCTCTTTGGTATCAGCGATGCTGCAGAAAAGATAGGGTTTAGAACCCGTGGTGTACAGTTGACATTTGAACGGTTACAACAACTGACCCTGCCCTGTATATTGCACTGGGATCAGAATCACTACGTCGTCTTATTAAGAGCGGCTGGCAATAAGCGGGTTAAAATAGCGAACCCCGGTCGTGGTATTGAAACGCTTTCACAACAGGAGTTTCTGCAACACTGGATCTCTCATAAAAATGGTGATGGCGAAACAACGGGGATCGCATTGCTGTTGGAACCTTCTCCCGCATTTTACGAGCATGCGGGAGAGGAGCAGAAGAAGTTTACCTGGAAGGCGTTGTTCCCTTATCTTCGTCAGAATCGCTGGCAGATCACACAGGTAATGTTGACTCTTTTAGTAGGCGCATTACTACAGCTGGCCTTCCCATTCCTTACGCAAAGTATCGTGGATACGGGCATTACCACCCAAAATATGGAGTTTATAGTGGTGATCCTTGTTGCCCAACTGATGCTTACTTTTAGCAGAACGGTAGTCGACTTTATCCGCAGCAGGCTATTGTTGAAAGTCTCTAATATCCTGAACCTGTCTATTCTCTCTGATTTCTGGATAAAGTTGAGCCGTCTGCCTGTTTCTTATTTCGATGCGCATCAGACAGGGGATACCTTACAGCGAATCGGCGATCATAAACAGATCCAGAATTTTCTGACCGGTCAGGCACTCAATACCCTGTTCTCGCTGATCAATTTCTTTGTGTATGCGCTCATACTGGCTACATTCAGCATTTTGCTATTCGAAGTCTTCATTGCAGGGAGTGTGTTATATTTCCTTTGGATCAGGATCTTTTTGCCTATCCGCCGCAAGCTCAACTTTGAAACTTTTCAACTGTCTGCAAAAGAGAATACTACCACCCTTCAGCTCGTGCTGGGCATGCATGAAATAAAACTGAACAATGCCGAACAGCAAAAGCGTTGGGTATGGGAGAATATTCAGGCACTGATATTCAAGCTGAACCTCAAAAGCCTGAGTTATCAGCAATGGCAGCAAACAGGGGCGATGTTTATTAACCAGTCCAAAGATATTTTGATTACCTTTTTAGTAGCAAAAATGGTGATTGATGGGAACCTCACCCTGGGTACAATGTTGGCAGTGCAGTATATAGTAGGTCAGCTCAACAGCCCCTTAGAACAATTCATTAGCCTGGTACAAAACGCACAGGATGCAAAAATGAGCCTGGAAAGATTGCAGGAAGTGCATCAGCTGAAAGACGAGGAACCTGTAGATAGCCTATTCAATGCCAATCTTCCTGAAAGCAAAACCATTGATATCACTGGTCTTTCTTTTGCCTACCCGGGTCCTGGTAATCTGCCTGTCTTAAAAGAGATCTCCCTGGAAATTCCTGAAGGTAAGGTCACCGCCATTGTAGGCGCCAGTGGCAGTGGCAAAACAACGTTACTCAAAATACTCCTGAAATTCTATCATCAATTCGATGGTGAAATCAAGATAGGGGATAGCAATTTTAAATTCATTAGTCCTGGTTTCTGGCGGAGTCAGTGTGGAGCAGTGTTGCAGGACGGCTTTATCTTCAACGATACAATTGCTGGCAACATAGCAGTGGGGGAGGAGCTCATGGTGTATGAAAAACTGGTCCAATGTTGTAAGATCGCAAACATTTTGTCATTCATAGAATCGCTCCCGAATGGTTTCCACACGCAACTGGGTGCAGAAGGTGTGGGATTGAGCCAGGGTCAGAAGCAACGACTACTGATTGCGCGGGCACTTTACAAGGATCCGAAATATCTTTTCTTCGACGAAGCGACCAATGCGCTGGATGCGCATAATGAGAAAATCATTACAGCCAGTCTGGACAGATTTTTCAGAGGACGCACAGTGGTAGTAGTGGCACATCGCCTGAGCACAGTAAAAAATGCAGACAAGATTATTGTATTACACGAAGGACGGATAGTAGAGGAAGGCTCTCATGAATACCTGTCTGCAATAAAAGGGAGATATTATGAGCTGGTGAAAAATCAGCTTGAATTAGGAAATTAATAATAACAGCATGCCTACAATAACGCAACCAACATCTCCGGTACAGTTGAATGGACACGTGCCTGCAAAGCAGGTGGTGATCCGTTCGGAGGCGATGCAGGAGATTATAGACCGGAAACCGGACTTTATGGACAAATGGGCGGTTATCATATTCTTAGCTGGTTTATGCCTGTTATTTGCCTCAACATGGTTTATTCACTTCCCTAATACAATAGAAGCGAGTGCTTACCTCACAGCCCGTGATGCACCCAAAGAAATCTTTTCCCGGCAGGAGGGGCGGCTCATTCGCTTGTGGGGGCACAACGATGATACCGTTGCTGCCGGCCAGGTCATCGGCTGGATCGAAAGTACTGCCGATCATGCCTCGGTAGCAGATCTCTCCATCCGGTTAGACAGTAGTCTTCGCCTGCTTGCAGATGGTCGTACCGACAAGGTATCCCAGTTATTTGAAAAGCATTACAGCCATCTTGGAGAGCTGCAGACAGCCTACCAAACATTCATTGCTGCATTGCAGGTGTACAACGATTACCTTGTAAACGGGTTCTATAACCACAAAAAACAATTGCTGAAAAACGATATAGTCTCCCTACAACAAATCAACACATCTTTATTGAACCAGGAAAAAATGACCAATGAGGATATCCAGTTGGCAGAGGAGTCATTTAATATGAATAATTCCTTATTAAATGAAAAAGTATTATCCCGGGAAGATTTGCGCCAGGCAAAAAGTAAGCTGGTAAATAAGAAATTATTACTCCCCCAGTTAAAAACGACGATGCTTTCTAATGAAATTCAGCAGCGGGAAAAGCAAAATGAAATAGACATGCTCGAACATGATCTGACACAACAAAAGATCATTTTTCAGCAGGCATTACAGACATTTAAAAGTGCGATTGAAGATTGGGAAATGAAGTATGTAATTAAGTCTCCTATAGATGGCGTGCTTTCATTTGTAGTACCTTTGCAGGATAAGCAATTTTTACAAACAGGGAAATTGCTTGGCTATGTCAACCCTACAGGTACCCAGTATTACGCACAATTGAATCTTCCTCAGAATAACTTTGGTGAAATCGATACGGGATTGCAGGTGCAATTGAGATTTTATGCTTATCCTTACCAGGAGTTTGGTTTTGTACCTGGTACGCTCAATTATGTTTCCAGGGTGGCTACAGATAGTGGTTTTATAGCGACTATCCGGTTGAATAACGGGTTGGAAACTAATCATCATATCAGGATGCAGTACAAAACAGGTTTGAAAGCGAAGGCGGTTGTTATTACGCGGAATATGCGGTTGCCACAGCGGTTGTATTATAGTGTTGCTAAGGCAATCAGGCCGTAAGGTATTTACAAAAATATGCGTTTGCAACAAGATTAACTTAGCAATGTCAAACCTGCCGGTCCGTATCTTCAGTAGACTGTATCCCTGCTGCAGAAAGTTTTTCAGGTTTGCATCAACCTATTTAAACTTGCCAGATTTCAAAAGTTGAAGATCTCTAAGCATATTATCTAATTCGCGATCTTCCTGCTCATAAAGAAACGCAATCGCTGCTGAGTGCTTTTGTACTAATTCTTTGTATGCAAGTGTATCAGGATGATTACTATGCACTGCACGCTTTACAGCTACACGTGAGATTTTACGGGAAAATCCGTTGCTTTTTGGGGAATTGGTACGCATAGTACCCACCTTTCTTCTATTATTTCCTTCTTTTGACATATTACTAATTTAAGTTTATTTTTTTGAATTTGAGCATGGCTGCTGGATTATCTCCTTCAAGATTGACTGTAATATAAGGTTCTCCCGGCTCTACATCAGTAGAAATTGCACCGAAGCTTTTGAATAAATCGCTTCTCTCACATTTGAGTAAATAATAAGTTAAGCTCGGATCATTGCCAAAGTCATCAAATATCATCCCTAAGGGCACATATCGCCCTGATTTATTATACCTTTTGATGGCTCTGATGGTAGCTTCACGTTTGGGAAGAGCAATCAGCGTAAGGTGTACCTCGTATCCCAAACTGTTAAGTTTTTCAGCAGTCCTGATTATATTATCAGACTTATTACCTATTCGGGGTAATACAATGTTATATCCATTACGAATTGATAAGGTCTGTAATCCTAAAACTTTTTTAGGATTATCTTTGAATCCAAATGTAATGTCTACGGATTCAAGATGCACAAGCGAAGCTCCCCAAGGTAATTTACGAAACTCTGGTAACTTCCTTTTTGCATAATCTGAATCAATGATTATCGCATGATATTTATCTGATATCATATTGCTAATGCCAGATTTTCCCGAAGCCGGCAAGCCAATTACAATAAAAGCCTTCTTTTCTGCTTTCACCCCTGTTTGAGGCAAAGCACCACCTCTCCCCAGGCAAATATCATCATCATTATCCAATCTTGTTGTCGTAATCAATTCATTAATAATTTGCTCTCTTAGCGCCCACCTGGCCGCCTCCGTTTTATAATTACGGTCACGATAATTATCGTACATCAATGTATGTACTCCTGGATGATCATAGTCAATCAATGCTTTCTCGCTGTTCACAATTTTAAAAGCAATATCTTTTTCATCTTCTTCCGGTTCAAACTCCAGAACAGTAGTGAGAAAATGATCCACCTGATTAATATCTAAGAGTAACCTTGCATATCTACCCATGATATTTTTGGTTGAATTATTTTACTACAACTATATTACTTTCTTTCAAAACCAGTAACATAGAAAAATTTTAATTGAGCACTTATACTGCAAATAAAAAAGCCCGCGCACTGCGCGGGCCCTCAATTCATTAAACTCACTTACTCCTCTTCACCAATCACCCCAAAGTCAGTCACCAACCTGCATATCTTCCCCTTCGCATCAAAACCAATATAAGTCGCATAAACCCCATCTCCCCATCCGGAACTAAAAAGCGCAATCGTATGCCCATCCAGTTCCTTCAGCAACCACGACCGTGTATGCTTATAACTCTCCTCCATCTCCGCTGCTATTTCATCAATAACCTCACTATCCATATAAGATCCAAATACTTCTCCTGCCGCTGCATCCATAAACGCCCCTGTACCTGCATCCACAGGGTATCCAAAATACTGCCCTTTCTTCAAAATGGAAAGATCCCGCCCCGGCAGTACCGCCATCTGCCATGTTACAGGCGTTTCTTCGGCTGCAAAGTTGATTCTTGCCAAAGCCACCCGTTCGTCGGTATTAATTTTAGCAATAGCCAGTTGTACCGGAAATGCACCAATAGGAAATGTCGCCTCAAAAGGAATTTCACCGTTATACAAATACGGATCGCAGGCAATGATTTTTCCATCAGTTACTTTTAGGTCGCCCATATTATGCACATAAAAGCCAAAGGTTTGCTTTTCAAAATTTGTGTACGTAAAATCTTTGCTGAATGCTGATTCAAGGAATTCGGGGATAAAATAAGTTGCCATAAAAATTGTGGTAAGTGGAATCAAATATAATGTAATCTTTAGGCAAAGAGAAATACCTGCTTAAAATAAAAAAAGCCCGCGCACTGCGCGGGCTTTAAATCTTAATGAGAATCTTTAAGCGCGTCAAAATACATCGCCTTGATTTCTCTTCGTGAATTTTCAGCACCTACCTGCATCCGTCTATCATATATCGCTTGTGAACCTTTGCCAGCGAAATAACGCAATTGATCCTTATTATCAGTCGCCGCTTCGTAAATAACATCTGCAATTTCTTCTGGTGTAGATGATGGATTAATTACACTCAACATTTTCTGCTCAGTTGCCTGGTAAAATGGAAGCGGATTAACATCGGCATTGTGGCTGAATAGCTCTGTTTTCGTGGCACTGGGTGCAACGGTTTTAACGCCAATATTAAACAGCGACAACTCTATGGATAAACACTCGCTCCATCCTTCTACTGCCCATTTAGTCCCATTATAAACACTGGTAAAAGGGAAACCTGTATGCCCACCTATTGAAGTTACATTAATGAACATGCCCTTTTGGGCTTCTCTGAAGTGCGGAATGAATGCTTTTGTAACACGGATGGTACCCAAAAAATTTGTGTCAATCTGCCGAACAATATTCTCATCTGTAAAAGCTTCTAAAGAGCTTAATAAGCCGTAACCAGCATTATTTATCACAACATCAATCTCTGCTAATGAATAAGCTTTAGCCACAGTGTATTTAATTTGTTCTGGTCTGGTTACATCCAGCGGCAAAAGAATGATATTTTCCAGCAGGTTTAATTCCGTTTCTTTTTCGGGATTTCGCATTGTTGCAATCACTCGCCAACCTTTTGATTGAAATAGTTTCGCTGCTGCTTTCCCAATTCCTGACGATGTACCTGTGATGAAAACCGTTTTCATTGAAGTAATTTTTAATTGGTTATAGTGTAAAAGTAAAGTAGAATAAGTATACATTTGATACCTGTATACAAAAGGATACTTAATATAAATTATTGATATGGAAGAGGGTAAAGCAGCAAACAAAGAGAAAAAATTTAAAGAAAAAATTAAGGCTATTCAGGATACTATGTTTGTAATCGGAGGTAAATGGAAAGTACCCATTATACTTTCCATTTATAGCGGAAATAAACGGTTTAATGAAATTGTGGCTTCCATTCCTGACATTACCAATCGCGTGCTTTCAAAAGAACTCAAGCACCTGGAAAACAATTTACTCATTTCCAGAACAGTAATTGACGACTATCCGGTGCGGGTCGAATATACGCTTACAGACTACTGTTTAAGTATTAATGAGGTAGCAGCGTCAATGGAAAAATGGGGAAAAAATCACATAAAGAAAATCAAAGGAAAATTATAACTCAAGGTAGCCTCATGCTCATTACTGACCTCTGCAATACTACGTGCAACGGAGGCCAGGGCAAATAGGAACAATCAGCCATATTAAAACAAAAAGAGGAAGAATTAAGAATAATTCTTCCTCTTTTGACCTTTGCGGAGAGAAGGGAACAACTTTCGACCCAATTTGTAAAGGATTTACAGAAAATTCGCCAATTTGGTATAACTCACTCAAACCGTTTCGCTGAATTACTCATCACTTCCAATATATTACAGTAGCAAGTACTATATTTTATATAACTGGTCTTAAAAGAAAAACTTTTCTACAGTTGAAAATGCTTTTTCAAACGCATTTTCTTTGTGGTCTTGCAATGCTACACCTTCAAGTCTAAATGCTGTGATATTAGTAATACCTACAAAGCCTAATATGGTTCTTAAGTAGTTCTCGGAAAAATCGAACACTTTAGCAGCTCCTTCTGAATAGATTCCGCCTGATGATATTGCCAAGTGGCTGAAGGCTGGAATATTGGAAAAGGGACAAGTGATGTACCCGACAGAGGGTACTTCACAGGGAGGTAGTATCTCTCCGTTGATCAGTAATGTTTTTCTGCACTATGTTCTGGACGAATGGTTCAAAGAACAAATCCAGCCATTACTGAAAGGGAGCAGCTTTATCATTCGGTTTGCAGATGAGTTTCTGTTAGGTTTACTAACTGGGATAAATGAAACACCTCGAAATTACCCGGCAGGTATTTAATCCTTCCCGACAAAGTCTGGTCAACCACCCGAAAGCGAGTCCTGCGTAGTCATCAGAGATGGTGGCACGAAGCGTAGATAGCGACTACTGAGGGTATGCTATTGAGACTCGAAACTGTCCACGATGTTGAAGCTTTAGCTGTTCGAATAGCTAATGCAACATCAAACCTGCGTTATCTGACGAGTAGGGTCGATTCGACCGGGGTCTGAGAACATATCAAAAGTAGACAGAATAATAGTGTCAGTGTACCAGGAATGGCCATTAAATTGTACGAACACGTCCTGGTTATCAATGGTAAGGGTCTTTTCCATATAGGGAAATTACATAAAAACCTTATCTATTACGCAATGCCTGAAATCAAATTTATTCTTTTACTTTCTTATAGCTCAATATTACTGGACCATAATGCTGCCACACATAGCAGCCAATTGAAAAAACAGCCAACCCAACTATTGCCCATATAGCATATTCATACGCCGCTGCAATAAGCCCTGTGATAAAATTGGGTATCCCTGTACAACGCTCTACGATCCAGGCTATGGAAACAATACCAGCCGTCACAGCTCCCGCTATACGGAACCAGCGGTACATTTTTGTCTGACTTAATAGAATTAACCAGGGTATAATAAGTGCAACAATAAAGAGCTGCATCAGCTCTATCCCCAGGTTGAAACCAAGTATGCTCAAGGCCAGTATGCGAGCACCTAACCCCATCCCAGATAAAGCAGCCGCAAATGCCATCCCATGTATCAGTCCAAAACCTCCCGCTACAAAAAACTCTTTACCCGGGAATACAGGGCGTAAAGCATGAATAGCAGATACCAGTATAGACAGCGCTATCAGCACTTCAATCGGCTGCGCTGGTGGCCGGCACCAGCCCAATGCACCTATCAGCAAAGTGATGGAATGCCCAATGGTAAAAGAAGTAACTATCTTCAACAACCGGGTAAGGCTATATTTCGTACCTGCATACCCTGCCCATTTTTTACCCGTTGCTACCAGCGTTGCTGGCAACAACAAAACAATTAAAAATAATAAATGATCAGTCCCCTCCTGAATATGCTGCATCCCCAATTCCAGCATACTTTTAAATCCCTTCCACCAGCTACCTTCTTCAAGGTCCACAGTAAGGGGTTCAAATTTCCCGATCTTAAAATTGGTGGTTATCACCCCCAATGGCTCTCCCGAATTTTCAGCATGCAAGCCATTTTTCCAGTCATTCTTCAAAAATACCAATATGCTGTGCGTGATGATCTGATGCACGATCACATCATAATCAAACAAAAAACTCCTGAGGCTTTTCCCCGCTGGCGGCGCCATTTTAAACCATACCACCACCTCCCGGTAGTTCCCCACATTGATATCTACATTCTCTTCCGTACCTATGCTATCAATGGTGGTGGCCCACAACGTCTGACCGCTGAACGCTTTAATATGCTGATGAAAATAATTTTTGAAGAATTGCGTGTTTACATTCAGGTTATTGTCTGCCTCCATTTTAAGAGCACCTTCAAGATCAAGCAAAGGCATTTTCGCTTCCCCTGAAATGCTGGTCTCCAGTACAGACAGGGTCACCACCGAACTTGGCATTGGATGCGCGAATGAACAAATGCCGGACAACAATAGTAATGCACTTAAAATATACCCCTTCATAAAAGATATGATTTAAAAATTAACTGCGCCTGGAAAACAGACGCAGTTAACTATTCATTGTTCCTGATTAATTAGTTGTTCCACCGTAGTCGTAAGATTTATCTCTCCATACTGAGTGTGGGTGTGTATAGCTTTGCAATACAACGCCACTACCCACAGAGTATTCGATCCATACGTGAGGGCCGTCGATCCTTATATAGTCATACTTCGTTTTCAGGGCAGTAGTACCTGAATAAGCGACATAAGTATCACTCAGCTCATTCGTGTAGGTAGTAATGAAAGAGGAAGAATCTGCAATATCATCCACATATGTTTTAATAGCTTTCAGCAACAGTGCCTGTTCAGACGATGATAAGCTGCTGCCTTTAACACCGATTGAAGTGGTAGGGAAGCTCCAGTCTTTTTGTGGACCACACACCAGATCACTGTAGGTGGCGCTCTGGTAAGCGGATGACAAATTGCTGCTACTAAGTCCGGTAAGCAAACCAGACAATGCTGTTGCCTCCTGATCCAAAGGTACAATGCTGGTACCACTGTAACTGAAAGATGTACCGGCGCTATAAGCACAAGGCTCCACACCTCTGAATGATGGAGTACCGCCTACCAGTGTTCCATTGATGTAAGTGTTGGACAACTGTGTATGGTGACCACCGAAATAAACTTCGAAAGTACCGCTTGTAGATGGTGTACCTAAGATACAAATGTGGAAATTACCCTGTCCATAATCGCTGCCACCGCCATTCGCGTTCAGGTAATTATCAGCCGCGAGCAATTGCATCAATTCGCTGAAACCTTCGTTGTCACTCACTCCGGACACAGCCTTCAATAATGAATCTGCCAGCGCGATCTGAGCAGTGGTCATATCGCTAAACTTCAGCCCTATCCTGTTGCCATAAATTGCATCAGGGAAGTTAGACCATCTGATCGCATAAGAATAAGCATAGCTGATCTGCAAAGATGCCAACTGCGTAGACGTGACAGATGATTCAAGACTACTGATAAGACAAAGCACCTTTTCAATACCCGTCTTTGAAGTACAGTCTGAAGAAGCAGTAGTAGTACCGGAATCTACTGTCAGTGCCAATGTGCAGCTTTGTCCACCGAAACTGATCGCAAAATAAGCAGTACCGCTGTCCGCCGGGGTACCACTAATGCTGTAGGTAAGGTTGCCGGAACCACTTGCCAGAGTTCCTGCCTGTAAAGTGGCTGTAAGACCTGTAACACCTGTGGAGCTGATAGCAGAACCAGCGCTGTAAGTAGCTCCATTACCACCGGTGTAGGGCACTGTAGCTGTGCCACTGTACGCTGTACCTGATGTAGCTGAATCTGAGAAAGTAACGGAAGAACAACTAATTGCAGTAATTGACGCGGATGAGCTATTACTTCCAGATGTGTCCTTCTTACAGGCATTAATAACAATCATGGTTACTAATGCCGTTGCAAAAAGCAATAAAACGTTTTTTTTCATTGTCCTGTAGGTTTTAAGTAAGATTCTTCGCTATAGGGTGATGGCAGGCAGGTTGAATTAAACCCGGCATTTAAAAATTTCCCATTGGGTTCATAGACGGCAATATTTTATAGGGGTTTAATTTAAAATTGAAGAAATTTATCGGTGAATCGGTCGAATGTTGGGGTAAACGGTTGCTAATAGGGATAATTTGAAGGAAAAATTTCCAGAAATTTGGCTGAAAATTTTCTCAGGGGGATCAGGTTAGCTTTTCTAAAGCGCAAAAAAAGCCGCCTCAATTACCTCACTGAGACGGCTTGAACGCAGCAGGCTCCTTTGCCGAAAAGGTACCATACTACTTCTTCTTTATTCAGCTCTCGTCGTAAGTCATTATGATTCGGATATTTCGTTATTCACTATCCGAAGCGAATAAGTTTTTTTATCCTGAAATAATAATCAGTGCAATTCCTTCCAGAGGGGAAATGGGTAAAACCTCAGTCTGGAAACTCAAAATAAGGCTATAGAGGATTATGCCAAAAGGAATAATAAAGTCATTGTTTCCCAGTTTGGAGATACATATGAAAGTGCAAAGACGGATGGTCGCAAAGGGTTTAAAAGAATGCCTGATTATATAGCCAAGCATAAAGGAACAATTAGCCAGATTATTGTTTACATGACAGATCGGTTCAGTAGAACGGGAGGTGCAGCAATAAAACTGACGGAAGATCTTCGCCAAAAGTACGGAGTTACCGTTTATGCAGTAGCATAACCAACTGATACCAGAGATGATTCAGGAGCTTTAAGCCAAGACCTCCAGTTACTTTTTAGTGCTTATGATAACAAGCTAAGAAGAAAACGCACTATCAGTGGCATGAAGAATAAGTTTGAAAATGGTATATGGGTCACAAAGCCACCACAAGGCTACGACATTGTAAAGATTAACAATGAGCGTAAACTGGTAATCAATAAAGAAGGATTGCTTATAAGAAAAGCATTCTTATGGAAGGCTAGTGGAGTAAAGAATGAGGAAATAATGATGCGGCTAAATGCTATCATTTGTGGGATATGTAATGAGCCATTTACAGGCTATGTAAGAAGGAAAAGGACAAAAGCAAAGATATTGGAGTTTTATTATTATAAATGCCGGACAAATGGTTGCAAATGCAATAAGAGCGCTGAGAAATTAAACAAAAAGTTCGGTGATATGCTAGAAAACTTTTCGATTAGTGATGAATATATGCCAGCTATACAATTTGAATTGGAACGACTAAATACAGATTCGTCAAAGGATAAAATGGAGCAGAAAACATCATTAGAAAGGGAATTAGCTGTTGTAGAAAAGAAGATCGAGGATGCAGAAGAAAGCCTACTATTAAATAAGGTGACAACGGCTGTATTCGAAAAGTTCATCAGCCGGTACCAACAAGAAAGACGTACAATTAATGAGCAATTGATAAAATGTACCAAATCCATTTCGAACCTTCCAGAGGCGATCTCACTAGTTTTAGATTTTTCTCGCAAACTCAATACAGCGTGGAGTTCTGCCAATGTTACACAAAAAGAAGAATTACAAAAATTGATTTTTCCTGAAGGAATTGTCTATGAGAAGGAAAAAGGGGCATTTCGAACCCCGAAAATAAATTTTATTTTTCAGCTGATCACCCACCAGTTGGGCGATTCGGCTTATAAAGAAGAAGGGGACTATCATATGTTTTATGATAAGTCCCCTTTTGCGGACCAGACGGGACTCGAACCCGCGACCTCCGCCGTGACAGGGCGGCATTCTAACCAACTGAACTACTGATCCTTACACCCCGTTTCTCTATATCAGGGGGTGCAAATATATGCACTTTTATTTCAATTGTGCAAATTATTTACATAAAAATCTTTCCCCTCCATCAATCACTATCTTTTCTTTAGCTTTACGCCCTCCGGGGGCAAGAGCCAAAACGCTCTGTTTTTTTAATTATGGATCGTATGCCATCAGAAGTAGAAGTGCTGATCAAAATGAAGCAGGGAGATGAATCCGCGTTCTCAACGATCTACCGTCATTATCACGCTTCTCTTTACATATACCTATTACGGTTTTGCAAAATTCCTTCACTGGCGGAAGACCTCGTCCACGACGTATTTCTGAAAATCTGGGAAATCAGAGACCGTATAAATCCTCAATTGTCTTTTTCAGGATACCTGTACCGTATTGCCCGTAATCATGTAATTAAAACCATTGACAAATTAGCGACCGATCAGGCCATGCGGGAACAACTGTTCTCACAACTCAATGAACCCGTTTCCTCCACCCCCGAACAAATGGTCAGAGCCAAAGAATACGACAGGCTTTTTCAGGAAGCATTGGCCCAAATGCCACCCCAACGGTTACGGGTATTCCAACTCTGCCGGCAGGAAGGTAGAAGTTATGACGAAACTGCCGAACTACTCGGTATCTCCCGCAATGCCGTTAAAAAACATATGGTGCTCAGTATGCGGTTCATATATGAATACGTTCACCGTTATGGAGATATCATGGTGGCTATTTATGTAGCGCAGAAGATGCTTAATTAAAAAGCAGAAGATGTTTAATTAAAAAAGAACCTCCCCAAAAAAAGTCCCTCAAAAAAATCCCCCCAAAAAAAATCTCAAAAAAACTTTCTCCCCAAGGTACCCTCAACCTCCATTTCCGGATAATATATACAGACACCTATATAAATCTTATGTCATCAACCACGGAACATTACGAAAAACTGCTCACAAAATACCTTGACGGTCAATGTAATGCAGCTGAAACCGCAGACCTGTACAACTGGCTGCAAACCTCCGGCTCACACCGTGCGCTCCTGAAAACCATGCAACAGGAATTTCAAAAAGCCCTCACCGATCAGCCGGAAATCCCCGCTGAAATCTCTGACCGCATTGAAACCAAACTGCTGCAATCCATCACAACAACCAAAACCAAAATAAAACACATCTGGTACTACGCCGCTGCCTCAATAGCCGCCGCCGTACTGCTATTATTTATACTCAAACAACCTGCCTCCCAACTAACTAAAACACAACTCGCCACTACCGCCATCGCCCCCGGCACCAACAAAGCCATCCTCACTCTTTCCAATGGCTCCACCGTCATCCTCGACTCCGCCGGCAACCAAACCATCCTCCAGGGCACCACCACCGTACTCCAAAAAAACGGCCAGTTGCAATACGCCTCCAAAACCACCAACGAAGCCACCGTTTATAATACACTGACCGTTCCAAGGGGCGGCCAGTTCAACATAATTCTGCCCGACGGCAGCCACGTATGGCTCAACGCCGCCAGCAGCCTCCGCTATCCTACCTCCTTCAATGGAAATGAAAGAAGAGTGGACATCACCGGCCAGGGATACTTCGAAGTCTCCCCCAACGCCAAACAACCTTTCATCGTCCAGGTCAATAACATGGAAGTTCAGGTACTCGGTACCGCCTTCGACATCATGGCCTACTCAGACGAAAAAAGCGTAAACACCACACTTGTACAAGGCGCCGTAAAGGTGAACGACAAACGTCTCTTCCCCGGTCAGCAGGCCGTGATGGACCCTTCTACCGGCCAGATCACCATCCGCGATGCAGATATAGAACAAGTCATCGCCTGGAAAACCGGCTTCTTTGAATTCGACAACGCCCGCCTGTCAGATATACTAAGACAACTCTCCAGGTGGTACGATATAGATATTAATTACAATCAGAAAGGCAACGAAAAGCTCCTCGGCGGCCGCATTAGCCGAAGCCTTCCCCTCTCTGACATCCTCCATATGCTGGAAGCAAATGGACCTGTATTCGAACTTGTTGGAAGAAAATTAACTGTCAAATAAGGCTGGTCATCCACGTAAAATACACCAGTCATTTTAAAACCTAAAACAACGTTATGGAAGTAGCAGAAACTAATTAATCAGGCGTGTCCAAACACAAAAATACCGGAAGCGCTTGCAACACTCCCGGTAAATAATGTCTGGACACAAAAGAAAACAACATCCCGTTACGAATTATTGATTTCAAATTCCCAAACACTACAAAAGTATGGATTTAAACTTATGTGGTAGTACTTCCTATTCCCGGAAGTGCTCATCAACCAAAAATTATTTCGGAATCCACGTTTTCCGAAGTCAAATATTACTCGTTATGAAACTGACCACCTTTTTGTTGCTAGTGGCCTGCCTACAGATCAGCGCAAAAGGATTATCACAGCAAATATCCCTGTCTGAAACAAAAGCACCCCTCAAGAAGGTGCTGAAATCAGTAGCCCGTCAGGCAGGTATCTCCATTATTTATGATGAAGATTTGCTGGCTACAGCTCATCCTGTCACTATTGAGGTTAAAAACGTACCGGTACGACAGGTCCTGGACATCGCTCTTCATGATCAGCCCTTCTCCTATGTGGTAGATGGCACCCGCATCATTGTAAAAAGCCTGCCCGAAACCAAACCTGCCGCCGATACTACTATTACTGTCACCGGCCGTATCACGGACGAGAAAGGTGAACCGGTTCCCGGCGCCAGCATCCGCCAAAAAGATGGCAAAGCTGGCACTGCTACCGATGTCACGGGTTTCTACGCTGTCAAAGTTCCCCAGGGAAGCTCCCTTATGGTGAGCGCCCTCGGCTTCGAAACAGTAACCTGGGCAGTCACCAAGGCATCTATGAACTTTAGCCTGAAAATAGCACAGACAGCCCTCACCGAAACTGTCGTGGTAGGTTATGGCGTTCAAAAGAAAAGCGTTGTCACCGGCGCCATCTCCAGCGTGAGAGCTTCTGACCTGGAAAGTCAGCCTGTTACCCGCCTCGAAGGAGCCCTCCAGGGCCGTACCTCCGGCGTTACCATCGCTGCCGGTTCCGGTCAGCCAGGTTCCAGTGCCACCGTTCGCGTAAGAGGTCTTACCACTTTCAACAACAATGATCCACTTTGGGTGATCGATGGGGTAGTGGTAGACAATGGCGGTATCGGTTACTTAAATCAATACGATATCGAATCTATCGAAGTATTGAAAGATGCTGCTTCCCAGGCCATCTACGGTGCCCGTGCTGCTGCCGGTGTAATCCTGGTGACTACCAAAAAAGGTAAAGCAGGCACCCTGCAGGTCAATTACAATGGTTACTATGGTAACTCTGAACCTGCCCGCAAACTGAAACTCCTCAATGCCACCCAATATGCTACCCTGCGCAATGAAGCTTCTGTAGCTGCCGGCAATGGCATCGTCTACGCAGACCCTGCTTCTTTAGGTAAAGGCACCGACTGGCAGTCCCTCATCTTCAACAACAGCGCTGCACGCCAGAACCACGAAGTAAGTGTGAGCGGTGGTAATGACAAGTCTACTTTCTATTCCTCTTTCGGTTATCTGAAACAGGACGGTATCGTAGCAACCGACATCTCTAAATACGAACGCATTAACCTGCGTCTGAACTCTACACACAAACTGTCCAGGTTTGTGACCTTTGGCGAAAACGTAGGCTATGCTTACGACAAAGCCCTGGGCGTAGGTAATACCAACAGCGAATTTGGTGGTCCGCTCAGTTCCGCTATCAACCTGGATCCAACTACCCCTGCGGTAATTACCGATCCGGCTGTAGCCGCTGCTGCACCTTATACCAATACCGGTATCCGCCGTGATAAAAATGGCAATCCTTACGGTATATCCAGCGCAGTAGGACAGGAGATCACTAACCCACTCGCCTATATTTCCACACGCCTGGGCAACTATAGCTGGTCACACAACATCGTAGGTAATACCTACCTGGAAATTGTGCCAATCAAAGGGCTGAAACTCCGCTCTACCCTCGGCTCCAAAATCGCCTTCTGGGGATCTGAGACTTTCACACCCATCTCTTACCTGAACTCTTCTACCATCTCTTCCCGTACTTCTTTTTCACGTAGTCAGAATTCAGGATTTGCATGGAACATAGAAAATACCGCTTCTTATACAAAAGATATCCGGAAGAACTCCTTCACCATCCTCTTAGGTCAGGGTGCTTATATGGACAACCGTACAAGAGCGACCACGGTTACTTTCTACGACGTGCCTGCTAACACTTTTGAAGAAGCAAGCATGAACTTCAAAGTAGCTTCAGACAACCGTACCTCCGATGGTAGCGAAGGTGCTGACCACAGGATCTCTTCACTCTTTGCCCGTGTAAATTACGCCTACGATGAAAAGTACCTGGTAGAAGGTATCGTACGTCGTGATGGATCTTCCCGCTTTGGCGCCAACAACAAGTATGGTACATTCCCATCCTTCTCACTGGGTTGGAATATCTCTAAAGAAGGTTTCTGGCCACAGCAGAACATCGTAAATTTCCTCAAACTGAGAGGTGGTTACGGTGTGGTAGGTAATGATAACATCGGTGACTTCGCTTACCTGTCTACCATCGGTAGCGGCCGAAACTATGCCTTCGGTAATTCAGGTAGTTACCTGATCGGTTACAGCCCGAATGCACCTTCTAACCCTGACCTGAAATGGGAGTCCACCAGCCAGACCAACGTCGGTTTTGAAGCCACTGTTTACAACGACTTCCGGGTAGCCTTCGATTGGTATAAAAAGGTGACAAAAGACATCCTTCAGAACCCACGCATACCTTCATACGTTGGTGCCATCTCTAACCCCGCTGCAAACGTAGCTGACATGGAGAACACCGGTGTGGAACTGGAACTGGGTTATCACAAAAAACTGGGCGAAGTAGAACTGAATGTAAATGCAAACGTTTCTTATACTACTAACAAGGTTACTAACCTGGGTAAAGGTATTAATTACCTCTCCGGTGGTCAGACGTTCCAGTCATCCAGCTATCCTATCACCCGCACTGCCCTGGGCCAGCCGCTGAACAGCTTCTATGGCTTCAAAACAAACGGCATCTTCCAGACACAGGCCGAAGTGGATAACTACACCAGCAAAGCAGGTGGTAAAATTCAGCCGGATGCAAAACCAGGCGATTTTCGTTGGGTAGACACCGATGGTGATGGTTCCATCACTGAAGCTGACCGTCAGTTCCTCGGCAATCCTACACCTACCTGGACATATGGTGGTACTATCAATGCTGCTTATAAAGGTATCGACGTCGTAGTATTCATACAGGGCTCCGCTGGCAACAAGATCTTCCAGGGGCTTCGCCGCCTGGACATCCTGAATGCCAACTGGCAGACAAAAGCCCTGGGCCGCTGGACAGGCGAAGGTTCTACAAACGACTATCCAAGACTGATATCTACAGATCCTAACAGGAACTTTACCAATCCTTCCGATTTCTACCTGGAAAATGGCAGCTATTGCAGGATCAAATCCTTACAACTGGGTTACTCTATTCCTACCTCCATCACCAAAAGAGTGGGCATTGAGAAATTCAGAATTTATGTAATGAGCGAAAACCTGCTCACATTCACGAAGTACACCGGTTACGATCCTGAAATCGGGGGCGGCGTATTCAGCATCGACAGGGGTATCTATCCCCAGGCAAGATCCTTCATGCTGGGTGTGAACGCTACTTTCTGATAAACTGATAAAAGCAAATTACAATGAAGAAAAAATACATTCCACATATATTGACATTCGCTATCGGCCTGCAATTGATGAGCGGCTGTAGCAGTAGTTTCCTTGAAGTAAAACCAAAAGGCACCAACCTCGAAGCTAACTATTACAAAAACCAGACAGAGGCCTTCAACGGACTGGTGGCCTGTTACGATGTAGTAGGCTGGCAGGGTGGTAACTATGTGACCAAAGTAGGTGCTATGAACGCCGGTTCTGACGACCACCTTGCAGGTGGTGGTGGTGCCAATGACGTAACTGCCTTCCAGGTATTTTCTAACTATACACTGACACCTGATCAGGGCCCGCAGGATGAACTCTGGAAGAAAGGCTTTTCCGGTATCTTCCGCGTAAACACGCTGCTGGAGAAACTACCAGGTGTGCCAATGGACGACGCGACCAAAGCCCGTTATACTGCAGAGGCAAAATATCTCCGTGCATTCTTCTACTTCGACCTGGTGCGTTTGTTTAAAAATGTACCACTCTTTACCAAACCTGTTTCTACCAGTGATATGTACAATGTAACGCAGGCTACTCCTGAAGAAGTGTACAAACAAATTGAAACAGACCTGCAGGCTGCTATTGCAGAAACCAATCTGCCTGACCAGGTACCTGTGGCTACCGAAGGTGGCCGTGCTACCAAAGGTGCTGCTCACGCCCTGTTAGGTAAAGTATATCTCTATGAGAAAAACTATAACGCTGCTGTAACAGAACTGGCCGAAGTAAACGGTACAGTGCCTGGTAGTACCAATGCAAAATATGGTTACAACCTCCTGGCTAACTTCGGTGATCTCTGGAAGTCAGACAACGGTAGTAAGTTCAACAGTGAGTCTATCTTCGAAGTAGCATTTACTGCTTCCTCTGCAGGTTCATGGGATTGCGTGGCTTGTACTGAAGGAAATGTGCTGAACATCATGGTAGGCCCAAGAGGTTACAAAGCCCTGAAAGCTGGTGCTCCTGATTATGTATCAGGATGGAGTTTCCTGGTAGTGACCAAAGAACTGTTTGATGCTATTCACTATGATCCCCGTTATCCCTATACCGTTGCCAACCTGGATAGCTTAAAGGCCAATGGCATTGCCAGCTATGAACCTGGTTACAAGAATACCGGTTACTTTTTGCAAAAGCTCATCGGCTTCAACTACAATAAAACAACCGGTGGTGGTAATATTGAGTTGAACTTTCCACAGGACCTGTACGAAATCCGCTTAGCCGATACGTACCTCATGGAAGCTGAAGCACTCGTAAAAGCAGGTCAGGGCGGTGGCGCCGGTACCCGGGCTTACCAGCTGCTGAACGCTGTACGTGCCCGTGTAGGACTCACTGCTATCGAAGCGACAGACGACAACATCTTCAATGAAAGAAGACTGGAACTGGCTGGCGAAGGTCATCGCTGGTTCGACCTGGTGCGTACTGGCAGGGCACCTTCAGTACTGGGTAGCCGTGGCTTTGTAGCTGGTAAGCATGAAATCTTGCCAATTCCATTGTTAGAGCTGGAAAATACAAAGCTGGAACAAAGCAAAGAATGGGGCGGAACTAAATAACACATCAAACTGAATTACATGAAACGCTATATAGGTACTTTGGCAGTGGCAGCTATGTTGTCCTGCGCTATGCCGGCCTGCACGCCGGAGTCATCTACAAAAGAGCTGGGGGCCTTGCCCACCGCTTCTTTCACCGCTACACCCCTGTCATCCAATCCGAATAGGGTAGTGGTAGCATCTACTACCAAAGGAGGTTTTATCTGGAACTGGACGATCAGCGACGGAACTACTGCCAAGGGGGAATCAGACACATTGCATTTCTCCAAAGCAGGAGAATATACCGTACAACTGACCGTATTCACCAATGGTGGTTATGCCACCACTGCACAGAAAATCACGATTGCCAACGATGCACCTACCATCGATTTGCTGCATGCAACAGACTGGACAATCCTGAATACCGGTGGCACGCAAACCACTATTACCAACACAAATGGTACATTGAATTTCTCCAATACCGGCAATACCAATGGTGCCATCTACCAGCAGGTAATGGTAAAGGCACATACACCTTATACTTTTGCTGCGAATATCAAAGGCTCAGGTGCTACCAATAGCTGGCTGGAAGTATATTGTGACACCATCGCGCCAGTTCAGGGCAAAGATTATGGTGGCACTAAATATGTAGCTATGAATACCTGGTCTGGCTGCGGTACCATTCCATTCGATGGCAATATTGCTGCAATAGGTTGTGATGGTGGCGGAAAAGGTAAGAATGGCTATATGGAGTTTTCCAAGGCTGATACTGTCTGGGTACTGATAAAAGGCGGTAGCTCCGGTGGTACATTAGGTACCGGTGGTATGACGCTGTCAAATATCCAGTTCCTGGAAGAACAATAATCATAGCGGGGTTTAAAGCAGCCTTTGGTTGCTTTAAACCCCGCCTCCGGCATTTCATCGCTGCCTTCGGCAGCGATGAAATGCCGGTAATAAAAATTTAAGCTTATGCTCGCAAGATTCCTCCCTCTTTTCCTACTCATCTTCACCTCCTGCTCCGGCAAAGGTGGCACCGACACTACCTCCACCGGCCCCGTTACCCCCACCTCCCCCATAGACAGCGGCTGGACTTTCGAA
>NZ_JBCNKH010000082.1:0-27650 GCF_039596135.1 Chitinophaga sp.
GTCGCCTGTAAATCAATTACAGGCCCCTGGATAAACGCTGTCTACCGGAATCAGGATTATAAAACAAGGTTGTAAACTTCAAACAGGATTAATTAACCATAGTGTAAACCTATATTAGGACTAGACCAAGCTTAGGCAAAAAAAAGAGGTAACCCGTATATATCCCGTATATAAGCCGTATATAACCCGTATATATCCCGTATCTATAGAGATACGGGTTATCTATGGGTTACCAGCAATTTATGTATGATTTACCCCTATGACTTCACCCTTTTCGATGTATCTTGCACAATAATTCTGTATTTTTCATTTGACGGATCAATTCACAACATGGGTACGGGAAGCGGCAGACGGTAATCAGCTGGCATATGGTTATTTATATACCCATCATTACCCCCGTCTGCAGGTGGCCATTACCTTCATTACCCAGAACGGGGATGAGACAGCAGAGATCCTGCAGGAGACTTTTCTCCGTATCTGGAAAACAAAAGAGAAGTTGTTGCTGGTCCGGTCATTTGAAGACTACGCCTTCCGGGTAGCCAAAAACCTCCTCTTCGACCACCTCCGGCGCAAAAAGGTGCACCTGAAAGCCATCGACGCCATTTTTCACCATCAGGACAGTGCGGCCACCGGTGGTGACCAGCAGCTGGTTTATAAAGAATACCACGACATTGCCACCCGGGCCATTGATACCCTGGACCCTCAGAAAAGGGAAATTTTCCTGCTCCGAACGCAGGAAGGACTCAGTTTTGAAGAAATTGCTGACAAATGTGGGATGGCCGTAGTCACCGTCAAAAAACATTTTTACGCCGCCTTTCATACCCTCAAAAAGCTCCTGAATGAGCATGGTGGCGTGTTTACCTTCCTCCTCATCCTCTGGTCCAAGGGCAATTAGAAAATTTTTTTCAAAACAGCGTATACGAATCTTTTACGAGTTCGTCTCTAGTATATGAGCGACGAAGAAATCATCCATTTGATACATAAATACAGGAGCGGTACCCTGACTGAAGCGGAGGAGCTGGCTTTTTTTAGCTGGTATGCTGAGGTGGAAGCAGATCCGTTCCATCGTATTCTGCAACAGGCAGGAGAAGTGGATTATGTGCCAGCGTCGCCGGCGTTCCTGTCTGCAATGGAGGAGCGCTTACAACATAAACCAACCGTAGTCAGGAAAATGCCATTCCTGCGCCGTGCCGCAGCTGCCGCAGCCATCGTTGTACTGGGCGCCGCAGGCTGGTGGGCTTTAAAAACACACAACCGGCCGTTACAGCCGCCGGTAGCTGCAAAAGTGAATGATGTACAGCCCGGCAAAAACGGGGCAGTGCTCACCCTTGCCAACGGCCAGGTCATTGCCCTGGACAGCACCGGCAATGGGGTGATAGCCAACCAGAATGGAACCACGGTAACACTAAATAATGGTAGCCTGAGTTACAATGCAGACAAAGCTGCCGCCGTAAGCTACAATATGATCCATACGCCGAATGCCAGACAGTTCAAACTGGTATTGCCGGATGGTACCACCGTATGGCTCAATGCAGGTAGTTCCCTCAAATATCCTACTGCCTTTACAGGCAGGGAGAGAATCGTCGCCATTAATGGTGAAGCCTTCTTCGATGTAGCAAAAGATGCCGGACATCCTTTTGTAGTAGAAGTAGCCAATCAAATGAAAATACAGGTATTGGGCACACAGTTCAATATCAATTCCTATACCGATGAAAGCCAAATCAAAGCTACCCTGATACAGGGTAGCATCCGGGTAAACAAAGGTGCTACAGCGGTTGTATTGCAACCGGGCCAACAGGCACAGGTAGACGATGGTATCACCGTGAACAGTCATATAAACACAGCACAGGTAACAGCCTGGAAAGATGGGGTCTTCAACTTTGACGATTTAGGGGTAGAAGCGGTCATGCGTCAGCTGGCAAGATGGTATGATATCGAAGTGGTATATGAACAGGGAATTCCGCCTACCAGGTTCTATGGCGAAATAGGCCGTAATCTGAGCCTGGCGCAGGTACTGGAAGGATTAAAACTGTCAGGGGTACATTTTAGAATTGAAGGTAAGCGGCTGATCGTGTTACCGTAAACACCACAATCATGTGAATTGTTTTTCAATATAAGTTCGTCTAAAACTAAAAACCGCCCAGAGGTAGGATTCTGAGCGGTCAGGGTCTGGATGTACTGAATAGACAATCATTTAGGGACAACTGAATTTTTCAATCAACCAAACCAAATGCAAGGTATGCAAAAAATTGCTTTTTGTGACCGGGCCGACCGTGTCATGCCTTTTTACCGGCCTTATAGAAGCCGGTTGTCAGCCAAAATCATGTTAGTTATGAAGCTAACCATCGTATTAATGACCATTGCATTCATGGGGGTATATGCAAATGGCCGGTCTCAATCAGTGACAATGTCCGGGAATAATATTCCGCTGGAAAAAACATTTTCTACTATTCGTACACAGACAGGGTACCTGGTATTCTGCGATCGTGAATTATTGTCTGAAGCCGCACCGGTATCAGTGTCAGCCACTAATATGCCGCTGAACCAGTTCCTGGAGCTGATCTTCAAAAATCAATCCCTGCAATACCTGATTCGTGAGCAGACCATCTTTGTAAGTAAGAAGGTAACGCTGCCGGGTGTGCCCGAAGTGCTCAGTACTGTACCTGTAGAAGGTATTGTGCATGAAGCAGGAGGGTATCCGCTGGAGGGTGCGACTGTGAAGGTGAAAAATGGACCTGTTTCGGTAATCACGAATTCTAAAGGATATTTCGACCTGAATGCAAATGTAGGGGATGTGCTGGTGATTACTTTCGTGGGGTTTGAGCCACAGGAGATAAAAATCACCAACAGCACCAAACTGGATATTGCATTGAAAAGACAGGTGATAAATGTAGATGAAGTAACCGTGAGTGTGTCTACAGGTTATCAGACCATCTCCAAAGAAAGAGCAACAGGTTCCTATGGTGTGATCACTGCAAAGGAACTGGAAAATACACCTTCAGTTGACATTCTGCAGCGACTGGAAGGTAAAGTAGCAGGTGTAAAAGTAGATCCAAACGCAGGTACGGTACAGATCAGAAGTACCAATACCTATTCTACTACTTCAGAACCGCTGATCGTAATAGATGGTTTCCCCATGATCGCCATCGGAAATAGACAGCAGCTCACTACGAGAGGTGCTTCTATCATGTCCAACAATGCGATTATGTCTACCATCAACCCTGCAGATATTGACCAGATCACATTTCTGAAAGATGCGGTAGCTACCTCCGTATGGGGCGCTAAAGGTGCAAATGGTGTGATTGTAATCACTACCAAACATGGTAAAAAAGGAATGCCTACCCTTAACTTATCTTCTACTGTTGGGCTGGCATCTGCGCCTAAGTTTTCCAAACTGCACTGGATGAGCACAGCGGATTATGTAGACCTGGAAAAGGACCTGGTGAATAAAGGCTTCATCACCGACAGTAAGCAGAACCCTTATTACAATCCTTTGTATACCACCAACCCAAGTGAAGTGCAGGAGTGGCTCTTCAAGGCACAGCGTGGGGAAGTGACGGCGGCTGAAGCAAATGCTGCTATCGACGAAATATCCAAACGTAATAACGAAGGCCAGATCAGGAAATACCTGCTGCGCGAAGCTATTTCCCAACAATATAACTTATCTGTTTCCGGTGGCAATGATGTAACGGCTTACTACGTTGCTGCTAACCATAACAGGGATAATCCCATTTACAAAAGCAATGGTGGCAATAATACCAACCTGACGACTAATTTAACGAACAAGCTGTGGAACAGCAGGGTGACTATCCATACCGGTTTCCAGTACCAGATAAACAACCTGACTACGAACCTGGCTGCTATGGATGCACTGGGTGCTACTACCACTTCCCTGCGTCCGTATGATATGCTGGTAAATAGCGACGGCAGCCTGATCAAACGTAGTATTGTTTTCCGCCCGGAGTTTGCAGACAGTCTGACGAACCTTGGTTATCTTCCCTTTACCTATAATGCTATTCAGGAGCTGAATTATAGTAATACCAAAACTTCGACTACCACTGCCCGTTTTTCTTCAGGTATCAATGTGAAAATAACACCCTGGCTGAATGCAGATGTATCTGGTCAGTACCAGCGTTATAACAGCACAATTACCACCATCAATACAATAGATAGTTATGTAGGCCGTATGTTTATGAATACCTACACTACTATTTCTGCTACCACACACAGACCAGTATATAGTATTCCATATGGTGGTTACTATTACCTGGCAAATTCTTTAAACAGTGAGTACGCATTGCGTGGACAACTGAATTTTAATAAAGCGATCCGTACCAATCATCATATCAATGCACTGGCTGGTACTGAAATCCGTCAGGCTTATACCAAGGGTGACAACGCTACCCGCTATGGTTATGACCAGGATGCAAATACTTTTGGTGCCATCAACCCTACTGTCTACAATATGACCATGTATGGTTATACCCAGCAGATAGGTAATAACCTGAGTTCGATCACAGAACAAAGAAACCGTTACCTGTCTTATTTTGGTAATTTCTCTTATAACTACAAATCAAAGTACGATGTATCAGGTAGTGTGCGGTTTGACGATTACACCCTGCTGGGTTTAGACCGCAGCAAGCGTGCAAAACCATTCTGGTCTGTAGGTGCCAAGTGGAATGTTCAGCAGGAATCTTTCCTGCAACCCTATTCATGGTTGAGCAACCTGAATATAAGAGCAACGATCGGTACCGGCGGTTCTGTTCCTTTAGCTGGTTACAACAAGGCGATCGTTAATCTGGGCAATACAGATCCTAATACACAATTACCTTATGGTACGATCTCTAATCCGGCAAACCAGCAGCTGCAATGGGAAACTACCCGTACCCTGAATGGTGGTCTGGATATTGGGGTATTTAATAATCGCCTCACTGCCAACATTGATGTATATCATAAGTGGAGCAATGGTATCTTAGTAAACCAACCTTACAATAGTACCTATGGCTGGTCTTACCTGTGGTATAACTCCGGCAAACTGGAAAGCCATGGTATAGAACTGGGGCTGACTGCTACATGGCTGGAAAATAAAGATCTGACCTTTAGCTCTACTTTCAACTTTGCATACAGCAATAATAAGGTGCATGACAGCCGTTATAATAACCTCCCTTACTATTCGCTCCTGGGTGGTTCTGCCGTGATCAACGATTATCCCATTGGAGGCATGTTCGTATACCGTTCTGCTGGTCTGGACGAAACCGGTCAGACACAGATCTACGATAAGGACAACAAAATCATTAAGAGCACAGAAGCCCTGCCTACTACTTTCAGTATGGCAGACCTGAAATATGTAGGCGTAAAGTCAGCGCCTTATTTCGGCGGTTTCATGAACAACTTCCGGTATAAGAATTTTGATCTGCAGGTACAGATCACTTATTACATGGGTGGTAAGTTCATCAAACCTTCAGTAAGTGGTTATCCGCAGTATGCTTCCTTCTATGGCGTATTGGGCCGTCAGAAAGACTTTGCTGACAGATGGCGTACTGCAGGCGATGAAGCACACACCATCGTACCTGGTCTGGACAACCTGAACTACAATAGCTTTAACCGTTATCAATACTCAGATAAACTGGTGCGGAGTGCAGACAATATCCGCCTGCAGCAGATCTCTCTGGGGTATCATTTCCCGGATCGCCTGCTGCCTAAGAAGGTGATCAAGAGCCTGGCCATCAGTGGCAATGTGCGCAACCTGGGTATGATCTGGGCAGCGAACAAAGAAAAGTATGATCCGCAATACCTGAACGCCAATTCAAGTTATTACAGTGCGCCGCCGGTGACCAGCTATTTGTTTAACATTAATGCATCATTCTAATGAAAAAAGTAATTTTCTATATAACGGTGGCTGTGTTAGCAACAGGTTGCCGCAAATACGTGGAGATCGATCAGATAGGTAACCGTACCCTGACCTATACCAGCGACTATAGAGCACTGATGGACAATACCAGCGAAATGGAAAGCGTGTTCGGTTACCAGATTTATTCCTGCGACGATACCCGTGTGCTGGATGCCAATAAGCAGGTACAGATGACGGATATCTATTACAATGCCTACCAGTGGACATCTCAATACTGGGCTGATACACAGAGTGATGCTGACTGGGACAAGATGTTCAAAACCATTTACGATGCTAACCTGACACTGGAAGGGGTACTGACCAGTGAGAAAGGTACAGATGCCGATAAAAAACAGATCTACGCCGAAGCACTGGTACATCGCGCATTTACCTACTGGGTACTGGTAAATACTTATGCTAAACAATATGACAGCACCACTGCTGGTTCCGACCTGGGTGTACCCATGGTGGTAAGCACAGACCTGTTTGCAAGTCTGAAGAGAGGATCTGTACAGGCGGCCTATGACCTGATCCTGAACGATCTGCTGGCAGCAGTAGATGCATTGCCTGATCTGCCTGATTACAATACCCGTCCATCCAAAGCTGGTGCTTATGCAGTACTGGCAAGGGTATACCTCAGTGTAAGACAGTTCGACAAAGCACGCAGCTATGCAGAAAAGGCACTGGCACTGCAAAATGGCCTGCTGGACCTGCGTAATTACCAGACCAGTACTGCCAGTTTTCCACAGCGCCTGAAAGATCCTGAAGTAATTTTCTCCAAAGTGAGCAATGGATATTACCAGGGCATTCAGCTGGATACAGCACTGCTTACACTGCTGGGTACGAGTGACCTGCGTTACAAACTCTTTGTAAGACCAGGTAGCAATTTCTATCCTTCCTTCACTGGCTACGGTTATTGGAGATATACTTATACCCGCGAGTATAGCAAAATGTACCAGGGGCCAAACGTACCTGAAATGATGCTGATCGTGGCCGAAGCTGCTGCCCGCGCCAACGATGCAACAACTGCTGTAAGCATGCTCAACGCCATCCGTGAAAAACGTTTTGCTGCTGCTGATTACGTAGCGCTGAATGCCGCTACCGGTGCAGAAGCCATGCAACTCGTGATCGCAGAAAGAAGAAGAGAATTCTTCGGCACCGGTCTGAGATGGTTTGATCAGAAACGCCTGAACAAGGATGTCGCTTATGAGGTAACTGTATCCCGTACTTTCAAAGGTGTTACCACTACCTTATTGCCAAACAGCAATCGTTATGTTTTCCCGATTGCCAATAAATACATTCTCTTAAATCCGGAAATACAGCAAAATCCAGAGTAACAAAAACCAACCATAATAAGGTGTTGCCGGGAGGGAGTCACAGCTCTCTCCCCCACACCTTGCAAACAACCCAACAATGAAGTATACATGGATCAGTGCGCTGGCTATGATGCTGGCAGTGCCAATAATTGGCTTTGGTCAGACAGATAGCAGCAGGTTACAAAAAAGTGGTGTGCCGGTAGCAGGCGATACGTTGACCATTCATTACAATCCCGCTGGTGGCCCGCTGGCAGGAAAGGATCATATCCGCGGTATGGTATACACCTTCCGCAATTACAAATGGGGACTTGATGATGTGAACCTGCAATTGCGTAATGGCGCTTATGATGCAAAATATTATGTGCCTGAAAACTGTGCGTTGATAGCATTTAAGTTTTATGTAGAACAGGATGGCCAGATCGCTGCTTATGATAACAACAATGATCATGGCTTTGTAGAAACCACGATCAATAAACAGGGTGTAGCACTGCCTGGTGGTGCACTGGCATGGGGTTTATTCCGTAAACCTGCCTTTGGCAGAGCGCCGCAGGGATACTTCGAAAAATTCAATATCAGCGATGAAGCGCTGGAAATGTGGGTACGTAAAGAAATGAAAAACTACCCGCAGTATATGCCACGTTACTTCGGTGATTACCTGGCGATGCTGAAAATGAGCCTGGGCGATGAATACAATGAAAAAGTGGAAAGGAACCTGGTTCGCCTGGCGGGATTACCCAACATCGATGAATCCAATTATTCACAGATCTTCAGCGTTTACCAGTTTGATCTGAAAGATACCCATAAGGGTGATTCTGTAAAAGCAGTATTATTAGATAAATATCCGCATGGCCGTACAGCACGTCTCATGGCGTATACAGCTGCTTATACCAGTGAGCAGAACGATGCTAAGCTGGGTAAAATGGAAAAATTCCTGCAGGACTTCCCCGTGGCTGATATGCGGAAAGATTCCGGCGCTGACCAGCAGTTTATGTACTTCGGTATCTACCGGGAACTGGCAGTGGGCTATGTGGCAACAAGACAATTCGACAAACTGATTGCATTGCTGCCTCAAATGGACTTTGCCTCCCTGGTAGAAATATACCGCTGGAATGTAGAGCGCCATTTTATGACGAACAGCATGCCGCCGGATAGTGTATATCCTTTGGGCAAAGCGGTCATTACTGAATGCATTGCGAAGGTGCATGATGGTTCCTACAATGAGAACCTGCGCTTTACACCAAATCAGGCAGATGAATTTGCTATAAGCCAGCTGGATAAAAAACTGGCTGTACATGCACGTCTGCTGGACAAAATGGGCCGTTATGCAGAGGCATTGCCTTACCTGCGTATGATCTCTCCCGGGTTCATCTACACCAATGCAAAACTGAATGATGCACATATCGACATCCTGGAACATACCGGCAATGCTGCACAGGCAGCTGCGGTACTGGAAACAGGTGTACGTAACAATGCAGCTACTCCGGGTATGATCGAAAAACTGAAGCAGGAGTACATTGCAAAGAATGGAAAGGAAGATGGTTTCGACGCTTATATGGAAAGTCTGAAACCTGCTGCTGATGTAGAGAAATTCAGGGCGGTGATTAAAGCAGGCCTGATCAATGAAAAATACACTCCCTTTAAACTGAAGGATTTAGCTGGTAAGACGGTGAACAGTGCTTCAGATTTTAAAGATAAAATCGTTGTGATCGACTTCTGGGCTACCTGGTGTACACCTTGTAAATCAGCTTTCCCGGGTATGCAGATGGCGGTAGATAAATATGCGAAAGATAACAAGGTCGCATTTTATTTCATTGCCACGCAAGCGGCCAATAAAAACTATAAAGAGGAAATCAGGAGCTATATTAGCAAATCAGGTTACCGCTTCAATGTATTGCTGGATGAAATTACGGACAAGGGTGCACAGGACCAGGTATTCAGGTCTATGGCACCTGTGTTTAAATCATCTGGTATTCCACGCAAGGTGGTGTTGAAGAATGGCGTGATCCGCTGGACTGCTGAAGGTTACGGTGGTAGTGCGAGCAAACTGGTGGATGAGCTGAGCTACGTAATTGACCTGTTAAAAAATGAGAACTGATGAAACGGAATTTATTGCTGGCAGCACTACTGGGTTCACAGGTAGTGGTTGCTCAAAAAAAGGAAATAGATACATCAGCGTATAAGGAATGGAGAAGAACCGGTACGCCTTCATTGTCCTACGACGGACAGTGGATGTTGTATCACTATAGTGGAGATGAGCAACGCTTACAGTACCTGGTGAATACCACCACAGGTAAAGCGACCATCTTCAATGGTATCAGCAGCCCGGAATTTATAGGCAGAGGGAAATGGATGAAGTTCACCCGGAATGATTCCATGGTACTGAGACGCCTGAAAGACGGACATGAAGAATACTGGACCAGGAGTAGTTATTTCATTGGCAATGACCAGGGTACAACACTGAGTTACAGTGCACCCGGCAGGCAGGTAGTGGTAGATATCAATACTGGCGACAGTACTGTGCTGAAAGATGTAAACAGGTGTAATTTCTATGATGGCGGTGTTGTTTACATCAAAGGCAACCAGTTGCTGGCAGGGCCTTTAAAAGGAAAACATAATGTGCTGTTTGAAGGTGCGATTGATGATTTTTCTTTTAACAGGGACCAGGGTGCAGGCACTATCTTATCTGATAAAAAGCTGTACTATTTTTCTATAAAGACAGGCAAGACTACTTTCCTGTTAGACTACAGGGATATCAAAGCACCTGCAGGTTACAAAGTAGCTGAACAGGCATTGAGCATCAGTCCTGCCACCAAACAGTTTGTGCTGGACGTAATGCGTACGGAACAACCAGCGATGCGTAAGCAAGCTGAGAATACCGGTTTTCAGCTGGAACTGTGGACGTGGAACGAACCTGTGACACAGCGCCTGCAACGCAGAGGAGTGTATGATAAGAACATGATGAACCAGGCTAAGTTCATCTACAATATAGATACCAGGACGGTAGTAGAAGTAGCGCCTGAAATGTCGGGTCAGCTGGTAACGCCATCCAGCGAAACTTTTGATTATGTCATTGCATTGGATCCGGCGCCTTACAAGGTAGATGTCGACTATCGCTATAACAGCAATGTGGATATATACCTGGTGAATGTACATACCGGCGAAAGAAAGCTGATTGCAAAAGATAGTTACGAAACGCCCACCTGGAGCCCAAATGGCCGGTTTGCGGTTTATTATGATACACAGAAAAAGATCTGGGAACGGATCGATCTGGGTACAGGTCAATTTGTGAATATCTCTGGCCAGATTGGTTTCCCTGTGAATGAGGAAGACTGGGATCAGCCGGGTCGCAATCCGGCTTATGGACTGGCAGGATACCTTGACGGTGGAAACACGGCGGTATTTTATGACAGGTATGATATGTGGGCGGTAGACCTGAGTGGTGAGCGCAAACCGTATTCACTGACTGGTCAGTATGGCCGTCAGCACAAGGTGGTGCTGCGCCTGAATGGTGTGGAATACATGGAGCGAATGGATCTGAGCAAGCCTTTGTTGCTGCGTAGCTTTAATGAAGAAACCAAAACACATGGATTGTACAAATTGCAGTCACTGGGGAAGGTAGAGAAGGTAGTTGACAACCCTGACTATTCGGTGAAGGTAAGCTCTATATCAGGCGATGGACGTTCCTGCCTCTTTACAAAAGAAAGCTACCAGATCAACCCGGATGTGTGGTATGGCGATCCTGATTTTAAGAAAACAAAACAACTGACAGATTACAACCCACAGCAGCAGGATTACAAATGGGGCACTGCAAAGGTGGTGAGGTGGAAAACTTTCGACGGTAAAGATGATGAAGGTTTACTATACCTGCCAGAGGGATATGATTCTACCAGGGTGTACCCCATGATTGTGGATTTCTATGAAACACATACACAGGACCTGCATGATTACATTGTACCTGAATATAGCACCAGCAGTATCAATATCACTACCTATGTGAGCAGAGGGTACCTGGTATTCCGTCCGGATGTGCATTATGTGATTGGTAAGCCGGGTGAAAGTGTGTATAACTGCGTGGTGAGTGGTGTGAATTATTTAATCGAAAAAGGTATTGCTGATAAAGATGCGATAGGATTACAGGGCCATAGTTTTGGTGGATATGAAGCATCTTACCTCGTGACCCGGACAGATGTATTCAGGTGTGCGAATATTGGTGCGGGTGTGGTGAATATGACTTACAACTATACGGCGATGAGACAGAATGGTGCGCCCTGCCTGTTTAAGTTCGAATCAGAGCAGTATAGGATGGGTAAGAGCCTGTGGGAAGATAAGGAAGGGTACATTAGCAACTCTGCTATTTTTAATGCAGATAAGATCCATACACCACTGATGATCTTCCATAATGATAAAGATGGGGCAGTGCCTTTTTCACAGGGGTTGGACCTGTTCCTGAGTATGCGCAGGTTGCAGCGCCCGGCGTGGTTACTGAATTATAAGGGCGGTAATCATACATTGGAAGAGCTGCCGGCACAGAAAGATTTTACGATTCGTATGCAGGGGTTCTTTGATCATTATTTGAAGAAGACACCTATGCCGCGATGGATGAGTGAAGGGATTAGTGTGGATGAGAGAAATGTAGATCAAAAGTACTAGAATTAGAAAGAAGATCCTTTTGGTTGATAGCGATAATTTGATTGAAATTTTTGATTTTGGTTGATAAAATGAACCGCCGCTACCTTTCAAGGTAGTGGCGTTTTTATTTTATCTATAAGGGTCAGTGCGTTTTTTATCGCATAGCCATTGCCATCATTATTGAAGAATACCCATATGTGATGACCTGCCTGCTGCCATTGTACGATTTTGTCTGCATACTGTTGCAGAAAGGCGGCTGAATAACCGGAAGCATAATTGCCCCTGGGACCATGAAAGCGGATATAAATATTTTTTGCCGTGATAAATTCCCCGTAGGGGAAACGATTACCGGAGTGAGCAATGACAAAGGCGATTTTGTATTTTTTTAATAGTCTGATAGCACCAGGTTCCATCCAGCTTTCATGACGTGGTTCTAATGCAAACTGGTAGCCTTTGTATTGAACAAGTGCATCAAAGAATGCCTTTACTTTGTCTTCATGAAAATGTAAATTGGGAGGTAGCTGCAATAATACAGGACCAAGTTTTTTAACGACAGTATCGAATACATCAAAGAAGCGGGGGAGGGTTTGTTCAGGATCATTGAGTTTTTTGGTATGCGTGACGTAGCGACTGATTTTGGGGCAGAACCTGAAACGGGAATTGACAGTAGCTGCCCAATCCTGTACGGTAGAGACCAATGGCAGTTTATAAAAACTCGCATTGATTTCTGCTGTAGCAAAATACTGTGCATAATAGGAGAGATAGTCTGCCGCTTTTACCTCATCAGGATAGAACCGTTTTTTCCAGTGCTTATAGTGCCAGCCTGAAGTGCCTATATAAGTCTTGCCTGGTTTCATAGTTCATCGAAGTATTGCATCACAACATCCCCGATGGCTTTCACCAGTTTTTTATCTTCTACCAGGTCCATCTTCCACCCGCTCTTTGCATATCGGAGTATGCCGAGGCTTTCATCGTTTAGTGTAATGTCTACTTCGTAGCAAATGCCTTTTTCGCAGGTTTGCGATATAGGTACACCTTCACCTTTGTATTGAACACCATTGTATTCAAATGCAATGGGGATAGGTTCTTTTTCTAACTGATCGATGATTTCTCTCAGGAATTTGACGAGGTGTTTTCTTTGAGTAGGACCAGAGATATTCCATTTACCTTTATCAGCCCGCTTATGTGCCATTTTGAATTTCAGGCCGGTCATGGAAGTGGAATAGTCGTTTGCATTGAGTTTGGTCACGTTCTGGTGCGCGAGAATGTACCAGTGATAACCGGTGCCTACAGGTACACCTGAGCCTTCCGGGGCATGGCCGGTGCGGCGTTTGGTAACGGCGTAGGATATTTCCCACAAGTCGGGGGTGATCTTGGTTTCTTTCCAGTCGCCCTCGTCGTAGTGCCAGTGATGGCCTCTGCCTATTTGTACACCGGTGTACTGTTTTCCGCCATAAGTTTTGAAGCGGTTGTATGATGCAGACAGATCTTTTGTCTTTTTCCTGGTTTTAGTGTGCTCCATAATTTACTGGTTTTGGCATAATCTTTTAACCCAAAAAATCATGCCCTCTTCAGTAATATCATACATGACTTATGACCCGGCATCACATCGGCTGCGGGTTCACTTTTTATCGGGAGCGGTATATGATTATATTGATGTGCCTGAAGAAGTATATAGGCAAATGAAGTCGGCGAAGTCGAAAGGTACTTTTCTCAATAGAAGGATAAAGGGAAAGTATTCATTTGATAAAATAATTTAAGGGAAGGCCATAGGGAGCCTTCCCTTTTCATATGCTTGCCATTAACTGATCAGTTTCTTTGCTTCGGCCACTACGTTTTCTACAGAGAATCCTAATGCTTTCAGCACTTCTTCACCCGGTCCGGATTCGCCAAAGCGATTTAAGCCTAACACCTTTCCTTCAGGACCCACATATTTATCCCATCCAAAAGGTGTAAGGGCTTCGACAGATATTCTTTTCACTAATTTTTTAGGCAATACACTTTCTTTGTAAGCAGCATCCTGCGCTTCAAAGAGTTCCCACGAAGGCATGCTCACTACCCTGCTGGAGATACCATCTTTACTGAGTTGTTCCTGCGCAGCCAGTGCCAGCGATACTTCAGAACCGGTAGCAATCAGGATCAACTTTAATTCTTCTCCATCATCTTTCAATACATAAGCTCCCTTCTTTACATTTTCTGCAGATGGGAATTTTGACGGATCCAATACCGGTAGTTTCTGGCGGCTTAAGATCAGGGCCACCGGACCTTCTTTTCTTTCCAGCGCCAGTCGCCATGCCTGTACCGTTTCGTTCGCATCGGCGGGGCGAATAGTCACCAGGTTGGGCACTACGCGCAGCGCAGCCACCTGTTCGATTGGCTGGTGAGTAGGACCATCTTCACCCAGGCCCACGCTATCGTGTGTGAAAATGTAGATGACAGGTGCCTTGGTTAACGAAGCCAGGCGAATAGCACCTTTCATATAGTCAGAGAAGGTGAGGAAGGTACCGCCATATACGCGAACACCTTTGTGTGCAGCCATCCCGTTCAGGATAGACCCCATTCCATGTTCCCGCACACCAAACCAGATGTTGGGTTCTTCGTAATGATCAGGCTGGAAACTCAGTTTTGTATCCAGCGGCATATCATTGGAAGAAGCAAGGTCAGCACTACCGCCAAAAATGTAAGGAATAACCTTTTTTAAGGCCAACAGTGCCTTGCCGTGTGCCTGGCGGGTAGCAAGTGCCCCGTCTTTCTCAGTGAACACAGGAAGGCTGTTTTGCCATCCTTCGGGCAATTCATCATGGGCACTTAATTCCAGTTCCTTTCCTTCGCCGGGGAAAGCAGCTTTATAGGCCTCGAATTGTTTGTTCCATTCCTGCTGCAGTTTCGCTCCTTCTTTTGTGCGGAGCAGCATATGTTCTTTTACTTCGGCAGGCACATAGAATTGTTTGTCGGGGTCTGCACCATAAAATTCTTTTGTTTTGCGCACGTTTTCTTCGCCCATGGCACTACCATGTACCTTATTGGAATCTGCAAGCGGGCTACCGTAACCGATGATGGTACGTACGGCAATAATGGAAGGCTTGTCTGTGACCGCCTGTGCTTTCTTTACGGCAGCTTCTATGGCATCCAGGTCATTGCCGTCTTCCACAAGTTGTACGTGCCAGTCATACGCTTCATACCTTTTCAGCACATCTTCGGTAAAGGCGAGGTGGGTAGGACCATCCAGTGATATCTTGTTATCATCATACAGGCATATGAGTTTTCCCAGTTTCAGGTGGCCTGCCAGGGAGGAGGCTTCAGATGCAACACCTTCCATCATGTCGCCATCACTGGCTAAAACGTAAGTATAGTGGTCTATGATCTGGTGATCAGGCCGGTTATATGTAGCCGCCAGGTGAGCTTCAGCCATGGCAACGCCTACGGCATTTCCCAGGCCCTGGCCCAATGGGCCTGTGGTCACTTCCACACCTGGGGTAAACATGCTTTCGGGATGGCCCGGTGTTTTGGAATGTAATTGTCTGAATTGCTTCAGATCTTCCAGGGAAAGGTCGTAACCGGTGAGGTGAAGCATACTGTATAACAGCGCAGAACCATGTCCGGCAGATAAGATGAACCGATCGCGGTTAAACCATTTCGGATCGCTGGAATTGTACCGCATCAAACGGGTGAATAAAACATACGCCATGGGTGCGGCGCCCAATGGCAGGCCCGGATGGCCGGAGTTGGCTTTTTGTACGGCATCGATAGACAAAAAGCGAATCGTATTCACAGAAAGGTCGTCTATTGAGGTAGACTTTACAGTTGCTGAAGTGTCAGTCATAAAAATAATAAATTGAGTAAGTGGATGTGTAGTTTATCTACAGGTTGGTCAGAAAGGGCGTCATTATTTTTCAAATACGACGGCATCTGCTTTGGCGCCCAGTTCTTCCAGTGCGGCACTGATGTCTTTTACCATCTGGTCAGGGCCACATACATAAAAGTGTTGATTGAAATCTTTGATCTGCTCCCGAAGGTAGCTGGCATCGATCTTCCTGCTGTCAAAGCCCTCTTTCTTTTCCTGTGTGAGGGTGTAGCATACGTTTTTGCCGAGCATCCGGGTGAGCTCTGATTCATAAATGATATCAGCAGCTGTTTTGTTCGAAAAAAAGAGATAATTACCGGCTATTTTCTGGTCCTTGTACAGTTGCCGGAGGATGGCGATGAAAGGGGTGATACCTGCGCCACCGGCAATAAAGTAGCCCGGGCCCTTGTAGGAGATAGCTCCCCATACATCGTGAATATTGACTGTATCTCCCGGCTTTAGCTCATGCAGGCGCTTCGTAACACCATTGTGACCGGGATATCCCTTGATCGTAAATTCCAGGTAAGGCGCTTCGTTTAGTGCTGTGAACGTGAACGGTCGGCGTTCTTCTTCCCAGCCGGGAACAGAAAGGGATATTTCAGTAGCTTGTCCGGGAACGAAAGTATATCCTGTGGGCTTTTCCAGTCTAAAGCATTTTACATCGTGCGTGACATCGTGTATTTCGATGATCCTAACGGCATGTGATTCCATAATTCCTATTTGGGGAATTGGCAGCATATAGAATGCCACAAATTCATTAACAATAGATTATACAATAAAATGAATGGAAATTACAATGAACAGATGCGCCTGAATGGATCAGCCGGCTCCGGAGAATCGAAGGTGTTTCATGGGGAGGCTATTTTGGATTAATTTAGGCAAAATTTTCGAGGTGAAAAATACTCGTATATGGAATGGATTTTTTAGTACTTTACTGTAGATTCTCATTCATATGGCATACGAACCTCAAATAACGCATCACAATCCCCCTGTTACCGATGATCGCCAGGGCGCTGGCGGTATAGCACGCGAAGCAGCGCAGCCTTTTCAGCTAAAAGCAAATAATACCGGCCTGCCGGATAACCTCAAGTCGGGTGTAGAAGGTCTTTCGGGTATTTCTATGGACGATGTCAATGTACATTACAATTCTTCCGAACCAGCCGGGTTGCAGGCCAATGCTTATGCACAGGGTACCGATATTCATATCTCCCCGGGTCAGGAACGGCATTTGCCACACGAAGCGTGGCATGTGGTACAGCAAAAGCAGGGTAGGGTACAACCTACGTTGCAAATGAAAACAGGGGTGGCTGTGAATGATGATGCAGCGCTGGAAGAAGAAGCGGATAAGATGGGGGATAAGGCTATGCAGTTTAAACTGGAAGAAGAGAAGGAATAAATGCACCAACAGATTGGTGCATTTATGTTGATTATGCTTTTAGCTTTTGTACAATCACCTGGTACTTTGCTACTTTCTTTCCCGGCATAATATGCGCCTCGCAGCTCTTCATCGTGATTTTCACCTGGAAGGCATCATCCCCAAATGTCAACATCGGGGTACTACTTCCTGGTTTCAGTTCCATTGTTTGTGCATTATGATCGTTTCTATCCACCGTCACTGAAATAGCGCCCGTCTGCTCATTAATACTATTCACTTTCACAGCAATTCCTTCTATGATCTCACTCGTGTTGCCCAGGGCAGTATACCTGTCCAGGTCATACACAATTTCATAATTCTTTTCAGGAGAAGGCAGAGACGTAGGCGGATGAATCAAACGTTCCATCGCATATTTTTCCGCACTCAGTTTGATGTTTGCAAACCTGTTGAGTTGTAGCTGCCGGGTCGAAACACTGTCTTTCAATTGTTCCTGTTGTACCTGTAGTTTTTCTATCTTATCAGCATTCCCGACTGACTTTGCTTTGGCCAGGGTATTGATTTTTACTTCCAGGTCCTGCTGCACCTGTTTAAAGCTGTCTACCTTAATAGATGCTACAGCAACGGAATCTTTGTACCTGCCGATAGAATCCGTAATCACCTGGATCTTTCCCTGGAAATAACGTCTCAGTGAATCCCATCTCTTTTGCATATCAGCATCTGTAGTAGCGATAGAGAGTACTTCGAACATCTCTGCGATCTTGTCGTATTTACCGAGAGAGTCAGAGGTATACAGGTTATTGTACTGGGTAATGTAGGAGTTCAGGTATTCATTCTCCGTTTGGCGGGAAGAAATTTTCAATTCATAGCCTTTGTAAATACAGGTGGTGATAATGCCCGCTACTCCGATGATGAAAGTACCGAGGAAAAACTTCCAGAAGTCGTAACGGAATTCTTTGATTTTGACAATAGCCTCTTCTGAGAGAGGCGTGGTGTTCTCTTTTGTTATTGGCATAGGGATTTAAATAGGATCTGAAAACGAATGTAAAAATACATTAATATTTCTTACAGTCCTGTAATAAACCCTTGTTTCTTCATTTCGTTATATACAGCTTTGGCAGAAGATTTCATCAGTTTGTTCACGCCGGAAGGGTCTACGGTAGCGGTAATTCCACTCCATATAAGCTTATCCCGGGTCAGGGAATAGACATTGGTTTCTACCCTGTAAGTACGGGTGGTTCTGTAATAGCCGGGATCATAAAAAGCATTCCAGGCATTCCAGTAGTACCCCCAAAAGCGGCCGTAGTAAATGGGATAAGTACCCGGTACATATTGAACATTTTTATCTACTGCTGCCAGCCGCATGATGATCACGCCATCAAAACCCTGGTCTTTCACCTGTGCCCTGATGCTCTCTTCCTTGTCCTGGGTGATATTTTTAGTCAGGTAAGTGTAGGAAGGGACGCCTTTACCTCGCAGCATGGCAGACAATTCATCTTCGGTAGCACGCCTGTTTGCTTCATCTTTTAGCAGGGCCACTACGAGTACTTTATTTAACTGAGATACATCTACAGTAACTGCCGGGTCCCGCCAGCTTTGTTCTATATGGGTAGAGCTGCAACTACTGATGCCGATGCTCAAAACTAGTACCCAAAGTATCCTTTTCATAACTTTAAATTTCAGTGATCTGGTATTTTGGTGACAGGGAATGTACCTGGGTATATGACCCTACACCAATTTCAAGCAATCCCGCCAGCACATATGGTATCCAGGAGGTTTCCCAGAAGTCAAACACCCACGGCGAGGTCATTAAAATCATTCCCCCCAATACATCCAATGTCAGATGGGCACTCATCTTTATCTTACGATAAATGCCGAACTCATAATCAGTCAGCAGGCTGTATAATAGGGTGATTGCACCCAGGGTAAGCGGTACCCATACTTCTCCGCCTTTGTTGGCTGTTCCGAATAGAACCAGGGGAACAACCACCAGCAGAATACTGAATAAATAATCCAGTATGCCGTGCAGCTTGGTATTTATGAATTCCATTGGGGATGTTATTTCTCAATAGAGAGACATAACCATGCCACTTGTTTTTTACGGTTTATAAGGATAAAAGTGTTGACTTGTTTCCATGATAGGGGTAAAAACAGTGACTGCCTAAGGGATGGAGAGGGCAGCCAGTATTTTTTTGGCAGGCTCATTCTGCGGGTTCATTTCCACTGACTTTTTATACATGAGAATGGCTGCTGCCTGCTGGCCGCTACGCAAAAGCGCTTTCCCATAACTATCATAGGTATTCCAGCTACCCGGATAGAGAATGGTACATAGCTTTAATGCTTCCAGCGCTTCCGGCACATGATGATTATCCAGTAATTCAAGCCCCAGTTCATTCAGCTCAGGCTCGCTGGAAAAATAGGTCGTATCTGATTTAAATTGATTGAAGAAGGTAATGGCGGCGTCAGGCCCCTGGGCTAACAATGTTTTTACATAAGGAAGGAACAGCGATTTTTTATACACGGGTTCAGGTATATTTAAGTAATGCCTGATGGTGCTACCAAAATTGGGAGTCTCCGTATTGTCCAGTATGATAATGGTTTTGTCATGAGCAAGATCCCGGTAGTAGAAGGAAAAGAATCCAGGTTCTTTGCCCGAATGCATAATGACATTGGTATCATTTTGCAGAAACCATCCCAGGCCATAAGTAGCCTCACCAAATTCCCCCTTCGTTTCGATTTTATTACCATTGGCAAGATGTGCAGGAGAAAGCATTTTATGGATAGTAGCCGGTTTTAACAGTTTATGCAGATCATAATTTAGTAAGTCTTGTGGGGTCGTTATTACATTCGTTGGGCCGGATAGCCTGCGCATATTATACGTCCAGGGACGTAATCTTTTACTGCTGTCTATGGGTTGTAACTCGTCGGAATAGTGTGTACGTGGCAGATAGCCTGTAACCATGCCGGGGTTTTTATCGCCCAGTAAATAAGAATGGTGCATGCCGGCAGGCCGGAAAACATGCTGTTGCATATGCACTGCAAATGGTTGTCCGCTTACCTTTTCTACCAGCAAAGCTAATAATGCAAAACCAATATTGTTATACCGCCATTCACTACCCGGTGCAAATGCCAGTGGCTTTTTCAATGCAGGAATGATATCATTGTTAGTGAAAACGGTATCCGGATGATTTTCCAATAAAGGCAGGAATATTTCTTCTTTATCGGGCAGCCCGGAAGTATGTGTGAGCAGGTGATAAATGGTGATGTCAGGGTAGGGGAAGGAAGGGAAGTATTTTACAAGGGGATCATTGAGATGGATCTTTCCCTTTTCTTCCAATTGTAAAACGGCTACGGCCGTAAATGTTTTTGAGACGGACCCTATCTGAAAAGCAGCCGTATCGCTGTGTTGTTTCACAGTTACTTTTCCGTGTTCAGCAACGAGGATTGTTTGGGCCGTTATGTTGCCGGCCAGGCATATTAAAAGGAGGAGTAGCTTCATACCTGTGGTGACTACCAAAAGTTCGCCATTGTGTATGGTGCTGATATTCAAATATTTGATTCATGTGCCTTGTACGGAAATGTAACGGGTTGTACGAATACGAACATCAAAGGCGATTAATAATAGCTGCAGTAGAGTCTGTAGAGAAGGACTGAATAGATTGCCCTATCCATATATTTACAAACTCACTATTCTGATGTGCCCGGGCAATTCTTCTGAGTTCTGCTGTCAGTTTATTCTGATAGGGATAGGGCAGGATATAATCAGTAGATGCCAGTGACTGAATAAAAGCGTTGTTAATCCCCCGTGCAAACCTGCCTGAGAAAGTATTGGTCAGGACCACTTCATTTTCTTTTACCGTTTTGAGACGTTCTTTTTCAAAAGGCAGCAGTGCGCTTTCTTTGGAGGCGATTAATAAACTGCCTATTTGTACTGCCTGTGCACCGAGTGCCAGCGCGGCCTGCATGTTGTTTTTATTATAGATACCTCCTGCGTAGATGAGCGGTGTTTTTACACTTTCGTACACCTGGGGCAGGAGGGAGATACCGCCTATCTGGGGCAGTCCTATAAAACTTCCCCTGTGCCCGCCGGCTTCAATACCTTGTACACAGATGATGTCAATTCCTTGTTGTTCCAATGCGATGGCTTCGGCTACGGAGGTGCAGGTGCCTATTAGTAATGTATGATTCGCTTTTAATTTTTGGATACTTTGCGGATCAGGAATACCAAATGTAAAGCTCACTATTTTACATTGTTCACTGATGAGTGCATCAATCTGCTCCTGGTAAGGAGTGATTTGTAATGTATCTAATTCAGGGAGCCTGACGGTTAAGCCGTTTTTAGCAGCGATGTCTTCAATGTAGGATTTGGTGTGGGTGTATTGTTTGCGTAGTTCATCAGTTTTTTCGGGTACCTGGTGTACAAACAGGTTTACGGCAAATGGTTTATTAGTGAGTTGTCGTGTTGCCCTGATTTGTTCAATGCTTTTTTGTGGAGACAGGTCTGCAATAGCGAGAGAGCCTAATGCACCGGTACTGGCAGCGGCGGCTACCATTGCTGGTGTGGTCACGCCAAACATAGGTGCCTGAACAATGGGGCGGTCGATTGGTAAGAGTGCGGTTAAATTTTTCATAAGGTGTATGTAATTGTGCACGAACAGGGGTGAAAGGTACCAATAATAAGAATGGGAAAATATGATATTTGCGCGCTATTGCCGGAAAATAAAAAAGCCTGATAAGATATCTTATCAGGCTTTTTTCTCTGAGCGGAAGACCGGGCTCGAACCGGCCACCCCGACCTTGGCAAGGTCGTGCTCTACCAAATGAGCTACTTCCGCTTTTCCGTTGGGACGGCAAAGATATGTATTTAATTTTATAAAAAGCAAATTTTGTATAAACAAAAATATTGATCATATAAGAAAGAAGGCACCGACTAATGTCGATGCCCCTTTACGTGGACCTGTTTAAACCATAATTAATTCGTTTTTATCTCTCCGCCTTTCAGCGTTATTACCCCCTGATAGCTTTCTCCATTCTTCAGTACGACTGCCTTCACAGTATGCACCTCTTTGTCGATATCATACTTTCCATTCCGCGAAGCGAGACTAATTTTAGTCACGCCTTTTTCTTCTTTTGCCTGAAAAGTGAGCTGACAATACGCTCCCTTTTTAAAATCCCAACCCTCACCAGCATCCCAATACAATGCTCCCTTCGCCTTGCCTGCACCGTCCAAACAAATAAACAATGTCAGTTCTGCCAGCGAGTTATCATTTGTATATTGAATCGCTTTTCCTACGGGAAGAATACTGCCACCTTTGAGTAACAACCTCGCCTGATGTGGATCCCTGCTATCCCCATCAATCAGCTGCAACTGCTCCCACCTACCTTTGGGCAGTGCTGGGTTTTGTGCAAATGAAGGAATTACCAGTAAATCTTCGCCTAACAGGAATGCCTGGTCTTCTGCTCTCAACCTGCTATCTGCCGGGTCATCAAAGAAGACAGGTTGCATAACGGGTAAGCCTGTCTGATGCGCATTGTAAAACAATGTATAGAGATAAGGCAATAACCGGTACCTGCGTTCCAATGCAATGCGGGATGTCTTTTCAATATCCGGTCCAAATGCCCATGGTTCCTTATTGTTAGTTCCTGCACAGGCATGCCCTCTTGCAAATGGCAGCAGTGCACCAAACCCAATCCAGTCAGCCCACAATTCTTTAGAAGTATTCTCCAGGAACCCTCCAATATCCGGTCCGCTGAATGGTTGTCCTGACAAGCCTAATGTGATCGACATCGGAACAGATACTTTCATGAATCGTGCATCTGCCAGGTTATCACCCGTCCAGGTAGCAGCAAAGCGCTGTCCACCCAGCAAATTTGCACGTGTGAGTATGAAAGGTCTTTTACCCGGATTGGCCGCCATCACACCCTCACGGGTAGCCTGTACCATCAGCCTGCCATAAGCATTGTGATATAACAGGTGTGGCCCTGCAGGCAATGCACCACCACCACGGTGCGGGGTATTATATGGCATGGTACCCAGTCGCAGTGAGTCTGGCAAATCACCATCCATCACCGCAGGTTCATTCATATCATTCCAGATACCATCTATATCATTTGCCATGAAGTTGCGATACAACCCGGACCACCACTGCCTTGTACGTGGCATAGTGAAATCGGGGAAGGCACAATTACCTGGCCATACCTTGCCATGATATTCTTTTCCGCTCATGTCTTTCACCCATACATCCTGCGCCGTACCTGACTGGTATACTGAGTAGGCCGGATCTGCTTTTACACCGGGATCAATCATAAATACGGAATGAAAGTCCTTTGCATGCAGGTCGGCATTGAGTTGTTTTGGATTAGGAAAATTGGTTTTATTAAAAGTAAAAATCCGGAAGCCATCCATATAGTCAATATCCATCCAGATCGCATCGCAGGGAATTTGTTTGAGCCGGAAAGTATCTGCAATTTCCCTGACACGTTGTTCCGTGGTATAAGAAAATCTGCATTGCTGGTATCCCAACGCCCATCTGGGCGGCATTTCCATGGTACCTGTCAATTCTGCCAGTCCTTTCACTACTTCCTGTGGAGATGAACGATCGATTACAAATACCCGGAAGCGGGGGCCACCTTCTGTATTAAATGAAACCTTATCAGAGAGGGTGGTCAATGTAGATTTCCACGGACTATCAAAGAGCACTCCGAAGGCAGAACCATCCTTTCTTACACCAATTACCCAGGGGTGTGTTTGGTACAGTCGTTTGCCGCTGTCAGTACCATATGCACCATTGTCGGTGTTCCAGAGATGGATGGTCTGACCATTTCTCAGCAGGGGGCCTGTCACTTCTCCACCACCATATAAACTGATCTCTTCATCCAGTTTTACACTTGCACCTGTGGCCGTGAACTCAGGTACGACTTTCCAGCTTGCAGGCATTTTACCTTTTATAACCGGCTCGCGTTGCAGCATTAGCGAGGGTGTTTTCGATGGATCAAAGCCTTCCGGAATAAATTCTACAATTGAAGTACCCACCAGACCTGACTGCCGGAGGGGGATCTTTTGCGCATTGGCCGCACCCCAGCACAAGACAGTCAGGATGAACAGGAAACATTTTGAAACTTGAATCATCTATTGCATTGTTAATTAAAAATCATTCGTAGCCGGGATTTTGTACCAGTTGCGGATTCGCCCCCATGATATCTTTTCCGATTGGGAAGATGGCCGTATGATTGTCGGCATCAGGTTGTTTGTCCCACCAGGTGCCGGTATTAAATACACCCCAGCGAATCAGATCGGTACGACGACGGTTTTCGCCCAGGAACTCGCGTCCCCATTCATCCAGCATTTCCTGGTCGGTTAGCTGACTACCATCAGTTTTATACAGGCTGGCAGAGCCTTCGGGATAGTTCCGTTTGCGTACGGCATTCAGCAGTACGGCGGCACTTGCCTTATCGCCAGCCCGGTATTTGCATTCAGCGAGTGAATAATAGATTTCTGACAGTCGTACTTCTGCATAGGCTGATGTGATACGGTTTGGATCAGGGGTAGGATATAGCGGGTATTTCAGCATAAAAATGCCTGAATTATGATCCGCATGATTCATGTCTGATTCCTTGTCTGAAATGGTTGTACCTGGTTTAGCATCCAGGAACCAGCCCACCTGGTCGCGGATGAATAATGGATAAGAACCTTTGTTGCCACGAACCGTATCTGTTACTGTTACCCCATTCACCGTATGTTCATAAGGCAGGTAACCGAAGAGGAACATACCTTCACGGGTACTGTTGCCGAGGTTCTTGTATAATTTAAGACGGTAATCGTCTGGATAGCGCTGGAACTTTACAAAAGGTTTACCCAGTGCAAAAGGATATTCCACACTATCTACGTCTCTGCCTGGCTGCAATGCAAACCGGGGATTGGCCTGACCAAAGTCGGTAAACTTACAATACAAAGGGGCGGCATCGTAGGTCATACTCCAGAAGTACATGCCACCATCATACTGCCAGTGTGTACGTGAAAGAGTACAGGGGAAACCGTAGATGGTTTCGGAGTTGACAGTACTGTTTGTATAGTCAAACGGTGCATCCCAGCGGGTATCCAGCACATAAGCACCATACTTGCCATCAATGATGTCCTGTGCCACAGTAGCACAATCAGCAAATTTGTCCTGGTTAACATATACCTGTGCATTCAGGTACAGGCGCACCAGCAATGCGGCTGCTCCAGCCTGTGTCCAGCGGCCAATACCGTTGTTGCCCAGGTCTGCTCTTTTGGGCAGGTCAGGCAGGGCTGCTTTCAATTCTGACTCGATGTAAGCGAAGGTTTCTGCCGGTGTGGATTGTTTGTTGCCCGTAGTTGTATGTTTTACATCGGTAATGATTTCGATGTTGCGATAAAAGTCAAATGCACGTAAGTAAAACCAGGCTCGTAGTGTTCTGAGCTCTGCTTTGAAATCTGCCAGTTCAGTGGCAGTGATATTTAATTTAGCCGGGTCCGTTATACTTTCCATATCCTGCAGGGAGTTGGTCGCAAGTACGATACCCTGGTAAAAGGCCGTCCAGGCACCGCTGGTGAAACCATCCTGGGTGGTCCAGGTATGGTAGTGCATGCGTTGGTAATAGTTACCATCCTGCCAGTCACCCTGGCGGTTATAAGTTGCTATTTCGTCGGTGGAGTTTTCGCCGGCGGCGTAAACATCATTTCCCTGAATGCTCCAGTAGGCATGTTCAAATGGACGAAGAAAATCCCTGATCACATCATCTCTTCTCGTGAGGAACTGGCCTACATCAACTTTATCGTAGACCGTTTCATCCAGTTTTGTACAACTGCCAAAGATCAGTAACGTGGTCAGCGCAGCTTTTACTATATAGTTATTTTTCATGATAGTCGTATTTAGAAGGTTACCTGTAAGCCGCCCAGGAACTGAATCGTAGCCGGATAGAAATTTAAATTACCTTGTACCCCGGGTGTTAAGCCGTTTACGGGATACAGGTCAGGGTCACCGCCTTTGAAGCTGGTGAAAGTATGCAGGTTGCTGGCAGCAGCATACACCCTGAAGGTCTGCAGGAATTTGGAATTGACAGCATGGCTGTAGCCCAGTGTTACATTGTCAATCTTGACAAAGGAACCTGATTCGAGGAAATAATCAGATGCCAGCGATAATGTAGAGGAGCTGGTGAGCTTCGCATATTTACTGCCCGGATCATATGCGGACCGTAAGGTATTGGCATCAGTTTGTGTGGCGGGTGTACCTATGTAGAATGCCTGCATGTTGAAGATCTTATAGCCAAAGTTGCCCCTGAGAAAGATGTTCAGGTCCCAGTTTTTATAAGTAAACAGGTTGCCCAGTGAACCGGTAAATTTAGGGAGGCCATTACCTACAAATCGTTTGTCGTCTGCATTGGCATTGTTGGCAGTGACTATGGTGCCATCTTTTTTATACACCAGCAAAGCGCCATTTTCATCCACACCTGCTGACTTCAGCATATAGAATTCGCCGATGCGGTGCCCTTCCTGCACACGCTGAATGGTACCTGGGCTACCTGGCGCCGGCAAGCCTGCCAGGTCAAGGTAGGGAGAGCCCTGGTACACTTTGTTGGAGAAGGAAACGAACTTATTATTATTAAAGGCGGTGGTGAAGGTAACGTTGTAATTGAAGGCACTTTTCCTGATGACCTGTGCATTCAGCTGTACTTCTAACCCCGAGTTCTTCATGGTGCCGACATTGGTGAACGTCTGGGACTGAGAGTTGGGCGGAAGCGGTACATTATAATATCCTAACAGGTCTTTGTTGGTACGTACATAGTAGTTGAGAGAACCGGATAAGCGGCTGTTGAAGAGATCAAAGTCAATACCTGCATTGAAGTTGATGGCTTTTTCCCAACCCAGGTCAGGATTCACGTTCTGTGACGGGCCATACACCTGGTAGGTAACACCATTGAAGGTGAAATAACCGTAACCACCGTACAGCAGCAGTGACAGGTAGTTGCCGAAATCCTGATTGCCGGTGATGCCGTAGTCGGCTCTCAGCTTCAGGTCGTTCAGCCAGCTGATTTTATCCTTCAGAAAGTTCTCGTCAGAGATGCGCCAGGCAAGAGATACCGCAGGGAAGTTGCCCCATTTATTATCAGTACCGAACTTGGATGATCCCTCGTGACGAAGGCTGGCGGTCAGGATGTACTTGTTATCCCAATCATAGTTGATTCTGCCAAAGAATGCAGCAAGGCGGGAGTCGTTCTGGGTAGAAGAAACGGCACTTTGGCCATTGCCCTGTCCGCCACCATTCCAGGTACCGGACCCTAAGTTGTTCCACTCAAATGTATCGAACGGAAAATCGTAGTTGTTGGCACTAAATTGTTGATAATTGAAATAACTATAGGAGTACCCACCCAGAAATTTGAAGTGATGCTGTAGGTGGTTGAGGGCGTAGTTGATCGTCCATTCCAGGTTCCGCTGGTCGTTGTCAACCTGCTCCTGGGAGGCATAATTGGTTTTAGTGGTTTGCCCTGCATGCACGATGGTGGTCATGGTAGAGGGCCGGAAATAGAGGTTCTTGTAAGAGGATTTGATATTGGAGATGGTCGCTGTAGTATACAGGT
>NZ_JBCNKH010000083.1:0-27170 GCF_039596135.1 Chitinophaga sp.
AGTTGGAGGAGTATATTGTCTTTAACAATAGCCATAAAATCAGTTTTGGGGTTTATAAGATCAATATTAATGATCTTACCCAAACCATAGTGAAGCTTTAACACTAAATGAGTACTAATACGTCACTTAATCTGCACCTCAATATCGAATCGATATAGAAATGTAGTTGTAATGTCCTTATAATGCCATTATAATACTAAGATCACGACCTATTTACTACCTTTGCACATCTAATTTTCATTATGGTTAAGATTGATCAAATAGTGCTGCCCGATTTCCCTTTACTCCTCGCGCCCATGGAAGACGTGAGCGACCCGCCGTTTCGCGTAGTGTGTAAAGAGAATGGTGCCGACCTGATGTATACTGAATTCATTTCCAGCGAAGGATTGGTAAAGGATACGGAGAAATGTCGTCGTCGGCTGGCCATATTTGGAGAGGAAAGACCGGTAGGGGTGCAGATCTTTGGGGGAGATGAGGACAAGCTCGCTATGGCGGCAAAGATTGTGGATATGACCCAGCCAGACCTGCTGGATATTAACTTTGGCTGTCCGATCAAAGGGATTGTGAATAGGGGGGCAGGATCAGGTGTATTGAAGAATATCGACCTCATGGTGCGCCTCACAGAAGCCTGTGTAAAAGCCACTCACCTGCCGGTGACAGTGAAAACCCGCCTTGGTTGGGATGAAGATTCGAAGAATATTGAAGAAGTGGCGGAACGCCTGCAGGATGTAGGGGTGAAAGCCCTGGCAATTCATGGCAGAACCCGGTGCCAGTTATATAAAGGGCAGGCCAACTGGGAACTGATTGGCAAAGTGAAAAATAACCCACGGATCAGAATCCCGATTTTTGGAAACGGGGATATTGACAGCCCGCAAAAAGCATTGGAATATAAAAACCGTTATGGAATTGATGGTATTATGATTGGCCGCGCCGCCATCGGGTATCCATGGATTTTCAGAGAGGTAAAGCACTATATCAACACAGGCGAATTACTACCCGGTCCTAATCTCGCCGAAAGGATAGCCGCCTGCAAACTCCAATTAAGCAAATCTATCGAATGGAGGGGGGCGCAGATGGGCATCTTTGCCATGCGGAAGCATATGACTACTTATTTGAAAGGATTGCCGGAATTTCAGGAGTTTCGTAAGCGTTTGGTATCCGGTACTGTTCATGAGGAGATAGAACAGGTACTGGATGAAATACAGGCTGCTTATGATGGGTTTGAATTTGAGAGCAGACCTATCCAGCTGGTAAATTATCACGAGAATTGCGCACTGTGATAATTGCCAGATCGTCCGTAGGTTTTAACCCTGCCTGGTGTTCCAGGTATTTCAGCTTTTTCTCCAATAACCCGGTATCAGATAATAAATAAGAAATAGGATGTATATCCGTTTCTCCGCCTTCCAATGCGCTAAATGAACTGATACCATCTGTAGAAATACTGATATCCTGCCAATGAAAAACGTCAAGAATTACCTGTTTGGAATACCAGCCGTTAAAGTCGTCTGACAAATGGTAACCCAGGTAATCAGGCTTATTATCCTGCTCAAATTCAGTAACCTGACCATTTATACTTACCACACCATCACTCACTATCAAAACAACACCTGCATCCGGTCCCGCCAACAGAATAATAAGTGTTGTCAGCATTTCCCGTTGTTCTAATTGCAATTGATTTTTGAGCAATTTTAGCTCATTAAAATAACTGCTGGATGATGCTTTTTAATTGTTGAGATAAGGATAACTGCGATGGTTGATAAAATTCAAGATAGTGTCGTTCTTTGACGATCTTGCGTAGCAGTTTTCCTACCAAAGTAGAAATGAAATAACTGTCTGTACCCATTGTACAGCCATCCATGACAGCACATAGTAATCTGTCTGAACCAATGTTGTCATGGAATAAATAATCTTCGCAGTGTTGTAAATGGTAAGCGCCTATTTGAAGTGTGGAGTCGATATGCATAGATATATGCGCAAAGATAGGGCTTTAGCCTGAATCAGGCTCAGGTTAAATATGGATGTCTTGCTGTACAATCAACTCCTTGGGCTCCTCTGGATGATGATTATATCTGCGCATCTCATCCCGGAATTTCTGAAGAGAGTTGGCACAGTTTCGATTTAACTGAGGTTTCAGTTTATTGCAAATTCTTGCAGTAATCTTATCGTAATCATGAAGGTTATGATTATCTGCAAACAATCTGATCGAGTTAATGATCTGATCTGTTGATTTACCGATCCATTTAGTATTGCTTATCCGTTCTTTGAGTTCGACAAATGAAAGTTGGTTGTCATGCACCAATAAACCATCGCACAAACTCTCTATATACTGATCATTTGGGGGTGGTAATGGAATTCTGATAGCATGATCCAGACCATAAAAATCCGCTGATCTTCTACCCGGATTTTTTACAATACCGATCCATTTGGATTTATCTGCCTCTAAAATATAAGATGGATTTTTAGCAGGAGCAGGATCATCACAAAGTCCAAATTCCTGCTGATTTGATTGTGTGTGGTGCGCACTAAAAAAATCTACTGGCATTTATCTTCAATATCTAAGAGTTGAGAAAATAAAATGTTTGACTTCTCCAACATTTCATTTAGATAGTTTTCATCTGATGGCAGGCCTTTATAATGATCTAGTTTTATTACTTCGCCATTATTATCGATTTCGTAGATGACTAAATCTTCTGAATTCAAAGCCGAATTATATGGTACAACCGTTTCAGCTTCTTTCAGCAATTCTTCTTTTCCTGCATCTTCGATTTTTTGATATACACTCCATGCTTTCACTGCCAGGGTCAAATAACTAATAATATAAGGGCTATGAGTAGTGATGATTAGTTCGTTACCTTTACTGAGATTGTAGTACTCCAATAGGCTCTCCATAAGAGACCATTGGGAAGTAGGAAATAAATTTTGCTCAGGTTCTTCTACAATATTTATAAATGCTGTCTTGGTAAACTGGAATGAAAGTGCTGATATCGCTATCCGACGCTGCTCTTCCGATAAGTCTGGATTTCTCAATATTTCACCAACAGCGTCTTTAAACCTTTTAGACTCATCGGTAGTCATTGGTTCCCTGGCTGAATTAAAGTTGCCTTTAATAATATTGGCGAGGTACCACGTAACTAAATACAATGGGACTACAGATTGAAAGCCACTTGAAGCACGATAAAGATTATCCTGATAACCATCTCCAACTAAAAATAGCTCATCCCTGGCTGAACTATATTTCAACATCATTCCATTGATTGGCAATCTTAGTGTGTCATTAATACTCTTCTTTGCGTTATCAAGCTCGGAAAGTAATTCAATTAGCGGTTGTGAGACCAAACGAAGGGCTTTCGGATCACTGATGGCACTAAGGAAGTTTCGTTCTGCAGGTATATATATGATTTGAGGCAAAAGGTAATTGTCTCTGGACTTCTCTGTTATTTTCAGATACCGGGGGGTATAAACTATATCTATAGCTTCTCCCTCATACGCTATTTCTGGTTCAATTTTCTTTGTTTGATCAAATAAATCTGCGTATTCTGGAAGATAATGGCTGATTTTATGATATTCTAAACGGCTTCTGAAAGCATCTTCCTGCTCAAAATAACTTTTGGGATAATCGCCTCTGGTAATCGCCTTTTCTATCCATTTAAATGTAGAAATAAGCTTAGCCAGCGTACTTTTACCAGTACCCTGATCTCCAATAAAAACAGTTACCTTTTTAAGGTCTATCCATCCCTCTTTGAATCCTTCTTTTATCGGCCCGAAGTTCCTGACCCTAATCTTAGCCATCGTATATATATAGTTTTAACCTATAGATAAATGATAATAAATGCTTGTATGATGACAAGTGCTTCAAAGTTAGGTAAAATTATTACAAAGTTCCCGTTGGCTTGGTATCTTACTTTTAATACAGGTGACTTTTTATTTTGATTTTTAAAAGGGTTGTAGATGAATGTAATGGGGAATTGTATTGGCGATTCCAAATTGATTGCTGTATTTTCAGTTACTGATTTATAGCAAGAAATGAATGAAAGTGAACAAGGAATAAGTTGTTGGTAACTTTATATTTGTAATACTTTACAATTTGTTTAAACAGGAAAAACTATGGCATTTAAATTTTCCAAAGAAGTTAAAGAGAAAAACGAATCTTTATCTGGTCAGAAGGAGCTGTCTCTTCCGGACCCGTGGAAGAGTCCGTTTTTTATTAAGCAGTTTGAAAAAGCAAAGGAGTTCATGAAGAACAATCCAGTGCCCCCGGAGTTACTAAGAGTAAAATAACAAGTTAAGACGGCAGGCGGTAATAATTACCCTCGTTATAATATATTCATAAAGCCCCGGCTGTAAATGCAGCGGGGCGTTATAATTTTGATTGGTTATAAAAAATATAACCTGCAGAAAAGTTCTTGTAATGAGATAATGCGCAGGTCAGAATTATTTTGATATCCTGATTACATTCACCGAATTTGCCTTCAACACCACCTGTAAAGAATCTCCCACCTCCATCTCCGGTACAAATTGCAAAGGCGCTTCCATACTATTCTCCGCATTTGCAGGAGCTGATAATGACTGAATAGTCACCCGATGTTTTCCAGCTGTTTCCAGTTTAATTTCTGTTAATACAGAAGACCCATACCCGTTTACAGCTTTTACAATGATATCTCCATTCTTCGCCTTCCCCGCAATGCTGTAAAATTTCTGCGGAGGTATATATTGCATAATCAGTGTATCATTCAGATAGCATTTTACGGTATCCTTTCCGACTGCCAATTTCACATCATACCAACGACCGGTTTCCAGCGGATTCATTTTCTTCTGATCAGAAATACCCGCTACATCATACCCATTCGTCACACTTTCAAACACACAGTGACTATTCCACCACGAGCCGATATGCGCACGTAAGTAAGTATTACTATCCAATACAGCAAAAGGAATCATAAATGCGTTTACACCACCTGTTTTGCGGGCTTTGAGTGTCAATGTGTAGGAATCAAAAGAGTGGTTTTTTAAGACCGCCAGTTGCTGTGCGCCTGCTGCTGTTTGCGCAATAACGCTATCAGTTATCTTCCAGGTGCCTCTTGGAAATGACCATTGGGAAAGATCAAATGCCTGCCCATTTACTTTGATATCTTTAAACTCAGCTTCTGTATCCCAGGTGCCTAAACCAATACCGCCAGCATAAAGTGGCTGGTCATTATCAGCCGAAACAGTTACTTTAGTTGGTAAATTGAAATCCGCTTTATTATCTGCCAGTAATTTAATGGCATAATAAGAAATGCGCGCATAACTTTTGGCTGCATCAAAATGAATCAGGTTCACCGGCCAGTCTACATCGTGTTCATTGACTAATAATGGTGCGTAAGAAGACATCTTAACCAGATCTGCATTCTTCTCCATACCCAGTACATAAATCGCATCACTCACTGCTGCCTGCATATTGCCGGTGCCCACGCCTGCATTAGTGGCGTATTCACCCACATACATATCCCAGTCACCACGTTTATATTTATCGAAATGATCGAAATTCCGCATACTCCAATAAGCATCTTTGTAAGCATGTTCATCCACCCGCTGCACCTGTTTCATACTGTCTAATGTATGCCTGTTTACATCGCCGATACCCATGCTTGCTAAGATGATAATGTCAGGATACTTAGCATGTATTGCATCATAAAAACGATTATAACGCTTTGCATATACAGGGCCATGTTGTTCATTACCTACTTCTACATATTTTAATGGAAAAGGAGCAGGGTGCCCATTAGCGGCGCGAAGACTACCCCAGCGCGAATTAACCGGACCGGTGGCGTATTCAATTGCATCCAGTGCATCCTGAATGTATGGTTGTAATAAGGAATCAGGAACCGAGGTACCGCTGCGGTATTCACAGGAAGTGCCGGCATTGAATACAAACAATGCATCTGCATGAATGTCTTCACAGAATTGCAAATATTCATGGTACCCAAATCCATCGCTGCTCCAATATCCCCACGGACTAAATGTACCAGGACGATTTTCTAATTTTCCTATTGTGTTTTTCCAGTTAGGAGCGCTTTCGATAGTGATGCCTTCTACAAAGCAGCCACCCGGCCATCTTACAAAGGAGGGATGTAAGCTGTCTATTAATGTAGCTATGTCATTGCGTAGGCCATTAGGTCTGTTGTGAAAAGTCTTTACAGGAAATAGTGATACGAAGTCTACATAAGCTGTACCTTTTGAATCAAATTGTAATACGAATTTTGCTTTGTCAGCAGTGCTATCTGGCACAAGCGTACATTCATATTTTTGCCAGTCACCGCTGGTAGAAATATCAAATTGGTGTGATGCTATGAATTGATCATGCGATTTTAGACCTGCTGTAACCAAACCTTTATACCCTCTTAGATAGAAAGACAATTTGTAACTTTCACCTGCTTTTACTGCTATACCCCAAAAGCCTTCATTGGTCAGAGTGGCTGGAGCCTGTAACTTTAACGAGTGTGGAGTAGCAGCTGATAATGGATGATCTGTTGTTAAAGCCGCATTAGCAGGGACCGACCATGCCGGCCACTCACTTTTATAAGGCCACTCCATCTTCCACTCCGTAGGCGGCACTTCCAGCATACCATTAACCAACTTAGTCCCTGCCGGTATTCGACTCTCCTCAAACCCCCTGTTCTGTATCATCTCTGCATATAATCCCCCTTCTCCCGCATGACTGATTTCTTCAAAAAAGATCCCATGTAAGGTACCCGGAATACTATCCTCAGAGAATAAACTTTTAATCTCAATGCTGCTCTTAATAACCGGAAAAACCTTTATCAATCTCACCCCATGCGGTGGAACCCGCGCATGATAAGCATCCTTAAATAACCCCTCATCCCTTTGCCGCCATACATTATGCACCAAAACACTTGCCGGTAAATCAACCTCTTTAAAAGATAAAACTATATCACGATACACCGTATCTAAATTAAATAGCCCAATCGCCTTACTACCATCTGCCAGATCCTTCACCCATATATTATCACTCACCCGCACAGCCTGTTTTCCCAATGTATCCTGGTCTATCGCAATCACCTCATCATTCGTCAATAAATTTAAAGTAAAGCTATCCAACTTACTAATATCACAACCAATCAACAATGGCGCTGACAACAAACTCCACAGACTTACATGCGTATACTGCTCATCCGGTGTCAGCCTGGAAGGATGCAGACTTTCTCCCCAACCTACCTGACCTACTATCATCATATCCGGGTCATTCCATTTACCTGGTCCTGCATAAGGCGCAAGCGGCCCCTGACTAAACCCGATATTGTACAAGCTCTCCCATGTGTCATCAATATCTTCTGTCGTACGCCAGCTCTGTGCATTGACAGACGGACCCCATTCCCAAACATGCTTCATTCCATACTGGCAAAGATTATATACAATATCTCTTTTTTGCAACGCCAATGCCTGCTGCATCACTTTAAAAGGATAGATATAAGCAGCCAGCGAGGTATCTGTTTGTACATAACTACACCAGTCATATTTTAAGTAATCGACTCCCCATGCCCCATACGCATTTGCATCCGCTACCTCATGTTGATAAGAACCTAAAAACCCGCCACAGGTCAGTGGACCAGGGGAGGAGTAGATGCCGAATTTCAGACCCTGAGCGTGTAACCAGTCACTGAGCCCTTTCATATCCCCAAATTTTTCATTAGGGGATAGACTTCCATCGGCATTGCGTGCTGCCGCCTGCCAGCCATCGTCAATATTGATATAAGACCAGCCATGATCTGCCAGTCCTTTATCAATCAATGCCTGTGCAGAACTCTTGACTTTGTCTTCGCTTACGCTCAATCCCCAGCAGTTCCAACTGTTCCAACCCATTGGTGGGGTGAGTTGTAAGAGCGTATCTACTTTTATCAACAGGGTTTTTGAAGTAGTGCCATGAGCATTAGACACCTGTATTTGAATAGGATAGTGGCCGATTGATGCAATGCTTCCTTTAATGAGAGCACCTTCCTGCGCCAGGCCAGATGGTAACCCTGTTACTTTATAAGTTAATGGTGCCGCACCTGTAGCAGCTATCCGAAATAATATAGAATGACCAGGGCGTGCACCCAACACCAGTGCACTGTTGATTTTAGGAAATTCACTTGCCGCCGGCGTTTGAATATAAGGAACTATTATCTGCCCTTGTGTTGTTAAACCAGTACCAGTTTCTTTAAATGTGTATTTAAATACAATGCCATCTTTTTGTGGGGCATTTACAGGGAATGGCATTTCTTCAAATGGAGCAAATGTTTTTGTAATGGTATTATTAGTTAACAGTTTCCCTTCATCTAACAGTGAATAACTGAATGTGCCGGCTACCTGTACGCCAAAGTTATTTTTAATTTTACCTAAACTTACACTTACGCCGTCCACCTTCTCTAACATATCCACAAATGGTTGCCCCATAAATATCCCTCCTGTTCCACCGCCATCATACACCCGCACTGCTATTACATTTTCCTTATCCCACTTTATAGCCGGATGATTCGCCGCCAGGTGATAAGATCGCACATTTGGCCACTTACTGATATACCCACCGGGATCCTCTGGCGTACGCCCTGTCTTACCAATTAATACCCCGTTCAAATATGTAGCATCCACGTCATTTACGTGTGCCAGGTATATTCGTAAGCTATCCTTCCAATATCCACTTTTATGTAACCTTACATGGAACCGGTACCATGCATAGCCATGATAATCAGGATAGCCCTGTTCCTGCCAAACCTTTCCCGGAACAATAGACCCCCACGAACGATCGTCAAAAGCAGGCGAAGCCCACACGGCAGAATCGCCGGTTTTAAATTTAGCACTAACAGGTACTACCGCACCGGGGTGTTGTGCAAGTACTACAGAGCAAAATAAAGAGAAAAAAAGCGTCAGATATCTGGTCATATTGCAATATACTTCCACGAAAGTTTTACCAGTTTACACATTTTGCCGTATCTTGTACAGATTTTAGTAAAATTAAATAATACCCCCCTATGGTAGATATGAAGAGCAACGACCCTATACCATGATTTCATCCAGTGCCGTTCTCATAAATAAACTCCTTTTCAGATAACTATATTCCTAAAGCTTAGTAAAAAAAAAATTAAACCCCGGCCACCTAAATAATCAAAATGAAAAATATTTTAACGATTCTGGCATTTACAGTTTTGACAAACTTCGCCTTTGGACAAAATGAAAAAGCAACATACAAAGCAGTTGCAGACAGTTTTGAACTAAACTATAATAGAGACAATTTTGACGCAATTTATTCAGGGTTCTCACCAGAAATGAAAAATGCGTTACCCATTGACCAAACAAGGAAGTTTTTAGCCGGGCTGAAACAACAGGCAGGAAAAATTACCAAACGGGAATTTATAAAATACGAGCAGACATACGCCTCTTACAAGACAAATTTTGAGAGAGCTTTATTTGCTATAAATATATCTATTGACAACAACTTAAAAATAAATGGACTTTTTGTAAAGCCGTTTAAAGAAAGTAATTCCTCTAAAATTGACAGCAATAAAACCAAATTGATTTTGCCGTTTAAAGACGAATGGACGGTAATCTGGGGTGGTGACACTAAGGAGCTAAATTATCATGTTGAAAACGAAGCCCAGAAAAATGCTTTTGATATTGTTATAACAAATGAAAGGGGCACCTCCTTCAAAACTGATGGTAAAACAAATGAAGACTATTACGCGTTTGGCAAAGAACTATTTACACCTTGTGACGGTGAAGTTGTGTTGGTTGTGGATGGCGTAAAAGATAACATACCTGGAATTTTAAACCCAATATATGTGCCCGGAAATACAGTGATCATTAAAACTGCTAACAATGAATATTTATTTTTCGCACATTTTAAGCAACATTCAATAGTAGTGAAGCAAGGGCAAAAAATTGAACAAGGGCAACTACTTGGTCTTTGTGGTAATTCAGGAAATTCCTCAGAACCTCATTTGCATTTTCACATCCAGGACCGTGAAGATATGACTTCAGCAACAGGTATAAAATGCTATTTTGAGAAAATAGTTGTGAACGGTCAGCCAAAAACTAACTACTCACCAATTAAGGGTGACAAAATAAAGAACGACAAATAGTCTCATTAAAATTTCCCCTGAGAACTACCGCCGCCAAACCGACTGATATTATAAGTAAACGAGAGCATCGCATACCTCCCTCTCGTCTGCGTCCACGTGTCCACCACACTCGTCACCCCCACACTTCTACTTGCCCCCGACTGCTGATTCAACAGATCCTTCACCGACACACTCACCTGCGCCTGCTTCCTCTTCAAAAACCTATACCTCAGCGTCGGAGACAAAAAAGGAAAATCCGGCTGATAACTGGCAGGCAAACTGCTGCTGTAATTATAATACACCGCCAGCCCACCTTCCCAATCTCTCCACGAATAATCTGCCCGCCCATTTACCCCCGCATTGAAATAAGAAGTATTCAACCCAATATCTGTAGACATAAAATTATACCCCGGCGAAACCCCCAGTATTACATTTAACCCCTTCTTGTCATGATATGTCCATGAGAAAGTACTGTTAAAATATACATTACGACTATCATTCCGAACCCCATTACTCAATACAGGATTCTTTGAATAAAACACATTACCGGATATATTAAAACCTGACTTCCCGGTCTTAGGCGGCAACGCACAGTTCACCATCAACCCTATATTCTGCTGCCCTTCCAGGTTCACCGGCTTCGTCACCCGCGCCCCATTACTCAACAAAGTTGTAGCAGCACCAATAGAATGGTTGACGAATCCAGACGAGAGAGCAACCGTCACCATCCGCATATCCTTCATCATGCTATAACTCAGGTTAATACTATGCGCATACGGCTGCTGCAAATCAGGATTACCTTCCTGTATATACAATGAATCCGTCGTCATCGTAACCGGCTGCAACTGCTGTATCGTCATCTGGTTCGGCTTACCCGTATAACTCACCTGCAATGCCTGCCCCGATGCAGGATTATAGTTAATAGAAACTTGTGGCAGCATATTCAGGTACCGCTTTGACAAACTGGTGTGATTCGTTTCATTCTCTCCATGCAGCCAGTCACTTTCAATACCTGCACCCGCGCTCACATTCACCTGGCCTATCATCTTCGATATACCCACCTGCAGGGTCCCCGTGTGATAGGTACTGCCATATGTATTGCTCTGCGTGGTATCCAATTGATCAAAATGACCCGTAGCATTATTATACTTCAACGTCCTGTACCGGTTATTGTCCTTGTTGAATGTATACCCACCCTGCGCCTGCAAACTGAAACTATTTCTCAGCGGTACACTATAGCTTGTATTGGAATTGATCGTCAACGTATGGGAATTACTCTTATTCTGCTGATGAATATCATTGGTATAGGTGGCATACTTTGTCTCACTATTATTAGTTGATGCCGATGTATTGTCATTGTTCCGGATATTCATGATAGAGAATAACCTCTCTGCAGGTCTTTTAAAGTTATGAACAAAATGAATGTTCGTGCCGATGGAAGTACCTGTATTATTGCTGCTGTTTGAGCCTGCTGTCTGGTAAGTCTGTTCACCTGTTTTTTCAAATTGCTGCGATGCCTGTTGTGTAAAAGTATTCCCGGATTTATTAATACTAAAGTTCGGACTGATATTCAGCAAAGTCTTGTGCCCTCTGCCTATTGACAACATTCCATTGAACTGGTGATTGTTACTGTTCATCACCCCTCCTGATACCCTATCCTGTATAGTAGAAGAATCTCCCGGGTAGATATTCAATGCATGAGAACGGGTGGTCGATTCATTACGCATATTCATCGTGAGATAGTTACCCGAGAAATTGATTTTTTTATTCCTGTTATCCCGGTAAGTTGCCCCGCCATTGATGATCCGTTGTCTGCCACTGCCGCTGCTCTGTGGCATTGCATCCATCCCCGTTCTTTCCTTCTCCACATTGCCCAGGTCACCCATCACTGAATATTGCTGTGCGCCATTCATCCTGTTGATATCGCCATTTACTGTATACGTATCAGCAGTACCCATGCCCGCACCTCCTTTGCCAAAAGTCCCCTTCCTTTTATCTGCCTGCAATACGATATTCAATGTCTTCGGCCCATTCACTAACTTGCTCAGCGAATCCGTTGCATACACCTGTATCTTCTTTACTATCTCTGCAGGCAGGTGTGTCAATGCCATTTCCTTATCGCCTGTAAAGAATGGCTCTCCATCTACTGTCAATTGGTCTATTGTAATACCATTGATAGTCATCGTACCATCATTATTCATCTGGATACCGGGCAGTAGCTGTACAAGCGTAGACAATGTTGCATAAGGTTTAGTAGGAAACCTGCTGGCATTATACTCGATCGTATCTTTGTTCATCACCATAGGCTGCTCCGCTACCACGATAGTATCCAGTGTTTTTACAGAAAGGAACATGTAAATAGTGCCCATATTCAATGCGGTGTCATTCACCGTAATTCCCCGTCGCACAGGCGCCAACCCCTGAAATGAAATATGTACCATGTACGCTCCAAAAGGTAAATGATCGCAACTAAATTCCCCGGTAGCATTTGAAAAAACGGACTTTTGTACAGCATCCCCTTTTAATATAGTGATATAAGCATCTTTCAAAACCTGCCGCGTTACAGTATCAGCAAGTTGTCCATAAATTCTCCCCGTCTTCTGGGCAATAACAGGAAAAGATATAAAGAATAACAGGTACAACAGAATAGTCTTTAATGATGGCATCCAGGTTAAATGGTTGGGTTTGAACGTAAAATTACGGATTAACCGCGGTTAACAAAAAGTTAATATACTCCCACGTCATTATAGAATAGCTTTGCAGCTACTCAAGTCGTATGGTAGTGGGACAAAACGATGAAATACAACTTTGGGAGCAGTTTTGCAAGGGGGATAAGCGGGCATTCGACAGTGTGTGGACGTATTGGTTCCCTATACTCTTTAAATACTGCAACAGGTTCACCGACGACAAGGGCCTGATAAAGGATGTATTACAGGATTTTTTTATTGAGTTATTTACCAGCCGTTCCCGGCGTAGTAATGTACAGCATTTAAAGAGCTATCTTATGATCGCTGTACGTCGTAAACTGCTGCGCGTTATTAGCCAGCAGAAGGCCCGGTCCACCGAGGATTTGGGCAATGATGAAAGTTATGGGTTTTACCTCGACCTCTCCGCCGATCATCCCATCATTCAGCAACAGGAATTGCATAACCGCAAACAGGTGGTGCAGCATATTATTAATGGACTGAGCAACCGGCAGCGGGAAGCGATTTATTTGTATTTCTTCGAAAATATCGGTTACGAAAGTATTGCTGAAATCATGTCTATGAAAGAGGTGAAATACGCCAGAACCCTCATTTATAGAGCGCTTGATGAAATGCGTGAGGTGATCACACGCAATAAACAACTCACTGAATTATTGTAATTCCCCAAAATTAAAGCTGTCTACCTAACTAAAATATTCTCCCCCCCAAAAAAAACTTAAAATTTCCTGAGGGTATCTGCACCACCTCCTGCCTCTTATTAATAGCAATGGATCAAGAACAATATACAGTAGCAGACCTGATGACCAATCCCTCTTTCAGAGCATGGGCCAGTCAGTCAGATGAACAAGCCCGCGCACATTGGGAACAATGGCTCGCCGCGCACCCGGATCGTCGTGAAGATGTGAATACCGCTTTCACCTTACTTTCTATCCTGAAAGAAAATGAAAGCGGACCTGCTCACGAAGATATCTTAGAAATGCAGGAGCGCTTCGACACCGCCCTGGGACACCACCGCCGCATCAGTATGTACCGCTGGACAGCAGCTGCTGCATCACTGTTATTGCTCGTCGCCACAGGTCTGTTATTAAATAACCGCAGCACCACCATTCACGCCGGCATCGCCATGACAAAAGAAGTAAAGCTGCCGGATGGATCGAAAGTGCTGCTGAATTCCAACTCCACCCTGCAATACAAAGGGCACGAAGTATGGATAGAAGGTGAAGCTTACTTCAGCGGTGAACACCATGACCTGAAAGTACATACCGGTGGCCTGGATGTGGCCGTACTCGGTACCGCTTTCAACATCTACAGCCGCAGGCAACACATCGAAGTACTGCTCGAATCAGGTAAGGTAAACGTAACAGGAGCTGGCTGGGCGAAAAACGCAGGTACCTTACACCTCACTCCCGGTGAAATGATCCGCCTCGATGCTACCACCAAAAAGATGGAACGCATCAACCCGGCATCATTTACCTCCTGGAAAAACGGCCGACTGATTTTTAAAGATACACCGCTATATAAAGTCGCTGCCATACTGGAAGAAAATTACGGTTTTCACGTTCAGTGGAAAAGCACCAAACTACAAATGGAACGCTTCTCCGGCTCCTGTCCTTTAAACAACACAGACATTCTCCTGGCTGCTATCCGGTCAGTGTACAATGACCAGCTTTCAGTCCAGGCTAATCATACGATTGTATTCGAATAAAGCTATTATCACTTCGTAAACAAGCAAGCGCATTTATTTTTTATGAAACTTAAACTGAACAGGTACGTTGTCCTGACTGTCCTCCTATTGCTGGAAGTCTGGCAGGTAAGGGCCCACACTGCTCCCATCGCCTATAACTATGTAAGTGAAAAGGTATCGCTGATTACAGCCCTCCAAAAAATGGAAGACATCTTTCACGTGAACTTTAACTACAACAGCGCCACTGTCGCAAACAAATTCGTATACCTCGAACAGTTCCCCCAACAGGGTACTTTCAATGCCAGCAAAGTAGCACAGATTCTGCAACCACTGGGCCTCACCATCGTTCAACTGGGGCATAGCGATTACGCCATCCAGCGTATGAATACAGCAAATGCCGGCTCTGGCGATAACCAGGAAATCACTAATGGAACCATCACCAGCGATGATCACAAAATCATCAACGGTACCATCACCAACGATAAAGGCGAACCTATACCCGGTGCCACGGTTACCGATCAAACGACGAACAAAACTGTAATCGCCGACGATCAGGGTCGCTATACCATCGAAGTAAATGGTGCCACCACTTTACTGGTTCACTCCGTTGGCTTTGCTAACAAAACCGTGAAAGCCGGCAACACCGCTATACTGAACATTCAGCTCCTGCCTGATGTGAAAGACCTCTCGGCTGTAGTTGTCACCGCTTTAGGTATCAAACGTGAAGAGAAAGCCCTCGGCTATTCTATCGCTACCCTCGACGGTTCTAAAGTAAGCACCGTAAAAGATGTGAATGTTGTAAACAGCCTCTCCGGCAAAGTAGCTGGTGTAGACATCCGATCTGCCAGCTCTGATCCCGGTGGTTCTGTGCTGATCACCATTCGTGGTGCCAGCTCTATTGCGAATAACAATCAACCGCTGTTCGTGGTAGATGGGGTGCCCGTCGCTTCGGCTAACAGAAGTCCCACTGTGCCCGTAGGCCAGGTAACTGTTGACTATGGCAGCCCTATCTCCGATGTGAGTCCTGACGATATTGCCACCGTTACCGTGCTCAAAGGCGCCAGTGCTGCGGCATTGTATGGTAGCCGTGCTGCAAACGGGGTGATCCTCATCACTACCAAAAGTGGTAATGGCAAAAATAAAAAAGGCCTGAACGTAAGTGCGAACTTCAGCGCGATCTATGACAAAGCATGGCAGTTCCCCGACTTCCAGAGTGAATATGGTGCCGGTGATGCCACTGGTTCTGTAGATCCTGCCAATACATTGTCTACTGCTTCGTGGGGGCCTAAACTGAACACCGGTTCAAAATATATTCAGTGGAACAGCCCTACCGATGCCAATGGTGACCGGGTGGCGACTGACTGGATTGCTTATCCTGATAGGGTAAAAGATTTCTATGAAACCGGTTCTACCTATACCAGCAATGTAGCGATCACAGGTAGCAACTTCCGCCTCTCATACACCAACCTGCAGAATAAAGGTATCACACCTAATACCGGTTTGCAGAGAAACAACATTAACCTCGCTGCAGGTTATGAGCTGAGCCCTAAGATAAAGGTGACTACCAATATTGCATACACGAATAACAACAGTAATAACCGCCCTACTTTCAACAGGGGTAGTTCCAGTTATATACTGTATACCATGCCGGCAAACATCAACTCCCAACTGCTGAAAAATTACTGGCAGAGCGGGGAAGAAGGACTGCAGCAGTTCTCACAGGATCAGGGGAGCACTGATAATCCTTACTTTGTAGCATACCAACTGACCAACGCCTACAATCGTCATCACGTGACAGGCAACATACAGCTGACCATGGAACTGGCAAAAGGCCTGACATTGATGGGGCGTACAGGTCTTGACTGGTATACTGAAACCGACGAAAGCAAGCGGGCAGTAAGTGCTGTACAAAATCCTTATGGTGCTTATTATATTGGTAACCTCTTTGGCAGTGAGCAGAATACTGACTTCTTACTGACCTATAAGAAAAGTCTTCAACACGATTTTGCATTTTTCGTAAGCGTAGGTGCTAACCGCATGGACCAGCGTTCTAACACACAGTCACAGGCCGCCAGCAAACTGGTAATGCCGGGAGTATACAATATCTCCAACGCTGTTGCCGGTACTGTTACCAACTCTTCTTACAAGGCCACCAAGCGCATCAACAGTTTGTACGCTATGGGTGAACTGTCTTACAAGAGTTATGTATTCCTGGATCTGAGTGCCAGGAATGACTGGTCCAGCGCGTTGCCCGCTAATCACAACTCCTACTTTTATCCCTCTGCCTCTTTAAGCGTCGTGTTGTCAGATATGTTGAAGATCGAACATGGTGCATTGTCTTATGCCAAAGTAAGATTGAACTGGTCTAAGGTAGGTAAGGATACAGATCCTTACAGCCTGTACAACAGCTTTACCTTCAGCTCTCCTGACTGGGGCGATGTGAAGATGGCCACCTTTAGCACCACCCTGAAGAACAACAACCTGAAGCCGGAAATCGCCACCTCTTATGAAATTGGTACTGATCTGAAATTCTTCAACAACAGATTAGGTGTAGAAGCTACCTGGTATACCACCGATAGCCGTAACCAGATCATTCAGATCCCGACTACTATGGCCAGCGGTTATAGTGCCCGCATTATCAATGCCGGTGAAATCCGCAACAGGGGCTGGGAAGTTGGGGTACATGGTACACCTGTCTCCGGTAAATTCATCTGGGATATTGGTGCGAACTTCACCCGCAACAGGAATAAGGTAATCGCACTGGCTGATGGTATTACTTCTTACCTGCAGGGTTCTGCAGAAGGTATGCAGTACCAGGTACGTGAAGGTCAGTCACTCGGCAACATGTATGGTAATACCTGGAAGACTGTACCAGACGGTCCTTACAAAGGAAAGGAACTGCTGGACGAAACAGGTCATAGCCAGTATGCTACCGACCTTATAAAGATCGGTAACTACAATCCTGATTTCTCATTGGGTATCACGAATACTTTTACGTACGGTCACTTCACCCTGAATACCCTGATCGATTACCGGCAGGGTGGCCAGTTCTTCTCTTATATGTTCATGAACCTGTTGTCTGACGGGCGTACAAAAAATACACTGAAAGGCCGGGATACAGAACATGGTGGCCTGAGCTGGAATGATGGAACGAGCAATCGTACAGATGGTATGATCGAAGACGGTTATATCGACGATGGCAATGGAAACTATGTAAAGAATACCAACATTACAGATCCCGAAAGCTTCTATGGTGATTACTATTGGAAAATGCATGCACGCAATACATTCAGCGCTACTTATGTGAAGCTGCGCGAAGTGAGTCTGACCTACCTGTTCAGCAAGCAGCAGACTGGCAGACTACCAATCTCTAACCTGTCTGTCTCATTGATTGCCCGTAACCTGTTCAGCTGGACAGCCGCAGGTAAAGGCTATGATCCTGAGACGGCGATGACGATCAAGAGTGGTAGCATTACACCTGGTACAAGTAGCTGGTCACTGCCATATACCCGTTCTTATGGTGTGAAACTGGGTCTTAATTTTTAATATTCATACGACAATTATATGAAAAAGATATATGCCATTGGGGTGTTGTTCCTGTTAAGTGCATGTACAAAGAACTTTTCGGACATCAACACGGATCCAAATACGGCGACAACTGTGAATCCGCAATACCTGCTTTCGACGGCACTGGTAAAGACAGCATATCCCTACCAGGACGATGCATTTCTCGACAAGCCTGCCGAAGCAGCCCGTTATATCACCAAGGTACGCAATGAAGGCGATGACCTGTTTGGCTGGTCGGGCAATAACTGGGATGGATATTGGAGTGCATTGACTTACAATAAGACCTTTCATGACCTGGCGGCGACGAGTGGTATGTTGCAATACACGGCGATCTCAGACATCATTAAGGTTTTCAACTTCGCTTATATTACAGATTTGTATGGAGATATACCCTATAGCGAGGCTTTACTATCCAAAGACAGTAGTATAGTACACCCGAAATATGATCAGCAGGAGGATATCTATCCTTCGCTGCTGGCTACACTTACAGCTGCGAATGATACACTGGCAGCGACTACCCTGACCATTGATGCAGACTATGACCTGCTGTATGGTGGGGTAGCACTGAACTGGCGCAAATTTGCCAATGCACTGCACCTGCGTTTACTATTGCGTATAGCAAAGAAAAGTACTTCGGCATATACTGAGATGCAAAATATGCTGAACAATCCTTCTAAATATCCCTTGTTCGCCAGCAATAGTGATGATGCAGCACTGAGATATTTAGGTGTGAATGCGTCCGATAGCTGGCCGGGTGGTAACCTGAATAACAAGAGCACGGAGATTGATAAGTACAAACCCAGTAAGGAAATCGTAGATACGCTGCTGCGTTTGAACGATCCAAGGTTACCAATCTGGGTAGCGCCAGTATCCAGTACAACGGGGTATACAGTAGATCCGAACCTGTATGTAGGTGTGCCAAATGCGATACCTTCTCCTTATGATTATAATGGGGGTGAGACGCATATCTCGAAGATGGCGCCTATCTTTTACGCGAATCAGAGTGATCTGCTAAAGGCGAGTCTGATGACATATGCCGAGCAGTGTTTTATCCTGGCAGAAGTAGTACAGGCGGGAAAGGTAACGGTGAGTGGTGAAACGGCTGCTGCTTTATATTACAAGGGTATCAGCGCATCGCTGGAAGCTTATGGCGTATCGGCTACTGATGAAGCGACTTACCTGGCACAGGCTTCCGTACAATACAATGGTACATTGTCTCAGCTGATTACGCAAAAGTGGATTGCGAATTTCCTGAAAGGACCAGAGGGTTGGTTTGACCAGCGGAGAACGGGGTATCCTGTATTTGTGACAGGGCCGCTGGCGGCTATTGCTGAGATTCCTTCCCGGTATAAGTACCCTACATCTGAGCAGTCTTATAACCTGGATCAGTATAAGGCTGCGGTAGCAATACAGGGTGCTGATGAGTTGACAACGAAGATGTGGTATTTAAAATAATAAACTATGCATTTTTTTTCGATATTATTGATTGCATTATTGCCTGTCGTAAAGCATAAGCATGTTGTGATCGCCCATAGAGGCGATCACACTGTTTTACCGGAGAATACACTGGCAGCTTATACACGTGCGATAGCGGATGGAGTGGATTATGTAGAGGTAGATCTGAGAACGTTTAAGGATGGAACCTTATATATCAGTCATGGCTCATTGGAAGTATTACCTGCCGGGGTGCCTTCTTTTGAGCAGGTATTGTCTCTTTGTAAAAAAAAGGTAAACATCTATCTTGATTTCAAGGATGCAGATCCGCTTGTGGTGTATAAGTTGATTAAAAAGGCAGGTATGGAAAAGCACATAGTTGTGTACTGTAATACCTTTGAACAGCTGAAGGAGTGGCACAAAGTTGCACCGGGTATGCCACTGATGACGAGTGTGCCGGATTCAGTTTTAGATTTAAATACCTTTTTTGATCAATACCCCGTATCGGCGATAGATGGGGACATAGGTAGGTACACACCGGAAATGCTGGCTGTATGTAAAAAGAGAAATGTGGCCATATGGCTGGATGTGCAGGCGCCGGATGAGGGCCCCCTGAGCTGGCAGCAGGCTTTGGATACGCCTGTACAGGGGTTACAGACTGATCATCCGGGTGCATTAATCAATTATCTTAAACAAAAAGGGAACAGGTAATGAATAAGCTATTATTTTTACTGTTGCTGGTGTCGCCGGTGGATAGCATTATTAAGGATTTTTATCACCATCATCAGTATGTATTGGTTGCGGCGCATCGTGCAGATCATACCGTGTACCCGGAGAATTCCCTGCCGGCCATCCAAAGTGCGATAGATAAGGGGATTGATATAATAGAGTTAGATGTTCGGGAAACGAAAGATGGGGTTTTAGTATTAATGCATGATAAGGGTATTGAGAAAAAGACGGATGGGCATGGGAATGTAAGTGAGCTGACATATGCTGAATTGCAGGGGGTACATTTAAAAAGGGAAGGGGTGGTCACTACAGAGAGAATTCCCTCTTTCCGGAATGCGTTGGAAATGGCAAGGGGAAAGATCATGATCGATATTGATTTTAAAGCGGATACCCGGAGTGCTATGGTGAGTACCTGTAAACTGGTACGCGAGATGGGGATGGAAAAACAGGTGCTGTTTTTTGTATATGATTATAAAGATGCTGATCTTGTAAAAGAAATAGATCCGGATATACCTGTGATGCCAAGGGTGCATAATGCGGCAGAGACGATGGCGGTGGTAAAACAGGGACGTTATCCTATCTTGCATGGGGATGATGATTGCTATACAGATAGCCTGATGCAGGTGGTGCGGAAGGCGAATATGAGGGTGTGGATGAATGCACTGGGGGATTATGATGAGCTGGGGGAGAAGGGGTTTGATTCGCTGTTGCAGAAAAAACAGGTCAATGTGATTCAGACGGATAGACCGGGGGAGTTGCTGGATTATTTAAGGAAAAAGGGGCTACACAGGTAAAATTAACATAAAAATCATATAGCAGATGAAGCAGGGATGGTTGCTACTTTGTTTATTTCTCTTTTCGTTTTTAACAACGCATGCGCAGGCCACTGACGGGGATGAAGACCCCATTACAATAATACGTGGACCCTACTTACAGGTAGGATCACCCACCGCCATGACGATCCGCTGGCGTACGAACGTGGCTACCCGTAGCCGTGTACGTTTTGGAACCACCGTAAATAAGTGGGATTTGTCAAAAGATGATTCTACCATCACCACAGAACATATCGTGCGTATTACTGGTTTACAACCTCACACCCGTTACTATTACACAGTCGGCACATTTGCAGATACCCTGCAGGGAGACGCGAACAACTACTTCTATACCCTGCCTGAAGCAGGTAGCAAAAGCCTCCTCAGGATCGGCGCATTTGGAGATTGTGGCAATAACTCAGTGAACCAGCGTAACGTAAAACAATCCGTACTCAATTACCTCGGTAATAATTATATGGATGCCTGGATCCTGCTGGGCGATAATGCCTATGGTAGTGGCACCGACCAGGAGTTTCAGACAAAGTTCTTCAATATATATAAAGATGATCTGTTAAAGCAGCATCCAATGTATCCCACACCCGGCAATCATGATTACAACGACCATGATTTTCCAGGTGCGGTAGAAGTAGCCGTTCGTACACACAAGACTGCCTATTACCAGAACTTCTCCATGCCTACCGAGGCGGAAGATGGTGGCGTACCTTCGCATACACAGGCATTCTATTCATTTGATATCGGGAATGTACACTTTATTTCCCTGGATAGCTATGGTAAAGAGGCCGATCAATACCGCCTGTACGATACCCTGGGTCCCCAGGTACAATGGGTAAAGCGTGACCTGGAAGCAAATAAGAACAAACAATGGGTGATCGCTTACTGGCACCATCCTCCTTATACCATGGGGTCTCATAACTCTGACGAAACAGATGAGCTGATCAGCATTCGTGAGAATTTTATCCGTATTCTGGAGCGGAATGGAGTAGATCTTATTTTGTGTGGGCATAGCCATGATTATGAGCGATCCAGGCTGATGAAAGGACATTATGGTATGATGGATTCATTTGATCCTGCGGTGCATAACCTGAGCCGTTCTTCCGGTTTGTATGATGGCAGTGAGAACAGCTGTCCTTATGTAAAAGATTCCCTGAATGCAGGAACGGTATATGTAGTGAGTGGTTCTGCCGGTAAACTGGGTGGCAGACAAAAGACCTATCCGCACAAAGCGATGCAGTATGCGAATGATACGAATGGTGGGGCTTCTATGCTGGAGATTGAGAATAACCGGCTGGACCTGAAATGGATTTGTGCGGATGGAGTGATTCGTGATCATTTTACGATAATGAAAGAAGTGAATAAGCATAATGAGATCAAAGCGAAAGCAGGTCAGCCATTGACACTGACGGCTTCATTTGTGGGGAATTATAAGTGGAGTGACAAGAACCAGACTTCAAAGTCTATTACGGTCAGGCCTTCAAAAGGTACTACGACTTATACAGTAGAAGATAAGGAAGGTTGTGTAAAAGATACATTTACAATTACAGCGCGATGAAGAAAATAAAGGTGCTCACCGGGTTGTGTTTGTTGTTGTGTCTTGGAATAGCAGGTGAAACACCAAAAGGGTACCCGGAGCAGACGATCAGGTATTTCAAGGCGCAGCAGGCAATATTTACCTTAAAGACAAACGCCTTAAAGGCTGCTATTGAAAAATATGATCCTTCCAGGCCGGTTACCATAGCACAGGCAAAAGACGCATTAAAGGAATGCAGGATTGCTTACAAACGCATTTCATTTTTCCTTGAATACTTTTTTGTAAGTGAAGCGTATGTATTCAATACACCGGCAAAATACGAGGTGGAAGAACCTTATATAGAGTATGAAGAACCGGTGGGATTGCAGCAGATAGAAGCGTTATTATATAGTAATGCATCAAAAGAAGAATTGATGCAGCAGGCAGACATCGTCGCGGAAACAGCGGCAGGTCTGCCTGCTTTGTTATACAACTTTAGGGCCACGGATGCACAGGTGATGGAGAGCATCCAGCTGGAATTAATCCGGATACAGAGTTTGTATATTACGGGGTATGATGCGCCTTCATTACAATGTGGAATACCAGAGGCAGCAGCGGCGATGGATGCATTGCGAAATGTAATAGGAGTAGATAGTATCCGGGAAGCGATGTCGGGTGCGTTTAATTACCTGTCCGGGCATCCTGATTTCAACAGCTTTGATCGCCTGGAGTTTATTACTGATTATGCCATGCCGGTACAACGTATGCTTTCGCATGCAGCAGCGACCCATACGGTAAGGGCGCTAAATACCACGGCAATTTATGGTTCCAGGGATGCATTTAAGAAAGAAACCTATACACAGGGAGCGGATATTACGGTAGATGGCAAAGGGGATGTTTTGAGGAATACAAATAGTGCACCTGGGAATGGCAAGGGCGACATTCTCAGGAATGCAGGTAACAGTGCGCCTGAGATAGGCTATGATACAGCTTTAGGAAGGCTACTTTTTTTCGAAAAGAAACTATCCGGCAATATGCAGCGAAGCTGTGCAACCTGTCATATACCAGGAAAGCATTTTACAGACGGTATGGCACGGAACACATCTTTGTTAGGAGGTTCCCTGCCAAGAAATACGCCTACATTATTATACTCGACCTACCAGTATGCCCAGTTCTGGGATGGCCGGGCAAAGAGCCTGGAAGAGCAGATAGATGTGGTACTGCATAGTCCAGCAGAAATGGGTGGAACAGACGATAGCATAGTAGCCCGCCTGCAAATGCCAAAGGCAAAGATGATCCGTGCCCTGGCGGCTTATATCCGCACCCTGACCCCGTTTAATTCTCCGTTTGATCATTATTTAGCTGGCGATAAGTCTGCAATGACCGGCCAGCAAAAACATGGGTTTAATATCTTTATGGGCAAGGCCCGTTGTGGAAGTTGCCATTTTGCGCCATTGTTCAATGGGTTGACACCGCCGTTATTTAACAGAACAGAATTTGAAATATTAGGTGTACCCCTGTACAGCGATCTGCAATACCCGGTAGCAGATACCGACAGGGGTCGGATTGCGGTGTTTCCTGTTACCTTTTATGAGGGTGCTTTTAAGACGCCTACGGTGAGAAATGCGGCTGCTACCGCACCTTATATGCATCATGGGAATTTTAGTACCATGCAGCAGGTGATTGATTTTTACAACCAGGGGGGTGTGACGCCGGTTATGCACCAGACTTTGTCTACCGATACGTTGGGGTTGGATAAGGCGGAGCAGCAGGCGATTATTTCGTTTTTAGAGGCTTTGGTGGATTGAGTATCTTTTCTCTCCACCTCAAAAAAGGCTTTTCAATCAACAACCTCATTAACCACGCCGCCGCCAGGCAGGTGACAGCACAAATTACAAACATGATAGTGCTCTTTGTATCTATCCCCCATTGCGAGACGATTTTCTGCGTCACATGGATAACTATCTTATGGCTCAGGTACAGGGCATAACTGAGTGCTGCCAGTGAGCTGGTAATTTTACTACCATATTTATATAAGAAGCATTCCGGGCTGGCGGCAGCCGCTACGATGCAACCATAGCCAAGGGCAATGAGCGGAAAACCATAGATACTTTCGTTAAACAGGTCTTCATTTTGACATAAGATGTAGGCACCCGCCAGGATGAGCAATCCTGCCAGCAGGAGCGGGGTACTGTATTTATACAATCTCTCTTTTATTGCAGCAAGACTAATCCCTACCAGCAGGCCATCCAGCCGACAGAAGGTCGGGTAGTAAATCCATTTGTACCAAACCATCCAGTTATCGGTGGTAGCAGGGAGGTAAAAATGGGTCCAGCAGTAGTAACGAATACCAAAACCTGCAAGGAATAGGGAAGCAATGAACCAGGGCGCAATTGTCGTCAACCTGTAGGTTCTGAAAAAGATAATCAATATAGGTAGGAGAAGGTAGAATTGCTCTTCGATACAGAGGGACCAGGCATGGGAAAAAGCCCCCGTGTTTTTCAGGTCGAGGCCAATGTTCTGGGTGAAGGTGAGGAATTTCCATAACGGGGGGAGGGTATCACGCTCCCGCAGGTACGGAAATAGAAAATAGAGTGCTACGATGACGAAGTAGGCAGGGAAGATGCGGAAGACCCTTTTGGTATAGAAGGTCTTTAATGAAATAGGATCTTCGTTGAATAGCTGGCCGGCGATGAGGAAGCCACTGAGCACAAAGAAGAGGTCTACGCCCGTCCAACCGAAGCTACCGACTGTGTACATCCAGTCAGGATGGCCGAAGATGTTGTAATGGAACAGGAAGACGAAAGTAATGGCAAATGCGCGAAGATGGTCAAGCCCGTAGAGCTTGCGGTTGATGGGTTGATGTTGCATAGTAAGTATGGAAGGATTGCAAAATAGTGTTTTTTAAATAGTCTCCAACAGGGAGAACATTCTTTATTTTTTTAAACCCTGCCACAGGATTACCAAAATTACACCGGGGTATATTTGTAGTTACTCAACTTCCACCTGTGGAGCGATTTTTTATTTAAATTCATACCGATGAAAAAACTGACTGCGGAATTTTACAACCGGCCTAATGTACTGACAATAGCGGAGGAACTGTTGGGAAAGATAATCGTAACCCGGTTTGACGGCGTCCTCACAACTGCGCGGATCGTAGAGACCGAGGCATATATGGGAGTGGTAGACAAGGCGAGTCATGCTTACGGCGGGCGTCGTACCCAGCGAACGGAGGTAATGTTCGGGAAGGCGGGCAAGGCATACGTATATCTTTGTTATGGAATTCACTTCTTATTTAATATAGTGACCAATGAGGAAGAAACGCCGGAAGCGGTGTTGATCCGGGCGGCGGAGCCGCTGGAAGGTATTCCGGAAATGTTGAAAAGGACAGGAAAGGCAAAGGCAGATTTTACCCTGACGCGTGGGCCGGGGAATGTAAGTAAGGCGTTAGGGATTGATAAGCTCCATACGGGGTATAGTTTATTGTCGGAAGAGTTTTACCTGGCAGAGGATGGATATGTACCTGCTGAGGTGGTAGCCACGCCCCGCATAGGTGTGGATTATGCGGGGGCGGATGCATTATTGCCTTACAGGTTTATAGTGAAAGGTAATAAGTATGTGAGCGGGAAGAAGAATAGCTGAGATGATAAGCCTGCTCTCCCAATATAAGCGTCAGCGATACGGATTAACGAAGATTGTTTATATTGGCATAAGGTTAGCCTACCACCAATAAATAAAAAGTACCAAAATCGATCGCCCATATGCATTTTACCTTTACGGTTTATATTGGAATTTTACTAGTCATCCTCTTTTTAGTGATGCTTGCCGGGCGATTAAAAATCTCCTACCCGATTGTATTAGTAATCGGGGGCCTTGCACTTAGTTTTATCCCTGGATTACCACAAATCAGCATTGATCCTGAACTGATCTTCCTGATTTTCTTACCTCCATTATTATATGAAGCCGCCTGGCAAACGAGTTGGAAGGAACTATGGCGGTGGCGGCGGGTGGTAAGCTCATTTGCGTTCCTGATCGTTATCCTGACCTCAGGTGTGATTGCAATTGTATCCAGTAGTTTGATCCCGGGGTTTACACTGGCATTGGGCTTTTTATTGGGTGGGATCATCTCTCCGCCGGATGCCGTAGCTGCTACCACGGTCTTAAAGGAAGTAAAAGTACCTAAGTCGCTGGTAAATATACTAGAAGGGGAGAGCCTGTTGAATGATGCATCCAGTTTGATTGTGTTCAGGTTTGCACTGATCGCCGTAACGACCGGCAGATTTGTATTTCACGAGGCAGTGACGAGTTTTGTGCTGGTGATAACGATGGGGATATTGGTTGGCTTAGCGGTGGGAATGATCTTTTATGCCATTCACAGGTGGTTGCCTACGAATGCGAGCATGGATACGGTGTTGACCTTTGTAGCACCTTATGTGATGTATATAACAGCGGAGAGTATGCATTTTTCCGGGGTATTGGCGGTGGTGGCAGGGGGATTGTTTATGTCTAATAAGAGCCATCATTTTTTAACGCACCTGAGTAGGATCAGGGGGGTGAATGTATGGTCTACGATAGGGTTTGTATTGAATGGGATTATCTTTTTACTGATAGGGTTGG
>NZ_JBCNKH010000084.1:0-27077 GCF_039596135.1 Chitinophaga sp.
AATTCTAAAATGAAGCTTTGATTTTTCCCAGTCCCTATTTTTGACGAATCTGCATGAGGAGGTTTTGGGGAGGGGGCATTTGGGGGAATTCGGGGAATTAGTTTTAAAGGCGGGAGTTTTGAGGTTGGGGGAGTTAGGGAAATTGCCTCAAAGGCAGGAGTTTTAAGGTTTGAGGAGTTAGGGAATTTGCTTTAAAGGCGGAATGTTCACCTGGAGTTTTAAGGTTTGATAAGTCAGGGAATTTGCTTCAAATGCGGAATGTTCACCTGGGTTTTAAGGTTTGATAAGTCAGGGAATTTGCCACGAAGCCGGCCGCAGGCCCCTGATTTTAACACGTTTTGCCGAAGGCAAAAATCCCTATAATAGTATAAAAGATTAATATCAGTTCCTATTGATATTTACCTTAACTTTAGCATAGTATTAGGAATACTTTAAGAAAATGGGTCGCTCATCATCCGCATTCTTCATTCTTATCATGCTATGCCTCTTTAGTCGTGTAGGGGTTAATGCCCAGACCAGACATGGTCTGGATAGTATTCCTGTAAGCGCTATAGTAATTGATGGCGACACCATTCCCAGTATCACTCTCCGCCTTGTAGAAGTTACCGATAAATTGCCGAAGAAGTTCCGTAAGCAACGCGAAGCCTGGACACGGCTGCGCAATGCTGTTTATGTTACGTATCCTTATGCAGTACAGGCTTCCCGGATACTTAAAGATGTGAACAGCAGGCTGGCGACCTTGCATGACAAAAAGGACCGCAAAGCTTATTTGGCGGGTGTAGAGAAGCAGATGAAGGCGCAGTTTGGGGATAAGCTGGAGAATTTGTCTATCTACCAGGGGCGGATATTAATGAAGTTGATTAATAGGCAGACCGGTCAGAACTGTTATGAGATAATTAAAGAGTTAAAGGGTGGGTTTTCTGCACGTATGTGGCAGACGGTGGCATTTTTCTTTGGGGGGAATCTGAAAAGTGAATATGATTATGATGAGGATAAGGATATTGAGGCGATAGTGCAGGAGATAGAGATTTATAGGGGTTCCAGGGCGTATAATTAGTGGTTGTGAGGGCCGGGGTTATGATTAGGTGGAAGGTTCCCGGTTTGTGATTAAGAGGTTGTGGAGGACCCGGTTTGTGTTTAAGAGGTTGTGGAGGACCCGGTTTGTGATTAAGAGGTTGTGGAAGACCTGGTTTATGATTAAGGTTATGGCTCCCTATTTATAATTAACAAGACATTGAAGCGGCGGTTGCCGCTTTTTTTATACCTTTCCGACATGCAATTCAGACTTATATTAGGGTGCCTCCTGCTTTTGAGTGGGGTAACTATGGCCCAGGACGGTACATTGTTTATTGTTGACAGCGTTGAAGCGACAAATGGCCTTCAGCTATCTCCCGACCAGATTGCCTTTATTAATGTGGTAAAAAGTCCGACTTTACAGGCTAAGTATGGTGCCAAAGCGGCGAATGGTATTATTTATATTGAATCAAAGCCATTTGCACGTAAGCGTTATAACCGTTTATTTGCCAGTGTATCGCCGGCTTTTGAGGCAGCTATTAAGAAATATGGGGATGATAGTAAATTTCAATATGTGTTGAATAGTCTTAAGATAGATTCGAGTTCTGTCAATTTGCTGGCGGCGCTGGATAGCGGTACTATTGCGAATATTGAGGTGATTAATGCAGCTGCGTTGAAGAAGAGATATGAGGTAAGGGATAAAAAGGTGGGTATTATCATTACAGGGAAATGATGTTTGGGGGGATTTGGGAAGGGGAACACTCTCTCTGTTAGGTTATGGAAGGAAACTCATATTTCCATTAAGACGGATGTTTTTCTCCATTAGGCTATATTTGCACCCGAAAGGAAAGAATTCACGATGAAATTAGACATATTAGCAATAGTCGCGCATCCCGATGATGTAGAATTGGCTTGTGCGGGTACACTTATGGTACATGCAGCACAGGGAATGAAAGTAGGTGTACTGGATCTGACAAAAGGAGAATTGGGTACCCGGGGTACCCCTGAAACCCGCGCAGCAGAAGCTGCAGATTCCGCCAAAATAATGGGACTGGATGTAAGAGAAAACCTGGGATTGCCCGATGGCTTTTTCAGAAATGACACAGAAGAGCAATTACAACTGATCGCTATGATCAGGAAATACCGTCCGGATATTGTACTGACTAATGCCCGTGAGGACCGGCACCCGGATCATGGTCGTGCGGCGGTACTGGTGGCAGATAGTTGCTTTCTGTCTGGCTTACGGAAAATAGAAACGACACTGGAAGGACAATCACAGGAAGCCTGGCGCCCAAAACAGGTATTTCATTTCCTGCAGAATAAAATAGAAAACCCTGATTTCGTGGTAGATATTTCTGCTGTTATAGAACGGAAGAAGGAAGCTATCAGGAGTTTTAAGACACAATTTTTGGCCCCGGCGGCGGATAATGAGCCAGCCACTTATATTTCTTCACCTGCGTTTTTTGAGAATATCATTAGCCGTGACAGGTTATTTGGCCAGATGGTAGGGGTGGATTATGCAGAAGGGTTTACGACAGCTAAAGTGCTGGGTATCAGTAGTTTTAAAGACATTATCGGAAATGTAACCTGAGGTGTGGGTAGGTAATATTGGGGGGATTATGATGGCAATAATGCTGGAAGGATCTTTTGGGTCGTATCTAAGATGCCGAAAATATAACCTGCCGTTGTAGATCGGATTGTGGAACTGTGGTATCACAAACACACTATTCCTTTGCCATATATAAATGACGAAGGAACAGTTATTTTATATCGAAAAAAGATTGGAATAATTAAGGGCAATAAAGACCTGCTTCCCGAAAATGGGAATCGTAATGGTATGAGTACGGTACACCGTTGCCCTTCAAACATTAGATGAACAGATCTTGAGTGGCATCAAATTCATCATGTTTACTGAAACTGTTTTTAATGAACGGAATCAGAGCAAGGCCTATCGTAATGATCACTAAAAGTACATTTTTCGCTTTCATATCCTGTCGTTTTTGAATTATAGATGAGTATACTTATATAACTAAATAACGTGCCAAAAAGTTACGTATCCTTTCGAAAAACGTTAAGATTGTATTAAACAGGGGAGAAAGTGAAACAAAAAATCGCACTGGATGGAGATTGGGAGTATATAGACTTTTTCAATAACCTATTAGGAAAAATCTATTTGACTAATTATGAATAGACGATGACCTTTGCACCGGAAATTTTTTACCACAGGAAGAAATAGTAACCAATAATATAAATAATCATCAAGCACATGAAGAATGCAACTTTATCTCTGGGTGCCCAGTTCCCTGAGTTTAAGAAAACGGCAGTAGTATCTATCGAGAAAGGTAAAGAGTTCTACGAACTGACTTCTGAGGAGCTGAAAGCTTCCGGCAAGTGGTTAGTAATGTTCTGGTGGCCAAAAGATTTCACTTTCGTATGTCCTACCGAAATAGCTGAGTTCAACAAAGCTTACCAGGATTTCGTAGACCGTGATGCAATCCTGATCGGTGCTTCTACTGACAGTGAGTTCGTACACGCAGCATGGAGAAGAGATCACGAAGATCTGCGTGGTCTGCAGTTCCCAATGCTTGCTGACACCAGCAAATCTCTGGCTACAGAATTAGGCATCCTGGAAGAAAATGAAAAAGTTGCTTACCGTGCTACTTTCATCGTTGATCCTCAAGGTATTGTACGTTGGGTGTCCCTGTATGATCTGAATGTAGGCCGTAATGTGAAGGAAGTACTGCGCGTACTGGATGCATTGCAGACAGACGAGCTGTGCCCTTGTAACTGGGAAAAAGGTCAGGCTACCCTGAATGCATAATCTTTTTTATTTCGAGGTCCATAGTCAGCAGTCCTGTAAAGGCAGTCCGGCTATGGACTTTTTCTTACAAGCCCTGAAAGACGATAGACTCGAAACGCTCATTAAAGGGAGTCTGGCTATAGACTTTTTCTTACCCGTAACTTTATAATATTATATATGTTCGCAACATCCAACCAGGATACAGCTGTGCAGTTGCTGCAGGCAGTGGGATTGACAGAGAGTGCATTGTCTACCCGTTTACATGCGCTGGCAAATTCAGACGCAAGGTATCTGAAAGATTTGAAGATAAACGTGACTAACGGTTTGAATTCCAGTAATTTAACCAAAAAGGAGGCTTACCTGATCGGGTTGTCAGTAGCAGTGAATGAGAAGCATGCGGAGCTGCAGGCGGCGTTTGAAAAGCTGGCGGTAGCAGAAGGTGCGAATGACAAGGAAGTGGCAGAAGTGATCAGTTGTACAAGTCTGCTGGTGGCTAATAATGTATATTACCGTTTCCGTCATTTTGTGAAAAAAGAGTTCTATACCACCCAGCCTGCAGGGATCCGTATGAGTATTATGGCGAACCCGGTTTTAGGAAAAGAATTCTTCGAATTGGTAAGTTTGGTAGTTTCTGCTTTGAACGGATGTGAAATGTGTGTATCTTCGCACGAAGAAGCACTGATAAAACACGGCACCACCCAAAACCGTATCTTGGATGCAGTTAGGCTGGGCGCGGTTTTGAGAAGTTTAATCGTGTTACTGTAAGTGATAGGTTTCTTACCGGGGAAGATCTTACCGGAAGAACAATAATCCTGAAATTCGTCATTGCCATGGGCATTTCGGAGGGATGAATGGCCTGCCGACAGTTAATGTGGATAAATTTTTCGAGGTGCGGAAGTCTGGTTAAATACTGTTGTAAAACAGGACGGGGCTGACCATCGAAGGTAGCCGGGATTGCCTGCCATAAGGCTGTACCGGAAATGCCGGCTGAAGAGGAAAGCTAAAAAGTACTGCCACAAGCATTTAAATTGACTGGGTAGAGGGCGACTCCCCGAAAGAGGAAAGCTAAAGAAATACTACCGCAGGCATTTGAATTGACCGGGCAGATAGCACCCTCGAAAGAGGAAAGCTAAGAAGTACTGCCACAAGGCAGTCATTTAATCAGGCTTTTGAGGTGTGGATAATTAATATTTATTTGCATGAAGTGCTTGTAAATCATTGACATCCACCGCTTAATGTTGTAAAACATCAACAACAAAATACTTTTATTCATTCATCACGGAGTGTAATAGTTTGCAAATTCAAAATAATTTGCGACTTTTGCAGTCCAAAATTTTTCTATCATGGCAAGAGTATGTCAGGTGACAGGAAAGAAGCCTATTACGGGTCACCATGTTTCCTTCTCTAACATTAAGACTAAGAGAAGATTTCTGCCTAACCTGCAGAAAAAACGTTTTTTCCTGGCGGAAGAAGATCGCTGGATATCTTTGAAAGTTTCTGCTGATGCGTTAAGAACCATCAACAAAAACGGTTTGTATGCAGTAGTTAAAGAATTGCGTGCAGCTGGACAAACAATCTAATCGTAAGCATTCAACTTAATTTGTATACAAAATGGCAAAAAAAGGTAACAGGGTGCAGGTAATACTGGAATGCACAGAACACAAAAATTCTGGTCTGCCAGGTACTTCCCGCTACATCAGCACCAAGAATAAAAAGAATACTCCTGAGCGTCTGGAGTTGAAAAAGTACAATCCGATTTTAAGGAAAGTAACTGTACACAAAGAAATCAAATAATTGATCGTTAATGTTGGTAGTTAATCGTTTATCCTATTGATGCGATTGGCAATTAACTGGGTAAATTTTTGACAATTCACTTAACTTTTAAGTAAAAAATATTATGGCAAAAGCAGCTTCCAAGAACGCGAAAGTAAAAGATGCTAAAGCAGCCGCTGAATCCAAGGTTTGGACTAAGGTAATCAAGGCGGTACGTTCTCCGAAAACTGGTGCATATACCTTTAAAGAGGCTATCGTGCACAAGGATAAGGTTCAGGAGTACATGGCTAAGTAATTCGGCTTTACAACTATATTTAAAGCTGTCCCGTTCAGAAACGGGGCAGCTTTTTTGCTTTAATAGAGTATGGACTTATTTGTAGTTTGCCGGTATGCCTATGGCATCAGTAAACTATAGCGGTAAGGATGGCCTGCGGCCGGCTTTTAAAGTCGAAGGAGTTACCATTTTATTACCCAGCTCCGCATTTTTCTGTAAATTGGCGCTGTAATTAATATTTCATCCACATTTGTTCAGTCCGTCGCGGCAAAAAACAGACAGCTATGAGTTTTTTCAATAAGCTCTTTTCAAGAGAAAAGAAGGAAAGCCTGGATCAGGGATTACAAAAGACAAAGGAAAGTTTCTTAAGCAAGATTGGCCGTGCCATAGCCGGAAAATCTTCCGTTGATACTGAAGTGCTCGATAACCTCGAAGAAGCACTTGTATCTGCGGACGTAGGTGTGGATACGACCGTACAGATCATAGACAGAATCGAAAAGAGAGTATCTAAAGACAAATACCTGGGTACCGGTGAACTGAACAAGATCCTGCAGGAAGAAATAGCCAGTCTGCTGGTAGACGCCCCGGATAGCGGTTTCCGTGATTTCGATACCCCTGCCGGCAAAAAGCCTTATGTAATTATGGTGGTAGGCGTGAATGGGGTAGGTAAAACTACCACCATTGGCAAACTCGCTTACAATTTCAAAAAAGCAGGCAAATCAGTACTGCTTGGTGCGGCAGATACCTTCCGTGCAGCGGCAGTAGACCAGCTTACCATCTGGAGCGAACGCGTAGGTGTACCTATCGTAAAGCAATCTATGGGTTCTGACCCGGGAGCAGTCGCTTTCGATACCGTACAGAGCGGTGCTGCAAAAGATGTAGATGTGATCATCATCGATACCGCCGGCCGCCTGCACAACAAAGCGCACCTGATGGATGAGCTGAGCAAGATCAAGCGTGTAATGAAGAAAGTACTGCCCGAAGCGCCACATGAAGTACTGTTGGTACTGGATGGCTCTACGGGTCAGAATGCGCTGGAACAGGCGAAACACTTTACCGCTGCTACCGAAGTAACGGCCCTGGCCATCACCAAACTGGATGGTACCGCTAAAGGAGGTGTGGTGCTTGCCATCGCGAATCAATTTAAAATTCCTGTTAAATATATTGGTATCGGCGAAAAGATGGAGGATTTACAGGTTTTCAGCAAAGAAGAGTTTGTAGATTCTTTGTTCAGTATAAATGGCTGATTTTGAATATAAATGTATGGGAGCCCTGCAAGCAATTGCGGGGCTTTTTAATAAAAGGAATGAGAAGATGGGCAATGCTCCGGGAGGAAAAAGCGATCGGGGCCAAAAGCTGTTTTGTTCAGGAATATAGGTATTTCTCCCGAAGGTAAAGGCGATTGGGGGCAAAACCTGTTCTGATACAGGAATATGTGCTTTTCCCCTAAGCCCCAAACAACCGGAACCGCCGCCATTTAAATTGTAATTTCCCGCAATACGTTCACTAAATAGCCGTTTATACATAAATGGGAATTGACAATTCGTAATTAATTAATTACCTTTGCAATTCTTTGAACAAATTATAACCCCCACTAAGGCTCATAGTCACTAAACAGCAAGTCTCGCTGTTCTCTTCGGTTTCGTGTCTGGATGTCTTCGTGGCGGTAATCAGACAAGCCATCTGCTTGTTTGCCCGATAAAAAATTATTCGCGCTTGAAGACAAAAACTTTAAAGAAAGATAAGGTTAACATTATTACACTTGGATGTTCCAAGAACATGGTAGATTCTGAGGTGCTCAGCGGGCAGCTGCTTGCCAATGAAATAGATGTGGTGCACGAAAGTGCTAAAAAAGATCACAATATCGTAGTGGTAAACACCTGCGGGTTTATCGACAAAGCAAAAGAGGAATCCATCAATACCATCCTTGAACAGGTAGAACTGAAACAAGACGGCCGTCTTGACAAAGTGTACGTGACTGGCTGTCTCAGTGAACGTTACCGTGGTGATCTTGAATCAGAAATTCCCGGTGTGGATGCCTGGTTTGGCACCATGGAACTACCGCTCATTCTCAAGAAATTTGACGCTGATTATAAAGCAGAACTGCTTGGTGAACGATTGCTGAGTACTCCTACACATTACGCCTATCTGAAAATAGCAGAAGGCTGTAACCGTACCTGCTCTTTCTGCGCAATCCCGCTCATGCGCGGCACACATGTGTCCAAACCTATTGAGGCGATTGTAACAGAGGCAGAGAAACTGGTGAATTCCGGTGTGAAGGAAATCATGCTCATTGCACAGGAACTGACCTACTATGGTCTGGATCTTTATAAGCAACGTAAACTGGCAGATTTATTGCGTGCATTGGCGAATGTGAAAGGGTTGGAGTGGATTCGCCTGCACTATGCTTACCCGCACAAGTTCCCAATGGAAATATTGGATGTAATGAAGGAGTTCCCGAATATCTGTAATTACATCGATATGCCCCTGCAGCATGCGGCAGACAATATGCTGAAGGCCATGAAACGCCAGATCACCCGCGTGGAAATGGAAGAACTCGTGACAGCTATCAGGGGAAAAGTACCTGGCATTGCGCTCCGTACCACACTGATCACCGGTTTCCCCGGCGAAACACTGGAAGATGTGGAAGAACTCAAAGCCTTCCTCGAAAAGATGCGTTTCGACAGGGTAGGGGTCTTTACCTACAGCCATGAAGAAGGTACCAGCGCTTATGACCTGGAAGATAATATCCCGGCAGAAGAAAAAGAACGCAGAGCCCAGGAGATCATGGAAGTACAACAGGAAATCTCCCTTGAGAAAAACCAGGAGATGGTTGGAAAGATCTTCCGCGTGATTGTCGACAAGAGAGAATCAGGCCGTTATCTGGCACGTACCGAATTTGATTCAGTAGAGGTAGATAATGAAGTGATCATTAACACTACTAAACGCCTGAAACCCGGTGAATTTGTCAATGTAAGAATTACAAAGGCTTACGATTATGACCTGGAAGGTGAGCTTGTATAAGTACGCAGGTATAATGGCGTAAGTTTTGTTCGCAGACACAATTGTAAAAGTAACCCAGTGCATAGAATTCGCTGGGATAATATACCAGGGCTCCCGACGGAGCCTGATCAAAGCAAATCAATGACAACATTTGAAACATTAGGCTTACAAGAGCCCATTTTGAAAGGAATCCAGGACCTCGGATTCGTAGCGCCTACACCAATACAGGAAAAAGCTATTCCTGTTCTATTGGGCGGAGATAGAGACTTCGTAGGCTTAGCCCAGACGGGCACAGGTAAAACGGCAGCATTTGGCCTGCCTTTGTTACAGCAGATTGATATTAAACAGCGTCACCCTCAGGGGCTCATATTATGCCCTACCCGTGAACTGTGCCTGCAAATCACCAATGACCTGAAGAACTTCAGCAAGCACCTGGGTGATGTAAGCATCGTAGCGGTATATGGCGGTTCCAGCATTGTACAGCAATTGCGCGACCTGAAGAGAGGCGTACACATCGTGGTAGCTACTCCCGGTCGTTTGCTGGATATCATTGACCGTAAAGCGGTTAATTTCTCAAACGTACGTTATGTAGTACTGGACGAAGCAGATGAAATGCTGAACATGGGTTTCCAGGAAGACATCAACAGTATTCTCTCCAACACTCCTGAAGAGAAAACCACCTGGTTGTTCTCCGCTACTATGCCCCAGGAAGTACGCCGTATCGCACAGAAATATATGAGCGATCCGTTCGAACTGACTGTAGGTAACAAAAACAGCGGTAATGCCAACATCGAGCACGAATACTATGTGGTGCGTCCGCGCGAAAAATATGCGGCCCTGAAACGTATCGTGGATTTCAACCCTGAGATCTTCGGTATCATCTTCACCCGTACTAAAATAGAATCACAGGAAATAGCTGAATCACTGATCCGCGATGGTTACAATGCCGATGCACTGCACGGTGACCTGACCCAGCAACAGCGTGATAAAGTGATGAAGCGCTTCCGCGAAAAATCACTGCAGGTACTGGTAGCAACTGACGTTGCTGCACGTGGTATCGACGTTGACAACGTAACCCACGTTATCAACTACGAACTGCCTGACGATGTAGAAAACTACACCCACCGTTCCGGTCGTACCGCACGTGCCGGTAAATCAGGTGTATCTATCGCCATCATCAGCAGCCGCGACATCGGTAAGATCCGCCAGATTGAGCGTGTGATCGGTAAGAAATTTGTGAAAGCGGAAGTACCAGATGGTTTTGCAGTATGTGAAAAACAACTGTTTGGCCTGGTACACAAAGTGCACGCTGTAACAGTAAACGAAGAGCAGATTGAACCATACCTGGAACGTATATATGAAGAGTTCCAGCATATGAGCAAAGAAGAGATCATCAAGCGTTTTGCTTCACTGGAGTTCAACCAGTTCCTGGAATACTACCAGGATGCACCTGATCTGAACGTGAAGGAAGAAAGACGTACTTTCGAAGGTGGTGCTGAGCGCCGTGGTACAGGCAAGTTTACCCGTCTGTTCATCAACCTGGGTTCAGTAGACGACTTTACCCGTGGCGATATGCTGCGCTACCTGTGCGATACCAGTGGCGTGCGTGGAAACAAGATTGGCCGTATTGACCTGAAAGGTGTTTACTCCTTCTTTGAAGTAGAGAACGATGTAGTAGATAAATTCCAGGAGACATTCAAGAAAGCGGAGTACAATGGTCGCAGCGTAAGAATTGAAATGTCGCAGGATGGTGATCGTCGCAGAAGCGGAGGTCCGGGTGGCGGAAGCCGTAACCGTGAAGACGGTGGTGGCAGACGTCGTTGGGAAGGTAGCGGCAGCGGATCTGGTTCCCGCCCCGGATTTAAGAAGAGATATTAATCGGCTCCATAAATTTTGGAAATCCCGTCTTGTGTAATAGCGAGACGGGATTTTTTTATTATGGCCGGATAGTTGATGATATGATTACTATTGGGTCTCCAAGTGTAAAATTTGAACTATCTTGTATCCACAGCCCTTTCCCGGTTTATGACAAAAAACAACACGCATCAATTACAGCCAGTAGAGCCCTTCTCACTCTTTTCTGAGCAAGACATTACATTGTTTCAGGAGGGTCGGCATCCGCACCTGTATGAAAAATTTGGTTCTCATCATACCACCTTTCAGGGGGTAAGTGGTACGTATTTCGCCGTTTGGGCGCCTAATGCAACTTACCTGTCCGTGATAGGGGACTTTAATGACTGGGATCAGCATCGTCACCATTTGTATCCACGTTGGGACAAATCGGGGATATGGGAGGGATTTATTCCGCTGGTGGAACGGGGCGTACGATATAAGTATTTCATCCGGTCCAATTCAGGCGAAGAGCTCCGCAAAGGCGACCCGTATGCCAACTACTGGGAGCTGCGGCCCAAAACCGCTTCTATCACCTGGGAGCTGGAATACAAGTGGAACGACAGCGAATGGATGCAGACCCGCAGTCAGCACAACAGTCTGCAAAGTCCGTATTCCGTATACGAGGTACACCTGGGTAGCTGGCAGCGGCCGGACCCGGATAACCACGAGGTTTTTTACAATTACGGCGAAATAGCCGCGAAATTGATCCCATATGTAAAGGAAATGGGTTTTACCCATGTGGAACTGATGCCGGTAATGGAGCACCCTTTTGACGGCTCCTGGGGGTATCAGGGTACAGGGTATTATGCCCCGACTTCGAGATATGGTACGCCGCAGGAATTCATGGCATTTATAGATGCATTTCACCAGGAAGGGATCGGGGTGATACTGGATTGGGTGCCTTCGCATTTTCCATATGATGAGCATGGGTTGTTCCGTTTTGATGGTAGTCATGCGTATGAATATGCCGATATGCGGAAAGGATTTCATCCTGACTGGAATAGCTACATCTTCAATTATGCACGGCATGAGGTGCGGTCTTTTTTATTGAGCAACGCCGTGTTCTGGTTAGATAAATTTCATGCAGACGGGTTACGTGTGGATGCGGTAGCATCTATGATCCATTTGAACTATTCGCGCGAGGCCGGAACGTGGGAACCGAATGAGCATGGGGGAGAGGAGAACCTGGAAGCGATTGCTTTTCTGAAGAATATGAATGCAACCATTTATTCACTCTTTCCGGATGTGCAGACAATTGCCGAGGAGTCTACTTCATTTTATGGGGTGTCAAGACCGGTGTTTATGGGTGGACTGGGATTTGGAATGAAATGGATGATGGGATGGATGAATGATACGCTGGCATATTTTAAGCGGGATCCTTATTACAGGAAGTTTCACCAGGACCAGCTGACATTTAGTATAGCATATGCATTTACGGAGAATTTTATGTTGCCACTGAGTCATGACGAAGTGGTGCACGGAAAGTCACCCATGCTGTACAAGATGCCGGGCGATGACTGGCAGAAATTTGCGAACCTGCGATTGATGTATAGTTATATGTTTACGCATCCGGGTACGAAGTTGTTATTTATGGGGGATGAGTTTGGGCAAACGTCGGAGTGGAATTATAAATCACAGCTGGACTGGCATTTGATGAAACATGTGTCACATCAGGGTTTGAAGGCGTTTGTAAAGGCATTGAATCATTTGTATAAAACGGAGCCGGCATTGTACATCAAGCAGTTTGAGTATTACGGATTTGAGTGGGTGAATGTGTCGGATTATGATAACAGTGTGCTGGCATACATGAGAAAAGGAATGCATCCATCGGAGGATGTATTGGTGGTATTGAATATGACGCCGGTGCCGAGAGAGAATTATTTACTGGCAGTGAGTGAGGCAGGCAGCTGGAAGGAGATTTTGAACAGTGATGCGGAAGAGTTTTTTGGCAGTGGGGTAATCAATACAGCAGTGGTAAAAGCGAAGGAGCAGGCGTATAATGGGAAGGAGTATACCTTGTTATTGAGGTTACCGCCATTGGGTGCGGCGATATTTAAAAAGGTTTAATTATTTCAGGAAAAGTTTACAATAGATTAATAAGCAGTCCTTTCCTTTGGGAAGGACTTTTTTTTGGATCAATCTTTGCGACAAAATACCTGAATTCCGCGATGAATCCCCAACGAGAAGAGTACTAAATTGCACACAGATTAAAAACCATTCTTCGTAAAAAATTGACTAATAGTTTATTGTGAGGTGTATGTAAAATAATTATACTCTGTTAAACTTTTGTTTATTTTTTCGATCTAAAGTTAGCTTACTGATAGCAGTAATAAATCATGCACATCTGTAGTAGGCTAAATCTTTATTATTAAACCAAAAAAACCATTCTTTTATGAGGACCTATCTCCGCACTTCCGGATGGGGGCTAGCCACGTTAGTATTGTTGGCAGTAGTCGTGTATTCCTGTAAAAAGGATAACTCCAGTTCATCCACAGGCCTCGGTGCTAACCAACAAAGACTGAACATCTTCCTGGCAGATGATCCAGGTAGCCGCTTTGACAATGTATTTCTGGACATCAAATCCGTACAGGTACTGATTGATACCTGTGATGGTGAAAATGGAAAAGGCAAAGGTAACAGCAATGGTGGTGACGACGACTGGGGCAGCGATTACAACCGTTGTCACTGGGGCGAAGATAAAAATGACCGTGATGATTCCTGCAAAGTATGGGATTCTCTGGCACTTTCTCCAGGTGTATACGATGTACTCACCCTGCGTAACGGTGCCGATACTTTACTCTCTGAAGGTGTAGTGCCTGTAGGTAAGGTAAGGAGAATTCAGATCAACCTGGGCGACAACAGCTACGTTGTAAAAGACAGCGTACAGTATCCGCTGAAGGCTTTGAATGGCCAGGTGAAACTGGTTGTAAGTATCCGTCCTGAAGAATGGGAAGAATACCAGAGTGGTAATTACCGCCTGTGGCTGGACTTCGACGTAGATCGTTCCATCGTTCAGACTGGTAATGGTAAGTTCATACTGCGCCCGGTAATCCATGTATTCCTGGTATCTGAAACAGGTAGTATTTCTGGTAAAGTAACTCCTTATGAGGCTTACCCGGTACTGACTGTATACAATGATACAGATACCGCTTATGCATTACCATGGAGAAGTGGTGAGTGGAAGATCAGGGGGTTGAACACAGGTACTTACAATGTGTATGTGAATGCATCTAATGGATATGCTGATACAACGATTACCGGTGTTAAGATTGAGACCGGTAAGAATACATCGGTAGACGCAATCGTACTGCATAAGTAAGATAGAAAAAGGATATAAGGACTAAGACACACAATCATAAAATGAGAGGCTATATCGTTATTGATATAGCCTCTCTTCGTTTATAGCGGAAAGGCCCGTCTTAACCAGATATGTTAAAAATTACTAACTTGTACAAAATATTACTGAATGAGAAAACTCCTCGTATTTTCTGTACTACAACTGTTATGCTTTATTGTCTATTCGCAGGGCTTCACGATTAAACTCAACAAAAAAGATGACCAGAAACGCAAGCAGGGCGAATGGTCTGAAGAAGTTCCTGCCATCCGTGGCGAAGACGGCTACACCTGGGAAGGCTCTTATGTAGACGACCGCAAAGAAGGCATCTGGAAAAAATACGCCCCATCGGGTGCAATAATTGCCGAGGAAACTTTCAAACACAATGTGCTGAATGGACCTGCCCGTTATTTTTACCTGAATGGCCTGGTAAGTGCAGAAGGTAATTTTGTGGCCAAAGACATTGACGATACGGTAGAAAGCTACCGGGTGATCGATCCTGTGACCCAGGAGGAAAAATTCGAAGAAATCAAAAGAAGCGCGTCCTCACTTCGGGATGGCCTTTGGAAAATTTACGACGAAGATGGGAATATGGTAAAAGAATATTACAAAAGGGGAGAGCCGGTAAGTGCGGAGGAACTGGATACAATTACCAATAAAGTACCGAAAAAACTCCCACCTCAACCAGCTCAGTTGCCGCACCAGGCAGGGACTAAAAAGCACTAATCATTTTTCCTGCTCAGCGCACCTTCCCAACCAGGGTGCCGGAAGAAAGCACGATTATTAAACCAGGCAACCCAACAGGTCACAACTACTACTGCTTCAAACGAACCAGCTGTTACGTCTTCAAAAAAATGCTGGCTGAGGTACATCCTGGAATAGGCTACCAGTACTGCCAGCAGAAAGTAAATATAACCATACCACCTGCGGGGACTAATGAAGGTCAGCACCACTGCGCTGGTGAATGCGCATACGGTATGTCCTGAAGGGAAACTGAAATGATTCGAGAGCACTTCTACATCCGGTACGTAATAAATGGCATGGGGAGAATCGGTGAAATACAATTTAGGTCTTGGTGCGCCCACGATATATTTCAGGGGGAAATTTATAAGACTGGTCAGCAGGTAACTGCTGGCCAGCAATAAGCTAGCGCGATAATTGACGAAAAGTAAGATCAACACTAATGAAATGGCAGTAGTGGCTCCACCCATTTCGGTGGCATATCGGAAGAATACATCTCCTGCAGGGAAGTGTAACCCATTAATAAAAAAGTAAATTTCTTCTCTGGTGAAAATTATCTTGAGGGTGAGGGCAATAACGAATAAAACAGAATAGGGAATGAGGAAGGACTGTAGTCGGCTAATAATAGATTTCATAATAGGGATAAAAGTAATGAAAAATACTAATAGGAATACCGGGTGCCACTAATTGTGGAATTTCTCCCTCATATAAAAAAAAGGAATTACCGCAATGTGTAATCCACATTTCAGGCAATTCCTCTTTGGAAATAACTTCAAAGACTTTCAGGTTAAACCGTTATTCAGCGTCCTGCTGTTGCTGTGCTTTTTTTCTTTTATTGTGCGCTGCTTCTCCGCCTTTCTTACCTATTTCGGCCATATGCTGTCTGTTCCGGCTTACTGCTACACCGCCTTTACGGCCGGCTTCGCGTGCTTCAGCAGAATTAAACTCATGAGCAACCCCCTGTGCATGTGCAGCACGACCACCCTTGCTGGCTATCGCACGCTGCATGGATGCATCCATGGAGGCAAAACCACGTTTATCTTTCCGGCTTGGAGTTTCTGATCTGGGTTTGTCTTCTGCTTCAGAATTGTGACTCTGGTGAGCATTACTTCCATGTTGCTCATGTCCATGATTGTGCTCGTGCGAATGCTCCCTTTCGAGTTGAGTGAAGTGATTGTTTTGTTCTGCAGCCATAAGAAATGAATTTTGAAAGGTTTAATAATGGGTTCCGTTTAACATCAAAACATAATCTCTGCCAAAGGAGGCACAACTATTATGCCGCGTATTTATAACCCATTGTATTACAGTATTACGCATACTATTTCATCCTACAACACGGGCAGAAGCGTGGAGGATGCTTAACAATATGTAGCGAATCTGCCCTTATTCTAAACAATTTGTTAAGGAAATAGTTGTGCTGGCAAGCGGAAATTCATTTCATAACTTCTCATTAACAAAATCAACCTTCGTTCAGTGTTGAACGTTTCGTTCATTTTGTTCATTTTGATAAGAGTGTTTGAGTATAAGTTATAACGTGTTAATTTTGATTAACTCTAAAGTTGGCATAGGTTATGAAAAGGCACTAAGATCTCAATCTACAGTGCCCTTTTTTTTAAATCGGACTGGGTTTAAAACAACAAATCCCAAATTCTTCAGCGATGAGAATTTGGGATTTGTTGTTTTTATAAATGAGGCATTTGTTATCGTATCACAAGCGTCTCAAATTTACGTTGTGCTATTATCTCGAACACACCGCTGGTAGCATTGGCAGCAGAGAGTTTTACAGCCTTGCCATCGATGATGTATTCCTTGGGTTTGAATGGTAATCCATGAATGAAAATATGATGCTTTTTGTATACCGCATCGTAATTACCAAAGAACCGTTTCCGCAACTCAAATTGCTGTTTGGTAGAAACCTGCTTGAAACGAATGTTGTTGTACTGACCATTCTTATACCCGTAGTGATCGCCGGCATCTTCGTAGAGCACGCTGCTGGTTACCTGGTCGCTGTAGTATACATGTAGTATCATCTCTTCCGTATGGCGCTGTTCTACATACTGGATTTTGTTATAGTGTGGTACTACTGCACCTGCTTTTACGAACAGAGGTATTTCGTCCAGTGGTGTGGCCACTTTCACAGATTGTTTGCCTGTATATACCTGGTCATTCCAGTAATAATACCATTGTCCTGCGGGCAGGTAAACTTCTTTTTCCTTCATGCCTTTTTCGCTTACATGGCTAATCAGGAGGCTATCGCCCAGCATGAACTCATGTGTACGGTCATGTGTGTCTTTGTCATGCTGATCTACGAAAGCCAGCGGACGCATCATCGGTGTGCCGTTCACACTATATTGCCAGAAAGTGGTATACAGGTAGGGTAATAACTGGTAGCGCAGCTGAATGAACTTTTTCGCCACTGCTTCGTAGTCTGCGCCAAAGCTCCACGGTTCCTGGTTAAAGCCGGTTTCGTTGCTGGCAGAGTGTGTGCGCATGAGGGGATGGAATACCGCTAGTTGGATCCAGCGCACGTACAGTTCACCATCCGGTTCACCAATGAACCCACCGATATCGCTACCGCAAAATGAAATACCGGATACAGACAGTCGTTGCGCCTGGATGGTAGCCAGCCACAGGTGTTCCCAGCTGCTCACATTATCACCTGTCCACAGCGATGTCCAGCGTTGGGCGCCGGCATAGCAGGAGCGACTGATTACAAATGGACGGTGGGGCATGAGGTATTTGCGCATGCCTGCCTCCGTGGATTTGCTCATGAGGTGACCGTATATATTGTGTGCTTTGCGATGACTCACTGCTTCGCCGTCGTAGTCGTGGCGCACGTCTTCGGGGAAGGTGCCCATTTCGAACACAGCGGGTTCGTTCATATCGTTCCACACACCACGCACACCGGTATCTACCAGTCCTTTAAAAAGACTGGCCCACCACTTTCTCACTTCGGGATTGGTATAATCCGGGAATACGCATTTGCCCGGCCATACATCGCCTTCCATGAGTGCGCCATCTGCACGTTTACAGAAATAATCTTTTTGAATTCCCTGCTGATAAATAGCATAGTCGGGATCTACCTTTATGCCCGGATCGATGATGACTACTATCTTAAAACCCATAGCAGCCAGGTCTTTGATCAGGCCAGCGGGTTCAGGAAATCCTTCCTTGCTCCAGGTAAAACAGCGGAAGCCTTCCATGTAATCGATGTCAAGATGAATCACATCGCAGGGAATTTCGCGTTTACGGAATTCAGCGGCAATCTCCCTGACACGCTTATCAGGATAGTAGCTCCAGCGGCATTGCTGATAGCCCAAAGCCCACAGGGGCGGCAGGTCTGGCGTACCGGTAATCTGTGTATACCCTTCGGCTACCTGTAGTAATTCAGGGCCGTAGATGAAGTAGTAATTCATTTCACCACCCCGGGCCCAGAAGCTGGTCGTGTTCTCACGCTCCTTGCCAAAATCGAAGATGGTACGGAAGGTATTATCGAAGAAAATACCATAACCAATGCCCTGGTGCAAACCGTAGTAGAAAGGGATATTTCTGTACAGCGGATCAGTATCTTTCTGATAGCCATAGGCATCGGTGCCGAAGTTTTCCAGGCGCTTGCCATGCAGGTTCAGATCGGTTGGCTTATCGCCCATACCGTAGAAGCATTCACCTTCCTGGATCTGCTTGCTGCAGTATACGATCTTACCCCCTTTTTGCAGGTAATACTGCCAGTGGAAGCCCATTTCGTCCTGGTTGATGATGCGGCCTTCCGAGTCGGTGATAGTGAGGCGCAGATCATCGCGGTTGATGTAAATGCGCAGGATGTCTGTGTAGAGTTCAAAGTTTTCTTCATACTCCCGCAGTCCAAAATTGACAGGTGTTTCTTCCAATCGGTCGCTTACCGCATACGAGAAATCACGTTGAAATTTTCCATCAGCAGCATAGCGGAACCGGATGATCTTATCTGATATAATCCTTACTTCCAGGATGGTCTCTGACGTATAAAAATAGAAGTAGTTACCTTCTTTTTTCCACTCCTTAATGGTATCCGGATAGTGCTTGACCGAATACTTACCAGATGAGGTCGTTACTTGCATAGATCGCTTTTATTAATACCATTCTCTTTCCCTAACGATGCCCAAATTAGGCAAAAATATATTGTTATAACAGTGTTTCGATTTTATATCATTCGGCGCTGATTATCCGCCGTTTACCTGTAAAAATAACACATTGGCGAAAATTTACATACACGTAAAGCATTCCCGGATTATCTTTCCGCTCTGAATAATATACTTTTTGCTTTAACCTATTTTTCGGGGGTGTTTTTCAATACCCCTTTTTTATTAAAGCGTGATTATTCCCAGTTTTCGGCTACCCGCCAGCCAGATCTTCTTTCCATTGGGCGATACACCTGCTACATGAAATCCCTGATCGCTTATTTTTTCCCAATGTACACCCGCATCCCTCGTAATATCTGTGCCCGAAGTACCTGTGGCGATAAACACATTTTCCTTTACATACACAACGCAGGAGCGATAGCCGGCAGGCGGCGCAGGCGAAACAGTCCAGGTTTTACCATAATCAGTAGTGTACACACAATTATTAGCGGTCTCTTTATCGTGCTGATAATCACCGCCTACGATCACACCCGTTTTGCCATCCGGCATGAAGGCCAGTGAAAAAGCGCCTTTGCTGGGACTACCCTGGGTGATAGGCAGCACCACCGGCTTTATGGCCGTATTGCCGGGAATAAAACGGCTTACCTGCCCACCAGTGATGATACCGCCCCTGTCATTAGCCAGCGCAACGATATTGGTGCCACTGGCTGCAAAGATCGCTTCGCCGGGTTGTGCCACCATCGGTGTGTTTACCGGTGCCCAGTATTTGCCCCCGTTTTCGGTGGCGATTACGGCAAATTTATTGTCCGGCGGCATGGGATCCCCGATAGCAAACCCCATTTTGTCATTCAGGAAAGCGATATCATCGAAAAAAATACCTTTTGCAGTATCCTCATATTCCATTTCCCAGGTCTTGCCGCCATCGGTTGTAAGCATCACATGGGCAGGCGCACCGGCATTCAGCAGTAGTGCCCGCTTGCTGTCAAATGCATGTAAGCTGCGCCAGTCCACACTATCATGGCCTGGCACCTTCATCCACTGCCAGTGTTTACCACCATCTGTAGTCAGACCAGCCTGTCCGCCTGTGCCCGACACCCACACAACTGAGTCACTGACTACCGACAAGCCCCTGATACTGGCTATGGGCGGGATTTCGAGTGCTTTAATCTCTGGTTTTTGCTGTGCATAGGCCGAAAAAATGCAGCAAAAGAATACAGAATGCAGTAGGAGTAAGGATTTACCGAATTTGTACATGGGTTATTATTGAATGTTGAGGCAAGAAAATTACAAAATCATTAGAAAGTGTGTAGCAGATTTATATATTTGCAAGCACTGCGTTTTTGTGGACACAGTTAAACATGCATTACTAACCTCTTTTAACTTTAATATTGTCATTGCAACGGGCAGCGCAGATTTTATTGTTTTTCCTATGCACCTTACCAGTGACTGTGTTGCACGCACAGGAAAAGCCTTATATATTCGACTCTTACGGGGTGAATGAAGGGCTTTCTCAAAATTCTGTGTACGACATATTGGAGGATAATCAGGGTTTTATGTGGATTGCTACGCATGACGGGGTAAACCGTTTTGACGGCTATGTGTTCAACGAATACCGCTACAACCCCAGTTCCCGCGAGATAGCAGGGCAGGGGAAGGGCAACCTGGGTACCCGGACCAACACTGGCGGTCGTGCCCTCATCAACCGCTTTGCCCTGAAAGGTTATAAAGGGTACTCTCTGTACCGCAACGCCCGCCATCAGCTTATTCTCACACACAATTACGGCATCAGCGTTTACGACGAATATCGCAACAGTTTTGAAAACGTACTGGAAGATACCACCTGGGGCAATAATGCTGAACGGGATACCGGCAGTAAGTTCAAGATCCTGGGTGAGGATACGGCCCTCAATGCACTTTATGTATGGCGGCCTTCCAAAGGTCTTTATATACTCGACGACAAGACATATGCCATCAGGCGACTGATCCTGTATCCGCCTGCCATGATGCGCAAAGGGTTGTCGGCATCCGCCGTGATAAAAGATGACAGTACCATATGGATGAACTTTGAGGCAGGCGAATTGCTGGCCATGAATACCAAAACACTCCGCGTTACCACTTACTGCTTACCAGGAATTACTACACATCCTGTGATCCGCAATCTGAATCGTGATACGCTCATTATTTCATCACAGGGACATGTGGTCATCTTCAACAAAAAGCTCAACAAGTATACAGACCTTACCTTTGATCAGCACGATGAAAAGGATATTTCATTTGTGCCGCTCTGTATGGAGCTGGATCAGCATGGCAACGTGTGGATTGGCGGTACAGACGGGATCATGGTGTACAATATCAGGCGCAACGAAATTATCAATCACATCGTTACGTTCAATGGCTCTGAAACCCGGAGCTGGAATGTAGTGACCTACCTGTACCGCGATGCGAGCGACAATATGTGGGTAGGTACAGATGGTGATGGCATAAAAAAATATTCTCCGAACAAGAAGGTGTTCAACCTGTACCGCTCACCCTTTCTCACGCACAATATGGTAAGGGCCGTGTACAAGCATGACGACGGCAAACTCTATGTAGGGCTCATGCACGACGGACTGGACATCTACGAAAAAGGAGGCAAGTGGCTGGAACGCATTCCCGGCGATGATGGCCGTAACAATATATTTCCTGCAAAGAACCTGAATGCTATTTGCAGGGAAGATTTTGAACACCTGTGGTTCCATTTTTCTGATATGTACATCGGTTTGTTCAATGTACATACACATCGTTTTGAAAACCTTACACCATCGGTAAAGGCCCTGGGCATGCCGAACCAGGAAGATATCTATCCTTTTTTGTTCAAGCGGAATACCGGTGAAATTTATTTCAACTACGGCAGTTACCTGCTGCAGATGGTGCAGGTAGGCAGAACCTACAAAGCATCGATCGTACATGAATTCCCAGGGGAAGTACTCACTACTTATTTTGAAGATTTCCTGGGCAATAAATATGTGGGTACCAAGGTGGCGGTGTATGTGAAAAAAGCGGATAGTCCCAGCTGGGAAAAGTTGTTCTTACCTGCAGGTACGATCGTAAAATCAATCAATAAGAATGCACACAAACAGCTGCTGGTAGCGACTTCCAAGGGGTTGTTTGTAATGGATGAAAAGGGCCGGATCACACAGCATTACAATAGTTATACTTTTCCGTCTTTGGTGAATGATTATTTCTACGGTGTATTGCTGGATGACAAAGACCGCATATGGGTAAGTCACAACAAAGGTCTGTCGCAAATAAACCAGGTCTCCGAGGAGATTACTACTTACAATTACGAAGACGGCCTGCAATCAAATGAATTCAATACCGGCGCATTTTATAAATCTACAGACGGTGAGTTGTTCTTTGGCGGGATCCGTGGTGTGAATGGGTTCTATCCAAAGGATTTCAGGAACAACCCTTCCAAACCGAAAGTAGTGATCATGCGCATGGAAGTACTGGATAAACCGTATGAATCGGATACAGCGTTGTCTTTGCTGCGCAGGATCGAATTGCCTTACAACCACAATACCATCGCGATAGAATTCGTACCGCTTGAATTTACTAATCCACTGAAGAACAAAGTGCAATACAAACTGGATGGTGCGGACGAAGACTGGGTACAGGCGGGTGCCTTCAGAATGGCGCGCTACACGAACCTGCGGCCGGGTACTTATACTTTCAATGTACGGGCGTCGAACAACGACGATATCTGGAACAGTACGCCTACCTCGCTGGAGATCGTGATCCGTATTCCATTCTGGCAATCGCTGTGGTTCCGGTTCCTGTTATTATTGTTGTTGCTCGGCGTGGCGTATTATTTCTCAACGCTGTACCTCGACTACAAGATCCGGCATGAAAAACTAAAACTGGAGAAAGAGCAGGCGGTAGACCAGGAGCGTGCGCGTATATCGAGCGATATGCATGATGACCTGGGTTCCGGTTTGTCTACCATCCGGTTACTCAGTGAAATAGCAAAGCGCAAGATCCAGGATACCAACCAGACGAGAGAGATAGAGCGGATATCGGAGGCAGCGGGTGAGCTGGTGGACAAAATGAGTGAAATAATCTGGGCGATGAATTCTTCAAATGATTCTTTAGAGAATTTGATCGCATATATGCGTAGCTTTGCAGCTGATTTCCTGGAACATGCACATATTACACATCAGTTTTATATTCCGGAAAGCATACCTAATATTAAGCTGAGTGGCGGAACCAGGCGAAATATTTACCTTGCTGTGAAGGAATCCTTACACAATGTGGTGAAACATGCACAGGCTACAGAAGTAGTGATACAAATAGAAATGCATAAGAACATGACCATTATGATAAAAGACAATGGTAAGGGCTTTGATCAGGAGAAAGTCAGGTTGTTTGGAAACGGGCTGAAGAACATCCAGAAAAGGATGGCGGCTGTAGGCGGATCGGCTGATATTTCCTCGGACAATGGCACCAGAGTTTTCCTGGATATACCATTAATTTAATTCTATATTTGTAAATTGGGTTGACCTCATAGAACAATAATAACAACTGATATAAATGACTGTATACTCTAAGAAGAAATCGCAGGATAACATGGATATTATTTCTGTGGCCATTGTTGAAGATAACCATGATATTCGTACAGCCATGGAACTGTTGATCAATGGCTCTGATGGTTATGCGTGTATTGGTGCTTTTAATAATGCGGAGACGGCCGTTGAACAGATCCCCAATTTGTTACCCAATGTAGTATTGATGGATTTTAACCTGCCTGGCGGGATGAATGGTATTGAGTGCATTGCGCGGCTGAAAAATGAATATCCCGATATGCACTTTATGATGCTGACGGTATATGAGGATGATGACAAGATCTTCCAGGCGCTGGAAGCTGGTGCAAGCGGATATATTTTGAAAAAGACACCCCCGGGTGAGTTGCTGGAAGCAATCAGGGACCTGCATGAAGGAGGTTCCCCGATGAGCTCACAGATTGCCAGAAGGGTGGTGGCTTATTTCCAGAAACAGGCAAAACCCAACCCGGCTCTGGAAGCATTGACATCCAGGGAGAAAGAGATCCTGGATCAGTTGAGTAAAGGATTTTTGTACAAAGAAATAGCGAGTAACTTATTCATTTCTATCGAGACGGTGAGAAGACACGTGCATAACATTTACGAAAAGTTGCATGTGAGAAGCAGAACCGATGCAGTGAATAAATATTACAACCGATAATAAAAAGCATAAAAAAAAAGCCGGACCGCAATCGCAGTCCGGCTTTTTAGTAGCCAGGTTATTTCATTATGCACGTACCTTTTCGCGCACGAGATGCACAAACAGCACCATAGCGGCAATAAGCATGCATGCCAACTTAAATAAAAGATTGGTTTTCATAGGAAAATGGAATAATTTTTTAGGAGATTAGAACAAAACTATCTCATCATCTGCCAGGAGTCGAACTTCTGGATCAACTTGATGAACGTCCCACTTACACGGTTCATGGAGCGCTGCTCCTTATTTACCAGGTAAGTTACCACGAATGCTGCGGCGAGCATAGTTACTACAATGATAAAGAAGAGTGTTTTCATAGATTAGGACATAGGTGTTAAGACAAAAAATCGTTTCATAGTAAATATAGAAAATTTACTCATGTAAAGGTAATGCAGCGAGTAACATTTAAGTGTAATTTTGCGTGGGTTTTTGTGAAAAATACCGGAAAGCAGGGAGAAAAATCGTAATATGACGCGCCGGTTACCACTTAATTCATCATATTGTATAATTTCTACTTGGGATCATACAATGAAACCTTTATTTTTGCCCGCAACCGGATTTTGCTAAAAGTTTTAGTAATATTGCTCCCGGTCAGGGAATTGCCCCATTTTGAACTGTAAATTGGAATTTCTATATAATATGGCTAACACGGATAAGAAAGATCTAATAGCAGCAGCCTATACCGAAGACTCCATTCGCTCGCTCGACTGGCGGGAACACATCCGCCTCCGTCCGGGTATGTATATCGGTAAGCTGGGAGATGGTTCCAGTATGGACGATGGTATCTATATTTTGCTGAAAGAGGTGGTAGATAACTGTATTGACGAGCACACTATGGGCTTCGGCAAGCAGGTAGATATTAAAGTGACAGAACACAACGTGACTATCCGCGACTTTGGACGTGGTATTCCCCTCGGAAAGGTGGTGGATGTGGTGAGCAAAATTAACACAGGTGCCAAGTACGATAGCAAGGCATTCCAGAAATCCGTTGGTTTGAACGGGGTAGGTACCAAAGCGGTGAACGCTCTTTCCAATTACTTCCGCGTAGAATCCATTCGCGACGGCCGCTCCAAAGTAGCCGAGTTCGAGCGTGGTGTTCTTACCAAAGAACATAAAGAAGCCCCTACCAAAGAACCCAACGGTACCCTGGTAACCTTCACACCCGATGATACCGTATTCCGCAACTACCGCTACATTCCTGAGTTCCTGGAAAACCAGATATGGAACTATTGCTTCCTCAATGCTGGTCTTACCATCAACTTTAATGATAAAAAATACGTTTCTAAAAACGGATTACTGGACCTGCTGCAGCGCAAAACCAACGAGGATGAGCTGCGCTACCCGATTATCCACCTTCGCGGGGAAGATATTGAAGTAGCCATTACCCACGCCAGCCAGTATGGGGAAGAATATTATTCCTTTGTAAACGGTCAGCACACCACCCAGGGTGGTACGCACCTGGCGGCATTCCGTGAGGCATTTGTAAAAACGGTAAGGGACTTCTACAAGAAAGACTACGAAGCGACTGACATTCGCACTTCTATCTGTGCGGCGATCTCTGTAAGGGTACAGGAGCCGGTGTTTGAATCCCAGACCAAAACCAAGCTGGGCTCTCTCTCCGTATACGAGAATGGTCCTTCTATGAAGGCATTTGTGCTGGATTTCCTGTCTAAAAACCTGGACGACTTCCTGCACAGGAACCCAGCTACTGCCGATGCCCTGAAGCGTCGTATTGAGCAGAGTGAGCGCGAACGTAAAGAACTGGCCGGTATCAAAAAACTGGCAAATGAAAGGGCCAAAAAAGCGAACCTGCACAACCGCAAGCTGCGCGACTGCCGCCTGCACTTTAACGACGAAGTGCCTACAAGAGATAAAGGCGATATGGAAAATAAACGGCTGAACACTACTATCTTCATCACAGAAGGGGATAGCGCCAGCGGTTCCATCACCAAGTCGCGCAACGTGGAAACACAGGCTGTATTCAGCCTCCGTGGTAAACCACTGAACAGTTTCGGACTGACCAAGAAGATCGTGTACGAAAACGAAGAATTCAACCTGCTTCAGCATGCGCTGAACATCGAAGAAGGACTGGAAGGCCTGCGTTACAACAGGATTGTGGTAGCTACCGATGCCGATGTGGACGGTATGCACATCCGCCTGCTGCTGCTGACCTTCTTCCTGCAGTTCTTCCCGGATCTCGTAAAGAACGGTCACCTGTACATCCTGGAAACACCACTGTTCCGTGTACGTAATAAGCAGACAACTATTTATTGTTACTCAGAAGAAGAAAAACAAAAAGCGATCAAAAAGCTGGGCAATAAACCGGAAATCACCCGATTCAAAGGTCTGGGAGAAATCTCTCCTGAGGAATTCGGTACTTTCATCAGCGACGATATGAAAGTGGAACCGGTGATCCTGTCCAAGGACACGCATATTCAGAAACTGCTGGAATACTATATGGGCAAAAATACCCAGACAAGGCAGGAATTTATTATTGGTAACCTCAGGTACGAAAAAGACCTGATAGAAGAAGCAGAATAAAAGACTGAATGGAAACTGTGCATATCGTATTTGGTGAATCATCCGTAGCCCCGATACAAGGCGCGTTTGAACTGGATGAACAGCTGAAGGGAGACATCCTGTATTTTGAGGATGATCTGTCCATCGGCCCCCTGTTCATACTCGATACCAAAGATGGACAGGCTGGCCGCCGCCAATGGTGGAACCAGCTGGCCGGGGTAGAGGCCCCTGCAGCGCCGGTATTAATAGATAGCGAGGCGCCCCCCGTGGAAGAAGAAACCAGCCCTGACCCGCAAAAGTTCAAACAACTGAAAGCCCGCCTGAAAGCCGATCCTG
>NZ_JBCNKH010000085.1:0-27064 GCF_039596135.1 Chitinophaga sp.
AGAATAGAGGTACAAATGCCTGATAAACCGGGGACTTACCAGTTGAAGTTCTGTGTGTTTGCAGGCGTGTTGCCACCTACGCATAATAGCCAGACGATCAAAGTTATAGTACAATAATAAAGAGGGAGGTCAGCTTTGCTGACCGCCCTCTTGGTTTAATAGATTACGGAAATTTTTGTTAATAAAAAAGCGCTTCGGAGGGAAGCGCTTTTAAAACCAATATGTTATTAACTTATTGTTGAAAGGCATTCCATCCCTGCGCTACTAACTTAAACTTATTACCGCCTTTCGTAAGGATATGTGCTCCTTCACTGATGTCTGCCATATACCCGATCACGCTGATTTCTTCAGAAAGCACAATCTTGTCATAGTCTTCCTGCTTCATGGTAAACAACAGCTCATAGTCTTCGCCACCGCTCAGTGCACAGGCGGTTGGATCCATACCAAACTTCAGCGCCATTTCCTTACTTTCCTGTGCAATCGGAATCTTTTCTTCGTACAGTACCACGCCCAGGTTAGATTGCTTACAGATATGCAGAATTTCAGAGCTCAAACCATCACTCACATCCATCATGGCTGTAGGCTTGATGTCATTCTTCTCCAGCCACTCGATGATATCCTTTCTTGCCTCAGGCTTCAGCTGCCGGCCGATGATATAGGTCTGGTTTTCCAGGTCTGGCTGCAACTGCGGGCTTTCCAGGTAGATTTTTTTCTCTCTTTCCAGCAGGGTTAAACCCAGGAATGCCGCACCCAGGTCGCCGGATACGCAGAGCAGGTCGCCTTTTTGGGCAGTGGAGCGCTTCACAAACTGGTCCGGCGCTACCTCGCCAATAGCTGTAACACTGATGATAAACCCTTTCTGGGAGTTTGAAGTATCACCTCCGATCAGGTCTACACCATATTTCTCACAGGCAGCGTATACGCCTTCGTAAAACTCATTCAGTGCTTCTACCGAAAAGCGGTTGTTGAAGGCAATGCTCACCGTAATATGGGTCGGTGTTGCATTCATAGCATATATGTCGGAGAGGTTCACTGCTACAGACTTGTACCCCAGGTGCTTGAGCGGGGTATACACCAGGTCAAAGTGAATGCCTTCTACCAGCATGTCGGTGGATATAACTGTCTGACGGCCAAAGTGGTCTATCACGGCAGCATCGTCACCCACGCCCAGTACGGTACTGGCCTGCTGTATTTCAATATTTTTAGTCAGGAGATCGATCAGGCCAAATTCGCCTAACGAGTTTATCTCGGTTCTTTCTTCACTCATTGTTTTGTTCAAAATTTTCCATTAACAACATCTACCAGTCGCTGATGAATATTGCCATTGGTGGCAATCAGCGTACGCTGGTAAGGGGAGTATCTATTGCCTTTGAAATCGGTGACTTTACCACCTGCTTCTTCCACGATGAGGAAGCCGGCAGCAGCATCCCAGGCATTCAGTGTATGTTCATAATAACCATCAAAGCGGCCGGCAGCTACCCAGCAGAGGTCAATGGCGGCAGAGCCAAGTCGGCGTACTGCCTGTCCTCTCTTTACAAAGTAAGAGAAGATGTCTACCGGATCATTTTCACCACCTTCCCACTGGTATGGGAAACCCGTTGCCATGCAGGCATTGTCCAGGTTTGTTTTGGCCGATACATGGATGGATTTGTCATTGAGCGTAGCCCCTTTCCCTTTTTCTGCAAAGAAAAACTCGTTCAGGAAGGGATTGTACACCGCTCCCAGTACCATCTCATTATCTACTTCCACCCCGATGCTCACGCAGCAGATAGGAATACTGTGGGCAAAGTTCACCGTACCATCCAGGGGATCAATGATCCATTTGGTATTGGAGGTGGTCACCAGCTCACCCGACTCCTCGCTGAGGATAAAATGGTCCGGGTAAGTATCCTGGATTACCTTGAAGATGGCAGCTTCTGCCCCTTTGTCTGCTTCTGTTACCAGGTCATTAATGGTACTTTTGCTGCTGATCTGAAAAGCCCCGTTGAAATAGTGCTGTAAAACTTGTCCGCCAGCCTGTGTTGCCTTGAGAAGGGTTTCTTTTAACATGGGGCAAAGGTACGTTTCAATTTTTTTACTGCCCATATCGTTTTTAGTAATATGTTTGTAGTGGATTGCCAACTGGGGACAAAATTTGATAGTTGAATGTTCAGGCCGCCAATGGCCCGTATATAATAAATTGAGTCTCCACCCAATCCGAATTCGCCGTATTTTTGCAGTTTATAAAGAAGAAGGTAATTAATGGCCATTTTAGGTAATCTTATATCCAGGTCACTGCGCATCAGGAAGAAGTTCACATTCAAGTTAGGTACGCCACGCCAGTATCAGTTACAGGTATTGTATAGGCTACTTACAAAAGCTAAGGATACGCAGTTCGGTCAGCATTACAACTTCCAGGAAATACTCAATAGCCCGAATATCATCGCTAATTATCGTTCTACTGTGCCCGTACACAACTATAACAAGATGCATGCGGAGTGGTGGTATAGATGCCTGGAAGGGGAGGCTAATGTAAGCTGGCCTGAGAAAATAAAATATTTCGCCCTCAGTTCGGGAACTTCCGAATCTGCGAGCAAGCACATACCTGTTACCCGGGATATGCTGCGTAATGTAAAAAAGGTGGGTGTTAAGCAGCTGTATTCAATGGCTAACTTTGACATTCCGCCCAAGTCGTTCTCCAAAGGAATCCTGATGCTGGGTGGTACTACTGCCCTGTATGAAAAAGGAGATTACTATGAAGGGGACATGAGTGGTATTCAGGCAAAGAACATCCCCCGTTGGTTCAGACGTTTCTACAAGCCAGGTGGGAATATTTCCAAAAAGCCCAACTGGGAACAACGTATCAAGCTCATCGTACGCAAGGCCCCACAGTGGGATGTAGGTACGGTATGTGGGGTGCCTGCATGGGTACAGATTGTACTGGCAGAGATCATTAAATACCACGGGGTGAAAAACATCCATGAGATCTGGCCCAACCTGGCTGTATACATCCATGGTGGTGTTAGCTTCGAGCCTTACCGCGACAGTTTCCAGAAACTGCTGGGAAAACGGATTAATTTCATTGAAACATACATGGCTTCGGAAGGCTCATTCGGCTTCCAGGCCCGCCCGAATGTAAGGGGCATTAAACTGGTCCTGAACGCGGGCATCTTCTACGAATTCATCCCATTTACAGAAGAGAACTTTACCAGCGATGGCGAAGTAAAACCCAATCCCAAGTCTTACATGATCCACGAGGTGGTGGAAGACGTGGAGTATGCAGTGATGTTGTCTACCTGTGCCGGTGCATGGCGCTACCTGATTGGTGACGTTGTGAAGTTCACTTCAGTAAAAGAACATGAAATCATCATTGTAGGACGTACCAAACAGTTCCTGAGCCTCTGTGGTGAACATATGAGTATCGATAACATGAACAATGCGATCGATGCTGTACAAAAGAAACTGGGTATAACCGTCAAAGAATTTACCGTAGCAGGTTTCCCTTACGAGAACCTGTTTGCTCACCGCTGGTTTATTGGTACAGACGATGTGAATGTAGACAGCGACCGGGTTCGTGAAATCATAGACCAGACCCTGAGTGAGGTAAATGACGACTATGCAGTGGAGCGTACCTCTGCACTGAAGGATGTTTTTGTAGAGATCCTGCCAAATAATGTGTTCATCGACTACCTGCGTGTAAAGGGCAAGGAAGGTGCGATGAACAAGTTCCCACGTGTTATGAAAGGAGAGAAACTGAAAGATTGGGAAAACTTTCTGGCGTCCAAACTGAAATCAGTGTAAGAATATTAACGAATTTTAAAGTAAAAAGAGGGGTAACTTCATCAACAAAGGGGAGAGTTACCCCTCATTTTTAGATAGGGAATTTTGTAGCGCATGACATCTGCTTTCTTATCAGCGGTCTTCTCCGGATTGGCACTTGGACTGGTTTTATCGGTATCTGTAGGCCCCGTCATCTTCGCGATTATAAAATATAGTGTAAATAACGGCTTCAAGGCTGGGATCAGTTTTGCGCTGGGTGTATCTTTCAGTGATATTTTTTATGTGATGCTGGGTAACCTGGCTACCGCATTTTTCCTGGACCTGAAGGAATATAATAAGCCCATTGGTATAATCGGTGGATGTTTACTGATCTGTATGGGGCTGTACGGGCTGCTGTTCAAAAAAGTAAAGATCAGTACCGGCGATGAGAAACCGGAGATGTTCCGGACCCATGATTATTTAAAGATCTGGCTGGCAGGATTTCTCATGAATTCCCTGAATCCCGGCGTAATCCTGTTCTGGTTGGGAATCTGTGTGTCGAACAGTGCACATACCACCGGTCATAAAATTATTACTTACGGGGTTTGCCTGGTTTGGGTGTTATCGACAGATATATTGAAGGTATTTGTGGCGGATAAGATCAGGCATAAGCTGACCCTGACGAATGTAAAGTGGTTGAATAAGATATCAGGTGTAAGTATGATCGTCTTCGGCGTACTCCTGCTGTATCAAATGGTATTTAATGTAGGCACCCTGGGTCACTAAACATAAAAAGCATCCCCTTGCGGAAGATGCTTTTCTATTTATTGGTGGATAAAAAACGCTTATTTAATCGTCCATGTCTCCTTACCAGCCAGCAGCTTATCCAAATCACCAGGACCTCTCTTGCTGAACGCATCTTCTACCTGGAAATTCATTTGCTCTTCATAAGTAGGACGGAACCCCTGATAAAACACCCCAAATGGACGTGGGAGGTGTCCTTCAATTCTTGGATCGTCGAACATACGGGTCAATATCTGGGCCTTATAGAAATCATGTTCATCATGGATCCACAGGTCATCTGCACTATACTCAGCACCCAGCTCAACCACCACAGGTTTCAACCCATCCAGGCGGATACCTTTGTCCTTCTGTGCACCAAACACCAGCGGCTGTCCCTGCTCCACAAAGATGGCCTGCTCTGCCTTGCTTGATTTTTCTGTAAACACTTCAAAAGCACCATCATTAAAGATGTTACAGTTCTGATAGATCTCCAGGAAAGAAGCGCCTTTATGCGCATGGCTGCGTTTCAGCATTTCCTGCAGGTGTTTAGGATCGCGGTCCATACTTCTGGCTATGAAAGATGCATCTGCACCCAGCGCCAGCGCCATCGGGTTAAACGGATGGTCGATACTGCCGTAAGGCGTAGACTTCGTTACCTTGTTTGCCTCAGAAGTAGGAGAGTACTGCCCTTTGGTCAGACCATAGATCTGGTTGTTGAACAGCATCACGTTGATATCAAAGTTACGGCGCAGCAGGTGAATGGTATGGTTACCACCGATGGACAAACCATCGCCGTCACCAGTCACAACCCATACGCTCAGCTCAGGACGTACGGCTTTCAAACCGGACGCGATCGCAGTAGCACGACCATGAATGGAGTGCATGCCGTAGGTATTCATGTAGTAAGGAAAACGGGATGAACAGCCAATACCGGAAACAATCACGATGTTCTCCTTCGGTATACCCAGGCCGGGCATAATGGTCTGCACCTGTTTCAATATAGAATAATCTCCGCAACCCGGGCACCAGCGCACTTCCTGGTCCGTTGCAAAATCCTTCGCCGTTAACGCCTGCGGAGCTATAGTTCCTGTTGACATTGTTGTATTGTTAATAGAAAAAGTTATAATTGGTTGGCAAAGTTACGAATTGTAAACCGATAGGGATTACGCAATCCGGAATACTTGTATAGGGAACTGACCACAATCAGTTTTCCTGTGCCAACAAAGCTTCCCAATATTCAGCCGCTCTTCTTGTATGTGGTATTACGATCGTACCCCCAACTATATTAGCTACTGCAAAAATTTCATACATCTCTTCAGTGGTCACTCCCTGCTCATGGCATTTGCCCAGATGGTATTTGATACAATCGTCGCAACGTAATACCATTGATGATACCAATCCCAGCATTTCTTTCACTTTTGTACTAAGGGCACCTTCCATATAAGTATTGGTGTCCAGATTGAATAACCGGTTGATTACCTTGTTCTGTTTGCCCAGAATGACCTCATTCATCTTTTCCCGGTAATCGTTAAATGCTTTTATCTCGTCTGCCATTTTGTTGTATTTGTCACAATAAAGCTATGAAACGATTCCCAAATATAAATCAATCTACTTGATGAGTAGACTATTGGTTCGGGAGGGCAAAAGTTGGTTTTATTAAATATTTGATTATTAGACAATTATGGGATTTGTCATAACTGCGGGTTATAGGTCATAACAATTAGTAATCATTCCGGGCGTTTTTTTGCCATTTTCTCATCCCTTAACAGTGGCGTAACATTAGAATATTTCCTTTGCATCACTATTCAACCACATGTTTTGAACTAAATGCTCACCCGCAGGTCCGGGGAACCTGCTTCTATTCAACTATGCGAAAAAATCCCATTAACTCAACCTTTTATGCGGAAAGTAATTTTCACTATGCTCTTCTCGTGGCTCAGCATTATCTGTCTGGGTCAGACTACCGGCTTGGTTACAGGTAGTATCGTCGACAAAAATCAGGCGTTATCTCTCCCAGGGGCTACCCTGAAGTTGAAACCCGGTAACCATTACACCGTTTCTAACCAGCAGGGTAAATTCGAATTTCTCAGCGTACCTGTTGGCACCTACACACTGGAAGTCACTTATATCGGTTACCAATCTTATACGCAGGAAGTGACCGTTGCCGCTGGCAAAGCCACCGACCTGAAACTGCAACTCGAAGCCGGGGGAATTGCCGGAAAAGAAGTATTGGTAGTCGGTGACCGTCTGCGTGGCCAGGCAAAGGCCCTGAACCAGCAGAAAAATAATCCAAACATTACCAATATCGTGTCTGCTGACCAGATTGGCCGTTTCCCGGATGCGAACATCGGCGATGCAATGAAGCGTATTCCAGGCATCACCATGCAGAATGACCAGGGTGAAGCCCGTAACATCATCATTCGTGGTCTGGCTCCTGAGCTGAACTCCGTGACCATGAACGGCGATAGGATCCCTTCGGCAGAAGGGGATAACCGCCGTGTACAAATGGACCTCATTCCGTCTGACATGGTGCAGACTATCGAAGTAAACAAGACCCTCACCCCCGATATGGATGCAGATGCAATTGGTGGTTCTGTGAACCTTGTGACCCGCGCTGCACCCAATGGCCTGCGTGTATCTGCCACCCTCTCTGGTGGTGTGAACCCCATCCGCAACAAACCATTGTACACCGGTGGCCTGGTATTGGGCAATCGCTTCTTCAATAATAAACTGGGGGCAGTAGTGAGCGCCTCTTACAATAACAACGACTACGGCTCTGACGATGTAGAAGCTACCTGGAAAAAGGACGATGCAGGACATGTATACACCGAAGAAATGGAGGTGCGTACCTACAATGTACAGCGCATTCGTCGTAGCTTATCTGCTGCACTGGACTATAAGATCAACGCTAAAAATACAATCTATGCCAACGCTATGTACAACTGGCGCGATGATCGTGAAAACCGTTATCGCCTCAGATATAGCGATATCGAACCTGAGTATGCCGGTGATGGCAGCATCACCGGTTATACCGGCCAGGTACGTCGTGAAACCAAAGGTGGCATCAACAATGACAGAAACAAAGGCAGAAGACTGGAAGACCAGCGTGTACAAAACTACTCCCTGCGTGGAGAACACCTGCTGGGTAGCAAGGTAGACCTGGACTGGGCAGTGAGCTATTCATCTGCCAGTGAAGATCGCCCGAATGAACGCTATATGGAATTTCGTGAAAAAGGTGCCCCGTTATCACTGGATCTGTCCAACACCCGTTTCCCATTGGTAACAACGACGGTAACAGATGATGACCTGAACTTCAATTCCCTGTCAGAAAATCATGATTATACCCGCGAGAATGAGTTGGGATTGAAATTGAACCTGCGTTTTCCATTCAGCATTCTGCCTGATCAGAAAGGCCGTTTGCGTGTAGGTGGTAGAATGCGTATTAAAGATAAAAAACGTGAGAACAATTACTTCGATTATGAGCCGGTGACTGAGTATGGTTCTCTCGCCACTATGCCGCTGGTAAGCTATACTGGTGCAGGTTACCAGCCAGGCTCCAAATACAGCCGGGGTTCATTTGTATCCAAAGATTATTTAGGTAGTCTGAACCTGGATGATGCCTCTAAATTCACAGCTGAAGATAATCCTGCTGAATACCTGGCGGTGAACTACAAAGCGGATGAAACCATCACTGCGGGTTATGTTCGCTGGGATCAGGACTTTACTTCCAAATTGTCTATGATTGCGGGTGTACGCCTGGAAAATACTGCTATCAACTATAAGGGTAATGTAGTGGAAGATGAAGAAGATCTGGCAGGCCAGCGCGATGTGAAGAATAGTTACCTGAATGTATTGCCTGGTCTTACTTTCAGGTACAATGTAAATAACGACCTGGTATTGCGTGCAGCAACGACTACATCTATTGCACGTCCTAATTACTATGATATTGCGCCTTATGTAAGCAGTGTGGCAGATGATGCTGCAATCAGTGCAGGTAATCCTAAGCTGAAAGCTGCGTATGCATGGAACTTTGATATCATGGTGGAGCAGTATTTTAAATCTGTGGGTATCCTGTCTGGCGGTGTGTTTTATAAGAGCATTAACGACTTCATTTATACTTTTAAAGATGCGTCTTATTCTTCAGCAGATTTCACTGCTGATTATGGTAGTACTGCTACTAATCCGATTCCTGATGGTGAGAACTGGACATACAAACAGGCACGCAATGGAGACAATGTAAAGGTGTATGGATTTGAAGTAGCGTTGCAGCGCCAGCTAGATTTCCTGCCTGGATTTGCAAAAGGTTTTGGTGTATATGTGAACTATACTTATACAAAATCTACAGCAAGTGGGGTGTATAATGCTGATGGTGAAAAGCGTACTGGTGTTACACTACCAGGTACTGCACCACATATGTTTAATGCTTCCATTTCGTTCGAAAATAAGCGTTTTACTGCGAGGTTGTCTGGTAACTATACAGCTGCTTATCTGGATGCATTGGGGGGTAGTGATTTTGATGATAGCTATTATGACAAGCAGTTCTTCTTAGATGCAAATGCGGCTTACAAATTTGCTAAGAACTGGCGCTTCTTTGCGGAGGCAAATAACCTGACTAATCAGCCATTGAGGTATTATCAGGGAATTGCTTCAAGGACAATGCAGGCGGAGTATTATCGTCCCCGCTACAACTTCGGGTTGAAGTTTGACTTATAAGAAAAAAAAGGGGTTATCGGTAAGATAACCCCTTTTACAATTATGCAAGTGTTGTATTAGAACTTGAATGCAACCGTACCTGTGAAGCCCCTGGGTCTTTGTGGATTCATAGAAGAATAACCGATCCAGTAGTGTTTGTTAGTCAGGTTATCCACTTTCGCACCAAATCTCCATTTAGGTGTATCGTAAGAAAGAGAAGCATTCAATACTGTGTAAGCAGGCAGTACAAATACGCCCTGACTTCTGCTGTTTACAATCTTCACGTCGCTGGCGTAGTTGCCCCCGGCACCAATGCTAAGACCTTTCAGGGAACCATTTGATATACGGTAGTTCAGCCAAAGGTTAGCGGAGGAAGGAGAAGAAGCTGTACCTGGACGAAGACCATTTACATCATCACTTGTATTGATGTATTTAGATTCATTGTAGCTATAACCAGCTACTACGCTGAACCCCTGGAAAGGATTCGCAATCACGTTTACTTCCACACCTTTACTCTTCTGTGTACCATTCTGGATATAATAGTTTGGATGTGCAGCATCTGAACGCAGAATGTCTTTTACTTTGATATCGTAGTAGCTGATAGTACCAGTCAGTTTACCATCAAACATATCCATTTTCACACCACCTTCCCACTGGTTAGCCTGTTCGGGCTTAGAAGTAGTGGTAACACCTTCACTTACGTAAATAGGTGAATTGGTGTTAGAGAAACCATTCTGGTAGTTACCGAATAATGACAGGCGATCTTTGATAACCTGGTAAACGATACCAAATTTAGGAGACAATGCAGTCTGGTTGTAAGCACCGGAATAAGTACCAGCTGTAATGCTATAATTTCCTTTGAAATCATAGTAGTCGATGCGTAATCCGGCTTGTACCATCAGCTGATCGGTGATATTGAATACATCAGAAGCATAGGCACTGTAAACATATTTTTTGTAGATGTATGGATATTTTACAGAATCACCTTTTTGCTGGTACACATCGTTCATGTTAGCTGCATTGAAATCATTGTAATTTGAAACAGTTCCGTGAGAAGGAGTTTGATCATATGCAGCACTGATGAAGATCTGGTTTGAATTCAGGTAGAAGAAGTCAAGACCACCTACAAAGCGGTTTCTGAATTTACCGATTTTGAAATCGCCTCTGAAATTCTGTTGGATTTCAGTAACACTTTGCTTACTGTTTCTTGTAGACTGGTCTTCGCGGGACATAGAGTCACCTGGCAGGAGGTAGAAGTATGGACCAAAACCATCAGAATAGCTGTTGGTCATGGATACTACTGTTTGAGAGTTCCACTGATCAGAGATCTTGTAGTTCATACTACCAAAGAAGTTTGCATTGCGACTGGTTGCAGTCAGATCTTCGTTGATAAATGCACGGCTGTAATCTATTTTCAGTTTATCTGCCCTTTGTGCAGTCAGGTCGGCGGTAGTCAACCACCATGGGAAGAAGTAGAATGTATTTCCATTTCCTTCCCCGCTCATAAATTCAGCTTCGAGTGATATATCTAATCTGTCATTGATTTTATAAGACAGGCTTGGTGCAAAAGCAAAGGTTTTACTGTGTCCTACATCCATCCAGCTATCCTGTGTAGTATAAGCGGTATTGATACGGAGCAGTGCTTTCTTAGCAGAATCCAGAGGCGTATTTACATCAGCCATGATGCGGTTATAAGCATAGCTACCGCCTGCTATTGCAACCTCACCACCAAAGTGGTCATAAGGTCTTTTAGTTACACGGTTGATCAAACCACCATAAGAAGTCAGCTGAGCACCGAACAGCGTAGCATTCGGGCCTTTGATCACCTCAATGCTTTCAATGTTGCTGGCATCGATAGTTGAAGAAACGTTACCTGCTACCCCATTGCGCAGCTGGCTTTGAAGCACGAAACCACGGGAGTTGTAGTAAGCACCACCATCACCACTGCGGTTGGTAGATTCCCACATCTTGGTAATACCAGGTGCATTTCTCATCGCATCGTCCACAGTATATACCTGTTGCTGTGCCAGCAGATCTTTGGTGATTACTGAATATACAGTTGGGTTCTCAACATTCGCTAATGGTAATTTAGACACATAGTTACTGGAACGTTTTACCAATTTAGTCTGATTACCTGTAATCACTATTTCAGAAAGCTGTTTACTGGATACTTCCAACTGGAATTTCACTGCTACTGTCTTACCAGTTTCAACAGTTACATCTTCCGTCTTATTCGCATAACCGGTAAAAGAAATCGCTACCTGGTAATTACCAGCAGGCACATTCTTAAACACAAACGTACCGGCACCATCAGAAACGGTCATAAAACTGGTTCCCTGTAAAATTACAGACACATCTGGTGCTGGTTTGCCATCAGATGTTACGATCTTACCCTTAATTCCACCATTGTTATCTTCTAAAGTTGTAGCTGTAGCGGCATAGAAGAAGGAAACAATCATGCTCAGGACAAGCATGAAGGACTTAATAGTCATCCTTATCATAAATTTCTGTTATTTTTTGCGCAGCAAAATTGCAGCTTGAAAAACTGCAATTCATATCGATTCGGGAAAATCGTTTACGCAAAAGGGAAAATTTATGCCTTTTTACTGATCTGAGCCCGGTCCCTCCTCATTAGAGCCAGACTCCGCTGCCTGATTGGCCGCTTTCCTGGTAACCTGATCCTGCTCTGCCTCCCGCAGGAAATCCTTAATTCCCGTCATGATCCTATCCACCATCTTCTGCCTGAAACCCTCATCCAGCACATTCATTTCATCTTCTGGGTTACTTAAGAACAGGGTCTCGATCAGGGCATCCGGGAACTCAGTGGGGTTATTCAGGATAAAGTTAAAATCACCATTGTTGCCAAAGTCAGACAACCCTAATCCAAGCAACTGGGCATGTATCGACCTGTTGAAGGGTTCGCAGAAGGGGTGTTTATAATAATTAGCCGTGCCATGTACATCCACCGGGTTCACAGAAGAGTTCAGGTGAATACTGATGAGCAGGTCGGGGTTCATTTGCCTGTAATAGGAGAGCCTATCTTCGTTAGGAACATACTGATCTATAGTACGCGTCATGAGTACTTTCGCACCTTCATTTTCCAGCGCTGTTTTCAGCAACATCGAGATTATCAGTGTCAGCTGTTTTTCATAATAACCCGCAGCACCCAAAGCACCTACGTTTGTACCACCGTGACCGGCGTCTAAACCAAACGTCAGGTTTTTCAGCTGGAAGCTGGCAGGTGGATGCTTGACAGCGATTACCAGTCGGGTACTGTCGTAATAGACCTTGTAGCCCCAGGGTTGTTTATGCTTCAGCCCGATATTCACTCTCAGTACGTCCGGGCCTATCTGCTCCCATCTGATGTCTTTTACTTCCTGCATGGAATCGGAACCTGGCGTAAAATCAGGTTCCAGGTTCGCCCCGTGAATATCCAGGGTGATCCTGCCCGGATCTACCTGCTGTGTACTGAGGTAGGGAAGCCGTTCTGATAATCCTATGGCGATATAATCGTATTTATCATCGCTCCAGGTACGGGTTTCCTCTACGATATTGAGCGGTGTGGGTTCTGCCAGTGTCATGGTATCCAGCAGTAATTCCGGGATGAATGCTGTTTGCTGATTACTGAGTTTTACTTTAAAATAGTTGCCCTGCTTACCAGTGATGCGGAGCAATACATCCGAATCCAGGTAACCTATTTTGATAGGTCCGAGGCGGTCGCCTTCCGGTGCAATCGTGAGGTATGTATTCCTGTCAATCGTTCTGCCAGCCAGCAGTTGATTACGCAGGTAAGTGAGTTTATTGCTGCTTTGTAATACAGCAGTGTTGCCGTCTTTATTCTTCAGGAACACAGCAATTTTATTATCCAGCAGGGAGTCTGCTTCCTGTATAACATAAAAACCTTCATAGAAACCCTCTGCACCGTATTTGGAAGAAGGTACTTCACGCAGTGGTGTATCATGCATCCAGTAAGCTTTGCAACCTGGATAGCCTTTGATCCTTGCACGGATAGTATCGCCAGGGGAAAGGGTACTATTCCCTTTTGGAAATACTTTGATATCGTCTATTCTGAATACGCTGGTTGCCCTGACAGGAGGCAGGGTCGTATAGTAGTAATTGTAAGTACGGGATACTTTCTTACCTGTAGTATCTGTGGTAGTGAGTGTAAATGAAGTTTTGCCCGGTTTGATGATCCGTTTTAAAGCAAATACACCGGTGGGATATACGTGAATGGTATCATCATTCAGTGTTACTTTACAACCTACACAGGTGCGCCCCGACATATATTGCTTAGAACTACTGGTATTGATTTCAGTCCTTACCGGCTGCACCATTTTAAGGAAGGCTTGCTCCTGCGCTTTTACTCCAGTAAAGGCTATCTGTATCAGTATGATTAATGCTATGATTCTCATGATTGTCCGGTCGCAAATAAACAAAAAAAATGCCATCCGGCTCTTCGCGGGATGGCATATAGTTAATTTTCAGCGGGAGCAGCCTGTCAGCAGCCTCCACTAAGGATAATTTTACCAGATAAATTTATTCTCTGCCAGTAATTTATCAGCAATTCTTCTTCTTGTATCCTTTGTATTTACTGGTGCAGCCTTTGTAAACCGCTTAATACCCAGCAGCATCATGCGTTGTTCATCGCCTTCTGCAAAAGAATTGATGGCATCTTTCGCATACTTGTTGATGCGATCCGCAGCGTCGTACAGGTAAGTCTTTACAATATCTGCCTGCAGTGCATTGGCTGCTTCGCCTTCTATGTCAATTCGCTTGAGCAGGCGCAGCAGCGCACTCTCTGCGAGGAAGGTTTCTATTGCCATATCAGCAATATTCATGAGTATTTCCTGTTCGCTTTCCAGCTTGGCCATTAGCTTTTGTGCAGCAGCCCCGGCCACCAGCAGAATTGCTTTTTTAAGGTTGGCGATCTGCTTTTTCTCAGCACTGTAAGGCGTTTCATCGTCACTGCCAAAATCAGGAATGCTCATCAGTTCTTTCATTACATTCATGGCAGGGTTCATCAGGTCCAGTCTGCCCTTCATGGCGCGCTTCAGCGTCATATCCAGCGTGAGCAGGCGGTTGATTTCGTTGGTACCTTCAAAGATGCGGTTAATGCGGCTGTCGCGGTAAGCTTTGGAGATCACGTATTCATCGCTGAAACCGTTCCCGCCGTGGATCTGTACTCCTTCGTCCACGACATAGTCGAGGGCTTCGGAACCACCTACTTTGAGGATGGCACATTCCACCGCATATTCTTCTGCAGCACCCAGCAGTGCTTCATTGAAAGGCTTACCGGCTGCCAGCAGTTCTTTTTCTTTTTCGTCGATGAGCTGTGCAGTCCGATACAGGGCTGATTCATTCACCCAGATCCGGATGGCCATTTCGGCTAACTTATGCTTGATAGCGCCAAAGTTGCCAATGGGTTGTTTGAACTGCTCGCGTGTATTCGCATATTCTATAGTGATAGTCGCTGTTTGCTTGGCACCTCCAAGTGCAGCTGCACAGAGTTTCAAACGACCAATATTCAGGATATTGAAGGCGATGAGGTGTCCTTTCCCGATCTCGCCCAGTACATTTTCTACAGGTACCTGTGCATCCTGGAAATAGATCTGACGGGTAGAAGAGCCCTTGATGCCCATCTTGTGCTCTTCGGCACCCAGCGTGAATCCGGGCGTATCTTTATCTACAATAAATGCGGTGAATTTATCGCCATCTATTTTAGCAAATACAGTGAATACATCCGCAAAGCCGGAGTTGGTGATCCAGCATTTCTGGCCATTCAGTAAGTAGAACTTACCATCGGCGGAGAGTTTGGCGGTGGTTTTAGCACTGAGTGCATCCGAACCGGAGTTGGGTTCGGTCAGGGCATATGCACCTTTCATCTGGCCGGAGGCAAGGAAGGGGATGTACTTTTGTTTCTGTGCTTCGGTACCAAAGTACAGGATGGGGAGAGAGCCGATACCCGTATGGGCTGCCATAGCTACAGAAAAGGAGTGGCCCGCACCCAGGGCTTCATTGATGAGTGTTGCCGTGATGAAGTCTTTGCCTAACCCACCGTATTCCTCGGGAAAGGCCGCACCCAGTAATCCCTGCTCGCCGGCTTTATCCAGTAAGGAAGGCATGAGCCCTTCTTCCAGTTTATCGATACGGTCCAGCACAGGTGTGACTTCCTTTGCCACGAACTGTTCGGCCATCTCTTTAATCATTTTTTGTTCTTCGTTGAAATCTTCGGGTGTAAACACTTGGTGTACAGGGCTTTCTTTGATCAGGAACTCAGCGCCCTTCAACGTGGACTTATCAACAGTTGCTTCCATTGTGATAAAGTTTTGTCAGTTAATTTGAGTTGCTATTCAATTTACTGGTTTTAAGCCAAACGACAAAAGTTGATACATTTGTAAAATGCAGTCATTCTACCTCCCATATCAAAACAGCCGCATCCATGGAGCCATCGCCGGCAAAGGCGACGATTTGCTCGTATGCCTGCACGGTTTCGGAGAAAGTACACTGCCTTTTTCCAGGCTGGCTCCCGCTCTTGGCGATGTATTCACGATCGTGGCACTCGACCTGCCCTTCCATGGCAAAACCGTATGGCAGGAAAACCGCCCTTTCGAAAAGGAAGACCTCCATGCTATCGTAAACCTGCTCCTGAAAACGCAAAACAAAACTGTCTTTTCCCTGCTGGGGTATAGCATGGGCGGGCGCCTTGCCCTTTGCCTTACAGAAAAAATGGCCCCACAGATCAGGGAACTGATTCTGCTGGCCGCCGATGGTCTCAGTGAAAACCCCTGGCATTACTTCGTGACCCAGACCCGCATTGGCCACCGGCTCTTTAAACATATCACGTATCACCCGGGATTTTATTTTTGGCTACTCAATACCGGCAACAAGCTGAAACTAATCAACAACAGCCTGCACCGCTTTGCAAACAACAGCATGAACACGCCTGAAAAACGGGAACTGGTCTTCAATGTATGGACCATCATGGCCCATATGATGCCCGACCGGACACTCATCAGGCAACTACTGGCCCAATACCGTATTCATACCCTGCTCATATTCGGCAAGTACGACAGGGTGATCCCTTCTACATTGGGTGTACGATTTATGAATGGAACTTTTCCCGGCGAAACACTGGTACTTGACAAAGGTCATCAGCTACTCACAGAAGACCTGGGTGAAATAATATTGGATAAGATTTAAATTCGCGTATGTATTTTTTTCTCACTGTCTTATTCCTGCTGGGAGGATTGTATGGCATATTGATGATACGATATGGACTTGGCTGGAAGGCATTACCACCCTATACACCCACCGCGCCTATCACTGGCCGTACCAAAGTGACCGTCATTATCCCTGCCCGCGATGAGGAGAACAACCTGCCTCCCTTGCTGGCAGCACTCCACGCACAGGATTACCCGGCACACCTGTTTGAAGTAATTGTCATCGACGACTTTTCTGCAGACCGTACACCGGCTGTTGTAAAAGACTTTCCCGCTACTAATATCAAACTGCTGCAACTGAGCCAATACCTCAGCGCTACAGAACGACTGAATTCCTATAAAAAGAAGGCCATTGAACTGGCAATAGAACAAGCTACCGGTGACCTGATCATGACTACGGATGCTGACTGTGTGATGGGGCCTCTCTGGATCAGTACCGTGGTTCGGTTTTATGAACAATACCAGCCAAAGTTCATCGCGGCCCCGGTTAGCTTCTATAAAGAAACCAACTTTTTCAAGATCATGCAGTCGCTGGACTTTATGACCATGCAGGGTATCACAGGTGCCCTTGCACAATTGAAAGACGGCACTATGTGTAATGGCGCTAATCTTGCTTATGAGCGCAAGGTTTTCTACGAAGTAGGTGCATTCAAAGGGATCGATAATATTGCCTCCGGAGACGATATGTTACTGATGTTCAAGGTCTTCAAAGCGTACCCTGATGGTGTGAAATACCTGAAAAGCCAGGATGCGATCGTGGAGACTTTGCCTGTCGATACCTTCAAAGCCTTTATGAATCAGCGAATCCGCTGGTCATCCAAGGCAGATAAGTACGACGACAAGCGGCTTACCTGGGTGCTGGCACTGGTGTACTTCTGGAATGCGGTATTATTGTTTGGCGGTGTGTTCTGCTGCTTTGCGCCGGGCGTATTGCCTTATTTTCTTGTGGCTATGGTCTATAAGGTGGTGTTGGAATTCTATTTTCTGATCCCTGTGTCTCAGTTCTTCCGGAAAAAAGGTTTGCTCAGCTGGTTTATACCCGGACAGTTATTTCATATTCCCTATATTGTAGTGGCGGGTTGGCTTGGTAAATTTGGTTCTTACCAGTGGAAAGGCAGAAAAGTAAAATAATTTATGGCGGAGCTCAATATACGATCATCTTTCCGGCAGCAGGCCTGGGCCAGGTTGCGACGCAATAAGGGGGCAGTGGCAGGTATGCTGCTGATCGCCATTGCCGTAGTGGTCAGCATTATTGCGTATGGGGTAGCGCCAGACGGTACACCGATGGCCAACAGGATGATCGTGGAGATAGGCGGGCAGCATCCCGGTTTCAGGATTGACTTACTGGCATTGCCCAGGCAGGAATCCGTAGAAAAAGCAGGATGGCTGAAGAGATTGATCGATGGGCAGCAGGAAGACGTGACCTGGGTACCCGTGACCAGTTACCATTCCGCAGGAGACAGCATCGTTGTACAGCGTTATATAGACGAAGAATCGTCCATGAGAGAAAGCTACCTGGCCAAAGGAACTTACATCAGGCACTACAAAGCCTGGCTGGGTACCGACAAGTTTGGAAGGGATATTCTGAGCCGCCTGCTGGTAGGTACGAGGGTGAGCCTGAGCGTGGGATTTATTGCGGTGATTATCTCCCTCACCATCGGTATTCTTTTAGGCGCCATAGCCGGTTATTTCCGGGGTGTAACGGATGAGGTCGTGATGTGGCTGGTGAATGTGATCTGGTCAGTACCCACTTTATTGCTTGTATTTGCCATTACCCTGGCACTGGGTAAAGGTTTCTGGCAGGTATTTATAGCGGTGGGGTTAACGATGTGGGTGAATGTAGCCCGTATTATCAGGGGGCAGGTAATGTCGCTGAGGGAGTTGACCTTTATAGAGGCTACCCGTGCACTGGGTTTTGGGCATACCCGTACTATAGTAAGGCATATTTTACCGAATATATTAGGCCCGGTGATGGTCGTGGCTGCCGGCAATTTTGCCACGGCGATCGTAGTGGAGGCGGGATTAAGTTTCCTGGGGGTAGGGGTACAGCCACCACAACCCTCGTGGGGGCTGATGATCAAAGAAAACTACAATTTCATTATTACGCACAATCCACTGCTGGCACTGGCTCCCGGTGTGGCTATAATGCTGATGGTACTGGCATTTAACCTGTTAGGAAACGGGTTGAGAGATGCGATGGATGTGCGGCAGTAGGACCCTTGTTTCGCATAATAAAAATTATTAATTTTACTGTATCCATTATCCATTTTCTTATGCCTTTGAAATCATATCTTTTACCTATTCTTGCCCTGTTTGCACTGACCTTTTCCTCCTGCAAAAAGAAAGACAGCACCTCTACGGTGAAGCCTGCTGAAGAAGGATTGAAGGTGAGCCTCCAAAATGTAACAGAGGCTTCCTATACCGCAGCAGCTGGTACTACTTATACCTTTCAGGCACAGGTGACTTCCAAACTGCCAGCCAGTGGGGTGACGATTACTGTTACAGCCGTTACAGACCCCGGAGGTATCAATATTCCGCAGAATGCCGTAGCACCGAGTTCCAGTGGTGCTATTGAAATTACGCTGGTTGGGTTAGAGCCATTGCGCACCGTGCTGGTGACGGTGGTGATCACTTCGGTCGATAATCCCGACAATACAATTACCAAAACTTTCTGGATAACTAATAAGTCAGAATAAACTGGCGATAATAGTAGTAAATGTATAGCCATAGGTATGGTACAGCGATACTATGCCTATAGCAAAGATTCGCTGCCAAAAGATTACCAATAGGTCACCAAAAGGTCACTTCAATATCCCCAGGGATATTGAAGTGACCTTTTGGTGACCTATTAGTGATGACTTTATGATCTACCTACAGCGTATCTGTAATGAGGCTTTACCCTGCTTAGAACAAAAGCTGTAGCTTTGCACCCATCAGAACAAGCAGCTTAACTATGCGTATAGGAGTGAATGCCGCTAGCCTGGCAGGAGATAGGCCGGCAGATACAGGAAATATCAGCACAGCGCTTTTAAAGGAATTATGCCGTTTGCACCCGGAGCACCAGTTTGTCTTTTTTGTAGACACACCAGGGATATCGCTTGCAGAATTCACTGATAATGTGCAGCTTGTGGAGGTGCCCCTCAAGGGCCGTAAGGCATGGCAACTGTATTGGTGGCGGGAATGGCAGCTTCCTGCTGCGATCAAAAAACAGCAACTGGACCTTTACCTGGGTATAGACGGGCAATTGCCCCTGCGCAGCAAGGTACCCGCCCGCTTATTAGTTACTGATACGGGTTTTCTGCATGGGGTGGCCGGCATGTCGAAGGATCTGCAGCGGTACCTGCGCAGGAATACCCTGAAATATATACAGGCAGCGCAGAAAGTGCTGGTAATTTCGCCTGTGGTACAGGAAGATTTGTTAACTTATGCCCCTGCTGTTGCAGAAAAGCTGGTCTTATTGCCCCCGGGCATGGATAGCAGTTACCGCCCTGTGGAATGGGAAGAAAGAGAGCAGATCAAGCAGGCGTTTACAGGTGGGGTGGAATACTTTGTAGCAGTAGGCAGTATGCATCCCCGGAATAATATCCTTCCTTTGCTGAAGGCATTTTCCGCCCTGAAACGCCGTTTACGTTCCAATATGAAACTGATCCTCGCTGGCGCTCCCACCAATGCCGGTGCAGAAATCATCGAAAATATGGCTACCTACAAGTTCAGGAACGACGTTATCTGGCTCAAAGATGCCGACCAGGAAACGTTGTCCCGCATAGTAGCGGGTGCTTATACCCTGGTATATACCAGCAGGTTTGAGGGCCTGGCACTGCCTATTTATGCTGCCCTCAGGTGCGAAGTGCCTGTGGTAGCCATAGAGGGAGCTGCGGCCAGGGTGGCTGGTGCCGAAGGGGTATTGTATACAGACCCTGACAGTCTGGACGACCTGGCAGAAAAAATGTCAGTATTATACAAGGACGAGGTGCTGCGCAGCAGGATGCTGGAACGTGGCAGGCAGGTGACGCTGCCTGGAAGTTGGACGGAAGCGGCTTCCCTGATATTAAAATAATAACATAAGTATCATAAATCTGGACATCAGCACATTCGCAGGTTATTAGTAAATTTGCGTTTCTAAAATATTGGAACTATTTTTTATGGCAAAGACATCTACCATACAGATCCAGGTTGAACTGGACAATGACAGGATTCCTGAGAAGATTGAATGGAGGGCGACGGATAGTACTCAGGCAGACCGTTTCCAGCAGGCAAAGGCGATGATGGTTGCTTTCTGGGATGGGGCTGACAAGACCGCGCTGCGTATAGATTTGTGGACAAAGCAGATGATGGTGGATGAAATGGCTGATTTCTTCTTCCAAACGATGATGACCATGGCAGATACGTATCAGCGTGCTACTCCTTACAAGGATCAGGCAGACGAATTGAGAACTTTTGCCCGTGACTTCTACAAAAAGTTTGAAGAAAAGCAAAAGGCTGAACAGCAATAATCCAAGTTTTCAAAACAACCATATATGTCTCTGGAACTAAACATTAACGCAGCGATCAAAGCAGCCATGCTGGCCAAGAGCGAAGCAGAATTGCGAGCACTGCGTGCTATTAAGGCCGCTATCCTGCATGCCAAGACTGCAGAGGGCTTTAGCGGGGAGCTGAGCGAAGCAGATGAAACAAAGCTATTACAGAAGTTAGCCAAACAAAGAAAAGATTCGCTGGATATATATCGTCAGCAAAACAGGGAAGACCTCGCAGTAAAAGAAGAGGAAGAGCTGGTTGTGATCGAGAAATACCTGCCAAAGCAGATGGATGAAGCAGAACTGAAAGCAACTATTCAGGCTATTATCGCTGAGACAGGGGCTAGTTCTCCTGCCGATATGGGTAAGGTAATGGGTGTGGCTACAAAGCAGTTGGCTGGTAAAGCTGATGGCAAAGCCATTTCCGCACTGGTAAAAGAGTTATTGGCAAAATAACCGGGGACTTTCAATTCTTTTTCCCCGATCTCCTATCTTCCTATAGAAATATATGGGTATAGACATTGTATTCGCCATTATCCTTGTAATTGCTATTTATAAGGGATATAGCCGCGGCCTGATAGTGGCGGTATTCTCATTTATAGCAGTGACACTGGGCCTGGCAGCGGCATTGAAGCTGACCACCGTGGCCGCATTGTACGCCCAATCCCATTGGGATGTGCATACCCGTTGGTTACCAGTCATTTGCTTCATCGCCCTGTTCCTGGGAGTGGTATTGTTAGTCCGCCTTGGGGCGACCCTGCTGCAAAAGCTGGTAGAAGTGGCTATGATGGGCTGGGTAAACAAATTAGGCGGGATTTTACTGTATAGTGCTATCTTTATCACGGTCTATAGTGTCCTTTTATGGATAGCTAATCAATTATATTGGTTAAGCCCGGAAATCAAAATGCAATCTGTGGTATATCCGTACATTGAGCATCTCGGGCCGGCGGTCATGAATGGAGTTGGCAAATTAATTCCCATCTTTAAGGATATGTTTGCCAGCCTGCAATCCTTTTTTGACAATGCAGCCAGGGAGATACAGAGCAAACAATAGCGAGGTATAGACATAAATTAAATGATCTATATCCTTCGCTTCAAAGATTATTTGAATTAATAAAAAGAATTATTTTAGCGCAAAATTGACTTTCAAGCTTTGGCAATGGATTACGAAATCAAAACACAGGGAAAGTTTAAGTTTGTTGAAGAAGGGGAGGGTGAACCACTGGTATTATTGCACGGGCTATTTGGTGCGCTGAGTAACTTCGGTGGCCTGATCGAATATTTCCGCCACTACAACAAAGTAGTGGTTCCGCTTTTGCCTTTGTTTGATCTGAATATTCTGGATACTTCCGTAGCTGGCCTGGCCAAGTACGTTCATAAGTTTATTGAAACAATGGAGTATTCCAATGTGCACCTGCTGGGGAACTCCCTGGGTGGACACGTTGGTCTGGTATACCTGCTAAAACACCCGGAAGCTCCGATCAAATCTCTTACACTGACAGGTAGCTCTGGTCTGTTTGAAAACGGGATGGGCGAAACTTATCCTAAAAGAGGGGACTACGAATATATCCGCAAGAAGACAGAACTTACCTTCTACGATCCTGCAATGGCTACCAAAGAGCTGGTAGACGAGGTGTTCGACATTACGACCAACCGTCTCAAGGTAATCAAGATCATCACACTGGCTAAGTCGGCTATACGCCACAACCTGGGCGAAGAGCTGCGCGATATCAAGATCCCAACCCTGCTGGTATGGGGATTGAACGATACCGTGACACCGCCAATGGTAGGTGAGGAATTTCACAAACTGATTCCTAACTCAGAACTGCACTTCATTGATAAATGTGGCCATGCGCCTATGATGGAGCAGCCGGATGAGTTCAACCAGATCCTGCATCCTTTTCTGCAAAAACTGGGAAGTAAATAATACCTACTACTCACATTATTATACTGAAGCTGATTCAACAGGATCAGCTTCATTTTTTTTTACCACTCATCCACTACCATCCCATCGCGCTGTATGTAACAAACCACGCGCATTTAGCGTTACGTATATAAGGAGAGCAGCATGCTTTATTCATAAATCCCCTCGTCCGGTACGAGGACGTTACCAATTCTTTTCCTATTATTGTATCATAATAGCGCAATTTAATAATGCTGGCACGTGATCTCATATCGACAGTTATTCCAATTCTTCATCCTCTTGACCCAGGGTCCAGAGCCCTGCGCCTGATGAATGAATACCATCTTTCCCAACTGCCACTGGTATTGGAAAACAAATACCTGGCCCTGGTGGAAGAAGATGATATTCTTGATTTGGAAGATACTGAGGTATCGCTGGAGAATATGGAATATAGTGGTCCGAAGCCCGGCGTATTGGAAAGTGCTCATTTTTATGAGGCGCTAAAGGCCTTTTACGACCTGAAATTGTCTGTACTACCTGTCATCAGCCGGGAGAATGAGTACCTGGGCGTACTCACGAAAGATAACCTGCTGGCGGTGCTGGCGCAGTACAACGGTGTCAAGGAACCGGGAGGTATCATTGCACTGGATATTGACCCACGCGATTATAGCCTGAGTGAAATCGCCAGAATCGCAGAATCGAATGATATTACACTGCTCAGTGTGAATACCATTACCAGTCCTGCTACAGGCAGACTGGAAGTACTGCTAAAGACCAACCGCCAGGAGCTACATGGGCTGTTGGCTACATTTGAGCGGTTCAACTACACAATTAAATACACAATCACCGAAGAGCAGGAGGAAGATATGCTCCGGAAAAATTACGATCTGCTGATGAATTATATCAGCATGTAATTCTCCTCCAGATTAGTTATGCAGATTGCAATATATAGCCGTGGATTTGTAAGAGAAGACCTGCCTATCATCCAGCTGTTACTGAATGAGCTGGCGAGAGAAGAGATTGATGTGATCATTTATGAAGCTTTCTTTCAGAGCTTACAGCCACATATTACTTATACAAAAGAGCCAGCTACTTTTGCCTGTGCAGCAGATCTGCATGGCAGGGCAGATATTCTTGTGAGCCTGGGTGGGGATGGTACCCTGCTGGATACGGTTTGCTATGTACGGGATAAGAATATCCCGGTGCTGGGGATTAACTTTGGCCGGTTAGGTTTCCTGGCGAGTATAGGGAAGGATGCGATTTATGCAGCGGTACAGGCGTTGAAGCAACGTACGTATGTAGTGGATAAGAGAACGCTGATACACCTGGATAGTAATGTACCATTCCTGTTTGGGGAGGTGCCTTATGGGCTGAATGACTTTACCATACATAAGAAAGATACGTCCGCAATGGTAAAGATTCATACTTACCTGAACGGGGAGTTTTTGAATACTTACTGGGCGGATGGATTGATAGTAGCCACGCCTACAGGATCTACAGGGTATTCTCTCAGTTGTGGAGGACCAGTGGTGTTTCCGGAGGCGGGGAGTTTTGTGATAACGCCGGTGGCGCCGCATAATCTGAATGTGAGGCCGATTATTGTACCAGATGATAACGTAATTAGCTTCGAAGTGGAGGGGCGGAGTGACCAGTTTCTCTGCACCCTGGATTCGAGGATGGAGACGATTGATAATACGGTGCAGCTGGCTATTAAGAAAGAATCGTTTAAACTAAGCCTGCTGCGGCTGGATGATAGTAATTTCCTGCAAACATTAAGGCATAAGTTACTTTGGGGAATTGATGCAAGAAATGCCTTAAAATAATAGTCGAATCGAATAAGAGGTTGCCAAAGGCAACCTCTTATTCGATTCGAAAGTCGGTTTTTTTTGGTTTTGCCGAAGGACAAAATTAAATGACAGGGTATTGTAGTAAATAACCTACATACTTACATAACACCACATTAGAATTTTTTATTACATTTGTTCACCTTGTGTAATACCAAAAGCAGGAATAATCGCGTTTAAAGGAATTATCGCGTTTAAGCAAACCGATTTATGGGCAAACCTTTTTTTTACAAACGTATCATCACGTGCACCCTTATAGCAGTGGGATCCCTGTTCCTGACGCCTGCTTTTGCGCAGAACGAGCTGTCTTATACCGGTGAACTGGGCTTTTCTATAGGAGCTGCCCACTATTTTGGAGATCTCAATACCAATGGACGTCTCAACGCTCCCAAACCTTCTATTGGTATCTTTTACCGTAAGTACATGAACGACTACGTAGGCGTACGCTTTCACGGTCGCTATATGATGCTTGGCTATTCTGATACTTACAACAACAACGATTTTCAAAAACGCCGTAACCTCAGTTTTAATACCAATGTATTTGAAGTGGGGGTGCAGGGCGATTTTAACTTCTTCCGCTTCGAACCCGGCTCCAGCTACTATCGCTTTACGCCGTACTTCACCGGGGGCGCTTCTTTATTCTACTTCAATCCATACGCTTACCTGAACAACAAAAAGTACTACCTCCAGCCACTCCGTACAGAAGGGCAGGGGAGTGCTATGTATCCTGACAGGAAGCCATATAGCCTGGTATCTACCGCCTGGTTGCTGGGAGGTGGGTTTAAATACAACCTGTCGAAAAAAGTGAACCTGGGATTGGAGGTATTATACCGCTTTACCAATACCGATTACCTGGATGACGTGAGCACCACCTATGCAGGTACCGCCTTATTCCCTGCGGATGCCAATGGCAATCCTACGCCGGCATACCTCCTGCAGGACCGTAGTTACGCCACTGGCGACAGGATCGGGATTCCCGGCCGGCAGCGTGGCAACAGCCGGGACAAAGATCAGTTCGTTACGGCTGAACTAACTATTAGCATCCTGTTTACGTCTTATAGATGTAAATTCTAGTTTCGCAGGCAAAATCTGTTTATCTGTAGTCCTTTCTGGCCCATTGGCCTATTTTTTATACTTTCTATAAGCGTTTTTTCGAGTCAAACGGCCAACAGCAAAGGATTTCGCTGTTAAAAATCCGTTAAAACCCCTACCCCCCCTTTGCCGGGAAAGGCATATATCTATTTTTGTATCTTTGCACACCTTAATAAAATCTGTATCGATATATATAATACGCCGGAGATACTCATGAGTTTGAAGGACAAATTAGACTTACAACGGTTGCCACGACATATTGCTGTCATTATGGACGGCAATGGCCGCTGGGCTAAGGAACGCGGTCAGGACAGGCTGTTTGGTCATTATGAGGGAGTGGAAAGTGTGCGTAATATCACTGAAGCCTGCGCCGAACTGGGAATTGGTTACCTTACCCTTTATGCCTTTTCCACCGAGAATTGGGACCGACCTGTTTATGAAGTGAACGGGATCATGGAGCTATTGGTCAATACGATCCGTAGTGAAGTGAGCACGCTTATAAAAAATAACATCCGGCTACATGTAATCGGAGACATGAACATGCTGCCCGGAAACTGTAAAATGGAGATGGAAGAGGCCATAGCCCTTACCAGTCAATGTACAGGACTCAACCTGATAATGGCCCTCAGTTACAGTGCCCGTTGGGAAATCCTAAATGCTGCTAAAAAAATTGCTCAGGATGTAAAAGATGGAAAACTCGAACCCGAGGCTATCACTCCTGACAAGTGGCAGCAGTACCTCTGTACTGCCGACCTGCCAGATCCGGAGCTGATGATCCGGACCAGTGGAGAATGCAGAATCAGTAACTTCCTGCTTTATCAGCTGGCCTATGCGGAGCTGTATTTTACAGACACCCGTTGGCCCGACTTCCGCAAAGAACACCTTTACGAAGCTATCTTAAACTTTCAGAACAGAGAACGACGCTTTGGCAAAACAAGCGATCAAATACAGCAGAATGAAGAAATTATTTCCTAAGAGCCTACTGGCCATAGTATTATGTTGCAGTGCCGGCATTCGTGTATCCGCCCAGGAGAGAGATACCATCCCTGCAGCAGAACAACCAGTGGGATTGAACTTACCATTGGGAAATTCACAACCTCAGCAATACGAGATAGCTGACATCGTCGTGTCAGGAACCCAGTATCTTGATAAGTCTCTGCTGATCTCCCTTTCAGGACTGAACGTAGGTGACAAAGTCGTTTACCCCGGCGGCGACCAGTTTGCAAAAGCAATCCAGGCCCTGTGGGGACAAAGACTGTTTGCCAACGTTGCTATTTA
>NZ_JBCNKH010000086.1:0-26810 GCF_039596135.1 Chitinophaga sp.
ATGGTACCTATGTACTCGTATCCCACGACCGTTATTTCGTGAGCCAGACGGCTAACAAAATCTGGGAAATTGTGGACGGTGAAATCAAGGAATTCAAAGGCACCTATGCCGAGTGGGAAGAACATAAAAGACGCCAGGCAGAAGTAGCCAAACAACAGGCAGCCGTTGCCAAAGAACAGAAAAAAGATACGGCTACGCCGGTAGTAGTTAAACAGGAACCCAAAGCGCCGATCGATAAGGATAAGAAAAAAGAATTGCAGAAACAGCAGAAGCAATTCCAGCAACTGGAAGAACAACTGGCTAAACTGAATGCAAAGAAGACCGACCTGGAAACTGAAATGAACAACCCGGAAGTATATGCTGACAAAGCCCGTTTTCAAAAGGTAGAAACAGCGTATGCCCAACTGGCCAAAGAATTGAAAAGCGCCACCGAAGAATACGAAAAGGCATTTGAAAAACTGATGGAGCTGGAAGGTTGATCCGCTCCATCAGTATGCTTCATTCATAAATCAGCTTATGCAGCGAATACTCGTAGTCGAAGATGAAATAAAAGTAGCCAACGCCGTCAAAAAAGGGCTGGAGGAAAATGGCTTTGAGGTAGATGTAGCCTACGATGGCCGTATGGGTAAGAGCCTGGGTGCGTCTAATAATTACGACCTGGTGATCCTGGATCTCAACCTGCCCCATAGCAATGGTTATGAAGTGTGCGAAGTGATCCGTCGCCGCAATAACCGCATTCCCATTATCATGCTGACTGCCCTGGGTGGTATGGAAGATAAGATGCAGGCTTTTGAGCTGGGGGCAGATGATTACCTGGTGAAGCCGTTCGACTTCCGGGAACTCCTGGCCCGCATCCGCGTATTCCTGAAAAGAGCCGGCAGCGAAGTACAGCAGAATTCCCAGTACAAGATCGTCATCGCCGACCTGGAAATAGACAGGGAGAAAAAAGAGGTAACCCGCAGCGGTAAGAAAATTCCGCTCACCGCCAAGGAATACCAGCTGCTGGAATTCCTGGCCCTGCATAAAGGGAAGGTGATCTCCAAACTCGTCATTGCTGAAAAGGTATGGGATATTGACTTTGATACAGGTACCAATGTGATTGAAGTGTACATGAACTTTCTCCGCAAGAAAATCGATAAGGATTTCGACATTAAGCTGCTGCATACTAAAACCGGTATGGGATACTACCTTGCAGAAGAATAGTGAATAAGTGAAGATCAAATATAAAATAGCACTCTCCTACTCCATTTCAGCCATCATATTGCTGAATACCTTCGCTATTCTCGCTTACTACTTTTCTTCCCAATCCAGGCAGGCAGAGTACCTGGACCGCCTGGAATACCGCGCACGCTCTATCGCCAATGTGATTATTGAAGATGATACCGTAAAAGTAGACCTGCTGCGCAAACTGGATAAAACCACCTTCCAGGACCTCTATAAAGAAAGCATACTTGTATATAACCTGAACTACGATCTGCTGTATTCTAATATGAAGGATACAGCCATCCGTACTTCCCGTCCGCTGCTTGATTATATTAAGAAGTACGGAGAGTATAGCCATGGCCGTGATAACGGGGAATTGGTCGGCGTACATTATACCGAAGGCAATGTATCGGTGATAGTGCTGGTATCTTCCTTTGATAAATACGGTTATCAGAACCTGCAGAACCTGAAGCGGATCCTGATGATTGAAATTATCGTAGCGGTGATCCTGTTAGTCATCATCGGTTATTTCTTTGCCCGGAAGATGGTGCAGCCAATCGATAAACTGGTAAAGCAGGTAAAGACCATCAATGCCAATAACCTCCAGGGCATCAGTGTGGAGGCCCGTGGCAAGGACGAGATTGCACAGCTGGGGGCGAACTTCAACACCATGCTGCAGCGCCTGAGTGATGCCTTCGACCTGCAGAAGAGCTTTGTGAACAATGCCAGTCATGAGCTGAGAACACCGCTGGCATCTATCATCAGCCAGCTACAGGTAGCGCTCTCCAAAGAAAGAACCAAAGAAGTATATGCTGATATCCTGGCATCTGTGCTGGAAGATGCAGAGAACCTTTCTGACCTGAGTAATGGTCTGCTGCAGCTGGCACAGAGTGAGCTGAACCAGCAGAAGTTTATCTTCAGTGAAGTACGTATGGATGAGCTGCTGCTGGAAATGGGCAACCTGGTTAAACTCAAACATGTGCCTGTAGCAGGCGAGCCGCAGAAAGGACCGAAGGTAGATATCAGTTTTCTGAAAGTGCCGGAGCAGGATACAGAGCTGGTAGTACAGGGCAATGAGAGCCTGCTGAAGGTATTATTCCTGAACCTGCTTGACAATGCATTTAAATTCTCCACTGATAATACAGCGCGGGTTACAATCGATTTCTTTACGCATAATATACAAATCCAGGTTAGAGATAATGGGATTGGTATAGCGCCGGAAGAGCTCAGCAAGATCTTCGAACCCTTTTATAGAGGGGCAAATGCTCATCAAACCCGCGGTCATGGCCTGGGGCTCTCTATCTGTAAAAAGATTGTACTACTGCACAAAGGGCATATTTCTGCTTCTTCTACCCCCGGGAAGGGTACTGTATTCACGGTTATTTTGCCCCACGCATAGGATACGCCTTTTCCCCCTCCTCCTGCCATGAAATTTCTCACCTGGCCTTTGGCCTGCTCCCCCACTCACTCCCGTATTTTAAGGCGTTTTTAATTGCCTTTAAAGCATTCTTTAAGTGAGAATATAGAATTTTGCTATTATTCTACAGAACGACATGAAGTGCAATTTTCTTTTTTCCCTGTTACTTTCCTCTGGATTTTTCCTGGGGGGCTGTAAACATCCGCAGCTGGAAGGCGGGGCCACTAAAAAGACTTTTGTACTAAGTGATACCATGCTGAAGACAATTCGAATAGATACTGCCAGTATTGAACCAGTGCAAATGGAATTACATTTTTCAGGAAAAGTAGCTGGCAGGGCCAATAAGCAGAAAGATGTAGAAATCCTTGTAGATTATTCTTCCGGGCATCTGGAAGATGTAAAAGAAGGCTATAAAGCTGAAATCGTAACTGCCGCACTACCAGACAAGATCTTCTACGGTACTGTCGATGCGGTAGACTCCTTCTCTAATGCAATGCAGTTAAGTATTAAGCTGGATGATATGAACAAATTGCTCAAACCGGAGATGTTCACAAAAGTCATATTACATTATAGCGAAGGCGATGATATGGTAGCAGTACCGGAGAATGCCGTGATTGCAGATCATAGCAGGAATTATGTACTGGTGTTTAAGGATAAGTATAATATCCAGCTGAGAGAGGTGGAAACGTATACTACATCAGGAGAAATAACATATATCAGCAAAGGACTGGATGCAGGCGAAAATGTGATATCAGATCACCAGCAGCTGATCTATGATGCATTAAGTGAAAATTAAGTTTTAGTTCGCATATAGGTTGATAGAATGGACATGCAAACGCAGCTCTTTCAGATGTTAAATTTGTCTGAACTGTTTTCATGCTCAATTACTCCGCCCCGCCGCAGAAGAAACAACGCGGGGCGGTTTTTCTTTTAGTAACTCGTATCCTTTAGAATAGCAATTTTGGTTAAGCAGAAAGGGATGTATCAGCAGTATGATACATCCCCTTTTTTTATGAAAATAGTTTTTATTCGTTTAACCTCGGCCGTAGTCGCTGCTTTGCTTTATTGAACACCATCTGCCCCTTATCCATTCCCTTTCTCATTTCCTGCTGCACTTCAGGCTCCAGGTGGTACACAGACTGGCACTCCTCGCTACAACATCCATCATACTTTGCTGCACACGCCTCACACTGTATAAAAAGCAGGTGGCAACCATCATTCTTACAGTTCGTATGCGTATCACACGGCTGACCGCATTGATGACAATTACTGATAATCTCATCTGTAATACGCTCACCTAACCGATCATCAAATACAAAGTTCTTACCTTTAAATTTGAGCGGCAATCCCTGTTCCTTCGCTTTGTTAGTATATTCAATAATACCGCCTTCCAGGTGGAATACATTCTTAAACCCGTGATGCAGCATATAAGCCGATGCCTTTTCACAACGAATACCACCAGTACAGTACATCACAATATTCGCATCCTTATTATCCTTCAGCATATCCACTGCCATTGGCAATTGTTCCCTGAAAGTGTCAGAAGGTACCTCTATCGCGTTTTGAAAATGCCCCACTTCATATTCGTAGTGGTTACGCATATCCACCACAATGGTATCAGGATCGTCAGTAAGGTCATTGAATTCTTTGGCTTTCAGGTACTTACCTTTATTTTCCATGGAGAATGTAGGATCGTCGATACCATCTGCCACAATTTTCTCGCGAACTTTGATCTTCAATACCCAGAAAGATTTGCCATCGTCATCTACAGCAATATTCAGGCGTATGCCATTGAGGAAAGGATACCCATATAGCCGGTTCCTGAATTCCTCAAAGTGATGCTCAGGAATACTGATCTGGGCATTGATGCCCTCTGATGCCACATAAATACGTCCAAATACCTTCAGCTCATCGAGCCTGAGGTACAAGTCATCACGAAATGCCTGTGGATCTTCAATTTTTGCGTACTGATAAAACGAGACGGTAACGCGACGGAACGTCTCTGCTGCCAGCTTCACTTTTAGTTCAGCGGCAGAAATGCGGTTGTGTAGTGCCATTGTTTGAGTAGAAATTTTAAGAACACTTGCCTTGTGAGCAAAATTTCTACGATTCCCTTTGTGGGTTTCGTAACCCCTGACCTTATGTCAGGAAGCTGCAAAGGTAACAATAAGCTTTTATATTTTACGCCTCCCAGGTGGTGGGTTCCATAGACCACTCGTACAAAATGGAGGATAAATAATAAGCTGCGCTACTGATAATCAATACATAACCTGTAAAACCGACCGTTAAATACTCCTGTAAACCTACCCAGTCATAGATTTCCGCAAAGTAGGCCAGCGTAGCCAGTACCACGCCCAGGACAAATGCGAATAATGCAATTCTTCTCATAAGGGGATAATTTAATTCACACGAACATGTTATAATAATCCAGTTCAATCTGGCTTGAATTTAGATTATATCTATTATAACAAGCTACAAATACAAAAAGTTCAGGTTGCCGCAACCCTACCCGGACATGCGTAACTATCTGATTATTATTGTATATAAATAAATCTTAAGACTTGGCACTCTTTTTGACTTAAACGAACCAAACAAGTAATCAGCGTTAAACCCAAAAATGTGAATTTATGAGTACAGTTTTTCTCTACATCTTTTATTTAATTGTAGGATTGTGGATATACCGCGTCCTGGCTTACTTTTATGATCGTGATCCCAAAGAAAGCTATAAAGCAAGAAAAGAAAGATTTTAAAGCAGACAGGGAAAGTCAATGGCAGGCTTTCCCTTTTTTTATGAAAATGTGAATTTCCGCCTTCGCCGGCGTTTACGGCTCCGGCGTATTCTGTTGCCGTACCATCCCGCCAAACAACCCTCCAAATCCTACCCTCACTCCCACTCGCGTAGCATCCTTACTCTGGTACCCCGCAATTACATCAACGCGCAACAGCTTAAAAATATTCTCCAACCCCGCAAAAACTTCCACATAATTATTCTCCTGATTCACATAAAAAGCATTAGAACCCGCCACCAGGTTCCATTTCAGTCTGTTTAACAAGGGAACTTTATTTGTGAGCAACCCGTTAAAATGATGCTCCACATTTGCAGTAGCATAAAACGGCGCCGTCGTGCTATACTTGTAATAAGGCGCCAGCTGAAAACTATTCAGGTAATTGATATTATAAAACGTCTGGTTCCCATTGAAGTGCTGATAATCAGGAAGATCTACATGCTTATCATTCAGGAAACCGCCCACTCTTACCCTATACATCAATTCTCCAAACAACTTCAGGTTCATATTGTCCTTCACCTGGAACTGCCACTTATCAAAGTCCGCATCACTGCCGGCTATGCCATGGATCCCCTTTGTATAGGTAACGCCAAAAACCGGGTATTTGGAACCAAATGCAATCTTCCTGTCAGGCAATTCAATAAACTTTTGCCCCGGTTGGAAAGAGAACCCCAATTCTGCCACCAAAGCCTGGTTCCGGTTAAACGGAATATCTGCCAGTTCATAAGGATGATTTGGCAGAAACGCTTTATGGCTGTTCTTAAAAAATACAAAGTCAGTCGTATTCTCCAATGGCATGCGATCCTCATACCGTACCCCCAGCCTCAGGAAAGAGTTGTTTTCAAAGCGCCGGGTAAACTGCAGGGTGGTAAAATAGTTCTCGTACAGCTTCATGTAATTCTCCTTCAGGAACAGGGTGTAGAACTCATTTTCCAGCGGAGAAATGGGATTATCATGATTGAATTGGCTCACTCTTTTACCGCCCCCCAGGGTCCAGGTATTCTGCCCAATACGATTACGGATCCGGCTTTCCTGTGTCCACTGCAGGTAGGTCCAGGCATTCAGGTGGGTATTGCTGAATCCATAGCGGATATAAGGCATGATCTTCAGTTCCCGGGATCTGGCAAGGTGCAGGTTCAGTTCTGGTTCCACACTTAGTACCAACCCTTCTACAGTGTTATATTCAAGTTGCCTGATCAATCCTTTCAGGGAGAGCTGATGCGAGTATATTCCGGTATCCCGCTGAAAGTAATAGTTATGTTTCGCACCTGACCAGAAAATGTCGGTTATTTTGACAGGTTTCTGGTGCTTGCGCAGGGTATCCAGCGTGTGGGTAGATCGGGCACTATCCCTTTGGGCCTGGGCGGTGCTGTCTTTTACATGAAAGTCCTTTACTTCTTCTTTTTCCAGTGGTACAGGGCGAATGCTATCCCAGTAGGCCAGCTGCTTTTTATCGAAAGCGGTATCGTACCGCATGATAGTATTGTCAAAATGCTTTTTCCGGAAGTTGGGTTGCAGGTCGTAATTAGAATACACGTTCACAAAATTACCGACCATATCAAATCCAAATTGTTTGATGCTAAGGGAAATGACCTGGTCCTTGGTGCGCCATACTTCGTTGTTCACCGGCACATGTATCTGGCGAATACGCAGGGTATCCATGATCTCGAGCTGGTAATCCTGTGTGAGCATCAGGTCTGCACTATGGATCCGCCAGTCGTCGTCAGTAATGAAGATATGACCGGAGAACAATGGTTCGAATTTCCTGCGGGGAATCACTTTTATTTTATTGACGGTTTTGCCATCATCCTGGAAGGTGCCTTCCAGCTGGTATTTATAATAGAGTAAGGCATTTTCTGCGATGGGAGAAATGAAGCCCCGTTTATTAAACTGGGTAATAACAGCGGTGACATTGTTATCATAGAGGTCAATGAACGCCGGGAAACTAAATCCAAATCCCCCTCCACTCTGGCGTGCAGAGAGCACTTCGACTTTTACATTGTCTGGTTCCTGGAAGTCCACGCGGGTCATGGATTCAGAGAGGAATACCACACCTTGTCCATTGGAGTCCAGCCCCATGTCTTTTTTATTAATTTTTTGGAATAACACCTGTTCCGGCACGTTCCTCATTTTGAACATGCCTTTGATATAATCATTGCAGGTATATTCGCTCACCTGGTGCCGATAGAAGTCGCGTTTTTTGATAGCAGCCCGGATGATGGCGTAGGCAGGGTCTTCCCCACCGGATTTGACCACCACTTCTTTGATCTGCATACTTACCGGCTGTAAGGCAAAATCGAGGATCTGATCTGTATTGGTAACGGTGATTTGTTTTTCCAGTTTACGGTAGCCCATATATTGGCACACCAATGTATAGGTGCCTGCTGGTATATCCAGCTGATACTGCCCGGCAGCGTTGCTGGTGGTACCCGTAGTGGTACCCTTTATAAAGATGGTGGCGTATGGAAGCGGAGTTTGTTGTTCATTGGTAATACGTCCCTTGATAATGCTGGCCTGCGCGAGGTTAAACAGGATACTAAAGAATAGGGTCAATGCGGTTTTGGGCATAATTTCCATTTATCTGAAAAAAAGGATCGCTTGGGCCATTGGCAAAAACGATCCTTCTAAAATGAGTTTATAGTTTCCTTTTGTACCGCAGATAACTACCTGACAAACTGCCCAGGCCTGCTACAAGCCCACCTATAAATGCACTAACTACACCAATGAGTATCGGGCTTTTAACCTTTAGTATCAATTCGCTCATCCTGTTTGCCAGGATGTGGTCATTACGTACGTCTGCCAGGAAGGCCAATGCCAGCCAAAGCAGGAAAACGGCGATAAAGCCGTTCATAAAACTACGGAACGGCGGCAATGGAATGATTACAGCTACAATAAAAGCTGCAATTGCCACTGTCCACCATGATAAAAATAAACCACCCAGGTAACTGAGTATAACGATTAAGATAAAACGAGGGAAAGACTTCATAACGGGAAGATAACAAAAAGGACTTATTATAACTGCAAAAAGCCCTCAATTTGTTTTTTCACCCTTACATAAGTGTCAGGCTGAAATACCTGCGAATTTGGAACGATGAGCTGGTTCCAGCTGAAGTTTTCCCGGTAGTCCCAGGCACTCTGCCCATTGGCAGCAAACACTTCCAGTTTGAAGCTGCGGGACTTATCAAGGTCGTTTGTCAGCTTGTACCAATCCGGACCTCCTTCTTTCTTCGCTTTATCCACGCCTTTACCGAAGGTTACCTGTACGGCAATTACATACTTTACTTTCAGGAGGATGCACAGGCCGGCTTTGTCCAGGTAGTATGGCTGATCCGGTTCAATGCCGGCATCAGTGAGCATTTTATTGGTTCTCGATGCGGGTTGTAGCGTGTCGCCGCCGGCATAGAGAGAGTTGTAGAGTGCTTCCTGTAAAAAGACACCAATTTTCTTACTGTAATCTTGCATTTCGGCTGTAACCTCGCCTGCAGGTATACCATAGTTAATGGAGACGGGCAGAATAGCTACGCCGCGCTGCGCAACGGCGGTAATTGTAGCCAAAAGAGCAAGGCATAGGAATAATGTACGACGCATAGGATTTAAAAAAGTAGGTAAAGGAAATAAAAAAGGACTGAACAAAGAGATACTTTTTGTTCAGCCCTTCAAATATGCAAAATTATTTGGTTATTTCCAACGCCTGATTAATATCATGGATATTAAGGGTACATTTTCCTGTGTGTTCAGGCGATCAGCGTAAATGCAACATTACTTGCTTGCTTCCAATGCCTGGGTGATATCTTCGATGATATCCTGTACATTTTCCAACCCTACAGAGATACGAATCATACCAGGAGTAATACCAACTTTCAGTCTTTCTTCATTGGTCAGTTTCGCATGTGTAGTACTTGCAGGATGAGATGCGATACTGCGGCTATCCCCCAGGTTGGCCGTCAGGGTCAGCATTTTCAGGGCATCCAGGAAACGGGTACCTTGCTCCAGTCCGCCCTTCAGTTCAAAACATACAATACCACCGCCGCCGGTCATTTGCGCCTTTGCAATTTCATGCTGGGGGTGGCTGGCAAGCATAGGATATTTCACCCATTGCAGCAGGGAATTACCTTCCAGTGCTTTGGCCAGGGCCAGTGCGCTTTCGCAATGCCTTGCCATACGGATATGCAGGGTTTCGAGGCTCTTGCTCAGTACCCATGCATTGAATGGAGACATTGCCGGACCAGTGCTACGGCAGAAGGTATGAATCTCCTTGATCAGGTCTTTACGGCCCACTACTACTCCACCTAATACACGCCCCTGGCCATCCATCCACTTGGTAGCGGAGTGAGTAACGATGTGTGCGCCGAGTGCGATAGGCTTTTGCAGTACAGGAGATGCAAAGCAATTATCTACGTTTAAGATAACGCCATGTTTGTCGCAAATCTTTGCCAGCAGGCTGATATCAACTACTTCCAGGCCCGGGTTGGAAGGTGTTTCTACAAACATCATCTTCGTATTTGGCTTGATCAGCGCTTCTACGGTTTCTGGTTTGTTGATATCGAAGTAAGTGTACTCAATACCCCATTTAGGTAGAAATTTGGTAATGACAGTATGGGTAGAGCCAAAGATTGAGCTGGCGGAGAGCAGATGATCGCCTGCTTTCATGAGGGCCATAAAGCTCGCAAATATGGCGCTCATACCGGATGCGGTGGCATAACCATCTTCAGCCAGTTCCAGGCTACATACTTTACGTACAAATTCGTCTACGTTTGGATTGCTGAAACGGCTGTAAATGTTATTGTCCGTTTCGTCTGCAAAGGTGGCGCGCATTTCTTCTGCACTGTCGTAGGTAAAGCTGGATGTGAGGAAGAGAGGTGTGGAGTGTTCCATCTGCCACGTCTTCTCTGTCTGAATTCTGACTGCGTTTGTCTCCGGCCGGTATTGATCTTTCTCCATTACTTATTTAAGTTATTTGTGTTCAATTTGTCTGACTTATTCAGGTTAATTGCTTACAATTTGCCCGACTCGTTTAGGTTAATTGTCTATAGCTTGCCTAGCTATTTGCTATCCCTGCACAATTTGCCTGTGTCAAGTATTTACTTGCTTTAATCAACCATTTACCTTGGTTTCCCACGTCAGATTGCCTCCTGCCCTGCGAAGGGTCTCTGCTACAGAGCAATATTTGGTCATAGACAATTCCACCGCTCTTGCAGCCTTGTCCTGGTCCAGGTTGGTGCCAGAAAGATGAAATATGATATGAACATTTTCCCAAATGGAAGGTTCTTTACCTTTTTCACGTTCTCCGTCTATTTCGATTTTAAAGTCAGTCAATTCCTGGCGTTGTTTTTTGAGGATCATGGCTACATCTATAGCGGAGCAGCCACCGAGTCCCATGAGCAACATCTGCATAGGTCTTACGCCGTTATTCTTCCCGCCATTCTCCAGGGAAGAGTCCATCAAAACCTTGTGTCCCTGCTCGTCTACTGCTTCCATGTTGAATGCGTCGTCTATTCTCTGTAGTGAAATCTTCATGTTCGGTGTTGTTTATCCTACAAATATAAGTAATGCAAGAGGATTTTTATGCTTGCCTTAACTGGCCTGCGGCAGCAAGGAAGGAGTCGGCCGCCCCAAAAAAGAAGAAGTCATTATTTACCTCAAATCCAGCGAGCTCAGAAAATTTTGCCATCAGATAAAATAAAAAGAGATGCATTTTCCATACTACCCCCGGCCCGAATAAATTTGATAATTTCCAAATTTCTTCCCATTTTCTTGACTTATACCTCTCATATGTTATATTTGCGCAAATTTTTCCGGGGTTTTGACGGTACAGATCTATCATAATAAGCACACTTTTACACTGGAGTCCGGGGTCGTGTTGCCGGAGCTGCAAATCGCCTATCACACATACGGTACGCTGAACCACAGCAAAAGTAACGTGATATGGATCTGCCATGCCCTTACTGCCAATTCGGATGTAGCCGACTGGTGGAAAGGCCTGATCGGTCCGGGGCGGGCCATTGACCCAGCCCGTCACTTCATTGTATGTGCCAACATATTGGGCTCCTGCTACGGCAGTTCCGGCCCGCTTTCCATCAATCCCGCCACCGGAAAACCTTATTACGCCTCTTTCCCACAGATTACCGTGCGGGATATGGTGCAGGCGCACGTGCTCCTGCGCGAACACCTGGGTATTGACGAAATTCAATTGCTCATGGGCGGGTCCATGGGCGGCTACCAGACCCTGGAATGGGCACTGCTGGAACCCACCCGCATCCATCAGCTCTGCCTGCTCAGTACCGGCGCTTCCGAAAGTGCCTGGGGAATAGCTATCCATACCGCTCAGCGCCTCGCCATCGAGGCAGACAGTACCTGGCGTGAAAACCGCCCCGATGCCGGCGCAAATGGCTTAAAAGCCGCCAGAGCCATCGGCATGCTCACCTATCGTAACTACCAGACCTTTGTTCGGACACAGTCCGACCCGGACAGTGAAAAGACAGATGACTTCAAGGCAGCTTCCTATATTAACTACCAGGGCGACAAACTCGTAAAACGGTTCAATGCCCAGGCGTACTGGCGCCTTACCAAAGCGATGGATAGCCACAATATCTCCCGGGGTCGCCTCACCGATCTGGCAGGTACCCTTGCCCTTATTTCACAACCTACCCTTATCGTCGGCATTACCAGCGATGTACTTTGCCCACCGGAAGAACAACACTTCCTTGCGAAACACATTCCGAATGCTACTTATCATGAAATCGATTCTTCGTACGGCCATGATGGTTTCCTCATCGAAGTAGATATGATAGATGCATTGCTAAATGATTGGCTGGCTTAATCCGACTACTATTAAATCCTGACTAGTAAATCACTAAACGACCAGATATCCTGCTACAGAAATGGCTTCCTTATCAAAGTAAACATGACTGATGCACTACTGAATGATTGGCTGGCTTAATCCGACTGTTATTAAATCCTGATAACCTCACGTCGTAAAAAGCTGTACTTACCCCCCAAGCACTTTCAATTTCAAAAATTTAACACTGTCGGATCAACTGTTTAATATGATTTCCCTTCACTTTCCTTTAGGTAAGTATATTCATTTTTAGAAAGCATGCCCGTAACTTGTACAACATTAAAATCTTACCTCCATGTTAAACAGGAGATCCTTTCTAACATCTACCGCCAGTTTTAGCAGCTTATTGCTGCCCGCGCTATCACTTCCAAAATTTAATATGACCATCACAAATGACCAACCATTGCTAACAAAGCCCTCATTAAAAAATTCCTACTGGTATATTGGGCATTTATTGTCTGTCCTGCTCAGGTCAGCTGACACAAATGGACTTTTCTCTCTCTTAAAAATGAGCGAAATAAAAGGTCTCGAACCACCACCCCACATCCATACGAAGGAAGATGAAACATTTCTGTTACTTGAAGGAGAGATTGAATTTTCTGTAAAAAATGAAACATATCATGCAGTCGCAGGCGACACCATGTTTTTACCACGCAATATCCAACATTCCTTTAAAGTACTAACAGCGCGATCTGAAGTGTTGATATTACTGACACCCGGAGGACTTGAGCAATACTTTATTGAGATGAGCGAACCCGCGCCTGAAGTGAAACAAGCCCCATTGCCTTCCGGCCCCCCTGATATAGCGCGGCTGATAGCTACGGCAGCAAAATATGGAATAAAATTCCCCAGGAATCCCTAAATCCGAGGCTTATTGCCGAGGGCGGCCAGGTCTTCTATAATTTCAATAGGTGTCACATACATTTTCTCGTTTATTTTTTCATCTTGTAAATGCTCATATCCCCAAATGATTATTTGCTCGATAATCGGAAGGAGGCTACTACCTGTAAGAGATAAACTGTATTCAGTCCTGGGTGGAAATTCCCGGAACTCCTTTTTCCCGATTATACCTCTATGAGTAAAATACAGCAATTCATTCATTAAAACCTTATCGGTAATACCTGGTAATGACTGTTTCAGGTCGCCGAATCGCATGGATTTTTCCCGTAAATTCCAGAGAATACCGATGCGCCATTTCCCTGCAAGGAATTGCAGCGTGAATTGTACCGGGCATCCTTTATATAATTGTGATTCCATTTATCGGGCGGTTTATAGACGAATAAACTTAGCAATAAATAATACAAATGGGCAAGTTCATCTAAGTTAGGAAATTAAGCGTTCAAAAGTTTAAACCCGCTGTTATCCTCCCCCAAATCGCCCTAATCCCAATGTTATTATAACCTGATCAATGCGTTAAAATCTGATTAAAAAGGTCTTAAAATTCCTTAAGCCCCTTTAAACTATTATACCCCCAATCTATATTTGTACCAGATTTAGCATGACAAAGGCATTTTCATACATATTACTCTTCCTACATATTGCGACTACTATGTTTATCCCGGTCGCGGATGAGAGTGATATTTTCGATGCCCGGGGCAGACAGATCAATGATGTCAACACCTTATTCGATTTTGTCAATCATGTAGTGCTGGGCAATACAGAATTCACCCGGCAGGACGAAGATGATGATCAGCCACACTACTTTACCGGAAGCAACAGCGTGTCTTATTACATCTTCAGCCAACAACAAATTTCCTGTACCAAACAGGAACCCTCTACAAACGACCTGGCTGTGGCTTACCCGCTGATGGCAGTACAAAAACCACCCGCCATCGCTTACGAGATCCTCACACCACCCCCCAAAGCCTAACTTTTACTTTATAACTCATGAACTTTTATCAACCACAAAGGTTGATAAGAAAACGTCGTGTGCATACACACATTAAAATAGTATTAAATTAAAATAAGATGTATAGTCGGGATTCTAAAACAAAGCGCCATCCCCGGATTGTAGCCAGTTGTATCATCATGTTGTTGTTCGCATTCAAAGCATCTGCACAAGACACCGTGCACATTAGCCTCCAGGATGCGGAAAAACAATTCCTGGATAAAAACCTGGACCTGCTGGCAGAGAAGTACAATATCTCTATCGCCCGCGCCCAGATCATCCAGTCCAAATTGTACAACAACCCCAACCTCCAGTTGAGCGGAAACCTGTACAACCCTGACAGGAAGAAATTTTTTGACATCAGTAACCAAACAGGGCAATATGAAATCGGTATCACCCAGCTCATTTCCCTTGCAGGCAAAAGAAACAAGCAGGTAAAGCTGGCGCAAACCAATGCTGCCATGTCTGAAAATGCCTTCTTCGACCTGCTGAGAACCCTGCGCTACTCCCTCCGTAGTAACTTCTACCAGGCCTACTACCTGCAGAATTCTATGAAGGCTTATGCAGACCAGATCACTGCGCTCGAAAAGATGGATGCCACCTACAAAGATTTACAGTCCAAAGGACTCGTTACCCTGAAAGACGCTGTACGCCTCCGCTCCCTGCTCTATAGCCTCAAAGCAGACCGCACCGCCATGCAAAACCAGGTAAGCGATATCGAATCTGAACTGCAAATCCTGCTCGCAAATAATCATGCCTATTATGTAATTGATATGCCTGAAAATGCAGCGGCCAACGTACCTGCTATCCGCAATACCAGCCTGGCAAGCCTGGTAGACACCGCATACGCCAACCGTCAGGACCTGCTCCTGGCCCAAAACAATCTGCTCTATAACCAGCAAAACCTGAAACTGCAAAAAGCGATGGCGGTACCCGATCTGAACCTCGGCGCTGACTTCGATAAGCGCGGCAGCTTCGTGAACAATGCGTCCTTCCTCACTGTAGGTATCGACCTCCCCTTCTTTAACAGGAACCAGGGCAACATCAAAGCCGCCAGCTACTCCATCGATCAGAATAAACTGCTCGTAACACAGCAAACACAAAAGGTGGAAAATGAAGTGCAGACTGCTTACGTGAAAGCATTGAACACAGACAAAATGCTGGAATCTGTAGATCCGGAATTTCGTGGACAATTCGAACAGCTGCTGAAATCAGTGACTGACAACTTCCTGAAAAAGAATCTCAGCCTGCTGGAGCTCACAGACTTCTACGACTCTTATAAAGAAAATATGCTGCAACTAAACCAATTGCAAAATGATAGGATGCAAGCTATAGAAACACTCAATTTTGCAGTTGGTAAAACTTTGTTCAATAATTAATAGTATAGTCATGAAACCTTTTGTTATATATCTCTTTCCTGTTGCACTCGGATGTATGCTCACAGCTTGTGGTGGCCACACGCCTGAAGTAGCCAAAGACGAAAACGCACTGTCAGATAGCCTGGTAAAAAATGTACAGACCGCACCTGCTACTTTTGAAAATCCTTCGGAAACCATCAAACTGAATGGTAAAATCTCGCCGGACGAAACCCGGGAAGCAAAAGTATACGCCCTGGTAAGCGGTAAGATCAAATCTGTGAATGTAGAACTGGGCGATTTTGTAAAACAGGGTCAGCTCCTCGCCGTATTGCAAAGTACCGAAGTAGCCGGCATCAGCAACGATGTAGCGGTAGCTGAATCAAATGTAGCCCTGGCAAAAAAGAATGTAGAAACACAGAAATCGCTCTTCGAAGGCAACCTCGCTACCCAACAGGATTACCTGGCTGCACAGATTGAAGAAAAGAAAGCTGAATCTGAACTGAACCGCGCCCACCAGGTAGCTAACATCACCGGTGGCAGCAGCGCTGCATATACTTTGAAAGCACCCATCAGCGGTTATGTAATTGAGAAAAATATTTCCAACAACTCCGAAGTTCGCCAGGACAACAACGCGAACCTCTTCACTATTGCTGATCTGAATACCGTATGGATCATCGCAAACGTATACGAAGCTGATATTCCTGCTATCAAACTGGGCGACGAAGTACGCGTGACCACGCTCGCAAATCCTGAAAAAGATTACATCGGTAAGATCGATAAAGTATACAATGTACTGGACCCTTCTAACCGTACCATGCAGGTGCGTATCAGCATGCAGAATCCAAATGGGGAACTGAAACCTGAGATGTTTGCCACAGTAAAAGTAAATACCAAACCAGCCGCTACCAGCATGCTGAGCATCCCTGCCAATGCAGTGGTGATGGACAACAGCAAGCAGTACGTAGTCGTGAAAACTGCCAAGGGCCTCGAAATCCGTGAGATCAATGTGATTCGCCGTATCGACAACAGGGCGTTCATCTCTGGTCTGCAGGTAAATGACCAGGTAGTGACCAGCTCTCAGGTATTTATTTATGATGCCCTTAATACAAAATAATCCATGCAGAAAATCATAAAAAAGATCATTGCTTTTTCGTTAAAGAATAAGCTCTTCATAGGTTTTGCGACCATCATCCTCATCGTATGGGGAGTGATCGCATTCAAAAATATTCCCATCGAGGCATTTCCCGATGTAACGAATACACAGATCACCATCATTACCCAATGGCCTGGCAGAAGTGCTGAAGAAGTGGAAAAGTTCGTGACTGTGCCCGTGGAAATAGCCATGAACCCTGTACAGAAAAAAGAATCTGTACGCTCTACGACCGTATTCGGCCTGTCTGTGGTAAAAGTAATTTTTGAAGATGGTGTAGATGATGCTTTTGCCCGTCAACAGGTAAACAACCTGCTCCGCGATGTAGCACTGCCTGATGGTGCTGATCCTGATGTACAGCCACCCACCGGCCCTACCGGTGAGATCTTCCGCTATACGCTGGAAAGCAAAACCAAGACGGTGCGGGAACTGAAAACCCTGCAGGATTGGGTGATTGAACGCCGCCTGCTAAACGTACCCGGTGTAGGTGATGTGGTGAGCTTTGGCGGTGAAGTGAAGACGTACGAAATTGCAGTAAACCCACAAAAACTGGCTTCTTATAATATTACCCCACTGGATGTATCGAACGCTATTTCCAAAAGTAATATCAACGTAGGTGGTGATGTAATCGTAGATAACTCACAGGCCTATGTAGTACGCGGTATCGGTTTACTGAACAATGCAGAAGAGATTGACAATATCATCGTTGACAATATCAATGGTACTCCTATCTTAGTAAAAGACATCGGTACTGTCTCTGTCTCTGCCCTGCCCCGCTTAGGCCAGGTAGGTCGTGACAAACGGAACGATGTGGTAGAAGGTATCGTCGTGATGCGTAAGGGTGAAAACCCAAGTGAGGTGATCAAACGCGTGCAGGACAGAATTACTTACCTGAACGAAAAAGTGCTGCCGCCCGATGTAAAGATCAATACCTTTTATAACCGCAGTGACCTGATCGAATTCGCTACACACACCGTGTTGCACAACATGCTGGAAGGTATCATCTTCGTAACGGTGATCGTATTCCTCTTCATGGCCGACTGGCGTACTACGGTGATCGTAGCAATTGTGATTCCGCTGGCGCTGCTGTTTGCATTTATCTGTCTCACACTGAAAGGCATGTCTGCAAACCTGCTGTCGATGGGGGCGATTGACTTCGGTATCATCATAGATGGCGCCGTCGTGATGGTGGAAGGGATCTTTGTACTATTGGATCAAAGGGCACACCAGATGGGTATGGAGCGGTTCAACAAACTCTCCAAACTGGGTATTATCAAGAACACCGGTGGTGAACTGGGTAAAGCGATCTTCTTCTCCAAACTGATCATCATCGCAGGTCTGCTGCCTATCTTCTCTTTCCAGAAGGTAGAAGGTAAGATGTTCTCTCCCCTGGCATGGACACTGGGCTTTGCGCTCCTGGGTGCTTTGATCCTCACACTTACACTGATTCCATTGCTCAGTAGTTTGTTACTGCGCAGGAATGTAAAGGAGAAACACAATGTATTCGTGGAGTTCATTACCAATGGTGTAATGAAAATGTTCTCCTGGACATATAGGAACAAACGACTCACCTTGCTGGTGGCGGTAGGTTTAGTGGTAGTAGGGCTGTTTAATTTTAAATTCTTAGGTAGTGAGTTCCTCCCCGAACTGGATGAAGGGGCCATCTATATCCGTGCTACCTGTCCGCTCAGTGTATCGCTCGAAGAATCGAAGTCTATCGCAAATAAAATGCGCCGCATCATCCTCTCTTATCCTGAAGTAAAACAGGTGATGTCGCAAACCGGCCGTCCGAACGATGGTACAGATGCTACTGGTTTTTACAACATCGAATTCCACGTAGATATCTATCCAAAGAAACAGTGGAAGAGCGGTATTACGAAGGAAGAGCTGATTGACCGTATGCAGCAGAAACTGGCTGTATACCCGGGTATCAACCTGAACTTCTCCCAGCCGATTATGGACAACGTGGAAGAAGCAGTATCTGGTGTGAAAGGATCCCTGTGCGTGAAGATCTATGGTGATAGCCTGGCATATACTGAGGGCAAAGCCAACCAGGTGTACGATATTATGAAGAAGATTCCGGGGGTGGAAGACTTAGGTGTGATCAAGAATATTGGTCAGCCCGAAATGGATATCGAACTGGATGAAAATAAAATGGCGCTGTATGGTGTGACGACTGCCGATGCCAATGCGATTATCGAAATGGCGATTGGTGGTAAAGCCATCACACAGATTTATGAAGGGGAGCGTAAATTCCAGCTGCGCCTGCGTTACGAAGAGCAATACCGTAACAATGCAGAAGCGATCAGTGATTTAATGGTGCCTACCCTGCGTGGTGCAAAAGTGCCTATCAAGAACATTGCAAATATCAGGACGCTGACGGGTCCGAGCATCATTTTCAGGGATGACAACAGGCGATATACTGCCGTGAAATTCTCTGTACGCGGTCGTGATATGGGTAGTGTGATTGCAGAAGCACAGGCAAAAGTAAAGAAGGATGTGAAACTGGATAAAGGCTATGAAATGCAGTGGGCCGGCGACTTTGAAAACCAGCAGCGTGCTACCAAACGCCTTACGCAGGTGGTACCTATCAGCCTGATGATTATCTTCATCATCCTGTTTGTGATGTTTGGAAATGTGAAGGATGCAGGGCTGGTATTGATCAACGTACCATTTGCGATCATAGGAGGTATTGCCGCGTTATTAATTTCAGGTACGAACTTCAGTATCTCGGCAGGTATTGGTTTCATTGCCCTCTTTGGTATATGTATACAGAATGGGGTAATATTGATATCGGTGTTCAAGAATAATATGGCGAAGGTGAAGAAGCACGACTTTAATCACCATACCCTGGAAATATCCATACGGGATGGGGTACGCGAAAGAGTACGCCCGGTGGTGATGACGGCGCTGATGGCAGCGATTGGATTGTTGCCGGCGGCATTGTCTAAGGGGATTGGGTCTGAGACTTCCAAGCCACTGGCGATTGTGGTGATTGGCGGTTTGATTACGGCGACGATATTAACCTTATTGGTGTTCCCATTATTCTTTTACCTGGGCTACAGGAAAGTAGGTCAGAAGATGGACTAATTAAAAAAAAAAAATGGGCAGGAGTACCTGCCCATTTTTTTTATTATAACTGGATGAATTTCCACTGCTGGTTATAGCTTGAATTACTATACCATTGTTGCATGGATGACCCGTTAGTGGTTCCACCACCGGTATCAAGACATTTACCTGTAGTCAGGTTCACCACCCTATAATAACCATCGCCGGTAGCAACAAATGACCAGCGCTGGGTATTATTAGAAAAGCTTAAAGCCTTTTGCAGCACAGCAGAACCATCAGCAGTGTTGCTGCCTACATCAAGGCAATTTTTCCCGGTCACACAACTCAGTGTATAATAACCTGCTGTATAACTCACATTCCATTGCTGATTGGCGCTTGTTCCATCCGCCCATTGCGCTACACTGGCGCCATCTGTTGTACTTCCAAGATTATCAAGCATCAGACCACTGGCCCGGTTCTGCAGTTTAAATCTCCCATCGGCGATTGGTCCCTGCCATTTTGGAGAAGCAGTCAGGCCCCATGACCATCTGAACATATTGGCACAACCAGGATTTACTTCCACAAGATTATTGTTTGCCGAAAACCAGCGATAGGTGTCAATATCATTTACGCCTGACCAGGCAATCGTTCCTATCAGGTTATCTTTTGAATAAGCCAGGGAGCCTGTCAGGAACGCCTGGTCTTCATATACGCCTGTATCCCACTGCCACCAGAAGCTGACCCTACGGAATGTTTCAATGCCTACTTCCGTAATGATCGTTCTCGAAGCGTATGACCCCACTTTGCCTGATACGATGTTATAGTAACTTGACCATACATTATAAGATCCATAAAACCACCAGTAGCAATGCAGTCCAAGATACTGGCTGGTTAACCGGCTGTCATTACCCACTGTGATCACTTCTCCTGCATATCCTGTACCATCCAGGATACATTTCCAGGAAGCAGGACTCAGCTGATTTAAAAAGTTTGCATAGAGATTGCAAAGATCAGTGCCGGAATAATCTACAGGTTCATTGATCGGTTCATAAAGTACGGAACCATTGTTTTTATACACTGTATCCACCTTTTTCCACATGGTATACCACTGTGTAGTGTCTGGCACATGATGTACGCCGTCAGGCCAGTAGCACAGTATAACATTAACGCCTTCTGCTACGATAGCATTAATAGCCGCCTGGTATACAGGCCAGTAAGATGTATTACTGGCAGTTAGCGGAGTAATAGGCATTCGTATGGTCGTACCACCGGCCACCTTTAAAGAATCGGCAATACGCTTACCTACAGCCGCGGCATCCGTTGCTGTTGAGGTAGACGACAGCCCGCTGGGTGTAACCACTCTTGCAGAAGCTTCATTACCATTAGGGTCAGCCCAGTTAATGCCCCGATAACTATTCGTATTAGTCGGAGTACTGGTAGCCAGCGCGGTAAGCGATTTAGCCTGGATTTTGTCAATAGCCGTTTCCTTTTTGGAACAGGCGGTTAAGAAAAATAGCGAACAAATGAAGAGGATAATTGGGTTTCTTTTCATAACGGAGATATTTGGGTTTGATGATTAAATTCATACGAAACAAACTGCACGGGAAGTGATCCGGGACTTTCATGTCCCGGATCACCTGGAATTAATCTGGCATCAGGCGTTTTTAATAGCCCGGATTATTTGGAAGTAAATTCTTATTGATATCTATATCAGCCTGCGGAACGGGCCACAACCATCCCTTTGCAGCATCGAAAGTCCTTGTCTCCACCTTTATTTGTTTAAAGGTCCATGTTGCAGGGCTTGCAGGGTTTGACAATAATGCTTTATCATAACCATATACATCATGCACAAGAGATGCATCCTGCCACCTGAACATATCAGCATAGCGTGTGCCTTCGTTGTAAAACTCTACTCTCCTTTCATGACGTACAATGGCCCTGAGTTGTGCCTGCGTGAGCCCCACGCCTTCCACAGATTCTACTGTTGGCATATTTACCCTGGCTCTTACTTTGTCGATCAGTGTATAGATCTCCTGGGCTGTACTTCCTGATTCAATCAGTGCCTCTGCACGCATGAGGTAGATATCTGCATAGCGCATCAGGATGGTGTTCAAAGAACAGTTGTTGACATCTGCAATGCCCAGTGCAGCATACTTGCGTGGCCGTGCACCACAAGGTACCTGGTCAAGAGAAGGTATGAATGTAGAGGACCCGAAAGATGAACCAGGCAATACCACTGACGCCGCCAGTCGGGGATCGCGGTTCTTAAATGGATCCTGGTCATTATAGCCTGAATTTGCATCTGTAATTGGCAGCCCGTTCGTCATGTAATAAGAATTGATCAGGTCTGCAGTAACATTTGCTGTAGGCCAGCTGCTGAGGGATAAGGCAGAAGACGGCCATGGCTGGGCCTGGGTAGTAGGAATATACTGGATGTCAAAAATAACTTCTACATTATTTTCATGCGCCTCATCAAACAAGCCTGCATAGTCTGTATATAAACTGTATGCTCCCAGATCGATCACATCCTGTGCGGCCTGTGCGGCTTCAGCCCATTTTTGGTTATATAACAGCACTTTAGCTTTATAAGCAAGCGCTGCTCCTTTTGTAGCGCGTCCTACATCTGTTCCGGAATAAGAAGCAGGAAGACTAGTGGCTGCATCATTAAAATCTGCAAGGATCTGGGTAAGCACCTCGCTTTTAGCAGTTCTTGACACATAAGCCTCTGACAATGCCAATACCTTTGTAATAAGCGGCACATCCCCGAAATAGGTAATCAGGTCAGCATAGGCATAACCTCTTAAGAATTTAGCTTCGGCAGACATTTGTGTTTTCACTGTTTCGCTTACAGTTGCATTGCTGATGTCCTGCAAAAATTCATTTGCCCTGGAAATGATCGCAAAGTCCATTGTCCATTTAGCATAAGGTGCCCAGCTGGAGGCATTGGTGAGCCATTCGCCTACTTCCCTGGACCCCTGCCATGAATCCTGGCAGTAACCATTATCAGACATATAATCGAACTGGTAAAAATGAGAAGGCGTGGCGTTGGGTTGAATGGCATTATAAATACCTATCAGCGCCTGCTTGCATTGCGATTCATTTTGAAAAAACGTAGCGGGAGAAAGCCTGTCCTTTGGCGTTTTATCAAGAAGATCTTTCTTACAACCAAACAAAGACAAAGCAAAGAAGAAAGGAATTATTTTATATATGTTTTTCATGAACTGCTCTTTTAAAAGTTAACACTTGCACCCATCGTCATTATACGAACCTGCGGGAAAGCCTCAGCCCTGGTCTGGCCAACCGTTTGCTCAGGATCAAACCCTTTGAAATTCGTAATAGTAAAAGCGTTTTGTACGTTTCCATAGATCCTGAGGGTACTGATACCAACCCTGGAAAGGAGTTTTGGACTAAGAGAGTAGCCCAGTTCAAGATTCTTCAAACGCAGATACGAAGCATTCTCCATGTAAAAAGAGGAATGAATATTATTACGTGCACCATCTAAGGTGAGCCGTGGCAGGGTATTGGATGGGTTTTCAGGTGTCCATCGGTTAAGCCACCAATTGCCCATGTTTGCAAATCCGCTGAATGGAGTGGCAATTTCATAATAGGTATATCCCTGTATACCCTGAACGCCCTGGAAGAACATACCCAGGTCAAATCCTTTCCATTCCATATTAAGATTGAGTCCATAAGTCAGCTTAGGGAACTGGTTGCCTATTATGGTGCGGTCATTATTCATGTCAACTACCTTATCACCATTCAGGTCTTTATACTTGATATCGCCAGGTTGCGCTGTATAGTTGGAAACCTTTACGACGTCAGATTTCAGTACATAGGCACGGTCAGCATAAGGTATGGATGCATCGCTGTTATTCTGCCAGGTAAAATCTGATATCTGGTATATGCCATCCATTTTGTAGCCGTAGAATGAATTGATGGCTGCGCCGACTTTAACAGCTTTAGGAGAAGTAAGCTGTTCAGCAACATCCATTTTGGTGATCTTATTTACCATATGAGAAGCATTGATTGTTGCTCTCAGCTTGAACCCATTGGAAAAGGTGGTTCTGTAAGTGATAGCAGCTTCAATACCCCTGTTCTGCACCTCACCGGCATTTGCATAGGGTGCGGATTGCGCCATAGTAAGTGGTATAGACTGGGTCATTAATAAGTCCTTTGTTCTCTTGTCGAAATAATCGGCAGTGATCTCAAAGTTTTTCTTCAGCAACATGTCAATACCAAAGTCAAGCTGCTGTGCAGTTTCCCAGGTCAGGTCTTTATTGGTCATAGCAGTAACGGCCACACCGGAATACAATGTACCGCCCAGGGAGTAGTTTTGTCCGGATGTGAGGATATCGCTTCCATTATAATAGTTGCTGATGTTCTGATTGCCTAATCGGCCCCATGAAGCACGGAGCTTAAGCTGGTCCAGCCAGGTCAGGTTTTCCATAAAGCTCTCTTTTGAGATCACCCAACCTGCAGAAAAAGAAGGAAACGTTCCCCAGCGGTGTTCTTTTGCAAACCTGGATGAGCCATCTCTTCTGATGTTCGCCTCAAACAGGTACTTGCCGTCAAAAGCATAATTAGCCCGCGCAAAATAGGAGCGCAATCCAAGGTCATAACTACCAGCATTATTTGTTTGGGTAGAAGGGTCTCCAAGATTGAGCACGCGTTGTGTGTTATTAACAAATCCTGAACGGTAGGCGCTTTCCCAATCATAGGTAAACTCTTCTTCGGAATAACCACCCAGTAAGTTCACCTCGTGTTTACCGAGTACTTTGTTGTATTTTAACAATGAGGTCAGCAGGGACTGAACGTCTGTTTCATTGGTAACATTCAGATTGGAAACCAGGTTGGTAGTGGTGCCGCTTTCATTATACAAGGTTACATTTGCATGAAATGCATTTGCTTTTGAAGTCATTACATTATAGCCGTAAGTAACCTGGGCACTCAGACCGTTTAAAATCTTATATTCAGCTTCTACCTGTCCGTTGAAATTGTACCGTTTGGATAACGCTGTGCTACCTTCCTGGATTTCACCATAATAGTTTCGTTCACCGTTCACAGATACCCATTGACCAGCCGCATTGCGTAAAGGGTGAATCGGTGCAAGTGTTGCATACCACTCTGCATTCCACAGGTCTGTCGGTTCATTTTTTACACCCAGGTTTCCGGCTAACTTACCTGAAAACCTGAGTCTTTTATTCTTTAGGAAATAGGCATCAATATTTGACCTGAAGTCCGTTTTCTTGTAGTTGGTTCCTACAAGGATACCGTCCTGGTTCAGGCGGCCAAGCATAAAAGCATAGTTGACATTATCGTTTCCACCTGAAATGCTTAACCGGTGATTTTGAATATTTGCATTGCCATAGTACACTTTGAAATAATTGATGTCTGGGTACATCAGATCATTATGTGCTGCATACTTTGCAATGATAGAGTCTGCGTATTTGGCAGTTCCGCCGGAATTTATAGATGCCTCATTATAGAGTCTTGTATAGTCTACTGAGTTCAAAACATGTGGCAACCTGGTGGGACTCTGCGAACCATAATATGCAGTATAATTCACCCGCAATTTGCCGGCAGCTCCCTTTTTGGTCGTAATCAGCACTACGCCGTTAGCGGCCCGGTTACCATAGATAGAGGCCGAAGCAGCATCCTTTAATATGGATATGGATTGAATATCATTGGCATTAACATCGTTTATATTTCCCGGAAAACCATCAATTAATACCAAAGGCGTATTATCGCCAAATGTACCAACCCCACGAATGTCGAGTACCGCCCCATCATCACCGGGCTTTCCTGAGCTTTGCAACGCATATACGCCAGCAACAGTACCCTGTAATGCCTGACCGGGGTTTGTCAGTGGCCGGCTATCCATGTCTTCCATTTTAACAACGCCGACAGAGCCTGTTAAATTTGCTTTCTTTTGTGTACCATAACCTACTACCACCACTTCGTTCACATTCTGGCTGCTAGACACCAGCGATACATTTATGGGGCCATTGCCGCTTGCCACTACCTCCCGTGTAAGAAAAGAGATGTGATTGAATACCAGGGTATCGCCAATACCTGCCGTAAGGGTAAACTGACCCTTATTATCTGTTACTGTGCCCTGGCTGGTGTGTTTAATCCGCACCGTTACCCCCGGTAATGGGTCCGCGCCGGAAACCACCCTGCCCGTGATCTTCGATTGCTGGGCAAAAAGTGTAACGTACGGAAATAGGAAAAGAAAGATGGTTAGAAATCTTTTCATAACGAGAATCTGTTTAAATAAATAAGAATGAATGCTAAGTCCCCGAATATTTGAGCCCAGTTTTATAGGAACAGTGGCAAAAATAGCATCCCATAAATAGTGCAAACAGGGGTAAATCGTTAAAAAAAGGGGGGTAAAATCATTTATTTTATGACTGTTGTTTGTTGCCTTTTGCCGGGGTATTCCTTCAGTGTGTAAATTTTCATGTCTAATTGACAATTAATGACGATAAACGTCTTTATTTTGCCGGAATTCACTTTTCCGGGATTTGTTTCGTAAATTAATCTTACCTAAAGCATATACAATGACAAAGCGGGAAATAACCTTCATTTGTATAACTGTACTGGTAATGTGCATACCAATCGCCATTGTGGCACGCAAAGCCCAGCAGCCTCCCCTGTCGTCTACCATATATGACTGGAACGACATCAGGGTGGAACGTACTAAAACGGGAGAAAAACGCCAGTTCCTTCAATCACCCACGCTTACATTAGATGAATTGGAGCTGCATGTAACTACGCTGAATCCGGGAGAGGCACCTCATCCCCCACATCAACATCCTGACGAAGAGTTGATTATCATTAAAGAAGGAACGGTTGAATCGACCGTAAATGGCATAACAAAACGTGTTGGCCCGGGTTCTGTCATTTTCCAGGCATCTAATCAATTACATGGCATTAAAAACGTGGGTACTACTAAAGCAGTGTACCATGTTATTAAATGGAAAACAGAAAAGACCCCTGCGGCGAAGTAATTTTCATTCTAATCTCACCTCCCGCACCGTTTCATTCCCCGGCAGATCCACTGCCACCACTATTATTTTGCCACCAACCGGCAAACTGGCCGCCTTATAATACCAGTCCACA
>NZ_JBCNKH010000087.1:0-26761 GCF_039596135.1 Chitinophaga sp.
ATCCGCAGGGTGCGCCGAATATAGCGGAGAAGCATGTGTTGCGGCCGATTCCGCAGGATCAGATTGATAGGAGTAGTAATGAGTTTGGGCAGAATGCAGGGTATTAGAATTGTGCAGGCAGTGACTGCACAATTTATCATGTTAGTAGTTTATTTAAAATTGTGTCAGCAGTGATGACACAATTTAGCCTTTATTGTAATATAAATTGTGCAGACACTGTCTGCACAATTTATATTATTTGATTGATTTTCAATTAGTAAAGAAGGGTAGTACAACTCATAGAACTGTTTCATCCTATATAGATTTCTTTTATTAAACCCTCCTAATTCCGGATGATGTTTTTCAATATGATCTGCTAGTTCGGTTACCGTTTTATTACCCCAAATAGCATTTGCAACTTTATTACTTATATATGCCTGCCAGTAAATATTGATCAACTCAATATTAACTTGCTTGATGGTATTGCTTCTTGCCTGTTTAATGAGCAAGATGACTTCATCAAAACGTGTCTCCATGAAAATGATTTTACTTGTTATTATTAGTTCGTTTTAGGCAGAAAAAGGTTGCACTTGTGCATAAAAAAATTTATTCACTATCTTTAATCTCACCCTTTAAAACCCCCAATTCTCATGGCTCAAAAAAACATCCTCTTTCTCACCGGAGACTATGCAGAAGATTACGAAACCATGGTACCTTTTCAGATGTTACTGATGGTAGGTCATAACGTACATGCTGTATGTCCGGATAAATCGGCAGGGGATAAAATCATCACTGCCATCCACGATTTTGAAGGTGACCAGACGTATAGTGAAAAACGTGGGCACAACTTTGTGTTGAATACTACATTCGCAGATGTACAGCCTTCTAATTATGATGCGTTAGTGATAGCAGGTGGCAGAGCGCCTGAGTATTTGCGATTGAATGCACGTGTGATTGAACTGGTAAAACATTTTGCACATGCAGATAAACCGATTGCGGCGATTTGTCATGGTATTCAGATATTGACGGTGGCGGATGTGGTGAGGGGGAAGAAGCTTACAGCTTACCCGGCAGTAGGACCGGAAGTAACGATTGCTGGCGGGCATTATGTTAATGTGAATGTAGATGAGGCAGTGACAGATGGGAAGTTGGTGACGGCGCCGGCATGGCCTGCGCATCCGCAGTGGATTGCGGCGTTTTTGAAGGTGTTGGGTACGGAGATTAAGTTATAAGTTTAAAGTTTTTTGGAAAAGGCCTTTGTGTACGCAAAGGCCTTTTTACGCATAATTCAATGATATTTATTATTTTTGGTATACAATCCTTTTCCTATGAAACGATATTTTCTCCTCTCTATCCTGTTTTTCCCGACATTTTTTGCACAGGCGCAGCAGGCAGACTCCCTGGTAAAATTCCAGAAAGATGGAAAATACGGCTTCAATGATGCTGGTGGTCATGAAATCATTCCTGCTCAATATGAGGCGGTGGGTGAATTTGCGCATGGTGCGGCAGTGGTAAAGTCTAAAGGGAAGTATGGATTTGTGTTTGCCAATGGAAAACATTCTGCTTATAAATATGATTCTGCCTGGGTAAAGGGGAAGTTTCTTTTTGTAAGCAAAAAGCAAAAGCAGGGATTGCTGGATAGTACTGGCAAGGAATGGGTGGCGCCCCTGTATGAAGAGGTAAAACCAGAAAAGGATGGATATGCGAGAATCAGGGTGGGAGAGTTGTACGGAATGGTGAATAGTAAAGGGAAGGTGGTGCTGAAGCCGGCTTATGATATGATTAGCGGGGTGAGTCATCATAGTGTACTTATTTATAATGGGGAGAAGTGTGGTCGTGCTAATCTGAAAACCGGGCAGATTATTGGTACTCAATATGATAAGATCGGGCCTTTTAAGGATGGACTGGCCTGGGTGAGCCAGGACAGTAAGTTTGGGTTTGTAAATGAAAAAGGAGAATTGGTGATTCCGATCATGTATGACAGGGTTGGGAATTTTAATGAGGGATATGCGCCAGTTGGGGTGAGTGGGAAGTTTGGGTTTATAGATATGGCAAATAAGGAGGTGATTGCGCCTAAATATGATAATGCGGTCATTTTTCAGAATGGAAGAGGGTTGATTAAGTTGAATGGGAAGGTGGGGTATGTGGATAAAGAGGGGAATGAGACATGGACGGAGTCGGTGCCGGAGGCGGGAAAATAACGGCGGAAAAGTTATAAATAGGGACTGAACCCTGGAGAAAGTCTGTTCCCAATGCCGGAAAAATAGCTATCCTTTTAAATTATTTCGATTTATTAATATATGACGAGGATCAATGCCGGGCTGCCACCAAACTATCCACAATCCTACCAATCTTAATTACTTTTCCTTACCTTTGCAGCCAAATTCAGAAGCTTCACAAGGGCTTTTAGTCATATAAACTTTACGTAATACATAAAACATTATGTCCGGTCAGCTTAAAGAAGTTCGCAACCGAATTAAGTCTACACAGTCCAACCTGCAGATCACAAAAGCTATGAAAATGGTGAGTGCTGCGAAACTGCGTCGTGCGCAGGATGCTATCTTACTAATGCGTCCTTATGCCGTTAAATTGCAGGAAATGTTGCAAAACATTGTTTCCAACAGTGAAGGCAGCATTGACCTGGCATTGGCAGCAGAGCGTCCTGTTGAAAAGGTATTGCTGATTACAATAACCTCGGACAGGGGCTTATGTGGTGCTTACAATTCAAACCTGATCAAGCTGACTAAGCAGGTGATTCGTGAAAAATACCAGGAACAGTTTGAAAAAGGTCATGTAACCATCCTGCCTATTGGTAAGAAGGGCTGGGAGCACTTTACCAAGAATGGTTACAAAATGAACGAAACTTACTGGCATTTGTTTGCTCACCTGGATTTCGATCATGTGAAGGAAGCGGCCCAGGTAGCAATGGATGGTTTTACCAGCGGTCAGTACGATGCTGTTGAGATTGTTTACAGCCAGTTCAAAAATGCTGCTACCCAGTTCTATATATCTGAACAGTTCCTGCCGATTGCAAAGGTGGAGGAAGAAGTACCAGCTGGCAAAGGCAAGAAAGCCGCTAAAGCTGACTTTATCTTTGAACCGGAAAAGCAGACTTTGATTGCTGAACTGATGCCGAAGATCCTGAATACACAGTTGTACAAGGCGATGCTGGATGCGAATGCTTCTGAGCATGGTGCACGTATGACAGCGATGGATAAGGCGACAGAAAATGCAAATGAACTGCTGCGTAACTATAAGATTAGTTATAACCGTGCACGTCAGGCGGCGATTACGACCGAACTGACTGAGATTGTGAGTGGTGCAGCGGCGCTGGAGGGTTAATCTTCTAACTTATACACATCGTATTAACATCGATATTTTTTGATTTCTTCATAAAGGTCAAAGACTGTATTTTCGGTCTTTGACTTTTTAGCTTATAGGCGCTGACGCCAGCAATTGAAAACCGGATAATGGAAATCTCACAGATCATACCTCATGTTGAATCACTGATATTCGCTGCTGACAGACCCCTGCCGGTGCTGGATATCACAGACTTGTTGAATAATGCGCTGGCTTTTTTGGAAGACAGGGTTACTGTCGACCAGGTGGAGACGGCAATTGAGGCTATACGGGAAAAGTATAGCACGGAGTTTTATGCGTTTGAAGTGAGAGAGAGCGGGGGTGGGTTTCAGTTTTTGACTAAGAAAGAATATTATCAGACTGTGGCACAGCTAAATGGGGATAAGTTCCTGAAAAGGCTGTCTACAGCGGCGTTGGAGACGCTGGCGATTGTAGCGTATAAGCAGCCGATTTCTAAAGGGGAGATTGAGCATATTCGTGGGGTGAGTACGGATTATTCTATACAGAAATTGCTGGAAAAGGAATTGATTGTGATTTCAGGGAGGAGTGAGACTTTGCCTGGGAAACCACTGTTGTATTCTACTTCTAAGGCGTTTATGGATTATTTCGGGTTGAATTCACCGAAGGATTTGCCGAAGTTGAAGGAAGTGTTTGAGGATGAGGGGGTGCAGCCGACGTTGATGACGGGGTTAGAGGGTGGAAATGGACAGGAGGAGGATGGGTTGATGATGAGTGTGTCAGAGAATGGAGAGTTGGTGGAGGAGATATTGCCGGTGATTGAGGATGAGGTGAGTGGGCAGCTGGAGTTGCCACTGGGAGAGGAAGAGGTGGAGCAGCCTTTGGCGGAGGCGGAAAGTGTGGGCGAGCTGCCGGTGGAAGAGGAGGAGAAAGATAGTGATAATGTGATTATTGAGACGATACATATTGAGGAGGGGGTGGATGTGCCTGATCCGAAGGAGGAAGAAGAGGAGGAAGAGGATGAAGATGACGAGGATTTTGAAGACGACGATGATGATGAAGAGGAAGATGACGACTTTGATGATGATGAAGACGATGAGGAGGATGAGAATGAAGACGACGATGAAGATCCATCTCATTCAAAATAAAATAACCAAACCAAAACGCTTTTGCCATTCGGCAAAAGCGTTTTGGTTTGAAAGAAGAAGGCCTGCGGCCGCCTTTTTAGTAGAATCGGCCTTGCGGCCAGTAACGGCCTACAACTGCCGCACCACCTCCACAAAGATCTCACTCAACTTCTTATCCGCCTTTCCCGCCACTTCTATAATCTCCTCTATACTCACCGCCTGCAAATTATCAGGACCACACTCATCCGTAATCCCCGACACCGCTGCACAGGGCAACTTAACCTGGTTCGCCACTATCACCTCCGGCACCGTACTCATCCCAACCATATCACCCCCTATCATCCTCAAAAACCGGTACTCCGCCCTCGTCTCCAAATTAGGCCCCGTTACCGCCACATATACCCCCGTCCTTAAAAAATACCCTGCCTTATGCGCCGCCGCCTTCAGCAACTTCCCCAGCTCATCATCATAAGGCATACTCATATCCGGAAACCTCGTTCCAAACACGGGCAAATTCAATCCCCGCAACGGATTCTCCGGCTGTAAATTAATATGATCATCCAGCAGCACCATATCCCCCTTCTTAAACGCCGGTCGCATCCCACCCGCGGCATTACTCAACAATAGTTTCTCCACTCCCAACGCCTTCATCACCCGTATCGGAAATGTAATCTGCTGCATAGAGTACCCTTCATAATAATGAAATCGCCCTTGCATGGCTATAACAGGGGTCTCACCAATCTTCCCAAAGATCAGCTGACCCTTATGCGACTCTACCGTCGACAAAGGAAAATGGGGAATCTCATTGTACGGGATCGTCTTACTCACAGTAATATGTTGTACCAGTTGGCCCAGGCCAGTGCCTAATACGATACCCACACGGGCTTTGTCGGCATTAAAAGAGGAAAGAAAATTGACAGCGGCTTCGATTTGTGATTCTAAGGGATGCATAATCATTGAGTTAAGGAATTAGTGGAATTAAAAAAGCAGGCTGAAAGTTGCCTTTCAAGCCTGCTTTAAATATATTAATTCTACAGAATTAGCGCGCTACATTGACAGCACGTTTCTCCCTGATCACGGTCACCTTAATTTGTCCGGGATACTGCATATCATTCTGGATCTTGTTCGCGATCTCAAACGAAAGACGATCTGCATCGTTATCCGTTACTTTCTCACTTTCTACAATTACACGCAGCTCACGACCTGCCTGGATTGCATATGCTTTTTCCACACCGTCGTGGGCCAGCGCCAGGTTTTCCAGGTCTTTGATACGCTGCAGGTAGCTCTGCATGATTTCACGACGGGCACCCGGACGAGCACCAGAGATGGCGTCGCAAGCCTGTACAATCGGAGAAATCACATATTGCATTTCCATTTCATCGTGGTGTGCACCAATTGCGTTTACAACCGCTGCATGTTCACCATATTTCTCAGCCAGTTTGGCACCCAGCAGGGCGTGGCTCAGTTCTGTTTCTTCATCAGGTACTTTACCAATATCGTGGAGCAGACCTGCACGTTTTGCCAGTTTAGGGTTCAGGCCCAGTTCTGCTGCCATTACCGCACACAGGTTAGCTGTTTCTTTGGAGTGCATGAGCAGGTTCTGACCATAAGAAGAGCGGAAACGCATCTTACCTACAAGCCTGATCAGTTCCTTGTGCAGACCATGAATACCCAGTTCGATCACGGTTCTTTCACCGATATCCATTACCTGTTCTTCCAGTTGTTTCTTTGTCTTTTCTACTACTTCTTCGATACGTGCCGGGTGAATACGACCATCCTGTACCAGTCTTTGCAGGGACAGGCGGGCAATTTCACGACGCAGCGGGTCAAAAGAAGATAATACAATAGCTTCAGGGGTATCGTCTACGATCAGGTCTACACCGGTAGCCGCTTCGATAGCGCGGATGTTACGACCTTCGCGGCCAATGATCTGGCCTTTAATTTCATCGCTTTCCAGGTTGAAAACAGTGATGGCGTTTTCGATGGTCTGCTCGGCAGCCGTACGCTGGATGGATTGTATAATGATTTTCTTAGCTTCCTTGTTAGCTTTCAGTTTAGCATCTTCGATGATCTCCTGGATGTGGGAGAGGGCCTGTGAGCGGGCTTCTTCTTTCAGGCTTTCGATGAGCTGATGACGGGCTTCTTCTGCTGTCAGCGCTGCCACTTTTTCAAGACGGCGAATATGTTCTTCCTGGTGTTTTTCGAGTTCGGTCCGTTTTACAGCTACCAGTTCCATCTGGCGGGTCAGGTTTTCCTTGATCGCCTCGTTTTCCTGCATTTGTTTCTGTAAGCCTTCGGTCTTTTGTGTCAGGTTCTGTTCTTTCTGTTTGATGCGGTTTTCTGCATCTGCCATTTTCTGGTTGCGCTGCAGGGTTTCTTTTTCATGCTCACTTTTCAACTGCAGAAATTTCTCCTTAGCTTCCAGGATCCTGTTTTTCTTTTCGTTCTCAGCGGCTACTTTCCCATCTTCTACGATCTTTTGTGCCTGAGCCTCAGCTTCCTGTATTTTTATTTGTGTGTTCTTAGCAAATATAACCTTGCCTAGCAGTATTCCTATGATCAACGCAGCTACTGCTGTTATTGCTACGATTAAAGTAGATTCCATTTCAATAATTTTAACTTGATTTATGTTGCATTCCTGGCCACATCCCTATTCCGTGGAAAAAGGGTAGAGGGTTAGAACTGATTCGCGAAAATACAAAAAAGAATGTGCTGCAATGCAGTACCGTTGAGGATTTGTAGGTGTTTAGGCCAGCTGGAACCCTGTAGGGGCCATCAGGCGCAGCTTTCATGAACGGGGAGGCGACAGTAATTTGCTGAACGTTAAATTGCTATATCGTATTTATATATGAGAATAAATTACTTTCTAGAAATCCACTTTTCAAGATATTTCAGTCCCTTCCTTTGATCATTTCACTTACCAGACTCAACATTTTTTATTACAAACATCTTCCTTTCAGGGTGCATATTAATATATTTCCTTCATTTTTAAATTATTAATAGGGACTCTTTTGCATTTCCTGAACCGAGGTTGGTTGATTTTATTTCAAGTGCTCATCGATCAATGTCTCCAGGTGTTGCAGTTTTTCCTCCAGAAATGGTTGCAGGCCAGCCTGCACTTTTCCGCCATGGGTCACAGGATGGGTGGCATACATGATCAGCGCCATGGCGATGTAGTCCTGTAAGTCCTTGCCCGCATACGCTGTTTTGAATTCAATGATCTTTTCATTCACTTCCTTCATGATCCGACGCACATCTTCCTCTTCTTCCGGCTTGATTTTTATTCTGTAAGACCTGTCTGCGACGACGATATTGATGGGGATCAGTTGTTCCATGTTGTGTCGTTTATATGTTTAATAAAGCGATACAGCGGTCAATCTCCCTGATATACTCATTGATCTTATTACGCATTTCCTTCTTAAACTCTTCGTCCTCTTCCTTGTCTCCGGGAGTACCCTGGGTAGCGCCCGCAATCCTGGTTAAGTGCAACTTATTTTCCAGCTCCTCGATTTGCTGTTGCTTCATTATCAGTTCATTGTCCTTGATCTGTAGCGATTCTTTGAGCGATACATTCTCTGACTGCACCTGTTGCAGCTTTTTCAGCAACTGATGCAGCTTTTCTTCAATTCTCAGTATGTGTTGCTCCAAAGCCAATGTTCAAAAGTACTTATGAGTACAAATTACGGATTATGAATTGATAATAGAAACTACCGGAGATTAATATTCAAGAGATTTTAACAAAATGCTCCACTCCGGCTGTTATACCCGAGTGGAGCATCCCTGATTTATTTTCTGATCTCAGCCTGCAATTGGGTCTGGAAAGTCTTGATCAGCTTTTCCATAACAGCATCGATCTCCTTGTCAGTCAGTGTTTTCTGCTCATTCTGGAAGGTGAAGCTCACGGCGTAAGACTTCTTATTGTTACCCAGTTTTTCGCTTTCGAATACGTCGAACAGGTTCAGGTGCTGCAGGAGTGGTGACTTCACAGTTTTTGCTGCGGCCTCTACTGCGGCATATTTCACCTGTTTGTCCAGGATCAGTGCCAGGTCACGGCGTACGGATGGGAACTTCGGTATTTCTTTATAGAAGCTTTCTGTTTTTTGCAACAGGCTTAACAATATTACCCAGTTGAAATCTGCAAACCATACAGGTTGCTTGATATCGAATTGTTTCAGTTTTGCATTATCCACAGCACCAAGGGTCACAACTGATTTGTTCTTTACAACAATCTCCCAGGTATGCTGTTCGCCTTCTTTCCATTGCAATCCTTTGATACCCAGCAGTTGAAATATGTTTTGCACATACCCTTTCAGGAAGTAGAAGTCAACCGGTTCGGCTTTGTGCAGCCAGCTTTCTGCCAGCTTCTGACCTGTGAGGTACAGGCTCAGGTGAGCCGTTTCCTCATATTTATGTTCGCCGGTGATGGCGTAAGTATTACCGAATTCGAAGAACAACAGGTTGTCGTTCCTGCGGTTCAGGTTGTGTGCTACGCTTTCCAGGCCGGTTTCCAGCATGGAAGGTCGCATGATGTCCAGGTCTTCTGTAAGACTGTTGATCATACGAACGGTAGTAGCCAGTACCTCAGGCGTATAGAACTTGCTGTTCGTGATAGAGTTGGTGAATATTTCGTTGAAACCATTCGAAGCCAGGTAGTTGGCCACCTTTTCACGGATCTTTTCCTTGTCAGGACGGGCAGCCGGAGAAGGGGTGATGAGCACCTGGGTAGGAATATCAATATTATCCAGGCCATCTATACGCATTACTTCTTCCACGATATCGGCAGGAATGCTGATATCAGGCTTGCTGAAAGGAACAGCTACGCGAAAGCGCTCTTCAGTTTTGGACAGGAATGTGAATCCAAGGCTGGTGAGAATGCGTTCAATTTTATCAGCAGGGTAAAATTTACCGCTCAGTTTCTGGATGTACTTCCAGGTGGTTTCCACTTCTGCAGCAGGCTTAGGTTGTGGATACACATCCACAATACCTGAGGCAGCCTGGCCACCCGCGAGTTCACAGATCAGGGCAGCGGCACGTTGTAAAACGTACACGGTACCTGAGATATCTACTCCTTTTTCAAAACGGGCAGCCGCGTCTGTGCGCAATCCATGACGGAAGGAGGTAGGACGGATGCTGGCAGGGCTGAAACAGGCACTTTCCAGGAAGATATTGGTAGTAGTTTCAGTTACACCTGTGTGCAGGCCACCGAATACGCCGGCCAGGGCCATTGGTTCGCTGTCTGCATTGCAGATTACGAGGTCAGCGGCGTCCAGCTTACGTTCTTTTTCGTCGAGGGTAACGAAAAGGGTGTTCTGTGGCAGGTTTTTCACAATAATTTTTCCCCCTTTGATGGTATCTGCATCAAAAGCGTGCAATGGCTGACCCGTTTCATGCAGGATGAAGTTGGTAATATCCACTACATTATTAATAGAGCGGATGCCGATTGCCTGCAGGCGGTGAGTGAGCCATTCGGGAGAAGGGCCTGGTTTCACACCTGTGAGGGTGATACCTGCATAACGGGGGCAGGCAGTGGTATTTTCGATGGTTACGCTGATGTTGTAGCGGGTACCTGCCTCAGGCAGTTCGGTCAGGGCAGGGACTTTCGCTTTGTTATCGAGCGTATTGCCGGTATTGTTCAGGTAAGCGCACACATCCTTAGCCACGCCCAGGTGACTCATAGCATCCATGCGGTTAGGCGTGAGACCTATTTCATACACCCAGTCTTCGAAAGGTTTAAATATTTCGCGGGCAGGGGTACCTGGGGTCAGGGCAGGATCCAGTACAAGGATGCCTGCATGACTGCTGCCGAGGCCTATTTCATCTTCAGCGCAGATCATACCATGGCTTTCTTCGCCACGGATCTTAGCTTTCTTCATGGTCAGCGGCTCCCCGGAGGCAGGGTAGATAGTAACGCCGATGGGGGCGACCACTACTTTTTGTCCGGCGGCAACGTTGGGTGCGCCACATACGATGTTAAGGGGCTCAGCGGCACCGATATTGACAGTAGTCAGTTTCAGTTTGTCTGCATTGGGATGTGGTACTGCGGTGAGTACTTCTCCAATGACGAGTCCTTCCAGACTGCCTTTTACAGATTCGAATTTTTCCAGGCTTTCAACTTCCAGACCTATGCGTGTCAGGATCACAGATAGTTCCTCCGGTGTTGGTTTCACCGGCAAATAGTCACACAGCCAATTGTATGAAATTGTCATTTGATTAATTAATAAGTCCGTAAAGGTAAAATTAATGTATGAATGTGCCAATGTTGGGGGAATTGCACAATTCCGGCTAAAAAAATTGACCAACCTCTACTGAAAAGGAGCGATCTTTGCAGTATGTGGATAAGTCAGCTGATAATCGCATCAGGCATTTCTCCAAACCATTGGGGAAAAACTTTTTAAACAATGTTTGTGATTATGTGCACCTTTGTGTGGGGATTGTGTGTTAAATATGTGAATAAGTACTCTTGAGTCAGTGGATAACTGACATTTTGCGGGTGTATATCCTGTGAATTTGGTCTTATAAATTATATCAGCAATCAAGCCTTGTTAAATGAATAAATGCGGTTACCTTAGTTTTTACGGCCCTAAAAAGCTTTACAATTTCAACAAACGATCAGGATACAACAGGTACAAAAAATTGTAAAACAAACTAAGGATAGCCACGACATATAGTATTTTTGGTTAACAGAATCAGATTAAAAAATAAATGGATCTCAATCTTAAGAAAGACCGCAACGTGCGTCGTAAGCCGTCCGTTGACGTATCTACCATGATGTACGGTAAAATTCCACCTCAGGCAAAGGAAATGGAAGAGGCCGTATTGGGAGCCATTATGCTGGAGAAAGGTGCGTTTGACACCGTGGTAGAGATCTTAAAAGGTGAATGTTTTTATGTAGAGGCACATCAGAAAATCTTTACTGCCATGACCCGCCTGGCAGGTAAGTCCATGCCTGTGGACATCCTCACTGTGGTAGAAGAGTTGCGCTCCATGGGGGAGCTGGAGATAGTGGGAGGGCCCTATTACATTACCCGGCTGACAAATATGGTGGTCTCATCCGCCAATATTGAGGCGCATGCCCGTATCATCCTGCAAAAGTTCATTCAGCGGGAGCTAATCCGCATTTCCGGGGAAATCTTATCTGAATCATACGAAGATACTGCCGACGTGTTCGATCTGCTCGACTCCGCCGAAAGCAAATTGTTTGAGGTGACGAACAATCACCTCCGTAAAAACTATGACAGCATCGACCGTGTATTGGTGAATACCATGAAGCGTATCGAAGACCTGCGTAATAAAGGTGATGATATCACAGGGGTACCTTCCGGGTTCCCTTCTCTCGATAAGGTTACTTATGGCTGGCAGTCAACGGATCTGATCATCATCGCGGCACGTCCGGCGGTGGGTAAGACCGCGTTTGCACTGAACCTGGCCAGGAATGCCGCGTTGCATCCCCGCTTTCCGAAAGGAGCTGCCGTGTTCAGCCTTGAAATGTCGTCCGGGCAGATTGTACAGCGTATTCTCTCTGCCGAGTCTGAGATCAAGCTGGAAAAGATCACCCGTGGTAAGCTGGAAGAGTATGAAATGAAAAAGCTGATGACCCATGGTATAGAAAGACTGGCAAAGGCACCAATCTTTATTGACGATACCCCGGCACTGAACATCTTCGAGCTGCGTGCAAAAGCCCGTCGTCTTGTACACAACCATGGGGTAGGGGTGATCATCATTGACTACCTGCAGCTGATGAGTGGTAGTGCAGATGGGAAGAATAGTAACCGTGAGCAGGAGATCTCCAAGATTTCCCGTGACCTGAAGGGGCTGGCAAAGGAACTGCACGTACCGATCATTGCACTGTCACAGTTGAGCCGCGATGTGGAAAAGAGAAAGGATGGTAATAAAATGCCACAGCTGTCTGACCTGCGTGAATCTGGTGCGATTGAGCAGGATGCTGACATGGTAATGTTCCTGTACCGCCCTGAGTATTATGAAATAAATACCAATGAGATGGGTGAATCCAATAAAGGTGAAACCCACGTGCGTATAGCAAAACACCGTAATGGTCAGTTGGATACAATCAAGCTGAGGGCGATCCTGGAATTCCAGCGCTTTGAAGATGATGGTAGCCTGGAGAGCCCTGGCGGCGGCAGTAGCAACTTTATGCCGGTTTCAAATATGGGTAATAATGATCCTTATGGCGCGACAGACGAAGCGAAATTGTATATCCAGAAGGGATCCCGTATGAATGATATGGACTTCGATGAAGAGGCGCCTTTTTAGCAATAAAAAGGTTCATGATATAAGGCGCCGCTGCAAAGAGGCGCCTTTTTTTATTTCTATCAAATTTTATCAACGTGTGGACTAAATATCAAACTTATTATAAAGACAATTTTAAACTGGCATATCCGGTCGTTATCAGTCAGCTGGGGCATACGATGGTCGCCCTGTCTGATACCATTATCATTGGGCATACGGGCGATGTACCGCTGGCAGCTGTGGCGCTGGGGAGTAGTATCTTTTCTATCTGCATGGTGATCGGGATTGGCATGTCTTACGGACTGACCCCATTGATAGCGCAGGAGTATGGCAGGCAGAATAAGCATGCCTGCGGAGATTTGCTGCGGCATAGTCTTGTGATTAATCTAGTGATGGGGGTGGTGATGAGTACTTTGATTTATGTGGGGAGTAATTACCTGTATACATTAGACCAGGTACCGGCAGTGGCAGCACAGGCAAGACCTTTCTTAAAATTGCTGGGGGTGTCTTATTTCCCACTGATGATATTTTTGTCATTTAAGCAATTTGCGGAGGGGTTAGGGTTTACAAAACAGGCCATGCATATCAGTATTATTGGGAACATTGTGAACATAGTAGTGGGTATAGCGCTGGTGTATGGGATTGGTGGATTGCCGCGATTGGGGGTGATTGGTGTGGGCATTGGTACCCTGACGGATCGTATCCTAATGGCAGCGGCCATGTGTTGGTATGTGCTGAAGGCGGATCGTTTTAAACCATATCTGAAGGCGTTTGCAGCAAAATATTTATCATGGGCGACTATTAAGAAGATATTAGGAATTGGTACGCCGGTGGCATTGCAGTACGTGTTTGAGATCAGTGCATTTAGCAGTGCGATTATTATGGCGGGATGGATAGGTGCGAGGGAGCAGGCGGCGCATCAGATTGCGATTAATTTAGCTTCTATTACTTATATGATGGCGAGTGGTATTTCGGCAGCAGCGGGGATAAAGAGTGGAAATCATTTTGGCGCAAAGCAGCTGCGGGAGCTGAGGCTTTCGGCGATTGCGAGTTATCATATGGTGTTGATCATGATGGGTACAACGGCGCTGATATTTTTGGTGGGGTGCAGGATCCTGCCCCTGATGTATATCAATGATCCGGCGGTAGTGGACATTGCGGCGCGCCTGATCCTGATAGCGGCATTTTTTCAGTTGTTCGATGGTACGCAGGTGGTTGGATTGGGGATACTAAGGGGATTGGGTGATGTGAAGGTGCCAACTATAATTACGTTGCTGGCATATTGGGTATTAGGATTACCAATAGCGTACCTGTTAGGTATTTATTGGGGCTTTGGCATCCAGGGTATCTGGTGGGGGTTATTATTGGGACTACTCACTGCTTCGGTCTTATTGTTCCTCCGTTTTCAGCATAAGACTACTCAATTGAACGCTTTTACAGCGGTTTCGTGACCTTTTAGCAGTATATTCATGGTATGATCATTCGTGGAAAACGGCCTTTTAAACAGCGTACAAAGCAAGGTATGACACTCGCTCCGATGAAGAGCGGGGCATTCATGCTGCGTATGAAAAGTTCGCTGACCGGGAAGCGGGTGAAAACGGATACTGCATTTAAACCATTGATGGAGGATGCGGCCCGGATGAAGGTGGCGTCGCCACTGGCGGCAAGGGTGTATAGGGAGTTGGAGATTGGGGATGTGCGTATATATCGGAAAATGGTAGGGAAGGCGAAAGAATTGTTGAAAAGGATGAGTGAGGGGGAGATTGAGTGTATTTTAAGAAAAGAATATGGCCCGGTGGAAGTTGTAAAGGTTTCCACCGGGATAGTTTATCCAATTATATGGGAGAAAAATATTGTCAGGCTTTATCATTTTTCTTCTTTTTATAAGAGCTCCGCATAGCTTTTGTATTTTCCTTTAATAGCCGGTAGGCGGTGTTGTTTATCTTTTTTACAGGTAATGCCTTCCACTTTGTGATATCATCTTCAAATTCCTTGTGGAAAAGGCGTTTGGACAAATCACTCATTACATTGTAATTGGCCAGCGGGTGATCATTTACACTGTTCTTATTCGCATTGCTGATAAAAAATTTGATCAGTGGAAACAGCATACTATCTGCCATACTGAGTTCCGTAAGTTTTGCCCTGTATTCCAGGTCTTTACCTTTGATACCGGGAAATAACCCGTAGTCTTTTAAATGCCGGCCTTCGTGTGCGAGATAACTGACAAGGAATTTTTCGCTCTTTTTGTCATAGGAGTCCGATACGCAGTACAAGGCATCGGTTACCGCCCATCCACCGGGATAGAATTTACCTAAAGTGGCGTAATCTTCCCAGCCAAGTGTTACAAAATTCTGCATGAGTACTACATGTACATTTAAATGCTCTTTGTTCAGATGAAGGGAGTAAGTAGTATCTGTCTGTTTCCGCCATACCAGCAGGTCATACAGTCTGCCTACCTTTCCGATGCCGTCGGTAGAAAAGAGTTGTTTTGATTTAATATATGCATTGAAGGTTGCATTCAGAGAATCAATGGGTTGATTTTCTACATGGAAAAACCGGCACAGTTCAGTGGCCAGTTCCCCGTCATAATTTTGGGCAGTATCCAGTAATGATTGTCGCCAGTAGCGATGGAAAATGACCAGTAAAGAATCTATGCCGGAAGTATGTTTTAATAAATAATCAGACTGGTCATTTTCATATTTGAAGCGTTTTTCAAATTCAGGAGCAAGTCTTGCAGGTACATATTGCAAAGCCCTGGATGCATTTGCATCTAAACAGAGATTGTAGAATCGGGCAGAGTCTGACTGGGCATAGGTGCACAGAGGGAACAGTATGATGAAGAGAATAAGTCGCATGTCTTTTTTTCTGCAAAGGAAGCGATGGGGGCTCTTCAAAAATTGTACGAAATTAACTTTTCAGCAGTTTGCGGAATTGAAGGGGGGAGATGTGATAAGCTTTTTTGAACGACCTGATAAAATGGGCATCATCATAAAAGCCGTTGTCAAAGCTGATGTCGGAGATAGTTTTGGGAGTATTTAATAGCTGTTGTACCGCATGATTCAGTTTGATTTTCAGTTGGTAGTTGCCCACGGTTTCTCCTGTTTTTTCTTTGAAAGCACGGGCAAGGTAATTAGGGTGAACATATACCCTTTGCGCCAGTGAGTGTGGGGTATGGAAAATATCTGTCTCTGCATGCAGGATCCCGATTACCTGTATGAGCCATGTAAGGCCATGCTCTTCCCGGGGCAATGGCTGGTCCATAAAGAAACCGGGATCTGCTGCAAAAGATTTATTTAATAAAAAGTCTACTATCAGTTGGTAGAAATAAGCTTTATTTTTATTGGTATAGAGAAAGAAATCCTCTTTTTGCCTGTGGGTGACTTCAATATTGATACAGGATACTGTATCGGTTACGAATTGATTCTTATGGATATGCTCCCTGCTTCTATACACGATATCTCCCGGTCTGATCAATATGGATTCGTTCTTAAAGTTCTCAAGATATTCTCCTGATAAGAGAATACTGAAATAGTCGTTCTTATGGGCATGTGGCTGCGTCTCACCATACAGATGTGCTGTCTTGCTGAGGATCAGGTCATGATGAATACTTGTTCGTTCATTAACCCCTAAAAACTGGCCTTCATTTAAAATGATCATATACGGCTTTGGAAATTTGTGCGATCCAGCTTTCTCTCTCCGCATCGCTTCCTTTGGAGTCGGATACAAACACCGTTAGTATCAGGTGCTTTCCATTTGGTAAGATAATGATACCACTGTCATTTGTAGCTGCAGTTTCTCCATTCGCAGATGTACCGGAAGTTCCTGTTTTATGTGCAACAATTGTACCGGGAGGTAGTAAGCCTTTGATGCGCTTAGCACCCGGGTAAGATTCAGCCAGGTCTTTCCAGAGGGTATCGTATGAACTTTTTGATAGCACATTTCCCTTGAGGAAGATTTGATATAACCGGGTAATACCGGTTGGTGTAGCCCAGTTACGGTATTGGGTTGTATCATTACTTTGTTGTTCCTTTTCGGTAGTGGCGATGTTAATACCCTGTACCCCCAGGCTTTTGATGTAGTCATTTGTTTTTTGAGTTCCACCCAGTAAGCGGAGTAGTACGTCGCAGGCTGTGCCATCGCTCTCCATGATATTATACCAGATGATTTGCCTGAGTGTCATGCTCACGCCGCCATGTGGATGTGCGTCGCGGATAGGGCTACGTCCTTTTGGCATAATATCTTCGTTGGTAATGAGGACAGGTTGATTCAGTTTATATTTCCCGATATCTACCTGGTGCAGGATGGCTAGAGAGATCGGAAACTTATACACACTTTGCATAGGATAATGATCATTACCCCGATAGGTAAGGGTATCACCCGTTTCCAGCAATAAGGCAGATACGCCAATATGCGCTTTGGAATGTGTGGCGATAGAATCGATCGTTTTCCGGAGATTGATAGTTTGTGCGTGTACGGTAGCAGACAGGCATACTAAAAATAAAACCTTCAATGGAATTTTATTTTGAAGGTACGCCAAATATTTTGTGATAAGTGAAATAGCTGATCGCTAAGATCAGCAAGACAAAAATAGGGAAGAAGGTCTGCCCGTTTGAAAGACCGTCTACCACTCCGTGGGAGACAGCTGCGCTAACAAGGTTGAAAGTAAAGCCGGCGTATGCCCATTCCTTGATTCTGCCTTTGAAGAAAGGAAGGATTAGTACCAGCGCCCCCGTTACCTTAAAGATGGTGAGCAGTACCCGGAAATAATCAGGATAACCGAGGTGGGCAAATCCTTCTTTGGCCAGGGGGGAATTGCCGTAAATAGCGGGCATTACACCTTCGAAGAGGAAAAAGAGGGTGGTGGTAACCCAATAAATGATTTTAGTCGCTTTCATATGATATAATTTACAATTGCAAACATAGAATTGTTCACGATGATTTGTGAGGGGGGAGTACGTCAATAAAGGGGAAAATTGCGACGGGGGCCGAAATCATTTTCTCGTATCAATTAAATAGCTTTGCACCCATGTTTTACGCAAAAGAACTGCTGCCAACTGCAGCCACTTATACAATGGATGAACCTGGTTCTAAGTATTGCATCATGGTATTGCGCCATGTAGTGGGGGATGAGGTAATATTGACGGATGGGAAAGGAGGGCGATACCAGGCGGTGATTACGGACGATAACCGCAAGAAATGTGTCGTTTCCATTACCCAATACACCCTGATGCCACCGGTGGCGGCACCTGTGAGAATAGCGATTGCGTTTACAAAAAATACTTCCCGTATCGAGTGGTTCCTGGAAAAGGCCACAGAGATTGGTATACAATCTATTATCCCGCTGGTGAGTCATCGTTCTGAAAAGGAAAAGTTCCGGGCAGACAGGTTGGAAAACATCCTCATTGCTGCCATGTTGCAATCCCAGCAATATTACCTGCCGGAGCTGACCGCCCCTGCCAATTTTGATAAACTGGTGAGCCAACCACCTTCTGCACAATTATTTATCGCTCACTGTCTCCCTGAACAAAAACAACATCTCTGGCAGGCCATGGAAAAAGGGAAGGATTCTCTGCTCCTGATTGGTCCCGAAGGAGATTTTACGCCTGAAGAAATTTCGCTGGCCCTGGGTAAGGGTTTTAAACCAGTGTCACTGGGTGAAAACAGACTGCGTACTGAAACAGCGGGTGTGGTAGGGTGCACGATGATGAATGCGGTGAATGTTGGATAAAACAAAAAATAATTGTAGATTACACACTTATAAGATATACTTTATAAGTACCACGTGAAAAATGCGCATCTTCATCAGGATTCCGATCTATGGAATTTGATAAAAGCGGATTCTATTCCGGCTTTTAATGAAGTATACTCCCGCTACTGGGAGGTGCTGTTCCGCGTGGCCTACAAGCGTCTTCCTTCGAAGGAAATAGCAGAAGAAATTGTACAGGATACATTTATTATTCTCTGGGAAAAGCGGCATTCCATAGAAGTGACGACATTAAAAAGTTATCTCTTTGCTATAACCCGATACGCTATTTTCCATTATCATGCCCGCCAGGAGACCATTCGCACCCGTATGCAGGAAATGGCTACCATAACGCAAGCTGCACCCGATATAGAGGCGATTGTGAATGCACGCCTGCTGTTGCAACTTGTCGATACGATTGCCGCAGAACTGCCTGAAAAAAGCCGCCTTGTCTTTGCGGATAATAAACTGAAAGATCATTCCCTCTCTGAGTCTGCCCGGGCCTTCAATATCTCTGTCAAAACTGCTGAAGGACACCTGACCCGTGCGCTTAAAACCGTGCGGTTAAAATTGGGCACATTGTACACTACTTTATTTATGTAAAAAATTTTTTTGGTCCGGACCAAGGGTAAACCTTTTAAAATGTACTCTACATATAAAAGGGCAATTCCCATGTCGAAAGAAAACATCCAGGAACTAGCTGAAAAATGGTTGAATGGCACTGCCACACCTGCTGAAATACAGCGCCTGCAGGAGTGGTACCATGACAGGGAGAGTATGCCTACGCCGGTGCCGGATGCAGAGATGGCTGCCCGGATCAGGGCGGGTATTCATATTGGTCGTAAGCGACAATCTTTGAAATGGGTGAGCGTGGCTGCGGCTGTGTTGTTATTGATTGTGGGCGGCTACCATTATTTTGCACGGGTTGATGTAAAACGGGTAGTGGTCTATGTGCCCCGTGAGCACCAGAACCGCCTGTTGCTGCCGGATAGCTCGGAAGTATGGCTCAATGCAGATAGTAAATTAACATATAACGAAACTGATCATAAAAGAGAAGTAACACTGGAAGGCGAGGCCTTCTTTAATATCAAACAGGCTGTGGGTCGCCCTTTCGTGGTTAAAGCCGGCCCCTGCACCGCCACCGTTTTAGGGACATCTTTCAACATTAAAGCTTACAAAAATGATCCGAAAGTCCTCATCACAGTCGCCACCGGCAAAGTTCAGGTACAAGATCAGCATCAGCAATTGAAAGTGCTCACTGCCAACAAACAAATTGCACTGGAACCAATCACAGGAGCGATCAGAGAAAAACAAGTGAACGCAGTCGTATATAAAGCCTGGATAGACGGCAGCTTTGAAGTAAACAATGAAACTTTTGAAGAAGTCGCCAACCGCTTAAGCCGGAAGTATGATGTCGATATTCACTTTGACAATCCGGCACTTGCGCACTGCACTTTCCTGGCAAGTTTTGACCAGGCAGCCAATCTACCATTCATTTTATCCATGTTGTGTAAGATTAACAATTCCACATTCAGCATCAGTGAAGATAAAAGGGAGGTAACTATTTCAGGTAGTGGCTGTAGTAATTAAGGATAGTTTTATTTATTGATTAAATATTCCCGTTATGAAATTTATCAGCATGCCTGCCGGTGATTCTTCATGATAGAAAGAACATAGCGCTTTCAGCATCCCCGGTCTGCAAACTTCAGATGCCTTAGCGCTACGGCATTGTACTTCTATTACATCATACAAAATGCATTTAAAGATATGAAATACTGCGGTATTTTAAGTGGGGTTCCTATTCCCTTATACGAACGTTTTCAACCATTATTAAAGATCATGCGCTTCCTGTTCCTGGTCATACTGGTTTTATGTACAACTACGCTGTTGTTGGTGGCCCGCGATAGCCGCGGTCAGGACCTGAGCGCCATCAGGCTCCATCTGAATATCCATGATGCCAGACTGGATAAGGTACTGAAACAAATAGAACGCAATACTGAACTGCTTTTTATCATTGACGGCACTGTGGCCCAGCAGGCGGCAGTTCCATCACTGGAAGACAAGGAACGTTCTCTCAAAGAGATACTGGATGCTGTACTGGCTCCGAATGATCTTGCCTATATACAGGATGGACATTACATCATTATTAAAAAATCCATTCCGGCTGTTTTTGTGAAACCTATTTCCGGCGTGGTGACGGATGAGAAAGGAGAACCATTGCCGGGTGTAAGTATTTCTATCAAAGGATCTCATGCAGGCACGATCTCTAATGAGAAAGGGGTGTTTTCACTGAACAGTACTTCTGACAACGATACACTGGTAGTAAGTTATGTAGGTTACAAAACACAGGTGATTCCTGTGAAGGGTACCAGCCAGCTTACTATTCGCCTGGCACTGAGTGAGAACTCCCTGCAGGATGTGGTGGTGATCGGGTATGGCAGTCAGCGCAAAGGCGACCTGACCAGCTCTGTGGCTACGGTAAAATCTGAAAGCTTTGTAAAAGGGAATGTACTCGATGCGGGGCAGTTATTGCAAGGTAAGGTAGCCGGTCTTTCTGTATCAGCGCCAAGTGGTGACCCTACCAGTGGTACGCAGATACTGCTGAGAGGTAATACTACTTTGTTAGGTGCGAATAGCAGTCCGCTTGTACTGATCGATGGTATACCCGGCGATCTGAAAACGGTGGCGCCGGAAGATATCGAATCTATGGATGTACTGAAGGACGGTTCTGCAGCGGCAATTTATGGTACACGCGGTACGAACGGGGTGATCATCGTTACTACCCGCAGGCCGAGTGGGGCGTATACCAGTTCAGTGGATTACAGTGGTTATATGGGTACGCAGACGGTGGCCAAAAAGCTGGATATGTTGACAGCGGCTGATTATCGCAGGCAGATAGCAGCAGGTACCCGCGATAAATCATGGGACCTGGGAGCTAATACCGACTGGCAGAAAGCTATTACACAAACGCCGATCACGCATGTGCATAACCTCACTTTGCGTGGTGGTAACAGCAAGACGAACTACCTGGCGAATGCGAACTACCGGTCACTGGAAGGGATTATGAAGAAGTCTGACAACAATACATTCACGGGTAGAGTGGATATCAATCACAGCATGCTGGACGACAAACTGCGTATCAATGTTGGTTTATTGAATTCAAATAATAAGTTCACCACCACCGGTGACGGTTATAGTTTTAATGGTTATACATACCGGCAGGCGCTGATCCGGAACCCTACGTCTCCTATTTACGATTCTACAGGGAAATGGTTTGAGCAGACAGGTTTGTTCAACTATGAGAATCCTTTGTCCAGGTTGTATGAGAGCGATGGTGAAAATACTTCTCAGAATACACGATTGAACAGTACCATTACATTGTTGCCAGTAGAAGGATTGAAATTGTCAGCATTGTTTTCTTATACACGGTATAATGAAGAACGTGGTTATGCCGAGACTAAGCAGCACATTTCTACATTGCGTGATGGCAGGAACGGATATGCATCAGTCGGTTCATTGCAGAATATACAGCGACTGATGGAACTGACTGCACAGTATAATAAGAATATTGGTAAGCATAAATTTAGTGTGATGGGTGGTTATAGTTACCAGGAAACTGACTACCGGAATCAATACATGCAGAACTGGGATTTTCCTACTGACCGTTTTTCTTATAATGACATTGGCATAGGCTATGCGCTGAAACAAGGTCTGGCTGTGCAATACAGCGAAAAGTCAGAAACGAACCTGATTGGTTTCTTTGGTCGTGCTACTTATAGTTATGATGATAAGTATTTATTGCTGGCGTCATTGAGGCATGAGGCGGCGAGTCAGTTGTACGGTACTAAGCAACCATGGGGTAACTTCCCGGCGGTGTCACTGGGTTGGAGATTGAGCAATGAACCTTTTATGAAAGGCATTAGCTGGCTGACAGACCTGAAGCTTCGTGCAGGTTATGGTGTGACGGGTACACAGCCTACAGATTTGTTTTTAGGTGTGGGTATCCTGAGTTATGGTGACTATGTGTATAACAATGGTGTGTGGATACAGACACTGGGCCCTTCGCAAAACCCGAATGATAAACTGCGTTGGGAAGAGAAGCATGAATCCAACTTTGGGGTTGACTATACATTATTCAATGGGCGTGTGAGTGGTAATGTGGATTATTATATCAGGAAGATTAATGGTTTGCTGTATGATTATGCGGTGCCTAGTCCGCCTAATTTATATAATAGTACCCGGGCGAATGTAGGTAAGATGGAGAACAAGGGATTGGAAGTGATGGTGAATATCATTCCTGTGAAAACGAAGGATTTTGAGTGGAGTACCAGTCTGATGTTCTCTACGAATACGAACAAGCTGATCACGTTGTCTAATGAACTGTACCAGGCGAGTGTGGATTACATCACAACAGGTAGTACAGGTGAGCCCATTCAGACATTTACCAATATTGTAAGAGTGGGTCGGAATATCGGTGATTTCTATGGTTTTAAGGTAGTGGATATCTCTGATGACGGGCGTTGGATTTATGAGGGCCGTGATGGCAAGCCGGTGGCTTACGATCAATACCAGCATGCATTTGAAGATAAGAGAGTATTGGGGAATGGTTTGCCAAAATACTACGGTGGATGGAATAACACGTTCCGGTATAAGAACTTTGATTTGAGTGTTACCATGCGCGGAGCGTTTAAATACCAGATACTCAACTTCCAGCGCATGTATTACGAAAACACCAGTCTGCAGCAATATAACCGGTTAAAGTCTGCTTATGACAAGGTAATGGGCAAGGCGGTACTGAGCACAGATATGCCGTTGGAGTTCAACAGTCACTATGTGGAAAACGGGGATTTCTGGAAGATAGACAACATCACTTTAGGCTATAATTTCAATCACATTCAGAGTAAGTACATCCACGGGGCGCGGGTATATGCATCTACACTGAACACGCTGACCCTGACAGGTTACAAAGGGATAGACCCGGAAGTAAACAGGCTGGGACTGGCGCCGGGTGTGGATGACAGGGATAAGTACCCTTCTGTAAGAACATTTACTGTAGGTGTGAATCTGAATTTTTAAAACCAAAGCAATGAAAAGATATTTATGGATAGCAGTGCTGTTTGCAATGGCCTGTACCAAGCTAAAAGATACCAGTTATAATAAGATAATAGATAGTCAGTTTGATCCGACTACCGAAGATTTGGCGAGCCTGGTGGGGGCTGCGTATGTAAACTGGCGCTATGTGATGAATGACTGGAATGGATTGTTCCGGGCGCAGGAAGTATCGGGTGATGAAGTGGTGATACCGGCGCGGCCGAATGGCTGGGTAGATGGCGGTATTTACCTGCGTATACATGAGCATACCTGGACGGCGGACGATGATATAGTAGTGGAGACATGGAGCCGTGCTTATGCGGGAATTACGAATTGCAATAGGGTGATTTATCAGCTGGAATCAGGGATCATACCTATTTCGGATTCAACGGCCAAGCGGGCTACGCTGGCGGAGTTGCATGTATTGCGTGCATCTTACTATTATGTATTGTGTGATTTTTATGGCAATGTACCGCTGGTGACACAGTTCAATGTACCTACAGGTTACCTGCCTACACAGAACACACGGAAAGAGGTATATGATTTTATAGTAAATGAGATCAATACCTATCTGCCGTTGTTGAGTGCGAAGAATGACGGGACCACGTATGGCAAATTTAACCAGTGGGCGGCGCATGCGTTGCTGGCTAAGATGTACCTGAATGCGGAGGTGTATACCGGTACGGCGGCATGGGCAGCGTGCATTAAGCAATGTGACACGATCATGAATTCAGGGGTAGGGTTTGCTTTGGAGGGGGCGCAGAAAAATGTGTTCATTACGGAGAATGAGAATTCGCCTGAAATCATATTTGCGTTACCGTTTGATGAGACGTATGTGACGAACTGGAATGCTTTTGATATACATATGGAGACATTGCAGCCGGCGAACCAGGCGACTTATAATTTGAAGTCTACGCCGTGGGGAGGGATTTGTGCGATACCACAGTTTATAAAGACGTATGATGCGGATGATGACCGGTTGAAGGATAACTGGATAAAGGGGCAACAGTACAGTGCCAGTGGAGAGGAGCTGAATTGTACGATGGGAGCTTATTCAGGCCAGCCATTGAATTATATTAATGCGGTGCCGGGAATAGATGCGTCAGAAGAGATTCATGGGTATAGACTGGGAAAATTTGAGATAAAGCAGAAGGCGGCAGTGCAGTTGAGTAATGACTGGCCATTGTTCAGGTATGCGGATGTGTTGATGATGAAGGCGGAGAGTTTGCTGCGGACGGGGAATTCAGCAGATGCAGCGACGTTGGTGACGACGGTACGGCAGCGGTCATTCTCTACGAATCCTGCGAAGGCGATAGTGACGGGAGCGGATTTAATGAAGGGGAGTGTATATGATTATGGATTGAGGAACCATACGGATTCTTCATTTCAGGGTGGGAGTGATGTAACATATGGAAGGTTTTTGGATGAGTTGGGATGGGAGTTTAGCCAGGAGGGGAGAAGGAGACAGGATATGATTCGGTTTGGGGTGTTTACGAAGAAGAGTTGGTTTTCGCATAGTCCAAATGGGGATTATAGGAGTTTGTACCCGATACCGAGGACGGAGTTGAATAAGAATGGGAATTTGAAGCAAAATGCGGGGTATTAATAAACATGCACGATATGAAGCGATTATTTTTATCATTGTCACTGTTCTATTCAGTTACATTGTCAGCCCAACAAGCGGATTACCCGATCCGTGCAGTGAATTTTACAGCGGTGAAATTGACGGACAACTTTTGGTTGCCGCGTATACAGGTGAATCATAAAGTAACGATTCCGGCGTCGTTTGCGCGGTGTGAGAATACGGGGCGGGTGAAGAATTTTGAGATGGCGGCGGCGCATTCGGGGAAGTTCTGTACGAAATTTACATTTGACGATACGGATATTTATAAGACGATAGAAGGAGCATCGTTTTCGATGGCGGTGACGCCGGATAAGCAGATGGATCGGTATGTAGATTCATTGATAGCGATAGTGGCGAAGGCGCAGGAGCCGGATGGGTATTTGTATACGGCGAGGACGATCGATCCTTTGCATCCACCGGAATGGGCGGGGCCGGAGCGTTGGGTAAATGAGCATGTGCTGAGTCATGAGTTGTATAATTCAGGGCATTTATTTGAGGCGGCGAGTGCACATTATCTGGCGACTGGGAAGAGGAATTTTTTGGATATCGCGTTGAAGAATGCGGATTTATTGGTGAAGACATTTGGACCGGGAAAGAGAGGTGTGGCACCGGGTCATGAGGTGGTGGAGATGGGGTTGGTGAAGTTGTACCGGATCACGGGGAGGAAAGATTACCTGGCGTTGGCGAAGTTTTTTATAGATGAGCGGGGGAAGCGGGAGTATGATAAGAAGAGTAAGAATGAGTGGCAGAATGGGAAGTACTGGCAGGATGATAAGCCGGTGACGGCACAGGATGAGGCGGAAGGGCATGCGGTGAGGGCGATGTATTTGTATGCGGCGATGGCGGATATAGCGGCGATAGATGGGGATACGGCTTATTTGGCGGCGATAGACAGGATATGGAATAATATGACGGGGAAGAAGATATATGTGCAGGGTGGGATAGGTGCGGTGCCTGATGGGGAACGGTTTGGAGAGGATTATGAGTTGCCGAATGCGACGGCGTATAATGAGACTTGTGCGGCGATTGGGAATGCGTTTTGGAATGAGCGGATGTTTTTGTTGCATGGGGATGCGAAGTATATAGATTTGTTGGAGAAGGTGATGTATAATGGGTTGATAGCTGGATTGGGGTTGGATGGGAAGTCGTTTTTTTATACGAATGCGATGCAGGTAACGGATGGGGTGAAGCATGGGAGTTTAGAGCCAGCCCGGTCGGGGTGGTTTGAGTGTTCTTGTTGTCCGACGAATTTAGTGAGGTTTTTGCCATCAGTGCCGGGGTATATGTATGCGCAGGAGGGGAAGAAGGTGTATGTGAATTTGTTTATAAATAGTAGTGCTGTTATAAAAGTAAATAACCAGGAGGTGGCGTTTAAGCAGGAGCATAATTATCCGTGGGCGGGGAATATTTTATTGAAGGTAGATCCAGTGAGGGCGGTGGCTTTTGATTTGTATGTGCGGGTGCCGGGATGGGCGAGGGGCGAGGCGATACCGGATGGGTTGTATCGGTTTAAGGATACGGCTGTTGGGCCGGTGGTGATTAAGGTGAATGGAGTGGCGGTGTCTTATAAGATGGAGAAGGGGTATGCGGTGATTGGGCGGCAGTGGAAGAAGGGGGATGTGGTGACGATGG
>NZ_JBCNKH010000088.1:0-26546 GCF_039596135.1 Chitinophaga sp.
AATGTCTGCTTAGAGAAGATTGTTTTTATAGGAATAATAAAGGCCGGTTCCGCAGAACCAGCCCTTATAGATCTTTTTTTATTCTTTTTTTCTCAAGCCTTGTTTTTCAACATAGAATACAGGCTGTTTTCATTATTTAAGATTCTTCAATGCCGCCAGCGACTCCGTTACATGCTTCTCTCCATCCTTCATACTATTAAAAGTATGCACGACTATCCCCTGCTTATCCACTATATACGTCACCCGTCCCGGAATCACAAAAGTCTTCGGCACTCCAAATAACTTTCGCACACTATTCGAAGTATCTGCCAGCAAAGTAAAAGGTAGATTATGGTGCTGTGCAAAACTCTTATGCGAAGCCACCCCATCAGAACTTATCCCTATCACCTTTGCCCCATATTGAGAAAAAGCTGTATAAGAATCCCTGAAAGAACAAGCCTCTTTCGTACACACACTGGTCTCATCCTTTGGATAAAAATAGATGACCAATGGCTGTTTGCCCAAAACAGAATTGATATCAAACATATTGCCATCCTGGTCCTTCAGCTGAAAGGCTGGTACCTTATCGCCTACTTTCAACTGGGATTTGGAATTGCATGCAAATACAAAGAAGGACAATGATAACATAAGGATCTGCTTCATATAATTATGATTAAATAAACCATATGCAATATATACGGAATCACCCGTAGGAATGCAAAAAATTTTCTCTCAAAAGTGAGCGCCCCTGTAAAGCCGCCGGCAGGCCCGCACCACAAATGATCACTTCTGCCAAAGGTGGAAGCGATCATTTGTAATATTTCAACGCATAATCCTTATTTTTACTCCCTAAAACTGCATACTTTGAAGACCATACTGAGTGGTACACAAGTGGCCATCACTGTTGACAGACTCTGTCACCAGCTCATCGAAAATCACGGAGACTTCTCCCAAACTGTGCTGATCGGATTGCAGCCCAGGGGCATTTACCTGGCTGACAGAATCTACAACACCCTGCAGAAGCTGCTGCCAGGCGTAAAAATTCAATACGGAAGAATTGACATCACCTTTTATCGTGATGACTTCAATAAGGGAAAGGCACTCCATGTGCCCAATGAAACCGCTATCGATTTTTCAATTGAAAATAAGAAAGTAATATTGATCGACGACGTACTGTACACCGGCCGTACCACCCGTTCGGCATTGGATGCAATGCTCGATTTCGGCAGACCCTCTGAGGTAGAACTACTTGTACTGATAGATCGTCGTTTTACCCGCGAACTGCCTATTCAGGCCGATTATGTGGGGCGTACGATTGATGCGGTTAACTCGGAAATGGTGAAAGTGAGGTGGAAGGACCGGGATGGATATGATGACGTCATTATTGAATAAAGGCATGTGGTCGACCATGAAAATGGAGTATTTATATAGCTCTGCTAGATGTCATTATTGAATAAAGGCATGTGGTCTGGTCGGAAATGGTAAAATTGTGCTGTAAGGATCGTGACGGGCATGATAACGCAATTATCGGATAAAAGCCTCCCATCTGCCCGGAAATGTGAATGCAAACAGACCATGACGACATTATAATCAGATAAATTCAGGACGCCGTCCGGATATTGATTTTTGGGTTTTGTATTCAGGTCATTTATATTTGCATCTTAAATGTCATTATCAGTAAATCATCTCCTCGGAATTCGCGGTCTGAAGCGTCAGGATATAGAACTTATCTTTCAAACGGCTGATCAGTTCAAAGAGGTTTTACAAAGACCTATCAAAAAAGTTCCTACGCTCAGGGATACTACCATCGTTAATTTATTTTTTGAAAATTCCACCCGTACCCGTATCTCCTTCGAACTGGCGGAGAGACGTCTTGGTGCTGATGTGGTGAACTTTTCAGCATCAGGTTCTTCGGTATCTAAAGGTGAAACCCTCATTGATACTGTGAACAATATCCTCTCCATGAAAGTGGACATGGTGGTGATGCGACACTCGGCCAGCGGTGCGCCGCACTTCTTATCCAAACACATACAGGTACCTATCGTAAACGCCGGTGACGGGATCAATGAACACCCGACCCAGGCGCTGCTCGATGCCTTCTCTATCAGGGAAAAGCTCGGTACCGTCACAGGTAAGAAAATCGCCATCTGCGGCGATATCATGCACTCCCGCGTAGCCCTGTCCAACATCTACTGCCTGAAGCAACTGGGTGCAGAGGTAACGGTTGTAGGTCCGCCTACGCTCATCCCCAAGCACATGCAGGAAGCACTGGGGGTAAATGTCAGTTACGACATCCGTGAAACACTGGAATGGTGCGATGTGGCAAACGTGCTGCGTATTCAGCTGGAAAGACAGAATACGCCACTCTTCTCTTCCCTGAGAGAATACTCACTGGCTTACGGTGTAAACCGCCAGCTGCTGGATAGCCTCAAAAAAGAGATTGTGATTATGCACCCGGGGCCAATTAATCGCGGGGTAGAGCTGAGCTCTGACGTGGCTGATTCCGGGCATTCCATCATACTGAACCAGGTGGAAAATGGGGTAGCGGTTCGTATGGCGGTATTGTACCTGCTGGCAGGGAAGAAAGAACACTAGTCAATACTAACAAATCCAATAAGTAAAAACGCTTTTGCCGGGAGGTAAAAGCGTTTTTTTATAGGCTAAAATATTCGAATCGGAAAGTGGCCTCTTTTACTGGCGTGTTGGGTAAAAGCGTTTTTTTTATAGGCTAAAATATTCGAATCGGAAAGTAGCCTCTTTTACTGGCGTGTTGGGTAAAAGCGTTTTTTTATAGGCTAAAATATTCGAATCGGAAAGTGGCCTCTTTTACTGGCGTGTTGGGTAAAAGCGTTTTTTTATAAGCAAAAAGATTAAAGCAAAATACCTAAAGTAAGTATGCTTAAAATATCGCATTCATTCCCAATGTAAACGACCTGAAAAACGGATACTGGTACCCTGTATTCGCCGCCTGCTCCGGATCATAATACCGTATCTTCATCCGGTTAATCTCCCACAAATCCTGCCCTGAAAAATAAATCCTCAAACTACTGATCAATGGCTGCCCACGCGTAAACCTAAACGTATATCCCAACTGTAAATTCTTCAATCGTATATAAGCAGCATTCATCACCCAGAAGGAACTCGGTGCCAGGTTCTGGCTATACCCGTAATACAGCCTTGGAAACGCTGCCTGCCGGTGCTCCGCCGTCCAGTAATTCGCATGAATCTGCCAGGGCTGCTGCCAGCCTTCTACAAACGGCATACTGTATTTTGCCGGCACCATTACTTTCCGTTCCCCAATCCCCTGGAAGAACAGGGAGAAATCCAGTCCCTTCCACGAAAATCCTGCATCAAACCCATAAGAATACCGCGGCTGGGAACTGCCTAAATACACCAGGTCTCCATGATCTGCTTTTGTATAAGTACCCCCATTAATAATCCCATCATTATTCTGATCCACATATTTCAAATCTCCCGCCGCTGTGGCCGTGCTCTGAAACGCATGTGCATTCACGGCATCATTACTCTGAAAGTATCCTTCGGATTTGTACCCTAAAATCGCATTGTAAGGCAACCCTTCCAGCCCCTTATTATTCCCTGCCAGCCAGGCTGTGTTTCCATTCGATTGTAAAATCTTATTCTGGTCGTCAAAAAGATTGGCATTCACCCAATAACTAAATGGCCCCCTGTTATCTCTCCACCCGATATTCAACTCCCATCCCCATGATCGCATGCTTGCAATAAAGAAGGAAGGGTAGGCGTAATTATAAGGAGGCAAAGTCTGCTCTGCTATCTGTATACGAGGGTTATGCTTCACAAAATAGTCTGCTGTTACGGTAAGGCGCCCCTTCAGGAAAGCCATATCCAACCCCCCATTCGTAGTATTGATCGTTTCCCAGTTATTATTTCCCGGCATATACCTGTCTGTATAATCTTCGTTCAACAAAGGATACGCCTGCGGATATTTCAGCTGATCCCGGTAGTTATAATCATTCAGCCCGGAGCGCCAGTTGAAATTCCCCAGCAGGCCCCATGAAGCTCTCAGTTTAAACTCATCGAAGAGGGGGAAGGCATGGTTAAACCATTGCTCATTATTCAACCGCCAGCCTGCGGAGAAAGAAGGGAAGATGTGCTGACGGGTAATAGCCCCTGTTTCAGAACTGTTGTAGAACAACCTTGCTGCCACCACATTTGCTTCCAGCAGGTAGCGGTCATTGAAGTTATAATTCAGTCGTGCAAACAGCGATCCCTGTGAGCCGGAAGCCTTGTACCAGCGAATATCTGCCGATGTAGGCTGATTGAATGCCAGTTGGGCAATTTCATTGGCAGACACATTGTACAGGGAAGAAATCTTTTGCCGCTGGTAATGACTCTCGTACGCATAGCCACCAAGAATGTGAATGGTATTCAGTTTGCCGGCAGGAATATCATAATCTGCCAGTAACTGCAGGCTATGCTGTACTTCCAGCTGATCACCTCTTTTCAGGGAGTTCGGATCATTGATGCTGTTCACATACCCAATGCCGTTATAGTAATCGATAGTCTTCTTGCCAAGACCATCGTAGTAATGCGTGATCTGGGGACTGTAAACCGCCTTCAGGGTCAGTCCCTGCACCGGGTTTTCTGCTTTCAGGCTAAAGGTAGCATCTGCAAAAGATGTTTGCTCATCCCGCTTACCTCCATCCCGTAAGAGGGAGATAGGGTTGTAACCAGCGGTATAGTTGCTGGTATTTGGTACACGGTCAGGCACATTGCCCGGTGCCTGGTACAGGTAATTCAGCAATCCATTGTACCCATCCACACGGTAACCCGGAGATTGCGTATGGCTCCGGGCATACTGTAAACTCGTTTCCAGGCTGATCATGTCGCTGAAACGGTTGTTGATATTCAATTGTGCGTTGTTCCTGTTGGTATTATCAGGTCCGGTATTAAACAGGCCCTGGCGGGAAAACTGTCCTAATGACAACAAATACTGGTGATCTGCAGAACCCCCACGGGCGCTGATATTAAAATTGGAAACAGAACTATTCTGGCGTGTTACATTTTGCAGCGGATCGTTGTCAAAATAATACTTGTAATCTCCACTGCCATCAGCAACAGCCCCTACAGCGGGATCTTTCAGGTAACCGATCTCCTGGTCTGTCCAGATAGGATCCATACCGGCGTTGACGGCAGCCTGGTTCTGCAAGGTTGCTGCCTGCCAGGAGTGCATACGTTTGGGTAAGTTGATGGGATGTTCCAGGCCAAAGAGACTGTTGTATTCTACATTGATCTTGCCGGGTTTCCCTCTTTTGGTAGTGACAAGTACTACGCCACCGGCGGCCTGGGGGCCATAAATACTCGCGGCGGCAGCATCTTTCAGTACAGAAATGGATTCAATATCGTTGGGATTGAGTAAGGTAATAGCACCGGGAGCACCATCTACGAGTACGAGTGGGTCGCTGTTGTTGCCAGAGGAGAGTCCGCGGATCTGGAGATTAAAACCTTCTTTACCGGGTTGTCCATTGAGGCGGGTTACCAGCAGGCCTGGTGCGGTGCCTTGCAGGGCTGCCAGTACACTTGTAACCGGGCGGCTTTTGAGGCGGCGGCCTTCGACTTTGGCAATTGCACCGGTGATATTGGCTTTGGTTTGTATACCATATCCGATGATGACGAGGTCGTTCAGAATTTTGGTATCACCTACCAGCAGTATATCCAGGTTTCTTCTTTGTTTGAGCGGTATTTCCTGTGGTTCGTAGCCGATGAGTGAAATTTGTAAAACGGCGTCACCACTATTCACAGTCAGTTTGAAACGACCGGTTTCATTGCTGCTCACCCCATTGCGGGTACCTTTTTCCCTGATGGAAACTCCTGCCAGTGGTTTTTCTCCGTCCGATATCACGCCTGATACAGTGAATTCTTCAGGTTCTGGTTTGGCAGGAACTTTCGGTATCCCGCTCACGGGCGGTGATTGGAGAATAGGGAATACGATAATTTGTTTATTCCTGATTTCAAATGCGTATTTGCTACCTGAGAATAACTGTTGCAGTACAGTATTGAGTGGCTGGTGATTAGCATTTATGGTGATGCTCCGGGAGTTTTCTATGACGGTGGAGGAGATAGCGAATGTAAGGCCGGTTTGTTTTTCTATCAGGCGTAGTACCTGGCGGAGGGGAGTGCGGGTTACTTTCAGGGAGACGTGGATGGTGTCTGCATCCTGGGCCTTCACTGGTGGGCATGCCAAAAGAAGCCCTATACATACACAAAAAAGTGCTATGTACCAGCGCTTAGATAAAGCGGCCTTCCGGAGTGCCATATGAGTTTCCTGCATTATTTTTTCTCCGGAAGTACTTAATAAATTTCTACGAGGCTATCTTTCTGTACGGTATGTACCTGCAGTGTTTTTGACAGGATGTCCAGTACTTCAGAAAGGGATTCCTTATGGAAGGTAGCGATCAGCTTTTTATCGGCCAGCGCGTCACTTTTTAGTACGATGCGTACTTTATAATAATCTTCGAGTATGTCGGCTACTTCGGACAATGAGGCATCGTCGAAGGTTAGCTGACCAGTTTTCCATGCGATGGGATTGTTATTCCTATGGTGACGGGTGGTGATGCTTTCGCTGGCGAGGAGCATATCGGCTTCCTGGCCAGGAGTGAGGATCACGGCCTGATGCTTGTTTTTGTAAATAGCTCTTACTTTACCACTTTGTACGAAGACTTTTACTCCCTGTTTGGTTTCTTTCACATCGAAGGAGGTGCCGAGTACTTCAATGTCCACATTTTTCAGGTGAACGGTGAATGGTTTTTCAGGCATATGCTTTACATCTACGAATACTTCCCCTTGCTGTACGTATACTTCGCGGGTATCACCTTTGAAGTGGCGGGGGTATTTGACAGAGGTATGAGCGTTCAGATAGAGCCTGGTACCATCTGGCAGCAGGAGGCTATCTTTATTTTGTGCGGTTTGTTGGGTCGTATACATTGGCTGACGGAGCAGGAGGTAAGTTCCTGCCATCAGGAGTAAAGAAGCGGCTGCTGCCCACCAGTAGCGGTGTACAGGTTTCCGCATCTTTATAACGGGAGTTGATGTGGATGTGGCTGGGGTAAGGGTATTGCGGCCGGAGAGGATCTCTTCTGTGGCCAGCAGGTTTTCAAACCTTTGCCATTGTTGCGTGGTATTGTAGGTAGCTGCTGTGGGCAACAGGTCGTCGCCCTGCCATAAGGCTTTGGTTTCTAAAAAGATATCCAAATTGGCAGCATCCATCTGCAACCATTCATCCAGTGAACGTTTGTGCTCCTCATGTCCTGGTTCCTCCAGGTAGCGGATAACGACATCGATATCAGGTTGCTGTAGTTTCATCTCTTACTATTAATACAATCAAAAATAAACTTACCATTAGTCCCCGTGGAAAAAATTTAACATTTTCTTGGGCGTCTATATATTATATATATGTATGCCTCGCTACTGCTGATTGAGCAGTCCCAGCCTGATTTTTTTGAGTGCGGTGGTAAGGTGTGTATATACTGTATTGATGGAAATATTTAACTGTTGCGAGATCTCTGCGGGCGACAATCCTTTAATGCGACTCATTTCGAAGACCCGTCTGCACTGTTCGGGCAGTTTTTCTAAAATGGAGAGATACTGGGCTTCCAGTTCTTTATGTTCCAGCAGGAGGTGTTCAATGGTACCTGGTTCCTGCGTTTGTTGCTGTTCCTTTGCGTAGGCCTGCTGCCTTTGTGCCTTTTTGATGCGGTTGAGGCAGGTATTCACGGTGGCTCTGGCCAGGTAGTGCTGGATGGGAGCACGCTCATCCAGGTTTTCGGCAGTGCGCCACAGGTTCAGGAATACATCCTGCACGATGTCTTGCGCTTCTTCCTGATCTTTCAGGTAGCGCAAGGCAATGCTGAACATGGACGGCGAAAACTGATTGAATATAATTTCAAATACTTGTTTATCCCTGTTCCGGACCCCGGTGACTATATCTGTATTGTTGAGCGGCAGCATCCTGTAACTATCTTTTCATTCTGTTTTTCAAAAAACTAAAGTCGGCTTTCAAAAAACAGAATATAGCAAAATTATGGTTATTCTATCAATAATCCGGCTAAATGGCTGTTTACCAGTCTGACAAAAAAAGTAAATAAATTTTTTATACTTGTAGATTGGCCACTGTGGCTGGTTTAGGCTTTTTAAGCCCCTTTTTTTTAAAAAAAGACAAGTTTTTTTTAAAATGGACTAATGGTGAAGATAATAACGGTTGTATTATATATGTAGACAGTGAATAAGAAGCCGGCATTTAGCAGGCGCCTGCTAAAAATATTTAAAGAGTAACCATTCTTTATTCTATAAAGACAGAGTGGTATTGACAAGTTGGGGAGGAAACCACTGCCTGAGGGCAGGGGTGAGCAGAGGGCATGGATTTGCCAGTGATGCGAGCGCGACCCCTATATAATAATATATATAGGTGTGCAGTCATACCACTTTATACCTGCAAAAGGCAGGTGCCTATACCTTAGATTATACCAGAGATCATTATATATGATGCGGAAAGGGTACAAGTCCCCTTTTTAGCACTCTGAAAACTTACAACTCCTAAGCATGATAGGAAAGTTGAGACCTGTAACAACCGGCCGGCTCTTTTGGGCCGGTTTATTTTTTTTATCTATTTTGCTTAAGGAAAAGCTACCATACCCGATCCCGCTATGCTTGCCAATTTTAACGGGCGGGTACATGGCCTCCTGATAACCTTCTATTTACAAACTGCATCCGTTCATTCCAGGGGTACGACTCTGAGATGAGCGGATTTTTTTTGCTGGTTAGGATTGGGTTTTTGGGACATACCCCCTGATGTAGACGGATTTTTGCGGGCTGGTTAGGATTGTTCTTTTGGGACATCCCCCCTGATGTAGGCGGATTTTTGCGGCTGGTTAGGATTGTTCTTTTCGGGCATCCCCCCCGATATAGCCTGATTTTTTTTTACCAATTAGCACCGTTCTTTTCAGCATCCCACCTGATATAGCCTGATTTTTTTTTGAAACGCTGTACATTCGCAGCATGCGTACCATTATTTTTCTAATCATCTCCAACACATTCATGACCTTTGCATGGTATGGTCACCTGAAATACACACAAGTCGCTCTCTGGAAAGTCATCCTCGTCAGCTGGGGCATCGCCTTTTTTGAATATTGTTTCCAGGTCCCGGCCAACCGGTTCGGTGAACAGGAAGGCTTCTCCGGCTTTCAACTCAAAACCATGCAGGAAGTCATTACCCTCGCCGTTTTTGCCGTTTTTGCCATTTTTTACCTGAAGGAACCTATCAGGTGGAATTACCTCGTGTCTTTTGCCCTCATCCTGGGCGCCGTCTATTTTATGTTCAAGAAATAGTCGCTTTAGCTATAGCATAACTATACTGTAATAAGAGTGCTAAAAGAACACCAAAAGGGCACCTCAATATCCCCAGGGATATTGAAGTGCCCTTTTAGTGCCCTTTTGATGTACTGGTAGCACTATAGCTATACTATGGTTATAGCCTTTTATCACATTTTCCAAAACACCTCCTTATTATCACTATTTTTGAGCCTGTTAAAATCCTTGAAAGTAATGGTAAAGAGCATCTGTTTAGCCTTCACAACAGGCATGCTGGCAGCCATCACGGCCCTGGGACAACCCTCGCCCGTGAACAACTCTGCCGACATTGCCCTGAAGTTGAAAAAGTTGGATACGCTGGGAAGTGTTTTATATATGGCCGCTCATCCTGATGATGAAAATACCCGCCTGCTGGGCTACCTGGCAAAGGAAAAATTATATCGTACCGGTTACCTCTCCCTTACCCGTGGTGACGGCGGACAAAACCTGGTCGGCAATGAACAGGGCGAACTCCTGGGACTGATCCGTACCCAGGAACTCCTCAGCGCCCGCCGCATTGATGGCGCTGAACAATTTTTTACCCGGGCACTGGATTTCGGGTTCTCCAAGAATCCCACCGAAACCTTTACCATCTGGAACCGTGAACAGATCCTGGCAGATGCTGTCTGGATCATCCGTAAGTTCCAGCCCGACGTGATCGTATGTCGCTTTCCTGCCGATAGCCGCGCCGGCCATGGTCACCATACTGCCTCCGCGATGATCGCTGCCGAAGCCTTCGATGCCGCCGCCGATCCAAAACGATTTCCCGAACAATTGCAATACGTAAAACCCTGGAAGGTAAAACGCCTGCTCTGGAACACTTTCAACTTCGGTGGATTCAATACCACCAGCGAAGATCAGTTCAAACTCGATGTCGGCGCCTTCAACTATCTCCTGGGTAAGGGTTACGGCGAAATTGCCGCTGAAAGCCGCTCCCAGCACAAGAGTCAGGGCTTTGGCGTTCCCGCTGCCCGTGGTAGCTCCTTCGAATATTTTTCCACCATCAAGGGCGATGCCCCCCATGAAAGTCTGCTGGATGGCATCAATACCACCTGGTCACGCATCGAAGGTGGTAAAGCCATTGGTACCCTGATCGACAAAGCCCGGGCTGCCTATAACCTGGAAAATCCTGCGGCCACCGTGCCTGCCCTGCTGGAAATCAGGAAGGCCATCAAGGCCCTGCCCGAAGGCTACTGGCGTAACCAGAAACTGCAGGAAACTGAAAGTCTCATCCTCGCCTGTGCCGGCATCTGGGCAGAAGCTTATAGCAACAACGAAGTCGTGGTACCCGGACAAGCTATGCAGGGCAACGTGCAGGTAATATGCAACAGCAATATCCCTGTGCAGATCCAGTCGCTCAGCTTCGGCAGCAAAGACACCACTTTTGCACAAAATAAACTGGACTTTAACCAGCTGAAAAATATTCCGCTCACCATGCAGGTGCCGGATAATATGCCTGTTTCAGAACCATACTGGCTGCGTGCACCTCATGGAATAGGAGAATACACTATCCAGGATCCGCTGCTCGTGGGCAATCCTGAAAACATTCCGGGCATCCAGGCCACTCTTCGTTTGAAAATTGACGGGGAAGACCTGACCGTTTCCCGCCCTGTGCAATACAAACATACCGACCCGGTGAAAGGCGAGGTATACGCTCCCCTCATCATCGCTCCGCCGGTAGTAGCGAACCTGGGCAACAGCGTGTTTGTATTCGCCAGCACCACGGCTCAACCTGTTCAGGTAAAACTGCGCAACATGGGCAATGCTACCACCGGAAAAGTGAGACTGCAACTGCCTGCCGGTTTCTCCAGCCAGGAAGCTTCCCTGCCTTTTGACCTCAGCGGTAAAGGCGACGAGACAACCCTGTTGTTTCACATTGCACCTGCCAAAGTAGCCGGCAGCAACCGCACCGATACTTTCAAGGTGATCATTGAAGATGGTGGCCATACCTATGCACAGGGTATCCAGACCATCAGCTATGACCACATTCCTACCATTACCTTATTCCCGGATGCCGCCGGCCGCCTGGTGACAGTCGACCTGCAGCACAATGGCCGCAAACTGGGCTACATAGACGGGGCAGGAGACCTGGTCGCTGCCAGTCTGCAGCAGGTAGGGTACGAAGTAACTCACCTCACCGAAAAAGATATTATGAACGGAGACCTGGGCCAGTACGATGCCATCATCACTGGTGTAAGGGTATATAATATTAATCCACGTATCAAATACTGGCAACCCCACCTGATGGAGTACGTAAAGAATGGAGGCACCCTGCTGGTACAGTATAACGTGAACGGCCCCCTGCAGATCACAGACATCGGGCCTTACCCGTTTTCACTGAGCCGTGACCGTGTGACCGACGAAAAAGCGGAAGTCTCTTTCCTGCATCCTGATGATGTAACCATGAATTATCCGAATAAGCTTTCCCAGAAAGACTTTGAAGGATGGGTGCAGGAACGCGGTCTGTACTTTACCACCCATGCGGATGCGAAGTATACCCCGCTCTTTTCCATGCATGACCAGGGAGATCCGGCTTTGGATGGATCTACTATTGTGGCAAAGTATGGCAAAGGCAGGTATGTATACACCTCACTGGCATTCTTCAGAGAACTGCCTGCGGGTGTACCCGGCGCTTACCGCATATTTGTGAACCTGATTTCAACAAAGAAGTAAATGGCAACGCAAAAACAGCCAAACCGATCAAGACTGAGTATGGCAGCGATTGTCTGCATCATTATCGGACTGGTCATTGGGTTTGAAATCAAAAGGGTGCATATTGGGTTGCTGATAGGACTCGCATTGGGTTTACTGAGCGGAAACATGTTAAGCAGAAGAAAGTAATCAGGCTAATCGGGTTGCTGATAGGACTCATACTACTGGGTACATTAATCGGAACCATGTTAAGCAGAAGAAAGTAATCAGGCTAATCGGGTTGCTGATAGGACTCATACTGGGTACATTAATCGGAACCGTGTTAAGCGAAAGTAATCAAGCTAAAGGAAGTATTTTATGAAGGAAGATAAACCGCCATTACTGCCACAATGGTGGCAGTGGTATGCTCTTGTAATCGGCTGGCTGTTGCTGCTGATAGGCGCGTTTTATTTATTCACTAAAGTTTATTCATGAGTGTAGCAGACTGGATTGTACTGGGGGGTACATTAATCGGAATCATCTTATACGGTGTGTGGAAGAGCCGTGGCCAGAAGGATATGGCCGGCTACTTCCTGGATAACCAATCTATGCCCTGGTACATTGTACTGTTGTCGATCATCGGCACACAGGCGAGTGCCGTTACATTTCTCTCTGCACCAGGACAGGCGTATACTGACGGGATGCGGTTTGTGCAATATTACTTTGGATTGCCGCTGGCCATGGTGGTGATCTGTATTGCGTTTGTACCTATTTACCACAGGCTGAAAGTGTTCACCGCCTACGAATACCTGGAAGGCAGGTTTGATTGTAAGACCCGTACCCTGACGGCTATATTATTTTTAATACAGCGGGCATTGTCTACCGGTATCAGTATTTATGCCCCCGCTATTATTCTCTCTTCTTTGCTGGGCTGGAACATTTACTGGACCAATGTGATCATGGGCGGACTCCTGATTATCTATACGGTATCCGGTGGTACACGTGCGGTGAGTTATACGCAAACATTGCAACTGGTGATCATTTTTGTGGGGATGTTCCTGGCAGGTTATATGGTAGTGCATTTGCTGCCAGATGGCATTGGATTTAACGATGCCCTGAAGGTAGCGGGAAAGATGAATAAGCTGAATGTGATCGTGACTGATTTTGACTGGCAGGATAAATACAATATATGGAGCGGGTTGATAGGTGGGTTCTTTTTAGCGCTCTCTTATTTTGGAACGGATCAGTCGCAGGTAGGAAGGTACCTGACTGCCCGGAGTGTGACGGAGTCACGATTGGGATTGCTGATGAATGGGTTGGTAAAGGTGCCCATGCAGTTCCTGATTTTATTAATAGGTTCGCTGGTCTTTGTATTTTACCTGTACTTCAGGGCGCCCATTTTTTTTAATGAGGCGCAGCTGAATAAGGTAAATGGGCCGGCCCTGCAGGTATTGCAGACGCAATATGACGGGTATAACCAGGTAAAACAGGAGCAGGTAAAGGCATTGTCAGATGCGCTCCGTAAAAAAGACAATGCCGCGGCAGTAACCGCGCAGCAAAAACTGCAGGCTGCCGAAGCGGATGCCCTTAAAGTACGTACTACCGCCATCGACTATATTAGAAAAGCAGACCCTGCTGCTGATACCAACGATACCAATTATATTTTCCTGGATTTTGTAGTGCATAACCTGCCAAAGGGCCTGGTAGGCTTATTGATTGCCATTATATTCCTGGCAGCCTGGGGCAGCATAGCTGCGGCATTGAACTCCCTGGCTTCCACGACAGTGATCGATATTTACAAGAGACAGTTTAAACGAACAGCCCCGGATAAACATTACTTTAAAGCATCCCGCTGGTGGACGTTTATCTGGGGACTGTTTTGTATAGTGGTAGCACAGTTTGCCAGCAAACTGGGTAGCCTGATAGAAGCGGTGAATGTACTGGGATCGCTGTTTTACGGCGTTATTCTTGGTATATTCCTCGTAGCGTTTTATTGTAAGCGGATTGGTGGCACAGCCGTATTCTGGGCGGCAGTGGTAACGGAGATCGTGGTGATCATCGTTTTTATTTCCAAAATTGTTTCATTCCTGTGGCTCAATGCGATCGGGTGTTTGCTGGTGATCGTACTGGCGTGGATGATTCAATTACTGCAGCCTTCACATGACAAAGTATAGCCTGTTCTATCAGGCTTATTTTAATTGAATGCGGCCTTTGCATGACAAAGTATAGCCTGTTCTATCAGGCTTATTTTAATTGAATGCGGCCTTTGCATGACAGTGTTTAGCTTGTTTTATCAGGCTTATTTTAATTGAATGCGGCCTTTGCATGACAGTGTTTAGCTTGTTTTATCAGGCTTATTTTAATTGAATGCGGCCTTTGCATGACAGTGTTTAGGCTGTTTTATCAGGCTTTATTCTGATGAATGCGGCCTTTGCATGACAGTGTTTAGCTTGTTTTATCAGGCTTTATTCTGATGAATGCGGCCTTTGCATGACAGTGTATAGCCTGTTCTATCAGGCTTATTTTAATTGAATGCAGCCTTCACATGACAGTATTCAGGCCTATTCTATGAGCCCGTTTCTGAATGCATACATCACGAGACCTACAATGTTTTTGGCCCCGGTTTTTTCCAGTAGTTTCTGGCGTAGTCCTTCTACCGTTCTCGGACTCAGGAAGATCTTTTCTGAGATCTGCTGCGTGGTCAGCTCTTCACAGATCAGGCGGAGTACTTCCAGTTCGCGGTCGGTGAGGGGCACCTCGCTGCGAAAAGTAGGCTTGAACTGTTGTTTGGTTTTGTGCATGACCTTCTTGAGGAGGGCCAGGTTCACATTTTCATTAAAGTAAAACCCTTTTTCGTAGGTAGTACAAATAGCCTCGTAAATTTCACCTGGTTCTGCATTTTTAAGCAGGTAGGCGTTAGCACCGTTCTCGATGAGATGTACGATGAAGTTATCGTCTTCATACATGGTGAGCACGATTACTTTTACGTGCGCATATTTTTCCCTAACCTTTTTGGTAGCTTCTATGCCGTCCATGTTGGGCATTTTCAGATCCATGAGAATCACATCTGGTTGTTGTTCTTCCATGATTTCTAATAAATGTACCCCATCTTCAGCTTCAAACACCACATTGATGTTTTCATAGGGTGTGAGGGTATTGATCACCCCACTCCGGAAGATTTTATGGTCATCGGCGATAGCTACCTTAATGTTGTTTGTCATAGAGGGAGCCGTTTATATTAGTTGTATTAATTGTCCCGGTTTCGTCTCACGTGTCATTGCTCAGGGACAAAGCTAGAATAAAATACTATGATTACTCAGCGCGCTGGTAATTTTCTACTTTGATTTCGGCGATTGTACCGGTAGGTTGACCGGCTTTGTAGCTGATAGTACCGCCGATGATGTTGAGGCGGCTTTCAATATTCTTGAGGCCCAGGCTGCCGGTTTTGTGACGGGCATGTTCCAGGGAGTCCAGTAGCAGGCCGTTTCCGTTGTCAGCAACGTGGATGCTGAGCAGTGTAGGTGTGGTATGGTAGTTGATCTGCACCTGGGAGGCCTGTGCATGTTTCAGAATATTATTGATGAGTTCCTGTACTACGCGGTAGATATTCAGTGCTTTTTCGGGTTCCACATCGTGGTGGTTACTGTCTTCGGTGAAGTGGATCTGTACCTGTTTATTACGGTTCATCATATTACAGAATGAATCCAGCGCCCGGCTCAGTCCCAGGTTTTCAAGGGCCTGCGGGTGCAGGCTTTGTGAGATGAAGCGCAGGTGCTGGATGATTGTATCTGTAAATTCTTTGGTCTCTTTGAGTTGTTCCTGTTCGCCATTGCCGGTTTTGAGCAATGGTTGCAGCTGGTTGAGGTTGAGTTTGAGCACGGAAAGTTGTGCGCCCACCTCATCATGCAGGTCTTCTGCAATGCGTTTGCGTTCCAGTTCCTGCCCCTGGAGAATGGCTACCAGTCGTTCTTTTTGCAGTTGCAGGTCTTTGTCCCTGATCAGGAGTTTGTGTTGTATAACCTGTTTCTGCTGGAAAATAACGAGTACGATGACGAGGATGCCCATAGTGAGCATTACAGCCGTACCAACGATAACTACTTCGTAACTGTTCATGACCTGAATTTTTGGGCTTTGAGTAGGCCGATGTAGATCAGGACCACTTCTGCAAATCCGCCGATAAAGGTAACAGAAAGCGTGGCATTTTGTATACTCCGGTCAAAATGGGTGTGCTGCAAAAAGTTATAAGCCAGGGACAACATAAAGTTGGAGCAATGGAAAATAAACAGGCCGCTATTGTACCAGAAGTTAGGAAGGTTGTTGACAAAGATGGATTGTTTCACCAGGTCCTCGTCGCGCATGAGTTCCCAGAAATAAATGACGCTGTACAGTAATAGTAAGAGATTCTCAATGGAAAGGGAATAGGAGTTATAGGCCATTGGCCCCTCCAGGAAAAAGAAATCGATCGTCGCAAAACAGGTGATGAGTCCTAAAACAATGAGCAGAATTTTCCTGATTAGCTGGTTTTTAATTACATGATAGAAAAAGATGGTAAGGATGAGGAATTGGATGAGTGACATGGGTGTAAAAAACCACATGTTATTTCTCGAAATGTAAGCGATCAGGTGTGATCCGCCTGCGAAAACGACGCTGCTGATAAGATAATAAAAAATCCATCTGCCACCTTTGTCGAGAATGTTGAATTTCATGATAAAGGGGATCAAAAGTAAAAATTCGACCCCCTCCATGATGTAGAAAAAAATCAGAAATGATATCACCTGCCTTTTTTTAAACGGTTCCTGTATCAGGGCAATTGGTCGGACATGGTAAACCCTGGTCCAGTGCTGCAAATTCGATAGGAGCTTCGGAGCTCAGGCTCAATTGTTTTGCAGCTGTAGAATCTTTGTAAAGTACGTTGTGTCCATCTGCTTTCACAGCGTAGATCACCATTTTCTTTAGTTCCTGGTCAGGATGATCATGGTCGTCGCCGAAATAAATGCGCAGGCCAATGATGTCGTCCTGACAATCAAGAAGTTGTTGTAGTTTGTCTTTCCCGAAGAAATAAGCCTGTACGAAATCAGGATCGTGTGGAGTCTTCTGGCGCTTTTTGTTGCAGTAATTGTCCCTTAAACGTTGCGCTTCAGCGTGGTGAATGAATCCTCCGGCATCTGGTGTGAAGTTAGTTTTGGTAGTACTCATGCGTATGCTGTTGTTTTAATTGGCGGTAAAATTATTATAAATAATCACTTTTCAAAGTAGTGCCCGGTATCCCATATTTGTGCCATAAGAGGGGGGAGATTGAATTCATCTTATTTGATATCATGTAGTTATGCGTTAAAGAATGGTTACTTTTGTAAGTAATCTACCGTAGGGCTCCCATAAAAATGCGTAGAACTACGTATTCTGAAAACAACGTATTCCAACGCTTGTTTAAAAAAAGATACTTCCTAATCTTTGCATTGTGGGGTATAGCTATCCTCACCATGCGAGCAAGCATCGACGGGCCTTTCTACCCAAAGTTTGTTCATTCCTAGTAGACATGCAGAGAAACCACAACCAGATTTAAGGTTAACCGGGTTGACCCCAATTTTTAAACTTACGACTATGTGTTACCTGTTAATTGGAAACATTTCTGCATTGATCTCAGCTGACTGTACTGAACCGTTGGTAAACGCCCGGATCAGGGTCTATTTGCCGGATGGGCATTTATCAAATCGTTACCCCCATAAAAATATTTTTAGTGGCCCCAGGCAGTTGACCCCATCAGAGGTGTTGAATAAGCAGGATCGGTTATTAGCTGAAACAGCCCTGGATCATCACGGCAATTTCAGCCTTAGCTGGGAACAATTGCACTTATTCACGGAACCTTTAGAGTTAGACATCAGTTTGCAGGGCATGCCCGAGGAGGCAGGCGGGAGGATGGAAACACATTACCATCTGAGCCGGCTGGTACCTCAATGGAAGCATTCATTGCAACGGTATGTAGCGGCTTATGCTTATGTTATGCCAGTTGAAAGTTGGGCACAGATCCGAGCCAGCTATGGTACATGGGTGATAGCCGGGATAGTGAGGCGCACCCACGACAAAAAGGGACAATCACAATTGAGAGTAGAAGCGTACAATGCAGGTAACCACCGTATGCTGGCCTGTAGCAGCACAGACGATCGGGGGCGTTACCAGATCAGATTCAGCAGAAAGCAACTGTCCGGCGGGCAGTTGCTTGGCCCCGATGTATATTTTAAAGTGTATAGAGATAAGCAGCTGCTTTGGGAAGAACAGGCAGAAGTAGCGGCAATGCCGGGAAGGAGAGCGGTGGATGCATGTAGTGTGATGAATATTACGATGCAGGGCGGAGTGGTAAAGAAGGCGGCAAGGTGGTTGAATAAACTGGTGGGGTAAAGATAATTTGTCATTTAAATAGTCGTGTGGGTTATCAAACGTCCCTGGCGTTCGATAACCCACACGGGGCTTCAGCTCCCCGGGGTCCAAAAGGTCAGTGCCTTCGACACTGACCTTTTGGCTTTAGAAGTTGGTGTTTAAGATCGCCGTAGACCTTGTTGCATTTGCAAAATCCATAGGTACGATTCCATACCTGCCCGAGGTATGTGTCGAAAAATAACTTTCTATCTGTGGGTTGATGGTACCCGATACAGAAGTAATACTTGGAATACCGAAGATCAAAGGTTTATAACCGCTGGTATAATTAATATACAGGGTACTGTTGCTGGTCGTACTCGATTCAGTAAATAATGCAGTCACGTTGCTCCACTTGGCAGCGTTATCATTTACGATATAATTATCCTGAATTTTCAGATTGGCGTTACCGTTACTGATGGTAAAGGTGGTATTGTCTGCCCAGTTGGTAGCATCAATGCCTTTAGGGGTAGTGGTGGCTGCAAAGCGACGGAGTAATACGATCTTGCCTCTTACAGCTCCCAGGTTAGGCACAGTGGCCCCCAGGACGATGTTGCCATATTTCGATACATAGGTATCAAAGGTTTGTTCGAAGGTACGGGTATTATTGCTTGCATCGTATTCTTCCTTTACACTCATCACAATTACTTCTTTGGGATGGTTGGTGAGAAAGGTTTTACAGGCAGTCAGTACATCGTCGAAGTTCAGGTTTTGATAGATGGACCCGTGGTGAATGGCAAAGGCATTGTCAATGTGCCGGCAGCGGATGTCGAGGTAGCGGATACCGGCTTCCAGCTGATCTGCAATAGAGAGATCCTGGCATTTGGCAGTACCGGATACAGGTTCTACACGGGCGCCGCTGTCGTGTGTACCGGGAATAGAGAGGGCTGCAAGATTGGTGTTGTCTGCCAACGCCGTCATCCAGCTATTGGATGCAACACTTACGGCAGCTACGCTGGTAGCGGCTACGGTGTTTTGTAAACGGGGAGCAGGAAGGTCTTGTTTCGAACAGCTGAACAAGACGAGGGATAACAGCATGGTGGCTGGAACATGAAGGATAGACGACGCTTTCATTTGGTTTATGCGTTTATTTCAGGCAATAGGAAATGTTAACGCATGCATTGTACAGCTATAGGTAGCGTGACAGTGTAAACGTGTAACAGGTTGTAGGTTTGAATTTTCGGGTGTAAAATAATACGGGAATTGATAAGTTGGTTAGGAGAAAGATATCCTTAACAGAAGGGTAATAATAAAACATTTGGATAATGTATCTCTTAAATATTCTCTTTCCGGAAGGGCATAAATCCTCGTTGCTCAAAACCTTGGATGGAACCTTTGTAATGTATCTCTTAAATATTCCCTATCCAGGTGTGTATAAATCTCAGTAGTAGTAATACTCTCATGCCCCAGCATTTCCTGCACTGCGCGCAGGTCTGCCCCACCTTCTACCAGGTGTGTGGCAAAGGAATGCCTGAATGTATGTGGTGATACCTGTTTGTCAATACCTGCAGCAGCCGTCAGTTCCTTTATCACTAAAAAGATCATCACACGGGTCAATGCGCTACCCCGCCGGTTTAAGAAAAGAATGTCTTCCTGCCCGGGTTTGCAAGGCATATGTACCCGCACTTCATCTTTATATATATTGATGTATTTAATCGCATCCCGGCCAATGGGAATCAGTCTTTCCTTATCGCCTTTGCCAATTACACGAATAAAACCTGCATCAAAATGTAACTGGGAAATTTTTAAACCGGTCACCTCACTCACCCGTAATCCGCAGCTGTACATGGTTTCCAATATAGCACGGTTACGTGTGCCTTCCGGCGTACCCGCTTTGATCTGTGCAATGATCCCTTCTATTTCTTCAAAACTGAGTACATCGGGAAGTTGCCGCTTTGTTTTAGGTGCTTCTAATAACTGTGTAGGATCCTGCTTCACGATGTCTTCTAATGAGAGGTACTTATAAAAGGCTTTGATGCCCGAGATGATACGTGCCTGTGAGGTAGCCGTCATACCCAGGGTAGCGATCCATTGTATACAGGATTGTAAGTGGGTGAGTTCAACCTGGTCGGGGGGGAGGGATATATTAACGGATTGCAGGTATTGCACCAGTTTCTCTACATCGCGCAGGTAGGCCTCAATAGAGTTGCCAGAGAGGGAACGTTCGAGTTGTAAATAAGCTTTGAATCCTTTCAGATAAATATCCCACATGGATGCAAGGTAATAAAAAAGGAGGCGTATCAAAAGCCTGATACGCCTCCTTTCTATTCGGGTACCTGATGGGGACAGGTAATATTTTAAGCGATTCCCAGGATGTTCGTTTATTTTCGAGACATCCTGCTTTGGGAATATCTGAAATAGCTTAGAATTTTTCCAGACCGGAGAAGAAGAAGTTACCTTCAATCTCAGCATTCTCGTCGGAGTCAGAGCCGTGAACAGCGTTACGACCGATTGACTCAGCATAGATTTTACGGATAGTACCTTCTTCAGCATTAGCCGGGTTGGTAGCACCGATCAGTTTGCGGAAAGCTTCTACAGCGTTATCTTTTTCCAGGATAGCTGCTACGATATGACCACTGCTCATGAAATCAACCAGTTCACCATAGAAAGGTCTTTCTTTATGTACTGCATAGAATTCACCTGCTTTCTGAGCAGACAGTCTGGTCATCTTCATCGCTACGATGCGGAAACCAGCTTCGTTGATCTTGTTCAGGATACCACCGATATGACCGTTTTCTACGGCATCCGGCTTGATCATTGTAAAGGTTCTGTTGTTAGCCATAATATATTGAGTAACTAATTAGCGGATTTTGCGCGCAAATGTAACCAGATTTTGGGCAATCAGAAAAAAAAAGCAGCTGATAGTGCTCACGCATAGTAAAAAAGAGCGGTTTCTGCCGTTAAAGCAGCCATTTGACCTGAATTTTCGCGCTTCTATAGGGAATTTTAAATCCAGCTCCCAAAAATTTTGAAATTCTGCGCTAAATAGAGAACTTCGCACTTCATTTTTCGGTAAAAACAGTTACATTATATTATTAATATAAAATGAAGAGGATCGAGGAAATTAAGCCTTTGCTGGAAACCCCTAAAAGAGTGGTCATAACAATGCATCAGAAGCCTGATGCAGATGCAATGGGAAGTTCTCTGGCCTTGTACCATTATCTGAAGCAGAAAGGACACGATGTAACTGTTATTTCACCTACCAATTTCCCGGAGTTCCTGAATTGGATGCCGGGTTCACAGGAAGTGCTGGATTTCGAATCTTCGCAGGATAAGGCGATGAAGGCATTGGAGGGAGTGGAGTTGCTGTTTTGCCTGGATTTCAATGCATTGTACAGAACCAAGAACATGGAGCCGTACCTGGCTGCGCTGACGTGTGTAAAAATTCTGATTGACCATCACCTGGAGCCTCAGCCTGTATTTGAATATGGTGTGAGCGATACTACTGCGGCGTCAACGGCATTATTGGTGTATGAGACTATACACAAAATGGGAGAAGAGCGTTATATTAACGATGCAATGGCACAGTGTATTTATGCAGGTACCATGACAGACACCGGTTCTTTCCGTTTTGCCTCTACATCGTCCCGTGTACACCGTATGGTGGCTGATTTGCTGGATCACGGTCTGAACCACGAGCTGATTCACCAGGCGATATATGATAATTTCCTTGAAAACCGTCTCCGCTTCCTGGGCCATAGTCTGCTGAACCGGATGGAGGTCTATTATGAGTACAACACCGCTATGATTGCTATACCATATGCTGATCTGAAGCGTTTTGACCTGCAGACGGGCGATACGGAAGGTGTGGTCAACTTTTTGCTCTCAATCCAGGGCATTAAGATGGCGGCGCTGATCATAGACCGGCACCAGGAGGTGAAGCTGTCGTTCCGTTCCAAGGGCGACTTTGACGTGAACACCTTTGCCCGTAAGTACTTTGACGGCGGCGGTCATTTCCATGCAGCTGGCGGTCATAGTTCCGATTCACTCGAGAGGACGGTACAGCGTTTTGTAGACGCGATTGCCGAAAATGAAGAAGCATTACAATAAGTCATTCAATCCTACTAATACAGTCAAATGAAAAAGAACAATCAGTTGTTAGTTGCAGCATTGGGCCTGTTGCTGGCCAGCTGCGGTGCCGGTAGTCAAAAAAAGACGCCCGGTGGCGTAGATTATATCGTTCACAAATCAGGTAGTGGTGCGCAGCTTAAAGTGGGTGACACTGTGCTGATGAACATATACCAGAAGCTGAACGATTCTCTCCTGGCTAAATCCGCCGATAGAAGTGGTGGTGCACCAGTTCCTGTACTGATCCAGAAGTCTCAGCAGAAATGGGACCTGATGGACGGTCTGGCAGCTCTGAAAGAAGGTGATAGCGCTACCTTTGCCATCCCTGTAGATTCCCTGCCTCAGCCACGCCCTCCTTTTGCTAAGAAAGGTGACAAGCTGAACGTTACTTTCGTAGTAGTTAGCAAATTCTCCTCTGCTAAACAACTGGCGGAAGATCAGAAACTGATCAAGGAATATACTACTAAAAACAACCTCCAGGCTACTGCCAATGCTGAAGGGGTGTATGTAGCTACCCAGGTAGCTGGTAGTGGCGAACAGCCTCAGCCAGGTGATACCGTTGTAGTGAACTACACTGGTAAACTGCTGAATGGTAAAGTTTTCGATTCTTCTGTTGATTCTACAATCAACCCAGGTAGAAAACTGGAACCAATTCGTTTCCCAATTGGTAAAGGTTATGTAATTAAAGGTTGGGATGCTGGTATCGCTTCTCTGAAGAAAGGTACAAAAGCTACCCTGATTCTGCCTTCCGGTCTGGGTTATGGTTTACAGCCAACTCCGCAGATTCCTTCTAACTCCGTACTGGTGTTTGATGTAGAATTGCTGGATGTTGTGAAGCCAACTGCTGCTCCTGTGGCTCCGGCTGCACCGGCTAAGAAGAAATAATTAATAGCTTCTTATATAGAAAAGAGCCCGTATCTTACTTTGATACGGGCTCTTTTTAATTCGGGTGCCTGTTTTAATTCGGGTGCCTGATGGAAGCAGGTACAGGTAGCCTTTTATGCGCTTCTCAGGAGGTCCATATTCTCTCCTTATTTGAATACCTGATGGAAGCAGGTAGCCTTTTAAGCGATTCCCAGGAGGTTATTCTCTTTTCCTTTTGAGTTTACCCTGCATATCCATCCACCAGCACCTCGTACAACTTACTCTTCAGATCTTCCAGCGATACATCCTGTACCAGGTGGCCATCCTCAGCATATGAAATAGTCCCTCTCTCTTCCGAGACCACAATAGCAAGGTTATCACTATGCTCCGTAATCCCAACTGCAGAACGGTGCCGCAGCCCTACCTGCATGGGTAAGTTAGGATTTTCTGACACAGGAAGGATGACCTTGGCGGCCAGGATCTTGTTCCCCACGATAATGAGGGCGCCGTCATGCAGCGGACTGCCTTTGCAGAAAATGCTTTCCAGCAGTTTTGCATTGATATTACTATCCAGTGAAATGCTGGAAGCAGTATCAAATTTTACACGATAAGAATTGGATAATACGATCAGGGCTCCTGTAGAGGTGGCAGCCATGCGGCTGACAGCGGTCACCACTTCGTCGATAATATTTTCTTCTTCTTTATAGCTTTTGAATTTATCAGGCAGGAAGAGCTTCGTGAAGAAGCTGTCTTTGCTCAGCGGTGCTTTTTTCCCTAACACCAGCAGGAACTTGCGTATTTCGGGCTGAAAGATGATAATAATAGCGATCAGGCCGATATTGATGAAGTTCTGAAGGATCAGGGTAAGGATGGGCATGTGCAGGAGCTCCACCATGAAATAGGCGAAGTATACCATGAGCAGGCCAACGAATATATTGAATGCCAGACTGCCTTTGAGCAGCCGGTAGAGCTGTATCACCAGGAAAATTACAATCGCCAGGTCAAGAACGTTTAACCAGTTGTAACGGTATCCGTAAAATTGAAACAAGTCATCCATAGATTGTAAAAATAATGAATATTAAATAGATATGGTTTAAATAGGAGTAACCCCGTGGGCGTGAATATCCGAAAACTCCGGAGTTTTAGTTGTGTGCCTTTCCGTCGGAATGTCAGAGACCTTTCATGTACTGATGGATTTTCACTGCCTCTACAGCAGCCTTCACATCGTGTACCCTTAATATGTGCGCGCCTGCCTGTAAGGAAAGTGTATTCAACACCGTTGTGCCATTCAGCGCTTCCGAAGGTGTATTTTCCAGCAGTTTATAAATCATCGATTTCCTGGAAATACCAATCAATAAAGGACAATCCAATATATGAAAAGCATCCATGTTTTTCAACAGGGTATAATTGTGTGCAATGGTTTTTCCAAATCCAAATCCCGGGTCAATAATAATGTCTTTAATCCCCGCCTGCAGGCATGCAGCTTTTTTCCGGATAAAGTAATCCAGTACATCCCGGGTTACATCTTCATATTTCGGCTGGTGCTGCATACTAGCCGGGGTACCCTGCATATGCATGGCAATATAAGGGGCCTGTGTAGCTGCCGCCACCGCTATCATATCCGGATCCATATCTCCGGCGCTGATATCGTTAATGATGGCCGCTCCTGCAGCCATACACTGCGCTGCTACCCTGGCATAATAGGTATCGACAGAGATAATGACATCCGGAAACCGCTCTACCAGTGCAGTGATAGCCGGTATCAGCCTGTCAATTTCCGTTTCCTGCCCTACGGTCACAGACCCCGGCCGGGTACTTTGTGCACCTATATCCAATATTTTAGCGCCTTCTGCCAGGTGCCGGGCTGCCTTTTCCAATATTGCATCCAGTTGTTGGGTGCGGCTATCGGCAAAAAAAGAATCGTCAGTGATATTGATGATCCCCATCACGACCGGGGTTGACAGATCCAGTAATTTGCCTTTACAGTTAATTGTACTCATAATTGCCATTCCTCCTTTCCGTTTATCCTGTTTGCTTATTATTGATTATTTTGCCTTGCAAATTTAGCTATAATGTGTCGATGTGCCGGCAGGTAAACTGACACAATAAATTAAATTATCCATGAAATTTCTCCTTAACCTATTAAGAATCATTGTGGGGGTGTTGTTCATCTTCTCCGGTCTGATCAAAGCGAACGATCCACTGGGCCTGAGTTATAAGATGGACGAATTTTTTGAAGTACTACACCTGGGCTTTATGTCGCACTACTCGCTGGTGTACTCAGTCGCTATGAATACATTTGAGATTGTGTGTGGTGTGGCGATCTTACTGGGGTATAGAATGCGGCTGTTTTCGTGGTTGATACTGTTGCTCATTGCGTTCTTTACGTTCCTGACGGCGTATGCGCTGTTCAGCGGTACTGTGCGTGAGTGTGGCTGTTTCGGGGATTGTATCAAGCTGTCTCCGGCAGAAACTTTCTGGAAAGATGTGGCTTTGCTGGTGATGATTCTTGTCATCTTCCTGTACAGAAATAAGATCGGGCCATTGTTCGGTACCAGGGTAAATGGGACGTTGATGTTGCTGTCGCTGGTGTTTTCATTGGGTATTCAGTGGTATACGCTGGCGCATCTGCCAGTGGTGGATTGCCTCGGTTATAAGGTAGGTAATAATATTCCTGAGAAGATGAAACTGCCGCCGGGTGCGCATCCGGATGTGTATGAGACGGTGTTGATCTATAAGAAAGACGGCAAGGAGAAAGAGTTTACAACAGAGAACTTCCCATGGAATGACAGTACCTGGGTGTATGTAGACAGGAAGGATAAACTGGTGCAGGAAGGTGATGGAGAGCCGCCGATCAAGGATTTTATTCTGACGGACTTTAACGGGGGGAACCAGACAGCCGCGATTTTGTCAGAGCCTGCGCCGGTGTATTTGTTCCTGGTGAAGGATGTGAATGAGGCCGGAAAGGGTTGGGATGAGAAAATACATGCGTTGCAACAGCAACAGGCGCAGGGTAAATGTTATATTTATGGGGTGACGGCTTCTACCAAAGACCAGGTGGATGGTTTTGTGAAGGCCCATGGATTGCAGTTCCAGTTTTTGAATATGGATGGAACGGCGATAAAGACGGCGGGGCGGAGTAATCCTTGTTTGATTCTTTTGGAAAAAGGAACGATAAAGGGGAAGTGGCATTATCATGATATACCGTG
>NZ_JBCNKH010000089.1:0-24681 GCF_039596135.1 Chitinophaga sp.
GAAGATTGTTTTTATAGGAATAATAAAGGCCGGTTCCGCAGAACCAGCCCTTATAGATCTTTTTTTATTCTTTTTTTCTCAAGCCTTGTTTTTCAACATAGAATACAGGCTGTTTTTATTCGGGTACCTGATGGAAACAGGGCATCGTTTTAAGCGATTCTCAGGAGGTTATTTTATTTTTGATCCAACCTCTTAACTTACTTTTTGGCCAGCCAGCTTTCCACCGCCCTCGAAAATTCCGCCACATCTATAGGGTGCCTGCTGGTTATCAGGTTTCCATCCACCACCACTGGTTGTTCCAATACCGTACCCCCGGCGTTCTTTAAATCCACCTGTATATTCCAGTACCCCGTCAGCTTCTTCCCTTTTAAAATATCAGCAGAAGCCAACACAACCGGTGCATGACAAATAGCGGCAATCAGTTTTCCCGACTTATTGAAATCCTGAAGAAACTTTATCACATCTTTATCATAGCGCAGGTTATCAGGGTTCCATGCTCCGCCGGGTATAAAAACCGCATCATAATCGCTTACTTTAATCTTGTCTGCAGTACGATCAAATTTTATCCAGCCTACGGGTTGCAAATACTGAATAGCCATGATATGTGTCTTTGACATTTCCGGGTACATCAGGCCATACCGCTCCGGTGCAGGATTATACTTTGGCGCTACAATATCTACCTGGGCGCCAAGCTGTCTAAAATACCATACAGGCCCGAGTAATTCAATTTCCTCAAAACCATCAGCAGCCAATACGGCGATCTTTTTATCTTTTAATACAGTCGGATCCGTTACTGGCGTAAAGAAGAAAGCCTTTAATGCCTCGTTTCCCGGCGCATTCAAGAGCTGGGATACAGGCATATTCACAACTACTGATGAAGATCCAAGTTGATTCAATACTGAAAGTTCATGACTGTTCATTGCCGTTGTTTTAACCTGTGCTGTTGCATTCAATATAGTAAAAACACTTACTATACCGGCCAGCATGGATTGATTTAAAAACTTCATTTTATCAGATTTTTAATTGTTACTGAAATCTTATCAGCCTGTGAAGCCCGGCCTGGAAAGGTTGTTGCTTAATGCTGCTGTTCAGATAGTTAATCACAGGCTGAATAGGTGGAAAATTCAGGTGATACTGAAAGGCACCTTCATTCCTGAATTTTTCATAGGTTACAAACCGCGTACTGTCTTCTTCCAGTTGTGAAAGCTGGTAATTGATCACACCTGGCTCGCTTCTGAATTGTGGCATGGCGGTATGATACACTTCTTTAAACCGGCCCTCAGTTCCGGCCTTGCAATCCACAAACAACATAATTGTGATGGGGGTATCATTCTTCATGGGTTCTCTTCGCCATGCTGCTTTTGAAAGCGGTTCCAGGTCTTTTACATAGATCGTTTCCCCTTTTTCAAATAATGTACCTACACCGCTCCTGATTTTCTCCAACCACCGTTTACTGGTCCATCTTTCAATGAGCCACATTACAGAGGGGTTTCCCTCTTCATAGTACGCCTCAGCCATAATGTTATTTTCATTGCCAACTGCCCCTTTCACATACTTCCCAAGTAACTCAGAAAATTCTTTCGCATGGTCTTTTTTCACTTCAAACCGGGTTAATACAACCACCTGCGCTTTCGCATAGCTGCTGCCCAGCAGCACACACATAGCGAGCATTAATTTTCTTATCATAGTAAATCATGTTTATTGTGCAGCCTTCATTAACAACGCTGAAACTGTGTGTGGTTCCGCCAGAAAGGGAGAATGACTTGTGTTCACCGTGTATACGGTTTTTATACCCGCCGCTGCTATCATACGGTCCTGCAGAGTTGGTGAGATCACTATATCCTTCTGTGTTTTGATATATATTTTATCTACTGAACCAAAACCTTCCTTCGTCAGCGTTACCTTGTTGGCAAATGGAATGGCCGGCTCTGCCCGATAGTTGGTCAGCACCAGGTCTTTAACAGCCTGCGAACCATCGTTAATAAAAAGATACGTGAGACTGTCATGTTTTACATCAAGTGTCAATTGATCGGCTGAAGGTATCAGCAATGGACCCAACCTGGAGCCAGGGTCCGAATAAGCAAGATCCGTAAGCGCCTGTCCTGTTGCAGGAAGAAAAGCCCCTATGTAAACCAGTTTTTGAATCTTATTGGGAATCTTTTCTGCCACACTTGTAATGACCATTCCACCCATACTATGTCCTACGAGAATTACATTACCGTCGGTTTTAGCAATAGCATTGATCACTGCATCCCTGTATACATCAAGACTTAACCGATGGGGCGCCGTTGTGTCAGCGCCATGACCCGGCAGCTCTACTACAATCACTTTGTTGCCATTTTTAACAAGATCAGCCTGCACAGAATCCCAAACGTACGGAGCCTGCCATGCACCATGTACCAGTACATAAGTTTGGGGAGCGGCACCACTGTTAGCGCATGACGCTGCGGTTGTAAGAAATGCTGCAATAACAAGCAGCGCTATAATTGACTTTTTCATTGAAGAGGTTTTAAATTTTCAGGTACCGGCATATCAAATCCGTTTAAAATAATTGCTATAAAACAATAGCCCCCGATAAGAAAGAAGAGCTCTGCCACCGCATCCTGTCCAAGTAGCTGCACTGCCCGTTTATAAGTTGAATCCGGCACTACATGACCCGCAACCAGGATATGAGCAATATTATGTGCAATGGCCTGCTGTTCATCCAAACCATAAGGATGATTGCCCGCTGCAAGCGATGCGATCACATCAGGCGAAATACCAAATACTTCGCCCATGATCTCATGCGCATACAGTTCGAAGCGTGCGCCAAAGGCAGCTGCGACTGTTAGTATAGCCACCTCGCGCACACTTTTGTCAAGCGTTGCATGCATATCGAGCGTTTTGAGAAAACTCAACGCCGGGATACCGAACTGCGGATAGTGTAACATAGGGGGAAAAGGACCCAGCAATGCCCCCTGTGCATCCATCATTGTTACCTGGCTTTGACTTCGGCCCACAAGGCTGGCGATCTCATTATGTACTGAACGGGCTTCGATACCAAGCGTATCTGGTGGTAATGGTTGTATACGCATGGTTTAATTTTTGGGGGTTACAATTTCATGTGTAAACTCCCCATCGATCAGCATGAAGGCCATACGGCAGATTTTGCCCGAGCGGTTGGCCCAGGCATGATTGGTGCCGTTTTGAATAATGATATCACCCGCCTGAATAATCGTCTCTTCCCGATCCAGCACCAATGTTATTTCGCCTTCAAGTACAATTCCGTAATCGACCGTTTGGGTGCGATGCATCAATGGATGCGGGGCCGCTTCGCCAGAGGTCGAGGCTTTTTCATCACCCATTGATTTGAATTTAGCTGCTGCATCTGCGCCGGTTAGTTTTCGTATTTCTTCACCTTCCGGTGGAAATTCAATCACCCGTATGCGTGTCCCGTTTTTAGGCGGTGGCAATATCAACCCCTTTTCCTCAGGCTCTGCCGGCTGCGCGTAGATCAACGCCGGCGTTTCCAACGTATGCCATACTTCAAAAAATGTAGGGCCACCGGGTCCTCCTACAAGTTGGGTATGCGTAGGCGGTGCATCGGCAATAATAACCGCTGTACCATCAGTGTCATGGCCTGTTATTATACGTCTGAATGTTTTTTGCATATAGCTGCTTTTAATTGCTCTTTGATTTTTTAAAAACAAATACACCCAGGTAATGGAATAAAATACCAATACCCCATGCAAGGGTGGACCACAATGGCCAGGGGTAGCTTCTATTGGTGAAGTACCACACAATCCACATAGCAGGAAGGGAAAGCAGGAAAACGAGGAGATGAATTCTGAAACCCTTTTTAGGGTTCACGGAGGCTGCGCTCCATTGATTCGGGTAGGTCATACAAATAGTTTTGGTCTATGCTGACTATTTGTATGCCATTGATAACATGCGGGGAAAAGTAATTTTATAATAATCTGAAAGTAAGATCAATACAATACAGAGCGGGAAAAAGAACACAGCAAGGCGCTCCGATATTCTCGGAGTTTAATTACCAAAACTCCGAAAATGTCGGAGTTTTCATCAGTCAAAATCCTGTCTTCTTATATTCAGCCTGGTCATTTTCGATTCCAGGGTGGTAGGCTTTATATTTAGTAATTCCGCAGCACCATTAACTCCCCTTATACGGCCTTTTGTTTTTCTGAGGATGGAAGTAATATATTCTCTTTCTGTTTCCTGCTGAATATGCTTTACTTCATCAAATGTATTAATACTGGTTTTTTCGATAAAACTAAAAGCCGGCGAAGAAAGGTCCCGCATTAGTTGCAATTTCGACCGGCCATCATTCAGCACAACAGACTGCTCTACAACATTCTCCAGTTCACGAATATTTCCAGGCCAGTTATAGGCGTATATTTTCTGGATCATTGCATCCGAAATCCCATTAAAGGGTTTATTGAATTCCTTACAAAATTTATTTCCGAAAAACAGGATCAGTGCTTCTATGTCTGTTTTACGCTCACGCAATGGCGGTAAAGTAATGGGAAAAACGTTCAGTCGATAATACAGGTCAAGACGGAACCTTCCTTCGGCTACTTCTTTTTCCAGGTTGCGGTTGGTGGCGGCAACAATGCGAACATTCACTTTTACCGGTGAGTGGCCGCCCACATATTCGATCTCTCTTTCCTGCAAAACACGTAACAATTTCGTTTGTATAACAAGCGGCAGTTCTCCCACTTCGTCTAAAAAAATAGTTCCGCCTTCAGCCTGTTCGAACTTCCCCTTCCTCTTTTCAATAGCCCCCGTAAAAGCCCCCTTTTCATGACCGAACAACTCAGACTCTACCAATGTTTCAGGAATAGCAGCACAGTTAACTTTAATGAATGGCCCCTTTTTCCTGGCTGAAAGTTCATGAATGGATTGGGCTATTTTTTCTTTTCCTGTGCCACTCTCGCCCAATATCAGAACAGATGTATTATAAGGCGCCACCTGCTTTGCAAGGTCTAATGCAGCTAATAAAAGATGGTGATTCCCAATTATGCTTTTGAATCCGGGATAAATCTCCGCTTTTTCCGGAGACACAGGCCGATCCTTTTCTGCAGATGTCTCGTAATAGATAAGCTTTTCCGCCAGGTCTGTCAGGCATTGTTTTATCCGGTTTAGAAAAGTAAGATGGTTCTTACTATAAATACCCGATCGGCGACTATAAAAAAAATAATGCACCGACAATCCATAGCCAAGCGAAACAGGAAATACCAGATATGACTCCATGCGCAAACAATCTAACAATATTCCCTGCAGTGAATTGTTCGGAAAATTACCGTTGCTATAAATAATTCCATTGCTGTCAGCATGGCTATTTTCAACAGCTGCATAAAAAGATCTGTTGTTTAAACCCGTCATGGTGAGTAATTCTTTTTCACCAATATGCTGGTATTCATCAAACCCAACCCGCAAATAACCTATATCAGTGAACCGTTCCCCATTCTGGGGCCTTACTCCCGTTGCCATAAAATCAAACGGGATAAAAGATTGCATAGCCCCGGCCAGCTTTAATAATTTTAACTGAATAGCAGATTCCTCATTACTGATCTCAGTCAGTAAGCTTTGCAAACGCTCTTCAATCCGCAATTTTGACTCAAGGCTATGCGTATGACGGTACCATGCAATATCCAGGGTGATCAGCAGGTCTTTCTCCCTGAATGGTTTAACTAAAAATCCATAAGGCTCGGTTGTCTTTGCCTCTTCCAGTACTTTTTGGTTAGAGTTGGCAGAAACATAAATGAATGCAATATTATCATCCTTTAGCTTCCGTGCCAGCGCAATTCCTGAACGTTTTCCGTTTAACCGGATATCTAAAATTACCAGGTCTGGCGTTTGCTGTTGCAAACATGTATCGGCTTCTTCAACCGAAGCAGCAATTCCTATTACATTATACCCCGCCTGCGTTAATATTAACCGCAGGTCATTGGCCACTATAAATTCATCTTCTACAATAAGTAATTTTTTATTCATCGGAGCTTGCTTTTAAGAATTAACAAATAGTTCGATCACTTCAAACCGGATGATTACACTTAGCCCATTATCACTTACAATATTAACAGTACCTTTCAACTGCTTTGCAAGTCCCTGTACAAGGTTAAGTCCCAACGAATTATGCGTTCTTACGTCAAAACCCATCGGCAGCCCGATACCATTATCTGAAATCTTGAGTAATACATGATCGTCGTTGATAGTTTGCAGACTGATACTGACCGTCCCTTTACGATCGCCGGGGAATGCATACTTTATAGCATTCACGATACATTCATTGATGATCAACCCGAGGGGAATGGCCTGTGACACATCAAGCGCAATGGGTTCAATTGCCTGTTGAAAAACGATCCGGTTGCCGGTATCGAAACTGTCATGTAGGTAACTCAACAGATCTTTGATGTAATCAGGCATGGAAATGGTGGAAATATCTCCGGACAAATAAAGCTTTTGATGTATCAGCGACATGGCCTGCATCCGCCGCAGGCTGTCTTTTATTGCCAGCACAGCTGCGTCATTATCCAGGTAGGCGGATTGTGAATTAAGCAGGCTGGTTACCATTTGGAGGTTGTTCTTTACGCGGTGATGGATCTCTTTAATAAGCCATTCTTTTTCTTTCAATAATATATCCTGTTTCGTATTCAGTGTTTCTAAAAATATATTTTTCTGGTCCAGTTCTTTTTGATGCACCTGCAGTTTGTGATTGCTTTTGAGTTTTAGCAAATAACGGTTAAATAGTAATCCTACAATGATCACTAATAACACTACGCACGACAGGGTAATATTTTTTGTTCTGTTGGCCTGCTCAACCCCGATACGCTGCAGTTGATTCTGGTTATTCAGAGTTTCAATATCTTTTTCCTTTTTAGCCGTTTCGTACTGCACCCTTAATTCTTCCATTTGCCAGCTTTTGGTTTCATTGAAGATAGAATCGTTCAATTGTTTGTGCCTTAACAAATGTTTCATAGCTGAAGGATAATTTCCCATGCCGGAATCGGCCCTAAAAAGCAGCAGGTGAATATCTTTAGCTTCCGAAAGCGAATTAGTCGCTTCAGCGGCGCTCAGGGCCTTTTGCAAATAGGCCGCCGCCTTCCCGTATTGCGTTTTACCGATGAAATACTGGCCTAACTCATAATGAATATCGGTTGTAATTTCATTGTCTTGCTGCAACTGACCGGATAACTTTATCAATTCAAGATAATATTTTTCAGCCTGCCGCTCCTGTTTCACCGCATGGTAACAAAACGCCAATGAACCAAGCAGGCATGCCTGCGCATGCACACCAAGGGGTTTGTTTTTTGCATAGATGTCAAGAATATATGCCAGTGCTTCCTTTGCTCTTTTTATTTTTATAAGCTCCCTTGCAAAAAAAAATGCATCCCTGAATATAAAAACATTGTTATCACCTTTAAATACCCGGTCTCTGAGCGCTTTTGAATACCACTCCACGCTTTTGTCTGGCTGACCAGATTCCCGGTACATATTTGCAAGGCGACTATAAAAAGTAAGGGCCGAAGTAGAATCATGCGTAGCTTCCACACTTTCTATTGCCTTTGAGCCATAAAAAATACATTTACTAAAATCTCCTTTATCGCGGCAGGTTACCGCCAGCAGGTCGTAAATATAGTGCAGGTCCGGGTATCCGATGGCTTTGTAACGTTCAAGTACCTCCAGCAACGCTGTTTCAGCAAGATCCAGCTTTCCATCTACCAGGTGTATATCCGCAATTGTCTTTAATACCCATGCCTGTCTTTCCTGGTTACCGCTTTTTTTATAAAGCGAATACATTTTTTCAAAACAGTAAAGCCGGGTTACTCCGGTCTTCTCACGCAGCGGGATCAGCGTTGCCAGTTCATGCCACAAAAGTGCTTCTTCTTCCTCATTACCAGGCACACTTATTTTATCTATGGTTGTTTGGTATAACTTCTTACTTTGCTGCAAACCTTCGGTAATAAAAGATTCCATTGCTTTGATATGCATACGCTCGGGCTGCAATTTTTCAGCCGGATGATGCCCGGCTATTTTATTTGCCTGCTCTAAAAAAAGCAGCGAACTATCCAGGTTCTTTCTGGTTCTTTCGGTATGAAAAAGATAATGCCGACCCAATATTATTAATAAACGAAAGCGGGTCGAATCATTTAGTACACCCAATAGCACAAGCGCTGATCGTATTTCATTTTTTCTGATCAATGCATCTCCTTTTATTAAAACCGCCTCATTCCTGCCATTTTCATATTTTAAAGTCTGGCTTAAATGGAGGGCTTCATCTGCGAAGTAACAGGCACTGTCAAGTTGCGTTCGCGGATTACCGGTTTTGTACAAATAATACTCCCTCCGAATATAATATTGGCCAAGCTTTAGTAAAAGAGACACACGATTTGTATCCGTTTTACTTTTCTGAAGTTGTAAAACCAATTGTGAATGCACATTATCTTTTAACTGGGAAAATGACAAAAACGGGAACAGCACCAAAATGAAAATGGCGACAATAGTAGGGAAGAACGCTTTGCTACAGTGTTGCATCTGGTAAACAACAACTTATTTGTACAGTAATATAGGTCGTTTGCTATGTCTTTCGGTGCAATTTTGAAAAATACCAATACTAAATTAACGAAAATGATGATTGAATGAGTTTATGAAAACACAAAAGGCACGTAAAATACGTGCCTTTTGCAATATTAAACGATGAATCGATATCTACTTACTCATCCCCATCATCATCTCCCCTCAAATTAACAAACGCCGCCCGCTTTGGCGCAGGGAATACTGTTCCTTTTATCCCACTCCACAACACCCTGTTAAATTCCAGATCAGGTACATTATCTTCTTTACTAAAATCAAACTGCTCTGAACGGCGTTGCCACTCATTCACTGCCACATTCTTTTCTGTCAGATCTATATTAGCCCCTACTGACTCATACACCGGATGACGGGCATCTGCCGAAAAACACCGCCACATAGGCATAGCAGCTGCATCATACTGACTCATAGGTGGAATACCCAATATCAACTCGATAGTACGAAGCATAGATGAAGTAGAATACATTGTATGATCTACATATCCCTGTTTTACAAACCCACCGGCCACATATGCCGTACTACGATGCGCATCCAGGTGATCGGCCCCGTTTTGCGCATCATCTTCAATGATAAAAACCGCACTTTCCTGCCAGATCGCACTCTTACTCAGATAGGCCAAAAACATTCCGACCGCCAGGTCATTATCCGCCACATGTGCCATTGGCGACAACTTTCCTTTACGCAAACCTTCCGTATGATCATTGCCCATACGTAATGTATTAAAATGCGGTACCTGCCCTATTGCAAGCAATGAATCAAATTCTGTTTTCCATTGCCTGAAACGTGTTGTATCATACACATTCAAATCCCAGGCTGTATAACCAGGACAAAAATGATTTTTCAATACCGGGATGTTCGCCTTCCCATTGTCTGCAAACTCACCATAAGTACGATAGCTTACTCCTGCCCGCTGACAATGATCCCAGATAAACCCTTTAGGACCGTTTGCAATAGCCCGCTTCCCTTCTCCATCGTACACACCGCCCCGACCACCATAACTGGTAGGCCAGGTCTTTTCGAGGTAGTCTGTTGCATAAGCTGCTGTAGACCAGTTATGGCCATCTGCACTCACCTCTGCATCTACATAAAAGTTATCCAGCAATACAAACTCTTTGGCAATCTTATGTTGATTCGGGGTGACCTGTGCTCCAAAAAGCACCAGGCTTGAATCGCCATTCCCTTCTTTCATATCACCCAATACCTGGTCATAGGTACGGTTCTCTTTAATAATATAAAATACATATTTAATAGGGGAAGCCGCGCCCGTCTTCATCGGAACCGGATTGCCGGCCTCTCCTGAAGTGAGGGTCTCTTTCTCTTTTGTATAAGGTGTATTTTTATATACCTGCTGAGAATATACGGCCAGCTGTTCATCAGTTGGTTCCTTTATGATGCTCAGTGTTCCTTTAAAAAGCCCTGCTATATATTGCACTTCCTTTGGCCGGTTCTTATCTCCGGCCTGGTATTCTACCTCTTCCTTTTTTCTTAAAGGATTAGGACCATAAGGGTTCGCCATGGATGAAAACCCTTTCCCATTTGCCACATATATTTTTTTACCAATCACCTTTACATTTGTTGGGTACCAGCCCACAGGAATAAATCCTTTACTCTTACTTGCCCCGGGTTTGCTCACATCGAATACCGACAGGCAATTGTTATCTGCATTGGCAATGTATAATGTCTTCCCGTTTTCACTCAGGGCAACTCCGTTCGTTGTTGATCCGTTAGGCGCATCCGGATAAAGCGCTGTGTTCAATACCTCAATGACCAGTTTTTTGGTGAGGTCTATTACTGATACAGAATTATCATTCGCATTGGCCACGTACATATATCGTCCATTCCCCGACATACAAAGATCGTTGGGATTATCACCCACCTTTATTTCTCCGCTAAAGGTCTGCTGTTGTGTGTCGAATATCAATAACTTATCACATCCCCAACAGGTGATATAAAGTGTTTTTTTATCGGCAGATAACAAACAGTTATATCCTTCTCCACCGATGGGCAATTGTTGTTTGACTGTTTTAGTAGCCAGATCGATTATATACAGGGAATTATTTTCCTTTGTCAATACATACATCAACTTTCTCTTATCATCTATTTCAATACCTGATGGAGAAATCTTTACAGGCCACTTTCCACCCAGGCTGATACTATCTGCCAGTGACAGTTTTCCCTGTTTCACAGCATACGCAAGAATACGGTTATCATTCCCCCCTGATGCATACAGCAATTTTTCGTCGGCACTAAACTTCAGACCGAACCAGCTTTTGGGTATTACCACTTCATCAGTTACCTGCTGTGATTTTACATCTATCAGTTGAATAGTTTGTATACTTTGCCCGTTATTGGTAACGGCCATGTATTTACGGGATGCAGATACGGCGATATTTAATGGAAGATCACCCAGCGGCAGATGCTCCCCTGCTGGCGTAAGCGACCAGCCATTGGGTAAATGAATAGGATTTGATGCCGTCTGGGCAAAGCCGGTACCTGCAAACAACAATGCAACTGCAATAGTAAATAGATTCTTCATGAGACCTTGTTTATCCAACAACGAAGTTTCAAAATAAAAATCGGGAACAATGTTAATTTAATCTTATCATTTTAGCTAAAATACACACAGGGTTGGTTTCACCTCACGCCGTTCAACCTCATTTTCTTGGCAAATTAATATATTAAATTAAATTTGCATTTCAATATAAAACCTATACCCAAACCCAATGAAACAAAACTGTATCGTAGCAACCCTCCTGGCAGCATTCTGCCTGCTTGCCGCATGCTCGAAGAAATCTACTGACGAACAAATTAAAAACTCAACTGATTCTTCTGACTGTGTACTCGCAAACGTATCTTTCACCTACGACAACAATTTACCTTATTACTCCGACCCTTTTGCTGTAACTTATGACTCTCTCGGACGAATAACTACCAGGCAAAGCTACGGCTCATTCCTTGCTGTTTATAACTACGAGACCGACAAAATCGTTGAACGTGTTTATATCAACAGCACAGTGCCGGTTGACTCATTAATGGTAGAAAAAGATGTGTATGTAAAAGATGCTAATAACCGCATTACTATCTCTTCACAAGCCTGGTATAACAAACCCAAATCAGAGGATGACTACTCCCGCAAAGATAGTTCAGTTTACCAGTATGACGCAGGAGGATACCTTACGTCTAAAAAAATATTTGCCTTTGGCAAGTACCTGAGCGAGGAATTCAATTATACTTACGCAGATAGTAATTGCCTGACGAAGGAACATATTTACTACGACTACTGGACCAGCAAAGATATTGTAAGAAGAGGGGCTGATAGTATTAAATATACCTACGACAAAACTGCCTGGTATCCTGAAACTGCCTACCTGTATGAAGTAAGCAATGGCGGTGATCTCCGGATCGGCAAGCCGAATAAGAATAATGTAGTCCTGATAGCGTTAAAAATGTTTGACGGTTCAGGCACGAACTCCCAAAACCTGTTTACGTCGATTGCCTATACCTATAACAGTGGCGCTAAGCCAGTGAAGGTAAAGGTAAAGGCGCTCACTACCAAAGGGTACCAAACGAATACCGAGGTTAATTTTGGATATAAATGTAACTAAGGCAAAACGAGGCTGTATCGTACTTATGCTACAGCCTCGTTTTATTCGGGTCCCTGATAGAGTTCCATACCATTTAAACGATTCTAAAGGGCCATTTTATCTTTTGATACCACCTCTTTTTTATAATACCTCTTTCAACCATCCATCCACCTCCTGCACCAACCGTAGCGGATTACTTCCCTGGCAATGCGCATCAGCCCCCGTCTCCGCATCCAGTTTCACTAATCTCTTTTTTACTGATGGAATAGCTGCATGCCATTCCTCCGTCTGTTTTTTCCAGATTCCCCCCTCCTGCATACCCAACACTGACAAAAACGGAACCTGCACCCTACCAGGGTCTACCGCTACTCCTGCCCATCTCTGGCGTAACTCGGCCAAATCAGTCACGCCCGCTTTCCACATCAGCACCTGGTGATTCCTGCCAGCTACTTCAGAGATCTCCCCTTCTTCCAACTGCTTTGCCACACCTGCAAATAACTCCTCCGGACATGGTAACGCCGGCGTCGCAATCACTGCCACCAATCGTGGCTCATATGCCGCTGCACGACATGCAAAGTAACCACCAAGACTCATACCAAGCAGCGCCAATCTGCCCACTCCAAAACGTGCTATCAACACATCCACCACCGCTGCAATCGGCTTCTCAACTTCCACTTCCCAGTGAAGCCCCTGCTCCTGCACAATTCCCTGCCCGGGCAGATCAACAAGCGCCACTGCATACCCCCTGTCAATATAATATCTCCCCTGCGATAAGAACCGATCTTCATGACAGGTATCTGCTCCACCTATCACCAATATTGTAGGTGCAGCAGGATTATCCGAAGGATAATAATGACCTGGCAACTCACCACCACCGTATGGTACGCTGAAGCGTATAGCCCCATACCCTAACTCCGCCATCGCCTGATCGAAGAGTTGCTGGCTGGTATGAAACAACCCTTTAAACCGCTCTCCCAGAACCACAAACTGCCACGCTGACCGATAGCATGCAAATGCTTTCAGCCTTGATTCACCTGCAGCACGGGTATGCCCTCTTTTCAACCATCCATCAGCTTGCTCACGCAATACCTCTCCCTGACGTTCAAATGCACTTGTCCAGGAATCTGCATCCCCATCTATGACCTGACTGGCTATATAATATGCCTCTCCGGCAGACAGTCCGCCAGCTGAGCCCCACCCTAGCGCTCCAAGAAAAAACAGATCCATATTCGGATCAGCAAAACGATAACGCTGACTCAATCGCTGAGTCGAATAATCTTTATTCATTTTCATGTCACAAAAATGAATGTATCTTTATAAACAAAATAGCAGGATAACTACTAAAAATAGTCGTAAAAATTATGCCCATACAAAACGACAAACTAAACTACCTTCACTTCTTCAATAAAATAGGCTATAACATCGGCTCAAATTATATTCAGAATGTAGACGTTCACAACTACAAAAGCTTTGATTTCTTCCCCGACCTGGCCATGTTCTTTGCTGCATATACCGTAAAGAAAACCTTCTCCCGCCCAACAGCTGCCCCTAAATTCATCAAAAACAGCATCTGCTTTTTCTTCAAAAATGTATTCGGCGACGTTCACTCAAAGAAAGATGAAAAGCCATTCATACGCATATTCCCCGCGTCTTACACCTATACCAGTATTTTCAAAAAAGACTCCCGCGTAAAGACCGTCTCCGTCCTCATCAGCGCCGAATACCTAAAAGGCTTTCTCCAAAATGATGCAGAGAAATTTCAATATCTATTCGACACCAGCAATGACTTTCTTATAGAAGAAATCATGACTGACGACATCGTTCGCACCATCAACGACATTGTTAAAAACGAAGCACCAGCTACCCTGGCAGACTATCACTACAAACTAAAAGCAATGGAATTGATTTTCCATCTGTTCAAAAGTCTGAGCAAACGGGCACAATCTGCCCACCAGCAACTAAGCGACAAAGACATCAAATCTATCTATAAAGTACGCGACAAGCTTGTCTCTTCATTCGATAAGCCAACCACCATTGCCGAATTAAAACAAATTGCCGGCATGAACGAATTGAAAATGCGTAAAATCTTCACACAGGTTTTCGGCATGGGAATCTATGATTATTATCAGCATTTTCGCATGCACGAAGCAGCCCGGCTAATCCGCGAAGAAAAACTATCCGTATCTGAAGCCGGCTACCAGACCGGCTTTGAAAACCTCAGCCATTTTTCCAGAACGTTTGAAAAGTACATTGGCCAGAAGCCGAAAAAATACGCCCTGAAAATAAGTTAAACCGGTTTAGCTAATTATTTCATACCTTCCCCCCTCTTATACCACATAAAAAATGAAAAACAGAATGCTATTGCTGCTCTTTGCAATACAGGCAGCAACCTTTATTACCACGAATGCTCAGGTCACCAAAACTTCCAGCGGGATCATTGTGAATGCCGGCGGCCACCGGGTGGGACTCTTTACTACCAACAATGCCGCTTTTTGTCTAAGCTTACATGCAGCAACACCACTCCTCATAAAAAGCACGTTTATTGAAATACAGCGTACATCCTCGCCGTACACCGTGATTTCGGCCCCGCCCCTATATGGCATTAAAACAGCCTTTGGCCAGATAACTATCAACGCCACCACTGGTACATGGTCATTGTATGATGCAAAAGGCCAGCCACTGATACAGGATGGTACCTACCGCTTTACTGACACATCGGTAGAAATTAATCATACAACGCAAGGTGTGCTGTATGGTTCCGGAAACATCTCCTCCAAAGACCTTAAAAAGAACCAGTCTGCTTCCGCCGTTGGCAATGGCGTTGCCGGCATTCCGTACCTTTGGAATAATACCGGTTACAGCGCATTTGGTGTTTCAAACAATGATAATACCCCAGCCACCTGGACGAATACCCACCAGCAGCTCACCTGGAAATTCCCCTCCAAAGCCGCCAACCTTTACCTCTGGCCTGCCAGCACGATATACGAGGGTGCAAATGGCTATGTAAAACTTACCGGTAAGCCAAAGCTCCCGCCAAGATGGGCTTTTGGTTATCTCCAAAGCCAGTGGGGCTGGGAAGACAGCACTTATATCTCCAATGTGCTCACCAAATTCCGTACACATCATCTACCTGTTGACGCCTTCATCTTCGACTTTGAATGGTACACCACTACACCTGACTATTCCGTTGGCAAAGCAGGCAAGGAAGGATATAATGATTTTTCTTTCAATCCAAAACTATTCCCTCGTCCTGCCAAACAGATAGCCGATATGAAAGCCCAGGGTGTAAAATTCATTGGCATCCGTAAACCAAGACTAGGCAATGATAAGCGACTGGATACTGCCAGGCAGAACGGTTGGCTCAATAATCCGGACACCGATAGCCGTGACCTAAACTTCAGCAATGCCAACCTGCGAAAATGGTTTGAAGCAAGAACAAAACCTATGTTACAAACTGGTGTGGATGCCTGGTGGGATGATGAAGGGGAATCTTATTATACCTGTTATTACTGGTGGAATACAGCGCAGTACCACTTACTCTCCGCAGTAAGGCCCAACTATCGCCACTTTACCATCAATAGGGCATTCAGTCCCGGCAACCAACGCTTTGGTTATTGCACCTGGGATGGTGATATTCAATCTTCCTGGTCCTCACTGGCCGATGTTCCTAAAGACCTCCTGAATTTCAGTCTGGCCGGTATGTATTATGGCGCCTGCGACATTGGTGGTTTCCACGGCACGCCGGAAAAAGAAACACTTGTTCGCTGGTTCCAGGCAGGGGTTTTCTTTCCAATCATGCGTTCTCATTCAGACCTTGGTACTACTGCCCGCTTCCCTTTCCTTTGGGGGAATGATGGTGAGGCAGCCATGCGCAAAGCGCTTGAACTGAGGTACCAGCTGTTACCATATATTTACAGCCTGGGGCACGAAGCTTACAGCACAGGTGCTCCTGTTATGAGACCATTAGTGATGGAGTTTCCAACAGATACAACGGTCGCAAATATGACGGATGAATGGCTGCTGGGTAAAGGGTTATTGGCTGCGCCACTCTTAAATCCCGGTGGTAAGCGCAATGTCTATTTGCCTGCCGGCACCTGGTACGATTACTTTAATGGGGATGTAATAGCAGGCCCCAAAACAATTGCAGTTGATAAACAACTGGATGAAATACCCGTATATGTGCGTGCTGGTACGATATTGCCAATCAGTCCGGTGGTACAATATTCAGAGCAGACTACTACTGCGCCGCTTGAAATGCATATCTATCCTGGTAAAAATGGTCAATTTAAAATGGTGGAAGATGATGGCACTTCTTACAATTATATCAAAGGCGCAATCCGGACCACAATGTTTTCATGGGATGATACAACGAAAACCTTCAGCTGGGAGGTAAGTGGTGCTTACGCAGGAAAAAATGTTTATAAAACCATGAAAGTGGTGGTAGGTAAAGAAGAGCAGCGTGCAGCTATAGGAAAAGCAGGGAAATTGACTTTTTAAATAAAGCGAAGAACGTGTATCTTAGTTTTGATACACGTTCTTTTCGTGCAAATGCCAACCTTTGATATATCTCCTTTGTTTTTTCAGATGACCCCGTCCACACAGGCTACACTTTTTACCATATAGGCTAATATTTATTTCCCGGCTTTCCGGACCTTTGTACCATGACAGTTATTTATAAAAGTATCTCTGAGTTCATGCGGGATATGGGCATGCCTAAACCGCTCCATCCCCTGCTGGCCCTGGTGAACTATGACAAGAACAACGTCAGCGGTGACTTCGTTGGACAAAGGTTCATGATTGACTTTTACAAAATCTCTTTCAAGAAAGATTTCAGTGGCCAGATAAGATATGGACAAGCCTGGTACGATTTTGCAGAAGGTGGCATGGCTTTCCTGGCCCCGAACCAGGTAGTTACCATGTCTGGCGAGACCAGCTGCCTGGATGGCTATATCCTGCTCTTTCATGCTGACCTGATCCGGAATTATGCGCTGGGCCAGCGCATTCAGCAATATGGATTTTTCTCTTATGCAGTGAATGAAGCCTTGTTCCTGTCGGACAAAGAAAAGAAAGTAATTGAGGGATTATTCGAGAACATTGCTGATGAGCTGGATAATAATACCGATGCCTTTAGCCAGGATGTACTTGTTTCCCAGATTGAATTATTACTGAACTATAGTAATCGTTTTTATAACCGGCAATTCCTGACCCGGAAGGCCATTCATCACGATCTGATCACAGAGATGAATAACTACCTGGAAAGCAGGTTTGCCGACCAGCAGGGAGGTATTCCAACAGTTCCTGAGGTAGCAAAGCACTTACAGGTCTCTCCAAGATACCTGGCCGATATGCTCAGGACACTGACCGGGCAGAGCGCGCAGCAACATATTCATGACAGGCTCATAGAAAAAGCAAAAGTAGCTTTGAGCACTACCAGGCTAACGGTGGCAGAAATAGCTTATCAATTAGGTTTTGAGCACCCACAGTCTTTCAATAAATTATTTAAGCGCTACACCAATCTTTCTCCAAACGGCTTCAGAAAGTCTTTTAATTAACAACCAAAGCGCTTTGGATGACTCATTCGAGAAAACCAATGTCGCTTCAGAAAGTCTTTTAATTAACAACCAAAGCGCTTTAGGTAACTCATTCGGGAAAACCAATGCCGCTTCAGAAAATCTCTTAATTAACAACCAAGGGCAGATCATCTCAATAGGGCTGGTACCTACAGGATATTCTATGCCCGAAAACTAATCTTATATGAAACAAATGAAAGCAATCCGCCTTCACGAGTACGGAGGCCCGGAAGTATTGCGTTATGAAGACGCACCTATTCCAGCATTGAAGAATGATCAGCTCCTCGTACGCGTGCATGCCATAGGCATCAACCCGCCAGACTGGTACCTACGCGATGGATATAAAATGTTACCTCCGGAATGGCGCCCCAATATCCCCTTTCCTATCATTCCGGGCACCGATATCTCAGGTGTTGTAACCGCCATTGGCAAAGACGTAAAAGGTTTTTCCATAGGCGATGAAGTATTCAGCATGGTTCGTTTTCCCAGTATGGGCGAAAGCGCTGCTTATGCGGAATATGTAGCAGCACCGGCATCAGACTTTGCACATAAACCTGCCGGCATTGATCACGTGCATGCCGCAGCAGCACCCATGGCCGGACTCACAGCATGGCAGTTCCTCATTGAATTAGGGCATGATGTACAAAATCCGCTACAGCCGGGAAAACACCATCCTGTACCACTCAATGGCAAAAGAGTACTAGTGAATGGTGCTGCCGGCGGCGTTGGCCATCTTGCCGTACAACTCGCAAAGTGGAAAGGAGCGCATGTCATAGCAGTGGCCTCTGGCAGGCATAAAGAGTTTCTACATACATTAGGTGCTGACGAATTCATTGACTACACTAAGCTGGCGCCAGAAGATGTAGTGCAGGATGTAGACCTGGTACTGGATACCCTTGGTGGTCCTGCCACAGGTCGTTTTTTGCGTACGCTAAAACGCGGTGGTGCCCTGTTCCCGGTATTCTTAGGTTTCTCTGACGGGGAAGAAGCGGAAAAAAGAGGTATCACAGTATCTATGACACAGGTACGTTCCAATGGGCCACAGCTGGAAGAATTCGGTCATTTGCTTGAGTCAGGCATCATCCATGTTGCGATCGACAGCACCTTTCCCCTTGCTGAAGCGCAAAAGGCACATGAACGGGCAGCTCATGGACATATACAGGGAAAAATTGTACTCACCGTTTAACTATTTGCCAAATGGCAAATAATTCCAATTCCGGCCAATCTACCTTCGTACCATAAAACTGAAAACATGTCGAAAACAGTATTGGTCACCGGTGCTTCGTCCGGAATTGGTAAAGCAACCGCTATTTACCTGGCACAAAATGGCTATCATGTATATGGCGCAGCACGCCGTATGGAAAAGCTCCAGCCCCTGCAGGCATATGGCGTCACACCTATTATGCTGGATGTCGCCAATGAGGAAAGTATCGTGGCCTGCGTAGCACAAATTGGCCATATCGATATCCTGGTTAACAATGCAGGGCTGGGCTCCTACGGTGCGTTGGAAGACGTGCCATTATCAGCAGCCAGAAATCAAATGGAAGTAAACCTGTTTGGAGTAGCCCGGTTAATACAATTGGTATTGCCCCAAATGCGGGAGAACAGGTATGGAAAGATCGTCAACATCTCTTCTGTGGGTGGTAAAGTGGGGTTGCCAATGGGAGTTTGGTACCATGCCAGTAAATTTGCACTGGAAGGCATGAGCGATTCGCTCCGCAATGAAGTGAGACAATTTGGAATTGATGTAATTGTGATTGAACCGGGGGGTACCAAATCTGAAATGATGGACCTTGGTGGTAAAGACCTGATGCGGGTGTCGGGAAATACGGTGTATAAGGGACTGGCGAATAGTCTGCAGAAGATGTATACAGAGATGGAGAAGAACTCAGTGGAACCGGTCGTCATTGCCAGGCTGATTAAAAAAGGAATTGAAGCCAGACATCCAAAAACAAGGTATATTGGCGGAGCGATGGCAAAGCCCATGCTGTTTATGCGGAAAATATTGCCTGATGCACTGTTTGACAAAATGCTGATGAGTCAAATGAAATAGTAACTTATGGAACAACTGATTAATTACCTGTTACAATTTGGGCATCTCAACCAACAACAAATAGAACTGATTACCAGCAAGGCTGTAGTAAAAACCACTAAAAAGGATGCATACTATCACGAGGCGGGGAAAATACCCCGTGAAATTATCTTCCTGCTGGAAGGGATAATGCGGGTTTGCTATTACAATAATAAAGGTGATGAGATTACTAAATATTTCCTTGACGAAAATAACTTCATTGCTGATGTAAACAGTTATAACCAGGGTATTCCGAGTACGGAATATATACAGGCCATCACAGATTGCGAATATATTGTACTCTCCAAAGAAGTCATGGAAGAACTGTCTATGACCATTATCAGCTGGGATGCGATTATTGCTAAAGTTACGGCAAAAGGGCTGGCAGAAAAAGTTAACAGGATCAGTCCTATGATGAGTGAAGATGCGACGGAGCGCTACCTGATGTTTTTGAGGAACTTTCCTACCCTGGCCAATAAGATACCATTATCGTACTTAGCTTCTTATTTAGGTATTACGCAATCGTCTCTTAGCAGAATAAGGAGGAATATCCGGTAATTACGGTCAGTGATAACAACAGGGGAATGAATATCTTTTTCAAATCAGGAAGTAATCATTTTATACCACTAAAATAATGATTCCCGCCCTCGTCTTCGAATTCCGCCCCAATAGATAAGCCGGCATCCTGCATGAGTTTTTTATATTCCTCCGCACCTAAAGACCTAGAGGTTTGTGCCGTCATTACATCCTGCCAGGCTACCTTTTGCAGTGGTGCTGTAAATAACAACTTCCCTCCGGGATGTAAAGCAGCAGCCATTTTAGCAATCGCAGATCGCTGTGATGTTTCAGGAAGGAGAAACATTACACCAATGGAAATAATACCATCATAAGTACGATTAAAAAACTGCGATTGCTCCACTGACTCACACTCCACAGGTACATCAGGAAAATTATCCTGAAAAGCGGCTACCATTTTAGCCGATGCATCCACTGCATACACTTGCAACCCTGCTTCCAGCAATATCTTAGTAACCGGGATGCCGGTACCGCATCCCAGGTCAAGTATTACAGCTCCTTCAGCAAAAGACTGTGCCCAGGCCCGAACTGTAGCCGAACCTGTCGCTCCCCTTTGCTGGGAATATAATGCGGCTATGCTGTCATAGCCGTTCGATTTATCTTTCAAATGGTTCCAGTTTATCGTTTATATTCAACACGCGACAATTTAATCGGTGCAGGATTCGCAACCACCCACTTTACAGCCAATTCAAGCATTCTATCTGTATCCCCTGCCTTACGTTTTACCTCCTTCACAATCGTTGCCGTCTCCTCCAATTCAGCTGGCAAAAGCGCATTCCCTGCCTGTACAAATGTAAAAAACGCATCCGCCATCTTCTTAAAATCATCATCCCAGTTAATACCACCATTGCCCAGCAACTCACGGGATATCTTTCCTGAAATCCGGATCACCTCTCCCTGTACTGTTGCAGCCGGACCACTGGAAGGCACCAACAACGCCCATAATTCATTATGCTGATCCTGCCAGGAAGTTGTCTTACACACAATTGGCGACTCCCCATCATGCATCAAACGTTTTGCCACAGGCTCCGCACCGAACAAGCGATATAATTCTTCCAATGCATTGCTCACTTCGCGCACCGAGTCCTTATTGAAATTCGCCCTGTGAAATTCAAACCGCTTCCCTACTTCCATCACAGACTCCTTCATCCTGGGTGTAACCGGCATACCCGCATCCAGGTATAATTTCGCAATCGCAAGGGTTTTAACAATTTCTATATTACTACATGTCTGCAGCGCCAGCTCTAATGGAGTCAGACCTCTTGTATTCACAATATCAGCTTTTGCACCATGTGCTAACAACAGTGCTGTATTGCCGGGATTATGTGCCTCCGCAGCTGCATGCAGGGGTGTACCACCGTAATTAGTGGCCATATTTACATCGGCACCTAATTCCAAAAGCGATGAAATATTTCCAAATATACTACGTGATCGACGGTGTAGCGGAGTATTCCCCCAGGTATCAGTGACTGTTAAATCCGCCCCCTGTTCTACTAACCATACTGCTAACTCATGGGGACAATGATCAAATGCCAACGCAGTTTGTTTATTATAACCGCCCCGGGCATCCAACTCACATTTGGTAAATACATCTTTCAGTTCCTGTAAATTACCTTTCTTCAACAGGTCTTCAAACTCTTTGGGGAGTGTTACTCTTTTCTTTGCCATAGCTGTAAATATATAACTGCTATAGCGATAAACCAATACCTCCGAAAAGGTATTGGCGGAATATAAATCAGTCGATCACGATATCTGCAATACCCTTCTCAAGCGCCGTCTCTTTGATACCAGGCACTTTCACTCCTTCCGCACGGAAAACCGTGAGATCCGTCATGCCCAAAAATCCCAGGAACGCTTTCAGGTAAGGCGCTACAAAATCATGCGCTTTACCAGGGCCTTCAGAATATATACCTCCCGAAGACATCGCCACATATACCTTCTTGCCGGTCACCATGCCCACCGGACCATGTTCATTATACCCAAAGGTAATGCCCGCACGTGTCACATGATCAATCCAGGATTTCAGCGGAGTAGGAATTGTAAAATTATACAAAGGGGCACCGATGACAATGATATCAGCTGCCATTAATTGCCTGACTGCCTGGTCGGAATACCGCAGGGTTTCTTTTGCTGCCGCAGTCAACTGCTCACCGGGAGTGAACATAGCCTGAAGAATAGTTGGGTTTAGGTGGGGTACTTCCTGTTCAACCAGGTTCACTTCTTCTACTGTACTACCCGGATATTTTTCAATCACCTTGCCAATGATCGCTTTACTCAGTTTGGTGCTGTAAGAATTTTCTCCCTGCAGGCTTGAAATTAAATAAAGAATACGTTTCATAAAAAACTACATTTTTAAGGCAGCAAAAATATTGGTAGCGACTGGCAAATAGTGCCGACTTACCTAAAGGAAAGTACTTACATGGAGGAAAGTCCTTAATTTTGCACCATGATCATTGATAATAATATCCCGGATAAAGACGCCTGCGCAGATTCGCTGAAACATGTGCTGGATGCATTGTATGTCCTCGGCGGAAAGTGGAAACTGCCGGTTATTTTAAGTCTTGTACAATCTTCAAAACGGTTTAATGAGATCCAGTATGCGTTGAGTGGAATATCGCCCAAAGTGCTGGCACAAGAGTTGAAGGATTTGGAGTTAAATGAATTTATTACACGTCAGGTATATCCTACCACACCGGTGACCATCGTATATGAAGCAACGGAATATAGCCATACATTAAAAAATGTATTGCGCGAGTTGAGTGCATGGGGCGAGCAGCATAGGGAAAAAATCAGGAGCAGCTTAAAGACGAAATAAGCATTGCTACAAATATTAAATCTTATCTTTAGGGTATTATGACAAACGGATATAAAGTAATCGGCCTTGCAGTCAGAACTACAAACAAGGACAGTCAGGCGATGCAGGATATAGGTAAATTATGGGAACAGTTCTTTGCCGAAAATGTATTTGACAAAATACCCAATAAGCAATCAGGAGAAATACTTTCTATCTATACTGATTACAAAAGTGATTATACAGAAGCATACACCACCATCATCGGCGTTCGGGTCACCACGCTGGATGAAGTTCCGGCAGGACTGACCGGGCGTGAATTTCCACCAGAACAGTTTCAGAAATTCATAGCCAAAGGTGCTATGCCTGCAGCAGTAGGAAAATGCTGGATGGACATTTGGCAGAGAGATGCAGCATTGAACAGAAAATACAGCTACGATTTTGAAGTCTATGGAGAAAAATCCCAGCAGGGAGATCAGTCAGAAGTTGAAATCTATATAGCGATAAAATAAAAAAGTATGTCAATAACAAAAGAATCCGAATTAACCGGCATGCAAAAAGCGAGCGAAGCTGTTGCATATACCCTGAAGGAAATGACGAACTATGCTAAACCAGGTATGAGTACAAAGGAACTGGATGAATATGGGGCGAAGATCCTGGCAGGCTTTGGTGCTAAATCAGCGCCTTACTTAACCTACGGATTTCCAGGTTGGACTTGTATTAGTGTGGACAATGAATTTTGTCATGGTATTCCTTCAGAAAAAAGAATTTTAAAAGACGGGGATTTAATCAATATCGATGTTTCTGCAGAGCTGAATGGTTTCTGGGCAGATAATGGCGGATCATTTGTAATTGGGAATGATGTACACCAGCATCAGCAATTGGTAGATGCATCTAAAGAGATATTACGGAAAGCGCTCAATACCATCAGGGGTGGTGTGAAAATAGCGGACATTGGTTTGCTGATAGAGACAGAGGCGAAAAAAAGAGGTTATAAAGTCATTAAAAACCTTGGTGGACATGGTATAGGCAGAGGTTTGCATGAAGAACCGGGAGAGCTGCTTTGCTATAGGAATAAGCAGGATAAAAGACGGTTTAAAAAGAATTCGGTGGTAGCGATTGAAACATTTATTTCTACTAATTCATCTTATGCAACTGAGCTGAATGATGGGTGGACGATGGTGGGTGAAAGAGGTGGGTATATGGCGCAGCATGAGCATACGATTGTAGTGACGGACGGGCAGCCGATGATATTGACGGAGATGAATGGGATTTTTAATTAGTAATAATATTCAAAAAGGTTGGATCAAAAATAAAATAACCTCCTGAGAATCGCTTAAAACGATACCTATCTCCGTCGGGTACCCGAATAAAAACAGCCTGTATCTTACTTTTGAGTTCGTATGTTTGAAAAAGAAAACATGGCTTTGAGATGAGCTGTAACTTTAATTACAAAATCTCTGAGCCATGTTTACAAAAACACTTAAAGTTACCGAT
>NZ_JBCNKH010000090.1:0-24499 GCF_039596135.1 Chitinophaga sp.
CACATCTCCGTTCTCCTGTACGGACGGTTCAAATGTGACGACCGCGTTAATGGAGGTTGAGAATGCTTTGATTTTACCTGCCACGTGCACATCGTTATTGATGTCCACTTTGTAGTCAAGCTGATTCGATGCCTTCTCTTTTAAGTACGCATTCACAAACCTGGCAAGAGATTCTTTCGAGCTCGTGATATGAAAGCCGTACTCACTTTTTGTCTGATCTTGTATTTTCGTCTGTTCTCCCGGCATAACCAATAATGTCACAATTACCGCGGCGGCAATCACATTGAGTGCGAGAAGAACAAAAAACAGCGATTTCCATTTTTTCATCATTTCACCCTATTCTGCTGGTAACCCTTGTTTTTCTATGATGCCGTATAATCGGTCGGCGATGAGTGCATACCCTTTTGCGTTCGGATGAAAATCATCATCCTTTGAAATCCGTCTGCTGCCGCTTTTTTGACTGAACAAGTCTTCAACATTCACCGCAGCGGCGTGGGGATCTTTTTCCAGCTCTTTTGCGGCGATCTTGTTCCAATCCGTTACAACCCCATTAATTTCTTTTAATTCAGGCAGCGTAAACGTGAATGGATTATACATGCTGACATACACCAGCTCTGCGTTTTCATTATATTTGCGGATTTTTGAAACGATCGCCTTGAATCGTTTTTCAAAAGGTTTCTCTTCCTTTTGGAACGGCTGAACCGTCAGCTGCATCATATTCTGGCGGAGCACCTTCATTAAGTCATTGCCGCCGATGGTAAAAAAGATATAGTCGGCGCTCTTTAATGATTTCTGAACTTTTTTATTATCAAGCTTTTCCAGCAGGTCCGACGTTTTGTCACCCTGCACCGCATAATTTTTAATATCTACCGTTTTCACATGTCCCTTTTTCTTAAGAGACTCCGCTGCCCTGCCGACGTATCCTGAACCGTCAGGATCTCCTACTCCTTCAGTCAATGAATCACCGACCGCAGCTATGACAATATGATCTTTCGTTTTCGGTTCTTCAGCGTCAGAACCGGTGCGCTGGACAGAACAAGCTGATAAAAGCAAGGCCAGTCCGGCGATCAATGAGAACATTCGCAGCTTCAATCTGGTTGCTCCTTCCCCGTCTACTAGTGGAAAGTGTAACATGTTTTTTCAGATTTGAAAATGTCTAATCTGCCAGTTTACTTGAGCTCCTCAGCCGCTTTGACATCTGAGAGAATATCATCATACGGAACTTTCTGCACGCCGTCATAATCTTTAAGCACCTTGCCGTCAGGTCCGACTAAATAAAAAGAGGTTTGATGTATGACCTGGTCCTCTCCCTCCGGCTTTTTGACGATTGCTTTAAAGCTGTTCAGCGCAAAATCTTCAATGTCCTTTTGGCTGTAACCGGTCAGAAAATCCCAGTTGCGAAGTGAGAGCGGGTATTTGGCAGCAAATGCTTTCAGCTGTTTCGGCGTATCCTTTTCAGGACCTGCCTTACGGCTGCCACAGCGATGGCGCAACCCGGGCAGTCAACAAAATGGAGCCGTGACGGGCAATATATCTATGAGCCATCTACCAGCTCTATCGTGGCGGTAAAACTCTCCGACGGTTCCCAGTCAGAAAAGATTCCTGCCAGGTTACTGACCCAGGGCGGCTACCCAATCCGGATCAGGGATTTTGACTTCTCTGCTGATGAAAAAAAACTCCTTGTCTACACCAATGCAAAACGTGTATGGCGCTATGATACCCGCGGCGACTACTATGTACTGGACCTGAGCAACAATAATCTGAAGAAAATAGGTACAGGTCTGCCAGAATCATCCCTGATGTTTGCCAAGCTGTCTCCGGACGCTAAGCAGGTCGCTTATGTAAGTGGTCATAACCTCTATGTAGAAGATCTTGCTACCGGCAAGCGCAAAGCCCTTACCACCGATGGTACCCGCCGCCTTATCAACGGTACTTTCGACTGGGCATATGAAGAAGAATTCAGCTGCCGCGACGGGTTCCGCTGGAGTCCTGATGGGAAGTCCATCGCCTATTGGCAAATTGATGCCACCAGGATCAGGGATTTCCTCATGATCGACAACACTGATTCCATATATTCATATACCATTCCGGTAGAATATCCGAAAGCCGGCGAAAGTCCGTCTGCCTGTCGTGTGGGCGTAGTAGATATTGCCACCGCAAAGACTACCTGGCTGCAGGTACCTGGCGATGCGCAGCAACACTACATTCCACGCATGGAATGGTTACCAGGCAAAAATGAGCTCATCCTGCAACAGCTGAACCGCAAACAGAATGAAAGCATTCTTTTCCTCGCCAACCCAGCCACCGGCAAAGCGACTTCTTTTTATAAAGAAAAGGACTCTGCCTGGATCGATGTGAAATCCCGCTGGGATGACCGCGATATCAGTGGCTGGGATTGGCTTTCCAACGGACAGTCTTTTGTATGGGTGAGTGAAAAAGATGGCTGGCGTCACCTTTATAATGTAGACCTGAAAGGGAAGGAACAACTGATTACGCCGGGTAATTATGATGTGATCAACCTGCTGAAAGTTGATGAAGCAAACAAAGTGGCATACATCCTTGCATCTCCTGACAATGCTACCCAGCAATATCTCTACAAGGTATCACTCGATGGCAAAGGCACACCGGAAAGAATCTCTCCGCTGTCAGAAGAAGGTATGCATACTTACGAACTCTCTCCCGATGCAAAATATGCACTGCATGGTTTCTCCAATCACTACTACCGTAACCAGGAGGAAGTGGTGAAACTGTCTACGCACAAAACCGGCGAAGGAGAGCAGATCTATAAAGATATTATCAGTTCACGCCGTATGAACAAACAGGAGTTCTTCAACGTGACGACCGAAGATGGGGTGACTATGACCGGTTGGATGGCGAAGCCTAACAACTTTGACTCTACGAAGAAATACCCGGTTGTATTTTATGTATATGGGGAACCGGCTGGTGCTACTACGCTAGACCAATATGGTGCTGGTTACAATCACCTGTACAATGGTGACATGGCAGCAGATGGTTACATTTATGTATCTATGGACAATAGAGGGACTCCGCAACCCAAAGGTAGAACATGGCGCAAGGCGATATATCGTAAAGTAGGTATTTTGAATGCCCGTGATCAGGCTATGGGAGCGAAGGAGTTGTTTAGAGAGCATAGTTATATGGATACCTCCCGTGTAGCTGTGTGGGGTTGGAGCGGTGGTGGTTCCATGACGCTGAACCTCCTGTTTCAGTATCCGGAAATTTATAAAACGGGTATTGCGATTGCTGCTGTTGGGAATCAATTAACTTACGACAATATTTACCAGGAGCGTTACATGGGATTGCCTGAGGAAAACAGGGAAGATTTTGTGAAGGGGTCACCAATTACTTATGCAAAAAATCTGCGGGGTAATCTGTTGTATGTGCATGGTACTGGTGATGACAATGTACATTATCAGAATGCGGAAATGTTATTGAATGAGCTGATTAAATACAATAAGATTTTCCAGTTCATGGCATATCCGAACCGTACGCATGGTATTAGTGAAGGGGAAGGGACGAGGAGACATTTATCTAGTTTGTATACTAATTATTTGAAAGAACATTGCGCGCCGGGCGCCAGGTAATTTATTTTATGGCAAAAAACAAAATTTTCGGACTGATATCAGTCGTTGTGGTCATTGTATGTGTATTTCTGCCTTGGATTACTGTGGTAGTTGAAGGTAAACAAGAGGTTTTTACCGGGTTGCAGACTTATGGCTCCAATTTTGGTCAGCCAGGGAAAGTGAATGTTTTCTTTGGGGTGGTGATTGGGATACTGTTTTTGCTGAAGGGGAAAATGGCGCCAAGGTTCAATTTGTTCATGGCGGCTTTTTTGGCCGCATGGACGTTTCGTAATCTGTTGTTGTTTAGCCGGTGTGAGATGGGGGAGTGCCCGGACAGGCATATTGCACTGTTCCTGTCGCTGGTGGCGGCGTTGGGAGCGTTTGTCAGTGTGTTGTTTACAAGTAATGGGAAGTCGGTTAAGAAGGAAGATTAACGAAAAATCATTGCCATAACCCAGGCCCCGAGGTACACGGCTCCGGTATAGCCAATATTCCGGAGGATAACCGGCAGTGCCGGCTGGCTGGTCATTTTGGATTTTATAAAGCTAAATACTATCATCAGCACAAAACAAAAAGTGACACTGTTTTGTGCTGCCCGAAAGAAATTTTCATTCTTCAGGTAAGGTAGCAGGGGCAGAATACCTCCAACCAGGAAAAAGATTCCTGTAATGGCAGCGCTCAGCAGGGCACGGCCCAGGTTGAAATGGGTTACTTCTACCTGTTCTTCCTGTAAAGTATTTTCCCAGTCATTTGCATCTTTTTCCATTTCGCTGGCAATGTCGGCGATAATGTGATGGCCTATTTCCAGGTCTTCGAGTTTTTGGCGTTCTTCGGGAGAGAGGGTGCCTACGTCGTGCTGGCTATCGCCTTTATTTGCATAGAAAGCAGTGATCATTACGAGCAGACTGCCTATGAGCCAGATCAGGGTATTGATGGTATAGAATCGCTGGATGGTAATATTCAGATCGTGTGAAAGGAAGGTGGTGAAAAACAGTAATAACAGGCCTTCGGGAAAGCCTATGATGAAATCCGTTTTCCAGCCACTGCTTCTGATGGTTTTAATTTTTTCGGACATGCAGTTATGTAGGATTGTACGTTAGTCGTTTGCGAACATGTGTGACAGTATGATTTGATCTGATGTTATACTCAATCAAGAGACGTGCCTGTTGTTGCAATATTTCAGAAGCATACCTAATATTATAATCATTCAAGGAATATGCCTATTGTTGCAATACTTCAGGAACCTACCTGATATTATCATCATTCAAGGACTATCCTAATTCCCGGCATGATATCTTCTCCTATAATATCTCAAGGCTTTTGCCAATAATCTCTACGCTTTCCTTTATCTGCGCGGCAGTAATCAATAAAGGCGGTGCAAACCGGATCTTATCACCATGAGTTGGTTTGGCCAGCAACCCATTTTCTTTCAGTGCCAGGCACAGATCCCACGCGGCTTCCGGATTCGGATGATTGATAACAATAGCATTGAGGAGTCCTTTACCCCTTATGGTTCCAATATGTGGAGAGGCAAGTGCAGCCAGTTCCTGTCTTAACAGTTGCCCCATAGCAGCAGCATTTTCTGCCATCTTTTCTGTTTTGAGCACAGTGAGGGCAGCGATTGCTACTTTGCAGGCGAGTGGGTTACCGCCATAGGTACTACCATGTTCACCTGGTTTGATCGTAAGCATGATCTCATCGTTGGCCAGTACAGCCGCTACTGGTAGCAAGCCGCCAGAAAGGGCTTTACCGAGAATAAGAATATCAGGGTGTACATTTTCGTGATCACATGCCAGCATTTTGCCGGTGCGGGCAAGGCCGGTCTGAATTTCATCAGCGATGAAGAGTACCTGGGCATCTTCGCAGTATTGGCGGGCTTTGGAGAGGTAACCTTCGTCGGGTACCACTACCCCGGCTTCGCCCTGGATAGGTTCCAATAAAAAACCAGCCACGTTTTTATCCTGCAGGGCTTTTTCGAGCGCAGCAAGATTATTGTATGGAATCACTTCATAACCGGGCATGAAGGGACCAAAGTCAGTGCGGGAGCTGGGATCAGTACTGAAAGAAATGACATTCAGGGTACGGCCATGGAAGTTGTTGGCACATACGATGATCTTTGCTTTGTTTTCAGGAATACCTTTTACAACATAGCCCCAGCGGCGAGCCAGCTTGAGGGCTGTTTCGACAGCTTCCACGCCCGTGTTCATGGGGAGGACTTTGTCGTAACCGAAGTAGTTGGTGATAAATGCTGCGTATTCACCCAGCAGGTCGTTGTGAAAGGCACGGGAGGTCAGGGTCAGTTTTTTTGCCTGATCTGTGAGTGCCTGTACGAGTACCGGGTGGCAGTGACCCTGGTTTACGGCAGAGTAGCCGGAGAGGAAATCGAAATATCTTTTTCCGTCTACGTCGTAGAGGAATACACCTTCACCGCGATCCAGAACGACGGGGAGCGGGTGGTAGTTGTGCGCGCCGTACTGTTCTTCCAGGTCCAGGTAGTGCTGGGTCTTTTCACTTATCTTGAATGATTGTAGCATACGTTACAAAAGTACGGTTTGTAGAAGGGATAGCGAAGGGTTTGTGAAAAAATCCCTTCTACCTTCGGCAGAAGGGATTTTTTCACGGGGGAGGGGGCCTACGGCCGGATAGAAAGTGTTTTTCTGCTGTGAAGTGTTACCAGCGGCGAGTCAGGAAGTGTTTTTTCGCCGTGGGTGCTGACCTGCAACCGGCTGGGAAGCGTTTTTCACTGCGGGTATTAGCCAGCGGCCAGCCGGGAGGTGTTTTTTCGCCATGGGAGTTGCATACCGTCAGATAAGAATACCTAGCTTTTGAGTTTTGTTACCAATTGAACGTATTCTTCCATAGCAGCATCCGCAGATTTCCCTCTCAATTCCTCCCACGCCTGATATTTTGCCTTCGCCACAAAATCAAAAGGATTCGCCGGCGGCTCAGCCGTATTATCTCCCTCTGTTGCCTGCTTGTATAGTGAATATAATTGTAATAACACTTCATTAGAGGGTTTTTCAGACAATGTTTTACTGTCGGCCACGGCGGTTTCGAATCGTGTTTTGAGGTCCATATTATAAGTTTGTATTAAATATAGCCAAAATAGTATGAAATACCCGGCCCCGACATATTCATGAATAGCAAAATTTAAATACCTTTGCGGCTTGACGCGGGGCGGAAGAAACGTCTTGTTTTATAAGCATATATGAAGAATATCAGGAATTTTTGCATCATTGCGCACATTGACCACGGTAAAAGTACATTGGCCGACAGGCTATTAGAGCATACCAAGACCATTTCCGAAAGGGATATGCAGGCGCAGGTCCTGGATGATATGGATCTTGAAAGAGAAAAGGGTATTACTATTAAGAGCCACGCCATCCAGATGAACTATACGTCCAATGGACAGCAATATGTATTTAACCTCATTGATACCCCCGGTCACGTGGACTTTTCTTACGAAGTATCCCGCGCACTGGCTGCCTGCGAAGGCGCCCTGCTGCTCGTAGACGCTGCCCAGGGAATTCAGGCTCAGACCATCTCTAACCTTTACCTGGCACTGGAAAATGACCTTGAAATCATCCCGGTAATCAATAAAATCGATATGGAAGGGGCTATGATCCCCGAAGTAAAGGATCAGATCATCGAACTGATCGGCTGTAAGGAAGATGAGATCCTCCTGGCATCCGGTAAGACCGGTATCGGTATCGAAGAAATTCTGCAGGCCATCGTGGATCGCATTCCGGCTCCCGAAGGAGAACCAGATGCACCATTGCAGGCACTGATCTTCGATAGCGTGTTCAACTCCTTCCGTGGTATCATTGCTTATTACAGAATTTATAACGGAACCATCAAAAAAGGTGAGAAAATCCGTTTCGTAAATACCGGCCAGGAATACTTTGCCGATGAGGTAGGTGTACTGAAACTGGGGCTTTCTCCTCAAAAGGAAGTGAAAACCGGGGACGTGGGTTACATCATCACCGGTATCAAAAATGCCAAAGAGGTAAAGGTGGGTGACACCATCACCAGCATGGCCAATCCTTCCCTGGAGGCTATTAAAGGCTTCGAAGAGGTAAAGCCCATGGTATTTGCCGGTATTTTCCCGGTAAACACCGAAGACTTTGAAGAGTTGCGCGACTGTATGGAGAAACTCCAGCTGAACGACGCTTCCCTGACTTTCGAACTGGAAACCTCCCAGGCATTGGGCTTTGGTTTCCGATGCGGATTCCTGGGCATGCTGCACATGGAGATTATCCAGGAAAGACTGGAAAGAGAGTTTAACCAGACGGTGATCACCACCGTACCGAACGTAAGCTTTATTGCGCATACGACCAGGAACGAGGTGATCCAGGTGAACAACCCTTCTGAAATGCCTGATCCCAGCCGTATTGAAAGGATTGAAGAGCCTTTCATCCGTGCACAGATCATTACAAAACCAGATTATATCGGTAATATCATGACCCTCTGCCTGGGTAAGAGAGGTTTGCTCATCAATCAGAGTTATCTGACGCCAAGCCGCGTAGAGCTGATCTTTGAAATGCCACTGACAGAAATCGTATTTGACTTCTATGATAAGCTGAAGAGTCAGACCCGTGGTTATGCATCATTTGACTATTCTCCGATCGGCATGAGAGATGCTGATATCGCTAAGATGGATATCCTGCTGAATGGTGATAAAGTGGATGCACTGAGTGCGTTGATTCACCGTAGCCGTGCACAGGACTTTGGTCGTAAGTTGTGTGAAAAGCTGAGGGAATTGCTGCCACGTCAGCAGTTTATGATTGCGATTCAGGCGGCGATTGGTGCGAAGATCCTGGCGCGTGAAACAATCAGTGCGATGCGTAAAGATGTGACTGCAAAATGTTATGGTGGTGATATTTCACGTAAGCGTAAATTGTTGGAGAAGCAGAAGGAAGGTAAGAAGAGAATGAGACAAATCGGAAACGTAGAGGTGCCACAGGAGGCGTTCCTGGCGGTGTTGAAACTGGATGATTAAGTTAGTTTCTCTTTAAAATTGGTATTAAAAAAATTGATAGGCTGTGTTGGGTAAACACAGCCTATTTAATTTAGGTTTATAAAGATTTCAATGCCCCGCCGTTATAAGATGAATAACCTTTATCTCTATGCATAAAAAAGCCGGTAACGCATATCGTTACCGGCTTTTTATAAAAAATATCTTTCTAAGCTAACTGCTGCTTCTTAGGTTGGAAGGAAATCTGCTTGATCAGTGCCCATGCACCAAACAGTACCGCACTGAAGAATATATTTCCAAGAATACCATTCAAAGCGAAACTGCTAAAAAGGTCACCTTCTTTGTAAAAAGGAATACCAGCTGCGTAGCAGGCGATGAGGCCACTCAGATTATGCGGATACAAATTAGTTGTAAGGAAAGTACCCAGGTTGGTAACCAGGTAAAAGACAACACCGGTGCCAACGCTGGCGATCAGAATGGTCAAAGCGTCTGCCTTTTTGATACGGGTGGCAATCCAGGTGGTGAACAGGAATGCACCGTATACAAAGAAGAGCTGGCCGATGTAAGGCCCGTAGAAGGTCTGTACATTCGTAAATAACTGCAGGAAAAGATCGCTGACGAAAAGGGTGAGGACTGGTAACAGATAAGCCAGGCGTTTATTACGAATCATCATACCTCCGAAAAGGGCAGAGGCGCCGATGGCATTGAAATTCCACAACTGCAGGTTGTTGGTGATGACACGGCTGATGATTGCCAGGAAGATCAGTGCAGCAATCATTATATTTTCACGGGCGTCTTTCTTCATTTGATCAGTTTATTTGTACAAAGATAGGGAAACAAGCGAAAAAATCGCTCCCACCATTGGTAGAAGCGATTTTTCCGCAGGAACCGGCCTGCGGCCAGCTAAAAAAGTTGGTTATGCAGGTACACCCGCCTTATAGATTACAACCCCGTTCTTAGATTCAATCTGGTAAGGGGTATTATATAATGCCACTACAGACTGCCCTTTCACCACCGGCAGGTTCACCCCACCCTCACCGGCAAAGGTGGCATCGCCCTGCAGCACCAGCAGAATCTCGGTAGAAGTACTGGTATGCTCATATTTCTGACCAGCTTTCAGCACTATGCGGCTTACGACGAAGTCAGGAGCCGGACTGGCATAAATACTTTCCAGACCACCTTTCACCACATCGCCTTTCAGAATTTTTGGATGTACGGCTTCGAAACGGGTATGTTTCAGCAATTCAGGTACATCAATATGCTTAGGTGTCAGACCACCACGCAGCACATTGTCAGAATTTGCCATCAGTTCCACATTCTGACCTTCCAGGTAGGCATGTGGGATACCTGCATCCTGGAATACCGCATCACCTTCATGCACCTCCATAATATTAAAGAAGTAGATAGAGAAAATCCCTCTATCCAGCCTGTCAAGACCCTGGGGATCGTTTGCAATGGCACGACCTGCCCAGAAAGCCGGATCTGATTTGGCCAGTCTACCCGCCTGGTAAGCATCCAATACATTTTCTGCCAGCGGGCGAAGCACCTTATTCACTTCTTCCTGCGGCAGTTCCATCACAGCTTTGTACAGGCCGTAGTAACCCTCGTTTTCAAAGATAGGCGCCAGGTAAGCAAATTCACGAACTGTATTCAGTACGTGTTTCAATTTATCTTCAGGCAGGAAACCATGCAGCAGCCAGAATTCGCTGAGGGCTACCATGATTTCGGGCTTGTGATTCGCATCTTTATAATTACGGTGCGACGCGGTTAAAGGAATACCAGCTTCGTTTTCGCGGGCAAACCCTTTTTCCGCCTCTACTTTGGTAGGATGCACCTGGATAGACAGCATGTCTTTTACGTCGAGGATCTTAAACAGGAAAGGCAGTTCACCGAAGCGGTCCCACACCTTCTGGCCTAAGGCAGCGGTAGGATTCGCTTTGATCAGTTGGTCGAGTGTAGTGGTCTGACCATCTGTATCGATTTTGGAAGGTGCGCTTTGGTGTGCACCCATCCAGTATTCCGCACTGGGTTTGTTTGTTTCGGGGATACCCAGGAGTGCCGGGATATAATGATAACCACCCCATGCATAATTTTGAACCTTACCTTCCAGTCTGAATAGTTTCTTCTCACTCATACGTTATGCGTTATAATTGTTTATTTTCAATAACAGTGAACCTGAAAAATTTCCCCAAAGGAAGTTAAAAAATATTCAATATCCAATGTTAACCTATCCTGATTTAGGTAAAAAAGGCGAGGAAATTGCGAGGGCGCATTTTTTAGCGCAGGATTATGTCATTTTGCATGCCAATTGGAAGTTGGGGCGAAAGGAGATTGATTTAATTGTGCATAAAGATGGGTGTTTGGTTTTTGTAGAAGTGAAGGCAAGGGGGACTGATTTATATGGTTATCCGGAGGAGAAGGTGAATGTGCAAAAGATCAGGCATATCAGGACGGTGGCGGAGGGGTATATGAACAGGATGACTCAGTTACCGAAACGGATCAGGTTTGATATAGTGGCGATTACTTTCAGGAAAGATGGGAGTTATGAGTTGGTGCATTTTGAAGACTGCTTCTAAAAAAGGACGTCAAATTTCTTTCGCCAAAGGCGAAAGAAATTTGACGTTGGGGCCGGGCCTGCGGCCAGCTAAAATACATTTACCATCTACCAGATCCCCGTATAATTATGTGGCGTAATTGCCTTCAGTTCTTTCTTCAGGCTTGCACTAATTTTAAGACCATCAATAAACTTATGCATCGTTTTCTGTGTGATCTGATCACCCCCACGTGTCAACGCCTTCAGCGCTTCGTAAGGCTGTGGATAGCTTTCCCGGCGCAGTACTGTTTGGATGGCTTCTGCTACTACTGCCCAGTTATTCTCCAGGTCGTCATGCAGCTTCGCTTCATTCAGGATCAGTTTATCCATGCCTTTGGCTATAGATTTCAAGGCCAGGATGGAATGACTGAAAGGTACCCCCACATTTCTCAATACAGTAGAGTCAGTGAGGTCGCGCTGTAAGCGGGAGATAGGCAGTTTGGCACTCAGGTGTTCAAACAGGGCATTTGCCAGGCCCAGGTTACCTTCCGCATTTTCGAAATCGATCGGATTTACTTTGTGCGGCATGGCAGAGGAACCTACTTCGTTCGCCTTGATCTTCTGTTTGAAATAATCCATGGAGATATACTGCCAGATATCACGGCTGAAATCTATCAGGATGGTATTGATACGTTTTAACGTATCGAATTGCGCAGCAATATTGTCGTAATGTTCGATCTGGGTTGTGTACTTCATACGCTGTAATCCCAGGGTATTGTTTACGAACTTATCGCCAAACTTCTCCCAGTTGATTTTAGGGAATGCCACGTGGTGGGCATTGAAGTTGCCGGTAGCACCACCGAATTTAGCTGCAAAAGGAATTTCGCCCAGCAGTTTTACCTGGCCTTCCAGTCTTTCGGCAAATACCAGGATCTCTTTACCCAGGATGGTTGGGGAAGCTGGTTGCCCGTGCGTACGTGCCAGCATTGGGATCTTTATCCACTGTTTGCCGAATTTCTTCAGGCCCAGGATCAGGTTAGCGATAGCTGGCATGTACACATGCTCGATCGCTTCTTTCCAGAACAGGGGGGTAGCGGTATTATTTACATCCTGGGAGGTGAGACCGAAATGTACCCACTCCAGCTTATCTTCGAGGCCTAAGGCTTTCAGCTCGTTTTTAACGAAGTATTCTACAGCTTTTACATCATGATTCGTCACTTTCTCCGTGTCCTTGATCAGCTGGGCATTTTCTACCGTAAATTCCTGATAGATTTTACGCAGGGCCGGCACCTGGGATTTGGAGAGGGTGAATAGCTTTTGCTCGGAGAGGGCAATGAAGTATTCAATCTCTACCAGTACCCGGTAGCGGATCAGTGCAAATTCAGAAAAATAAGGGGCCAGCTCTTCCAGTTGTTTGCGATAACGCCCATCCAGCGGGGAAATGGCGGTCAATGATTGTAATTGCATACTAAAATTTTATTGTTTAGTAACGGGTGGTTTTCACCCTTTACAGGATACATATAGCTAAAATGTGCTAATTTAGCCGGCAAAATTACTGAAATTGGAACGGAAAGTAAAAGTAGCGGCAGTAAGTTATTTGAATACCAAGCCATTATTATTTGGATTTAGGAATCATCCGGTGATGAACATGATGGAGCTGAGCGTGGACTACCCGGCTAAGATAGGCCAGCAGCTGATAGATGGGATAGTTGACGTAGCGCTTGTGCCGGTGGCAGTGATACCGAAGATGAAAGAGTACCACATTATTTCAGATTATTGTATTGGAGCAGAGGGACCGGTAGCGTCGGTATGTTTGTTCTCGGATGTGCCCCTGCATGACATTAAGCGGATTTATCTGGATTACCAGAGCCGGTCTTCAGTGGCGTTGTTGAAACTGCTGGTAAGGGATTACTGGAAGCTGGATGTGGAATTTATTCCTACTACAGGTGATTATGAAAGCAACATCAAAGGAACGGATGCTGGATTAGTGATTGGGGACAGGGCGTTTTTACAGCGCAAGGTGTCTCCGTATATTTATGACCTGGCGGAATATTGGATCAGGTATACGAGTTTGCCAATGGTGTTTGCGGCATGGATTAGCAACAAGGCATTGCCGATTGAGTTTATTCAGCAGTTTAATAATGCGAATAGTATAGGGATTCATAATATTCCGGCGGTAGTGGCGGAGAATCCTTTTAACGAGTACGATTTGACGACTTATTATGTAAAGAACCTGAGTTATCCGCTCACGCCTTCGAAAAGGCAGGGGTTGAATAAGTTTATAGGATATCTGCAATAAGCGATTTTAAATAACCAACTAAACGAGCCTGTATCAATTGAAAGATACAGGCTCGTTTTATTCGGGTATCCGGCCAGCAGGAAAGAATCCTGATTTATTTTGTTATATTCGTTACCCACAAACCACGGAAGCATGAAAATAGGTATCCTGGGTAGCGGTCCCGTCGGCCTTACACTAAGCGAAGGCCTGATCAGGGCCGGACATGAAGTGATCCTTGGCACACGCAACCCCGCCAAGGAATCCCTGCAACAATGGATACGCAAAATAGGCCCGCATGTGAGCGCCGCCCCCTTTCGCGAAGCGGCTGCCCAGGGAGAATTACTCGTCATCTGCACCAGCTGGGCTGGCACCCAAAAAGCCATTGAAGCTGCGGGACTCTGGAATTTTAAAAATAAAGTTGTCGTGGATGTCACCAATCCGCTGGACGGGAAAGGTCCTGATCAGCAGGGTAGACTAAGCTTTTCCATCGGTCATACTAATTCTGCCGGAGAGCAATTGCAGGCCTGGTTACCACCTGATGCACATGTGGTAAAGGCATTGAGTTGTATTGGGCATGAATCTATGTTCCGGCCACAGCACGAGCAGGATGCGCCGACAATGTTTATTTGCGGCAATAAACGACAGGCTAAAATGATCGTGACCGAACTATTGCAACAAATGGGATGGATTGATATTGTGGATATGGGCAATATTGAAATGAGCAGGAATATAGAGCCGTTGAGTATTCTCTGGTATGCATATGGGTTTAGAACTGGTACCTGGCAGCATGGGTTCCGGTTGGTAAAGAAGCCATCCTGAAAAAAAGGCCCCCCGAAATCCCGGAAGGCCCTTCATCAACAAGTTTAGATCTGTTTAACGTGTATATAAAAATTCGGGTCTACCTTAAAGTCCTTTTTATTCGTTAAGGTAAACTGCGTTGATTGCCAGTGCTTACCTGGATAAATAAACTGGTACCCCATATCATTCAGTGTCACCTTCACCGGCATATTGAAATTCTCTACGTCGGTCACCCACCTGAACTGCAACTCATTCCCATTAAAATGATATTCCAATGTAGGAATCGTGGTGTGCATCAGATATTGCTCAAACACTTTTGAGAAATTCATCTGTGTACGGTAATTCAGGTAATCCAGGATATCCTTCGTCGTTACCGTCTGGTGCCAGAAAGTCTCGTTCATGCCTCTCAATACATCTCTGAATACATTGTCGTTGTTCACAATCTGGCGAATGGTATGCACCATATTCCCACCTTTATAATACATATCTCCACTACCTTCTGCATTCACCCCATAAGGCGCTATGATCGGTTCATCATTCCTGATATTCTGCCTTACACCTGTAATGTATTCGAAAGCAGCCTTCCGACCGAACTCACACTCAGTGTATAACGTTTCTGAATAGTTCGTGAATGCCTCATGAATCCACATATCCGCAAGGTCTTTGCTGGTAATGTTGTTCCCAAACCACTCGTGCCCACTTTCATGCACGATGATAAAGTCCCATTTCAATCCCCAGCCGGTGCCAGACAGGTCACGACCTTTATATCCCCAGCCGAAACCATTACCATACGCTACACCACTCTGGTGCTCCATTCCTAAATGGGGGGCCTCAATCAGTTTGTAGCTATCCTGGTAGAAAGGATATTTACCAAACCAATACTCAAAGCATTGCAGCATTTTCTTCACTTCTTCAAAGTGAATTTTGGCTGTGTCTACATTATAATCCAGCACCCAGTAGCTCAGGTCCAGTTTACCGCCCTCCCCGTTATAGGTATCCTTAATTTCTTTATAGTTGCCGATATTCAGCGCTACATCATAGTTATTGATCGGGTTCGATACATACCATATATAGGTATCGGTACCATCTTTATTCACAACTTTCTTTTTCAGGCGACCATTAGATACATCCACGAGGAAGTTCGGTACGGTCACGGCAATCGTCATATCATTCGGTTCATCTGCCTGGGTATCCTTGTTGGGCCACCATACACTGGCGCCGGTTCCCTGGCAGGCAGTCGCGATCCAGGGACGACCGTCCTTGTCTTTACGCCAGATGATACCGCCGTCCCAGGGTGGATTCACCGCTGTTTTGGGACGGCCATGGAAAAAGATAGTCACTTTCTTTGTACTTCCTTTCGGTTGCTGTGCCAGTACATGTACCAGTACTGCATCACCATCCCGCTCGTATGCCAGCTTCTGTTTATCCTGTATGACACTGTCTACGCCCATTGGCAACTGCAGATCGATCTGCATAACGCTGTCGGGTTTATTAATAAAATAGGTAATGGTATTATAGCCCCCCAGGGTACTATCCTGGGCATTCAGGGTCACATGGAGGTCGTAGTTCTGTACATCCCACCATTCCCTGGCTGGGGTGATTGAACCACGGAGTGTATCCGCATGGGTGAAGGTCCGCTCCTGGGCGCCAGCCGAAAAGGCCGTTATCATGACCATAAATAGCAACAGTAAGCCACGCATAGAAATTGATATTTTTATAATGGAAAGATATTAATTTTCAGTTTAATGAGCATACAACGTTTTTTAATAATATGGGCAACGGTATTCCTTTTGAGTAGTTGTCAGACCAAACAGGCCGGAAAAAAACAGGTATTCAGGTACAATGCGATGGATGGCATTGCCACCCTGGATCCGGCCTTTGCCAAGAACCAGGCTATCATCTGGGCGGTGAAACAATTATATAGTACACTTGTGGAACCTGATCAGCAATTGCAGATCCGGCCTTTGCTGGCAAAGAGCTGGGAAGTGTCTCCAAATGCAAAGGTGTATACCTTTCACCTTCGTACAGATGTATTCTTTCATGATAATGATGTATTTCCCGGTGGGCAGGGGCGAAAGATGGTAGCCGGCGATGTGGTGTATAGCTTACAGCGCATTATGGATCCGGCCACAGCATCGGCAGGCGCCTGGATTTTTAATGGCAGGGTTGATCCTGAAAAAGGATTTGAAGCAATAGATGACTCTACTTTCAGACTCACCCTGTTACAACCTTTTCACCCTGTATTAGGCATTCTCAGTATGCAGTATTGCTCCGTCATTCCCCATGAAATAGTGGAGAAATACGGCAAGGATTTCAGAAAGCATCCCTGTGGCACAGGGCCTTTCCAGTTTGACTACTGGGAAGAAGGACAGGCACTGGTGTTACATAAGTTCCCGCATTACTTTGAAAAAGGATTGCCTTATTTAGATGCAGTGAAGATCAGTTTTCTCGATAACAAAGCCACGGAATTCCTGCTGTTCCGGCAGGGACAATTGGATTTCATGAATGATATCGACGCTTCTTTTAAAGATGAAGTACTGAATAAGAAAGGGGAGTTAAAAAAGGAGTGGGCGGGAAAGATGATCCTGGATAAGACTCCTTATCTGAATGTAGAATACTTCGGTTTCCTGTTAGATAGTACCAAAATACGCCAGTCACCTACACGGTTAAAAAATATCCGCTTAGCCATCAACTATGGTTTTGACAGGGCGAAGATGATTACCTACCTCCGCAATGGCATTGGTACACCGGCCAATGCAGGATTTATTCCGCAGGGCTTACCATCTTTTGATACAGGTAAAGTAAAAGGATATAGTTACAATCCGAACAAAGCCAGGCAGTTATTAAAAGAAGCAGGATACCCGGAAGGCAAAGGATTGCCGGTCATCAGGCTATTGTCTATTCCTATTTATGAAGACTTTGCCAATTATGCTGCGAACCAGTTACAACAGATAGGGATCCATGTGCAGGTAGAAGTAGTACAAAAGGCATTGCTGCTGGAGCAAACTGCCAAGTCGGATGCCACCTTCTTCAGAGGTAGCTGGATGGGGGACTATGCAGATGCGGAAAACTATCTTGCGGTGTTCTATAGCAAGAACCCGGCGCCGCCAAATTATACCCGATATAAAAACCCTGCCTTCGATAAACTCTATGAAGCGGCCTTGCAGGAAAATAATGACAGCGTACGATATAGCCTTTATAACCAGATGGATAGAATGATAGTGGCAGATGCACCTGTAGTGCCGTTATTCTATGACGAGGTCATTCACCTGGTGCAGCCGAATGTGGAGGGGATGGAAAATAATGGGTTAAACCTGCTGGAACTGCGGCGGGTGAGAATCAAAGAATAACGGACTGAACCTGCTTAAATTGCCCTGACTATACCTGTTAGCATAAACTTTAACATTTTATTGCTCCTTATCTATAGCCGGATATAGACTATCTATATGGTTATTATGTAATTAATGATGGTTTTTATTCTATCTTCGGCCCCTTATTGATCAAAAAATTAAAAAGAGTTAATGACAGCGATATTGATATTTTTCTTCGCGCACTGGTTCCTGTCGCTTTTCTTCCACACCTTCTTCCTGCATAGATATGCATCTCACCAGATGTATACCACGAGCAAGACCTGGGAAAAGGTGTTTTATTTCTCCACCTGGTTCTTCCAGGGAAGTTCTTACCTGGTACCCCGTGCGTATGGCGTGATGCACAGAATGCATCATGAGTTTAGTGATACTGAGCATGATCCGCATTCCCCACACTTCTTCAAAGATGTATGGGCAATGATGGTACATACCCGCAAAATGTATAACGATTTCCTGACCGGCAAGCGTGTAGCTGACGAAGAGTTTACCAAAGATCCGCTGCCTGTGTGGAATGCGATGGATAAATTTGGTGATCACAATATTACCCGTTTTGCCTGGATGGCGATTTATATTGGTTATTATGTAGCGTTTGCCCCAAGTTTCTGGTGGTATTTGTTGCTACCAATTCACTTCCTGATGGGGCCTGTACAGGGCGCAGTAGTGAACTGGTGTGGTCATAAATATGGCTACCATAGTTTTGACAATGGCGATCATTCCAGGAATACCTCTCCATGGGGGATTCTATTATTGGGTGAGTTGTTCCAGAATAATCACCATAAGTATAAGGATAGTCCGAACTTTGCAAAGAAGTGGTTCGAGTTGGATCCCACTTACCCGGTAATGAAGTTGATGCATTATGCAGGGATTATTAAGATCAAGCCGAAAGTAGCCAAAGTAGTGAATATGAAAGCTGCAGCTTAGCAAATATTATTTTCTGATAAAACACGCTTTTGCCACCGGCAAAAGCGTGTTTTATTTTAGGCAGGTCTGCCGCCGGCTAATGCACGTTCATAACCGGACAGGGCATGTAACGTAAGTGAACAATTTAACTGCATGTTGTTAATCTAATTTATTGATTTTGAACACACATTGTTTTTGACCTGCTTTTTGTGTTATCATTCCCTATATTCTATTATCATGAACACCCATCTCAAGCTTTCTTCCCGTGCACTCTGGGCAAAGAAGTCTTTCTCCCTCCTCAATATCTTTGGACTAGCCATCGGCATCGGTGCCAGTTTACTGATCTTCCTCGTGATCCGTAATGAGATGAGCTATGACAACTATCAATCAAAACGAAACCGCATCTACCGCGTAGTCACCACCGAACGAAAATTCAGTAATAACGAAATCACCATGCGATACACCATGTGTGTCCATGCATTGCCTGATGCCCTTAGAGCGGAATTCCCCGCTATGGAAAGAGTAGGCAGGACGCACATGATTGGAGGCGCACAGATTTATATACCCGGAAAGAACGGGGCAGAAGAAATGCGCGTGAAAGAAAGCAGTCGTGGTCAATTCTTCGCTGAACCCCAGATCTTTGACATTTTCGATGTAAAATGGATTGTAGGCAATGCATCAGAAATGAACATGCCGCATACCGCTGTGATCAGTGAAAGCAGGGCCAAAGCTTATTTTGGCAGTGCTCAGGACGCAATGGGTAAGACGCTGCAATTATGGTCTTACAGGGTGCCCCTGAGAATAACCGGGGTGTTCAAAGATTTACCAGAGAATACCGATATTCCCCTTCAGTTCGCAGCTTCCTACGAAACCTTCCTCAGTCTCGGTGATATACGGGAAAAGGCAAAAGACAACTGGTCAGATATGTCCGGTGGTTCCCAATGCTTTGTAGTGTTGAAACCCGGTACGGACCCAACGACCCTTGAAGCTCAGTTTCCCCGCTTCGTTACCTCACATTACAGGGAACAGGAGAAAAAAAAATATACCTATACACAACTCTTCCTGCAACCACTGTCTGCTATGCACATGGATGCGGATTATGACCTGCCTTATACCAACAGACTGGCGCCACGGGAACTGTGGTCACTGGGATTGATTGGCATTTTCCTGCTACTGGTAGCCTGTATCAATTTTATTAATCTCGCCACTGCCCAGTCAGTGAACCGGGCAAAAGAAGTAGGTGTGCGTAAGGCCCTGGGAAGCAATCGCTTGCAGCTATTAAAACAATTCCTGCTGGAGACAGGATTGATCACACTGCTAGCCCTCATCATGGGTACTACCCTGGCTGTCATCGCCATGCCATCCCTGGGGCATATATTGGGAAAAACAATTGCCGTGACAGGATCCAGCCTGCCGGTTATTATCCTGTTTTTGATATTCACCGGTATCCTGGTTACCTTCCTGGCCGGATTTTATCCCGGTTTGGTATTGTCAGGTTTTAACCCCGTTATGGCATTGAAAAGCAGGATCAATACGCAGAAAAAAGGTGGTGTGTCCCTGCGCAGGGGACTGGTGATTTTTCAGTTTGTCATCGCGCAGCTCTTAGTCATCGCTACGCTGGTGGTCGTAAAACAAATGCATTACTTCAGGAACAAGTCGATGGGATTTAAGAAAGATGCCGTGCTGTTGATAGACCTGCCGAGTGACAGCGCGCTGAAAACGAAATACCGATACCTCGAAAGCAGGTTTGCAGCATTGCCGGGTGTAAAGTCTGTAACGCTCTGTAACAGTGCGCCTATCACCCGGTCAGGTTATTATTCAAATCTACTGTATGATACCAGGACGGAAAAAGAGAACTTCGGTGTAAAACGTTTCATGGTTGATTCCGGCTATTATAAAACCTTTGATCTGAAACTGGCAGCCGGCAGGTACATATTTGGTAATGACAGCTTGCGCGAAGCACTGGTAAACGAAACACTGGTGAAAAAACTGGGATTGAAATCAAATGAAGAGATCATCGGAAAGATGATTGCTGTAGGAGACAGCAAGATGATACCCGTAGTGGGAGTGTTGAAAGACTATAACAATAATCCCCTGGACGAGCAGATATGGCCTTCGGTGATCACGTCGGAATACAATGGCTATGCCACCATTGCGGTGAGCATAGATCCCAATCAAATCCTGACAACCGCCGATTTAATCAGAAAGACTTTTACAGAAGTGTATCCTACCTATTTATATGACTATGGATTCCTGGATGATGAGATTACAAGGTTTTATGAATCTGCTGCCATTGTCGAACAGTTATTCAAGATCTTTGCCTTCCTTGCGATCCTCATTTCCTGCCTGGGATTATATGGTTTAGTTTCCTTTATGGCGGTGCAAAAGAACAAAGAAGTTGGAATTCGTAAAGTATTGGGAGCCTCTGTTCAGAGCATATTGTACTTATTCTCAAAGGAATTCACCATCTTAATTGCAGTAGCATTCCTGGTAGCAGCGCCATTGGGTTATTACCTGATGAATCACTGGCTGGAAGGATATTATTATCATATTGAAATAGGCTGGGGGGTATTTATACTTGCTATTGTAATGTCGATTGTGATTGCCTGGATCACGGTAGGATATAAAGCGATCAGGGCTGCATTGGCAAATCCGATCAAAAGTCTCAGAAGTGAATAAAAAAGAGAGCGGGTTTATCGATGATAAACCCGCTCTATAAAACTAAAACTTTCTAAAATACCCATACTTCGCTATCCCCAGCATGGGCCGGTCTCCACTCGTATCTCCATAAGCATAAATTTCCTCATACCCATCCAGGTCAAATGTCTGCTTAATTCGCGTTACCTTTTCAGGACCATTGCAATTCAACCCCTGTATCTTTCCGGTAATCAATGCATTGTGCACCTCCAACCGTGTACCTATACATACGATCCCCAGGCTTGAGCACCAGGGTTCCACCCAATCTTCTGCCGAAGCTGTCACTACTGCTACCTGGTGTCCCTGTACCAAATGCTGGCGAATGGCCTGCAGGGCATTTTCCTTCACCAGCCGGGGTAACCGTTGTGCACAGAACTCCGCACACCGGATCCTGAAAGCATCTGCCGAACTACCTCCAAAGAAAAACCGGAACACGATCTCCTTCATGCGCTGTGTGGAAATCAATTTCATTTTGAAAGCCACCAAAGCAGGGGAGAGCAGGGTCATTCCTGCATACAGCGCCGCACTGCCCTTATGAAAACGAATGATCTCAAAAAGTGTATCCTTTGTCGTGATCGTTCCATCAAAATCAAAAAACGCTATGGATGGCTTCATTATAATTTTAGTTTTTTGAAAATGCCTTCCGGTATCGACCTGATGATGAGCATGATATAACGCCAGAACCATTTAGTATAAAGTACATTTTTCTTTTTGCGAACCGCTTTGTATACATCCTTTGCTACCTGCTGTGGTTGTGCTGTAAGCAATGGCGGCATCTTCAGGTGCTCCGTCATACGGGTATACACAAAACCGGGTTGTACAGTCAGCACATGTACACCTTTGTGAAAGAGACGATTTCGTAATCCACTCAGGTAAGCCGTAAAACCAGCCTTTGAACTGCCATATATGTAATTACTCTGACGGCCCCGTTCCCCTGCTACCGAGCTGATACCCACGATGGTACCTGCGCCTTTTGCAGCATAATCTTCAGCAACTATATTTAAGATAGACACTGCGCCAGTGTAATTAGTATGAATAATACGGGCAGTTTCTGACCAGTTGGACTGTGCCTTTTCCTGTTCGCCGAGGTAGCCAAATACACATATGGTAATATCCGGTTTTACGGAAAGGCCCGCATAAAAAGCAGCATGACTATCAAAATCGGTTGCATCAAATGCAAAGCTTTCTGCTTTGATATTGTAGCGAATTTTCAGATCCTGTTGTAAGGGGTAAAGGGAATCAACGTTCCGGGCGGCCAGCAGGAGATCGTATCTCTCGCCGGCAAAGTACCTGGCAATAGCTACAGCTATGTCAGATCCCGCGCCCAGTATGAGTGCAGTAGGCATATTAAAATGTTCGGTTAAAGCGGTGAATTTAATTAATTGATACCCAGTCGTTCAGACTGTACTGAATGGAATATGTTATCTCCGTTGTAAGCTTTCACAATTTCTGCAAATCGCTGTGCATTGGGATAACTCTGCCAGAATACTTCCTTCTTCATCCGGGCATCTTTGGAAAGGTACAATCTTCCACCGTATTCAAGCACCACCTGGTCCAGTTCATCCAGGAACGCAAAGAGCCCTTTGCGTACCGGAAAATCCAGCGCCAGGGTATAGCCTTGCGTCGGGAATGAAATCAGGTTGTCCTGGTGACCAAATACTTTCAGTACTGCCAGGAAAGATCCCAGTCCGGCATCACTGATACGCTTCAGTATTTTGACCAGACCTTCCTTCTTATCCAATGGCAGCACGAACTGGTATTGAACAAAACCAGCCTTGCCATAACCACGGTTCCAGTGCAGGATGGCATCCAGCGGATAGAAGAATGGTTCGTACGGGATTACATTGTTGATTTCCTTTTTGGTATTCTTAGCATAATACAGCCAGTTAAAGGCCTTCACCGTCAATGTGTTGAGGGCAAACGATGGGAAATTGAACGGAACTGACAGGGGGCGTTTATCAGGCAGGTTCAGGGGGGCTGCCTGTTGTTGTGCATTCAGTTCTTCTTTGGTAGCATGTTCACCTACGATGAGGATACCCCGGCCAAAGCTATCGCCTTTTTGCAGGCAATCGATCCAGGCCATACTATAGGTATATCCATTATATTCTTCAAAGAGGCGGATCAATTCGTCCAGGTTGCGGGCTTTGATCTGCTTCTGTTTAATATAGGCAGTTTCGATTTTCTTGAGGCTGAACTTCACACGGGTGATGATACCGGTCAGACCCATACCGCCGCAGGTAGCCCAGAACAGGTCGGGCAATACGTGCTTCGAGCAGGTGAGGGTTTCTTTTTTACCTGTAATCACGTCCATATCGATGATGTGGTTCGAGAACGAGCCTTCCGCATGATGGTTCTTACCATGAACATCAGAAGCTACTGCACCACCTACGGTAATAAACTTAGTACCGGGAGTGACAGGGAGGAACCAGCCTTTAGGCACTACGATCCCGAGGATCTGGTCTAAAGTGATACCCGACTGGCATTCAAAGACGCCGGTCTCCGTATCGAACTGAAGCACCTTGTCAAACTTAAGAGTGGAAACACTATTGGTAGCCAGCGAGGCGTCACCATAGCAGCGGCCATTGCCGCGGGCAATGATGGAAGAATGTGAGGAAATGATTTCCTCAACCTGATCTACCTGCGTAAATGTTGTCTCATCGCAGGAGATGACGGGGTAGTTGCCCCAGTTTGCTAACCGTTTTTCCATTACTCAAAAAAACTTTTGTTAGTGGGTAAATAAATAAGCACATAAAAACTCAGCACCCACAGGAGTATGGTTAATTGAATGAAACGGTCTTTGTATAGGATTTTGGTGGGAGAACCTGTATTGTTCTCTACGTATGTTATTTGCAAATATCGTAATAATCCGCCAATTACAAAAAGACAGGTATAGTAAAGGCGGTAGGTTTTGAAGCGGATCATGGTTTCTGGCGCCATGGTATACATGAGGTATGCCACGATGATCACAGCCGATACCAGGGCCAGCATAACGTTCAGGAAGTCAAGGTTATAGCCGGCGGCGGCTTTTCGCATTTCCTGGCCGGTGCTGGTTTTGATCAGCACATCGTCGCGGCGCTTGGCTATTGCCATAAAGAGTGCCAGCAGGAAAACCATGATCATCAACCATTCAGACACCGCTACATTGGCAGCCACCCCACCTGCTTTGACACGCAGTACAAAGCCAATGGAGAGAATCAGTATGTCGAGAATACTGATGTTTTTCAGTCCGAAGGAGTATAGCAGGTTGAGAACGAAGTAGATACCTGTTACAAACAGGAACTTTGGTTTTACATGCGCAAGGGCCCGCAGACCGGTGAGGGTGATGAAATCAACCCAGGTGGCCCCGGCACCAAACGCACCCCGGCG
>NZ_JBCNKH010000091.1:0-24312 GCF_039596135.1 Chitinophaga sp.
AGCCTGCAGATGTAGATGTGAACGATATCGTGATCAGACCTACGGTCCAATAATATCGCTTATGCCATTGGCCAGCCTGCAGACGTAGATGTGAACGATATCGTGATCAGACCTACGGTCCAATAATATCGCTTATGCCATTGGCCAGCCTGCAGACATGAACGACATCGTGATCCGGCCCACGGTTTAATAAAATTCGTAGCTTTAACAAATGGAATCACCACTCCTTGTCACCAGTATATCAGCATTGCTGCAGCGCCTGGACCTCCCTGCACCGCAGCATCCGCTGATTGCGCTGGTACCCACAGGCAATATCAGGGTAAAACCCGAAGATATAGGCCGCCAGGTGATTACTAACTTATATAAGATTTCTTTTAAAATTGACTTTAAAGGAAAAATCCCATACGGCCACGGTTATTATGATTTTGAAGCAGGTGGCCTGTCATTCACTGCTCCTCATCAAGTTTCCGTACCTACCAGCGATATTGCCGATTATGACGGGTACACTTTATTCTTTCATCCCGATTTTTTACTGAACTATCCTTTAGGAAAAATCATACAGCAATTTGGTTTCTTTTCTTATGCAGTAACAGAAGCACTTTACTTATCTGACAAAGAAAAGAAAGTAATCTTTACCATCTTTGACGCCATGCTGCTGGAATTAGAAAATAATATGGATCATTTCAGTCACGATGTAATGATCTCTCAATTGGAGTTATTATTAAATTATAGTAATCGTTTTTATAACAGGCAGTTCCTGACCCGTAAAACACTGTACAATGACCTTATTTGTCAGATGAACACCTATATTTCCACCTCTTTTAATACATCTACCCACCTCCCTACTGTGCAGGAAGTTGCAGACCATCTGCAGGTATCTCCCCGTTATTTAAGTGATATGCTCAAATCCCTGACTGGTATGAGTACACAACAACACATCCACCACCAGCTTATTGAAAAAGCCAAAGAAATTCTCACCACTACAAACGCCACTATTGCAGAAATTGCCTACCAGTTAGGCTTTGAACATCCGCAATCTTTTAATAAATTATTCAGACAAAAAACAAACACGTCTCCATTAGCATATCGAAAATCAGGTTATTAAATCTGCATGGACTACGGATTGAAGCAACAGATCATCTTCTCGCATAAAAACAAACACCTCCATTTGCATATCGAAAAATCAGGTTATTAAATCTGCGTTTGATTTACTATTTTCGTTTCAACATAACACTCGATTATGGATTGGAAACAACCGATCATCGTCTCGCATAATCAACTGTTAGAGCAAATTAGCATAAGGGAAAAAGAAAAATCAACTTTGCTCTCTCTCAGTAACAGGATTGCTGCTGCTCAAAAACGGGAAGAACTATGGAACGTGATCACTGAGCAATTGGTTTCACTTTTTGGCGGAAAATATTATACACTGTGTCTGATCAATGAAGATGGTAAGACGCATTCCCCTTTTCTCCATACCAAAGAAGGTGCTATTAAAAGAAGAGTGGACGAAAGCCCCATCATGCATAAAGCACATGATATCGAAGATGGCATCTTCAATGTCGCGCTCAATGCTGATGAACCAATTATATATGATATTAAAAAGCTAATCCGAAATAAAAATGTGCCTCCATACATCATTCACTGGCACAATTCAGGCATCCGCGAAATGATGGTCACAAAAATCAGTAATGCCAGTCAACCCAAAGGCTTGCTGTACCTGTACGCGGACCAATACGGCGCTTTTTCTCCCAACCAGTTTGCACTCCTTACAGGCGTTGCAGATATGCTGGGTATGGGCATCGGCAATATATTAGCGAATGAAAAGATCGCTCACCAGCAGGCCGAAATAGAACAATTAAAAAACGATAAACAATACTTAAACCAGAGAACCAGCGCTGCTCAACTCATCGGTTCTTCGCCCGAGATTCAAAAAATATATAAACTCATTTCCCTTGTGGCCACGGCAGACAGTACCGTTATTATCACCGGCGAAACTGGTACAGGCAAGGAACTGGCAGCTACTGCCATTCACCAGGCATCTCCCCGCGCCCACCAGGAAATGATCCGGGTCAATTGTGCCGCTATACCAGCCACTCTTATTGAAAGCGAGCTGTTCGGTCATGAAAAAGGGAGCTTTACCGGGGCGATAGACAAGCGGATCGGTAAGTTCGAACAGGCCGACAACAGTACAATCTTTTTAGATGAAATAGGCGAACTTTCGCTGGAACTACAGGCAAAACTACTCAGGGTATTACAGGAAAGAGAAATAGAGCGGATTGGGGGCAAAGGTAGCATCAGGGTAAATGTCCGGATTATAGCAGCTACTAACAGAAACCTGGAAAAAGAGGTGCAGGCAGGCCGGTTCAGAAGTGATTTATACTACCGGCTGAATGTGTTCCCCGTGTCCTTACCGCCTTTGCGGCAGCGCAAGGAAGATATACCCGTACTGGTCACACATTTCATTCACCGCTATGCACAGGAAACCCGTAAAAAGGTAACGAACATTAGCCAGAAGGCGCTCAACAGCCTGCTGAATTATTCCTGGCCGGGGAATATCAGGGAACTGGAACACGTCATTGAACGAGCAGTCTTACTTAGCACAGGCACGACCATCAGCCAGATTAACCTGCCAGTGAATCAGACCACGCTCCGGGAGGATAATTTTGAAATTGTTCCGCTGGCAGCCATGGAACGGGAGTACATCCTAAAGGTCTTAAAGATCTGTAAAGGCAAGGTCTCCGGTCCCAATGGTGCTGCGATTATGCTGGGTTTACCACCCACTACGCTGATATCAAAAATGCAGAAATTAAATATTAAAAAAGAATTATTACTTGTAAGCTGACAGGTCAATGCTGATTGGTGCCAACTGGGACTCCAACGTTGTACGCTGTGGTTCCAGCCACTCCGGCAACATCAGATTTTCACCCAGGTGCGCAGGCGCCTCGTCCACACTAAAGCCTGGCAATGCTGTTGCCACTTCAAACAACACCCCACCCGGTTCCCTGAAATATATAGACTGAAAATACTTGCGATCCAATATTGGGGTGGCATTCATACCAATGCCGGCAATCTTTTGGCGGACGCCTGTCTGTGCTCCACCATCAGGCGTCGTAAAGGCAATGTGATGTACAGTACCACTGCCGGATAACCCTTTCAGACTGTCTGGCATGCACACAAGATCTACGTAATTACCCGGTTTATCAGTCGCTGCAAAACGGAAACGATTGCCTTTTTCTGCAATCAGTACATGGTCCAGTTGGGTGGTTAAAAGACCGGCGGTTCGCTCATACCCTTCTTCCCATATTTCTACACTGTAAAAACCACGGATGGAATGCTCATCTCCTTTTCTATCGTCCTTATCATTGAAGATCAGTTCCAGTCCTAACCCATCGGTATCTTCCAGGTAAACAGCCAGTTCTCCTGCAAAACGCTCCACCGGTGGTTTATGCGCAATGCCAAAGCGTTTCAGTCTTTCCAGCCAGTAATTCAGGGAGGTCAGCGGCACAGAAAAGGCAGTGGTATTCAGCATGCCTTTCCCCTGACGACCGTGTTTCAATCCTTCATAAGGGAAGAACGTCATGATACTGCCGGGAGTGCCCGTTTCATCTCCGTAATATAAGTGATACACACTGTTTGCATCAAAATTAACGGTCTTCTTTACCAGTCTTAAGCCCAGTATACCTGCGTAGAATTCGAGGTTCTTTTGCGAGCTGCCGGCAATGGCGGTCACATGGTGGATACCGGTTACAAGTTGATTCTTATTCATGGCTGCTAATATAAAGTTCGTGGTTACTATTCAGGGAAGGTACGGGGAAACTGACAACAAAAACGATAAAATATAAAAGGCCCCTCTTTCGAGAAGCCTTTTATTTTATATCAGCAAGTTGAGAAATCTGAAGAAAAATTACCATTTACTGCCTGCAACTGATCCACCTTTATTTCAGTCTGATCTTCCAGCCGGAGCCAGTGTTTACCATCCTTTTCATACACACTTTCGATGATACCACCAGCCCTTGTAGGGCCATTATCGTCATACAATATGGATGCTTTTTCTTTTTTTTCGAAGAGCTCCATAATGAGCGGATAGAATGATTCTCCTGGTAAGATTAATTTGCCTGGTTCCACGGTAATGAATTTTTACAAAGTTACCATTATATTTATGAATTACCGCTGTGCTTAATTCACCTTCACCTGGTACAATTTACGATTTTCCTCGCCTAACTGCTGAACAGGGAATTTATCCACCTTTCTGTCATAAGTCATGAAGCCATTTACCTCCCCTTCTACATCGGTAGTTTGTGTATACACAGCAGCAGACAACCCCAGTGGGATCAGTTCTGCCAGCCGCTGCGTAAAGGTTTTATATTTCTTAAACATCTCTTCGCTGTTCTTGAAAGACTGGTATCCCCAGTTCTTATTTCCCTGCCAGTTATGGCCTTCCAGCGGTAAACCTAAACCACCAAACTCACCTAATACCAGGATTTGTTTTTTACCAAATAAATCTGGTCTTGGCATGGCCGGATGCGGATAGTTGTGCAGGTCAATGATATGACCGGTTTCGTAAAAGTTACCACCGCTCGCACTGTTTACGAGCCTGGACGGGTCTTTCTTCATGGTCCATTCTGTAATCTCCACAGTTTTGAACTGGCCCCATGCTTCGTTGAACGGTGTCCAGACTATAATACAGGGGAAGTTGTACGCCGCATCCATGATGGCATTCCATTCTTTGCGATAGTAGCCTTCTGATTCAGGTGTACGATTCTTGTCTGTACCACGATCCAGGATACCGGGTCTGTTTTCCCAACCATTGCCCAGGTCACCGCTTGGCATATCCTGCCAGAGCAGCATGCCCTTTTGATCACAGTAGGCATAGTAGGTGGCAGGTTCCAGTTTGATATGTTTTCTGATCATATTAAAGCCCATCTTTTGCAACTGGTCAATGTCATACACCATCGCTTCGTGTGTAGGCGCAGTGTACAAGCCATCGGGCCACCAACCCTGGTCCAGCGGGCCGTATTGAAATACGAACTGGTTGTTCAGCATCATGCGCTGAATGCCATTCTGATCTGGCGCCATAGAGATTTTGCGCATGGCAAAATAACTTTTCACCGCATCTACCGGTCTGTTTTTACGTATAAGCGTTACTTTGAGATCATATAAGAAAGGATGGGTAGTAGACCATAATTTCTCGTTCTGCAAGGTGAGCACAGCGGTAGCAGACGGCGCTACTTCCTGTGTAGCGACGACATTGCCACCATCCAGTACTTCTACTTTTACCTGGTCGCCAGCCTGTGCCCCTTCTACATTTGTGCTTACACTGATGGTATGATGATCGATATCCGGGGTATTTTTTGTGCCTGCAATATAAGTCTTAGGCACTGCTTCCAGCCAGACCGTCTGCCAGATACCAGTCACAGGTGTATACCAGATTCCTTCCGGTTTCTTTACCTGTTTACCGCGTGGCTGAGGACCATCATCGGTTGGATCCCATACGCGTACGGTAATTTCCTGTTTTGCACCACTCTTCAGGAATGGCGTGATGTTGATAGAGAAAGGATCGAAGCCGCCTTCGTGTTTGCCGGCGCTTTTGCCGTTTACAAAGACTTCCGTTTGCCAGTCAACAGCACCGAAATGCAACAGTATTTCTTTGCCTTTCATGGTAGCAGGGATACTGATGTTTGTATTGTACCATAAAAGACTGTCCTTGCCAACCGTACGTGCTACACCGGACAGCGCCGATTCTACGGCAAAAGGAACGAGAATACTACCTTCGTATTTTGCGGGTTTATCCTGTGCTACAGGTGTGATGGCATAGCTCCATAAGCCGTTCAGGTTTTTCCAGTTATTGTCGCGCACCAGCTGTGGACGTGGATATTCCGGCAAGGGAGCATTAGGATCTACTTTTTCAGCCCAGGGGGTAACGATCCTGTCCCTGATTAAATGCCAGTTGTTTTGCTGTGCGTGTACAGCGTAACTCATGCAACCCAACATGAGTAAGGAGTAAGTGAATTTTTTCATAAGAATCGTGATCTGAGTATAACGTGCATGAAATAAATGAGGCCAAAAGATATAAAATATTATGCAAAGGTGCGAATGTTCGAAATATCCTATTTTTTCGCACTTTAGTCCTTAACTGTTTGCTGGCTAGTTCCGACCTTTGAACCATGAAAAATAAAGGTCGATGATCTCCGAAGCGCACTGGCACTGCTGAAGGCTCTTCCGGAAGAAGCAATGCAAGGCAAAGCTGAAAGAAATGAATGCGTCTCCCTGGCTTAACTGAATGGTTTAAATAACAACCTATGAATCACGAATCAATTATCTGGAACTATATTCGTTCCAACCATGTACTCAGCATTACCAGCTATCACAATGGAGAAGTCTGGGCGGCCAATTTATTTTACGCTATCGATTATGAGCAGAAAAGATTGTTGTTTATGACCTCAGAGGTCCATACAAAGCATGGTGCGCTGATGTTGGCAAACAGTCATGTGGTAGGTACTATCTGTGACCAGACCCGTGACGTAGCACAGTTAAAAGGGTTGCAATATGCCGGTATTGCTACCATTGTAAACACACAGGAAGCAATGGACGTATATATTCAACAGTATCCAATGGCAAAACAATACCAGGAAACACTGTGGATGATAACCTTTACAGCTTTGAAGCTGACAGACAATTCCGCTGGTTTTGGCACCAAATATACCTGGAACCTGAAATAATCAGCAGGGCGCACCGGAGTTACTGCATAGATCACACCTGGTCATCAGCAAACGTACGACTCTACAGAATTTCTACAGTTTTCCACCTTACTTTCGCAGTCAGGCAGAAAACACGTTTTGTATGAAAGTATTGATTATTGAGGATGAGAAAAACCTATCAGACAGCATTTGCCAATACCTGGCAGACGAGAATTTTTTATGCGAGGTAGCCGATACCTTCGATACCGCCATGGAAAAAATATCCCTGTATGATTACATGTGCATTATTCTCGATATTAACCTGCCCGGCGGAAGCGGACTCGAGTTACTGAAGGAGTTGAAAAGGAACAATAAGAACGACGGCGTCCTGATTATCTCCGCCCGGAATTCACTGGATGATAAAGTATATGGTCTCAAAGCCGGGGCTGACGACTACCTGTCCAAACCTTTTTACCTTCCGGAACTATCTGCACGTGTAGCCGCTATCATCAGGCGCAAATCTTTCAATGGGAATAATATCATTACTTTCGAAGAACTGCAATTAAACCTTGGAGACAAAACGGCGATTGTCAATGACCAGGTCATCGACCTTACAAGAAAAGAATACGATTTGTTGTTATATTTCATCAGCAACAAGAACAAAGTAATCAGCAAGAGTGCCATTGCAGAACACATATGCGGAGACGAAATGGACCTTTCAGGCAGTTATGACTTCCTTTACAGTCACATCAAAAACCTGCGTAAAAAACTGCTACAGTCAGGTTGTCCCGATTACATCCGATCCGTATATGGTATGGGCTACAAATTATCCCTGTCATGAAACTACTCACCAGGTATAACCGTATCAACCTCCGTTCCACGATAGCCATCTTCCTGCTTTCCGGTATTGCCTTCTTCTTTGCCCTCCATCTCACCTTGTTAAAACAGATGGATGAGGACCTCCGGATCGAACAGCGGGAAATTACTAATTATGTAACACTACATGATACCCTTTTCACTCCTGTGGAAGTAAAAGACCAGGAGACCATCATAGAAAAAACAACGACACCTTATAGTAAAGAAAAGTTTAAAACCATTGAGGTAGATCATGATGATGATTACCGGCAGTTATCTTTTTCTATCAAAGCCGCCGGCGAATGGTATAATGTAAAAGTCCGGAAGTCGCTGGAAGCTACCGAACACATTACCAGAACGGTTTTTGCTATCACTTTTTGTACGATCTTACTGGTCCTTTTACTAACCGTCATTATCAATAGTACCATCCTCAAAAAACTCTGGCAGCCATTTTATTCCTCTTTAGACCTTTTACAGCGATTCAAAGTCAATAACCGGGAGCCACTGGTACTACCCGCCAGTACGATTGATGAGTTTACTTTCATGAATAGCATCCTGGAACGCACTACATCTAAAGCCATTCAGGATTATGAAAGGCTGAAGGAGTTTACTGAAAATGCATCTCATGAACTGCAAACTCCCCTGGCTATTATCCGGTCTAAACTGGAAATGATGATGCAGGGTGAGAACCTGACTGAATACCAGTTCAACGCCCTGCAAAGTGCTTCTGAAGCCCTTGACAGACTTGCCCGTATGAACCAGTCCCTCCTGCTGCTGACCAAGATAGAAAATGAGCAATTTGCCTATAAATCTGACATAGACCTTACTCAAATTGTACAGCAAAAAGCAGCCCAGTTCAACGAGATCTGGCAGGACAAATCGCTGCATATTTTCCTGGACGTAGAGGCTGTACAGTTACATACCAATAAGGAACTGATGGAGCTCCTGCTGAATAACCTGTTCAGCAATGCAACCCGGCATAATGATGAAAACGGGAGGATCTATATTACCTTACGCCAGCAGCAGCTTTGTATTAAAAATACGGGGCATCCTGCTCCATTGAACCGGAAGCACCTGTTCCAGCGGTTTTATAACCCGTCTAACAATAGTACCAGTAACGGTCTTGGGTTGGCAGTTATTCACCAGATTTGTGCGGCTTCTGGTTTCAAAGTGGATTATGATTATGCGGATGACCTGCATATTTTCACCATTACTTTTAAATCGTAGGAGGATTGTTCAGGTAGTCTTCACCATGTTCCTTTTCTTTCTTAAACTGTAACTTCCCGAACTTGTACGTCATGCTGACACCAAATGAACGGTAAGGCACGAGTCGCAGGTAGGTACCGGAGTAATTGGCTGTACTATACGTAGTCAGCTGGCGGATGTATTGGTTAAAAGGATTAGTGGCCGTGATACCAATGCTGGCATTCTTATGCCAGAACAGTTTCCGGCACGCCAGTGTATAGTTTATACTTTGCGGCGCACGCCCCTGGATGCTATTGAAGGCAGAACGGTATTCACCAAATGCTTCTGCTACCAGGTCTGCAGGCAGGGTATATGACAGGTTCATATTAAAGCGCCAGTTGATACCATCCGTCCTGTTACCATTGTCAACATGATTGACCACATGCCTGTTGAACACCATCAGGTTGGCTTTGACATTCAGGTGCGATGTCAATGGCCGGGACGTGGTCACGATCAAACCCGTATTGTACTCCTCCCCTATATTTGCACGATAGGTCACAGTCACATCCTTATACAATGAATCTCCAATCTGGTAAGTAGGATAATATGCTGTATATGTCTTCAGGTCATTTGTATTGATCCTTTCAGAAAAGGCCATATAAATATTCTTCCAGCTATATCCCAGTTCAAAGTTGTTCCCGATCTCCGGTTTCAGATGTGGGTTGCCGGTAGTGATATTATAAGGATCGCTATAATTTACAAAAGGATTCAGTTCCTTGTCAGGCCGTTCAATACGGCGGGTAAAGGCCATTTTCCACGGGCCATGGGTAATATTCACCGAAGGTAGCAATTCCCCATATTCCCCACCTAAAACTGTGGTATATTCATACCGGGCACCTGCCACCACATCCAGTACATCAAATAAAGTAAACTTAGCAGACAAATAAGCTGCATAAATATTCATCCTATAGTCAAACACGTAATTCTGTGTAGTATCCGGCAGGTAGGTAGCGGTATTATTAAAATGGCGTAAGGTTACTTTCGCCCCGGCATCCAGCCATTTGTGGGAATAGTCTGCCGAAAAATTATGTTGTACATCTGTGCCCGGTGTCCAGCTATGCGTAGCTTCCTGTACAAAACTGGTATAAGGATTACCTGCACTGGCGCTGTACAAAAAGCTCCATGCTTTGGTATGATAAGCCAGGTTCCAGTCTACCGTACCGGTTCGGTTACGGGTATCGGAAGTAAAGTAAATATCGCCTGGCTGCTGTGAAGTACTGGCTATCGAATGATTGCCAAAGAAGGCATAAGTGATTCCCCCGGAGAGATTGCCATAGTCAAATCCCAGCCCGGTCTGATAAGCCTTCCTGCTAAAGTCCGTCACGGTTTCCTGTTCCAGTTTTGTATCTTTCGTATACCGGATGCGGGTAGATGGCGTGCGCGAAGCGAGCTGTTCATTGCCACTAAAAAACACATTGGCACCGAATTTATCTTTCCGCATATTCAGGTTCACAGATCCATTTTCAAGACGGGTACCGGCACTCAGGGCTACATTTCCATTCATGCCCTGGGCCGTATTATCTTTCAGAATGATATTAATAATACCGCCTGTACCCTGTGCATCGTATTTAGCACCCGGACTTGTAATCGCCTCAATACTTTTAATCTGGCTGGCAGGAATAGCTGCCAGTGCATCGGCGAGATTATTACCAAACATTGAAGAAGGCTTACCATTGATCAGGAAACGGATATTTGCATTGCCCTGCAATTCTACATTCCCATCTATATCCACTGTCACCTGTGGTACCTTCTTTAATATATCAGTCGCTACTCCACCCTGCGAAGTAACATCTGTAGCTACATTATAAACGATTTTATCTGCCCGTGAAGTAACGACCACTTCCTGCAGCGACTTGCTGGTGGCGGTCATATATATAATACCAATATCCTGTGAGGCACTCACACCTTTTACTTCCTGGCGGGTAAATCCAATGAAATCGATGGCCAGATTCCAGGAGCCCTTGTGCAGACCATTGATCTCAAATGCCCCCTGTTCGTTGGCGACAGCACCATTGACCGTCTTGCCAGTGGCAGGATCGGTTACAATAATAGTGGCGTAAGCTACAGGCTGTTGATTCTCCCTGTTCAGTATGGTTCCTTTAATTTTCTGACTGAATGCAAATACCCATCCTAATAACAGGACTGCTAAAATCGGCACAATCTTCATATAAGCGTTTTATATTCTGGTGCAAACCTATATGCCTATTCTGTAAACAAACTGGAGCGTTAGCGAATTAGTACGAATGTACCCGCCATAATGAGCAATGCGCCGACAATGGTTTTGTAATCGAGACTTTCTTTAAGAAAAATAGCAGAGAGTACAATGGCAATTGCAACACTTAATTTATCTATAGGGGCTACTTTTGAAACAGGGCCTGTAGAGAGTGCTTTGAAATAAAAGATCCAGGAAAGTCCTGTGGCTATGCCACTCAGGGTTAAGAACAACAGGTGCTTTTTAGTCAGGGCCTGCAGGTCTTTCACTTCACCACCTGCAAATACGATGCCCCATGCAATAACCAGGATCACTATAGTACGGATAGCAGTAGCCAGGTTACTGCTGATGCCTTGTAATCCGAACCTGGCCAGTACGGCGGTTAATCCCGCAAAGAGTGCTGACAGCAATGCATAATATCTCCACATAGCGTTCAATAATTTCAATAGTCAGGAATAGCAGTATGCATGACCAGGTGATAGATCCCGATACTGCAAACGATGGCAATAATAATCAAAGCAATTATTAAATAACGTATGCGGGTACTATTCATAAAATAAAAGTATAGGTCAATTCTGTAGAAATTCTGATATTTGCGGGTATAACCATTCCCGAAAAAAGAAAACCCTCAATTCACATCCATGATGCACTATTCAATGTCCCCAAGGTTCAAGGTAGGAGTAATCGAAGAAGATACGCATTACCGCCATGAACTGGTCCTGAACATTTCACGTCATACAGACCTTTCCGTATGTTTGCATACCGCTACTACAACAGCTGCGCTAAGCTTTCTTCAGCAACAACCACACCTGCTGTTACTAGGCATGCCCCCGGGCACACAGCAGCAAGTGGAAGATATCCAGGTACTGAAGTCCTTACATCCAGCCATGCTGCTGGTGGTGATGACACCCAACGAAGATCCGCAGGTCATTCAGCGGGCCTTTGATAAAGGAGCAGATGGATATATTTTAAAGACAGACCTCTTTCACAACATTACCCGCAAACTGTTGCATATGCTGGAATATGGTCAACCTGTAGTGAGCCAGGAGCTCTTCAGGTACCTGCTCTATCGCAATAAAGAGGAAAAGCCTGCACCGCAAACCAACCTGACTAAAAAAGAAAGGGAAATTACGGACCTGGTACTGGAAGGGTTGCCTTATAAATCGATCGCGGCGAAACTGAATTTAAGCCTGAATACGATCCAGTACCACATGAAAAACATATTCTTCAAACTTGGAATAAAAACAAAAGCAGAACTATTCAGGATGTACTATCAACATTAACTGAATTTTCAAAACGATAAACAATGACCAGATCATTTACTGACCAGCGACCTTCTACACGGTCGCAGGAGAAGGTGATCCCTTTATTGCTTTGACATTACAATTATCGGATAAACAAAACTGCTACCTACCCTTTAACAAGTAAGATTTTTCAAAACCCCACCTCTCCAAAAGGTGGGGTTTTTGTTTTTAAAAAAATATCTCTACATTGTAGAAGTGTCAATTATACATCTATTATTCCATGTTATAACGCGCAATAATGCCTGACTAACCCTCAGGCGAATAATATTCAACTGTAACCATTTCATCAATTAAATCGAATTCCCTTATGACAAACAGTCAACTGCGCCTGACCCGGCGCAAAACTCCTATTCTATTAATCCTGTTGCTCTTCCCGTTTCTGGCCAGTGCCCAGAAAAAGATCACCGGCCAGATCACGGATGCAGAAACAAATAACCCGGTGTTTAAAGCTGCCGTTATCATCAAAGGCACACAAAAAGGCACTTACAGCGACGAAAAAGGCCAGTATTCCATCGACGCACCCGAAGGCAGCACGCTGCTCTTCACCTCTATGGAATACGACAATTCAGAAATAACTGTAGGCACCGGTACCACTATCAATGTGGCCCTCAAGCCCAAAGTATCCGGACTCAACGAAGTGGTGGTGATCGGTTATGGCACCGTAAAAAAGAAAGACCTGACAGGAGCCATTGCCTCCCTCAAAGCAGCTGATCTAAAAACAGAAGGCGTGAGCAACGTAGGCCGTTCACTACAGGGCCGGCTCCCCGGTGTGACCGTGGAATCTGCGGGTGGGGACCCCGGTTCGGGCACCCGTATTCTCATCAGGGGTGTTGGTACACTCAACAATGCCGATCCCCTCTACCTCGTAGACGGTGTGCAGGTTGCAAATATCAACAATATTGCCCCCGGTGATATCGAAAGCATGGACGTGCTCAAAGATGCCTCGGCCGCTGCTATTTACGGTTCACGGGCTGCAAACGGCGTGGTACTCGTGACCACCAAAAACGGTAAGGCAGGCAAACCGGTCTTCAATTTCAGAACCAATGTCGGCTCCCAAAAGCTGGCTAAAAAATACGAAGTACTAAATGCCCAGGAATGGGCTACCGTGAGCAATACTGCACACGACGCCGGCAATGGCGGTGCGGGCCTTCCCCGGCTCGATATAGCCGCTAATCCATCGGCACTGGGCGCCGGCACTGACTGGCAGGATGCCATCTACAGAACGGCCCTGATTCAGCAGTATTACCTGAGCGTATCCGGGGGATCTGACTACTCCCGCTACAGCGTATCAGGCGAGTATACCGACCAGGCAGGTATTGTAGACGTAACGGGTTATAAACGTTATGGTATCCGGGCCAAAACTGAATCTACAAAAGGCATCCTCAAATTTGGACAGACCTTCCTGGCCACCCGCGAAAAATGGATCCGCATGAGCGATGGCTGGGGCGGACAGGGTGGCAACGCCGTAGGCTCTGCTATGAAGATGATCCCCGCTTATAAAATCTACGACACGGCTGCCATTGGTGGTTATAGTGGTGCTTCCGGTTCAGTGGTGAATATTCCCAACCCGGTGGCCCTGCTACACCTGGAAGACGTGAGTTATGAACTTATTTCCTTCCTGGCCAATGCATATGCTGAAGTGTCTTTACGCCCTTATCTGAAGTACAAGTTCAACATGGGTTATACTACTTCCTTTGGTGAAACCGATGACTACGTGCGCCGTCATGAAGTAGGTAGCCTCTTCATCCAGCAAACCAACGACATGAGCCGCGAAAAGGAAAGGAACCAGCTGGTACTACTGGAAAACACCCTGAACTTCAACAAGGATTTCGGTAAGCATTCCATCCAGGCATTAGTAGGTTACAGTTATCAAAAGACTCATTATAACTATAACCTGATGGCTAAGACCAACCTGCCTGATGGCATTAAAGAACTGGATGCAGCATCAGGCACTGCTACCGTGGGCGGCAACAGTGTCGAAAGTGTGCTGCTATCCACGTTAGGCCGTGTCATTTATGCCTACGACAACCGCTACCTGCTGACCGCGAGTTTCCGTCGCGATGGTTCTTCCCGCTTTGGTGCCTCTAACCGCTTTGGTAATTTCCCTTCCGTGGCTGTAGGCTGGAACATCAACAATGAACACTTCTGGCATGTAGATCCAAACATCGTCTCTTCCCTCAAACTGAGAGGTAGCTACGGTATTCTGGGTAACCAGGAAATAGGTGACTATCAATACAGCGCGGCCATTGCATCGAACATCAACTACGTGATCGGTGATGCACAGCAAAAATGGTTTGGTGCTATCCAGACTGCCTACTCCTCTCCTAACATCAAATGGGAAAATACCGCTACTACCAACGTGGGGGTGGATGTAAGTTTCCTGAAGGGATCCCTGAATGCCAGCATTGATTACTTTCATAAGAAAACAACCGATGTATTGCTGAATGTACCCATCCCGGGATCTGCAGGTTCTTCCACCAACCCGGTAGTGAATGCAGGTACCATCCAGAACAAAGGGGTTGAACTGGGCCTGAACTATTCTAATCATATCGGGGTGCTGAATTATAATGTATACGGCACGGTCTCATCTGTTAAAAACAAGGTGATCGAACTGGGCACAGGTACCCAACAGATCTTTGGCGGCCAGCCTACCCACCATGGTGCATCCTCCACCGTGACCGAAGCTGGCGGCGAAGTGACGGGATTCTACCTGATTAAGACATTGGGCATTTTCCAGTCACAGGACGAAGTCAATGCCTACAAGGATAAAAATGGCAACCTTATTCAACCCTACGCTCAACCCGGTGATATCAAATTCCTGGATGCCAATGGCGACGGTATCATCAGCAGTGCAGACCGTGTACACCTGGGTAGCCCTTTCCCTGATTTTGAATATGGTATCGGGGTGAAACTTGATGCGTTTCACTTTGACCTGAATATTTACATGCAGGGCGTATCGGGCAATAAAATTTACAATGGTGTAAGACAGGATATGGAAGGTATGAACCTGGAATACAACTATGCGAAGACCACGCTGCAGGCATGGACACCGGAGCATCATACTAATATGCCAAGGGCTGTGATCGACGATCCTAACCTGAATGCACAAACTTCTTCCCGCTTTTTAGAGAGCGGCTCCTATTTCCGTATGAAGACCCTGCAACTGGGCTATACCATACCGGAGCGCCTGAATGTGCGGCTGCACACGACTGCCCTGAGGGCATATATCAGTGCAGACAACCTGTTTACCATCACGAACTATAGTGGTTTCAATGCGGACATTGGCCGAAGCGGCAGCCTCCTTGACAGGGGTGTAGATTATGGCCACGTGGCATATCCACTGGCCCGTGTATTCTCTGCCGGCATCCAATTATCCTTCTAATTCATCTAAACAACGACACCATTATGAATAAGCTATTATATATCCTTCTTACAACGGTGCTACTCACCAGCTGTTCGAAGAGTTCACTGGAACTGACCAACCCAAATCAAATTACAACTGAAACCTACTGGAAAACTGAGGATGATGTAAAAAGCGCCCTGGCTGCCACTTATGCACTGTTCAAAAATGTAGATGGCGGATTCTGGGGCGTAAGAGGTGTAGAACTGTCCAATGGCAGGGGTGACGATTTCTTTATCAGGAATGATGTGAGCTACCTGTACCAGTTGTCTACTTTCACCAATACGCCTGATAATTCGGCTTCGACCAATGTATGGAATGTAGCTTACCGGGCCATTTTTCGCGCCAACCAGATCCTTGCCAATATAGATAAGGTAAGCGGCCTTTCAGACGCAACAAAGAGCGCCTACATTGCAGAAGCCAAGTTCCTGCGGGGACTGAACGAATATATTCTGGTGATCAACTACGGGGATGTACCGCTTCGTACCACCATACCAGCGTCTACAGCAGAATATTTTGTGGCCAAGTCTCCCGCTGCTGATGTATGGGCACAGGTAATCAAAGATTTTACGGAAGCAGCAGCAGATCTGCCTTTAACTTATGATGCCAGCAATACAGGGCGGGCTACCAAAGGGGCTGCACTGGGTTTCCTCGGCAAGTCGTATGTGTATACAAAGGACTGGGCCAATGCAGAGAGCACATTGAAACAACTGACTACAGCACCTTATACTTACCAGTTGATGGCCAATTATGGCGACAACTTTATTGCTGCCCATGATAATAATGTGGAATCATTATTTGAAATTCAGCTGGCAGACGTAGGCGGTACCAATCCATGGGCAGGTGAAAACTCGAATGAGAGCCTGGGCGTGACCACGGCACAGGAGTTTGCCCCCTCAGAGGCGAGTGGCTGGTTTGAAGTGGCGCCGACAGATAAGCTCTTTAATGAGTTTCAAAATGAGAAGACTACCAGTGGGGATCTTGATCCGAGAATGTATGCCACCCTGTTCTGGGATTACCCGGGGGCAACATTTTACCAGAAACCATTTTCTTCCTATACATTGCCATTTGGATTTAAATCGTATTACAAGAAATACCAGAACTATAACCAGGCAAACGAATTGTCTGGTAGCAGCGGTGCATCGGATTATCAATCAGATATTAATGAAAAAGCATTGCGCTATGCAGATGTATTGCTACTGCTGGCAGAGAGCGTGACCATGCAGGGCAGACCGGAAGATGCGTATGCTTATATAACAACGGTGCGCAACAGGGCGAGTTTGCCGGTACTCACTGCGGGTCTGAATCAGACAGCGATGATGAAAGAAATAAGACATCAGCGATTCCTGGAGTTTGCCCGGGAAGGACAGCGGTTTTATGATCTGCAGCGCTGGGGGTTACTGAAAGATGAAATTACAAATAGTGATAAGGTGGGGAAATTGTATTTCGTAAGCCCGAAACATGATTACTTCCCGATACCCCAGGATGAGATAAACTCAAATCCGGAGATGGTACAGAATAGTAACTGGTAATTTTTTTAAGAAAACCTTCCGTTTCGGGCGGAAGGTTTTCTTTGTGATGGTTTAATGACCTTACTATGTATTATCTTCACCAAAGGCATTTTAATACCCTACCATTTTAGTAGATTTTGTTACTTTTGCCAATATTTTTATTACTTTCAACTCATGGCTATGCAAAATTTCAGTGACAATGAGCTGCTTACCGCCCTGGCAACAGGGGACGAAGCTGCTTTTACTGAAATTTACCATCGCTACTGGCAGCCCCTTCTGGCTATCGCGTGGAAGCATACGCATGACGAATCGTCCGCCAAGGAGATCGTACAGGAGGTCCTGATCAACCTCTGGGACAGGCGTGCTTCCCTGGCAATCAGCCAGCTTTCCCACTACCTGGCTACTGCGATCAAGTTTTCTGTATTTAAGCATTACGACCAGCAACAACGCCGGAAAAATATCCTCCACAGTATCTTCCGTTCTACCCACAGTGCGGACGATGAAAAGATCTATGCCCGCCTGCTGGACGATTACATCAATGGAATTGTAGAAAAACTGCCGGAAAAATGCAGGCAGGTGTACAAGTTAAGCCGCCTGGAAGGGAAAACCACCCGACAGATTGCCAGCGCCATGAATATCTCCGAAAAGACCGCAGAGGCACATCTCACCAAAGCCCTGCGTACCATACGCCTCAACCTGAGGCATATCAACATGCTGTTTTTCTTCTAAAAAATATTTTTTGAACAGACTAGGGGTCCGGGGGCAGGTTATAGTACTTATTATTATAACGCCTTGAAATAGTATGGACAGAAATCGCCTGGACCTCCTGATTCAGAAATATATAGATCGTACAGCTACTCCTGCTGAACAGGATGAGCTCAATAACTGGTACAGGGAATTTACCGGGGAAGCAGATCCATATCCTATGACGGACGTGCAGGAAGCTGCTGCCGGCCAGGCGATGCACGCTTACCTCACGGCCCATATACATCGCAAAAAACGGCCTTCCCTGGCCCTATATGCCTCGCTGGCCGCTGCATGCCTGTTAGGTGTCATTTTATATTTAAACTGGCCTAAAGCGGCTAAAAACAAAAATCTCGTGGCCGTTATTCCCGCTGCTGCCAGTGAGAACCGTTTTATCTACCTGCCAGACAGCAGTAAGGTACTGTTGCACCCGGGTAGCAAAATGGACTATCGGTACAATGGCAATAACCGCGAGGTGACGCTGGAGGGCGAAGCCTATTTTGATGTAGCCTCTCAACCTGCCCAACCTTTCATCATTCATACCGGCCGGGTATCTACCACCGTTTTAGGTACCTCTCTCAATATTAAAGCCTGGAACACAGATAGCGTAACGGTCTCTGTACTCAGCGGCAAAGTTCAGGTCACTGACGCCTACCAACAGAAAACCATCCTGACTCCCAATGAACAGGTGGTTTATAATCAACACACCAACAACATTCAACAGGTCAAAATCATTCCGGCCACTGTCATAGCCTGGGCCAAATCAGACATGCAATTCCAGGATATGCCGTACGAACAGCTGGCGCAAAAACTGGACAGAAGGTATGATGTAAACATTGTATTCAAAAATCCGGCACTACAACATTGTCCTATTACAGGGCGGTTCTCAGGGACAGAATCGCTGAACGAGGTATTGGATATCCTCTCACAAACTATGGGTACAACTTATTCAATAAACGGTCGCACAGTAGAACTGGACGGTACCGCTTGTTTTAATCAGATCAACTAAAATCAAACTTTAAAAATGTCAAAAACCAACCAGAATTAGCAAAAAACGTAAACACACAAAAAAACTCCTCTGGCCCTGAGAAAGCAGTGAGGAGTTTTTACGTAAAAACTATTGATTCATTTAAACGTCTTCAAATTTATGCCAAAAGTTCAGCTTTTGCAAGGGGGAATTGTACACCCATTGCCAAAAGAAAAAACGCAACCAATTTTATTGTTTATCATGAGAGTCACTGTGTGTGTATGCTTGTCACTTGTCATGTGCTTTCACCTGTTTGCTGCTATTCATGCATCAGGTCAAAGTATCAGGGAAACAATGGTTAATTATGAGGTTCATGACGCCAACCTTAAATCCTCACTTGAGAAATTGCAGGAGCAATCCGGCTTCAGCATTTTTTACTCTTCCACCTTGCTGAACAAGGACAAAAAAGTAACGATCAATAGCGGTACCCGCACTGTAGCACAGGTACTGGACCTGATCCTGAAAGGTACCAATCTCGTCTATATTGACAAAGGCACTAAAATCATCCTGCAGGAAAAGAAAATAGCCCTACAACCTGCGGGGGATACGACTGCACCACAAAATGTGCTCATCGGCGGTATTGTAAAAGACGAAACAGGTGATCCTATCCCGGGTGTAACTATCCGCGTTAAAAATACCTCCCGGTTTACGGCCGCTGATCAAAATGGTCACTTCTCCATCGCCGCAGATAATGATAATGCCGTGCTGATCCTCAGCATTGTAGGTTATACCACGCAGGAAGTTGCTGTGAAAGGCAGACGCTCTGTTCCGGTTACACTCGTACGCAGCTTCAGCAGCCTGAATGAAGTACAGGTACTGGGTTATAGCACTACTACCAAAAGAAACAATACTGGTGCCGTGAGTTCTATCAAAGCAGAAGAAATTGCGATACAGACGGTTTCCAATCCACTTACTGCCCTGCAGGGTCACATAGCTGGTATGGAAATCACACAGGACAATGGTTTACCCGGTGGTGGCGTACGTGTGCGCATTCGTGGCAACGCCAGCATACTGAGTGGTTACCTGCCATTGTATGTGATTGACGGTGTTCCCTTTACTTTATTCAATGGCAGCACACCTGCTTCCGATGCACTGAACAGTTATGGTATCAGCGGTGCCAGTGGTAGCCTCAGTCCTTTCAGCATGATCGCTCCTGAAGACATTGAGCGGATCGATGTACTAAAGGATGCTGATGCAACAGCTATCTACGGCTCTAAAGGCGCCAATGGTGTAGTACTGATTACTACCAAAAAAGGCAGCCATGGGAATACCAAAGTCAGTGCAAATGTGAGTCATGGATATGGTGAAGTAAGCCGCTTCATTCCTATGATGAATACAGCGGAATACCTGGATATGCGCAAAGAAGCTTTTACCAATGCAGGCACAACACCTGGCGCTACGGACTATGACCTGACTAAATGGGACCAGACCGCCTATACCGACTGGCAGAAATGGGCCATGGGCGGTAAAGCAAAAACCACGAGTGCAATGGCATCTGTATCAGGTGGCAACGCACAGAATACTTTCCTTTACTCTACCTCTTACCGCAAGGAAGGCACTGTATTCCCCGGCGAAAACAATACCATCACTTTCTCCAACAGGATCAATGCCAACCATAGCAGTAAAGACAACAGGTTTAATATCGCTCTTTCTGCCAATTACACTTACATGAAGAGCAATCTGCCTAAAGTGGACCTGTCAAGCATGTACAACCTGCCACCGAACTATAATCCTTATAACGCGGATGGTACTTTCAACTGGGACCTGGGTGTAGGCAAGAACCCTGTTGCCCTCCTGTTGCAACAGTATTCCGGTCAGACATATAACCTGATCACTGACCTGAACCTGCGCTATAATATCCTGAAGGAACTGGCCGTAAGAGCGAACCTGGGTTTCACCCAGACCAACCTGGAACAGCAAAGTATACAACCTAACCGTACTGTGAATTCTACAGCCCTTACAGACAACCAGCTGATGGATTCAAAAGGCAAAAATGACAACTGGATTGTAGAGCCGTTCCTGGAATACAATAAATCTTTCGGTGATGCACATCTGCAGGTGGTTGGAGGTACTACCTTCCAGCAAACCAAAGCAACCAGCACTACCCTGAGAGGATCCGGCTACAGCAGCGAGGCATTGCTGCATGCGATCAGTGCAGCCAGCACCGTGATTGTATATAGCAACAATTACTCCCTGTATAAGTATGCCGCGGGCTTTGGCCGTTTCAATTTCAACTACAAAGAGAAATATTACCTGGATGGTACCTTCAGAAGAGATGGTTCTTCCCGCTTCGGTTCCAACAACCAGTTTGGTTCCTTTGGTGCATTGGGTGCAGCATGGATTTTCTCACAGGAAGATTTCATGACGGATATAAAGCCCATCAGCTTTGGTAAGCTGCGCGCCAGCTATGGTGTAACTGGTAATGACCAGATCGCGAACTACATGTACACACCACTGTATTCCACTGCATCCACTACCTATTCCTATATGGGTACCACGGCCCTGATCGCAAATGGGATATCTAATCCGAACCTGAAATGGGAAACTACCAAAAAGCTGGATATCGCGCTGGAACTGGGCTTCCTGAAAGACCACATCATACTGAAAGCAGATTACTACCAGAACAGGACCAGCAATATGCTCGCCTATATTACTACACCGATGCAGATTGGTGTAAACTCCTATGCCGGCAACCTGCCTGCCGTTATTCAGAACAAAGGATGGGAATTCGAGCTGAGTACGACAAACATTGCTACGAAAGACCTTTCATGGACCACCACCCTGAACATGACCATCAATAAAAATAAACTGCTGGCATTTGACAATCTCGCGAACTCCACTTATGCTACCACGTACACCGTAGGCAAACCTATCGATGCACAGAACCTGTATCATTATGTGGGTGTAGATGCCACTACAGGTGCACCAGTGCTGGAAGATGTAAACAAAGATGGTTCTATTGGTGTTGCCGACAGGCATGTAAGTAAAACCGGCGTACCTTATTATGGTGGTCTGACCAACTCTATCTCTTACAAAGGGTTTACACTGGACTTTACCTTCCAGTTCAACCACAGGTACTTTTACCTGAACAATACGCTGAATACCTACTTCTATCCATTTGGATATGATATGACCAACCAGAGTACTGCGGTGATAGATCGCTGGCATGGTTCCGGCGATGTAAGCAACTTCCCGGGTGCGAGCAAGAGCTACTCTTCTAACTATTATTACTATGCTAACTCCGACGCCAACTGGGGTGATGCATCTTATATCAAGTTCAAAACTTTGAGCCTCACTTACAATCTGCCAGGAAAATGGTTAAACAAGGTTCGAATCGCCAACGCATCCATCTATGCAAGAGGTCAGAACCTGTATACCTGGGCAAAGCAAAAGTATACGCTGGATCCTGAAACGACCCTGCCAGGTACTGGTCCGGGCCTGGGTACCGGTCAGTACATTGCCGTACCACAGCTGCGTACGATGACTGTAGGCTTGAATTTATCATTATAAAAAGCAGAGAGATAATGAAGAAACTATCATATATATTACTCGCATTGGGGCTTACCGCCACTTCATGCAAGAAGTTTGTAACAATCGACAACGCACCGAATTCACTGTCACCGTCTGACACCTATGCTGCAGACGGAACAGCTACCAGTGCCGTAGTGGCCCTGTACTCCTACTGGGCTACCACGTACAATGTACAGTACTTTACGTGGACGGCGGAGTTGCTGGGCGACGCTGTTCAATACCGCTATTACAGCTCTACTCCATTAATGGCAGAATACCAGAATGGGAATGTAACATCTACCAACAGCAACGTACGTAATTATCAATGGTACTATCCATATTATGTAATTGCCGAAGCAAACAATGCGATTGAAGGATTAACTAAATCTACCACCCTGACTGGCTCTGTAAAAAACCAGTTATTAGGTGAGAGTTATTTCATCCGTGCATTCCATTTCTTTTACCTGGCCAATTTCTTTGGCGGCGTACCATTGTCACTCGATCCTATCGCATTGAACAATGCCAACCTGCCAAGAGCAACAAAAGCAGAAGTATATACACAGGTCATCAACGACCTGAAAACAGCTGAAGAATTACTGCCAGGTACCTATACTGGTACCCTGCATGCAAGGGTGAATAAGTATGCAGCAGAGGCGCTGCTGGCAAGAGTATATCTCTACCAGAAAGATTATACCAACGCTGTGGCTTATGCTACAAAAGTAATTGGTGCTACCGACGTGGCCTATACCCTCTCTGACCTGAGTACCACTTTCAAAACCAGCAGTGCAGAAACCATCCTGCAGTTTGCCACTTACTATGGCTATAGTAGTTTTAGCTACAGGGCTTCTTCCGCTACGGCCATACCTTCCTATTACCTGTATGATTCATTCCTGAATGAGTTTGAAGCAGGTGACAACCGGAAAACAGCATGGACAGACAGCCTGGTAAATGGAGGTATCACCTACCGCCGTGTCAATAAATATAAACTGGGCACCGCCACCGCAGGTGATGAATACAACGTGGTACTGCGCCTTGCAGAACAATACCTGATCCGCGCAGAAGCCAGTGCACAACTGAATGACATCGCCACTGCACAGGCAGACCTGGATGCCATTCGTCATCGTGCAGGACTGGCTAATACAACTGCGGCGACCAAAGACGACCTGCTCACCGCCATTGCACAGGAGCGAAAGATAGAATTGTTTGGTGAGTTTGGACACCGCTGGTTTGACCTGGTACGTACCGGTCAGGCAGATGCAGTGCTGAGCCAGAAAAAATCTACCTGGGTGCCAAGAGATACGCTGATGCCAATTCCTTACCAGGAAATTCTAAATAATCAAAAACTGACCCAGAACCCGGGTTACGAATGATCCACACGCTAAAAAGTATTCACATGAAAAAAATCACTTCATTGTATGTTATCGCTGCTATGTGCTGTGCCTCTGTAAAGGCACAGCGCATAGATAGCCTGTACAAGGCTTACGACAAACTTGCCGCTTCCAAAGATGAAAAAGATAAAGCATACCTGACTGCGGAGTTGTACAAACATCTGCAAAGTAAAAAGGAAGAAGACTGGCAACTGGCAGCGAATACCTTTTACCGTCTCAACAAAAAAGAGGTGGTAGATTCTATTAAGACTGCAGAAAAGAAAAAGTTTCCTGCCGGGCTGGCGGTAAGACAGGACCAGATTGCACTTATCTATGATGAGAAAGACCCTGCAAAGAAAGAAGCCATGTATTACCAGCTGATCAGGCGCTTCCCGCCTGCCAAATTCGGCCCGGACAGGATTGCGTATGATTATGTGAGGAATGCAATTGGCGGTGCTTA
>NZ_JBCNKH010000092.1:0-24303 GCF_039596135.1 Chitinophaga sp.
CTGATTTTACGGTGATAGTTACATTATCAGATGCAGTAGCACCATCATCGTCTGTGACAGTCAGCGTGAATACATAGCTACCTGCGGTCGCTAATTTGGTAACAACCGGGGAAGCAATTGCCGTGCTGCTCAGTGTGGCGGTTACAGGACCGGAAGCCTGTACCCATTTGTAGACCTTGATAGTGCCATCGATGTCAGAAGAAGCCGTACCATTTAATGTTACAGTTGCTGTAGGCAATGTAATGGTCTGATCAGCGCCGGCATTGGCTGTAGGAGCTTTGTTGGCTGCAGCAGCTGTAACGGTGATAGTAACCTGGTCGGTAGCGGTAGTACCTGCATTATCGGTCACTGTCAGTGTGAAAACATAGGTACCTGCAGTAGTGAGGTTAGTGATCACGGGAGAGGCAATGGTCGCACTGCTGATAGTGGCTGTTGCCGGACCAGAAGTCTGCACCCATTTATATGCGCTGATAGAACCATCGCTGTCTTTAGAACCTGTACCATTCAGGGTAACGGTAGCTGTAGGCAACTGGATCGTTTGATCAGTACCAGCATTGGCAGTAGGTGCTACATTTGTAGAAGTAGCGGCTTTTACGATGATAGTAACTGCATCAGATGCGGTTGCGCCATCATCATCGGTCACTGTCAAAGTAAATACATAGGTACCTGCAGTAGTGAGCTTAGTGATCACCGGCGAAGCGATGGCTATGTTGCTGATAGTGCCAGTCACGGGGCCGGAGGTCTGCACCCATTTATAAGTTTTGATAGCACCGTCGCTGTCTTTGGAACCTGTACCATTCAGGGTAACAGATGTTGTAGGCAGGGTAATTGTTTGATCAGTACCTGCGTTTGCAGTAGGAGCCACATTTGCGGCATTCACGGTGATGGTTACCTGGTCAGTGGCGGTAGCGCCATCATCGTCGGTAACAGTCAGTGTAAATACGTATGTACCGGCAGCCGTCAGGTTAGTAATTACGGGAGAGGCAATAGCAGTGTTGCTGATAGTGCCTGTCACCGGACCAGAAGTCTGTACCCATTTGTACGATTTAATGGTACCATCACTATCAGTAGATCCGGTACCATTTAGTGTAACAGTTGTAACGGGCAAAGTAATGGCCTGGTCAGCGCCGGCATTGGCAGTAGGCGCTACATTGGTGGAAGTACCGGATGCATATTCATCGGCACCTACATCAAATGCGCTGCCTTGCGGGCGGGCGTTGCCATCTATATCAGTTTTGAAATAAGTGCTTAGGTCCCTGCCCTGGTCGATAGCAGGAGAACCTGCTGCCAGGTGGAAATTTTTATTAGTGGCATCTACAAACTTCACAGTGGTTGCATCGGCATAATTCAGGCTGTTCGTAGTTGTATAAGAAACCCCGGATTGAATAGTGAGGTATGCAAGTGAGCCCCTGGAAGCCAGTGAACCTGGTTTCACGGCAAGGTTGTTGAGAAAGAGATTGCCGGTGCCATCTGTACCGTTTGTATTCTGCATACGAATAGCATCCCGGCCTGAGTTGACGATGGTATTGTTCATCACATACACCTGTAGTGGCTTGTAGTTCTGGTTGGTAGGTCGGTCGTCGATGAAGATCGCATCCTGTCCGATGGTGGTTCCATCTATACCACAATCGCTGAGGATGTTATTGTAGACATAGCTGAGACCAGTGCCGAATACTTCGATACCATTACCAGTACCTTTGATTATCGTGTTGTTGTATACCTTACCGTTGGATTCACCACCCAGGATGATACCCGCCTGCTGGCTACCTTTGTTTTCAACACCGTAGTTAGATACTTTATTATTATAGATCTCTACGTTTTCAGGAGCGGATGCTACCTGGATACCATCCCAGCCGGTATTGGCGGTGATGACGTTGTAGATTTTCAGGTTGTATATACGTGGAGGTAACAGGGTTGTGGTAACACCATTACAAGTGGCGGTTTCACCATTAGGTGCGGTGTTTCCGATGTACATCCCCTCTCCGACTGTTTCGTGTATATAAAGATCATGCAGTTTAACATTTCTGATAGAGAAGGTAGGATACTGGTTGTTGACATCGCAATCAGGATTTACCTTGGCCATCACCCCTACTTCGGAGCCAGTGATTTCAAAGTGATCTGCTTCGTAATCGGTACATCCCTTACTGATACCAAGACCTACGTTCAGTTTTTTGGTCACGCCATCTACACTGAACCCGTAAAAATCGGAGCTACCTGTACCTGTTACTTTGAAGTACTTTGCATTGTTGAATACAAAGCCATAGCTACCGCCGTTTCCGATTTTTACCTGGCCGCCGCAGTTGATGAAAACAATTGGCTTAGCAGTGGTACCGGTGATATTGAAGAACTGGATGTAGGCGTAGCTACCAGACTGGATACATACGGTATCGCCGGGTTGAACACCCAGTGTTGTACCATTGATATAAGCACCGCCATCGGAACCCGGTGTGATGAGGAACTTACAACCTGCACAGGCAACTTTAGTGCCGGTAGCGGCATTCACCGTTACAGTCACCGTTTTGCTGCTACTACCTGTTGAATTTTTTACGGTCAGTGTAAACACATAGGTACCTGCTACGAGGTTGCTGGCAGTGATCTTTGCAGTACTGGTGCTGCTGAGGGTAGCAGTAGAAGGACCGGAAGTTTGTGCCCATGTATAGCTGGTGATGGTGCCTGTAGAAGAAGAACCATCTAAAGTGGCGGTGTTAGTTGGCAGGGTAATGCTCAGGGAAGATGCGGCTACGGCTGCCACAGGAGCAGCTGTGGTAGCGGCATTCACAGTAACGGTCACCGATTGGGAACTACTCCCGGCGGCGTTCGACACGGTCAGTTTAAAAACATAAGTACCGGCAACGAGGTTGCTGGCGGTTATTTTTGCAGTGCTGGTGCTGCTCAGTGTTGCTGTAGAAGGTCCTGAGGCTTGTGTCCATGCATATGTAGTGATGGTACCTGTGGAGGTAGAACCATCTAAAGTAGTACTATTAGTTGGTAAGGTGATGGTCAGGCTGGAAGAAGCTACGGCGGCTACGGGAGCGGATATGGTAGAAGAAGCGTTGTTGCGGCTGTATTGCAACATCCACTCATAGATGTTAGGATTCTGGTAAGTGTGATTGGGATCGTATGCTTTGTCCCATACATTATCGCTATGAGTACCGCCATTGTATTCGGTGGCAATGGGGGTGATAGAAGGGTTGCACGCCTTCATATCAGCGATATAAGTGCGCTGGTTGTCAATGAAGCTGTCGGAGGTACCACAGAGCATCCAGACAGCCAGTTTGCTGCTGGCTACATTACACAGTCCGGCCACTTTGCTTGCATCGATTGCAGCTGCGGACACGGGTACGATAGCAGCCAGGTTATCTGAATAGGTAGTTCCGGATGCGATGTAATTTAATACACCATAACCACCGGCACTTAGCCCGGTCAGATAAATACGGGATGCATCTACTCTGTACCTCGATTTAATATCATTCAGCACACTCTGCACCATGGTTTCACTTGCCCATCCATTGGGGATTTGCGGAGATACCACGATAAATTTAAACAACTTGCCATTGACGGTATACTGCATCTTTGCACCGTTTGCAATCATCTTCGGTACTCCATGCGCCAGTACTAAGTTGATATCAGTACCTGCTTCTCCTACGCCATGCAGGAAAATTAAAAGCGGGTAACTCGCCGAAGTACTGTTGTAATCGTCCGGTAGATGCAGCCAGGCACCTGTGGTCTGGCTGGTGCCTAGTTTTACAGTGATTGCTGTCTGGTCTCCCTGGGCTTTCGTTACATTTGGATACACGGACGCAATTAATGACAGACAGGCACATATCAGTAGCCTGACAATAGGTAGGTTCTTCACGTTTGGTTAAAATTTAGTAGCGTTTTACAATAGCCGACGTTTTTTATTAATACTTAAATTCAATCTGATGTGTCTCAATCGTCCCGGGCAAAATTAGGATACAAATTTGTTTTTCAATAAAAAAAACAAATATAAAGTATTAAATAATCTATATAATTTAAATATACGTAATTGACTGAACAAAAACAAAATGCATGGAAATTTTCGCCACTAAATCATTTGATTTAATTCCTTGTTAAGAATTATTCCTCTTTAGCTTACATGAAAGGATCGTTTTAACAGTTTTGACATGGGGTATATCTGATTTTGATTGTATAGAATACCAAACATCAATGTGGCATATTTTGTTTTTTGGAGATACATTACAAATATGTATAGAGATAAAATTTGCTTATATAATGCCGGAGATTTAGCGACTAATCTGATCCTTGTTTGTTATCTGTTGAATTTTATTCAACAATAAAATTCCTTTCACTGCTGCATTAATGCTTACCGATGGTCTTTCACAATTGAACCGGTGCAATATTTTCGGATTAAAATCTTTTTTATGATTTCCTGTACCGAAGATCACGTCTATTGGATCGGGGCCTTCTAATAAGGTATTGAAAAATATCCTGCTCACGCCTGCATCTGTATGTGGAAATGCAAACGCTCTATAATTCAGATTGAAATGCTGCACAAGAAAATCTACCGATTGCCTGGTTTGAAAGAGTTGTTCGTCCAGTGTGAGCTGACTGTAATAGGGATGATCAATACTATGTCCACCGATGGCGAAACCTTGTTGTACAAGTGTACCTACTTCCTCAAGTGTAAGGAACGGCTTTACTTCTGTCAGGTATTGTGCAAAAGAAAGACCTAAGATACCTGCTACTTCATCTGCCTGTCCTTTATTACTGTAAGTGATTTTTTTAATTGCCGGAATGAGTGATGCTTCATCTGTCTGCAGGCAGGTATAGAGTTGATCAAGTGTTGCTTTTGAGTGGTTTTTAGTTTGTAGATTTTCAATAATCAGGCTAAGCTTGAATTTATAAAACAGGTTTTTATTATCAAGAAATGCGCTGTTCAGAAAGAATGCAGCCGGTGCACCTTTGCGAAGCAACATGGGAGCGATGATTTCTTTTATTTCACGCAGACCATCGTCGAAGGTAAGCAGGAAAGAGCCGGCAGGTAGTGCCTGTCCTGTTCTTAAAGATTGAATGATATCCTGTAAGGTAATGGGAGTAAATCGCCTGAGCAGGTAATCGAGATCTTTTTCAAATGCCCGGGTGCCTTTCCATGGGTAGAGGTGTTTGATGTGGGGAACTGGTGTATCGCTTACAAGGTGATGATAGGGGAGCAATAAACTATCGGGACGTCGTTGTTTCAATACGGCAAGGGGAAACAGTTGCGCAGCACTGTAAAATGCATTTTTTACCAGGCTCATATATTGTGTTAAATGTTCTTAAAGATAAGGATAATTATCGCTTGCGAAAAAACCGCCTTTGCCTGCGGCAGGCTATCCGGATTCTTATTGCATCGACATCACTTTCACCCTATGCTGCATTCCCCATTCTGCCAATACCTGTATCACCGGCTTCAGCGAATCACTATATGCCGTCATCTTATACTTCGCGTTTTCATTCTTTTGAATCAATCCATTTACCTCCAGCTCATGCAACTCTCTCGATAACATTTTCGGTCCTATTCCCACCAGCTCTCTCTGCAAATCCATAAACCGCTTCTCTCCCATCGCCAGGCATCCCAGGATGGTTACTTTCCACTTTCCGCCAATGATATCCAGGGTATCCTGAATGGCGAGCAACTGACGTTTGCAATCATGTATCTTTTCACCAGGACAAACCATAAAAGTATTATTTTGTAATATTTTCATTCCTTCCAGGGAAGCACTTCCATAGAGGGTAGTTTTCACGATCATAAAGTTAACCTAATTACTTTTGTACAAAATGATAAATATGGAATTTGAAGTTATCATCATCGGAGGCAGCTATGCCGGATTACAAGCTGGAATGACCCTTGGCCGCGCACTCAGGAAAGTATTAATCATTGATAGCGGCAATCCCTGTAATGCACAAACACCCCATTCACATAATTTTTTAACAAGAGATGGTGAAACGCCAGCAGCAATTACAAAAGTAGCACTGGAGCAACTCAAAGCATATAACACCGTACAGTTGCTCCATGGCAAAGCCGTGAAAGGAGAAAAATACGACAAGGGGTTTTCTGTAACCACTGAAGCAGGTGAAACCTTCACCGCAAAAAAACTCATTATTACCACCGGTATCAAAGACCTTATGCCTGAGATTCCGGGTGTAGCAGCATGTTGGGGAATCTCTGTGATTCACTGCCCCTATTGCCACGGTTATGAAGTGGCTAAGCAGCCAACAGGTATTTTAGGCAATGGCGAAGGTGGTTTTGAAACTGTGAAACTGATTCAACACTGGACAAAAGATTTGACATTGTTCACGAACGGCCCTTGCTCACTGACAGATGAAATGGTAGCACAGGTAAAGAAAAAGAACATCAATATCATTGAGACACCTGTAAAAGCGATTATCCATGACAAGGGATATCTAAGCGCAGTGGAACTGGCTGATGGTACAAAAGTGCCTTTAAAAGCTGTTTACGCCCGTTTACCGTTTATACAGCACAGTGATATACCTGCGCAACTGGGATGTGAGTTGACAGAATCAGGACATATTAAAGTAGCTGATTTTGGGAAAACATCTGTTGAAGGGGTGTATGCAGCTGGTGATAACTGCAGTATGCTTCGTGGTGTACCGAATGCAGTAGCAGCCGGGCTGGCAGCAGCCGCTTTTTTAAACAGGGAAATGATCTGGGATGAATTCGATGCCTGACGTTTTAAAACGTGCGCCGCAGGCGTAACCACATATAAAAAAACGCTTTTGCTGCAGGCAAAAGCGTTTTTTTATATCTACTTATAAAGTTATTACAGGCTGAATGCTGCTTTCACTTTATCTACATAATCCAGCTTCTCCCATGTAAACAACTCCACTTCTACACTCTTCTCATGTTTCTTTCCCTTGTTGAATACTTTGGTAACTACCTTGCTCTCACGACCCATATGGCCATAAGCAGCAGTATCGCTATAGATAGGGTTACGCAGTTTCAAACGCTGCTCGATTGCATAAGGACGCAGGTCGAAGATTTCTTCTACTTTACGTGCAATCTCGCCATCTGTCATTTTCACTTTTGCAGTACCGCGTGTGTCGATAAATAAACCACAAGGTTTGGCCACACCAATCGCATAAGATACCTGTACCAGCACCTCGTCAGCCAGGCCTGCAGCAACCAGGTTCTTTGCAATGTGACGGGTAGCATAAGCAGCAGAACGGTCTACTTTGGAAGGATCTTTACCGGAGAATGCACCACCACCGTGTGCACCTTTACCACCATAGGTATCTACGATGATTTTACGGCCAGTGAGACCGGTATCACCATGAGGACCACCGATTACAAATTTGCCGGTAGGGTTGATGTGGTAAGTGATTTTATCATTGAACAGCGCTGCCAGTTCGGGCTTCAGCTGTGCTTTTACACGGGGTATTACGATATTGATCATATCCTGCTTGATCTTGGCCAGCATCTTTTCTTCTGCATCGAAATCATCGTGCTGTGTAGAGATTACGATGGTATCGATACGTACAGGTTTGTTATCGTCAGAATATTCGATCGTTACCTGGGATTTAGCATCCGGACGCAGGTAAGTGATTTCTTTGTTTTCACGACGGATTGCGGCCAGTTCGATCAGGAGTTTGTGTGCCAGATCCAGTGCCAGTGGCATATAGTTTTCGGTTTCTTTGGTAGCATAACCAAACATCATGCCCTGGTCGCCGGCACCCTGTTCTTCCGGGCTCTTGCGCTCTACACCCTGATTAATGTCTGGAGACTGCTCATGGATAGCAGAGAAGATACCGCAGGAGTTAGCCTCGAACATATATTCACTTTTGGTATACCCTATCTTGCGGATTACCTCACGCGCAATTTCCTGCACATCCAGGTAAGCTTCGGATTTAACTTCTCCGGCCAGCACCACCTGACCGGTAGTTACCAAAGTTTCACAAGCTACTTTGGAAGTCGCGTCGTAGGCTAAGAAATTATCTATCAATGCGTCTGAAATCTGATCGGCAACTTTATCCGGATGTCCTTCGGATACTGATTCTGAGGTAAATAAATAAGGCATAAAATAATTGAATTTCGGCTTTAAGATTAGTAAATCTAGTACAATTTACCATATTTTAGTCATTTGGTGGTATGCCTAATGGTAAACAGGGGCAAAAATAAGTCATTTGACTATATTCCAGCATTTTGATAGGGAAAATATTCGTTAAAGAGGCGTGAAATTGATAAAGTTAAGCGGAGATGACCAGTCTATAACAAAAAAAGGATGTACCGGGTGGTACATCCTTTTTTATCAAATTCGATGAGCGGCTTTATTTACCAAGCAACTGGGTATACAGCTGCAGGTAATCTGCCAAATCTTCATTTTCTTTCTTATAAGGCAGGATGATCTTGCCTTTTTCGGCTTTCAGTTCATCCACCACTTTCTTTTCTGTCTTTTCCCCGGCCAGTACCACAGCATCTGCATATTTAGCAGCGCCCCGGTTCAAGGCAGTGTTAGTACCTTCTTTGTACAGTTCAATGTCTTTTTCCTTAATCTGGTTGCTGATGGTCGCCTTTTTAACAAAGCCGGCACCCAGGTTATCCTTGAAGGAGTTAGGCTCTAACGAGTAAACTACCTTGGAATGTGCGAATACGGGCTCTTTTTTGTAGGCTGTCTTCAGGTACAGTGGTATCAGGGAGGTCATCCAGCCACTACAGTGAATGATGTCAGGAGGCCAACCGAATTTTTTCACTGTTTCTAATGCTCCTTTACAGAAAAATACCGCACGCGCAGCGTTGTCATCATAGAACTGGTCATTTTCGTCCGTAAATAACGCTTTTCGCTTAAAGTAGTCCTCGTTGTCAAGGAAATATACCTGCAGACGGGCATTTGGCAATGATGCCACCTTGATAATCAACGGGTAATCATCTCCTTCAATCACGATGTTAATGCCAGACAATCGTACCACCTCGTGCAGCCGGTGCCTTCTCTCATTGATAATGCCAAAACGGGGCATGATCACCCGCACTTCCAGCCCTGACTCATTGGACTTAATTGCCATTTTATTGACCATAGCCGCATAATCTGTCAGTTCCAGATAAGGCGACATCTCCTGAGCAATAAAAAGAATTCGTTTCTTTGTGGACATCTAATGCTGATATTAATGCAGTAAATTTAAATTTGGTTTGCAAAATTACGGATTTTTACCGGATTAAAAGACAAATTGGCACTTTTAACATCCTTTTAAGCAATAAATTATGTATTTATTTAAGCGGAAAGAAGAACTGGAAAGGTATTTAACGACAGCCCGGAAAGAGGGAAAACACATTGGTTTTGTGCCAACTATGGGCGCTTTGCACAGGGGACATATCTCTCTGATCAATGCTGCAAAAGAAAATTCTGACCTGGTGGTTTGTAGCATCTTTGTAAACCCCACGCAGTTCAATGATCCAAAAGATTTTGAAAAATACCCTGTGACCATCGACCAGGATGTACAGCAACTGACAGGGGCAGGGTGTGATGTATTGTTTCTGCCATCTGTGCAGGAAATGTATCCGGATGGGCTGACTGCCAAAATGCATTATGATTTTGGGACACTGGAAACGGTCTTGGAAGGTGCGGCGAGGCCGGGGCATTTTCAGGGGGTTGGGCAGGTGGTGCATAAGTTGCTGAACCTGGTACAGCCGGATAAGTTGTTTATGGGGCAGAAAGATTTACAGCAGTGCCTGATTATAAACCGGTTGCTGAGGATTATTGATTCGCATGTAGAGCTGGTTATTTGTCCTACGCAAAGGGAGGATGATGGGTTGGCAATGAGTAGCAGAAATCTCAGGTTAAATGCCAGTGAGCGGGTGAATGCGTTGCATTTGTACCAGGGGTTGAGTTATATAAAGCATCATTATAAGAAGGAGGGTTTTAAGGAGTTGAAGGAAAAGGTGGTTAATGATTTGAAAAACAGTGGGTTTGAGGTGGATTATGTGGAGTTGATTAGTATTTTGGAGGATGGGTCGGTGATTTTTCCGGAAGATGCGGGAGTTACGCCTTTGTATGCGGTGGTGGCGGCGAAGGAGGTGAGCAGTGGGGTGAGGTTGATAGATAACGTATTGCTATAGAGGTGATTGAGGGGCATTGCCTGCGGCAAAGATGTTAAGTTTTTGAGGGAGTTTTGGTGCTGCAGATGATGTGTTTAGAAGGGATAGGTTCCCTTATTAATATAAAAAAGAACCTTAACATCTTTGCCGAAGGCAACGCCTCTTCGCTTTAATCATCCCAAAAGATGAGTCTCATCACCTTTTGTCACATTCATTTATTTTACCGTAACTTTGCAGCCGCACGCAGAATTACGTTATGCAGATTGAAGTATTAAAGTGTAAAATACACCGCGCAGTTATCACGGAAGCCAACTTACAATATGTAGGTAGCATCACCATCGACGAAGATCTGATGGACGCAGCCGGCCTTATCGAATACGAAAAGGTACAGGTAGTCAACGTGAATAATGGCGAACGCCTGGAAACCTACGTACTGAAAGGAAAACGAGGTTCAGGTGTAATATGTATGAATGGCCCGGCAGCCCGCCTCTGTGCCGTAGGTGATATCGTCATCATCATCTCCTACTGTACAATGGACTTCGAAGAAGCCAAAAAACATACACCAATCGCTGTTTTTCCAAAAGAAAATAATAAATTGTAAGTGTAACCCTTAAAATCAGACCTTCTATGCCGAAATCGCTTAAGACTATTATCAATTTTACAATATTTTTGGCGATAGGTTTAGGGTTGATCTGGTTGGTTACGCACAACCTAACTGCACAGGAAAAGGAAGATATCATCCGTAGCTTCCGAAAAGCCAATTACTGGCTTATCATCCCCGTTATTTTTGTTGGTATAGCCAGTCACTGGTACCGTGCCGTACGCTGGAAATTACTCATGGAACCACTGGGTTACCACCCCAGTACCCTGAATACTTTCTTCGCTGTTATGGTCGGCTACCTGGCTAACCTTGCCATACCCCGCCTGGGAGAAGTAACCCGCTGCGGCCTTGTAGCCCGCTACGAAAACATCCCTGCAGAAAAACTGGTAGGTACTATGATTGCCGAAAGAGCGGTCGATATGCTGGTGCTCCTGCTCCTCATGCTCGTAACGGTAGTGCTGCAGCTGGATACCGTAGGGGTCTTCTTCACCCAGCACATATGGGTGCCCTTACAGGCCAAACTCGGTAATGCCGGCAGTAGCCGCACCTGGATACTGGCAGGCATTCTCATTGTACTGGTCATGCTGGGCTTTATCGCCTTCCGCATCATCGCCCGTTCCAGAGTAGGCATCAAAATCAAAGGCATCTTCAGAGGTGTATGGGAAGGAGTCCTCTCTATTGGCAAGATGAAGAAAAAAGGCTGGTTTATCTTCTACTCCCTCTTTATATGGGCATTGTACTTTACCATGATGTACCTCGGTTTCCTTTGTATGGACGAAACCCGGTCATTGGGTGTAGGTGCCGCCCTTTCCGTACTATGTTTTGGCAGTATCGGTATGATCGCTACCCAGGGGGGTATAGGTGCATACCAGATACTGGTACAGCAAACCCTCCTGTTATACGGCATTCACGCCACTACCGGCTATGCCTTTGGCTGGATCGTATGGCTGGCACAAACCCTGATGGTAATTGTAATGGGCTTCGCCAGCTTAATTGCATTGCCTGTTTACAACAAAAGCAGCCAGAAACCGGCCACTGAGTAACCCCCGGCCTGCTCCCGACCGGCAGGTTATTAAATCTCAATTCCTTATCTTTAAGTATTGTATCACAAATTTAACATTGGATTTTCCCCAAAATCTGGTATTGTTGTGATCATGGTTATATCATCATATAACCCATACCGTTAATTGCCCTTTAAGATGCGATTGTCCAAAAGTGAGCCTTTAGATACTTTTACTCAAGATCCTGAGATGGAAAAAAAGACGAACAGCAATAAGAATGCGCCAGAAAAAAAGAAAATGATTCCCCGGGACGTTAGCTGGCTCGCCTTTAATGCCAGGGTATTGCAAGAAGCAGCTGACCCCAGTGTACCATTGCATGAACGTATCCGATTCCTCGGTATTCATTCCAATAACCAGGATGAATTCTTCCGCGTACGTGTAGCCACCCTTCGCAGAATGCTTTCTGTAGGTAAGTCCGCCCGTATGCACCTGGAAGAAAACCCGGAACAAATACTCAATGATATACACGATCTCGTCATTGATCAGACACGCGAATTCGACCGCATCTGGGACGAGATTGAAGATGAACTGAAAGCCCAGAAAATCTTCATTCGTACCGAAAAGCACCTGAGCAAGGACCAACAGAAATTCGTTCTCAATTATTTTAACGAAGAAGTGCGTACCAACATCATCCCACTGATGATCGAAAGTATCCAGCAATTCCCGTTACTACGCGATAAATCCATTTACCTGGCCATTGTACTGGCCCGGCAGGACAACTCTGTCAGGCAGAAATTTGCCCTGATAGAAATTCCGACCTCTGTCCTCCCCCGTTTTATCATTCTGCCATCCAAAGAAGGCGAAAAAGACATCATTCTTCTCGAAGACGTAGTCCGCTTCAGCCTCCCTCATATTTTCTCTTATTTCGGCTACGACAAGTTCAACGCCCACATCATCAAGGTGACCCGCGATGCGGAGCTGGATATTGATAATGATATCTCTACCAGCCTCATTCACCAGATCGAAAAAGGCCTGAAAGACCGTCGTAAAGGGAAACCGGTCCGCTTTGTTTATGACAAGGACATCGATCCCCTGTTGCTCGAATACCTTATGCGCCGGATGGGGCTCTCCCCTGGCGATAACCTGATTCCGGGAGCAAGGATCCATAATTTCAAAGACTTTATGGACTTCCCCACCTCTGTCTTTGCCGAAAAAACCAGCTCCCTGCGTAAAAGCTTTGTGCATCCTTTATTTGCCGAAGCAACGAGCGTAATGCACGTGATACAGGGGCAGGACGTTATGCTGCATACGCCCTACCACTCCTTCGATACCATTATTGACCTGCTGCGCGAAGCTGCAATCGATCCGAATGTAGTGAGCATCAAGATTACAGCTTACCGGCTGGCCCGCAATTCCAGGATTGTGAATGCACTTGTAAATGCTGTGCGTAATGGTAAACAGGTAACGGTTTCCCTGGAGCTGCGTGCCCGTTTCAACGAAGCTGACAACCTCGAATGGAAGACCCGGCTGGAAGATGAAGGTGTGAAAGTACTGATCGGGATTCCTGGTCTGAAAGTGCATGCCAAGATGTGCGTGATTAAAAAGAAAATCGGTACCAAGACCATTCAGTGTGGTTTTGTTGCTACCGGTAACCTGAATGAAAAGACTGCCCGCGTATATGGCGACCACTGGCTGCTCACTGCTAACAGGAGCATCCTCGCCGACATCAACCGTGTGTTCGCTTATCTCGAAAATCCAAAACACGATCCAAAGATCCTTGCAGGCTGTAAAACACTGGCCGTGAGCCCTGTCAGCATGCGTTCTTTCTTTGAAAAGATGATTGAGAAAGAAATTAAGCTCGCAAAAAGCAAGAGTGGCGGAGAAATGATACTCAAGATGAACTCTCTCTCGGATCCGCAGATGATCAACCATCTGTACGATGCAGCGCGCGCAGGTGTAGATATAAAGATGATCATCAGGGGTATCTGCTGCGCCTATACGGAAAATAAGAAATGGAAGAAAAATATCACTGCCATCAGCATCGTGGATGAATACCTGGAACACGCCAGGGCATTCGTTTTCAGAAGTGGTGTATACATCTCCTCCTGCGACTGGATGGTACGTAACCTCGACCACCGCGTAGAAGTAGCCGTACCTATTTTCGACCTTTCTATTCAGCAGGAAATTAAAGATATCTTAGCGATCCAACTCAGTGGCAATGTGAAAGCAAGAATTCTCGACAATAAGCAGAACAATGAGTATAAGCGGGATAGTGGAAAGAAAATCAGGTCGCAGATTGAGATCTTTAAATACCTGCATGAAAAACAATATAAATAACTAACGATTGCATAAAATAAAACCGCTTTTGTCATAATGGCAAAAGCGGTTTTTGTTGACCCTGAAAAGATAAACAATTATCTTTGCCCATTATGAAGCTTGCCGCTATTGACATAGGCTCCAATGCCGCCAGGTTACTGATTTCAGAAGCATCGCCCAACAGTCAGGGACGTATGGACTTTACGAAAGTAAACCTGGTACGTGTACCATTAAGACTGGGTATCGACGTTTTCAGCACCGGCATCATCTCTCCCAAAAGGGCCGAACACCTGATCAGCACGATCAAAGCATTCAAACTCTTACTGGAAGTATACGAAGTCAAATACCTGAAAGCCTGCGCAACCAGTGCTATGCGCGATGCGGTCAACTCCGCCATGATCCTGGACAACGTGAGGCGCGAAACAAGCATTGATATCAAAATTATATCGGGCCAGGAAGAAGCGTCTTTCCTCTACGAAAGCCACATTGCCGAAAACCTCGACAAAACCCGCGCCTACATGTATATAGATGTGGGTGGTGGTAGTACCGAGGTAACCATCTTCAGCAAAAACACCCTCGTTCACAAGACCTCTTTCAATATCGGTACCATTCGCCTGCTACAGCAACAGGTCACTGAGGCACAGTGGCAAAATATGAAGGAAACCATCAAGCAACAGGTCAAAAGCATTGGTCCTGTTACCGCAATTGGTTCCGGTGGTAATATCAACAAGATCTTTTCCCTTTCCAAACGAAAGGAAGGGAAACCACTCACCCTCGATGTGCTGAAAGATTATTACAAAGAGTTCAGCAGTTTCTCAGTAGAAGAAAGAATCCACCTCTATAATTTAAGGGAAGACCGGGCCGATGTAATCGTGCCGGCCCTGCAGATCTACATCAACATAATGCGCTGGGCAAATGCAGAAGAGATCTTTGTACCTAAGATAGGACTTGCCGACGGCCTGATCCAGTCCCTGTACGGAGAAATCACATCAATTTAATTTTTTTCCCTACCTTAACACCCTTTTTTAACAACAAGATAAGAGATGTCTACGCATAAAGAAGTTAAGCGGATTACAACGCATATCCTTCAGCGGATGAAGGATGAAGGGGAAAAGATTTCGATGATCACTGCCTACGATTATTCTATGGCCCGCATCTTCGACGATTCGGGGATGGATGTATTGCTGGTGGGCGATTCAGCGGCAAATGTAATGGCAGGTTACGAGACCACCCTGCCCATCACCCTGGACCACATGATTTATCATGCGGCGTCGGTTGTGAGGGCAATTAAGCGTGCTTTTGTAGTGGTAGATCTGCCTTTTGGTACTTACCAGGGAAATTCCAAGGAAGCTCTGATATCTACCGTGCGTATTATGAAAGAAACCAGCGCGCACGGTGTAAAGATCGAAGGGGGTGAAGAAATATTAGAATCAGTAAAACGTATTATATCTGCAGGCGTACCTGTAATGGGGCACCTGGGCCTGACACCTCAGTCCATCAATAAGTTCGGCACCTATTCTGTACGTGCTACAGAAGATGCGGAAGCGGAGAAGCTACTGCGGGATGCCAAACTGCTGGAAGAAGCAGGTTGCTTTGCCATTGTGCTGGAAAAGATCCCGGCCCTGCTGGCAAAGAGAGTGGCAGAGAGCGTACGCATTCCCATCATTGGTATAGGCGCCGGCAAGTATGTAGACGGCCAGGTACTGGTCATGCACGATATGCTGGGTATTAACAAGGACTTTAAACCCAGGTTCCTGCGCAGGTACCTGAACCTGTATGAGCAGATCCTGAATGCTTCGAAACAGTATATCAGTGATGTGAAAGCGAAGGATTTCCCGAATGACAATGAACAATATTAAGATAAAACGAACGCTTCTGCTCCCTGCAGGAGCGTTCTGCTAAAATAGCCTACCTTTATCCCCGATTCCACCAAAACTAAACCTGAGTTATGTTAGACTATGTATTGAACGGCCTGATGCAACGGTACCAGGAGCGCGTTCCTGATGTTGCTGCTATTATTGCAGCCATGATTAAAGAGGATGTTATCCAGATCGCAGATGACATTGAAAATGACCATATTGCTTTCAGAACTATAGGTGTGCCGCAACTGGGCATTCAATCGCTGGAGAAGATCTTCCTGCATTATGGGTATACGAAAAGAGCGCCTTATCATTTCAAAGAAAAGAAACTGGATGCTTACTGGTATGCGCCACCTGCGCCCAAATACCCGCGCATCTTTATCAGTGAGCTGCGGGTACAGGATTTGAGTGCAACCGCACAACGGATCATTACCAGTTATACTGATGAAGTGAAGGTAGATCCGGTATCCAGACTGAACCTGGACAATGGTACTGAAGTAGACGTATTTTTGCATAGCGCACTTTGGAGAACCCCTACCCTGGCGGATTACCAGGCACTGGCAGCAGAAAGCGAATATGCGGCATGGGTGATTTATAACCGGTATTACCTGAATCACTTTACTGTCAGTTTGCAAAACCTGCCTGTAGGATATAATACCGTGGCGGATTTCAACCAGTTCCTTGAAAGGAATGGATTTAAATTAAATGATTCCGGTGGGAAAATCAAAGAAAGCCCCGATCACCTGTTATTGCAGAGTAGTACGGTGGCAAAAATGATTCCTGCTACATTTGCAGAGAACAAAACCCAGCAGATAGCCGGCTCTTATGTGGAGTTTGCAGAGCGGAGGGTGCTGCCGGAATTTGCTCATTTGCCGGCAGGCGAAATTAAGCGGGAGCACAGGAGAGAAGGGTTTGAAGCGGGTAATGCAGACAGGATTTTTGAAAGTACTTACAGCTCGCAGACGCAACGGTAAAGACTGCTCCTTAAAAACATATATTTGCACCATGATACAAGATATTCTAAACCAGTTCCATATCACTCCCCAAAACAGTGGTGTCAGCACAGGCACCCAGTGGTTGAAAGCCGATGGCGCGGTCATTGACGCCCATTCTCCCGTAGATGGTAAACACATTGCACAGGTAACTACTGCCAGCCGTGCGAATTATGACAAAGTAGTAGAAACTGCTGCCACTGCTTTCAAAGAATGGCGCTTATGGCCTGCGCCACGCCGTGGAGAAGTGGTAAGACAGGTAGGTGAAGCACTGCGTAAAAACAAAGAAGCACTGGGCAAACTGGTGTCTTATGAAATGGGTAAAAGCCTGCAGGAAGGCTATGGCGAAGTGCAGGAGATGATTGACATCTGTGACTTTGCAGTAGGTCTCTCCCGCCAGTTGCATGGTTTGACCATGCATTCTGAACGGCCGGGTCACCGCATGTATGAGCAATGGCATCCGTTGGGCATTACGGGTATCATTTCCGCATTCAATTTCCCTGTAGCAGTATGGAGCTGGAACTCTATGCTGGCATGGGTATGCGGCGACGTATGTATCTGGAAACCATCAGAAAAGACGCCGTTATCTGCCATCGCGTGTCAACAGATTATGCAGGATGTACTAAAGGCGAACAAGGTGCCTGAAGGAGTATGCTGTTTGCTGGTAGGCACCCGGGATGCGGGTGAATGGCTGGCGGAAGATACACGTGTACCATTGGTATCAGCAACGGGTTCCACCCGCATGGGTAAAGCGGTATCAGCGGTAGTAGGTGCGCGTTTGGGTCGGGCCTTATTAGAATTGGGTGGTAACAATGCCATCATTATCTCTAAAGATGCGGACCTGGATATGTCTCTGATTGGGTGTGTATTTGGGGCTGTGGGTACAGCAGGACAACGTTGTACAACTACGCGCCGGCTGATCATTCATGAGAGCGTATATGATGCATTTACGGCAAAGCTGGTGAAGGCATATGGACAGTTAAAGATTGGTAATCCGCTGGATGAAAATAACCATGTAGGTCCATTGATTGATAAGGATGCGGTAAAGATGTACGAGCAGGCAATTGTAGAAGTGCAGAAAGAAGGGGGGCGTTTTTTGGTAGAAGGCGGTGTATTGAGTGGTGGTGAATATGCCTCCGGTTGTTATGTAAAGCCTTGTATTGCGGAAGTGGAAAATCATTATAAGATCGTACAGCATGAGACGTTTGCACCTATTCTGTATGTGATGAAATACAAGACGATTGACGAGGCCATTGCATTGCAGAATGGGGTACCTCAGGGATTGTCTTCTTCTATTATGACCCTGAATCTCCGGGAGGCAGAGGCCTTCCTCTCACATGGGGGATCTGACTGTGGGATTGCAAATGTCAATATCGGTACGTCTGGTGCGGAGATTGGCGGTGCATTTGGAGGTGAGAAGGAAACCGGAGGTGGTAGAGAGAGTGGTTCAGAGGCGTGGAAGGCCTATATGCGGAGGCAGACGAATACGATCAATTATTCTACACAGTTGCCGCTGGCCCAGGGGATTAAGTTTGATTTGTAATCACTGATATTTAGCAGGAAAGCGCATTTGCCTTTGGGTGGATGCGTTTTTTTATGTTCAGAAATATAGCGGCCATACGTATGCAATAAAATTTAAATAACATCGTTATATACATACCACATTTAATGAGCGACAAATAGGTAAAAAAAATAGCGAGGTTAGAGAACCTCGCTTTTTCGTTAAACGGAAACCATGCTTATGAGAAAAATAATTGGAGAGCCTCCTAATTATTCTTCCAGCTCTAAATATTACACTTTTTTCCGGAATTTCATATTCTACTTTCGTGCTACTTCCCCGCTTATTTATCAGCAGTTTAGCCCTGAAACTGCACTATTGCTGTGCCCGTAGCCACTTTCCAAAGAATAGCACTCAACGTCAAATAGTGGAAAATATTTTATAATATTCAATATTTTTTTACTACGAATAGGTATTTCCTCCCATCTACCACAGCATGCTGCTGATTATAATATTCTATTTCCCCCCTTCATCAATTCGTCTTATCTTGGCCTCTTACACTTTATATTACCTTTAACCATTTATGGTATTCGTATTGATATGCTTATTGTGAAAAAAAACAGACTCATGAAATCTAGTGGAGCAATAGCAGTCATGGCAGGATGTGTTGCGATGATGACTGCACTTACAACTAACTCAGCCTATGCACAGGGAACGGCCGTACCTAAAAACTGGCACCTGCTGGACTACACCACCGACAGCGTATACGGTACCAGCGTGCAGCGCGCCTATACTGAACTGTTAAAAGGCAAAAAAAGCACCCCTGTCATTGTTGCAGTCATCGACTCTGGTATCGATACCCTGCATGAGGATCTGAAGTCTATTTTATGGACTAATCCAAAAGAAATTCCCGGAAATGGAATCGATGATGACAAAAATGGCTATGTAGACGATGTGCATGGTTGGAATTTTTTGGGTGGTAAAGATGGGCGTAGCTTAAAAGATGATTCTGACGAAGCAACAAGGGAATATGTAAGGTTAAAGGATAAGTATGTAAATCCTGACTCCGCACTCGACCATAACTCAAAAGAATATGCTTACTGGTTAAAGGTATCTTCCAAGATAGCCAGACCTTCTACTGAAAGTAAGACGACTTATAAAGCCATGCTGAAACTGCAGGACAACGTGAACAAAGCCGGTGGCATTCTCACTACCTTCCTGCATGCGAATGACTTTAGTGTTCCCAAACTGGACAGCATTCAGACGACTGACGAAGATGTAATGGTAGCCAAGCACTTCATGATCCGCCTGTTCAACAGCACCGGCGATTCCTCCATTACTTATGCTGACTTCAAACCTGAGTTCGAAGAGTACCTCGAAGACCTGAGAAAGAAAGCAGAGGTTTCTGACAACTATACACCCAATGCAAAACGCATGGATATTGTAGGCGATGATATCAATGATATCAACGACAGGTTCTATGGCAATAATGACGTAATGGGACAATTTGGTTTTCATGGTACACACGTATCCGGTATCATTGCAGCCGTACGAAACAATGGTGTAGGTATGGACGGGGTGGCTGACAATGTAAAGATCATGGCGGTGAAGGCCGTACCTGATGGGGATGAGCGTGATAAAGATGTAGCACTGGCCATTCGTTATGCAGTGGACAATGGTGCGCGTATCATCAACATGAGCTTTGGTAAATCGTTCTCTCCACACAAGGATTGGGTAGATGCAGCATTTAAATATGCAGCTGATCACAATGTATTACTGATACATGCAGCAGGCAATGATGGCAAAAATGTAGACAGTACGGATAACTTCCCGAATGCCGACTTTCTGAATGGTGGTGTGGCCAGCAATGTAGTGACAGTAGGCGCCAGCAGCAATGGGAAAACAGATGCCAAGGTAGCAAGCTTTTCTAACTACGGTAAACGTACGGTCGACCTGTTTGCGCCGGGTGTATCCATCTATGCAACCCTGCCGGGTGGCAATAAATATGGCAGTCTGAGTGGTACCAGTATGGCATGCCCGGTGGTAGCCGGTGTAGCAGCACTGGTATTGTCTTACTACCCTGATCTGACTGCAGAGCAGCTAAAATATGTGTTGTTGAAATCTGCAGTGCCTTTGCCTGATGGTACGAAGGAAGTGAATAAGCCGGGAGCACCGGGTAAGATGGTAGCGTTTGCCGATCTGTCTGCAACGGGAGGTATGGTAAATGCGTACAATGCGCTGAAAGTAGCCAGTACGATGAAGATAGAGAAGCTGGGGAAGAAACCGAAAGTGATGAAGATTAAAAAAGGATAAAATTAAAAAGGGCTTTTGCTACCAGCAAAAGCCCTTTTTTAATTACTTAACAATTCTCCAATTGATTGGGTACCTATAGACTTCTCCGTTACTTGCTCTGATAGTCGCGATAACAGAAAATATCACATTGATTATCCAGACAATATTATTACGACCGCTGATCAACCTGATATTCACACCAGGGGAATAGCCGGCCCACAGAAAAGTACTGAACGTCCAGATAGCAGAAAGGAAGAAAAAGATAACATTCACGATTAGTGCTGCAAGACTCATCGTGATCTGGAAGTTCAGGGCTTCCTTACCTTCAATATCCAGGAAAGAAGACTGATCTCTCTTAATCAGCCAAAGTACCAGTACAGCTACAATATTACCGACAGGAGAAATAATACCTATAGTCATTCCTATAATGCCGGCAAGGCTGATAAATATCGCCCAGGTTCTTTCGTCTTTTTGATTCATTGGGTATAATAGATTTGGGTGTAGCAATTTAGTAAGGATAAAAAACAAAACTACAAACCTATAAGCCGGATTCTGTTCAACTGTCTTGCGACAGCTGATGCTATCATTTATCTGCGATGACGTTCGCACGTCACCTGTATCTGCCTACCCTCGGTCATTGGACGAGCAGCCCTCATCGACCGTATACATGGCATTTCAGCACGCAAGGTTTACCCTTCTGATATGTTGCCATTCCAGAACGTAGGCTCTTACCCTACATTTTCACCCTTACCCTGTACAAGACAAGGCGGTCATTTTCTGTGGCACTTTCTGTGACCTGTACACATCGTCAAAGACGAGGAGAACAGATCCCCACCAGTTAGGTGGTGCGTTGCTCTATGCTGTCCGGACTTTCCTTACCAGTTGCCTGGAACGATAGCACGGTTTGTAGTTTTTGCAAAAATAGTAAAATGTAAGCCGCTTTTGAGCTTACTTAAAAAATATCTCGGTAGCCCCGAACCCGTACCTTGGGTGGTATTCATTTACGAACCTATCTACTTCAGGCGTATCTTTTAAGATCTTATGAATTTCATCCTTGAGTCTGCCCTTGCCTACCCCATGGATGACGAACATATTATGCTGATGATGGGAAATGGCCAGTTCGAGGTAGCGCACAAATTCATTCAATTGAATAGCGAGTATTTCAATGTTCTTCATCCCTTTCCAGTCCGGCGTCAGCACTTCAATATGCAGGTCCAGTTCGTACTTGGGAGTGAGGGGAACTTCTGGTAAGCTATTGGTTGGGGTGGTTGTATTCCCTGCCGAGAATTTACCGATCGAAGTTGTATCGAAATCATTGGCCGATTTTTCCGGTTTAAGCGGGAACTTTTCGAACAGTAAATAACTTAATGTAGCGTTTCTTCTGGCTTGTAAATCACTTAGTTGCTGGAAGATCTGCTTGGTCTTCATCTTCCATGTTTTCTGGAAGGAAGGCGCCAGTTTGGGATCTGGCTCTTTTGGAAAGAAGGTGAATTCTATTCTTGGACTATCATTCAGCGCTTCGAAAGGAAGGTCGCTGAGGTAGAAATTAGCGAAAGGTTGAATTTCGTTTTTCATTTCCAGTTCCAGCTGATTCTTAAGGTATACCTGGAAATGAAACTTCCAGGCAGTATTGGTTTCATTGGCCAGGTGAAACTTGAGTTGCTGTACATTTTCCTCGTATCCTTCTACGCGGAATACGGGCAGTACAGACAGGAATACCCCTTTATCCATTCTAAAGGTATCCTGTTTCTTTTCGGGCTTGATATCAAAACCAGATTTTCTGGCAGGTGGGTTGCCATTCTTCGGAGTAGTGGTAAACCGGTGAAAATAAGGGAAATCGATCTGATCCAGGTACACGGGGAAAGTTACTTTGCCTATCTCTACCATAACCATATCGGCATTGATAATGTCGACAACAGTACCTTCTTCTTTCGAATGAAGCAATAATATCTTATCTCCTATTTCGTACTTCATGATTACTATACTGCGTCTCTAAATGACAGATAGCAGGATTCCCTGCTACCTGTATCGCAGTGCAGCAAAACTACATAAAATATAGGACTCTTACTTGTTTGCAGCCGGTCATGCAGGATGCCGGCGCATATAACCATCATAAGAAATGGGGCCACTGCCTTCTACGAGAAATACTAACAGTAACAGCAGAACAAGGATAGAAAGGCCGGATTCACTATGTACATTGAATAGCCCGGTAGGGGTATGTACAAAGATGAGGGCGCCTAAAAGAATGGGGATCTGTGCGAGGACAGCAACTCGAGTGAGGAGACCAAATGCAATAAGGACCCCACCCAGGAGATGAGCAAAGACAATGTAATGAGCAAGCCAGAAGGATAATACAGTAATAAACGGGCTTTGGTTTATCACAGCTTTGAGAACATCGATATTTTGAATGAATACAACTCCTTTCCAGAACAAAAACATTCCAAGGAGAACGCGGATACCATCAACCCATTTAGGATGATGCGATTCGCCCCAATGGTCAATTCGCTGTAACAGGTTCATAAAATATGAGTTTAGGATCAAAGATCTAATTTAAATATAAGATATTTTTATGGATTTTCCAAATTAGGTAACCGTTACAAGTTGTTAGGGATGAGGCTATTATACAAAAATAGCTGCGGTCGTAAGGAGGGTGTTTCTATTTTCTACAGGTTAGTGGAAAAAAAAACGGTTTTACCGCCCATTGGGGTAAAACCGTTCTATTATAATCTGGAATTTCTTATTTAAAACTCATCTTTGGCACATCGTCATTTAATCGGCTCTTACGATAACTGTAACCAAAATAAATAGTCAGGCCAATTATCAGCCAGATTGTAAATACGACCCAGTTGCGGAAACCTATTTCAGTCATCAGGTAAAAACAACTGAGGAGACCCAGAACCGGTATCAGCGACAGTTTTTTAATAAATGACAACACCACAAACACCACGGCAGCAACTGCAAAGAAAAAGAAAGGAATATTGTGTTTCCATACATCCCAGCCCCCCTCAAATGAGAACCGTGCCGGCAATTCATTCCGGAAGATGTAAATGAAGATAATAATGATCGCTGGTACTATATACTGCCCATTGATATATGGTAAACGGAATCGCTTGCTACCATCATTTTTCTCCTGCGGCGGCAGTAACAATACTCCACCACATACCAGTATGAATGCAAATAAAGTTCCGATACTGGTCAGGTCCGTTACAACCGTAAGGTTCAGGAAAAGTGCTGGTACGCCTACAATCACACCTGTGATAATCGTTGCAAAAGAAGGCGTTTTGAACTTAGGATGAATCTTACTGAATTTTTTTGGCAGCAAGCCATCGCGACTCATACTCATCCAGATCCGCGGCTGTCCTATCTGAAATACAAGCAGTACACTTGTAGTGGCCACCACCGCACTCACAGAGATCAGGAAACTTACTTTGTGCAGGTTTACTGCGTTGAATACGAATGCTAAAGGATCCTCTACTTTCAGCTGTGAATAAGATACCATCCCGGTGAGTACAAACGCAATCAGGATATATAATACTGTACAGATGATCAATGAATAGATCATTCCCTTCGGCAAATCACGCTGTGGATTTGAACACTCTTCCGCCGTTGTACTGATCGCATCAAAACCAATGTAGGCAAAAAATACGGCAGACACACCTTTCAATACGCCTGAAA
>NZ_JBCNKH010000093.1:0-24294 GCF_039596135.1 Chitinophaga sp.
GCAACCTGCAAAAAGGTGACGAAGTCGTCACTTCCGGCGGTATCGCCGGCAAGGTGACCAAGGTCGCCGACGATTTCGTCGTCGTCGAGCTGGCAAGGTCGGGGTGGCCGGTTCGAGCCCGGTCTTCCGCTCAGAGGTAGAAGCCTGATAAGTAATCTTATCAGGCTTTTTTGTTTTTGGTTGGTATCGCACTGATTCCTGCCGGCCGCAGGCGCATCCACCCAGAAAAAAAACCGCATTCGCCGTAGGCGAATGCGGTTTTTTCATTTAACTAAAAAAGCCTTTCGGTATGTGACCGAAAGGCTCTCTCAATATAATAAAATCCTTATTTGTATTTAGGATTATAAAGCGTGTTTTCTGGAACATTGACCTCTGGCTTACCAGGATAACGGTGCTTATACAATTGGTAGCAACCTCCCAGAACAAAAGACAAAAAGCAGAAAATGCTTATATAAAATAAAAATCTGGAAGACGACACCCAGTTATTGGTAAAGTCATTCTTGTTTTCAACAGTATTATTTTCCATATCTATGTATTTCGCATTGCAAACTTACATCATGTCAAATGAAAATCAAAGTAAATTTTTACAATTCCTTTACTCTTTTTCCAACGTTCTGAAAGTCTTTCTGTTCAGGAAATAATACCTCCAGATCATGATGCCATGAAACACCCCTGTCATATCCAGCAACTTCTTCTGCGGCAGGGCATGCTTCTCTCCTGTATACTTCCTGCGCCAATGCATATAATCTACATAAGCTTTGTAAATCGCCTTCATATCCTTTGGCTTTCCTGCCACCAGGCTCTTCACCGCTGCCAGCACATCCAGGAAAAACCGCTGGAAGAGTACTATCCATCTATCTTTTGGGTGCAGGTTCTTCCACAACATCATCAGGTTATTCCTGAAATTCAGGTATACCTTCCTGGGATTACCCTGCGGCAGGCTGCCTCCACCCACATGGTACACAATAGATTCAGGGCAATAACAGATCCGGTACCCGGCCCGTTTCAGCCGCCAGCATAAATCTACCTCTTCCATATGCGCAAAGAAATCCGCATCAAAACCACCTACCTCATGATAACAGGAAGACCGGATGAATAATGCAGCCCCTGTAGCCCAGAAAATATCCTGCTCGTCATCGTACTGCCCTTCGTCCGTTTCGGTTGTATATAGAATACGTCCCCGGCAAAAGGTATATCCCAAAATATCCATCCATCCGCCTGCAGCACCGGCGTACTCAAACTCCGGCTTATTATAATAAGCCCTCAGCTTGGGTTGACAGGCTGCTATATGATGGTCTCTTCTCATTAATGCGACCACAGGTTCAATCCAACCTGGTTCCACTTCCACATCCTGATTCAGCAATACATAAATATCAGCATGCACATGTTGCAGGGCTTCATTATACCCCCCGGCAAACCCATTATTAGTACTATTCTGAATAATTTTTACTGCTGGGAAATGCTCGCGTACAAAAGCCACGCTATCATCTGAGGACGCATTGTCTGCTACGTATAACTGCAGGTTTTCATAAGTTGACCTGCATACGGAAGGCAGAAAATCTTCCAGAAACTTACGCCCGTTCCAATTCAGAATGACAACTGCTACCGATGGTGTTCCAGACAATAGATACTGTATTATACGTGAGTAATATATTTAGCCTTGCAAATATGCGAAAAATACGTTAGTGTATAAGCGGTATTCCTTAAATTCGGTCCTCATATGTTCAAACAGTTCATAGGCTGGAAATTCCTGCTGGTCACTGCGGCCGTACTCATTATCGTGGGTACGATCTGGTATGTAAGCAGCCTGGCACGCAAGATCGAAGATGAAGAAACCCGTAAAGTAGCTACATGGGTGGCGGCTAACAGGGAGCTATTACAAGCTCCTGATGAGGCGAACCTGAACCTGGCTGCGGAGATCATTACCAACAACACGACTATCCCTGTTATCATCACGGACAGGGAAGGCCATATTATTGACTCCCGTAATCTCGATACGGTACGTATAGCCCGCGATCCGCAATATGTTGAAGATGAACTGACTACATTCCGGAAACAACATCGTCCGTTTATTATGGAGATCGATGCCCGGAATAATCTCTATAACTACATCTATTATGGTGACTCCCTGATTCTTAAACAGGTTCGCTACTATCCATATATACAATTGATGGTGGTGGCGCTCTTTGTGAGTATCATGCTGATCGCCCTCTCCTCTTCTAACCGCGCTGTCCAGAACCTGGTGTGGGTAGGGATGGCGAAGGAGACGGCTCACCAGTTGGGCACTCCCCTATCGTCTATTGAAGCCTGGATAGAATTGCTGAAAGAAACAGAAGGCAATGAGCTCATGGCTACAGAACTGACGAAAGATGTGGATCGTCTGAAACTGATTACAGAAAGGTTTTCTAAAATTGGTAGTGTGCCACAACTGGAAGAGCGGGATGTGATTCAGCAGGTGAGCAATATGATGCAGTATATTAAAAAGCGGGCGCCGCAAAAGGTGGTGTTTACCATGCATACCCAGGAGAATGAGATGCCGGCAATGATTTCACCCTCGTTATTTGACTGGGTGATAGAGAATTTGTTGAAGAATGCGCTGGATGCGATGGAGGGTAAGGGTAGTATTGATATATTTATTGAGAGCCACCCGGCGCATATTATCATTGATATTACCGATACGGGGAAGGGGATTCCCAAGGCTAATTTTGAAAAGGTATTTAAGCCTGGATTTAGTACGAAGAAGCGCGGCTGGGGGCTGGGGCTTTCTCTTGCCAAGCGCATAATAGATGAGTATCATAAGGGCCGGTTGACGGTGAAATGGTCGGAGTTAGGGAAGGGAACGACGTTTAGGATATGGTTGAGGAAATAAAAAATGGCGGGGTCAGCAGAAAAATCTTCAATTAAATTTGTTGGTTTTAAAAAAGAATTTAAATTTGCACTCCTTCAAAGATGCGGAGGTGGCGAAATTGGTAGACGCGCTACTTTGAGGTGGTAGTGCCTGAAAGGGCTTGGGAGTTCGAATCTCCTCTTCCGCACACAAGGCGAAAAATTACTTGAAAAGGTAGTTTTTCGCCTTTTTTAATAGATAAGGATGTTAGAACTCTTGAATAAATTAAACTAATTGTCTAGGAGTTAAATCCCTCACTAATTTCGAATAATCTCCTATAAAGTCACAAATCATATACCCGTTCTCGCTAGATAATGAAAAGCTCCTTTCCTTTTCAATTCTCAAAACTGTTGTACAACTTTACTTCTGAAAGCAGGTTCGAGGTACCTGGGACCTAGGTCCACCTGCTGCAACCTTTATAATTTGTATTTTCCAGATTATAAATTTTCTGAACAACAAAGGAAAACCTGGTCTCCATATAAAAAGAGCTAACCTGGATTAGAGATTAAGTTTATATTCCCCATAATGAAGGCAGGATTAGATTAGGTGCACAATCTGATAGCAGTGTGTACGGAGCTACCATGGAGTCCGCAGCCAGTACAGTGGAAAATTTTCTTTTCGGGAATATCGATAACACCCGCACAGATGTTACAACATTGTCCTCCTGCTATCCTTCAGATAACACTACAAACCCTAATAGTTTTGTTGCAAAAGCCCAGTCAGATGGTAATAGGATCGGGCCATCTCTTACATTACGTGTAATGGCAGGAGATACAATCCGTATGGCAGTATCAGCCGCTTATAATAGCACCGGTGCCGATAACAGGGATGCCACTCCTAATGAAATTATTACAGCTTTATTACAAGCCCTTAGTACTAACGTAATAAGCGCCGGAGCACATAATGCCCTCTCCAATTGCGGCAGGATTTGATGAAAATGCTTATTCGACTTTGTTTAATAATAATGCGAATAATAATTTAAAGGACAAGCCTAAGGCCTATTTAAACTTTGTAACATTTGATGACCAGTTTAACATGGTGAATAAGAATAGTGAGTTAAGACAACCTAAACCTGGTCCAAATGCGTTGAATCAATTGTATGTAGAACCAATGGTCATAGAAAAACAGGGGGTTTATACATATATTTATCTAATGAAAGTAAAACTCCTGTTTACTTTGACAATTTAGTAGTGGTGCATAATTCCGGTCCATTACCGGAGGAAACACATTATTATCCATTTGGAAATGATTCTGGACTTCAGGGGCAGTAGAATCTGGTGTACTGGGAACGTTTAAAAGTTCAGCAGAAGGCGCGATAGCAAGTGAATCAGCTGCTGCACCGGTAGCTACAGAAGCTGCTAAAAAAGCAATTCCTGCAGCAGCAAAAGCCGTTGCAGGAAGTCCATTAAAAGACGTACTGGCAGATGCTGGCTATAGTACAACAGAAGCAGCGCAATATTTTGGATGGGGAAACGGCACTAAATTAACCAAATCAGCTGCGGATTTTACGAAAGACCAATTAATTAAAGATGGTTGGAATCTCGAAAGATTAACCATGGTGGCAAGGGCATATGGACAAATGATAATTAAAAAAGCCACAAATTCCAGAATTGGTACAAATGAGGCTGCCATTGTGAGAATGAGACAAATTATAAATATAATCAATACACATTTTTAACACTAATCCATTCTTATGGGCAATTATACAACTTCGTTTATTGTGTGGAATTTTTCAGACAAGGATATGCTGATTTACAGAGAACCGGAAGGTGATTATTTTTTGCTTCCTCCAAAAGAAAAAGCAATTATAAAATATGAGCCAGTTGAGGAAGGAATCGTAATACGACCTGATATGCTGGACGATGGCCGTCTATCCACTGCTATATTTCCTAATAATTGTGAATTTCAGGTATTTTATAAAGGAAAAGAAGTATTGCCGGAATAAATTAAATTCAGGTTCAATTAACTTACAATCACATGTTTCATTAGTGCATGTGATTGTAAGTCATTTAATAATCTCACTTTCTTTTTATGGGTACGGATAAGTAATGATGCCAGAGTATCATCGTTACAATACTTCTGTATGGCCGCCAACCCTCTGCAGCAAGCAGTACCTCACTCCCGTCAGTTTCTTTACTTAAATTCTTTATTCGCTTTAATGCCTTAACAGCAGCAATATTCCAATAGGAATTACATCCATACGCTGTAATACAAACATCAGGTATACATCTATCGTCCAGTTACCAATCCCTTTCAATTGCGGCAATCTGGCTCTCACCTTATCATCGGGCATCTTTTCAAATGCTTTTAGATTCTCAAAAATGAGTACCTTTGCCCCCTGAGAAAAGATTTTTTATTCTAAAAGGAGAACCTCAAATGTCTGCATCTGGTACCCAAATATTTCGTATGCGAAAGCTGCTCGATAATCCTTTCGATCCTCCATCCTGGCCGGCAGATGTTTACCTCACGGAACTAATTCCGGATATGGCAAGGGAGGTTCACGATCTTCTTATCTTAGGGTATCAAAATGGAGGCGGTTCAGTAGCACCATTTTTGGATTGGTGGTCGGATCTTTTATCTGATTCCGAATTCGATGCTTCTCTCTGCTTTTTGGCACGGGATAAAAAAGGCATTGTTGGGGTTGCGCAATGCTGGACTACTGCATTTGTGAAAGACCTGGTCGTTCACCCGCGCAGACGCAACCAAGGGATTGGCACATCGCTGCTTTTACACGCATATGCAGTTTTTTATCATCGGGGAGCCAGAACCGTTGACTTGAAAGTTGAGAAAGGAAATACATCTGCTATCAGACTCTATTTGAAATCAGGAATGCAGATCATTTAGTTGGTAGGATACTATTTCAGCTCTCTCTATTCAGATTAAGGATGTTTGGGAATTATCTATTTAGAAAAATATAAAAAATGGCCAGTTAGAAAACCAGCCATGATTTATCCACCAATATAATGATGTCTTACATAATAAAAAGATAGAGAGCTCCTCCTCTGTACACAAGGCGAAGATTCACTTTAACCGTGATTCTTCGCCTTTTTTTATTACAGTAATCAATACGCAACCTCTCTCTTTACTGCTGTTCCTACATTTGCTGCTTATAAATACCAAACGTATGAATAGCCACACATGCCTTCCCCTCAGTAATCCGTAGCCTTACGTACGAAGCCGTTACAGGTTTAAACTTAACAAGCCATTTATACCCAATCGACTGCTTTCCGGTTGCCTCCGGAATGGGTGTCCATGTTCTACCATTCTTTGAGTACTCTACAGACCAGCCGGTAGTGCGGTGCCCCAACTCAATTACTTCCTGTAACATCAGCACATCAAATGTCTTTGCAGCGCCAAGATTGAAAATTATTGTATCTGTCTTAGCATTATCTGTTGTTGCATAATAAGTATGCTCAAGATTATCCACCATGTTAGATGGATGATAATTTGCACCACGGGGATGAAGTGTCTTAACAGTGGCACCGCTGGCAAGATTGGTTTTAAAAGTACCACGAATCAGCGCGCCCAGGCTATCACTTTTTTTAATATCAGCCGGAGAGATCAGGCCTTCTTTATTGGGTGAGTAGTTCAATAGCAACACACTGTTGTGTCCTACTGAGTTAAAATAAATATCCCATAGTGTAGCAACACTTTTTACCTGTGTATCTTCTTCCGGATGATAAAACCAGCTTGGACGAATGGAGACATCCACTTCTGCAGGTACATAAGCCGTTCCATTGATCTCTCCATGGTTTAATGCGGAAATGTTATCTGATTCATTTTTTATGGAGGATAAATTAATCGTTGACCAACATGGATCGCCGGCTATCCCTGATTCATTCCCCATCCATCGGCAGTCCGCAAAGGGGTTAGAGTTCTTTGTTCCAAAAACAACGCAATTCGGCTGTAAACGGCGAACTGAATCCGCCCATCGTGTATAATAGGCCGTAGTCAGCTTATCAGCACCTGCTCCATCCCACCATATTTCCCAGATAGGACCGTAATTCCTTAACAACTCTGATAATTGGCTGGCATAGTAATCACTATAATCATCTGTACCGTACCTGGAATCATGCCTGTCGTGCGGCCCAAGATATATGCCGGCTTTAATGCCGGCAGATTTGCAGGCATCAGTAAATTCCCTGACAACATCTCCTTTCCCATCTTTCCAGGGACTGTTTTTAACTGAATAGTTTGTGTGGGCAGTTGGCCAGTTACAAAAGCCGTCTGCATGTTTTGCTACCAGGATAGCGCTGTTAATGCCGGCGCTTTTAAGCACACCTGTCCATTGATTACAATCTAATGCAGTTGGGTTGAATAGCTGTGGACTTGCCGTTCCGTCGCCCTCATTATCATTCGTGAAAGTATTCATACCGAAGTGAAAAAAGGCGATCATCTCACGGTGGTACCATTCAATCTGCCTGGCATTGGGTACCGGGCCTATCGGAGATGGCGCTGTTTGTGCATTCACCTGAGACGATAAAAAGATGCCTGCAGCTGATATAAAGGCCAGACATGTTGTTATTTTCTGCTTAAAGTTCATCATAAAAAGATTTTATTCCTGTTTATTTACTATTCAGCGGAGCATACGGTTGCAGGCTGAATGATAATGTAGCCGGTTTAAATGGAATATAATATTGCGGCAGCGGAATAGGGCCGCAACTGGCATTGCCAATGCCCATCTGGGCCTTGTCAAGGCTTAGTATAGTTTCCGGTCTCCTGCGTAATTCGTACAGGTGTTGTGCTGCCCATAAATCCTGGTCTGTATAATGCAGTGCTGTAAAACTCAGCTGATCATCTGCAACAAAGAGGATCCCTTTATCGTCTGCATCCGTCAGTTTTACCCAACGCACGTCTTCCCGGTTGGCCATTCCCTGTGGCCGTTCATATTGTTCCAGCATATTGTCTACCGTACGTTGGTATTGCCCTATATCGGCCGCCGTTTTTCTGTCAGCATAATTTTCAAAAGGACCACGGCCATACCATTCCACATTTTCCAGTCCCGGGTGCAATGTCGTACGTAATCCGAGGCGGGGAATAGGCAGTCCACTGGTATCAGGTGTGAAATTGGCTTGTACGTGAACCAGGCCGTTGCCATATACCGTATACTTCAGCTGTGTAATTACCTTAAAGCCGGAGCGGGTGGCTGCAGTAGTGACAGTGGTGATTTCGGCTACTTTACCGTCAAGTGATTTTACAGCAAAGCTGTTCAGCGTATATTGCAGACTATCGTAGCCGGCCTGCATCCATTCAATAGCAGGACCTCTTTCTTTAGTGCGGTCATTATCCAGTCTTGCGCGGTACAGGTTAAACACTGGCCCGTTTTGCGCGCCGTCAATGATAAGACGATCGCCATATCGAAGTGCACTGATATTGCCGGTTGATTTATCGAATGAGATGGAATTATCTTTTCCGCTTATCAATACCGTTGTATCGTTCTGTTGCAGATCTATATCAGGCAATTCAGCCACGTTAACCGGTGGAGGAACAGCAGGGAAAGGAACTTTCATTTGCTCATGCGCTACCTCAGTCCCTTGTTTACCCCACAAGGCATCCTGGCGTAGGCGGAAAGCGACCCGCAGCCAATATTCGGCGCCTGGCGCCAGCTCAGGTTGCTGCCAGGGGATGGTCACAATTGTAGAGTCATTGGGCGACAGATGTACAGGCGCTAATGTACCTGATTGTATCACTTTCCCATTTTCAGACAGGGTCCAGCTGCAGTCAAAGGTATCAAGATTGAGGAAATCATATTTATTCCTGATGGCAACACGCCCTGTTTGTCCGTCTGCCATACTGATCTTTACATACTGGTATACTTTTCTCACATCTTCCATTTTAGGCGTAAACTGCCTGTCTGAAGTGGTGAGCCCTTTAATGCTGAAACTACCGTCATTAGGCTTATCGCCAAAATCGCCACCATAAGCAATGAACGTTTTACCAGTAGTATCGCCGGGAATCCGTTTATTAACGCCCTGGTCTACCCATTCCCATATACAACCGCCAATAAGGCGCTTATGCGACTCAATCGCATCCCAGTATTCCTGCAGGTTACCTCCTGCATTACCCATCACATGTTCATATTCACACATAAAGAAAGGTTTGGGGGAAGTTTTTTCTCCTTCGTATATCAGCGTGTTCACTGAAGGATACATGGTAGATTCAATGTCTGCTATGTCGTTATACCCTTCATAATGGATGGGCCGGGAACTATCTATAGCCCGTATGGCAGCTTTGCCTGCTACAAAGTTCTCACCGCCCCATGATTCGTTGCCCATAGACCAGATAATGACTGAAGGATGGTTCTTGTCCCGTTCTACCAGGCGTACCTGCCTGTCAACATAAGCATTTTTCCATGCAGGGTCTTTCGTCAGCTGATCGCCCATACCGTGTGTTTCCAGGTTTGCTTCATCTATTACATACAAACCATATTCATCACAGAGTTGATACCACAGTGGATCATTTGGATAGTGGCAGGTACGTACCGTATTGATATTACATTGTTTCATCAGGGTGATATCCCGTATCATGGTAGCTCTTGGTACTGCTTTGCCATAAGCAGGGTGTACTTCATGACGGTTTACGCCTTTCAATAATACCGGTTCACCATTCACCCATAGGCGGCTATCTTTTATTGCTACTTTTCTAAAACCAAATTTAGAAGAGAGTGTTTCCAGCACCTGCCCTTGTTTATCTCTCAGTGTCAGCAATACAGTATAAAGATTTGGTGTCTCGGCATTCCATAATACAGGCTGCCTGATATCGGACTTCAATGTATACGTTTTGGCTGATGAACTTTTCAGCATTGCTACAGGCTGATTGATGCTGGTGTACAATTTTCCGGCAGGATCATATATGTCAACGCTGACGGTCGCTGCAGCTGCGTTACCATCATTCTTTATATCTGTTTTTGCATAAAAGACACCTGATTTAAAATCAGCTGCAAGGTCTGATTGCAGAAAATAATCCTGTATATGTAGCCTTGGTTTTGCATAGAGGTACACGCTTCTGTGAATGCCGCTGAAGCGGAACATATCCTGATCTTCCAGGTAACTGCCATCGCTCCATTTGTATACTTCTACTGCTACCAGGTTCTTTCCGGGTTTAATATATTTTGTGATATCAAACTCTGCCGGGTTGAAACTGCTCTCGCTATAACCTACCTTTTGCCCGTTTACCCACACATACATGGCGCTGATAACACCATCAAAATGGATGAACACTTCTTTTCCTGTCCAGTTGGCGGGGATGTCGAAATACCGGCGGTAAGAACCTACAGGATTGGGTTCTTTCGCCGTTGTCCAGTCTGCAGGTACTGCCCCCATTACCCTGGGCGGATCCGCCTTAAAAGGATATTCTATGTTCGTATAAATAGGTGTACCATAGCCCTGCATTTCCATATTGGAAGGGACGGGGATGTTTGTCCATTGTGTGGCATCAAAATCCGTCTTATAGAAATTAAGCGGTCTTTCGGAAGGTTGTTTTACCCAATGAAATTGCCAGGTTCCGTCCAATGACAGATACCAGGGTGATGCTGATGGTACATCTTTTAAAGCCTGTTCTTTACTGACATAAGGGATACAGATTGTACGGGCTGCTTCTTTGTTAATACCTGATACCTGCTCGTTCTCCCAGTCATTACTTTGCGCATGGATAGCAGCATGGCCTGCTGCTAACAGGCATGCTGTAATACCAATTTTTTTGAGACCCATTTCCTGTTTTTATATTTAGAATATTTGTATTTCTGCAATATTGGTACTGGATGTCGCGTATACTTTTGTTACGGTTACCTTCACATACCTCGCTTCTTTTAATGTAGACACAAAGTATCTGTACCAGGGCTGACCGGCATCATGAGGAATATCCTTAATACTGGCAACATCATCCCATGTAACATTGTCAGCACTTACAGACACTGTAACATCCTGAGGCTGTCCATGACCATCTGTTTGCCAGTCGCCTTCAAAATAACGGTCCATAATGCCGATACCATGTACCGGTTTCAGTTCACCCATATCAATGATAATATAATGTGGAGGTTCGGGTTCACCACCAGACCATTTTGAATTCCAGAAAGAATCAGGATCTCCGTCAATAGCTGCCTTCGCAAGACCATTGCCCCCGCCTTCTGCAGGTTCTTCAGTGGAGAAACCGGCAATGCTCCAGCCACTTTCATCATAAGGTTCCATGCTTGCCAGATCGGCTGTTCCATTTACAACGAAGTAAGTGGTTTGCTGATAGCCACTTCCTGCGGCCCCGGTAATGCTCTCTATACTGATGGGAATCATATAGTCCTGGAAGGGATTTATTCTATCCTTTGCTATTATTTTGAGGGGCAGCGCGCCGGTACCGGTAGCGCCTTTCGCGATGGTAGCACTCGCCTGCAGCTCATAGCTGCCGGCAGGCAGTAAAGGGTAACTGGTACCGTTTTCTTCATTGAACTTCGCAACGAGGGAAGTGTCTGCTTTGAAATGTATGGTAATCTCATTAGCAGCGTTTATACCCGATACGGTAGCATAATCTGTTCCTGTTATGACGGCACTATAGGATACTATGAATGGAGTATCTGCAATGGGAAATTCTTTTTTCACAATGCCTTTTCCCGCTTCCGGCATGTAAACCGTTTCTGCGGAATGATCATCTTTTTTGCACGCGCCGGTGCAGACAAGCACTAAAAGAAATATGTATATTGATTTCATGACTGTGTTTTTACGTACGATTAATACCCCGGATTCTGTCCGTTTACCCATGCATCCTTACCACCGTTTTGTGCCCGGATCTTGTAATTACGATCCAATACATTCTGCGGAATAGGCATGTAGTACATTTTGGGAAGGAATAAACGGTTGCTTACATTCGTGCGTGTGTAAACGAGCGATCCATTATCGGATGTTATTACCATACCAACCTCCGGCCGGTTTAATACGCCGGGAGTGCCATCGGCCATTTTATCAGCAATCTTCCAACGCAATACATCCCACCAGCGTTTGTCTTCAAATGCCAGTTCTACACGGCGCTCGCGACGAATGATCTCCCGCATTTTGTCTTTATCCACTGCGCCATAGGTAGCCTCTACAGTCGGCAGGTTGTTATTACGGGTCCGTACTTTATTCACAGCCGCAAGTACTTCAGCCGTAGGACCATTCACTTCATTTTCAGCTTCTGCAAAACTAAGCAGTACTTCTGCGTAGCGGAAGAACATATAATTCTGATAGGAAGTGCTGTTAGCCCTGTTATCGCTTCCCAGAATGCTTTCATCCAGCCTTTTGCAGGCATAATAACCTGTATGGGTAACATCGCTGCTGTAACCCAGATCTATTTCATTTTCGGTACTTCGGCCCAGACCTACTACTGTCCGGATGGTATCGCCCTGCCATGGAGATCCGTTAAACAGGATCGTCTGGTAGAAACGTTTTTCCCTGTTCACATACGGATGCTGTGGATCATAACCGGAGCCGGATTCTCCGATGGCTTTTCCATTGGCCATGGAAAATTCATCTACCAGTTCCTGTGTGGGCTGGAAGTTACCCCATGCTACTTCGGTTCCGTTCACAATAGTAGGGCCTTCTTTACCCTCCAGTTGTCCGCCTTTACCCGGCATGTACTGTCTGGCAAAAATCGATTCAATGCTGTTGTTGGCTGTTTTCAGAAATAAAGTCCGAAAGTCAGGATATAGATCATACATCCCCAGGTCTATCACGGCCTTGTTGGTGGCAGATGCTTTTTTCCATCTCTCCAGGTCGCCCCCGGGATTGGCTGGGTTGCCTGAGTTGCGCAGGGGACTGGCTTCATACAATTCACACCATCCTTTCAGTGTAAGTGCGGCACCTTTCGTAGGTCTGCCGGGTTCTGACTGACTGGGTGGTAAGACATTTGCTATTTCCGCCAGTTCGTTGGTAATAAACTGGAAGGTTGCTTCCTCTGTACTTCGTGGTACATAAATGCTGTCGCCCTGCGTGATATTGTCCAGTGTTCTTGTAATAACAGGTACACCACCATAGGCCATCCACAACCAGTGATAGAACATGGCGCGGAGAAATCGTGCTTCAGCAATCCTTTTTGTTTTATAATCATCAGGCAGACTGGATGCCGTTACTTTTTCAATAAACAGGTTACATTTTCTGATCTTTTCGTAGTTGCCGGTCCTGCTGTCGTTGTTGTCTGTTTTTCCCCAATACCACATATCCCAGGGGCCGCGGGGCAGGTTGGAAGGAGTCACATTGGCCACACGTATATTGGCATAGCCCTGCATCCAGGTAACGCCTACATCAGAGTTGTCTGTATACTGGTCCAGGTGTTCCGTTTCATTATTCATGTCCGGAAGCGAATTGTAAACATCATTCAGAAACAGGTCTGCATTGGCCGCAGATGCCCATACAATATCGTCGCCTACGCGATCTCTTGGTGATATTTCCAGGGAGTTTTTATTACAGGCTGTTAGCGCTATACCCACGAGGGCAATAAGGCAGCTTTGTTTTATAGTGATCATTTTTCTTTCAATTAGTTGTTTAGAAGGTAACATTCAGACCTGCAGAAGTAGTTTGTTGCTGAAAGTAATACTGTCCGTTTGAAGAGCGTGCTTCAGGATCGATCTTCTCTTTCATATGTGGTGCCCATGTCCACAGGTTTTGTCCGGCAACGTATACACGCAGCTGTTGTATACCTATCCGGCCGGTCAGTTTTGAAGGCAGGGAATAGCCCAGTTCAGCGCTTCTGAGTTTGATATAAGAGGCATCTCTTACCCACCAGGAAGAAAATCTTGTGTTATAATCTTTAGGTTGCGTGCTGACACGTGGATATAATGCGTTGGTGTTGGCTGGGGTCCAGTGATCTTTGTAGTATAGTTCACTGGCAGAACCTTGCTGATCAAAGGGAAATACCAGGTTACCACCTACAGGAAGGCTGATCTGGGTAGCTGCCTGTAACAGGAGGTTGAGATCAAACCCTTTCCAGGATAAGGCTGGTGATAGGCCAAAGATCATCTGTGGCGTACCGTTTGGTCTGCCAATTACAGTCTGGTCATTATCATCGATAATGCCATCTGGCTTACCTGAAGGACCGCTCAGGTCCGCATATTTCAGGTCGCCGGGGCGTACCGGGGCATCCGGAATAGAAGCAACGCCAGCTTTCAGAGAGCCATCTGTGTTAAAATCGGCAGGAGTGAAATAGCCAAGCGCTTTCAATCCGAATTGTGTACCGTTTGCACGTCCTGTCTGCCGGCGGTTAGGATTATTGTAGGTGGCATCAGTTTCGAATACCTGTAGCAGTTTATTTTGTGCATAGGTGAAGTTCCCATTCAGGTCAAGCCGTAAGCCGTTGGAAAAAGTATGCGTGGTACCAATGCCCAGCTCAAACCCGTGGTTACTCATAATGGCTGCATTCTGCTCCGTAAGTCCCACGCCATATTCTGCCGGTACAGTCACAGTAGGTGGCACCAGCATGTTGGATCGTTTTTCATAGAAGTAGTCGGCAGTTATATTGACCTTACCCTTCCACAATGCAGCATCGAAACCCACATCGGTTTTTTTTGCTCTTTCCCAGGTAATGGAAGTATTAGCCTGCAATACCTCGCTGATACCTGCTGTTAGCCTGCCATCAAGCACAGCAGCGTTGTTATAGATGGAATAGCCTGTGAGATATTGGAAAGGACCTCCGGCCAGGTTACCGGATTCTCCATAGGACGCCCTTATTTTCAGTGCATCTACCCAGGCCACATTGTCTTTCATAAAGTTTTCACGTGCTATATTCCAACCAAGTGAAAAGGCAGGAAAGAACCCATATTTATGACCAGGTGCGAAGTAATAATGCCCATCATATCTGCCGGATACTTCTGCCAGGTATTTACCATCATAATTATAACTCAGGCGGTATACATATCCTATCTGCCTTTGCTGCGATGATGATCCGCCATTGGAGAGTTCACCCTGCGCTGTACCACCGCGATCCAGTTCATCAATATCAATAGGATAATTGATCCTGCTGCCGGAAAGATCCCAGTACTTCTGAGACCGTGATTCCAGTACACCAAGGAAAGTAACATTGTGTTTGCCAAAGGTATTGTGGTAGTTAAGATACCCCTGGTAGGTGAATGCTTTATTCTGACTGGTGCTCAGGTCCAGTGTTGGTTTGGAGGGCCCGATATAAGTAGGATTAAAAGTATAAGGCGTTGTTGTAAAATCAGCGCTGTAAGTCAGAATAGGTGTTTTCCATGTTTTGGAATAAGTATTATAGGGATCATAACTGGCCACACCTTTTATGCTCAGGCCCTTTAGGAATGGCAGTTGCTGTTCAATGCTGAACGTGGTCATAATCTGTGTATTCTCGTTACGGGAATACCCGCTGTGTGCAATGGTGCCAACCAGTGAATTGGTAATGTAGCTTCCCCATAAACCATTAGAGTAGTAGATGGCAGATGTAGGCGGTGTTCGGAACGCCTGGTACATGATGCCGCCACCTGCAGAGGCATAGCGGTTATTGGGATCGCCGCTGCCAGCATCTGAATACCCGGAGTAATTCTGATCTTCCACCCAGCCACTGATAGAAAGGGATACCCGGGTGTTTTTAGTTGCCTCAATGTCGAGATTGGCCAGTGCATTATATTTCTTAAGGCTGGTAGTAGAGAATTGTCCTTCCTGACTGGTATATCCTAATGCAGCAAAATACTTCATCTTTTCGGTGCCCCCGGATAGCTGCAGGTTATGGTTAGTCAGTATGGCATTTCGCTGGATCACATCCCGCAAGCCCCGGCTATTTGGGTATCTGTCGCGGTCAGCATCAGCCGCGCCGTCTACTGTTTTCTTATACCCGGCTATTTGTGCATCGGTAAATGAAAGGTTGAAGTTATCGTTTCTGTTAGCTTCATTGGTGAGCAATGCATACTGGTATGAGTTTACCATACGGGGCATCCGGGTAGGATTCTGAAATCCTGCATAGCCATTATAGGAAAGTACAGGAGCGCCGGTTTTTCCTTTTTTTGTAGTGACCAGGATCACTCCATTAGCGCCTGCAAGGCCATACGGTGCAACAGCAGCAGCATCTTTTAATATAGTAACACTTTCAATGGTAGACGGATCCAACCTTGAAAAGTCCCTGTAAATGCCATCTACTACCAGCAGCGGATTGGCATTACCAATGGTGGAAGTACCCCTGATCCGTATTCTGGAACCATCCAGACCCGGTTCACCACTACCCTGATCTGCAATAAGACCCGGCATACGACCTACGAGATTATTGGTCAGATTCACTACTGGTTTCTGTGCAAAATCTTTTCCTTTTAAAGCGGATACTGCGACTATGCTGGTGGCTTTCAGTTGTGTTCCATAACCAACCACTATTATTTCACCAAGGGCGGTAGTATTTTCTTCCAGTTGTACATCTATTGACGTACGTCCGGCCAGGGGCACTTCTTTGGTGAGGTAACCGATAAAAGAGAACACCAGTATACTCTGATCGTCAGCCACAGAGATAGAGAATTTCCCATCCTGGTCTGTATTGGTACCATTTAGGGTTCCCTTTAACCGGATACTGACACCGGGTAGTTTTACACCCTTTGCAGAGGTAACTGTACCTGTGACTACCAGCTGTTGTTGTTGCACCAGTGGTATTTTCTCTGGTACAGGTGCCGGGATAATGAAGATGTAATGATCTTTTTGTTGATACGTGAGGCCGGTACCGGAAAGCAGCAGATCCAGCGTGGAGGCTACCGTGCGGGTAGCTGCCGGCAACTGAATATTTGTAAACCTGCTTATTTCAGCTTTTCTGTAGCCGAAACGGAAATTGGTTTTCTGTTCGATTTCCTTTAATGCTGTTTCCAGCCTCTTTCCTGAAAGGCCTAGTGAAATGGTGGTTTCGCGGATGTCCTGACCGCGTGTTTTTGCTGCTATCAGCATATTACAGCAGATCAATAATATTGCTAATACTAACGTGGAGCATCTCATAATCCAAATGATGGTTTTGAGCGGGACAGAACGTTCATAAGGAGGGAACGTGGAGCCCTGACTTACAAAAAAATTCATAGATTTGTTTGGTTTTAATCGGTTTGAACGCTGATTTAGAATCTACTTGATTGCAGGTACTTGCCTGTACCTGTGATTATTCTTTATTACCGCTGTGGTTGCCTCCGCAGCGGTTTTTTAGTGCTGACAGTAATGGTATCCCTTTTTATGTGATAGCTAAAGCCATTCAGTTGGCTGATCATATTCATAACTTCCTCTATATTTTCTCCATGCAGGAAGGAAAATGAAAAACGGGATTTTTTCAGCGCCGGATCGGAGAATTCGATGGCTACATTGTACCATTTGCCTATGGTTGCTGCAGCTTCTTCCATGGTCACATTGTCCAGTATTAACTCGCCTTTCGTCCAGGCTACCAGATTGCCTGCTATGGTGTCTCTCAGGGCCACCTGCTTGTTTTGTGGATGATATTCCAGGAGCTGATTAGCCACAATCACGCCTAGTGCGGTTTTGCCTTCGGCTACGCTTACTTTACCGTTTACCACTGCTACAATCAGTTGCTGCTCGTTTGCCTGTATATTAAATGCGGTACCCAGCACCCTGGTCGTAACACTGCCGGTATGCACCAGGAAGGGCTGGTTGTCGCGGTGTGTTACATCAAAGTATCCCTCACCAGTGAGGAACAACTCCCGTGTGTTGCCTGTAAAACTGACTGGATAACGAAGCGTACTACCGCCTTTCAGCCATACGATAGAACTGTCTGCCAGCTTCAGTTGCAGGGGTTGTCCCGGAGGAACTGACACCTCCCTGTAAGCAAGGGAAACTATCCGGGATGGGGTAAACCATAGGTAGGCGCCTGCCCCGGTTATCAGCAGCAATAAGATTGCCGCTGCATAGCTTAACCAGCGGCGCCTGATAGGTGTAGGTTGCCGGACAAAACGTGTATTGTCTGTAATCTGTTGGTATAAAGCATCTGATTCATCAGGTTTTAATTGCTGTGTGGGGGTCAATTCTGCCCAGATGCGGTCTATTGCTGCCTGGAGAGCAGGATTCTCTGTTGCCTCTCCGAGGTACCGCATAAGTTCTTCATAATCTTCAGCGCTGATGTTATTGCTGACCAGGTAGCCAAGCAATTGATGTATGCGTTCTTCATTCACGTGAATTACATTTTAATATGCCCTTAAAAAGGTGATATAGTGCAATACACGCGAGCCTACCCCTTCGGGTAGTCAGTTTTGAAAAAATTTAATAAACCATGGAAAGTAGGAGTAAAGGAAGGAGCACTTCGGTCTTGTCAAAACAGGTTCGCAGGGTTTTTAATGCGCCTGTGAGATGATATTTTACAGTATGAACGGAGATTTGCATACGGGCGGCAATTTCCTCATAGGTAAGCCCTTCAAATCTGCTTAGCCGGAAAACCATTTGCTGCTGCAATGGCAACTTATTCAAAATCAATGTAGTAAGACGTTCGAGATCGGCGCTGAGAATGGCTTCTTCGGTCTCATTATGTTCCGGGTGCATGGTAAGCCATAGTTTCTTACGGGCGGCCTCCGAGGTGGCTGTTTGCCGTAACATATTCAGGGTTACCCTTCTCGCTATTGTAAATAACCAGGGAGCCAGCGGGTATTCATTATTTAATTGTAACCGGTGTTCCCACAGGCGTAAGAGGGTTTCCTGCACCACCTCCTTGCTTTGTTCCTTATTTTTAAAAAACTGGTAGGCCAGGCCGTAAATCCTTTGGCTGTATTGGTCAAATACTACCCGAAATGCAGATTCATCCCCCTCACGCAGGCGCATGATCAGATCCCAATCAAAAGATTTTATGACACTTTCCACTACCCAGATAATTAATTTAGAAAAACATGATATAGGTCCCAGGAATTTGCTGATGAATCTAAGGTATGGAATTTAATGTCGATTTTTTATCTTTTTTAGTTGTAAGTAACTTTTCTTGTAGTATGGGCATTAAATATAATATCAAAAGAGGCTACGATTTCTCATAGCCTCTTTTGATAGAAAATTTACAGCGCAATGCTCAATTCTATTGTTTGATAATTTTCTCTTTAAATATCTTTTCCCCATTTTTGACTGTTACAATATACATCCCGGGAGTAAGGCCGGTTACATCGATCATTTGATTTCCTTTTTCCACACCACCCAACTCAACAGTTTTGATCAAATTCCCTTTTACATCTATTACCTGGATGTATGTATTGATAGCAGCATTCAACCCCTCATATTGAATAGACAAATTATTTACTGCCGGGTTAGGGAAGGCTTTTATTGTGGCTGAAGAGTTTTTTTCTACCGCATTTTCTTCTGTTACAATTGTTTCAGATTTACGTGTTCCTATAGCAGCATCACCAAGATAGTACAAAGCAATTCCCTGGCTAGTATAGCTTTGAGTATAAAATGGAGCGCCCACCAATATACTCCCCTTTCCTGAGGCATCTTCTACCATACCACCTGCCAGGGACATACCTAGTTTAGCACCCGCCTTATTACTTTGGATTAAAGAATATGGGGTTGTATTCAAACCACCACTTTGCCCTAAGTACACGTACACATATCCTTCACTTGCCTGTGTGGAACTATTACTTTCAGCTTCCGGGGCAGAAATCATTATGTCACTATAACCATCTCCATTCAGGTCACCTGCAGTAGCTGTCCTGTATCCAAAATATCCGTTGGCCTGTGTACCAGTCAGAACGGTGCCTGCGGTGGTATTAATACCGGAACCATCTGTCTTTCCATAGTAAATGTAAACCCTTCCTGCATAATTAATGTTATTATCATAGTCAAACAAATACTTATCTCCTACCATTACGTCATCAAACCCATCTCCGTTGATATCGCCGGCTCCTGCTATAGACCAATCGTAATACATTTTTACTGGTTCAGTCAGGATAGTAACAGGATCATAAATTTCTCCATCTGTATTGCCATGAAAAATGTACACGGTGTCGATAGCAGCTACCATAAAATCACCTAACCCATCACCATTCACGTCTCCTGCATCAGCTACTCTTACCCCAAAATTTGTATAATAAGGATGAGTGGCTTCAGAGATCACTGAATTAAGTACGCCCCATCTATTGCCATAGATCACGGAAATATATCCATCTCCTTTATCGGCACCTACTACTATATCAGCATATTTGTCACCATTATAATTTTTCACGATTGCAACGGCTATGCCGAAATAATCGCCACTCCTGGTAGATTGTAATATATCGGGAGTACTATTCACACCACTACTACTACCATAGTAAACGTAGATAGATCCTACATCATATCCAAAAGTACCTGAAACGTAGGGGCAACCGACAACAATATCATCGTAGCCATCGCCATTTACATCTCCTCCGCCTGCCAGATAGATGCCGAAGTGACCATCTGCAATGTTCTTTTCAAGTATGGTAGGGTTATTGGGACTAATCCCATTGCTACTACCATAATAGACGAATACGGCACCTTCGTCTGATTCTCCATTAGAATAATAAGGAGCCCCAATGATCACATCATCATATCCATCTCCATTTATATCTCCTGCATTTGCTGCTGCCGTTCCCAGTTGGGCATTGGCCATATTCACCTTCATAATGGCGTCTGCGTTTGTTGGATTGCCGTTGGCGGTAAGAGGATCAACTGTGATAGGGTATACAGCATTTTTGACGTCTACCGCTATTTGGATCTGCTCATGCTGTACAGAGAAATGTGCTGGCAGGATCTTGCCATTTGCGTCCCATACTTTGAGATCTTTGTAGGTAAGCAGTTGTTGTCTTTGTTTAAATAAAAGACTTGTAGCGCTTTCTTTTGATACCTCCCAACCTTTTTCAGCTCGTAACTGTACCTGCAGGCAACGGGTTTTTATGCGGGGATTCTGAATGATAAAATTCTGGCGAATACCATCTGCATCGTTTACATATTCAACCGTAAACTGATTGTTGTGGTTGAACTGGATGTCGTTTTCATTCGTGGTGATCAGGGAGTTGCCTGTTGGTTTGTAAAGAGATCGCCCATCGGCAATTATCCCTTTGACAGTGAGACTGAATGACCATTGTTCCTGTAAGTCCTGGGGAGTAATTGTCATTTCATCTCCCTTGTAGGAGGCAGTTACACCGTTTTTGTGATTGGGACTTTGGTAGTGGTCTGTTTGCTTTTTAACGGCATATTGAATACGCTCAACATGTTTTTGTAGTTTTGATAACTGGTCGTTTTCCACGTTGGGTTTAGTATTGGCATTCATAGTGTTGATACTAAACACTAGAAATGTAAAGAGGAGATAGAATTGTTTCATAGTGGGTTATTTATAGGTTATTAATAATGTCGGGATGATTATTTAAGGGTACCTGGGTTAGGCTTTAGGGTGATGGTACGAAGGTAGGGAAAACATTGGATAATAGAACAGGGATATATTTTAGCGTTCCTGATAAATTCTCCATACATTAATACTCCTATGAAACGGCAAATAATAATGATGAATACCGGGAATAAACAGACGAGTGCTACATATTTTGAGCGTATTAAGTCGGGTGCTTAGATTTTACTTGAATGTTAAGTTCATTCTTTATCCTCCGGCGCAAATTTTAATTCTATTTTTCGCCTGAGAAAATTATCTATGATATCTTCGGGATCTGATAATTTATTATAGATATTCGGCATTATAAAATACTGGAATAATGGTAATTAAGTTTTTCCCCCGTACCTATTGGAAGGTTAGCTCAGAGTTTCGTAAAGAGTATTGCAAATGTATAGTTATTTTCAATGATCATCCAGAAGGGGCTAGCTAAAATTCATTGTCATATCACACTGTCATAAAATGATAAAAAAAACCGGTCCCTTACAGAACCGGTTTCAAATTTACTTAAAAAGCTGTATCGTCGCCCCTATTTCAAACGCCCCATCCACATACGTCTTAATCCCTCCCGTCTGCGTCGTATACATAGCCTGTACCGACACCATCTGCCACGCCTTCACTCCCATCCCTACTGTCACACTTTTAGTAGAATGGTACATCGCCATCACATTCGCTACATTATCCAGGAACCCCACATTCAACCCTGCATCCAGGATATTATCATACCCCTTCACACCTCTATATACCAGCTTAGGTTCTATAGAAGTCACCTCATTACTCTCTGGCAGGAATTTATAAGACACCGCCGTAAAGAAGAGGCTACCACCATCTACACCCAAATTATTCCCTGTAAACAGGTTGCGTACGTTTGGCAATGCTGCCTGCACATTCAGGTGTTTATCCGTATACCCCATCCCAAATTCTGCTTCAAAATAATCATCCCTGCGATTAAATGTACCAATAGACGGATCATTTGAATCCCCATTCACTGCCTTTACATCCAACCGCTGTACATTCCATACAGCAGATAAACCAAAATGAAACTGTTGCTCTTCCAACCCTAACGGTATGCGATAAGCATACGTTATCGCAACGCGGGTACGATCTATCAACCCTGCTTTGTCACTCATCACTTGAGCACCGACGCCAACCCTGCTATTGACCTTGTAATCGGCCGAAGCAAATGCGGTAACCGGAGCACCGGAGATACCGCCTAACTGACGACGGTAAGCCGCATTGAGACGCAAGCCGTTTTCCAGGCCAGCCATGGCCGGATTGGCCAGGTACTGGTTCTGGAAATATTGTGTACCGGAGGGCTCCAGCAATGCCTGAGAATTCCCTAACGACTGGGCCTTACTTTCATGGGCCATGCAAAGACCGCCAAGTAAGAATAAGCATATAGATTTTTGTAAGCTCATAACCTAATTGTAATTGGGATCAATGCTGGTCCCTGATGATTGTAATAAAGCCTTTGGCAGGGGTATTATAACCATCTGCTTTCAGGATATAGTAATAGGTACCTTCTGCCAGCGGACTACCATTGTACGTACCATCCCACTCATTGCTGTAATTCTTCTGATGATAGACAACACGACCGGTACGATCATAGATAGTCAGATCATTGTTTGGATAACGGCTCAGATCACCGATCACCCACTTATCATTTTTACCGTCACCATTTGGCGTGAGCAGGTTGGTCGCATCTACTTTAAATTCATTCACCACTGTGATAGTCATTGCCCCGGTATTGATACAACCATTATTGTCAGTTACTGTTACAGTGTACACGGTATTCTCAACAGGTTTGATCTGGAGAGTAGCCGTTTGCTGACCGTCTATAATGCCGCCCGCATTTGACCACTCATAGTTCACACCACCTGTTGCAGACAGGTTCATGGCTGTACCTTTAGAGATCACTGTATCCTGATCGGCTGTGATGATGACTGTCGGCAATGCATTTACCTTGATTGCAAATGTCTGAGCCAGGGTATCTACACCACCATATGCAGTGCCACCATTATCCTTTACTGTTACAGTTATGTGAACTGTACCACTTACGTTTGGTTGCAGGTGATAAGTAATCAGGCCATTGTTATTTACTTCCAGCGAGGTAAAGAACGCCTGGTCTGCTCTTACTGTGTAGCTCAGGGTTTGGCCTGTTTCTACAGCAGAAGCACCGGTTGTCTGTACTGTTTGTGCAGTAGTTACATCACACACTTCCTGGTTAGCAACAGGATCCAGTGTTGGTGCCTGGTTTACCTGACCTAGCTGGATGGTAAAGGCTTTCTCGGTATACAAGCCATTCGCCAAAGTAGCACGTATTCTGACTGTATAAAGGTTCTTCACATCATAATCTAATACTGCATTGGTCAGGAGTTGATTTCCTGAAATTGTGAAAGATGCATTGTCTGTGCTACCTGTACCGGCTACCAGTGTATAAGTATATACCGGGTTTGGTTCTGCTGTCACAGCAGAGAGATGACCTACCAGTGTCTGTGCAGGGGTGTTCTCTACAATGATCTGATTATCCAGGTTGATGTCCGTAGGTGGCAATGGCACGTAAATGACAGTTATAGCCACTGTTGCAGCACTGCTCACATTTATACCATCACTGACGGTAATAGTCAATGGCACTGTTGTATTGATGCTGGCATTCAGGGCAGTTTCATCTTTTACAGAGAGAACGCCGGTAGCAGCATTGATTGCAAAGGCACCGGAAGGATCACTGGTGATGGTCCAGTTTTGCAGGGTGCCGGTAGTTTCAATAGCGTTGATTGTGCCTACAGTAGTGCCTGCGGCGCTATATTCATTTATATTGAAGGTTTGGCCGTTGGTGATAACCGGAGGAGTTATATCTGAAAATACGGTTAATGTATTGGATGCTGTATTACCATTGTCACCTTTATTCACAGCCACGTCAGTAGGCAGACTAACCGTTACGTTACCATCTACAGTTGGTGTGATTGTGAAGGTATAAGTTACATTATCACTTGTCTGCAGGTTGCTGGCAGTACCATTATTAATAGTGAAGTCAGCAAGTGTCAGGCCGGTTACAGCTTCGCTAAAGATAGCTGTGACTGTATAAGGAGTATTGACGT
>NZ_JBCNKH010000094.1:0-24070 GCF_039596135.1 Chitinophaga sp.
GTTTTGTCGTAGCCGCAGAGAAATGCTTTGTTACGCAGCCTACGCTGAGTATGCAGATTCAGAAGCTGGAAGACGAGTTGGGAGTGAAAATATTTGACAGGAGTAAACTACCGGTAGTACCTACCGAGATAGGAGTGGAAATAGTAGAGCAATCGCGTGTTATACTGAAAGAAAACAGCCGGATTAAAGAGATTGTATCCGGGCATAAAAAAGAAGTACAGGGCAGTCTTCGTGTAGGCATTATTCCTACATTGGCGCCTTACCTGCTGCCGCGTATTCTCACGGGTTTTATGAAGAAATATCCAAAGGTAAAACTGGAGATTTGGGAGTATCCGACAGAACAGATTGTGCAGCAGTTAAAGCTGGAGCAACTGGATTGTGGGTTGCTGGCTACGCCGCTGGAAAACCCGAACCTGGAAGAGCAGCCGTTGTTTTATGAATCTTTCGTGGTATATGCTGCGAAAACGAATCCGCTGTTTGAGAAAAAGTTTATCAAACCGGAGGATATTGATGTACGGGAGGTGTGGTTGCTGAATGAGGGGCATTGTATGCGGAACCAGGTGTTGAATATTTGCAGGGACAAGTTTACGATGGGGGAATACAAAAATCTCGAATATAACACCGGCAGCGTGGAGACATTGAAAAGGATGGTGGATCTGAATGCGGGGTATACGATTCTGCCAGAGTTGTCATTGCAGGATTTATCTGCAAGGCAGATGAATATGGTGCGGTTTTTTAAGTCTCCGGAACCGGTTCGTGAGATCAGCTTAGTAACACATCGTTTCTTTGTAAAACAGGCGTTGATTGCCGCGTTTAAGAAGGAAATACTGGCACATGTGCCAGAGAAGATGAAGGTGCAGAAGAATAAGAAAGTGATGGAAATAACTGCATAAAGTAAAAACGCTTTTGCCAAAGGCAAAAGCGTTTTTACTTTATTTTATTTTACAGGTTTATAATACTTCATCGCCTCCGGCATCAGGCTTTGCAACTGCGCAATCCTCCTCTCATCACTCGGGTGTGTACTCATCAACTCCATTGGCTTACTACTACTGGCACTTGCACTCGCCATTCTCTGCCAGAATGGAATTGCTTCCTGTGGATTATATCCCGCCATTGCCATAAAGATCACTCCTAAATGGTCTGCTTCCAGCTCATTCTGTCTTGAAAACGCCAGCAAACCTAAATTTCCTCCTACACCAAAAGACTGTAAGAAGATATTCTGTGCCTGCGGATTCTTATTCAACGCTACAGAACCAGCGACTTCAATACCCTGGGAAACCAGCTGCTGGCTCATACGTTCATTACCATGCCTTGCAATCGCATGCGCAATTTCATGCCCCATCACACACGCCAGTGAAGTCTCGTTCTGCGTTACCGGCAGCAGGCCCGTATATACCACAACCTTTCCACCTGGCATACACCATGCATTCACCTCTTTATTATCTACCAGGTTGAATTCCCATTTATAATTTGCTACTTCATTCCCCATGTTATTCTGGGTCATGTACTGGGTTACTGCGGCGCTGATACGTGCTCCCACCCTTTTCACCATCTCAGCATCTTTATTGCCGGCGGTAGTAACTGTTTTGTTTGATGAAAGAAACGACTGATACTCCGTCAATGCCATGGACTGCATGGTACTCTCCGGAATGAGGTTCAACTGTCTGCGACCAGTAATAGGTACTTTCGCACAGCTCACCATCATTGCTACACTTGCTCCAATAAATAGGAATTTTTTTTGCATCTGTTACAAATTTGAATTTTAAAGGGGGCGTCCCTTAAACGCTACAGTATTAAAACAGGATTTGATCATGACTATTACGAAGGTCGTAATAACCATGATCAAATATTATTAAAAGATAAATAATTTGTAATTCAGTGCAAGAGATATGCCAGAAAGAACAGGATTATTTCCTGTCTCTGTGCCTGAACAAAGGCACTTTGCTTTCGTTGCCATTCAGTAAACGGAAGATATTTTTCTGATGGGTCAATACCACCATCAGTGCGACAGCGATTGCAAATATGCGATAGAACTTCTCAGGTTCATTGAAAATGAACAGGATCAGGATCGGGAACGCTATACTTGCTATGATAGAGCTCAATGATACGTACCGGGTCAGGAACAGGATCAGCAGGAACACGCCCACGCAGCAGATAGCTACTAATGGCTGGATGGCCAGCACTAATCCAAACAGGGTAGCAATACCTTTACCACCACGGAAACCTGCCCAGATAGGGAAAATATGCCCTACTACAGCTGCCAGCCCCAGACCAATCTGTAAGTTTACCAGCTGTGTCAGGTGATCAGGGTTCTGATAATAACCTACCAGGTAAGCCAGACGTACTGCCATTACTCCTTTAACCATATCCACCAGCATCACAAATGATCCGGCTTTTGGGCCCAGCACACGGAACGTATTTGTAGCACCGGCATTGCCGCTGCCATATTCCCGGATGTCCATACCAAAAACGCCTTTACTCACCCATACCGCGGTAGGTATGGACCCGATCAGATAAGCACAAAAAAGCAACAATAATTCTGTCATACAATAAGTTAGGTTTTGCTAAGATAGTATTTTTCGCCGTTAAAGTCCCTTAAAGTTAAGAAAATATTAAAATTTACATTAACACGAACATTGGATTATCGGGTCTCATTATATAATGATGTTATAACATATTACCTATTTTCTGGCTAATAATTTCATTGCCAGCCAATTATCCTTATCTAGTACGGTTTCCAATACTAATCCATTTTTTCTGGCGGCCTCCAATATAACTGATTCATCCTCCCGGAGAATGCCGCTCAGTAACAAAATGCCGTCTCTTTCCAGCAAACGGCGCATATCGGCCATGAATTCCAGCAAAATATTGCGATTGATATTAGCTAATACTATATGGTAAGTATTTCTAATATTCTTGAGGGTATCTGCCTGCCATACTTTTACCGGGAGGGCGTTGTTATTCTCAATGTTCTCTTTGGTGTTTTCTACAGACCAAGTGTCTATATCAATGGCATCAATGATGGAAGCCCCCATCCTGGCAGCAAGGATCGCCAGGATACCGGTGCCCGTACCAAAGTCAAATACCTTTTTGCCACGGAACTCAATGCCCTGCATCAGCTTTATCATTGAAGCCGTGGTAGCATGGTGGCCGGTGCCAAAAGACATCTTAGGCGTGATCACGATTTCGTGGAGTGGAGCGGGATCAAAAGGCGCATGGAAAGAAGCCCTGATGCCACAGAAATCGTCGACCAGTACGGGTTGAAAATTACTTTCCCATACTGCGTTCCAGTTTTCCTGCTTTATCGTTTCGCTTGTATAGGTCACGCCATATGTCTCCGTGAGGGCTTTTACTTCTCCCTCATTAAAATTCTCTTCCGGGATATATGCTACCAGTGTAGCTCCCTGTTCTTCAAACCCGTCAAATCCTTTTTCAGATAACTCAGCTATAAGAATATCTTTTATTTCATTGGCACAGGTCATGGTAATAGCTGTATGTGTCATAATAGCAAATGTAATAAAATCAGTAAATCCGGTGAATGATGGTAACACGTTAACGCCTCATTTTCATGTTATTGTAATGTTAATGGTAAAATATCCCTGTTTACAGCTATATAACACATAATACGTTAATTTTATATTTGCAATATAGTTAATATAAAATTTGTATCCTATGAAGACCTGTTTACTTGCTATCGCCGCTCTCTTTCTTTCCCTCATGACCCAGGCACAGGACGTTGTGAAGTTGTACCATGATGATACCATGGTGGATTCAATCACCTATACGAACAATACCACCACGATAGTGATCAACAAAGTGGACCTGGTGAACTATTTTAAGACACTGGATACCCTGCTGGAAAAAAATTGTTATGACCCAAAAAGCTTCCGTAACATCCAGTTCGCGCACCTGACCAACCAGGAAGTAGAGAATCACTTCAAGGCAGCCAAAGCATGGCTGAACGATTCAACCCATACTGAGTACAATTTCAATACTGATAAATTCACGCTGTTCTGGACACAGGGTGAAGGCATCATGTTACCTTATATAGAGGATATGATGTCACAGTTGCTGGTGGATGGCAGACTGGCTATAGTGGAGAAAGCTACGAAAATACGTGTACCACAGTACAATATCTTCTACGAATGGATTGGCGGAGGAGAGTATAAGATCTATAAGCTCCCTAACGGAAAGATCATCTTCAGGGAAAGTAATTTCTACCTGGAGCAACTGACCAAGAGCTAACTAACCCGTACCTGATAAATATTCATGCTTGCTGAAATGGCGCCTTACCGGGCGCCATTTTTAGTATTCTGAGTAGGGTTTGGCATGACACAAAATAATATCCTGGTGAGATACATTGTGTGCATAATAAGGATCCCCTATTAATTTCTTCCAATCGGCATCTGCACCGAATGCTTTCCAGTGCGCCTCTCTTTCTGACCTGCTTTCAAAACTGGTCATATACATGAGGTTCGGCATTCTGCTGCCACTCAGCACACTGGCATAAAATACCGCGTTAAAGCCCAGGCGCTTAAATATGCCTACTTCGTTGCCCTTATTGAACATTTCAACTTTGTTCTGGTATAAACGCTCTGTAGGCCCCTCATAGCTGCGTAGTTCATAGATTCTGGCAGTGTCTGCTCCTTTCAGATTGGGTGCAGACATTTGCGGCATTTCGGGGAAAGCTTCTAGCACGATCGTTTCCATTCTACTATATACCGGTTGATCCCAGGTGGCTTCTAAATAGTCCTTCCCATTTTGCAGGTATGCAGCGTCCTTCAGCGCATTTTCAGGCCATTTCAGGAGCTTTTCCAGGTTCGGTGAAGGTATCAGCACATAGAGGATAGTATCGTTTGATACAGGCTTAAATACACCTATTTTACCCAATCCCTGCTTATGCAGGGCAGGGATCAGTGCCTGCCGGCAATATGCGTCCAGTCTGGCCTCCTGCCCTTTATCTTTCAGATGATATACCAGCAAACTATAGAATTCTTTTTTTGGTGGTACAGGATGTGCCTGAGTCATCCCGGGCAGGAGGAAAAAGAACAGGCAAAGCACATTAAAAGTGTTTCCGTTTAAGAAATAGCGGGCGTTTTTCAATGTTTGTGGAATCTTCATAATAAAATGAAATTATAATAGAATATCTGATAATGATATATAAATGTTAGGAGCGGTCAATGGAGAGGGATAAGCATAAAAAAAAGGTACCAGTTTCCTGGTACCTTTTTTTTTATAGAAGAATATAAAACTATTCGTCAAACATTGGCTCATCCGGCTGGATAGAGTGTGGGGGCTCCTGCTGAGGACGTTGACTACGGTCACCGCCATCACGATCGCCACGGAAACCACCACGGTCACCGCCTCTGTTGCCACCACGATCGCCACCGCGATCATTGCGGAAACCACCACGGTCGCCACCTCTGCCACCACGATCACCGCCATCACGACGATCACCACGGTCACCTCTGTCGCCACGCTCCGGACGCTCACCTTCAGGTCTTTCTACATAACCTTCTGGTTTTGGCATCAGTATACGACGGCTCAGTTTGAATTTGCCGGTCTTAGGATCAGTACCTACCAGTTTCACTTTCACTTTCTCACCTTCGGTCAGCACGCCATCCATATTTTCCAGGCGTTTCCAGGAAACTTCAGAAATATGCAGCAAGCCTTGCTTACCAGGCAGGAATTCTACGAAAGCACCGTAAGGCATTACTGATTTTACAGTAGACTCATACACTTCACCGATCTCTGGTACCGCAACGATACCCTTGATCCATGCGAGTGCTTTGTCCAGACCTTCTTTCTGTGCAGAGAAGATGCTTACTTCGCCGGTTTCACCAACTTCTTCGATGTTGATGGTAGTACCGGTTTCGCGCTGGATCTCCTGAATCACCTTACCACCTGGTCCTATCACAGCACCAATGAATTCGCGGTCGATGATCAGTTTCTCCATGCGTGGAGCATGTGGTTTTGGTTCAGGACGGGCTGCTTCGATACAACCGTACATGGCATCGATGATATGCAGACGACCCTTACGGGCCTGTTCCAATGCTTTACGCATTACGTCCATGCTCAGACCGTCTACCTTGATATCCATCTGGATACCACAGATACCATCGCGGGTACCAGTAACTTTGAAGTCCATATCACCCAGGTGATCTTCATCTCCGAGGATGTCTGTCAATACGGCCCATTTGCCATCGGCAGCACGGGAGATCAGACCCATTGCCACACCGGATACGTGTTTAGGCAAAGGTACACCCGCATCCATCAGTGCCAGGGAACCAGCACAAACAGTTGCCATAGAAGAAGAACCGTTTGATTCCAGGATATCAGATACCACACGTACAGTGTAAGCATACTCACTACCCGGCATCATCTGCTTCAGAGAACGCATAGCCAGGTTACCATGACCTACTTCACGACGGCCAGGGCCACGCATTGGCTTTACTTCACCTGTAGAGAACGGAGGGAAGTTATAATGGAGGATAAATTTAGCATACTTGGAGGTAGCAGCGCTTTCGATCAGCAGCTCGTCATCCGGAGTACCGAGGGTAACAGTAGTCAGAGACTGTGTTTCACCACGGGTAAACAGGGCAGAACCGTGCGGAGAAGGCAGGATATCAATTTCCATATTCAGCGGGCGAACCTGGTCAAGGCTACGGCCATCCAGGCGAACGCTTTCGTCCAGGATCATGTTACGTACCACTTCCTTTTCGAGGTCATGGAAATATCTGCCCACCAGTGGTGCATCTTCTTCGGAGAGTTCGCCGAGAGATTCTTTCACTTCGTCTTCGATTGCATGGAATGCATCGCTACGTTCGTGTTTGCCAGAGCCAGACCTGGATACTGCCAGGATCTTATCTTTTGCAAACGCAATGATTTTCGCTTTCAGTTCCTCATTTTCATAAGGCTTGTCATATTCGCGTTTACCGGTTACACCAGCCAGATCACGCAGTTGTTCCTGCGCTTTTACCTGGGTACGGATCGCTTCATGGGCGAATTCGATTGCTTTAATAATATCTTCCTCACTGCACTCCTTGCTTTCACCTTCCACCATCATGATGTTCTTTGCAGTAGCACCGATGATGAAGTCCATATCAGCTTTTTCCAGCTGGGAGCGGTTTGGATTTATAACTAATTGACCGTCAATGCGGGCAACGCGTACTTCAGAAATAATTTCCTGGATAGGTACATCGGATACTGCGAGTGCAGCAGATGCAGCCAGGCAAGCCAGCGCATCAGGCATTACTTCAGTGTCAGAAGAGATCAGGGTAACTAATACCTGTACTTCGCAGAAATAATCATCAGGGAATAAAGGGCGCAGTGCGCGGTCGATCAAACGTGATATTAAAACTTCGTAGTCGGATAATTTTCCTTCGCGTTTGAAGAAGGAACCTGGGATACGACCAGCAGAAGCAAATTTTTCCTGGTAATCAACTGTTAGGGGGAAGAAAGATTGTCCGGGTTTGGGTTCTTTATTGGCAACGACGGTAGCCAGGAGAATATTATTTCCCAGACGAACCGTTACAGCACCATCTGCCTGGCGGGCTAACTTTCCAGTCTCGAGGGTGACAATCCGGCCATCTCCTATATCGAAATTAACTGATTTAGGTGTCAGATTCATAAAAAAGTGAAGATTAAAATGGTATACCTAAAAAAAAACTATTCCCAACCTTATAAGTTGGGAATAGCGCTATAAAAAAGTTTCAGTTATTTTCTGAGACCTAACTTCTCAATCAGTGCGCGGTAGCCTGTGAGGTTTGTTTTAGACAGGTAAGAGAGTAAACGCTTTCTCTGACCTACCATTTTCATCAAACCGCGGTGTGTAGAAAAGTCCTTTTTGTTTTCTTTCAGGTGACTGGAAATGCTGTTGATACGCTCAGTCAGGAGTGCAACTTGCGCTTCTACAGAGCCGGTATTTTTCTCGCTTCCACCAAATTCCTTAAAAATATTGGCTTTCTTTTCAACAGTTAAGTAAGACATCTTGTAATAAATAATAAAATGATAAAGGTTTTAATCGCTATTTTTCCGGGGCAAAGGTAAAATAAAATTATTAATTAACCATAATAAGGAAAAATATTCCCCCCGGTGCAGCAGTAATTGCTCCCCGGCCTGGAATTCTTTCACCCGGATTGTAAGCTGTTTCTATTATACAAAATTGACGGTGGCATGGTCAGACACGCGTCCATTCTCGGTTCTCAGCACTCTTGACGGAAATTTCTGTAATAATATGTAGTCATGTGTAGCCATTACTACTGCCGCTCCTTCTTCCCGGCTAATGCGGAACAGAAGCTGCATAATCCCGTCCGATGTCTCAGGATCCAGGTTTCCGGTAGGCTCATCTGCCAGGATCAGCTTGGGTGAATTCAGCATGGCACGGGCAATATCCACACGTTGCTGCTCTCCCCCACTCAGTTCATAGGGCATTTTGAAACCTTTGGTGGTCAGTCCCACCTTTTCCAGCACATCATCTATCTTTTCTTCCATTTTCTTTTTGTCTTCCCAGCCAATGGCACGCAACACAAATTTCAGGTTGTCATGCACATTTCTGTCCGTCAGCAGCTGGAAATCCTGGAATACCACTCCCAGGTTACGACGCAGGTAAGGAACCTTTTTCCAGTCCATCTTTTTCAGGTCAAACCCTACTACCTGCCCGGCTCCCTCTTTCAGGGACAGGTCCCCGTACAGGGTTTTCAGCAGACTGGACTTCCCTGTTCCGGTCTTTCCTATCAGGTATACAAATTCACCCCTGTTCACCGTAATATTTACATCTGACAAGATCAGGGAATTACCCTGGTAAATATTGACGTTTGATAACTGTATAATCGGTTGTTCTGCGCTCATGTACTTTTGAAAATGGGTTTAGTGTGACAAAAATAGCTAAATCCATGCTAGTTTGTTAGAACTAATTTATTAGTTTACATTATAAATTAAGCGACATGTCGGGGATAAAAACATTGACCAAAGCAGAAGAGCAAATTATGCAGGCCCTGTGGCAGATAGGACCTGCATTTGTAAAAGACATTATTGAAATACTTCCTGAGCCGAAACCGCATTATAATACGATCAGCACGCTGGTAAAGATCCTGATTGACAAGGGGTTTGTAGATTTTAAGGCGTTTGGGAAATCGCATCAGTATTTTCCATTGATTACCAAGGAAGAGTATAGTCAGAATACGCTGCAGCAGATGGCAAAGGGGTACTTTGCAGGTTCTTTTAAAAATATGGTGTCCTTTTTTGTGAAAAAAAACGACCTCAGCATCTTAGAGTTAGAATCTCTGCTGGAACAAATCAAAAAAGCTGAAAAGAAATGATGTTGCCGTATATCATTAAGGTATTGATCTGCTCAGGGGTATTGTATGGATATTATGCAATGGCGTTGAAGAATAGTACCCTGCATACATGGAATAGAATCTTTTTGCTGGTGGCGCCATTGCTTGCATTGGTGCTGCCACTGGTTCAGTTTCCCTTTGTGCAACAGGGGATGGTGATGAAGATGCTGGAGGTGAGGGCCTATGCCAGTGCCCCGGTTTCACATACGGGGGAATCTTTTGATGTGGAGACCTTATTATATACTTTATATATATTGGTAGTTGCCGGGGCGTTGTTTCGTATCATGCTTAACTGGCGAAAACTACGGCTGCTGGTTTTGCAGGGAGAAGTAAAAGAAGATGCGGGGTATAGAATGATTCGTCATGCAGGGGTTTTAATGCCATTTTCTTTCTTTAATCAGATCTTTTTTAATGATACAATTGATGAACCGGTGTTACGGCATGAACTGGCGCATGTGCAGGGGCATCATACTATAGATAAGTTGTGGATGGAGGTGGTTTGTGCTGCTTGCTGGTGTAATCCTTTCTTTTATTTAATGAAGAAGGAACTGGCGATGGTGCATGAGTTTATTGCAGACAGGGAAGCAGCGGCAGATATGCAGGCAGATTATGCAAAGGTGTTGTTGCAGATGACATTGCAAACTTCTTCTCTTGCAGGGGTGAGTACGTTTGGACAATCGCCGGTAAAGAGAAGGATTACCATGTTGTTTGCAGGTAAAACGAATTACACATTTATAAAGAAGACCTTTATTATTCCTATAGCTATTGTTTTATTACTGATAATGGGTAGTCAGCGACCCACCATGGCAGTAACCAGTTCTGCTGCCATGGATGAGGTTTTTACAATTGTTGAACAGCCACCGGCCTATGTGGGTGGGGAGGAAGCGCTGGCGAAATACCTGTTGCAAAATATTCATTATCCTGCTGCGGCGCAAAAAGCTGGTGTGCAGGGTACTGTGATTGTGCAGTTTGTAGTGGGGTCGGATGGCGTGATACATGATGTAAAGACGGTGGGGAAGCAGCATGGGTATGGGTTGGAGGAAGAGAGTATCAGGGTGGTGACGGAGATGCCGAAATGGGTGGCTGGGTCAAATGGCGGAAAGAAGGTGAGTGTGATGTTTAATTTGCCAATCAGGTACCAGGTAGAATTATAATAAATATTTTCTTTAGTTTGCCGCCACTATGCGACACATTATACCCTTATTATTTCTGTACCTGAGCACAATTTCTTTCCACAGCCTTGCACAATCCCCTGAATTTCCCGGTGGCGAAAATGGATTAATCAAATATCTCAAAAAGAACTTCCAATATCCGCATGAAGCCCTGGAATCAGGCATCGAAGGCACTGTCACCGTTCAGTTTACAATTAATGCCGAAGGAGGAATTGAAAATGTTTCCACCATCAGCCCGAAACTGGGTGGACACCTGGAAATGGAAGCAATCCGGCTGGTCAGGTCCATGCCTAAATGGAAACCTGCGATGGAAAATGGAAAAGCTGTACCTGCGCAATGCAATATTCCAGTTGTATTCAGTCTGAAGGAATACTATGCTAAAAAGAAGAAGAAAGTATACCCAATGTTTTAAATAAAAAAGAGGCTGAGTGATCAGCCTCTTTTTTATTTAATGATAAATAAACTCCCCCTTTTCACTCCTCACCGTCACCTGCTTCTTCTCTGCCGCCTCTACCCTTCCTACTATCTTCGCGGCTATATTAAAACTCTCACTGATCTTAATAATATCCGTCGCAATCGCTTCAGGCACATACAATTCCATTCTATGTCCCATATTAAACACCTGGTACATCTCCTTCCATCCTGTACCAGACTGCTCCTGTATCAAACTAAATAACGGAGGAACAGGGAACAGGTTATCCTTAATCACATGTACATTGTCAACAAAGTGCAGCACCTTCGTTTGCGCACCACCACTGCAATGCACCAGACCATGAATCTGTGCACGATACCCTTCCAGCACTTTCTTAATTACCGGTGCATACGTACGGGTCGGAGACAATACCAGTTTACCCGCATCAATACTACCAAAACCCGGCACTTCTACCTTATCTGTCAATGCCTTTTTACCGCTGAAAATCAGGTCATAAGGAATACCCGGATCATAACTCTCCGGATATTTCTCCGCTATTTTTTTATTAAATACATCATGACGGGCAGAAGTCAGACCATTGCTGCCCATACCGCCATTATAAGATGTTTCGTAAGAAGCCTGCCCATATGAAGCCAGACCTACAATCACATCACCCGCCTGAATAGTATGATTGGAAATCACTTCGGCCCTCTTCATTCTGCAGGTCACCGTAGAATCCACAATAATAGTACGTACCAGGTCACCTACATCTGCTGTCTCACCGCCGGTAGAGAAAATGGAGATACCATGTCCTCTCAGCTCTTCCAGTATCTCTTCCGTACCATTGATAATGGCAGCAATCACTTCACCGGGTATCAGTCCTTTATTACGGCCAATTGTAGAAGACAGGAGGATATTTTCAGTAGCACCTACGCACAGCAGGTCATCAATGTTCATGATGATAGCATCCTGTGCAATACCTTTCCAAACAGAAAGATCACCTGTTTCTTTCCAGTAAGTATAAGCCAGCGAAGACTTGGTACCCGCGCCATCAGCATGCATGATATTGCAATAATCTGCCTCGCCGCCGAGAATATCGGGTACAATTTTGCAGAACGCTTTTGGAAACAGGCCCTTGTCAATGTGCTTTATCGCATTGTGCACGTCTTCTTTTCCAGCTGAAACACCGCGCTGGGCGTAGATATTCTGATCCACCGGTTAATTTTAATGTGATTAATCAAAGTGCAAAAGTAACGGATTCCCCCTTCCCGCGCAAACCATTCACTTTCAAAAACGCCGGAGGGGCAAGAGGAATAATCAAATTGCACCGTCCCCTTTCAATCATTTATATCGAAATGTTGTAATTTGCATAGATATTTATATCGAAGGCGTATTATGCTCATACACAGGGACCTCACCCAATTGCCAGCTTTTAAGCGGGCAGTTATTACCATCGGAACATTTGACGGCGTTCATACCGGACACCGCCACATTATTCGACAACTGCAACAGGCTGCCGCCGCCTGCAATGGTGAAACGGTGATCGTCACCTTTGACCCTCACCCAAGAGAAGTGCTGCAACCGGGCAGTAACCTTGTCCGACTCCTGACCACATTAGATGAAAAGATTGCTTTATTGTCGGCACAGGGTATAGATCACCTGGTGATCGTTCCTTTTACCCGTGAATTCTCCGAGCTTTCGGCCCGGGCTTACCTGGAAGATTTTCTGATAGAAAGATTCAAACCACATACTATCATTATTGGTTACGACCACCGGTTCGGGCATAACCGCGAGGGAGGCCTGGAACTACTGGAAGCAGAGCAGACCCAGTATGGGTTTAGTCTCATAGAGATTCCGCAGCAGATCGTGCATGATCTGGCCGTGAGTTCTACCAAGATCAGGAAAAGTTTGCAGGAAGGAAATGTACATCTGGCGAATGAATTGCTTGGTTATCAGTATTTTCTGGAAGGTACTGTAGTGCATGGAGATAAGATGGGCCGGAAATTAGGATATCCGACGGCCAATATCCAGCTGCCGGATCCCAGAAAATTGATACCGGCACAGGGGATTTATGCCATCCGGGTACATGTGAAAACGCAGGAGGAACCTCTCAATGGGGTAATGAGTATTGGTACAAGGCCGACTTTTAATGGGAGTGACTTGCGCCTGGAGGCACATATCTTTGATTTTAAGGGCGATTTGTACGATCAGGTGATTAGGGTGGAGATGGTAAGTTATATACGGGCAAATCAAAAGTTTGATAATGTGGAAGCGCTGATAGCGCAGATGGATAAAGATAGTGCGCAGGCGAAAGCCTTACTGGAATAAAAACTAAAACGCTTTTACCTTCGGTAAAAGCGTTTTAGTTTTAGGCCGGTACCTGCGGCAGGCTTTGAACAACAATGCGACTTGCTTAATTCATTATTTTATAGATAAGTTCTTTCATCAGTTCTCCATCCTCTACCCCACTATCATTGATCCCAATACTGCGCAGATTATAATTATGTAAAAGCAGAATTGCCTTCTCCGTCCCCTCCACACCATACTGCCTTGCCGCTGCCATATAATCCTTCACAAAAAACGGATGTACCCCCAGCGCCGCTGCTATCTCCTTCTCCCCTCCTTTCACACCAAAGATCTGACTCATCTTACTAAAGAAATTATATAATGCCGGCAATACCATCTGTATAGGCCCAGCCTTCGGATTGGCGGCAAAGTACTGGACAATGCGCATCACCTTGCCCATATCCTTCTGGCCAATTGCATTCTGTAATTCAAATACATTGAATTCCTTACTGATCCCTACATACTTCTCAATATCACTTTCATCAATCTTCTTTTCTGGCGCCAGGTTCACCAGCAATTTATCAATCTCATTTGCCATGCGGGAAAGGTCATTACCAATATGGTCTACCAGCAGAATACCCGCTTTTTGCGAGATCGCCCTGCCTAACCCACTCACATAAGCATCTATCCATGCCGGCAACTGATTATCATACATTTTTTTGGTACTGAGCAGTACCCCTCTGTCTTTAATCAGCTTAGCCATCTTACTGCGCCCGTCGATCTTGCCCTGCTTATGGGCCACCACGAAAATGGTAGACTCCAATGGCTTATCAATATACGCTTCCAGTTTCAGGATATCCTTCATGGCCTGGGCCTCTTTCAGTACCACCACCTGCCTTTCTGCAAACATGGGATACCGCCTGCAGGCATTGATCACCGCACTCCAGGACGTTTCTTTACCATATAATATGGTGAGATTGAATCCCTTCTCTGATTCATCCAGCAGGTGATGCTCCGCATAGTTGGTCACCTGGTCAATAAAGAAGTCTTCATCCCCTTCCAGCCAGTATAACGACTTGAATTTCTTTTGTTTCCAATCTTTTATTATATCCTGATAATCCATTCCCTAATTTATTTAATATATACGACATCCCCTTCTTCTACCAGGGGCACTCCCTTGAATCGCATCAGGAGCTGGCCTACCGCTACCACATCTTTCTGACAGTAAGTAACAATCCTTTCCAGTCCATTTACTTCTTCATAGTAAACTTTCGCTACCATGCTTCCATCAATATCATCTTTGGGCGTAGGTATACCAAGTATGGCCGTCAATAACTTCAGGGAAGTATAGTTTTTAAAGTCGCCAAACCGCCATAACTGCATCGTATCCAGCATGGGTACTTCCCATGGCTTCAGATTATGCAATTGCAAAGCAGGTGGCAAAGATAGCTGATGGATCACAGACCGCCTGCAAATAAAAGGAATATCAAATTCTTTGATGTTGTGACCTGCAAACTGGAATTTTGGATTTTTTATATAAAATTTATTTACCAATTCTAAAAAACTGCTTAATAAAATCTTTTCATCGTCATGATAAATTGATTTGATACGCAATTGATAACGACCATTTTCTACGGTAAAAAAACCCACTGAAATACAGATAATCTTCCCAAATTCAGCATAGATCCCCGCCCGCTCTGCGTACAGGTCTTCGCCTTCGGCTGAATCTGGCGCAGTTTTTGTAATTTTTTCAAGCCAAAGCGATTGCATGTTTTCCGGAAGACAGTCAAAAGCCTTGACAGCAGGTGTTGTCTCTATGTCCAACAATAATAATTGATCTAATGCGATATTCGGTAACACGGTTGAAAAACAGTTTATAAATTTTTATAATTAAAGTACTTTTAACACTTACATTTGTATAATTAGTTTTAACCATATAACAATTAAACTTAAATAAATAAAAACGACTATGACTGAGAACACATTTAACAAACCTGCTTCGGGTTCTCCCGGATCTGAAAAACCAAGAAGCCGTAATGGACTGATATATGGTATTTTAATAGCAGCATTAGCCGGTACATGGATCTACATGCTGTACGACAAAAATAAAACCAGCGACACCATTTCACAACAAGGTGCCCAGATAGATTCCATTTCTTCTTCACGGGATGCACTGCAGCAGGAATATAATGCAGCCAACGCACGTCTCGATGACCTCATCTCCCAGAACAGCCGCATGGATAGTCTGGTGAAAACAAAAGATAAGGAAATTGCAGACATGAAATCCAGAATCCAGGGTATTCTGACTAACAAAAATGCTACCCAGGCTCAGTTGGCTGAAGCTCGTCGTCTGATCGAACAACTGAAAGGCAATATCAGTTCCTATCAGGAAACTATCGAAAGACTGGAAGGCGAAAAACTGGTACTTACCGACGAACGTAACTCGGCACGTCGTGAAAGAGACTCTGTTGGTACCATCAAAGATAGCCTGAACAAAAAAGTAAGTCTCGGTTCCGTATTACATGCCTCCAACATTCACTTACAGCCAATTATGCTGAAAAAGAATGGTAAAGAAGTAGAAACGACAAAGGCTAAACGCGCTGATATGATGCGTGTGACTTTCGACCTGGATGAGAACAGAATTGCTCCAACCGGCGACAAACAACTGTATGTTGCTATCTCCGCTCCGGATGGTGCTCCACTGGCTGTTGAAGCCCTGGGTTCCGGCAAATTTACACTGGACGATGGTACAGAAAAATTGTATACTGCAAAGAAAACTGTAGCCTATACCTTAGGTCAGAAACAGACCGTAGTGATAGATTGGAAACAGAACTCTGATTTCAAACCTGGTGATTACAGTGTTGAAATCTACCATGATGGTTTCAAAATCGGTCAGGGTAAAGTAACGTTGAAGAAAGGCGGATTGTTCTAGTAGTTTTCTTCTAATATATTATTATATGAGTCCCGGTATCTTTTTGATACCGGGATTTTTTTATTGCGCTTAGGCAGGAAACTTTTTTTTTCTTTTTCCCGCCCACCACCCCTGGGGTGGGTGGGCGGGAAAAATTAAAAGATAGCACTCCTTCCCAACTTAACATAAAGATCATTTTGTTAATGATTAGTTATTTGGAAAAAGACATATATAATATTCTAATTAATTCCCCCATCTTTGCATCAAGCTTTTGTGGTATAAATGGAAACCCATACCTAAAGGTTGCAATTTCATGTGAAAACCGGGGAATGCATAATCTTGCATCACCATGTGTCCCCCTCCTATCTTATATGTATGTTATTGGGATTGAGTTCAACAAACAGTGTTAAAATACAGGAACCGACTATGCAGGAAAACACGAAGCAGGTGTACGTTGTAGACGACGATGAGATCTTCCATTTCATCCTGAAAAAGATGTTGGAACAACAGGCCGATAACCTGGAGATCACCAGCTTTCTCTGCGCAGAAGATGCGCTGGCTCAATTACAGGACCAACCGCAATACCTCCTGCCTTCCTTAATCATCCTGGACATGAACATGCAACGTATGAATGGATGGGACTTCATCGAAGCCTATAAAATGATTAAACCAACCCTCAATCAACATATTCCCATTATCATGTGCTCATCATCTATGGACATGCGGGATATGCAAAAAGTACAACGCACACCGGAACTAATGGCCTACATCACCAAGCCTTTAGACCCGATGAAGATGAAAGTCATCACCGATGTACTTGCCTGAGGCTGCAAACCAGATTATGGAATGGACAATACAATAAAAAAACGCCGGCGTTCTGCCGGCGTTTCTCTTTATAATCTATTGTGATTAAGCTAATTGTACGCTACCATACATTTCCTCTCTCATCGCTTTCACTCTCTCATCCACCAGGTACTCGTCGAAGGTCATCAGCCTGTCAATCACGCCCTTAGGCGTAATTTCAATGATACGGTTCGCCACAGATTGCATGAAGGTATGGTCATGTGTAGTGAACAGCACAATACCCTTGAAGTTGATCATACTTTCGTTGAAAGACTGGATACTCTCCAGGTCCAGGTGGTTCGTAGGCTCATCGAGTATCACTACGTTAGGATCCTGCAGCATCATGCGGCTGGTCATACAACGAACTTTTTCACCACCACTCAGTACACTGGTTTTCTTCATGATCTCATCACCGCTGAACAGCATCTTGCCCAGGAAACCACGCAGGAACGGCTCATCCACATCTGTTACATGCGGTGGCACGAACTGACGCAGCCAGTCCATCAGGTTGATATTGGTATCAGTAAAGAACTGTGCATTGTCGTTTGGCAGGTAAGCAGTAGTTACAGTTGTACCCCACTCATATTTACCACCATCAGCTTTATCTTCACCATTGATGATTTCGAAGAAAGTACTCAGCGCTACGTGATCTTTAGACAGGAAAGCAATCTTATCGCCCTTGTTCACGGTAAAGGAAACATCGCTGAACAGCTTGTTACCTTCGATAGATTTTTCCAGTTTCTCCACATTTAGAATCTGGTTACCTACCTCACGCTGTTGCTTGAAAATGATACCCGGATACTTACGGTTAGAAGGCTGAATATCTTCGATAACCAGTTTTTCCAGGGCTTTCTTACGGGAAGTAGCCTGTTTACTCTTGGAAGCGTTCGCACTGAACCGGGCAATGAAGTCCAGCAGGTCTTTACGCTTATCTTCCATTTTCTTGTTCTTATCGGCAATCTGGCGGGCCATCAACTGGGAAGATTCGTACCAGAAGGTATAGTTACCGGAGAAGATCTGAATCTTGGCACGGTCTACGTCTGCCACATGGGTACATACCGCATCCAGGAAGTGACGGTCGTGGGATACTACGATCACAATGTTCTCATAATCAGCGAGGAAGTTCTCCAACCAACCGATGGTTTCCACATCAAGGTGGTTGGTAGGCTCATCCAGCAGCAGGATGTCAGGGTTACCAAACAGTGCCTGTGCCAGCAGTACACGCACTTTCAGGCTACCACTCAGTTCTTTCATCAGTACCCCATGCAAATCTGCATTTACACCCAGATCGCCCAGCAGGGTACCTGCATCACTCTCGGCAGTATAACCGCCCATTTCTCCGTATTCTGCTTCCAGCTCACCTGCACGCATACCGTCCTCTTCGGTAAAGTCTTCCTTGGCATAAATAGCATCTCTTTCGTGCGCTATTTCCCAAAGCTTCTTGTTACCCATCAATACGGTATTCAGTACAGTCACCTCGTCAAACTCAAAGTGGTTCTGTTTCAGTACGGACATGCGCTCACCAGGGGTGATTTCCACAGTTCCTTTGGTAGGGTCGATCTCGCCTGAAAGAATCTTCAGGAAAGTAGACTTACCGGCGCCGTTTGCACCGATTACACCATAACAGTTGCCTTTGGTAAAGTTGAGGTTAACTTCATCAAACAACACTCTTTTTCCAAAAGAAAGCGATACGTTTTTAACACTGATCATGCTGGCTAAAGAAATTTAAGGCGCAAAGTTACGAAAAAATATACGGTTTCAATATATTATAACTATTATCGGAATTTGGGGTAGTCGCACCAAACATCCGGGTTTTGCCAACCATTTTGGAATCTTGTGAAACACAATTAATACCTTAATTTTAACCCCTGCATAGATCTTCATTTAATCACTTTCGCCATGACTAAATACGACGAGATTTTCGAGAACAACAAGCGTTGGATAGCGGCTAAAACTGCTACCGACAAGGAATTTTTTGAGAAACTGGCCAACGAACAACGACCAGACTATCTCTACATTGGCTGTAGCGATAGCCGGGTACCCACCAATGAGATCATGGGACTGGACGCCGGTGAAGTATTTGTTCACAGGAACATAGCCAACCTGGTCAATAATACCGACCTGAATGTAATGGCTACTATCAACTACGCCGTTCGCCACCTGCAGGTAAAACACATCATCATATGTGGCCACTACAACTGCGGAGGTGTAAAAGCAGCCATGCAGCCAGCCGACCTGGGCCTGCTGAACCCCTGGCTCCGCAATATCCGCGATGTATACCGCCTGCACAAAGATGAGCTGAATGCCATTGACGACGAGCGTGACCGTTACAACCGGCTGGTAGAACTGAATGTACAGGAGCAATGTGTGAATGTTATCAAAACCGCTGCCGTACAGCAATCTTACATCGCAAATCAGTTTCCCACCGTACATGGCTGGGTTTATGACCTGCGCAACGGAGAACTCAAAGACCTGAAGATTGATTTTGAAAAAGTCCTGCACGAAATTCAGGAAATCTATGACCTGACTGGCGAAGGATTGATGAAAAAATAATGAAATGAAAACTGGGCCAATTGGTGTATTCGACTCCGGCTATGGAGGACTGACGGTGCTGAAAGAGATTATCACCTCCCTCCCGCAATACGATTACATTTACCTGGGCGACAACGCCCGTGCCCCCTATGGCAACAGGGGATTTGAAACCATTCATACCTACACACTGGAATGTGTACAGCAACTTTTTGACATGGGCTGTCCTTTGGTCGTGCTGGCCTGTAACACGGCTTCGGCCAAAGCATTGCGCACCATCCAGCAAAAAGACCTGCCGAACATTGCCCCGGATCGCCGGGTCCTGGGGGTGATCAGACCTACTACCGAAATGGTAGGTACCCTTACCCAGACAGGCGAAGTAGGAATACTGGCTACAAAGGGTACGGTGAGCTCGGAATCGTATCCGATTGAGATCAAAAAGTTTTTCCCACATGTGAAAGTGCATCAGCTGGCTTGTCCGATGTGGGTGCCTTTGATTGAAAATGGAGAAGCTGATAGCGAGGGCGCTGATTATTTTGTAAAGAAATACCTGGATCAGATACTCACTGATGCACCTGATATTGATACGCTCGTATTGGCTTGTACGCACTATCCGATACTTACTAAAAAGATAAGACAGTTCCTGCCCGCAGGGATCACCCTTTTATCTCAGGGTAAGATTGTGGCGCATAGCCTGAAAGATTACCTGGAACGGCATCCGGAAATGGAGACGAGATTGAGTAAAAATGGTAGTCGCAAATTCTTTACAACAGATGATCCGGTTATTTTTGAAAAGCTTACGAATATCTTCTTTGGAGAAACGGTAAAAACCGAATTTCTTGAACACAAAAAATAGCCGGCCGCAGGCCATATAGCCACCTCCAAAAAAAAACGCTTTTGCCTACGGCAAAAGCGTTTTTTTTTGGTAGAATTTTATTACCAGCAATTAAAAAGTTACTTTCCTTCCAATCCCAACAAAAACGCATACTGCAAAGCCACTTCTTCCAAAGGCTTAAACCTTCCCGAAGCTCCACCATGCCCCGCTTCCATATCCGTCTTAAACAATAACAAATGCTTATCCGTCTTCAACTCCCTCAACTTCGCCACCCACTTAGCCGGCTCCCAATACTGCACCTGTGAATCATGCAGCCCTGTCAGCACCAGCATATTCGGATAATCCTGCGCTACCACATTATCATATGGAGAATAAGACTTCATGTAGTCGTAATACGCTTTATCCTTTGGATTTCCCCACTCGTCAAACTCACCCGTCGTCAACGGAATACTTTCATCCAGCATCGTCGTTACCACATCTACAAAAGGCACCGCTGCTATTACACCCTTCCATAACTTAGGACGCATATTCACTACAGCCCCTATCAGCAATCCACCCGCACTACCGCCCATTGCATATAAATGTGCACTATCCGTATACTTCTGTGCCACCAGGAACTCCGCACAATCAATGAAGTCATAAAAAGTATTCTTCTTCTTAAACAACTTCCCATCTTCATACCACTGTCTGCCCATCTCTTCTCCCCCACGTATATGTGCTATTGCATAAGCAAATCCCCTGTCTAATAAACTCAGCCTGTTAGCACTAAAACCCGGATCTATGCTATGACCATAAGAGCCATACCCATACAGCAACAGCGGTCGCTTGCCATCCTTCTCAAACCCTTTTTTATACACAATTGAAATGGGGACTTTTACACCATCCCTGGCGGTTGCATACACACGCTCTGTTACATAATTTTTCGGATCATAACCACCCAATACTTCCTGTCTCTTCTTCAGCTCATTCGTCTTCGCATCCATGTCATAATCATAGGTTGAAGAAGGCGTTGTCATAGAAGTATATACATAGCGCAGGGTCTTCGTATCAAACTCAGGATTGATGGAAACACTGGCTACATAAGCCGGTTCATCGAAGTGCAGGTAATGCTCCTGGTGTGTATGTGTATTGATCACACGCAGCTGTGTGAGACCATTCTTACGCTCACTCAGTACCATGTGCTCTTTAAACAGTTCCTGCCCTTCCAGCAATACATCTGCACGATGGGGAATCACTTCTTTCCAGTCTTTGATAGAAGTCTTGTCCAGCGGACATTCCATCAGTCTGAAGTTCTTTGCTTCATAATTTGTTCTGATATAAAAATGCTGGTCCTGGTGATCTATATCGTACAACATATCGTGCTGACGGGGATAGAATACTTTCGCATCGCTCAATGGTTTGGATGCATCAAGAATTCTGTATTCAGAAGACAATGTACTTTCACTCGCAATGAAGATGAACTGCCCTGATTTACATCTGTAAGCAAACGTATTAAAGGTCTCATCTTTCTCATGGAAGATCTCCTTATCCTTTGCAGTTTCAGTACCTGTTATGTGCCTGCCTATTCTGTCTGCACGCAGGGTCACAGGATCTTTACCTGTATAGAAAAAAGTTTTGTTATCACTGGCCCACGCTACACCGCCGGTGGTATTCGGAATAGCATCAGGAAGAATTTCACCGGTCTGCAGGTTCTTGATATGAATGGTGTACTGACGGCGGCTCACGGTATCTACACCGAAAGCTAACCACTGTCCGTCAGGACTTACCGCCATACCACCTACCTGGTAATAATCATGCCCTGCCGCCATTTCATTGACATTGAGGGTGATTTCTTCCTTTGCTTCCAGGCTACCTTTTTTGCGGCAATAGATGGGATATTCCTTTCCTTCTACATAACGGGTATAGTAGTAATAACCATCTTTCAGATAGGGCACACTGGCATCCGTTTCCATGATCCGGCCCCGCATTTCTTCGTACAGCTTCTTACGCAGCTGTGCAGCAGGCGCCATCATGGTATCCAGGTAGGCATTCTCTGCATTCAGGTAAGCAAGCACCTTTGGATCATTCCGATCATTCATCCAGTAATAGCTATCTATTCGGGTATCTCCGTGTATAGTAAGCGCTGTATCTTTCTTTTCCGCTACCGGAGCGGCTATTGTTGTCGTTGATTCTGCTGACATAACTTTCTTTTTTTCCTTACAGGCAAACAGGGCCATAGCTGAGATCACGTAATAAGCAGCGGCTATCCTCATAGGTGGTAATTAATTGAGACTACTAAAGTACAAAATTAACCCACCACCACCATCTTAACAGGGTCCCACTTTATAGGTCGCTGCTGAAAATAGCTTTCATTCGTGAGCAATGCAGGTCCTGCGGCCCGCAAGCCAAAGGTAGCATCTTCTACCACTTTCTTACCGGTACGAACAGATTCATAAAAATTAGCCAGGTGATCGATGTGGGAATCATAACCCTGAGGTGCTGTAAAAACACTCTCTCCTTCCTGCACGGGGTGCTGCCGCTGTTCAGGCGTATACTTCTCATTGTACTCCTTTACATAAGCCTCCTGCGTGGCTTTGGGCCAGGTATTATACGTATCCCAGCCACCATATCCTGGTGCAGCAGAGAGTTTATGTTTCCTGATTTTAAAGCTATCCCAGCCCAATTCCAGCACGCCTTCTGTACCTACCAGTCTTGTGAACTCACCACCACCGCCGCCATCTGCAAAGTTCACCCGCAGGTTCACCTGGAAACCTGGATAGTCCATCAGCGCCATTACTACGTCAGGCACATCGCGGCCATCATTCCATTGCTTCAGGTTGCCGGTGGCATATACACGGGTAGGGCCAGCTACCCCAGTCATGAAATGTAACCCTGAAATGAGGTGTACAAAAAGGTCTCCGGGAATTCCCGTACCATAAGCTTTGTAATTGCGCCAGCGGAAAAAGCGAACAGGGTCAAAAGGAATCCTGGCTGTGTCTTTCAGGTAAGTATCAAAATCAACTGTAGCTGGTGAAGCATCAGGCGGAATAGAATACTGCCAGGCGCCAAGGGCATCATGGCGGTCCATGTGTGCCTCGACCATTACCAGTTCGCCGATATCGCCTGCCAGGTAGCGTTTTCTGGCTTCGGCAAGACCTACACTACTTACACGCTGACTACCTACCTGGAATACGGCTTTGGTTTTCGCCTGTGTGGCAATCACCTGGTGCCCTTCGGAGATCTGCTGTACCATGGGTTTTTCACAGTATACAGCTTTCCCTTTTTCCATAGCAGCGATGGAAACGGTATCATGCCAGAAGTCAGGCGTAGCGACGATGATCGCATCGATGTCTTTTCTTTCCAACAATTCCCGGTAGTCACGGGTGGTAAAAACGTCTTTACCATATACCTCTTTTACTTTTGTGAGATGGCCGGTATAAAGGTCTGCCACGCCAGCCAGCTCTATACCAGGCAGGGTCAGGGAATCACGTACATCAGAGAATCCCATGATCCCCATACCAACACAGCCTATCCGTATCTTATCACTGGGGGCGATTTTAGCTAAAGAGGAAAGTGGGCCAAGAAGAGCAGCAGTGCCGCCAATGTTGCGCAGGAATTTTCTTCGGGATTGAGTCATAACGGAAATTTTTTGGGTATTACAGGAAATTACAAATTATGACTGCAAAAAACGAAGGAAAAATGGAGGAACGGGGCCAGGGCAAAAAAAAGATGTACCGGAAGACCCGGTACATCCTTCATATTTCA
>NZ_JBCNKH010000095.1:0-23376 GCF_039596135.1 Chitinophaga sp.
AATAATCTTTATATGCTGTGCGGTACTTCCTATCTCAATGGTGGAAGAACGGCTATATTGAAATCTACCGATAAAGGAAATACTTTCACCTATACAGATGTTACCTCCAAATTTACCGCAAACGGCAATGGCAATGGCCGTGGTAATGGAGAACGGTTGGCGGTGGACCCCAATAACAGTAACATATTATTATGCGGTACCAGGGCTAACGGATTGTGGAAAAGTACGGATGGTGGCGTTACCTGGAACCTTGCCTGGAACGGTGTAACTACTACTTCCAATGGTAACGGTATCTGTTTTGTTCTTTATGATCCTTCAGGCGGCGTAGCAGGCGGTGTTACCCAGACTATTTATCTGGGTGTATCCCGTACGGATGGGGCCAATATTTATAAGAGTACGAATGGTGGAGCGACCTTCACCGACATTACTGCTACTACCAGTTTTATGCCACATAGAGCTGCGCTGCAGGGTACCACCATGTACGTTACTTATTCAGATGATGCAGGTCCCGCATCTTCCGGGGGATTTGGTAAGGTATATAAACTCAATACCGCTACAGGTGCATGGACAAATGTTACTCCCGTACACTCGAAGGATTACCCATACGGCGGAGTAAGCATAGATCCTACTAACGTAAACAGGGTAGTGGTTTCTTCCTGTGGCATGTACTGGAACAATCAATTCGGTACGGGCTGGGGCGACTTTATCTTCCTGTCTACAGATGGAGGAACTACCTGGACCCTTAAAAACGGGGCTAACGCCACCTACGATAGTAATGGTATTGGATGGACGGTAGGGGGAGCCGTAAACTGGATGGACTGTATTGAGTTTGACCAGTCCAATACTTCAAAAGTTAGGGTGATAGGAGGAGGAGGGATATATACCTGCTCCGATATCAATGCTACCAACCCCTCATGGAAGTACGATGTAAAGGGGCTTGAAGAGACCGCATTCCTCGACGGGATAAGCATCCCCGGAGGGCCACTAATTTCCTCTTTCGGAGATGTAACCGGATTTGTGCATAATCCGCTGACATCTTATCCATCCTCTAACCTGAAGCCTTCAGATCAGAATAACACGAGTATCGCCTATGCTGCAGGCAATACAAACAAAGTGGTAAGGATCAGTAACGGGGGAAGTGTCGTTTACTATTCTTCAGACAAAGGCGCGACCTGGACAGGCACCTCAGCTAATATGGGTGCCAGTGGCAGAGTTGCTATCAGCGCTGACGGAGGTACGATATTGCATTGCCCCGAAAGCTCATCCACCACTTATTATTCAACAAACAACGGTGCAAACTGGTCGGGTTGTTCAGGTGTGTCATTAGGAAGTGCAATCCCGGTGGCAGATCAGGTGAATGCTAATTATTTCTATATTTATAATCCTACCAACGGACAGCTCCTTAGCAGTTCTAATAAAGGCGTGAGTTTTTCGGTAGCAGGTACACCGGGAGGAACAACTGCGAATTATCCATGGGAGGCAACCCTGATCCGGACAGTGCCTGGGTATGAAGGGCATATATGGATACCGCTTGGCAGCAATGGTTTGAAATATTCCACGAATCATGGTTCAGCCTATATGACAGTCGCCAATGTATCTTATTGTAAAACAATTGGAATAGGAAAAGCTATGGCAGGTGCCAGTTATCCTACCTTGTTCATCTGGGGTACCGTCTCTGGCGTCACTGGTCTTTTCAGGTCCACAGATCAGGGGAGTACCTGGTTAAAGATAAATGATGATGCACATCAGTTTGGAGGTGCGCCATTAGTGATCGGAGATATGAACGTTGCCGGTAGAGTATATATGAGTTCCGGCGGCGGCAGGGGAGTGATTTACTGGGATCCTGTTGGTTGTACACCTACCAGCATTACACCTTATGTACTGATTAATAATGGTTCCTGGCAGCAAACGGCCAGTGCGACTTTAGCCGCTGGTGGCAGCATCCAATTCGGGCCCCAGCCGGTGGAGGGTGGTTCCTGGAGCTGGAGCGGGCCGAATAATTTCAGTGCTACTACCCGTGAAGTGACTATTTCAAACATCCAGGTAAACCAGGCCGGAAACTATGTGGCTACCTATACGAATAGCGGTGGATGCCAAAGCACGCAAACCTTCAACGTCACCGTTACAGGTTCTATCCTGAGAGAGTACTGGACCGGGATTACCGGTACTACCATAAGTAGTCTTACATCTAATAGTAATTATCCGGGTAACCCTTCAGGTAGCGTGCAAATTACCAGTCTGGAAGGCCCGACGAACTGGGCTGATAACTATGGAACCAGGATTCGCGGGTATATCTATCCTCCTGCTAGTGGAAGTTATACTTTCTGGGTGGCGGGAGATGATAATACAGACTTATACCTGAGCACCAACGATAGCCCGGCGAATAGCTCCAGGATCGCATATGTAGGCGATTGGACTAATTCGCGGGAGTGGACAAAATATACCACCCAGCAGTCTGCCTCCATAAACCTTGTTGCCGGACAGAAATACTATGTAGAAGTATTACAGAAAGAAGCTAGCGGTGGAGACAATGTTGCAGTTGCCTGGCAGGGACCGGGTATCACACAACAGGTGATTGCCGGAAGTTATCTATCTCCGTTCCTGCCTGGGGCAAGTGGTGCTGCTCCTCTTGTATTATCTAATAAAGTTAGCATTCCTGACGATGTGGCTACATCTTCAGCGACTATTTATCCGAATCCTGCTAATGGTGGCAGGTTTACGGTTCTTCTTGCGGAAATATCTGAAAATGTACTCGTTAGAATATATGATAATCAAGGTAGGGCGGTTTACCAAAAGGTAGCTGGCGGCACAAACAAAATTGAGGTAGATGCGCGGCTAATACCAGGACTCTACCTGATTAGTATAAATACGAAAACGGCAAGTTTCACAAAGAAGCTGATCGTACAATGATAAACTTTCCATCAGGTGCCGGGGATGCTTCTTTTGAAGCATTCCCGGTTTTGTAATATGAATAGAAATCAGGGACATATTTTCCACCTTTATGAATTTGATAAATTATAAGTAATGATGATTATGAAGATGAGCATTAAGCACACAATTCTTTTAACCTTGCTTTTCATTGGTATGAATGTCAAAGGATACGCAAAAGCGAAAGAGTTGCAGACGCACCAGGTTGCTAAATTAGAAAGCCCAGACAAATCCATTGTACTGGAAGTCTTATTATCCCCCTCAGGGGAGGTCAAATACCAGATACAAAAGTCGGGAGTTAACGTAATTAATCCCTCCAATCTGGGTGTGATGATGAAAGGGCATGATTTTATCCAGGGCTTGAGACTGGTATCGACAACAAAGCCGGAGCGTGTAACAGACGCTTACCAAACAAAGAATGCAAAAAAAAGCAGTATCGTTTATCAGGCCAATCAACTGGTGATGACTTTCTCTAATATGGAAAATAAAAGGATGGATATCGTTTTCCGTTTATCTAACGATGGAGCAGCTTTCCGGTACTTATTTCCATGGGTGAAAAGTAATGAAACGATAGTTAATGAAAATACTTCATTTGCTTTTGATACAAATGCCAGGGCATGGCTGCAACCTATGGATGAAGCTAAAACAGGATTTGAACATTGCCATCCATCTTATGAAGAGCATTATTTGCAGGATATTCCTGTAGGTACAGTATCGCCATTGAAGTCTGGGTGGGTTTATCCTGCTTTGTTTAAAACAAATGACACATGGGTATTGATCACAGAAGCCGGGCTTGATGGCACTTACTGTGGTACCAGGTTGAAAAATGACTCAGCATCTGCTGTTTATTCAATTGGTTTTTCTGATCCCAGAGAAGTATTTACAGGTGGTGGCTATCTACCTGAAAGTAATAAGTCATGGTATACTCCATGGCGTATTATAACAATCGGCAGTTTAAAAACAATTGTGGAATCCACATTAGGTACGGACCTGGCGCCGGCAACAGTAGTAAAGGACGCGTCTTTTGCCAAGCCCGGAAAAGCCAGCTGGAGTTGGATTAATAGTAAAGATGATTACATCAGTTTCGATGAACAAAAAAAATATATTGACTACGCCGCTGATATGCATTGGCAATACTGCCTTATAGATGCAGACTGGGATACGAAAATTGGGTATGATAAAGTGGCTGAACTATCTGCCTATGCAAAACAGAAAAATGTTGGTTTATTATTATGGTATAACTCAGCGGGTGACTGGAACACAATTGCCTATCATCCTAAAGATAAATTGTTGACTAAAGAAAGCCGGGAAAAAGAATTCACCCGCTTGCAGGCAATGGGTATTAAAGGTATAAAAGTTGATTTTTTTGGTGGTGATGGCCAGAGCATGATTCAATACTACATTGACATTTTGAATGATGCCGTTAAATATAAACTGCTGGTGAATTTTCACGGGGCTACGTTACCAAGAGGCTGGCAGAGAACATATCCGCACCTCATGACAGCAGAAGCAATATATGGCATGGAGATGGTAACATTTGATCAGCATGCAGCGGATAAGCAGGCCAACCATTGTGCAATGCTGCCGTTTACCAGAAATGCATTTGATCCGATGGATTTCACGCCTATGAATCTGACAGGGCTTACATCTTCTCCTTGTATCAGGAAAACCACTCCTGCCTTCGAACTGGCCCTTTCGGTTTTGTTTTTATCAGGCATACAGCATTATGCACAATCACCAGAAGGTATGAAGCAGGTACCTGCTGATGTGATAGCATTTTTAAGAAATATCCCTGATAACTGGGATGATGTGCAATTTTTGGACGGGTATCCCGGGAAGTACGCAGTCATTGCCAGAAGAAGTGGCAATCGCTGGTACGTGGCAGGCATTAATGGGGAGCAAACTGAAAAGAACGTGAAAATTGATCTTTCTGCATTTAAGAAAAGCAAAGCAACCCTGTTTGCAGATGGAGCAAACAGCGAACTGTTTTCTAAAGCGGTCCTCAATCCATCAGTTCAAAAGAACGTGGATCTGACGTTGAATGCAAATGGTGGTTTTGTAATGGTGTTAGAATAGTCACTATCTAATCGATAAGAAATAAGAATATATGATTTGCTTAACAAAAATGTGCCGGTTGGGGGTACTGTTAGCGGTTTTTATAATTTCTCCATTCTTTCAGATTCGCAGCTTCGGGCAGCTGTCTTTACCGAAGGTATTTGGGAGTAATATGGTTTTACAAAGAGACATCCAGATTCCTGTATGGGGTACTGCTACTCCTGGAATGTCAGTTAAAGCGCAGTTAGGAAACGAAATTGTTACCACGAAAGCAGGTAAGGATGGAAAATGGATGCTTCGTTTCCCAAAGTTTAAGGCAGGTGGTCCGTATGTGCTTAAAATAACTGAGAACGGAAATTTGTCAACTGCCATTACCCTGGAAGATGTTCTGATTGGAGATGTGTGGCTTGCCTCAGGCCAGTCTAATATGGAATGGGAAGTGCAGCAGGCGGGGAATGCCCGAAAAGAAATTGAAAATGCAAATTTTCCACAGATTCGTTTTCTCATGGTGGATCATGATATAGAAACAAAGCCACAGCCGGATATCTTATCAGGAAAATGGAAGATTTGTGATACCACGAATGTGAAAAAACTGTCGGCCGTGGCTTACTTTTTTGCCAGGAAGGTGCATAAGGATCAGCATGTTCCGGTTGGTATTATCCAAAGTACCTGGGGCGGAACACCTATAGAAGCATGGACAAGCCGTGAGCAATTACTTACCTCACCTATTACCAGCAAGAGGGTATCAGCAGAGAAAATGCCCGTACCTGCTGATTTTGTAACAGATAGTCTGAATGGTGTCAGGTTTTGGCAGATGGTTTATCAGCCGCAGAATAACATGGACAAAGTAATTCCTGCATCGGACTACAGTGACACAAGCTGGCATGATATGGAAGTACCTGGACTGATGAAGGATATTGGTATTACATATGCTGATGGGATTATCTGGATGCGAAAAAAGGTCATCCTGCCGGAATCTTTTGCCGGGAAAGAATTGACCCTGCACGCCGGACGCCCGGAGATGAATTATTCGATTTATTTCAATTCCGCAGAAATTTGCAGGAATGTTTGGAATGCCGCGCCCGTTCATACATTTAAGGTGCCGGGCAGTTTAGTAAAGTCAGGAGAAAATACTGTTGCTATCAGAGTTGCGATGTTATGGGGTGGGGGCGGATTGAACCCACCTGCAGATGAAATTTATATTACTGATGGTATTTCCAGGGTTTCATTAGCAGGAAGATGGAAGTATAAAGAAGGAGTGGAACCGATTTTACCTGTTATGCATAATTACCAGTCTTATCCATCACTATTATTTAATGGTATGATAAATCCGCTTGTTCATTATGGAATAAAAGGGGTTATCTGGTACCAGGGGGAAGCTAATTCCTATGAGGCTTATAACTACAGGACCTTATTCCCTATGATGATTGCTGACTGGAGAGCACGCTGGCAGCAAGGCAACTTTCCATTCCTGTATGTTCAACTTGCCAATTTTATGAAAGTAAAGCCTAATCCTTCAGAAAGTGAATGGGCTGAGTTGAGAGAGGCGCAGATGTTAACCTTGTCTCAGGAGAATACGGGTATGGCATGTGCTATTGATATTGGAGAGGAGGGGAATATCCATCCCGCGAATAAGCAGGAGGTGGGCCGTCGTTTAGCCCTGGTGGCGAACAAATTGGTTTATAAGCAGCCTGTAGTCGCCTCCGGACCGTTATTCAGGGAGTTCAAAAAGGTTGGTAACAGCATCCGGATACATTTTACCAATACCGGGGCTGGTCTGGCAACCAGGGATGGAGCCCCCCTTACTGGTTTTACAATTGCTGGTAAAGACGGCCATTTTCAGGAAGCTAAGGCTGTTATTGAAGGGGACGAGGTGGTGGTTTCAGCAGGCGATGGCGTAGATCCGGTAGCGGTGAGGTACGCCTGGGCGGATAACCCGGTTTGTAACCTGATCAATTCAGAAAATTTGCCAGCTGTTCCCTTTAGAACTGATAAATGGAAAGGTATTACTCAAAAGTAAGATCTGAGCCCTGGATTAATTAGAAAGATCCCGGCGGGATCACATAAAAAAAGCTTCAATGCATGTTGAAGCTTTTTTTATGTCAAAATGCTCCTGAAATTCGCCGGATCAGGCATCCGGGATCACAGGTTCTACTAACCTGGCCAGTTTTTCCAGCGACTCCTGCCAGCCTAAATAGCACATTTCTACAGGTATAACGGCTGGAATTCCTTCCTGTGTAATTTTTATTTCTGTACCTACACTTGTTTTGCGGAGCCAGACAGCAGTGATCATTTCTCCCGGCAGGTTGGGGTCGTCAAATTTATCGGTATATTTCAGGAATTCATTGGGTTTGATTTCCAGGTAGGTTCCACCGAAGGAATGGCTATTGCCGGTTGAAAAGTTTTGAAATGACATTTTATAAGAACCACCTGTTTCTACATTCATCTGGTGGACGGTGCAAAGAAATCCATAAGGAGGTAACCATGATGCGATTGCGGAGGCATCAGTAAATGCACGGTATACTTTTTCCGGAGATGCTTTGAGTACCCTGTGTAGCGAAACAGCATTGTTTGACATAAGAATATGTTTTGTTCCTACTCGTCTGGCTTTTCGGTTCCGCCCGTTTTTGCAGTGGTCGCTGCTCCACTTACCATTACTTTTCGACACCCCAAAGATGGTAAGAAGATTGGACTTTGATAACGGCTATTTCCGACATTTGAAAGGGCTGTTTACGACATAGCTTTATCATTCCGCAACCAGCAATTACACAACGAGGGGAACCATACTCACTTTGGCGGACCAGCACTCATAACAGCTTTTAGAATTGTTCAGTTGTGGATCTTACGATCCTGTTATGAACGTCATCTATCATCAGGTTCACCAAAAAGGGAGCTGTATCATGAGTTCGATACAGCCCCCTTTGTCATTTTAATTGGTTTTATTTATTTTTTGGGCGGTGGTGGCGGCATCTTGGGAGCGCTCTGTGCATATTGATACATCAAATTAACTTGCCCATTTTCATTGAACCGCCATGTTTCCTGCAGTTCCCTGGCTTTCGTTTTTCCACTGGCGTCTGTTGAATATTCCCGTGTCCATATTACTACCCACTCTTCATTCCTATCCTTGCTTCTGAGTGGTACCCAGGCATGAATAGAATCAACGACCTTGCCCATCTGTCCTCTCATCTTTTTAGCAACAGCAATAAGCGTGTCTCTGCTGCCGGCAAACATATTACCATCAGCAAAGTACATAGTGTCAGTGTCTGCGAAAGAATTCTTTGAATTTTCAATTGTGTTGTTGTCCCAGTCTTTGTACAATTCGAGCAATTTTTGTGCGTTCTTTGGATCACCTATCTCAAAATCCGAAGAATAAGTTGCCATGAAAGGATAAGTGAGGCTTTCATGTTTGGTTGAATCGGTATCTGCTGTCTTTACTGCTTCCATTGTAGGTTTGTTGGGGTTGGAGGTGCAGGATACTAAAAAAGCAATCGATACGAAAAGGTACATCTTTCTCATAAAAATTGTTTCTGTTTTTTAAATAATAAATAAAGACAAAAGCGACGTTTAAAATGTGGAGGATTGGGGTGTATTACCTAATTCTAAGATAAAGATTTTTACGAACTAAATAATAAAATTTATCGTCCATGTTATTGAGAATCAATATTTTTAATATATGAAAAGCAATCGAATGCTATAAGCCGGTATGATAACATGTTTCCTTTATTAGTAGTCGTAATGTATTTTCGTATATTCACGTTTCAACATTTCTTCGCATCAAATTCCTGATATGTTTTTTAGCAATATATACCACCCAATGCGTTTAGTATTAGTTATACTATTTGCGAAAATTATGTTGACGTCAGCGGCATTTGGCCAATCGGCAAACAAACAAAATCCTGCTGAAAAGGTATTTTATGAGTGGTTAAGCGCCATTAATTCCGGTAAGGCGGAACAGCTGGAGGCGTATAAGGCTACCTATCACAAACAATGGGCAGTACAAAATATGCTCGATATTTGGGAGCGGACAGGAGGTTACCAGGTAGTGCGTATAGAAAAAAATGCCCCCCTGAGCTTTATTGTATTGATACAGGAAAAGGCGTCGGACGCCCTGCATCGGGAAAGTGTAACTGTAGACACCACCGGAAATGATGTCAACGTAAAGATGGTGATTGAAGATATTGAACGTCCTGCTGATCTGGCCATTCGAAGGTTAACACAAGGTGAAGCTATCCGATCATTCCTTCAACATGCAGATTCCCTTGCTACATCCGGGAAGTTCTCCGGTGCAGTATTGATTTCTTCCAATAACAAAATATTGTTAAAGCGCGCCTGGGGAGAAATGGATAAAGAAAAGCATATGCTGAATACTGCTGAGACCCAATTCCGCAATGGCTCTATGAACAAGATGTTTACCGCGGTTGCTGTATTACAGCTGATTGAAAAGGGAGAAATTTCGTTGGATGGCAAGATCAGTGATTACCTTAAGGATTACCCGAATAAAAATATGGGGCAGGTAACCGTTCGTAGATTATTAAGTCATACCGGTGGTACGGGTGATATCTTCGGACCCGGGTTTGATGCTAACCGGGCTAATCTTAAAGATAATGCTGATTATCTTCGACTATATGGATCCCGGGAACCAGACCCGACTAATGGGTTTTCATATTCCAATTACGGCTTTGTGCTGCTTGGTGAAATCATCAGTGCTGTCAGCCACATGTCTTATTACGAGTACATCGACAAGTTCGTTTTCGGGCCTGCCCAAATGAACAGTACTGGTGAGTTGCCTGAAAATGTGGATCTTCCCGGGCGTGCTCCGGGCTACATGCGGGTAAAGGGAAAATGGGAGCGGAATGATAGCACGCTGCCTTACAGGGGTATGGCTGCTGGTGGCGGGTATACCACCGTAGATGACATGTTGAAATTCGTACATGCACTTCAGGCCGGAAGGCTGGTATCCAAAGCGATGCTGGATATGGCTATGCAGCCAAACTTTCATGATGCGCCGTCGGGTTATGGATACGGGTTGGGCTTTGAACTATATGGGGATAAGCAATTAGTAAGTTTTGGCCATGAGGGTGGTGCGGATGGTATGAATGGCGAATTACGTGTTTTCCCGAAGCTTAACCGGGTCATTGTCGTTTTGAGCAATTTAGATCCACCTGCGGCACATCGCCTGGTAGACTACTATTCACTGCGCATGCCAGCAAAATAAACTTGTAGGTTGCCTACTTTGGGTACACCCCTTTCAAAATCACCTTTCTTAACCTTTCTTCATTTTCATCCCCCCAATTTCCCAAAGCAGAAATAACAGGAATTAATGTCATCCCGAAATCGGTGAGACCATACTCCACTTTCGGCGGTACAACCGGATAAATTATTTTAGTAACCAATTCATGCTGCTCGAGTTCTTTCAACTGAATATTCAACACTCTCAGAAACGCCGGGCGGCGGCTTTGCCGTATTAAGCGATGAAGATTGGGAAGATACGATCAGGACGAACTTACTTGCGCCCGTTCGGCTGGACAGAGGATTTTTGCCCCAGATGATAGCACGTAAGACGGGAGTGATCGTTCATATAGCATCCATACAAGGACGGTTACCACTTTACGATTCCACGTTGCCATATGCTGCTGCAAAGGCGGGCTTAATCAATTATAGTAAAAGTTTATCCAACGAAGTTTCGCCTAAAGGCGTTCGTGTGCTGACAGTATCTCCGGGCTGGATTATGACGACTGCTGCCACCCGTTTGGTAGAACGCATAGCCGAAAGCTCAAATACGACCACAGCGCAGGCAACGCAAAGCATAATGGATGCTTTGGGAGGAATACCATATGGCAGACCGGCGCAGCCGGAAGAAGTGGCAGAACTGGTTGGCTTTCTGGTTTCGCCAAGAGCGAACTACTTAACGGGGACAGAATACGTCATAGACGGCGGGACAATACCTACTATTTAAAACTTTTGGTGTGCCTTTTGATGCCTTCTTCTCTAATCAAAAGCAATATCTCATGAACCTGGATAATAAAACAATACTTGAAAAGGCGAATGCAGCTATCACTGAAGGGAATAATGAGGCGTTTCTGTCTTTCTGCACCGACGACCTGGTATGGACATTTGTAGGCGACAGAATACTGCAAGGGAAGGAAGCCGTTCGGCAATATATGGCGACGGTGTATGTGGAACCTCCAAAGTTCACGGTCGAAAACCTGATTGCTGAAGGTGAATTTGTTACGGCAATTGGTAAGATCAGCATGAGGGATGAAAATGGAAGGAAAGTCGATTATGACTACTGCGATGTATGGCGTTTTCGCAATGGCAGGATGGCCGAATTAAGAGCTTTTGTTATCGAGACGGGGACAAAGTGAAAAGCCTCCAAAGTAAAGAGAAATACAATAAAAAGTGATATTTATCAATTTTTTTGATGATCTTTTTCAAGAGATTGGTTATTGGGGCAGGGTATCTTTGTAAGATGAGTATTATAAATTTTTCGCGTCCGATGATTCAGTTTACAGATAAGCATGACTGGATCGACATTAATGGGTCTGTTGGTTTTGTTGGCATATCGGCATTTAAACTTACAGGGATAAAGAAGATAGATAGTATTCGCTGGCACAAATTGAAGGGAATTTTAGAAAGTGGGACGCTTGTTGCTGAAATTCATTCAGGTGATTACATTATACCTGTTCATGCACCAGTAAAAGGTAACTTTCTCGGACCTAATCCGCAGCTGGAAAATAATCTGAACTTAATCATTGAAAGTCCTCAGAACAAAGGATGGATATTTTTTGTTAGCCCCGCACGCTTTTCTAACCGTGAGCCATTATTAACCCTGGAAGATTATCAAAGACGTATTCGCTTTAATCAATAGCATCTGATGGACGGAATATCATTAGGCAGAACTAGTTATATATCAGATGTAGCGTTTGATAACCTGTACCCTGAGAGAATTCAGCTGCTCTCAAAACGACATTGGACGCCCCTTAGAGTGGTAAGGCAGGCCGCCCAGTTTTTGGCAGACACTCCTGGAAGGAGGATTTTAGACATAGGAAGCGGGGTTGGCAAATTTTGCCTCGCAGGCGCCTCCATGTTTCCTGCCGCAACATTCTTTGGCGTAGAGCAACGACAGGATCTACATGAATATGCGCAAGCTGTAAAAAACATTACAAAGACTGATAATGCTCATTTTCTTCATGCGAATATTACGCAACTGGATTTAAATGAGTACGAGAATTTCTACTTTTACAATTCCTTTTATGAGAATCTGATTAAGAAGGACCATATCGATCAGAATTTAGAATACTCTGTTGCTATATACAATACCTATTGTTTGCACTTATACAGGTTACTGGATAGTAAACCTCGCGGTACACGTCTTGTGACTTATCATAGTCTGGAAGATGAAATACCTGAAAGTTACCGGCTCATCAACACTTCAGAAGATGCGCTACTAAAAATGTGGGTGAGAAAGTAAACCTTCAGGCAATTATTGTGTTCCATTTAAGCGTTTGTTCGGCTATGTGATGTGTGTGGTTCTTTTTGTCGTAAATTTATACAGGACTAAACCGAAAGGATAATAACTTATTAATTCGGCTGGTTGTAAATGCCGGCATTATGCCTGTATTTATACAGTAGATATTCGCTAAGACCGCAAAAATGGTTGAGGGTTTATGTTTGTACCGAAGGTATTTCAAACATTAAAGGAATATACAAAACAACAGTTCCTCAAAGACCTGGTTGCAGGTCTTATAGTTGGCATTGTAGCCTTGCCGTTGGCAATTGCATTTGCCATTGCTTCGGGCGTATCGCCGGAAAAAGGTATTTATACAGCAATAATAGCTGGCTTCATAATTTCTGCCTTTGGCGGTAGCCGGGTGCAAATAGGAGGGCCGACAGGCGCTTTCATCGTTATTGTATATGGAATAGTGCAGGAAAACGGCATGAATGGTCTGATCATCGCCACATTTATTGCAGGTATATTATTGATGGTAATGGGGTTTGCCCGCCTGGGAAGCGTCATTAAGTATATTCCGCACCCGCTGGTCGTTGGGTTTACAACCGGAATCGCCGTTATCATTTTTTCCTCCCAGATGAAGGACTTTTTTGGATTACAAATGGGAACTGTTCCGGCAGATTTTATCAGTAAATGGGAGTTGTACTTTCGGCATATTCATACTATTAACTGGAATGCAGTGAGCATTGCCCTGGCTACAATCCTTATATCTATTTTCTTTCCGCGTATTACCCATGCCGTACCTGGATCGCTGGTTGCTATTATTAGTACCACCGTAGTGGTTCAATTACTACATCTGCCAGTGGAGACTATTGGTAGCCGGTTTGGAAGCATTCCCTCTTCAGTGCCTGTACCAGCCTTTCCACAATTAACCTTGCAGACGATTAAAGACGCTATCCAGCCGGCTATAGCCATTGCACTATTGGGAGGTATAGAATCGCTGCTGTCTGCAGTAGTGGCAGATGGTATGATAGGAGGTAACCACAAAAGCAATTTAGAATTGGTTGCACAGGGAGGGGCTAATATCGCCTCTGCTCTTTTTGGGGGCATTCCGGCCACCGGGGCTATTGCGCGTACAGCAACCAATGTTAAACATGGTGGCCGCACTCCAATTGCCGGGATGGTGCATGCTGTAACTTTGCTGGTCATAGTGTTACTTGTAGGTAAGTGGGCTGCATTGATCCCTATGAGTTGTTTGGCGGGAATACTCGTTATTGTAGCATATAATATGAGCGAATATGAAACATTCTCCGATATAGTCCGTGGCGGCTCCAGGGGCGATACTGCCGTGCTGCTGACAACCTTTTTCCTGACGGTCATATTTGATCTCACAATTGCTATAGAAGTAGGCATGGTACTCGCGGCCTTCCTATTTATGCGGAGAATGATTCAGATCAGTGATGTAAACATGCTGCTAAGGGAAAATGGAAAAGCAGATGACCCGCTGGCTGTCGAGAAATTTGATATCCCTAAAGGGGTAGAGGTATTTGAGCTAAATGGACCCTTATTTTTCGGTGCAGCCTACAAATTCAAAGATTCCATCAAGCTGATAGAGAAGCCGCCAAAGGTGCTTATTGTCCGCATGCGGAATGTGCCAATAATAGATGAAACTGGCCTGCATACGATCAAAGATGTGGTACGCACCTGCGAAAAAGATCATATCCGGCTCGTTGTATCTGGCCTCCAGCCAACCGTATTCGAATCGTTCAAAAAAAGCCGGCTGCTTTTCCGTATTGGAAAGCGTTACGTAGTGCCGGATTTTAATTTTGCACTACAAGTAGCAAGAGAGGTGCTAAATGAGAGTGCTGGATAGGTTACTTTTTTTATAATAATACCGGCATAAACCCACCCTGTGTGCATCCCGGAATAGGTATGAGCTGATCCCCTGCCTGGTCTACATAAGGGAGTTCAGTAATGCGCTGGTACCAGTGTTTTTTAAATGGCGCTTCTACAGAAACAGGATCGATCAGCACATGATAACCACCCCTGGTTTCTACAAACTGTACCTTTGCGGTATTGCCTACCCGCTCATATATGTTTCGTTTTAGCTCCTCCCCGAAATTTTCACCTTTATAATCAAAATCAAAGTCTACAAAACAGCTCCTGCCTTTGGATTTTTGAATTTCGTTCATTACTTCCTGGTGCGGGTTGGCAGACATGTTCTTATGCTGTATCGTCTTTGCCAGTGAAACAAGGGAGCTGAACATGGCATCGTACATACTCCTTGGATTGGGGGTAATATAGATAGCCAGCGCTTCCTGTGGGATGGGTTCACCTTTTTGGGTGTAGGCGCCAATGGGGCATTCCAGTTGCCAGATCTTGTTATAAAGATCTTCTTTCCGGCTGGTGAACCGTTTCAATTGTTGTTTATCTGACTTGATAACATCCGCATATTTGCTCCGGGCAAGTAATGAAACGTAGTATACTTCACCTTCTTCCAGTACCGGCAGCCAGTCAATAAATGCGCGCAGTACAGCTTCGTCTTTGATGATTTGGTAATTCATTCCTGAGGCATAGGTTTGGAAGAAAAATACAATATTTATTTATAAAATAATTATCTTAGTGGCTAAGATATTTATTTAGTAAGATATATTTATATGGACACCGAGTTCGTCACCCGCATCAGGAAGTTGAGCCAGTTATATGCCTACACTTCTATTCAAATGCACGAAGCTATTGGCCGGAAGGCAGGATTATCAGGTACTGACCATAAATACCTGGGGTTTTTAATGCAGAAAGGGCAAATGACGGCCGGAGAGCTGTCAAATCTCACTGGTCTGACCACGGGCGCCGTGACGGGATTAATTGACCGGCTTGAAAAGAAGAAACTGGTGAAGCGGCAATTTGCCGAAGATGATAGGAGAAAGGTGATCATTGTACCAGATACGAAGAAGATCATGACAACATTTGAGCCGCTGTATAAAGAATTTCGTGGTCAGTCAGAAAACCTGATTGCCTCTTTTTCAAATAAGGAGCTGAAAGTATTGGAGCGGTATTTTTCTGAGGCCATTGACATCATGAATGAGACAACTAATAAATTATGATACTGAACTTCCAGGAAATTGATCATACGCAGCTACCATTAGTTGGAGGCAAAGGGGCTAACCTGGGCGAACTGGCCAGGATAGCAGGAATACTGGTGCCGGATGGGTTTTGTATTACGACGGATGTGTATAGAGACATCATTGAAAATATTGAGATAGAAATTGATAAGGATAATATTCCCGGGTCGTGTGCAAAGATCAGGGCTGCTATTGAAAGCGTGCCTGTTCCTGAAAGGATAGTAGCAGCGATTGCAAAACTGGGGGCGCACGAAACTTATGCTGTACGATCGAGTGCTACGGCAGAAGATCTGCCCACCGCGTCATTTGCAGGCCAGCAGGATACGTATCTGAATATTAAAAAAGAGAATATTGTAGCGCATATCAGCAAATGTTGGGCTTCTCTTTTTACCGACAGAGCCGTTATTTACCGTGAGCAACAGGGATTTGATCATAAAAAGGTATATCTCTCTGTTATTATTCAGCAAATGATTTTCCCGGAGGTGTCGGGAATAATGTTTACAGCAGACCCCCTGAATGGAAATAGAAAGGTAGTATCTATTGATGCAGGCTTTGGATTGGGAGAAGCACTGGTAGGAGGGCTGGTGAATGCAGATAATTATAAAGTGCGGGATGCACAGGTCATTGACCGGAAAATAGCTGCCAAACAACTGGAAATAGTTGCCGCTGCGGACGGGGGAACAATGCAGCAGGAACTCCCAAAAGAGCGCCAAAATTTACCTGCATTGACAGATGAACAATGCTTATTGCTAAGTGCAACCGGCCGGAAAATAGCCGCTCATTTTGGCCAACCACAGGATATTGAATGGTGTTTGGCAAATGGGGCGTTTTATATTGTACAGAGCCGGCCTATTACAACTTTATTTCCGGTTCCGGTGGCTAACGATTCCGAAAACCATGTCTACCTCTCCGTCGGTCATAATCAGATGATGACAGATGCCATGAAGCCATTGGGATTGTCTTTCTTCCTGATGACAACACCTGCCCGTATGTGTACCGCCGGCGGCCGGTTGTTTATTGACGTTGCACAGCAACTGGCGCAGCCGGCGGGCAGAGAACGGCTTATAAATACTTTTGGGAAATTTGATCCACTGTTCAGAGATGCGCTCCAAACGGTTGTAGACAGGGAAGGTTTTATACAATCATCACCGGATACAATTCTGCCCCGCCCACTGCTACCCGTTGAAAATGATCCGGCTATTGTGGATGAAATCATTAAAGCAACCCAGGCGTCGCTCAATGAATTAAAACAAAATATAGTTGCAAAAACAGGCGTTGCACTCTTTGATTTTATTGAACAGGACCTGCAGGATTTGAAGAAACACCTGTTTAACCAGCAAGGTTTAGCGGTCATCATGGCGGCCATGGATGCAACTACCTGGGTGAATGAAAAAATGTATGAATGGTTAGGCGAAAAGGGGGTGGCGGATATCATTTCTCAATCTGTGCCTAATAATATTACGTCTGAGATGGGATTGGCATTGTTAGATGTAGCTGATGCTATTCGTTCTCATCCGGCGGCATTAAGTTTAGAAACACCACCAGCGCTCCAGGATTATCTCGACAAATACGGTATGCGGTGTGTAGGTGAAATCGATATTACGAAAACCCGCTGGTCTGAAAATCCGGCCCTGCTTTTCCCGGCGATCCTTAGCAATATCAGGAACTTTGCCCCGGGTGAAAGTAAAAGAAAATTTGAGCAGGGACTAAAGGAAGCAGAGGAGAAGGAGAGAAACATATTATCCCGGCTGAATGATGAGCAAAGGGCCGCAACGAAAGAAAAAATCAGCCTGATCAGGAACTTTATTGGTTTCAGGGAATATCCCAAATATGGTAAGATCTGCCGTTATTTCATCTATAAACAGGGCATTCTGAAAGAAGCAGCGCAACTTGTAAAAGCAAATGTCATTCATGAAAAAGAAGATATTTACTATCTTACTTTTGATGAGCTGCGGGAAGTAGTGCGTACACATCAACTGGATGAAATGCTCATCCACATGCGTAAGGAGGAGTTCAAATCATTTGAAAAACTGACACCGCCACGGGTTATTACCTCTGATGGGGAGGTCATTACGGGGGCATATAAACGGGAACATCTTCCACCCGATGCGCTAATTGGTTTACCAGTTTCTGCAGGTGTTATTGAAGGCAGGGCAAGGGTTATTCTAAATATGGAAGACGCTAACCTGGACCAGGGAGATATTTTGGTCACGACCTTTACAGATCCCAGCTGGACACCTTTATTTGTGTCGATCAAAGGATTGGTGACAGAGGTAGGCGGATTGATGACACATGGCGCTGTAATAGCACGGGAGTATGGCTTGCCGGCAGTTGTGGGGGTAGCAGGGGCTACCAGGTTAATTAAAGATGGAGATTGGATCAGGGTGAATGGAACCGATGGATTTATTGAAAAAATATTAAACAGGAAAAATGATCGCTTTTAAAACCAATTTAAAAAATGCAGGGCTAGCATTAATCAACAAGCGAATCGAACTGGCGAAACAAATGATCGCCAATGCCCAGGAAGCTGCCAATAATGAAGAAAAAAGTTCAGCAGGAGATAAATATGAAACCGGCCGTGCCATGGGGCACCTCGAGAAAGACATGCATGCCCGCCAGCAGGAAGAAAACAAACTGGAACTGGACCGGCTACAAAAAGTGAACACAGAGAAAATCTATACCACCGCGCAACCTGGGGCCTTTATCAAATGTAAAGACCAATCCTTTTTCATCGCCGCAGGTTTAGGAAAACAAATCATCGATGAAGAAACCGTATTCTTTCTGTCTCCCTTATCACCACTGGCAAAATTATTAAGTGGTAAGAAAGAAGGGGATACTTTCTTATTTAATAAAGAAGAAAAAGTAATTCTTACCTTATTTTAATCCGCTTTCAGACTCTTTACGGGATTCATCAGCGCTGTTTTGAATGCATGATACCCCGTAGTGAGCAGGGAAATTAATATCACTAATATCCCCGTTCCTGCAAACACCCACCAATCTATCATTGTTCTGTAAGCATATCGCTGCAGCCACTCATGCATCGCATACCATGCTATAGGCGCTGCGATGAGTAATGCAATCCCCACCAGTAACAGAAAATCTTTCGTGAGCAAGCTGATAATCCTGACTACTGATGCCCCCAGTACCTTACGGATCCCTATTTCCTTAATCCGCTCTTCCGCCATATAACTGGCCAGTCCAAATAATCCCAGGCAGGAGATCAGCACTGTCAGCACGGCAAACAATGTGGTCAGGCGTGCCAGAATTGTCATATCCATGAACTTATATTCATAATCCTTATTTACAAAATGGTATTCGAAAGGATAGTCCGGACTATATTTATTAAAGATCTTTTCTATAGCCTGCAGCTGTTTTTGGGCATCTGCAGCGGGGGTAAGCCGCATATGAATAAGATTGAAAGAGATATTCTTAAACCCCACAATAATCATCGGATGCGTATGCTCATACGGAGAGCCAAAGATATAATCACCAAATACCCCTACTACATGATAATCTGTATTAAATTCATGTATCACTTCTCCAATAGGATTCGTAAAGCCCATAGCCTTCATCGCTGATTCATTGATGATCACAGCCGTTGAATCTGCAGGATATTTTGCCAGGTCCAGGTCACGCCCCTGTAGCAGTTTTAAGCCAGCAGTCGTGACTAATCCCTCGTCCTGTGCCCCGCGCTCAAATTCAGTATTGTCATTAGGATCTTTGCCTCTCCATTTCACCGATGTAGAGGAACTGTACTGCTCCGTCAGCTGTGATGCTGTACGGGTGACGGAGGTGGCAATCCCCGCAGATAACAGTTCATTCTTCAATGCACCAAAATTATTATTGAGCGTAGGGTTGTTCCAGTGGTACATCAGCAGTTCTCCTGTATAACCTGCATTCCTGTTACGTGCATGTTGTAACTGGCGCACTACTATCACGGTGGATATAATGAGTGTAATGGCAATACAGAATTGCAGGACCACCAGTACCTTGCGGTGATTGATAGTGACCTGCGCTTTCTTGAAAGTACGTCTGAAGATCCCGGCAGGGTGAAAAGAAGATAGGAAAAATGCCGGGTAACTGCCCGCCAGCAAACCTGTCAATAAAATGAAAGTAACCAGTGTGGCCCAGAAGATCCAGTTGCCAACAGGTAATACCAGTTCCTGGTTGATGAGTAAATTGAAGACCGGCAATATAAGGAATACAACTATAATCGCCAATATACCAGCTATGGTGACCAGCATCAATGATTCCAGCAGGAACTGCAGGATGAGTGATTGTTGCTGCGCGCCGACTGCCTTACGAATACCCACTTCCTTTGCCCGTTTTTCACTACGCGCCGTACTCAGGTTCATAAAATTGATACATGCAATCAGCAATATAAAGATGGCAATGATACCAAACAACCTCACTATCTCTATACGGCCACCTGATATCTTCCCATTTTCGAAGTTTGAATACAAATGCCATTTACTCATGGGATGAAGAAAGACCTCCGTTTGCTCTGTGCCACCAGTATGTTTTTTAGTAACATCCCTGATTTGCTGATTAATAGCAGCCGCTGTTGTATTAGGGGTCAGCTGAACAAAAACATTCACGGAGTTATTGGTCCAGGATGCATCGTCAGCGCCTGACAGGTAAATAAAATATTGCCATGGTAGGAGGTATTCAAAATTGAAAGTACTGTTTAAAGGAAGATCCTTTAATACGCCTGTCACCCTGAAGTGATCCTTATCGATCGTTATCATCTGATCCATTGGATCTTTGGTACCAAACATTTTGGTCGCCATCTTTTCTGTGATTACAATGGATAGAACATCTTTCAGCGCTGTCTCTGCATTCCCCTTTACCAGCGGAAAACTAAACATGGATAAAAAAGACGGATCCACCACCATTGCTTTGGTAGAGAGTTTCTTCTCGCCCACAGCGGTAACATACCAGCGGGTATAGGTACGGCAGGTATTTTTAACACCTGCATATTCATCCTTTAGTGCGGCGGCGAGTGGATTGGGCACTGCGTTCCAGCATTGCAGTTTATTGTCAAAGGTACCCCTGTTCCATGCCTGGTATAAGTAGTCTTTGTTTTTATGAAAGCTGTCGTAGCTGACTTCATTATAGATCCATAAGCATATGAGCATGCAGCATCCTATGCCCAGTACCAGCCCTGTAATATTGATCAGGGAAAAAGATTTGCTACGGAGCAGGTTCCTGTATGCTATAATGAAGTAGCTCTTAAACATAAAAAGAGATTTATTACGGGAATGGTCAGTGTACGATGCGCTTCAAAGGCAATGCCGAAATGTAAGTAATTAGATATGAAATCATTATATGGATTGTTTGCAGGGTATTTGTTCGGTTGCGGACAAATACTGTACAATTATGATACATATTTTTATATATTAGAGTCATGTTGTACCCACGTTTGAGAATGTTACTCATATGTCTTTTATTGAAGGCATCTTCTACTCTGGCCCAAAGCAAGCCGAATATAGTGCTTTTTATCTGCGACGACCTGAATCAGCAGGATGTAGGTTGTTATGGTAATACGGATGTGCAGACACCGCATATGAATGCCTTAGCTACTGAGGGAATGCGGTTTAACAGGGCGTATGCGGCGTCGCCGATCTGTACACCATCGAGGAGTGTAATGTTTACGGGCATGTATCCATTTCATAATGGTGCGCAGATGAACCATTTTACAGTGAAGCCGAATACGCCGAATTTGCCGCAGTATTTACAAAAGTTAGGTTATCGGGTAGTCATTTCCGGTAAGACGGATGTATTTCCTTTGCACAACTTTTCTTTTGAAAGAATCGGGGAGGAGTTTGGGCAGTATGCGCCTATTGAGACCAGGCTGGATCGGAAGAAGGAGACGGTGCATATGATAGAAAGCCATTTTAAAGAGCGGTCTAATCAACCGATCTGTTTGATAGTAGCGCCGTGGGTACCGCATGTACCGTGGTTTCCAAACAGGCGATTTGACCCGGATAAATTGAAGCTGCCCGATTACCTGGCAGATACAAAGGCTACGCGCAATGCGTTAGCATCTTATTATCAAAGTATAGAAGCTGCGGATAGTTTGCTGGGTGAGGTAATGCTGGCAATAGATAAGGCTGGTCAAAAGAATAATACCGTTTTTATGTTTATCTCGGATCAGGGTGCGCAGTTTCCTGCTGCCAAGTGGTCGGTGTATGACCAGGGGTTGAGAGTACCACTATTAGTGAGATGGCCGGGCAGGGTGAAGGCAGGGGCGGTGTCCGATGCACTGGTTTCGCTCGTGGACCTGACCCCTACGATGGTAGACCTGGGAGGAGGAAAAGAAATTGATAGCCTGGATGGGGAGTCATTTAAGGAGGTACTATTGGGCAAAAAGAAGGATCACCATGCATACATTTTTGCAGAGACATCGATGGAGCCACATTTCTGGTATAACTATACGCCGGCGAGAACGGTGATTACAGCAGATGGGTATCATTATATCAGGAATTATCATCCGGGAGTGCAGTTTATCACGCATATTGATAAGGTAGAGCAGAACGCTTATTATTTTGATACGTGGGTAACGGCGGCGAAGACGGATCCAAAAGCAAAGTTTTTGTTAGATAGATATAGTTATCATCCACCGGAAGAGGTGTATGATTTGAATACGGATAGGGACGAGTTTAAGAATTTAGTGAATGGCGGTCGCAGGGAAGAATTGAGTGGGTTGTTGGATAAAGAATTGAAGCGGCAGGGAGAGACAGAGGAGATGATATTGAAGGGAACGCTGCCTGAATTTTTTGATAGGAGTTATACGATCAGGCAAAATGGAAGTGCGGCAGATTTGTCTTTTAATAAGAAATTGTGGACGCCGGAAGTGCTGGTGGTAACGGGGTATTTGGGAGGGATTGACAAGGGTGGTGTGGTGTGTGATTACTTTGGGAATTTTAAGTTGTATGCATATGAGAGGAGGATAGGAGTTGTGTTGGGAGATGGTACGGAGATGAGCAGTGAATTGATACAGTCGAAAGAGGGGCAGCTGGTGTTTAAATTGTCAGAGAAAGGATTGCTGGAAGTTCGGTTTGATAACAAGGTGGTGTTGACTACACAGGTGAAGGAGAACCTGACGAAGATAAAGGGCGGGTATGTAACTTGTGGGAAGGTGCAGGGAGAGGAGTTGGGAGGAAAATTGGGGACGTTTGATGGGGTGATAAGGGATTTGAGGTTTACAATGAATGAATATTGAATATATAAAGCCTGTATTGAATTTGAATGCCCCCAAAAGTGTAAAATCTTTTGGGGGTATTCCATTTTTATTGCTTTACTATTTTCTTTATGGTTCTTTGATCTCCCTGTTGGATCATGATGAAATATACGCCGGCAGGTAGTTTGCCGATATTCATATTATATATCCGATCAGTGGTAGTGATGGTACGATATTTTGTACCGCTCATATCACCGAGGCTGATGTAGGTTTTCTGATCGCCGGCAGGAAGTGTGATGGTCAACTGATCGTGGGTAGGTACAGGGTATACAATGATATCCTGCAATTTGCTGATGGTGGTTGCCGTGGTTATTGAGCTGCTACCACTGTATACTTCCAGTTCATATATTGAATAGCCATAAGCAGAACCGCGGGCGGTACCATAGATGCGCACATACCTGCCGGTAGCAGATAAGCCGGTGTGATCGTTCGTTAAACTGGTATTGCCTGAAACTGTTTTGACAGTAGTCCAGTTGGTATTATCTGCATAGGCTTGATAACCTGCATATAGCTCAAAAGTAAAATCATGAATTCCTTGAGCAGCACGGTTATTGGTGAATTCCAGCAATTGTTTTGCT
>NZ_JBCNKH010000096.1:0-23334 GCF_039596135.1 Chitinophaga sp.
GTAGATTAGTGTAACGAATTTTGCGCATCTGCTATATTTGAGGCGGCAAGATAACGATATTCAGATTTATTTTGATACCATCCATACCAGAATCAATGCATTCTTACCAATCACCAACCAGCAGCGCTACCCTGAAAAAATCGCTCTTTTCAAAGATAGAGCCCTGGTTTTGTCCCCCTTCATAAACCAAATTTCACTTGTGGATAACAGATTGTGGAAAAGTTTTATAAAAGTGAAATACAACTAGTTATTAATAATATTTATATATTTACACAGGCATTCAACATGGTTTGATTTTTGCCATTCAATGGGGACATACATTGCAATTATCCAATGAAAACTTTTATTATCCTTCGTAAACGGGGATAGTAGCGTAACCATCGTTAAGAAGAGAAGAAAGAACAAGAATTATTTTATCATCCTTTGAAAATCTAAAATACTATGATCCAGGTTATCTATTCCTACAAAAACCGTGAATTCCATCAGCTGGAAGATGCTGTCATGAACCAGCTCGCACAAATGGGTGTAAGACAAATGCATGCATTACTGGAACCCCTTTCCGACACTTTGGTAAACGAATGTGGCCGGATTAAAATCAATCTCGACCATCATCCAAAAATCGAAGTAGAAGGATTCAGCAATCCGGTAAAAGAATACATCGAAATGGTACTGAGAGGTGAAGCATAATTTCAACCTTCTACATCCGCCAGTTCGTAAAACGTAGCACGACGCAAGGGCTGCATCGGTCGTTGTTTAAACTCACTCCAGGCTTTTGTAAACGCTGCCCCGTAGTAAAAAATAATCGAACTGTAAAAGATGAATAGCATCAAAAGCACAGCCGAAGCAGAGGCACCGTATAAAATCCCTATATTTCCTCCGTACAACAACCGCCTCAAAACATATTTGCCGATCCCGAACAGGATCCCGGTAAGGAACGCTCCTGAAAAAGCGACCTTCCAGTCAGGTCTGGCATCAGGTAAATAACGGAACAATACCATAAACCACGCAGTAACAATACACAGCGAGACCAGCTGTGTAAATATTTCGTTGAAGATCAGGTCTGCATTAGGGAAAAGATCATGGATATAACTGCCCAGAAAAGCATGCGCACTTTCTGTCAGCAAACTGGCCAGGAAGAGTATACCTGCTGCGCCAATCACAATCAGGGAACGTAATCTACCCAACAGGGATGAAACAAACCCCTCCCGCTCCGGCAGGCGAATCTGCCACAACTGGTTTAGGGATCCACGAATAACTTTTAATAAAGTAGTGGCTACAAACAGCAGGAATATAAACAGTAATGTCGCTACCGGCCAGGTCTTCCCTAAATTGCGGAATCCCCTTAGCGTCACAATCACCTGCTCGGCGCTATCCGTACCTACCAGCTCGCCAAGGCGCTGAAACAACTGTTTGCCCAGATGCTTGCGGTCAAATAACAGGCCCATAACCTGCAGCAGAATCAATAATATAGGCGGTAACGCAAAACTGGCAAAAAACGCTGTTGCGCCTGCCAGTCTCAACGGATCATTGCTTTGTAAAGTCCGGAATGCAGTCCGGAATGTGCTAAAAAAGTCTCTTGACATCGGGAACTGTATGGTCAGGTTAAAAAGCCCAAAAAATCATGCCTTTTATCCCCGCCCACTATTCATTTATTTGCTTAGTTTAAAAATCCTGCCTGGTACCACATCCCGGTCATTTGCTCCTATTATTTCTTCAATACAAAAAACTCCTGCGACACCAATACCCTATCCGGTATCACATCCCCATCATACGACAATGTATTAAACTGAAAAGCAGAATCACTAACAGCCGTCACCACACACAACGTACTATCCAATTTAAAATATTCCTTCGTCATATACTCATAACCAAAAGAATCCCGCTGGTTATCCAGAGACAACACAGCCTTACCAGTCGTATAACCCGTCAGCTGAATATCCAGGTACGCAGTACTATCTGCATACGTGCTGGTTTCATTCCTGTAATAAACAGTATCCCCACTGGTATCCGTGTAATACTGCTTACTGACCGTTTGCGTAATGAACCACTTGCCTGTGTAATTGATTGAAGTCCTCGTATCATCATTTTTCTTACAGGCCACCGTCAAAGCTACCAAAGCGATTAGCAGTAGTTTTCTCATGGATATTAAAAATAATTATAAGGCCGCAAAAATAGTTTTTTTTCCCTTCCCTCAAACGCCGGCTAACCCTAATTTGTTACATCCTTCTCCTCATCTTTCTTCTTACTACCCAGTTTTATCTTCACTTTACCATTACTATCATCAGTAGCATGAAGATGCAATACTATTCCTTTGGTCCTGCGTTTGCGTTTTAGTTCTTTGTCATCAATATCTTCATCCTTCCTGGGATTACGCAGCGGCACATCAATATAGAGATCTGTGCCTGAAGTCATGCCATATACCCCGGATACATCCATGTAAAGTACACTGGAGTTGATCTGCATAGGAGGCACAAGCACTTTATCCCCCTGTATGGTGAGGCTATTTTTTACATTTTCGAATGTAATATTCCCCATATCCCGCTTTCTGAAAGCAATATTGCCAATATCTTCCAGTTGAGAAACATGTACCAGCGCACCCTGTCTCAATTCAAAGCCCATAGTGCCATATAGCGACTTTGGCGCTACTCTTCCATTGTCGGAAATATTCCCGGATAAGTTTGCTTTTGCCGATAAAATACCTCTCAGGTTTTTCGAATTTAAGGCCTGCATACCGAAATCATTAAAAGCATAGAACAACTGGTCTACATGCACATTGTTAATGTCTGTATTGACCTTAAAGCGGTTGCTATTGCCATTCTGGCGAATATCTCCGCTCAGGCGGATACTGCCGCCGGCGTGAGACAGTGCAATCTGGTTGAGTTTAATGGCTGATTGGGTCAGGGCAAGGTCCGCCTTTACCTGGTGGGCGATGAAGCGCTGGTAGATCAATTTATCCAGCTGCACATTCAGGTTCACATTACAGGCATTCAGCATCACATCCAGCTGACCGGTAATGCGGGCCATCTTCCTCCGCGTGGCAGCCCTGCTTTGTACCACTTTTCCCCTTTGCGCCAGGAAACTCCTGAATTCATTCAGGTCCAGTATAGGACTACGAACTTTCCAGTCGAGCTGCAATTTTTCAGGGGCGGTGAAAAAGAGGTTGGTGATATTGAGCACACTTCCTTCCATGAAAAGTTTGCTTTTGGCCGTTTGCACACTGATATTTTGCAGGTAAAGGTCCTGCCCGGTAAAATCCAGCCTGGCATTGCAATCAGTAAACTGCAGGTTGCGCGGGGTGTAGGCGAGTGCACCATGCAATACTTCTACCGTTCCTTTCAGGTAAGGCTTAATCGTATCGCCGGCGGTAATCCCCCCTTTGTAATAAAGGTGCGCCTTGGCAATACCGCTGGTGAAGTTAAAAACGCCATCAGCATTGAGATTCGTGAGGGGAAAGTCGGCGCGGAAAAAGCCGGTGAGTGCAGGATGCTGTAAGTTAGAAATATGTACAGTATCTGCTGTCACCGGAATGCTGAAACAGCGGGTGTTCAGGTTATATAAACTGATGATGGAATTATCATCTCCATGCCCGTTACCAGGTACCCAGTCATTGCTGTAACTACCGCTAAAGCTGCATTCCGTCAGTTCCAGTCCCTTAGTGGTGACATTGTTATTGGTTGTTTTCCAGCTCACATACAGAAGCGGTGTCCCCCTTTTACCAAGACTACCGTTGATCACACACGCTGCATCCAGTGGCTTTTCCATATGAATGCTGTCCAGTTTTTGCGCAATTTTGGGCGTCAGCATAGTAGCCACATGTGCCAGAGACAATTTTTCTGCAATGATATGAATCGTGAAAGCTTTATCACCTGCAAAAGAAAAATTCGCACCTACAGCAAGGTCCTGTTTATCATCTACCCGTAGTACCTGTTGGGGAATATCCAGTACCTTTTTCTTTGTATTGAAATGCAATTCCAGTGCTGTAGACAGGTTTTTGTCTTTTAGAAAACTACCCTTTTCTGTATTGAAAGCAAAGGAATGTACTTTCAGGTTCATATCCACATGAGCAGTCCAGCCGGAGTCGTTGGTGAGGAAACTCCCTTTCAGGCGGGCTATATCAAAATCAAAAGACTTGCCTTTGAGCTGATTATCCAGCACCAGTCTTACATGCTCTAAATTCATACGGGTGATATCCGCATTGGTACGGCTACCTTTGGTAGTCTTTACATTTTCCTCTTTTTTCTTCAGCACACTGGCATTGGAATAACCGGTACTATCCGTATAAAAATAGATGGTTCCGTTTTTAAGGCTGATCTGTTTAATATCGAGTTGTTTTCTCAACAGGGCAAGGGTATTTACCTGCACAAAGAGGCGGGAAACGTGTACCAGTTCGTGTTTGTGCTGTGCCCACAGACTGTCTTTCACACTCACCTCCTGTAGTGAAACCGATACATCCGGGAAACTTTGTATCAGGGCTGGCTCCATATTCCCAATAGACAACTCTCCCCCATGGAGGCGGTCATTCAGCTGGTCGCTGATCTGCTGAAGGATGTATGCCTTATGTGTATGTATATAAAAGGCAAGGGCCAGCCAAAGCAATAGCAACAGACCTATGAGGCCACTGAAAACAATGATGGTTATACGAAGCCATTTGCGCATATACAGTTTAATATACGAAAAAAATGCCAAACGGACTGCTCAGATGACTTCCCCACTGCTGCAATCTAACGGAAAGTCCCGCCTGCCGTGCAAATCCGTTCGGTGAACCTATCCGGGAAGACCATTGGGTGATCGGACACACCTCCCCAATTTGTTAATTATGGAACAGCTTTTGTGTAAACAATGAACAATGAGCCGGGAAAGATGTATTGAATAAGCCGGAAAAGGAATAATACTCATGGAAAAACACACCTATCAAACAGGTCTGATCGGAAACTGCGCCTTTCTGGCGCACGTGAACATCAACACCAATATCGACTGGCTTTGCTGGCCTCAGATGGATAGTACCTTCGTATTCGGAGGAATGCTTGACAAGAAAAAAGGAGGAGAATTCTCCATCCTGCCCGAAGGAGAATACAATAGCCGGCAGTATTATCTCGAAAACACCAACATCCTGGTCACTGAAATTACCAATGCCAACGGCAAATACAGAATCACTGACTTTGCACCCCGTTTTTATCAATATGAAAGGTATTTCAAACCACTGATGCTGATCCGTAAGATCACACCCCTGGAAGGAAATCCGCGCATCCGGGTTAAATGTGAACCTGTATGTGATTACGGTGGCCGCAAACTCAAAGCGCAGCGAGGCAGCAACCACATCGAGTTCCTTGGCTGCGATGAACATATCCGCCTTACCACCAATATTCCCGTAAGCTATCTTTTTGAAGAGGAATTCTTCGTCTTAAACGAAGATAAATACCTGCTCCTCTCCTATGGTCAGCCGCTGGAAGCCCCGCTCAACAGCACCGCAGAGCGTTTTCTCCGCGAAACGACTGTATACTGGCGCACCTGGATCAAACACTCCAATATTGCCAACTTCTACCAGCCAGCCGTCATCCGTTCTGCGCTGGCCCTGAAAATTCACCAGTACGAAGATACCGGTGCTATCATCGCCGCCAGTACTACCAGTCTGCCAGAGTCTCCGGGCAGTGGGCGTAACTGGGATTACCGCTACTGCTGGCTCAGGGATACCTACTATGTGATTACCGCCCTCAACCATATTGGTCATTTCGAAGAAATGGAAAAATATTTCAGCTATGTCGCTGATATTTCCTTCTCCGGCGATTACCGGTACCAGCCACTCTATGGCATTACAGGGAAAAAGAACCTGATTGAGCAAATACTTCCACACCTGGACGGTTACCAGGGCAATCAGCCTGTCCGGATCGGGAACCAGGCATATGAGCATATCCAGAATGATATCTACGGACAGGTGCTCATCTCTATGCTTCCATTGTATACAGATCACCGTTTTATCTTCTCCGAAAGAAAAGATTCCGCCTGGTGGATAGAGTACCTGCTGAAAAAGATAGAACGTACAATCGATGAAAAGGATGCGGGGATCTGGGAGTTCCGCAACTTCGCCAACATCCATTGTTACAGTAATCTCTTCCAGTGGGCAGGTTGCTCTGCTGCAGAAAAGATGGCCCGCATCATTGGCAGCAATGACCTCGCGGCGCAGGCAATGGTATTGAAGAACAGGGCCGCTGCACACATTGAAAGTTGTTACGACCCTATTCGTAAAGTATATACCAATGCAACGGGCAGCCTGCATCTTGATGCCAGCACATTGCAGCTCATTATGATGAACTACCTGGATCCGGCATCTGACAGGGCCAAAGATCACCTGTCAGCATTGGAGAAGGAATTGAAAACACCGAATGGCCTATTCTACCGCTATCTGCATTCAGATGATTTCGGAAAACCTAAAACTACCTTTCTCGTATGTGCGTTCTGGTATGTAGAAGCGCTGGCATGTGTGGGGAGAGTGGATGACGCTGTGAAGGAATTTGAAAAGCTGATGCAGTATTCCAATCACCTGTTATTGTTTAGTGAAGATGTGGATGAAGCCAATGGTAGTCAGTGGGGCAACTTCCCGCAGGCATACAGTCATGTAGGGTTGATGAATGCTGCTTACAGGATAGCGATGAAGCTGGATACGCCGATTTTCAAATAGTAAAAAGTTTGGTGGGCAAATGCCCACCAAACTTTTTTATACCAATATAAGTGATTTCAAAAACGCCCGCACCTCCCTATGATTCCTCAAATAAAACCTCGCTGCCGATACCTGGCTCCCCACCTTAATCGTCACCGCATCCTGTGGCAGCGCTTTAAAAATATCCTCATCTGTATGGTCGTCACCAATAGCCAATGTAAACCTGTAATGGCTGTTCTGCAACCACGACATGGCAGCTTTCCCTTTATTGATCTCCACATTCTTCACCTCAATCACCTTATCGCCCGGCAATAATTGCAACCCTTTATCCGCTGCAAAATACCGCAATGTATTCATCAGCTCATTCGCACGCAATTCACCCAAACCTGCTTCCGCCTTGCGATAATGCCATACCAGCGAAAAACTCTTCTCTTCAATAAACGAACCCGGCGTACGATCTGTAAACGTTTCCAAAATCGGTGCAATATCCGACTTCCACTGATCCGTCAACCCTGGCAATTGCTGCCACTCCTCACCATATCTTTTCTGAAAAGCACCATGTTCTGCAATGAGATCTAATTTCAGGTGTCCCAGCCACTCTTCCAGTGTCTGGTATTTACGACCGCTCACCATTACCACATGATTCAGTGGGTCTGCTGTCAGTTCTGTCAATAACTGGATCAGGTCCTGGTCAGGCGAAGCTAAATCAATATTCGTCTGGAATCCTACCAGTGTGCCATCATAGTCCAGGAAGATCACCCGCTCCTTTGCCGCCTTATAATCTTTTCTTACATGCACCTGCATTTCCAGGCTCATTCTTCTCGCCAGCATAGACTGCTGTAACTGTTTCACTTCCTGTAATCTCGCCATAAATAATTTTACCCAATGTGAAATATTGAACTTAGATACAATCTGCTGCATCTGTTTCATTCTTCTCCGTTGCTCACCCTCCGGCATGTTCAATGCTTCGTGAATCGCGCGTGCGATTGCACCAATGTTATTAGGGTTCACAATGAGTGCATCAATCAGTTCCTTGCTGGCGCCGGCCATTTCACTCAGAATCAATACACCGTTGCTATCCTTCCGGCTGGCCACATATTCCTTGCTCACCAGGTTCATACCATCGCGCATCGGTGTTACCAGCCCTACATCTGCAAAGCTGTACAACGCAGACAATGTCTCTACCGGAAAACTACGGTAAAAATAATTGATAGGATGCCAGTTCAATGTCCGGAAGCGGGCATTGATACCGCCTGCCAGCATATCGATAGCATCTCTCAGTTCCTTGTATTGTGCCACAGTATCTCTCGATGGCACTACGATCATATACAGTACAACCTTCTCAATATATTCAGGATACAATTGCAGGAATAATTCAAATGCCTGCAAACGCTGTATAATACCTTTACTATAATCTAACCGGTCGATAGACAGTACCATGTGTGTACCCTGGAAATTCTCGCGCAGGCTTTCCACCTGTTTAAGCACTTCAGGATCCTGTGATAACAGTTCAAACTTATTGTTGTCAATACCCATAGGGAATGTCTCTGCTACTACAGCCCGGTCATTCACTGTCACAATGTTTGCAGTAGCATTTAAAGGCAGCAATCGCGTCACCGCGTTGAGAAAATGATGGCTGTCATCAAAAGTATGGAAGCCTAACAAATCTGCGCCCAGCATCCCTTCCAGCAGTTCCACCCGCCATGGGATGAGACGGAATAATTCAAAGGAAGGGAAAGGAATATGCTGAAAATAACCGATGGCAACATCCGGCGCTGCGGCGCGGATCATGCCGGGCAACAGCAGTAACTGGTAGTCGTGAATCCAGATAATATCTCCGGGTGCTGCCACTTCCAGAACTACGTCCCTGAATTTTGTATTTACCTGATAATAATAATCCCAATATACCTGGTCATAGCGGGCATAAACGGACATATAGTGGAAAACCGGCCACAGTACCTCGTTCGAAAATCCTTCGTAATAGTTGTTGATTTCTTCCTGGGTCAGGTACACCGGCATAAGGTTCATAGTGCCCAGTTGCTCTTTTATGTGCCCCTGTGCTGCTTCGTTTACATCCACGCCGGGCCATCCAATCCAAATGTTGTAGCCTTGCCTGTAAATGGACCCCAGCCCTGTAGCCAAACCGCCTTCACTCGGATTCAACACATATTCTCCATCTTTCTCTGTGATCTTCACCGGTAGCCTGTTCGATACAATAATGGTTTTACTCATAATACAGTTTTAGTCAAAAAAATGCCAATCGACGTATGGAATTCCACACATCAAAAAACGCACCTGAATAGTACGGGAAAAATGACACCTGTCACATATGCCAAATAAATGAAAACCCCGGGTTCTGCTAAGTAGAAGCAAGTATAAATGTATGCATGGGGATGTGCCAGGCGAGGCAAAGGTACGAATAATAAATTTAATGGGGTTTTAGAAGTACAATGAGTCACTTCTGCCCAAAAGCAGAAGCGACTCATATATCCATAGTCGTTATAATACGATTATCGTCTTTCCTTTACTGTTTAGTTTTTTTACCTCTGCCAATGTAGCCGGTGTTTCTTCTAATGTAATTTCCTTTTCTACCGGTACTATCAGCGCACCGTTATCCACTGCATTAGACAATGCATCCAATGATGCCCGATTCCCTTTTGTCTCAAAATTACCACCCTGCAATCCCTTCTTTTTCAAATCTTCCTCATCCGCTACAAATGCTGTAGTCAGTGCTACACCACCTTTCTTTACGTATTGGGTCAGTGTTTTAAAAGCCTCTGGACTACTGACCATATCAATCAGCCCATCCACCCCATCAGGATATTTATTCCTGATAATATCCGCTACGTTCAGCTTCTTATAATTTATCGTTTCTTTCGCACCAAATTCACTCACCCTGCTGGCACCCGCATCGTCACTCACCGTACCAATTGCATAGATTCCCTGCATGGCGGCCAGCTGAATAAGGAAAGAACCTACTCCCCCGGTGGCACCCACCACCAGCAAAATTTGTTCATGTTTCAATCCTGATTTCTCCAGCAGCTGCAAAGCAGTCATCCCTGCAGTCGGTATTGCTGCCGCATACTTCAGTGGTATTTGCTTAGGGGCCAACGCCAGTGCTGCTTTTTCAGGTACTACTATGTACTCTGCAAACGTTCCTTCGCCTACTGGTGCATGCAGGAACTGACCATAGATCTGGTCCCCGGCTTTAAAGTGCGTCACACCTTCACCCACTTCCTCCACTACACCCGCCGCATCTACCCCGGGTATCATAGGAAAGTGATGCGGCATCTGCCCATCCAGAATGCCATCAATCATCTTGGTATCAAAAGGATTGATACCCGCTGCTACTATACGTACCAGCATACTGCCGGGCTTTACTACCGGCCGGGGTTGTTCTGTCAGGGCTGGTGTCGCTTTAAACTGGGGAATTGTAATGGCTTTCATATTTAAATTTTAGATAGTAATGTGCAACAAAAACTCTGCCGGGCCAAACCTTATTCCCATTTCTTTGAAACTCCTAAACGCTGTGCACTGTAAATACCTGCATGACCGCTGAAATAATATGCCGTAAAACACGCAACAGCAAAATACAATGCATTGCTGGTCCCAAACAATTCTACCCCCATAAGTGTACAGGCAATCGGTGTATTCGTTGCACCTGCAAATACTGCGATAAAGCCTAAGCCGGCAAAGAGATCCACTGGTGCCCCCATCAATACCGCAATAGTATGACCCAGGGCGGCTCCGATAAAGAACAGTGGTGTCACCTCTCCCCCTTTAAAACCCATCGCCAATGTGATAGCGGTGAACAACAACTTCCACAACCAGGCCCAGTCAGGCATCTCCATATCTTTGAAAGCATTGACAATGCTCACCCCACCAGGATCCCTGCTGGTCACCCCAAGGCCGGTATAGTCTTCAGTTCCCAGTACCCTGCAAAATGCTATGATAATAATACCACCCACTACAGGTATCAGCCAGGCTGGGCGAATAAACTCCCTGCTGTATTTTTTAATCTGGTGCATACAGCTGGAGAAAGCAAAACTGGCTAACCCAAAGGCAATACCAGCAAGAATCACCTTTGCCAGCAACAGGTAATCAAACGGTGTTGCCGCCTTGAATAAAATCTGGTAATGTGTATGATGAATACCCCAGGCACTACATACCCAGTCAGAAAAGACTGCGGCAATTAAACAAGGCACCAGCCCATCGTACCGGATTACGCCAATCGCCAGCACTTCCAGCGCAAAGATAGTACCTGTCAAAGGTGTGCCAAATACCGCCCCAAAGCCCGCTGCAATCCCCGTCATGAGCAAAATCCGGAGATCCCCGGGAGATAAGCGCATCCATTTGGCCAGCAAACCAGCCATACTGCCGCCTATCTGTACCGCAGTACCTTCACGCCCCGCAGAACCCCCAAATAAATGCGTGAGAATAGTAGTGAGGAGTACCAATGGCGCCATCCTGGCTGGTACACCGCCGCCAGGTGCATGAATCTCGTCCATGATGAGGTTATTCCCTTTCTCAGCATCGCCCCCCAGTTTATTGTACAGGAAATAAATGCCGATACCCGCTATAGGCAATAAATACAGCAACCATGGATGTTCCCAGCGAAAATGCGTAACGTAGTCCAGTAACCAGAGGAATAAGGCTACCAGCGAGCCGACTACCAGTGCAACAGGAATAATAATAACAGTCCAGCGAATCAGCTGGTAAGCAATTGTGAATTGTTCTAAAGATTTGTTAAATTTCATCATGTTCCTACAAATATATAAATAGAACCGCCTGATTGTATAGGCAGGAGTATACATACTATTTGCAGGCGCCATCAGACCCGAAGAATACGGGACGGTTCTGTGCAGGAAGACACCATTTCCTGGTCGTAAGTGCAAATATACAGGAATTATTCAAACGTTTGTTTAGCAAAACCAGCCACGAACGTGTGATCCATCTGATTAAAATATTTTTTACCTTCAGAATCTCTACAGAATGTTTTTCTTGTTTTGTAGTATATGCACAACATTACGTTTCTACCGTTAATCTGTATTGGATGAGAATAAATTCTTTATACCTGCAACTGTTATTGCCATTCGTAATAATAACAGGGGTTCACGCTCAGCAAATCACGGTCGATTCGGCTGCCGCACCAGTTAAAAAGGATACGTCCTATTTAAGATTCTTCAGGGGAACCAAAAAATATGAATGCTCCATCGCCAGCGTAGTAGTACCCGCTGCTATGCTCGGCTATGGTATTGCTACCTTCGAATATGGTCCGCTCCGAAACCTCGACCACAGCACCAAAAATGAAATCGTGGAAGACAATCAGACCTTCCATACCAAAGTAGACGACTACCTTCGCTATGCACCGGCACTGAGCGTATACGCCCTGAATGCGATGGGCATCCACGGCGCACACAATTTCCGCGACCGTACCATCATCCTCGGCATCTCTACACTCCTGATGTCTGGTACCGTAGGGGGTGTCAAAACTTTATCTCACCGGCAGCGTCCGGATGGAAGTACTTTCAACTCCTTCCCTTCCGGCCATACCGCCACCGCCTTTATGGGAGCTGAATTTATGCGCATGGAGTACAAGGACGTCAGTCCGTGGTATGGTGTCTATGGCTATGCTGTAGCTACTGCCACCGGCGTACTTCGTATGTATAACAACCGCCACTGGCTCAGCGACGTAGTCGCCGGTGCTGGTCTGGGTATATTGAGCACCAAAGCTGCCTATTGGGTATTCCCTAAAATGGAAAGCATATTTACTAAGAAAGACGGGAAAAACAGCATGCATCCCATCGCGATGCCTACTTACAGCCCGGATACAAAATCTGTTGGGGTGAGCATTGTGTTCTTCCCCGGTAGCTGACAATGTCGTTTCAAATCCGCCAATAATCAACAAACAAAAGGGAGCCACTGTCAGGCCCCCTTTTTTCTTTTCTCATCAGCAATGTCTTTCTGATCGTATTCACTCTCATCATATCCCTCCAGCATGTGGTTCTGATCATCATCATAATCCTTCTTCGTAGTTATCTTTGCTTTTGGCGCTGCCTTCACATTTTCCCGCTTCATTGCTTTGATCTCCCGTTTCAGGTTTGTTGATTTTTTCATAAAGCACTGTTTTAAGGAGGGTAGTACAAAAATAGCGCCTGCCCGATGCCTGAATGCGGGTGAATACTTCTACCGAAATTGCGCTTACTCAATCCCTATATTTTCCTTTATATCATCTGTAGCCGGCGCTATCACCTTATCCCCCGGCTGCAGCGCACCAAACACTTCTGTTGAATCATTATGCTGATTCCCCTCCTGCACATCTACCCAATGAGTAATCCCACTCCGCACTGCTATCACATATTTCTTCTCTGTAGAGGTCACGATCGCCGTAGCAGGCACGACCATGGCCTGCCGGCTACCACTCACTGGAATCGTCATCTCTGCATACATGCCCGGTTTCAGAGTATGAGCCGGATTAAACACATCCACTTCCACTGCCTCCGACCGGAAACGATCATTCAATGACCCAGCCTGACGGCTGATAGTTCCTGTAAACTCCTTACCGGGCAAGGCATTTACCCTGAAAGATACCTGCTGCGCATCAGTCAGCTGTGCACTGTAAATTTCCGGTACCTGTACAATCAAACGCAAACGGTCTTCCTGCTCCAACATGAGCATAGGCCGGCCATCAATATTTGTTGTAGGGCCTACCAGTGCTCCCGGATGTACATTACGCTCCGTGATCACCCCATCAAAAGGCGCCGTCACCTGCAGGTAACTCCGGGCCGCTTCCAGTGCCCTGAAGTTCGCCAGCTGACTATTCATAATCGCACTATCCGCCAGCATCTTCGCATTGCTCACTTCCAGGTCATGGGGAGAAATAGTACCCGGTGTAGCACTCACGGCCACCGTACGCTCGTAATTATCCTTCGAAGCAGCATAGTCTGCTTTTGCCTGCAGGTACTTTGCCTGCGCCGCATAGTATTGTTGTATCACCTCAGGGGCATCCAGCTCCAGCAGCATCTGCCCTTTTCTTACCACCGATCCTCTATCCACCATTACACTTTTCACAAATCCATTTGCACGTGGATAGATGCTCACTTTCTGGTAAGCATCCAGTACTGCCGGCAACTGTATACTGGATGATAACGGCTCTTGTACCACTGTTGAAAACGTATATTGGCTTCCGTGATATTTCTCTTCTTTTTTCTTTTTCGATGCGGCCTCCTGGCAAGCAGCCAGCATGGTGACTGCACCACATAATATTACGATTCTATTCATGGTAAGTAGTTTATTTTAGTATCCTCCGGCATCAGCGAAACCGGGTCAAAAGTAGTTTTGCGCTGCATACGTGCATACACCAGCGGTAGTATGAAAAGCGCCGCAATCGTTGAAGCAATTAATCCCCCGATCACCGCCCTGCCCAAAGGCGCTGTCTGGTCACCTGATTCACCCATACCCGATGCCATCGGTATCATACCCGCTATCATGGCCAGACTCGTCATCAGGATCGGACGCAGCCTGATACCCGCGCTCACAATCCCTGCTCTATAGGCATCCCTGTAATCAATACGCAACTTCTCTGCATTTGTTACAATCAGGATCGCATTCGCTACAGATACTCCCGTAGACATGATCATGCCCATGTATGACTGCAGATTCAGTGTAGACCCTGTGAGCAACAGCATCAGCAGGGCACCCGCTATTACCGCAGGTACCGTTACCAGCACCACAAAGCTCAGCTTAAACGACTGGTAGTTGGCCGCCAGCAACAGGAAGATCACCATCACTGCCAGCATCAGGCCATTCTGCAAGCCATTCAGTGTATCTGTCAGCAACTTTGAACTACCCTGTACCTCCGCAATCAGGCCACGTGGCGGTTCTCCCATCTCATCGATTTCATGCTGCACAGCTTTGGTCGCTGCCCCCAGGTCCATGTTCGAAATATTCGCACTCACCGTCAGGTAACGACGGGGACCAGAACGATCATATTCTCCCGGTACTTCGCTGGTAGAAAAGGATGCCACATCACCCAATACTGGTCTGGCCTGCCCACGTACCAATGGAATCTCCTGCAGATCACTGATGGCCTGCATGCTATATTCCGGAATCTGAACCTGCACCTGGTAAGTGTACGCGCCTTTTTCATCCAGCCACTGGTTCTTTTCAGAGAATCGGCTACTACTTGTAGAAGCTGTCACCGAGCGTGCTACCTGGTATACATTCAATCCCATCTGCGCTACTTTGAACCGGTCTACGTTAATCTTTATCACAGGGTAATGCAGCGGTTGTACGATCTGCACATCACGCAGAAAAGGAATATCTTTCAACCGGCCCGTAAGCGCCGTTGCATATTGCTGAATCTGTTGCATGTCCTTCCCCGCTACTCTTACCTCTATCGGTGTAGCAGCCCCCTGGGCCATGATTTTCTCTGTCATATCGATCGGCTCAAAAGATACCCGCAGTTGCGGGTACTTCGCTGCAATCAGCTGGCGGAGCTTATCTTTCAGCTCATCGATATTTACTTTATAATCTTCATCCAGGTTCACCTGCAGCACCGCTTCGTGTGTACCCGCATTGAATACATACAGGTTGCTGGAACCATAGCTGGAAGGAATCAGGCCCACATATGCTGAACTGATTGCTACATTACCATCCGTAGCCTGATCAATGATATTGAGCACCTGGTGTACCTTTTCTTCCGTTCTTTCCAGGCGGGTACCATCAGGTTCCTTCAGCCGCAATTGAAATTGTCCGGTGTTGATATGCGGCATCAGGTCTTTACCGATTATTACATAGGCAGTACCCGCAGCACCAAAAGCAATGATCAAATAAAGCCCAATCACTAATGATGAGCGTTTGCCAAGCGCTTCCAGCACCCGCATAAACCACGCTTTGAATTGCTCAAAGCCACCCAGTTTTTCAGGATGCAACTCCTGCTCATGCAAGTGCTCATTTACTTCCTGCACCTCCTCCTTATCCAGCGCCAATCCCGCATGTACATGCTGATACTTTTCCGCCTTCAGCCACCAGTTAGCAATCACCGGCACCAATGTTTGCGCTGTAAAGAACGAAGCTATCATCGCAAAACCAATAGACAACGACAGTGGCAGGAACATCGCCTTCGGTACACCCGACATAATAAATGATGGCGCAAACACGGCGAGAATACACAACAGGATCAGCAACAATGGAAATGCAATCTCTTCACAAGCCTCATAAATCGCCTGCCGCTTAGGTTTTCCCATCTCCAGGTGCTGGTGAATATTCTCAATCGTTACCGTAGCCTGGTCCACCAGTACCCCAATGGCCAGCGCCAACCCGGACAGTGTCATCAGGTTAATAGTTTGCCCCGAAAGGTATAGACCAAACACTGCAGACAGGATCGCTATAGGTATAGTAATCACCACAACCAGGCAACTCCTCACATCCCGCAGAAAAAGCAACACCATCAACCCTGTCAGTACAGCTCCCAGGATCCCCTCTGTCATCAGGCCTTTCACGGCATTGATCACGGCCACTGACTGGTCAAATTCATAAGTGATCTTTGTATCTTCGGGCAGCAGGTTTTGCATTTCCGGCAACTTCGCCTTCAGTTGCTTCACCACTTCCCAGGTAGATGCATCCGGCGTTTTTACCACCGGCATGTATACTGAACGTTTTCCATTTACCAGCGCATAATCTACCGTCACATCTGCACCATCTGATACAGTCGCAATATCTTTTACAAATACAGTAGCACTACCATTGGTCGTTACCGGAATATTCCCAAAATCAGTCACCTGCTCTTCCAGTGAATTGATGGTCGTGAGGAACATTTTATTATTGATACGGATATTCCCCGAAGGGCTCATGGCATTGTTCCGCGCAATGGCTTCTACCACCTGGTCTGCACTTAAATTAAAACTGCGCAACCGGTCAGGGTTTACATTCACCACTACCGAACGGGCATTTGCACCAAAGGGCGGTGAGGCCGACAAACCCGGTACAGTGGCAAACATGGGCCTGATACGGGTGGTCGCCATATCGTAAATATCTTTCAGGGGGCGCGTCTGTGAACTGAATACAAGTTCCCCCACAGGCAATGAAGACGCATCAAAACGAATCACCTGTGGCGGTGCCGCTCCCGGCGGAAAGAAGTTCATGGCCCGGCTTACCTGCAGGGCTACCTGTGCAGAGGCTTCCCCCATGTCAGTACCTTCATAGAAGGTGAGCTTGATCATGCTGAGCCCCTGGATATTCTTACTGCTGATATTTTTGATCCCATTCACATACAGGAACTGGTCCTGCAGGCGGGTAGCAAAAAAACCTTCCATCTGCTGGGCAGACATACCTCCGTATGGTTCTATCACATAGATCGTAGGCTGGTTCAGCTTCGGAAAGATATCGATGGGTATATTGATAACTGCCAGTATAGAAAAAAGAAACACACCCAGTGTGAGTACGACAACCGAGATGGGCTTTTTTAAGGCAGTAGAGACTAATGACATAAGTTTCGTTTTAAATAAGTTATTGCACACGCGCCGCTTCCAGCTGCTGTACCAGTGCCTGTATTGAATTGGTGGCAAATGCCTCCATAAAAAGAGACTGCCATGCATCATGCCGGGTCTGAATCAGGTCGTTCTCCGCACGGTTCAATACATACAGTGCATTGGTTACATCAATAATGTTTGTCAAACCACCCCTGTACAATGCCATTTTCTGGGCCGCCGCCGCCCTGGCAGCATTCAGCTGTGCCGGCATTTCATTCAGCTTGTCGAGGGCGGTGTGAATATTCACCCGCGCCTGGTTCAGCTGGTTATCCAGCAGGGTATGCGATGCCTCGAGCTGGCTGGCAGCCGCCCGCGTGCGTACATATTGCTCCCTCATTTTATCTTTTGTATGAAAGATGTCGGCCACATTGTAAGTGATACCTACACCCGCGAGGTAGTTGTAACGGCTATATCCAAAACCACCAGCCAGGCTATTGTACGTATCATTGCTATTGATACTGGAACCTCTGGCCCATCCTGCCGCCATCAGCGTCACTTTGGGCATAGCGGTTTTACGGATCACCAGTTCGTGTATCTTATTCTGCTGCAGCAGGGCATTGTAATACACCAGTGCCGGATGCGTTTGCTCTACAGTAGCCGTATCAGACTGTGCCAGCAAAAGCTGCCGCAGCCCTTTGTCATATAGCGTATCCGGCATAATCATAGCGCTATCCAAACCCGTCAGGCTCGCAAGGTGCATACGCACCTTATTGTATCCATTCTGAAAGTCGATATAGTTCAGTCTGGCTTTAGACAACTCTGCAGCTGCAATCGCGCTGTCTACCCCCGGTTTTAAACCATGCAATACAATCGATGTCACCGCTTTTGACACGGACCTGGTACGTTCAATATTGTCTGCCTGAATACGCATCAGGTTATAATATTCCAACATAGACAGGTAATCCTGGATCACAGATACAGTGAGGTCGTTCGCTGTGATGCCGGCATCGGCACCGGCTACCTGTTGTTGCTGCCTGGCTTCATCCCTGCGCACCTTGTACAGGCCAAAATTGTACACCTCCCATTGTAATTGCGCCATACCAATATTGCCGGATACAGCCTGTAAACTGTTTGCATCCCGGATGCCCCCGGATGTAGAAGGGATAATACTCATGGGAAAATAAGAACCATATACCCCGTTGTCAGTACCTACGGTGGCTTCTTCCACCAGTTTCAGGTTGGGCCACCATTCGTGTTTTACATCGGTTGTATGCGCGGTTGCTGCGTTGGCAATGGTATTCTTGACTTTTAATGCAGGATAATGTTGCAGGGTCATATCGATGGCCTGCTTCAAAGGTAAAGTCTGTGCAAAGCAATGCCCGCTTATGCCAGCCAACAGGCATAGCAAAGCCGCACATCGCTTTGCAGTAATGTTCAGATACATAACTGCGCGAAATGTTAATGCGCTGTAACAGCGCGTCAATAAGTAATTACAGGAAAATCGTTATAAGGGAATTATGCCACCGGAGGTCCCCGCCAGTCGCTGAGCGAGACAGACACACTGATGATAGCATCAGCATATCCTTTGTAATGAGGATGAATGTAAACAAACAGCGGCTTGATCCTGATGCTGCTAACAGTCAGGAAAAATTCATTGAAATCAAGCAATCCACGGTTTCGCAGATTGAATTTATGAACGGCAGTTGTTCTGTAATGTGGATTTCCACAAAGCGCATGGAAATGTGTGGTCGTATAACTGTGCAACTGCGGCTGATCATGCGAAGGCATGTATCCCCCGTATACAAACGGGAGCAATATGCATGATAATATAAGGATGAGCCTTTGCAGCTGTTTCAATTGAGACCTGGTTTAGAACATGCAAGATATTTATTACATTTCAATTTTAATAACCCCTGCACAGGTTTTAAGCAAATTATAATATGGTCCATAGTATGGAAAGCCCTTATATTTGCCCCATGAATTGCCTTATTGTAGACGACAATAAGCTGGCCCGCACTGCAATGAAACAATTGGCCAGCCACGTTGAACAACTGCATGTACTGGGCGAATGTGCCAGTGCCCTCGAAGCCTATAACGTACTGCAAAAAGAAAAAGTAGACCTGCTGCTCCTGGACATCGAAATGCCGGGCATGAGCGGACTGGAACTGACCCGCAACCTGGGCAAAAAAGGTCCGGTCATCATATTCACCACCGTCAAGAAAGATTATGCCGTGGAAGCCTTTGAACTGAATGTAGCAGACTACCTCATCAAACCAGTGAGCCCGGCCCGGTTTATCCAGGCCATCGACAAGGCGAAGGAGATCTGTGAAAGCCAGGCACAGGAAGTACAAAGTACGGACAGTGAATTTGTCTTTATCCGGGACAACGGGGTGCTCAAAAGAATCCGCATAGACGAGATCCTCTACCTCGAGGCCATGGGCGATTATGTAAAGCTGCATACCACCCAGAAGTTTCATGCCATTCATACCACCCTCAAAGCGGTGGAAGAGAAACTGCCTCCCGGCAAATTTATGCGCGTGCACCGCTCCTATATAGTAGCATTAGACAAGATAGAATCGATTGAAGACGGTACCATCATCATACATAAAAATGCAGTACCCGTGGCAGATGCTTACCGGGCGGCCCTTAACAGCAAATTGAACCTGTTGTAAAAATCCCCACCGACAGTTTTTCCTTTTTTACCGACGGCTAATGCCTGTTAACCCAAATCGAAATGACAGGTGGTGATCCCGGATGTACCTTTAGGTCATCAAACAAATTGATCACAAAAAATAAAACAACTGTCATGAAAAAGATAACAATGCTGATGGCTGCTGCCATGTTACTGGCTGGTACAGCCACTTTCGCAAACAACACTGTTAAAGCTGCAAAAGCTACAAAAACAGCACAACAGGCTGCTCCTGCCGAGAAAAAAGCAACGCCTAAAAAACATCACAAGAAACATCACCACAAAAAAGCAGGTGCCGCAGCTAAACCAGCTCCAGCTACCAAATAGTTTTTAGTGGACATCTTTACAAAACGATCGCTTCTGCCTTAGGTAGAAGCGATCGTTTGTGGAGAAAAATTGTACCTTGTATCATCAACGATATATGCAGCCTAAACATCTGAAATACTATTTACTTGGCGTGTTTATTTCAGGGATGATCCTGTTCATAGTACTCCAGTTCAATTCCTCGCAGAACATCCGCAAGCTGATCTCAGGAAATGAACAGCTGCTGAATGAACTGAACGTGAAGAATGAGCTGCAAAAACTCCAGACCAGTATAGCCAAAACCGACAGTAAGGTAAGAGGTACCGTTATCTCCCAGGACACACTTAATATTACCGGCATCGAAGCCGACGTAGCCCTTATCAAAGCCGACCTCAACGAAATTAATAAGCTGGTCATGAGCGATAGCACAGAGAAACTGCTGACCCAGCTAAACTACCTGGTAGAAGAAAAGAACCATTTTAACGTAACCGTACTCGACTCCTTTTATACCCACGGTAAGTGGTCTGCTGAACGACTCATCAACGCACAGAAAGGAAAACGCCTTGGCGACGCCATCGGCGTTATTCTGCATCAGCTGGACAGTACCCGGCAAACTGAAGTAAACCGTACTGTACGGTTCATAGATACCAGCGGCCAGCGGGCGCAAAACTGGGGCTCGGTCATGATGATCTTTGCCTGCATCAGCAGCCTGCTCGCTTTTTTATATATCACCACGCGCATTCATAAACAGGAACAACTCATCGAAGCCCTGGACAAATCGCAGCAACAGGAAAAGAAACTAGCAGCTATCAAAGAACAGTTCCTTGCCAACATGAGTCATGAGATCCGAACGCCCATGAATTCCGTGCTGGGTTTCACTCACCTGCTCCAACAGCAACCCCTGAATGAAAAAGCCCGGGAATATGTGGCCGCCATCGAAAATGCCGGCGAAAACCTGCTGGAGATTATCAACGACATCCTCGATATTTCTAAAATAGAATCAGGTATGATGCGGCTGGAGCCCGTCTCGTTTTCCCTGCGCGGGGTATTGCACGCAGTGCAGACCATGTTCCGCATCAAAGCAGAAGAAAAGAAACTGGCCTTTAATGTAACCATAGATGATAATGTACCTGATATCCTGTACGGCGACGTTGTAAGACTTACACAGGTATTAGTGAACCTGACCAACAACGCGATCAAATTCACCAACCAGGGGCATGTAAATATCATGGTCAATAAACTGGGTGAAAACGAACACACCGTACGTGTACTGTTTGCCGTGAGCGATACCGGTATTGGTATCGCCCCCGATAAACTGCCCGCTATCTTTGACCGTTTTAACCAGGCAGAAGCCGATACCACACGTAAATACGGCGGTACCGGCCTGGGACTCACCATCGTAAAACAACTGGTAGAGCTGCAACACGGCGCCCTCACCGTAGAGAGTGAACCCGGCAAAGGGAGCACCTTTATGGTAGAATTGCCGTACGCCCCCGGAGAACTGCTGCCCGAAAACGGTGAACCCAATAGTGACAATTTCCTCTCTTCCCTCCATGCAGATGTGAAACTGCTGGTAGCAGAAGATAATAAGATGAACCAGGACCTGCTCAAACACCTGCTGGGCAACCGGCAGCTGCATTACCACCTTGTCACAAACGGGCAGGACGTGCTGAATGCCCTTAGCAAAGGGCATTACGATATGGTGCTGATGGATATCCAGATGCCGGAAATGGACGGCTACACCGCTGCCCGCAAAATCAGGCAGGAACTGCATTCCAATATCCCGATCATTGCTATGACGGCACATGCCATGGCGGGTGAAAGAGAAAAATGCCTGCAGGCAGGCATGAATGAATACCTGTCTAAACCAATCAGGGAAGAAGAATTGTTCCGGCTCATCCAGATCTTTACCGGCAAGATTAGTCCCCCCGAAGTGCATACCCCCATTAATGGCAATTTACAGCCTCATGAAGGACCTTTGGTGCAGTTGCAATACCTGAAGACACTGAGCAAGGGAGACACTGAATTTGAGCATGCCATGCTGCAACAATTCGTTACACAATTACCCGAGGACCTGGGGGCATTGAAAAAAGCTATCCAGGCCGAAGATATTCCGGGTATAAGGAGTACAGCCCATAACCTGAAAACCACCATTTCCTTTATAGGGCTGGATAGTATTTTATATCCTATTCTGGAGCCATTGGAATCACTGGAACCCAATCACTATCAGCCCGCGCTGGTAGCCGAAAAATTTGCCACATTGCGCGAGCTGAGCCTGAAGGCGATGGAAGAAACCATGGCTATCCTGCTATAGTCCGTTAATCATTTCTGAGTGATTGAACCGGGTTGGCCACAGCCGCCCGTATTGCCTGTGTGGATACCGTACAGCGTGCAATTACAAAAGCCATCAACCCTCCCAGGCCAAACATCCACCACTGCATATCTATCCGGTACGCGATCAGCAACACGAATTACGCCCAAATCACAAAATACTGGTATACAAAACCTTAGAAACTATCTCTGCAGGCAATGTGCTCGCCTTCGAACACCGCTTGTAACAATTTGAACATGTTACCACCCGATTTTCCTTTTTCAACGACACTTCGACCTCATTCACCGAAACCAACCCGGTAAGCGGGGGGATGAGCCGTAATTTTACGTCAGAAACTACAAACAAACAATTCAAAATTATTTAAAAACTAAGATCATGAACATCAAGAAAAGTCTTATTGTAGCTGCAGTATTTATGAGTGTTAGCGCAATCACTTTTGCACAGACTCCAGCTGAAAAACCAGCTAAGAAAGAAAAAGCAAAAACTGAAAAACCTGCTGCTGACACTGCAAAAGCTCACAAAGCTCACAAACCTGCTGCAACTCCTAAAAAAGGTGCATAATCTGGCAACGACACAAAAGTCTTTCAATAAGCTGGCCGAAAGGTCAGCTTATTGTTTTTTATAGATGTTTGATATAGATACCCTCCTTAATATTAACTTTCGACTTATTTCCCCCCTCCCAATTCTTACGTTGACCCTGCTTTTTCCCACGTTGATCGGTATTATTTTCCAAAAACCTCCCATCACATTTCCTTTACGTAAAGATTATACCTAACTTAAATTTTTGCCACATGAAAACTAAATGGATCTTCCTCGTTATAATACTGTTCCCGGCAATAGCCCTTTTGCAGGGGTGCATCGCATCCCTCAATCCATTGTATAC
>NZ_JBCNKH010000097.1:0-22993 GCF_039596135.1 Chitinophaga sp.
GACCTGGTACACTGGAAAGAACTGCCTATAGCCTTGTACCCCGATTCTCTGGGAACCATTTTTTCAGGCAGTGCCGTAATAGATGTAAATAACACGGCAGGATTTGGTAAAAATGCGATGGTAGCAATTTATACCAACCACAATCATACCCTGGAAGGGGCAGGCGGCGATAAGTTCCAGTACCAAAGCATTGCGTATAGCCTGGATGAAGGAACCACCTGGACAAAATATAAGGATAACCCGGTATTATTAAATCCAGGTATCCGCGATTTTCGCGATCCCAAAGTGTCCTGGTACGATGCTGGCAAAAAATGGATTATGACGCTTGCCACGAAAGATCATATTACATTTTATTCTTCCCCAGATCTGAAGCACTGGAAAGAGGAAAGCCAGTTTGGAGCGGGTCTGGGAGCACATGGTGGCGTATGGGAGTGCCCTGATCTTTTTCCTTTAAATGATAAAGGGCAACAGGTATGGGTGTTAATTGTAAATATTAACCCCGGTGGCCCCAACGGTGGCTCTGCCACACAATACTTTACCGGCAGCTTTGACGGGCACACGTTTAAGACAGATCAAAAAGACACCAAATGGCTGGATTATGGCCCGGATGAATATGCAGGTATTACCTGGTCCAATACCGGGAGCCGCAGGATATTTTTAGGCTGGATGACCAACTGGCAGTATGCGAATGTTGTTCCCACCAGCAATTGGCGCGGTGCTACCACCATCGCAAGAGAACTAAAACTGGTGAAGACTGAACAGGGTTACCGGGTTGCTTCTGAACCTGTGAAGGAATTGAATCAAACTATTAGCTACCGGCTTACTTCAAAAAAAGGAAAACTGGTTGGTCCGGCGAAATTAAGTTGCTCACTGGCTAAGGCGGAATCATTTGCTATAACCCTTTCAAACGATTTGGGTGAGCAGACCGTAATAGGCTATGATAAGAGTAAGCAAGAATATTTTATTGACAGGACAAAGTCAGGAGTTACAGCTTTTGAAAAAGGATTCGCCGCCAGGCATACCGCACCCCGGTTTACACATGGAGATGCGATGAACCTGACATTGATTATCGATGATGCATCAGCTGAATTATTCGCCGATGGGGGATTATCCGTTATGACGGGCATTTTTTTCCCAGGTAAAAGCTATACGGATATAACAATTACAGGTGGAGCTAAATTTAGTAAGCTGTCTTATCAGGGCCTTAGATAGCATGCAAATGGGGTGCCTCATAAAAAAATGAGGCACCCCTACGCGTTTAATCCTACGCCTGTTCCCTGATCCATTCACTATGTGTACAGAATTCTCCTTTCTGCTGCAGGTACCGCAGGAAACTGTTTAGCCGATGCTGCATTTTGTTGCCCGAAACACGGCGAATATAACCTGGCAGTGTATAGTTGTTAAGGTCAGCCAGCTCCCAGGGATGGAAGTAGCAGGAAAGCATACGATCTTTTTTTAGGATAGTATTGCTGAAATGCCGGGTAACTAAATCAGGCATGTTCTTAATACTAAGCCAGAAAACGGGATAGCGGCACAGGGGGGAAACAGAGGATGGTATTATCCAGAAGTCATTCTCCCGGAAGGGTGTTCTTGGTTTGTCCCAGTTATTATAACGTCCGGGTAGCCAGGTAGGGTTTAGGGAAGCGTCGTACAGGTAGCCGGCACATTTCAATGATGCTATGCTAACGGGTTTGAGGCGGGGCATACGAAAACCATTTACAGGTTTGCCTGTAATAGCCAGCAAAGCCAGCCTGGAGCTTTCCAGGTGTTCCGGTGCATACTTACTATGGTAATAGGCATGCGATGCTACTTCATGCCGCACTGCCAGCTGGCGCACCAGCTCGGGGTAGTGTTGCGCCCAGTAAGCAGTTACAAAGAAGGTGGCCCGTACCTGATACCGCTCAAACAGGTCCAGTACCGTCATCAGGCCATGGTGAGAAACAGACAGTTGTTCCTGCAGGGGCACCTGCCCGCCAAATTCCAGGGGAATATCAAATTCTTCTACATCTACGCTTATCAGCAGCCTGTTGGCCTTACTCATGAGTTGTTTTTTAAAATACTTATATAGTTCTGCAGCTCCTGTAGCAACAGCTTTAGTCTGAAGGATGAAAAACTGATGCCGGGGCGGCAGGTTATATCCAGAGATTCCATGGTGATCACCGGGTCCTGGCCTGCCTTGTAAATAAATTCGCTATCATACAAAAAACCGTCTATATGAGTAGATAGCAATATGCGGCGCCCATTTCGGTTAAACCCTTTCAGACCAGCTTGTGCGTCGTTTATCTTCAGGCGTAGCAGAAAATGGTTTATATACCGGCTTACCTGTGTGATCACTTTCCGTCTTACCGGCAGCAACTCCAGGTATGCCGCTCCCCGTACTCCCGCTACTACATCCGTTCCCTTTAGCAACTGCTCGTATACCCTTTTTATAATGGCCACCCCAAAAGGGAAATCCAGGTCCGTATATACCTGGTAGTCGAAGCGCCCTTGTTTAGACCCTTCCCGTACGGCATGTCCCTTTCCACGATTCTTAGGGTAGCTGATAATGATAATGTCCGGGATAGCCGATTGGAGGTGCTGGATATGCTCCATTTCAAAGTTGCGTGTAGATCCATCATTTACAAGTATAAGCTGTACCGGTGCCGGCGCCAGTATACGCTGCATTTCTTCATAGTGTTGCAGCAATGTGCCCACCCAATTTTCGGGAGGATTGTAACAGGGCAGGATCAGATCAAGACCAGTGGTTAAGATCAATACTTTTTCTGGCCTTGAATAATCAGTTGCAACTGTTACCAAAGGTTGTACAGACATATATAGGTTATTTATTGTAAACAGTAACGCTGGAATTTCTCCATCCCCCTATGCATGCCTGTAAAAAAAGTAGTACTACAGTACAGGGCAATGCTTTGATATGCCAGGCAATGGCATATTGATTAATGAATTTCGGTACCAGGTCGGTTGGTGAAAGGGATACTACTACTAGCGTGAACCATAACAGGCCATTGCGCCAGGTTGGGGATAAAGGCATGGCATAACAGCCAATGGCCACGCCGGTTACGGCCATAATATATGTGGGGGATTCTGTACTTTGATTAAAGACCACGATCCATATCAGCAGGTAGGCAGGCAGCATCCAGGAAAATCCCCGTACCCGCTTTACCAACCCGCATATCAATACGTGAAGCAGCATTGCCACTGCCAGCAGTAATGCTATCTTGTCGAACAGTTCACTGGTTGTTGTATGTAGGCCCAGCATTCCATGCAACATTCCCAGCAGGGAGCCATCCTCTTTAATGGTGCTGCTTGTGAGCAAATGGAACCAATCAGCATAGTGCTGCCAGAGTAACTGCGGAGAGATGAAGAGCAGTGGGAGGGAGGAACCGGCTATGAACCATACCAGGCCCCAGCCAATAAATGCACCTTTTCGTGGAAAGAACAGGAAGGCCAGGCCCGTAATGGCGCCATATCCCTTTATGAAAAAGCACAAAGCTGTGAACAGGGCGGCGCGCATAGACTGTTGCCGTTCAAGATTTACCACTGTCAGTACCATAAGTGCTGCCATGGCAGGGTTGGTTTGTTCGGATTGTATGGCGTTACTTAATTCAATGAGCAGGAACCAGGCAATAATATATTTAATATTGTCTGCAAAGGGTAGTTGCCGAATCATATAAAGGAAAATGGCAGTACTGGCCAGCATCCAGCCCAGCAGCCCAACCTCTTTGGGCAATAGGGCAAAAGGGGCAAACAATACCGGGAAGGATGGATGATACAGGAAATAATCAAAGTATTCCGCAGGATATATCTTATATAACGGTAATCCATGTATGAGGTGATAAAACGAAGAGCGGAAAATGATGAAATTGTTATAACGACCTGTGCTAATCGCCTGGATGTATAATATAATGGTGGCAACAAAATATATTGCGGCAATGAACGCCGGATGCTTTAACCATCCCCCGGTTTTACTGCGGCATACGGTGCCGGCAGCAGGTACTGCTGATAGTGTCATATACAGAATATAGGTATCCCCTGAAAAATATTTACAGTATATAGCGCATAGTTAGGGATAATGTTACAATGAGAATTATGGTTAAGGGAAATTTAAGCCCTTTTTAAGGTCGTTACCACATATCTTTCAGGAGCCCTATAAAAATTCTGCTTTCTGTTATTTTATTATCCAAAATCCTGTGCTGCCGGGCTTCCTTTCATCACTAGCCTTTCTCAGTAATGTATCTCCCGCCTGTATATTACCGAACACTTCTATCCCGGCATCCACCGTCATGCCCTGACGAACATCCACCCATTCTACCGCACCGTTTTTGACCCGGACAACGAATTTTCTTTCCTGGGTAGTAGCAATAGCCGTAAACGGTACAACAAAAGAAGCGGATCCACGTTGCAGTCCAATCTTAATATAGGCAAATGATCCGGCCTTAAGCTGATGATCTTTATTGTTAACCTCAAACTCCCACAATTCGGTACGGGTATTGGGATCGATTGTAGAGGACCGGCGGGTGAGCACTGCTTTAAAACGTTGTGTAGGATATGCATCTATCCTAAAGTCTGTTTCGTTAGCAATACTGGCAGCAGCTGTGTAGATCTCAGGTACTGCTGCACGCAACCGTAGTATATTGTTGTTTTGTACAGTGAGCAATGCAGCATTTGGTCCCACCAGGGCACCGGGATCAGCATTGCGCGCAGTAATCACTCCATCAAACGGCGCGGTGATATACAAATATCCTGACACCTCTTTGTAAGCCTGCGACTGTTTGCTCGTTGCTATGTATGTGGAACTATCGGCAAGCATCTGGTTGTGGCTTCTTTCCAGGTCCACCGGTGCAACTATACCCGGTGTCTTTGCCTGGGAAGCACGTAATAGTCTTTCGTAATTATCCTTGCTGGATGTCCATCTGGCTTTGGCAGACTGTAATGCTGCCTCCGATTCGGCAAACCGGCTGTTTATTTCAGGGGCTTCAATAATGGCAAGTGTCTGCCCTTTTTTGACACGATCACCAAGGTCTACTTTCATGGTACGTACAAATCCCTGTACCTTGGCAAATAATAGGGCATTTTCATACGGCAGCAGTTCCGACGGCAATTCCACCGTTTTTTTAACCGTGTCCTGCCGAAGGATAAATACAGGTACTGTATCTTTTACCTCGGTTGCCGGCGTTTTTTCTGTATTTGAACAAGCGGCTAATAGCACCAATAAACTTGCTAAAGCGAATCGCATATTGTTAATGTTTGTCATAGTTTGCACTGTTAGCGTCATCAGGATCAAGAGAAACAGACACATAGGTCTTTCTTCCGATAATATACTGGTAAACATGGGGAAGGAAAAACAACACACTTATAGCAGAAAATATAAGCCCTCCGATCACTGCAATGGCCAGGGGAGCTGTCTGATCCCCACCATCAGATAATCCCAAAGCCATGGGTATCATTCCCGCCGTCATTGCCGCACTTGTCATGAGGATTGGTCGCAACCGTGCTTCGGCTGCCTTCATGTGTCCTGATGGCAGGTGTAGTTTTCTGTTTTGCTCTGCATTTGTAACAAAGAGCACTGCATTCGCAATGGCTACGCCTACAGCCATAATAGTTCCCATATAAGACTGGATGTTGAGTGAATGACCGGTGATAAAAAGGAAAAGTAAAGCCCCTGCTACTACTGCGGGAATAACTGACAATGTAGCCAACGCTATCCGGAATGATTGAAAATACACCATCATCAACAGGAAAATAACGATGACCGCTACCAGCAATCCGAATTGCAGGCTTGTCTGTGTTTGTTCCAGCAGTACGGGTTGCCCCTTCAGGATAATCTTTGCATCATTCATGCTGGCAATCGCCTTGTTTACCCGTTTAAATACATTGCCCAGGTCTTGTTTATGTACATTGGCAGTAATGGTCACATATCGCTGCTGATTTAACCGGTCATATTCCCCGGCTGACAGTGTACGTTTCCATGTAGCCACTTCGCTCAGGTAATGTGTGTTTCCAACACCGCCGGATAGTGGAATGGCTTCAAGTGCCTGCATACTGTTCATTCGGTATTCGGGATATTGAACCTGTACCTGGTAGGCAGTTCCGGTCGATTTATCCAGCCAGTAATTAGGTGTGGTAAAACGGCTTGAAGAGGTGGCAACGGAAATGGAACGTGCAGCCTGCTCCCCACTAATGCCTAACTGCCCGGCTTTCACACGGTCTACTTCCAGGCTGATAGTTGGATAATCAAGCGGCGTTGCTATCTGCAGGTCACGAAGGGATGGGATGGCCTGTAATTTTTGAACGAGTGCTGCCGCCGTTTTTCTGCCTTCCGCAAGATTACGGTTCACCACTGCTATTTCCACAGGATTATTGCTCCCAAGATTTAATACCTGTTCCACAATATCGCCCGGCTCAAATGAGATTTTTACATTGGGCATTTCTCTTGCCACCACACCGCGTAGTTGTTCTTTAAAATCGGCAATCGGAATAACCCCTTTCTTTAATTTTATTTTAATCACTGCCTCATGTGGACCGCTGGTCCATAAATGAATATAGTTTACCGGAAAGCTGGATGGCTGCGTACCGATAAATGCAGAAGTGATTGCTGTGTTTCCCTTACCTGCCAGGCTATCAGCTATCTGCAAAAGTTTTTTAGTAGCATCCTCTGTACGTTCAAAGCGACTGCCTACAGGCAGGCGTAGCCTTACCTGTGCCTGCCCGCTATCTGTCTGGGGAAAAAGTGCTGTACCACTCAATACATACAATAACACCATCAGGCCGCATGAAACGACCCAAAACAGGATCGCCGTTATATTGAAATGCGACTGCCAGCGTTGTCCTGCGGACGAATAACGTTGTTGCAGCCTGTTATAAAATCCCTTTTGCTGCCCCTTCAGATGTTCATTGAGCAGCCAGTTGGAGACTACGGGTACAAAGGTTTGTGAGAGCAGGAATGAGGCGATCATTGCAAAGCCCACTGCTAGTGATAATGGCAGGAACATGGCCCTGGGTATACCATTCATGAACAGCGAAGGGATGAATACCGCCAGAATGCTAAGCAGTATTAACAGTTTGGGTGCCGCTATTTCTTTGCTGGCATCTGCTATCGCACGTGCTTTACTTTTACCGGCTTCCATATGGCGGTGAATATTTTCAACCGTCACCGTGGCCTCATCCACCAGGATACCTACGGACAGTGCCAGCCCACCAAGGGTCATAATATTGATCGTTTGTCCCGTAAGGTATAATAGTGTGACCGAGGTAAGCAGTGCAAGCGGAATGGTCATGATAACGATCAGTGCACTCCTCCGGTCTCCAAGAAATAATAGTACCATCAGTCCCGTTAGTATAGCGCCTAATCCACCTTCGAACAACAGGCTTCTCAATGAATTGATCACATATCCCGACTGGTCGAAGGCATAAGTCACATGAATATCCGGGGGAACAGCAGCCTGCATATCAGGTAAGGCGGCCTTTACCCGCTGCACTACATCCCAGGTAGAAGCATCTGCTCTTTTGGTAACCGGGATGTACACAGACCGCTTGCCATTGATCAGGGCATAACTGGTGGTAACATCTGCACCAAGGCTTACATTGGCGATGTCTTTTATGTACACCGCTGGTCCTGCTCCCAGTTGCAATGGTATATTCTGCAGGTCCTGCAGGGTTTCGATCACACTGTTTTGAGGCGTGATGTAAGTAGTATCCCTGATCCTGATGTTACCGGCAGGAGCGATGGTATTAAATTTTGCGATAGCCTGCACTACCTGGTCAGGTGAGAGATTATGTCCCCGTAGTTTGTCAGGATCAACGGTAATCAATACCGTTTTTTGATTACCTCCAAATGGTGGGGGCGCCGAAACACCGGGAAGCGTAGAAAACATAGGCCGTACCCGGAAAAGCGCCAGATCTGAAATTTCCCCCAGCGATCTGCTCTCCGAACTGAATACAAGTTGCCCCACAGGCACACTACCCGCATCAAACCGTGTAATAAACGGGGGAACCGTTCCCGGAGGCATAAATGCTCTTGACCTGTTTACATATCCCACCACTTCCGCCATTGCCTGACTCATATCGGTACCTTCATTAAACTCTATCTTGATGATGGAAGCTCCCTGAACACTTTTTGAGTCCACATATTTAACGCCTGTGATATAAAGAAAGTGGTATTCATAATACGATGTCACAAATCCTTCCACCTGTTCCGGCGATAAGCCGCCATAAGGCTGGGCGACATATACCACCGGCAGTCCCAGGCGGGGAAATATATCCACTTTGGCATTGTGGACAGAGAGGTAAGAAAAAAACAGGATAGCAATCACAGCTACCAGAATAGTAACGGGATGCCGTAATGCCGATATGATCAATTTCATAAAGAAGCGGCGTTATTTGAGTTTTGTAATAAATAGCTCCAGGTTTCCATTGGCCACAGCCAATTCCAGTAATGAACGCCATACGCGTATGGCGGCATCAGCTTCCGCCGTTTCTGCCTTCAGCAAATCATATTGTCCCTGGATAAGCCTGGTAAAGTCAGTCAACCCACTCTGATAACTAAGTTTAAGCCCGTCAAACGCAAATCTGGCGGCGGCTGACTGAACGAGGGACTGTTTTGCTATTTCCAGACTTTGGTTATAATTAAATTGTGCAGTCTCCTGCTGTGTTTGCAGATCGAGTGTTACCTGTTTCAGCTGTGCCTCATCCGCTTTTAGTAGTGAGCGGTATTGCTGTTTTTGCAGGTTCACCTGGGAGAATTGCAGAATTGGAAAACTTAGCTGAATACCTGCACCATAGTTCCTGCGTGTCAATGACCAGCCATCTGCCGAATGAACGCTGCCATCGGCCGCTACCCCCGATCCCCTGGCATAGGCATTGGCCCATATATCGAGTTTGGGCCGCCAGCTACGTTGCACTTCCTTTAGTGCAGCTTCACTCAGGTCTCTCTTTGCCTGGTAATATTGAAAAAGAGGGTGAGCAGTAATAGTATCCATAACAGCCACACCTGTGGGCTGCTGACTGATGAGTAAGGTATCTGTCAGCAACACCTCATCCGGTTTTCCGGCCATTGCTGTAAGGCGTAGCAGTTCTGCCAGCTGCCTGTAGTATTGCTGCTGTGCAGTCAGAAGATCCGTCTGGGTTTGGGCAAGTACTGACCGGAATTGTATAGTGTCAATACCCGGGCGCAATCCTTCCTTTGCAAACACCAGCGATTGTTCCAGCCCCACACGGGTGCGGTCAATATTGGACTGATAACTTTGAAGTAGCTTTTGGAGGTAAACAGCATCGAGATAGGTCAGAATGACAAGGTATTGCTGCCGGAAAATAGCTTCATTCGCTGAACTGCCAGCCAGTTTGAACTGCATAGTAGCTTTTTCGACAGCTGCTTGTCGCTGACCGAAGGTGAGCGGGTTCCACTTAACGATGGCCCCTACAGCACTACCTGCCACAGGGTCATATACATTCCCTGAAGATGGCGGACCACTGATAGGCAGAATAAATCCCGGATAACTCATACCGGTAATGTTATTGTAAGTGGCATATCCGGCCTGGTAGCCAGCTACCAGTTCCGGCATGAGTGAATTCCTGGCCATCTTTACTCCATAGCTGGCTGCCTGAGACCGATGTTCATATGCTTCCACCTGCGGTTGAGAATTAGCAACCATTGCAAGAGCCTCCTTAATACTAACCGATCTTTGCTGCGCAGAAGTATAAAGAGGCTGGATCAGCAAACAAACAGAAATGACGATCTTATTCATTCGTAAACGCTTATGATAACTTTTGTGCTTTGCTTAGCCGGTCTGCAACATTATCCCAGTTAATAATATTGAAAAGGGTATCTACAAAATCCTGGCGTTTGTTTTTGTACTTTAAGTAATAAGCATGTTCCCATACATCAATCACAAGGATAGGAACAGCTCCCCATTGCTGCAATTTTTCATGGTTCTCACACTGCATAATTGTCAGTGAGCGGGAATAAGGCTGGTAGGCTAAAATTCCCCATCCATTTCCATCTATATTTTTTGCTGATTCGGCGATATATCCTTTAAACCTGTCAAAAGAGCCAAAACTTTTTTCGATCATCTTTAACAGTTCTCCCCGGGGATCAGATTTCCTGTTTGCCAGATTTGTCCAGAAGATGGTGTGCAGCAGGTGACTACCGAAATGATAAGATAGTTTTTTCGTATAGAAATCAACTGTATCAAGACTATTTTCATCAACGGCCTTTTTGATCATCTTAATATCATTGTTGGCCCCTTTCACAGCACCACCATGATGGAATTGATGATGTAAGTGCAGGGTTTCTGCATCCATATATGGTTCCAGGAAAGATTCAGCATACGGCAATCCATTCAGGACAAAATTGCCTTGTTCATCTGTCAGCTTATCCAGGTTACTTTCTTCTATACTTTGAGCCAGCACGCTGTTTGAATTTAAGATACCGGCTCCGCCTATTAGCAGCCCACTTTGAAGGAATTGCATTCTGTTCATATACTTTGATTTATTGGTGATCTATCTTAATAAAATACCAGCCAATGCTGCTACAAGTATGATGACGGGTTCAGGTACTTTCTTAAACCGCCATAATACCAAAGCGGCGAGCAAGGCAATACCGATGGTATTAAGATCTATCAGTGATCTTTTTCCCAATACAATAACAGCTCCTGAGATGGCTCCGATAGCCGCTGCCGTTACTCCATCTACGAATGCCTTTATACCGCGATGCTTCCCATACTTTCTGAAATAAGGTGCCGGCAGGATTGTAAACAGGTAGCTTGGGAAAAAAGTTGCAAATGCAGCAACACAGGCTCCCGGAAACCCGGCTACCAGAAAGCCGATAAAACCGACCGTAATTACTACCGGACCCGGGGTGATCATTGCCACGGCAACCGCATCCATAAATTCCTGCTCATTCAACCATCCATATTCTTTCACAACCCCTCCGTACAGGAATGGTACAATGGCCAGCCCGCTTCCAAATACCATAGCACCGGCTTTGGTAAAATAAAGCAGTATTTGCCCCAGTGTTTTGCCGGAAGTCTGAACGGAGGTATTGAGCAGTAAGGGAACAGAAAAAGATTTAATAACGTTTTTTGAAAAGGATATCTTTTGAGGAGGCGCTTTTAGCAGCCAGTATATAATTCCTGCTCCCAGAAACAGGAGTATTTCTTCTGATTCCTTCCACACAGTATAAGCTACTACGACCAGGTAAATGCTAATCAGGATTTTATCATTTGCAATCGATTTTTTAGTCAACTTGTAGGCGCTCATAGCAATAATGCCGATAACAGCAGCGGCTACGCCATAAAAGACAGACTGCATAAGGGGGATTCCCTCCCAGGTGATGTAGATATAACCAAGCGCCACAACAATGAGGAACGAGGGCAGCACAAACGCAAGACCTGCCAGGGTTGCCCCGGCTACCCCATAATGCACGTAACCCATATAGATTCCAAGCTGGGCAGCCAGCGGGCCGGGGGCAAGCTGTGCCAGCGCAAGCCCTTCCTTATAATCTTCTTCACTGATCCAATTCCGTTTTTCTACCAGGTCACGGTGCATATAGCCAGTAAGCGCTACGGGGCCACCAAATCCCAAACTTCCAAGCTTCAGAAAATAGAGGATAAGATCGCGCAGGGAATAGGTCGCAGTTGTGTTATTGCTGTTTGTCATTTGCGATGAGTATATCAGGCCCAGGAATGCTTTTCAGACTGTCTGTATTTCGCCCAGCTATACAAGGCATCATACACCTTTTTGCCAACCTCCAGGAGCTGGTGATCATCTGTAAAATTATACGACAAACCTGCAGATATGGCCCATAACCCGGCAGCCTGGGGCGCCAGTTCAAAATGGTCAGTATCGGCAGCACGCACAATCGTTGCCAGTAAATGAAGGGCCGGGTCCTGTAGAGAATGCTTCTTTAGAAAGTAGTCAAAAGTGCATAAATTACCCTCATGGGTATACTCAACATCTGCAATATCAAATGGAATAGCATTGTATTCCTTTGATTTTTGCAACACATCAGCCGCGGGTACAAAAATAATCTCCGCGTTTCCATCAATAAACCTTTCAATCAGCCATGGACAGGCAATACGGTCAATTTTAGGATGTTCACGGGTAATCCATTTCATTGCAGTATATATTTGATATTGCAAATTCTGACAATGAAAGGCTAAAAAATAGAACGGAAACTAAGGTTTAGTCTGAATTTTACTTTTGGGGCAATTATTTTTTAATTATTTGCTTTCTGTACGCGGAAGGATTTTTACCAGTAAATTTTTTAAAGATCCGGGCAAAGTGACTTTGATCGGAAAAACCTGTGAGATATGCCACTTCTGTCAGTGAATGATCTGTATTCGTCAATAGTTGTATAGCCTTGTCGATCCGTAATTTACGGATATAGTCACCAAATGAAAGATCGTCAAAATATTTGGAGAACTCGCGGGATAAATATGCAGGATGCACCTCTAACGTTGCTGACAGTCCCTTGAGACTGAGGTTAAGGTTAGTATCAATCTGGTCCTGGATGATCTCTTTAAGCTCCTTTGCCCATTTTGGCACCTTTTTGCTGTCTTTTTCATGCTGCAGGTATTGTTTAAAGATCTCCAGCAATTGACTTTCAAAGGGCTGTTGTGTATGCTTCACATGCTGCAGGTATTTTGCCCAGCTATATAAGGAGTCATATAGTAGCATTCCTTTCTCCAATAGCTTATAATCGTCGGGTTCATCATGCGCCATACCGGCAGATATGGCCCAAAGCCCCGAAGCCTGTGCGGCCAGGTCATGCCTGTCAGTATCAGCCCCTCTCACTATTGGCGCCATTACATGTACAGCCGGATCTTCTATATTATGTCTTTTAATTATGTAGTCGAAGGTGCAGTAGTCATCATAATGGGTATATTCAACGCCTGCGATATCAAATGGAATTGCATCCAGTTCCTTCGCTTTATCAATCACCTCGTTAAATGGCACATAAATAAACGCTGCATCCTGGTCTACAAAACGTTTAATAAGCCATGGACATGCAAGCCGGTCAATTTTTGGACGCTCTCTGGTGATCCATTTCATACCTGTGTAATTGGATTCAAAAATCCAAAAATACACTGTTTTGCCAAACAGCATCATTCAGCAGATGAAATGTTTTTCCTGACTTTCGAAACCATCAGCTTGAAATTGACCCTGAAAAAATCGTAGAACATCGCTATTATCAATATACCTGCTGCGATATAAAAACTATGAAACCGGAATTTAACAAACGCAAAACCCCCAATCACTCCCCCCAGCAGAAAGAATATAATAATTATACATCTCAGCACGATCCTTTTGTGCAGGGTGGCAGGGTATTTCGACAATGCTGCAGCCAGATCAATGCCCAGGTCTGTAAACATGCCGGTAAGATGAGTAGTCCTTACTACCGAACCAGATACTACCGATACCAGCGCATTCTGCATACCCATGGCAAACAGCAAACTACCGGCAAAATATTCAGTCTTCACCACACTATTATCAAAGGTATATCCAAAATAACCAACCAGGCAAAGTATCACTATTTCTACCATAATTGGAACAGTATACGAGTGCGGTTTATCTCTTCCCGCTTTTGAAATATACAGGCTGGAACAAAAGGCTCCCGACAGAAACAATATGAGCCATAGCGTAACCATCCGTACGGCGCGCAGATCTCCTTCCGTCAGCTTTACAGCCAGTAAAGCAGCATGTCCTGTAATATTGGTGGTAAGTACCGAAAATCCTAAAAAGCCTGAGGCGTTGACAAAACCTGCTGTTAAGCAGAGTAGGACAGCCAGCCGGATATTATGCTTAAAGCTCCGTTTTTGTCCAAGATGTCTGAACATTTCATGTTATTTTGATCCAGCAACTAAATAGCGTGTCTACGTCGGTTGAAACCAGTTGATACGAGGATGGTATTCGGGTATGCGAACTCTGGTAAGTAGCCAGGCGGGTGCCGGGTGGCCTGGTGGCAAGAAGCGTATATAGATTAGTTGCATAATAATCATACAAACTTTCTGAGTGGGCTATGCTGTCATCTATATGCAAACTTTCGTCTACCAGGTTTTCGTAAAAGGGATTATAAAAATAAAAATGGTCAAAAGCCGAAAAATCCAGCTGTGTGAAATTTCCGTGAATGAACGAGGCATTGGTAATACCCAGTTGCTGTTGCACCTGGTTCGCTATGGCCACCAGGGAACTCCTTTGCTCCACACCAAAAAAATTGCATTCGGCTGAATAATACCCTGCATTCAGGCAAAATTTCCCTACACCAGAGCCGATATCCAGGATGCTTGCGCCGGGTGTGGCAGCCAGAAAGTGGGCCGCTTTTTGGGCGACTTCTATGGGTGTCCAATGCAAATTAGATAATCTACGGATAGGAGGTGGGTATAATTGATCGAAATTCTTATTGGTCGAAAAGAACTCTTCTTTTGTCGTATTACTTATCATCCGCTGTCCTGTAATAATTGTACCTTTATTGATTCGACAAAATTATTAACTTAAGGTGGCTGCAACTATGCAAGTTGTCAATCGAAAAGTTGATAAAAATCAACTTTAGGTATTAGATCCAAATGTTATGAGTTTAAAAGGCATATTTCCGATAGATAAGTGGATTTTCCGGTCCAGGTCAATTATCGAGAGCCTTTCTGCAGAAGAAATGGAAAGGTTGTTGGCCGATATGGTAGCGCAAACCTACAAAAAGGGGCAGGTTATCTTCCGGGAAAATAATCCTGCTTTTGGCATCTATTATATAATGGAAGGCAAGGTAAAGAAATATAAGGAAGACAGGAATGGGAACGAACATATTATATATGTGGCCAATGAAGGGGAACTAATGGGGTACCACCCTTTACTGGCAGGGAATACTTATCCTGACTCAGCTGCTGCACTGGAAGACAGCAGGATTGGATTTATTCCCAGGGAAGTTTTCTTGTCGGCAATGGAATGGGCGCCAAATTTGTCCAAACACCTGTTGAGCGCGCTCAGCTATGAATATAGTGTGCTGGCAAACAGTTTATCGATTGTGGCCAGGCATTCGGTCAGAGAACGGTTGGCTATTTCCCTGATCGTGCTGAGAGAGAAATATAAACAGTCAGAAAATGATACCAGCGATGTATCTATTAATATTTCCCGGAAGGACCTGGCGAGTATGGTAGCTACTACTGAGGAGAATGTGGTCCGTTTGTTAAAAGAACTCAAAAAAGAAGGGATTGTAGGAACGCAGGGGAGAACAATTATTATCCATAATGTGAAGGCGTTGGTACAGATGACGAATTACCAGTAAATTCCCCTGATCATTGCCATAACCCTGCCCTTATATACCAGCTCCCTGAAACCAACCCGGCATGTCCCAAAGAAAAGGGGAACGAATCCAGAATTTATACAAAATCAAGGTTGATATTGTCGTTCAAATTCCCGGATTATGCCTTTTGAGCCGCTACTTGTCAAAGTTGAATCATACGTCCGTAACCTCTTTTCTACGTACATGCAGCCCAGCCTCATGTACCATAACCTGGATCATACTGTGCGCGTGGTAGGCCATGTATCGGAATTAGCTACCTACTATGACCTGAAAACTGAAAAACAATTTATTTTAGCAACAGCTGCATGGTTTCATGATACCGGACACTTATTCGGGGAAATGGAAGAACATGAAATATACAGTGCTGAACTGATGTCCCAATTTCTGCAAAACCGGGTACCTTCCTACGTGGAAGAGATGATCCGGCAATGTATAATGGCAACAAAAATGCCTGTACATCCCACCAACATCCTTGAAGAAATTATTTGCGATGCCGATACCTGGCACCTGGGTACAGACGATTTTATGCAACTGGATGAAAACGTATGGCTTGAAATGGAGGCGAGAAAAGGAAAGGTGTATACTAATAAAACTGAAATGAGTCTTCGGTTTCTAAAACAACATACTTTTTACACTACTTATTGTATCGATCATTTATCTGAAGGTAAACAACAGAATATTGAATACCTCGAAAGCCTGAATTCAAAGTTTATTTAAACCACCAATAAGGCTATGTGCCGGATTTTAAACAATCCACAGGCTTCGGGTCTGAAGTCGAGATAATCCCCCCTCACGCAGCTGGAATTAAAATCCTAACTTCGTTTTCCTATGTATGAGACGATATTAAATAGCATAAAGCCCGTATTGGTGCTGGTTATAATTCAAACCACCTGCTTTATCTCCACCACACTCGGTAAAAGTAATGCAGACACGACCACCACCCCCGACCTGAAGCTTACAGATGCCTATGGAAAAACGATCACGATCAGCGCACTCAAAGGCAAAGTAGTATTCATCAACTTCTGGGCTACCTGGTGCCAGCCTTGTATACAGGAAATGCCCACCATTCAGGCATTAAAGGAATCCTTTAAAGACAATGATTCTATTGTGTTTTTAACTGTAGATATTGATGGAGATCTCCCAAAGTCAAATGCCTATATGGAGAAAAAGAAGTACAGCCTGCCCGTGTATGCAGCTCCCACCGCTGTGCCGAGGGAGTATTACTACCATACGATTCCAGCCACAGACATTCTTGGTAAATATGGGGATATTATCTGGCGCGTGGATGGAGGCTTTGACTATTCATCTCCCGAAGTAAGGAAAATATTGACTGATCTCATTGAAAGTAAATGAGAGACAGGTAGAGGCTGAACAGCATTGCCAAAATCATTGCCAGGATGACGACGATAAATATAATTTACCTTTATTTCTGTGAAAAAGCCATCTAAAATAGTATTCCATCAAAAAGAGCTCGATACCTTCGGTGTTGATTTCATCCCCATGAATAAGTTCAACGAAAGCATGAATGACGCGCACCGCGATGATTACTACATGCTCATCCTGCTGCAGAAAGGAACGATTGAAATAGAAATAGATTTCACGGCTATCACATTCAAAGGGGCCGCTCTATGCATTGTAACCCCCGGCCAGGTTCACCGTTATTTACAAACAAAAAACATCGCCGGCTATTTTATATTTATCGATATCGCTCTTGTATCCAGGCAATACAGGGAGATCTTTGATACCTACGAGCACGTCCGCCAGGTAGCAACGATAAGTAAAGAAAATGTTTTGTTTGCCGGCACACAGGTTCTTCTCCAATTGTTATCTCAGGAATATCATGCGCTGTCAAGGTCTGTAATATCCAGCCATGTCAATACTATATTGGGCATCACTGCTTCCTGTATCATGCAATCCCAGTCAGCCGGGCATCCTGGTACCGGACAGCGTTATAATATCGTAAAGCAATTTAAGCAGTTAATCAGGGAACATTATAAAACCATCAAACAGGTACAGCATTACGCCGCCCGTCTCAACATCACCCCACTTTACCTGAATGAAGTCGTCAAAGATATGACTGGCTTACCGGCCAGTAGCTGGATTCAACAGGAAATCATACTCGAAGCCCAGCGTATGCTGTTTTATACCTCGCAGGATGTAAAGCAGATTGCCTGGGAACTAGGCTATGAAGATCATACTTACTTCTCCCGTTTTTTCAAAAAGAATACCGGCATGACTGCCCTGGAGTTCAGGACCAGAAACCATGATTTGTCCAATAATCCCCATTGATCGGCCTCCACCCGTGAGGGTACTCGCCGCTAATTTTGCCTGCAGAAAAATGAACAAATGCAGGAACAAAAAAGAGTTATTTCGCTGATATTCCCGGTTCTATTGGCTGTATTCGCCACTTTTCTCACGATGGGAATTGGTTTTGGTGTGTTACCTCAGCTGGTGCACGGACAACTTGGATATGGCGATATCATCGTCGGAATCGTATTAGGAACACAAAATATCATGGCGCTCTGTAGCCGGTCATGGGCCGGGAAAAACACCGATAGCAAAGGTGCTAAGTCAAGTGTCACGAAGGGTATTTACTGGACTTTTCTGGCAGGGGTATTATACGTCTGCGCAGGGCTAACTACAAATTTACCTTTGATTGCTTTAATTCAATTAATCATTGCAAGGAGCTTTCATGGTATTGGTGAAAGCTTTTTGATCACCGGTGCGCTCACCTGGGGAATTGGCCTCACCGGCGTAGCGCGTACCGGCAAGGTCATGGCCTGGGTAGGTATTTGTATATACGGTGGTATTGGGCTGGGTGCTCCATTAGGTGAGTTGATGAACAATAGCTGGGGTATTCTGGCGGCTTTTGGGGGTATAATACTATGCCCGGTTATAGGTAGCTTACCTATGTTTAAATTGCCTGCTATTGCTGCTCATGCAAAGAAAAAAGAAGGTGCTTTCATAGAGGTGCTCAGCGCTATATGGAAACAAGGTACCTCGCTGGCATTGTCAGCAGTGGGCTATGGATGTACAGCATCCTTTGTCACGTTGTTTTTCTTTTCTATGCACTGGGGTGAGGCATCGCTGGCATATACCGTCTTTGCAGCAACATTTATATTAACCCGCTTATTCTTTGCATCCTTCCCTGACAAATATGGTGGCAGGGTGGTGGGCATTTGCTCCCTGATCATAGAGGTAGCTGGCCAGTTAATATTATGGATGGCAGTCTCCAGGTCGATGGCATTGGCAGGCGTGGGGTTGTCTGGTATTGGGTTCTCGCTCATGTTTCCCGCGATGGGAGTGGAGGCCGTGAAGAAAGTAAAACCAGAAATGCGGGGCAGTGCCATGGGGGCGTTCACAGCTTTTGCTGATGTGGCATTGGGAGTGACGGGGCCTGTTGCTGGTTTGATTGCCAGTTTGCTGGGGTATCATACTGTCTTTTTATTTGGAGCAGTGTGTAGTGTAGTGGCTTTATTGTTAATTGTTCGTCATCAAAAAAAGGAGTCTTTTTAAGAAGACTCCTTTCCCCCCAATAACAATAAGGTCAGCAATGCCTCCAATGCATTTAAATAAATACTTTGATGCATATATTTACATCAAATTTCAAAAAACAATGAGAACCATTCTGACACTATTACTTTTCATCAGTACAGCCGTAAATGCACAGCAATATGCTGGAAAACTGAAGATCGAAAAGCTGGTAGATACAACCGTCAATTCCATCGGCCAGAAAATCGTGTATCCGCAGTTTAAAGATGCAAAGGTGACAATGGCGAAGATCACCTTTCCCCCCGGCGAAACAACAGGTTGGCATAAACACCTGATCCCTGTATTCTCTTATGTGCTGCAGGGTACGCTGACTGTCGAGATAGAAGGGCATCAACCTGCTGAATATAAAGAAGGCGCCAGTTTTGTAGAATCTTATGATACCTATCACAAGGGAACAAACAATGGCACTACAGATGTAGTACTATTCGTTGTGTACCTGGGTGGGGATGGGCAAAGTCTCGCTGTTAAGAAATAAAATATTAAAATCAAAAGCCTCCGGAACTCCGGAGGCTTTCTTTTAGCATAAGTCAAAACTATTTATTTAACATCAAATCTGTCTAAATTCATCACCTTCGTCCACGCCTTCACAAAATCATTCACAAACCTTTCCTTTCCGTCTGAACTGCCATATACCTCTGCAATCGCCCTCAATTCTGCATTAGACCCAAATACCAGGTCTGCACGGGTAGCAGTCCATTTCACCTTTCCTGTTCCACGATCAGTCCCTTCAAAAAGCTCCTGATCAGCAGACACTGCTTTCCACGCCGTATTCATGTCCAGCAAATTCACAAAGAAGTCATTTGTCAGTTTACCGGGTGTAGTAGTAAATATCCCATCACCTGATCCGTCATAGTTAATATTCAACGCACGGAAACCGCCCACCAGCGCAGTCAGCTCAGGAGCTGTCAGTGTAAGCAGGTGTGCTTTATCAATCAATAATGATTCAGTGGACGCAGATGATTTAAATTTACGGTAGTTACGGAACCCATCAGCCATTGGCTCAAGATATCCTACAGATTCCACATCTGTTTTTTCCTGTGTGGCATCTGTACGACCAGGTGTAAATGGAACGGTAACAACCTGTCCGGCATCTTTCGCAGCTTTTTCAATAGCCGCGCCACCAGCCAGCACGATCAGGTCTGCAATGGAGATTTTTTTAGAGAACGCCTGCTGAATCGCAGTCAGTTTATCCAATACCTTTTGCAACTGTGCCGGATTATTGACTTTCCAGTATTTCTGTGGTGCCAGGCGGATGCGGGCACCATTTGCACCACCGCGTTTATCAGAACCACGGAAAGTAGAAGCAGAAGCCCATGCAGTAGCCACCAGTTCAGAGATGCTCAGGCCGGAAGCCAGTATTTGCTCTTTCAGTGCAGCCACGTCGTTATCATTCACCAGTTCATGATCTACTGCCGGAACCGGATCCTGCCAGAGCAGCTCTTCCTGCGGAGCATCGGGGCCCAGGTAGAGTACTCTGGGTCCCATGTCACGGTGCGTGAGTTTGAACCATGCTCTTGCAAATGCATCGGCAAATGCATCCGGATTTTCCAGGAAGTGCCTGGATATTTTTTCATATACCGGATCGAACCGTAAGGAAAGGTCTGTAGTCAGCATCGTAGGGCGGTGTTTCTTGCCACTGTCATATGCATCCGGTATAATATTATCAGCATCTTTTGCTACCCATTGGTGAGCACCTGCAGGGCTCTTGGTCAGTTCCCATTCAAAGCCGAAGAGGTTTTCAAAGAAGTTATTACTCCATTGAGTAGGTGTTTTTGTCCATATTACTTCCAGGCCACTGGTAATAGTATCGGCGCCTTTGCCGGTACCATAACTATTACTCCATCCCAGGCCCTGTGCTTCGATGCCTGCGGCTTCAGGTTCTTTGCCTACGTTTGTGGCAGGAGCTGCACCGTGGGTTTTACCGAAGCTGTGTCCGCCCGCGATGAGGGCGACAGTTTCTTCATCATTCATAGCCATCCGGCCAAAGGTATCGCGAATGTCTTTGGCTGCAGCAATAGGATCAGGATTGCCGTCGGGACCTTCAGGGTTCACATAGATCAAACCCATCTGTACGGCAGCAAGTGGTTTGTCGAGGTAACGGGAATGAATGTCGCCATTTGCTTTATCATCTGATACCAGCACACCGTGGTCTGCTTCTACACCTTCGGAACCGTGTGCATAGCGGATATCGCCACCCAGCCAGGTAGTTTCAGAACCCCAGTATACGTCTTCTTCCGGTTCCCATTTATCCACACGTCCACCTGCGAAACCAAAGGTTTTAAAGCCCATGGATTCAAGAGCGACGTTACCGGTCAGGATCATTAAATCAGCCCAGGAGATCTTGTTACCATATTTTTGTTTGATAGGCCAGAGCAGTCTGCGGGCTTTGTCCAGGCTAACGTTGTCAGGCCAGCTGTTGAGTGGCGCAAAACGTTGCTGGCCGGAACCGGCACCACCACGACCATCAGTAACGCGGTAGGTACCTGCGCTGTGCCATGCCATGCGGATGAAGAGGGGACCGTAATGGCCAAAGTCGGCAGGCCACCAGTCTTGCGAGTCAGTCATGAGGGCATGGAGGTCTTTTTTTACAGCTTCCAGGTCGAGGCTTTTAAATGCTTCGGCATAGTTGAATGCATCGCCGAGTGGGTTGGATAAAGGCGAATGTTGACGGAGAATGTTGAGTTTGAGTTGGTCGGGCCACCAGTCGCGATTCCTGGTGCCGCCACCAGCAACTGTGTTTTTCATACTGCCATTGTGGAATGGACATTTGCTGATGTCGTTTGATTCTTTTCCCATTGTTTTTAGTTTATGGTATTAAATGAATGCGTGTGTCGTTGTTTTTAAGTAGGATACCAAAATTAGGGCTTTAAGGATATAAACACAATTAATATATTCTATATTTTAATAGTTTAAATCTATATGACACCATCTAGTAATAACTAATAAAGGGACTGGTTTGTTCAAATTATGGGTTTTGAATGGGGTGTTATTTTGATATTTTGAGGGGGATTTAATATAAAGTTCATATAAGAAAAAAAGGTAAGCAGACTTCATGCAGCCTGCTTACCTAATAATATTGATTTTGTAATCAATATTGTTCTTCCATAATCGTAACACCTTCCGCCCTTGCCTCCTCCACATATTTTTCACCTTCCTCCATCAGGTAAGCGTACAACTTTTCAATATCCCCATTGAACCTTGCTCTTAATTCTGCCCTGGTTTTCTGTAAGTATTCGAAAACCTTGAAATCGTTTGACATAACATTTGATTTTAGAGCTCACGGGGAGATCTTATTTCAAGCGATCTATACCCCATGAATTTGTTAATAGAATTGTACAATTTTTCCTTGTCTTTATTTGCCATATGCTTGAAGTTCCAGCTGGCTAAAATATCAGCGCAATTGAGTGTTGCCAGCGCAATATGCATTGCATCCATCTCGTCATGATTGCTTAGTGCCCCTTCTTTAATATAAACTCTTGAAAGTGCAGACGCCTTCACCGATATTTTTACCATGATCCGATACCGTAATGGAACAATTATCAACTGTTTTCTTACCCTTTCAGGTGCTCCTATTAGCTCTGCTTTGAGAGCATCTGAAAACATCATCTTTTGCTGCCCCCTTTTAAATTTATCAAATAGCGCCAGACTTGCCCCGGCAAATTCCGGATCAAAGCATCCCCCTAAAACGGAGGTATCTACGTACACCGTCTTCATTACAAATGTATCTGTTTTATTTTAGGTTAACAATAGCCAAACACAGTACTGCCGGCCGTTTGAGCGGGGGATAATTATATGCGGATTAACAAAACGAAATTTAATTCGCTTATTACTAAGTTAAGACTTCCAATTCTAAATTAACAAAAAAAACTACACCTTTTTCAAAAAAAATAACCCCGAAGTATAAACTTCAGGGCGTTTCAAAACCTAAAATTAAAATACAAATCTTATATCTATCCTACTAATATTTTGCATCCTTCTTCAGGTATATCTTCTTTTTTTCCGTTTGCTTCTGTATACTCTTATAAATCTTATTCGTAAATGAACTATCCACATCCTCCGCCTTCCTGCTCTTCAAATCCTTCTCTATATACTCCTGCCGCATCTTCACAAGCTTCTCTAACTCCCTGTTCAAACTATCCCTCTCTGCTACCT
>NZ_JBCNKH010000098.1:0-22878 GCF_039596135.1 Chitinophaga sp.
CGGTAATAAAAATTTAAGCTTATGCTCGCAAGATTCCTCCCTCTTTTCCTACTCATCTTCACCTCCTGCTCCGGCAAAGGTGGCACCGACACTACCTCCACCGGCCCCGTTACCCCCACCTCCCCCGTAGACAGCGGCTGGACTTTCGAATCCACCCCCACCTGGGCAGATGAATTCGAATACACCGGCGCTCCCGACCCCAATAAATGGGGCTACGATCTGGGTGGCAGTGGCTGGGGTAACAATGAACTGGAATATTATACTAATAGTACCGACAATGCCAGCGTGGCAAACGGTGTACTGAGCATCACTGCCAGGAAAGAAACCAAAGAAAACAGGAACTACACCTCCGCCAGGATGGTCACCACCAACAAAGGCGACTGGCTGTATGGCCGTTTTGAAATCAAAGCAAAACTCCCCGCCGGCAAAGGAACCTGGCCTGCCATCTGGATGTTGTCTACTGACTGGGCATATGGCGACTGGCCTAAATCAGGCGAAATCGACATCATGGAACATGTGGGTTACGACCCCGGCAATGTGCACATCAGCGCCCATACAGAAGCTTATTATTTCAAAATAAATACCCAGAAAACAAGTACGAAAAAGGTCGACAATGTCACCACTGCATTCCACCTTTACAGGCTGGACTGGACACCATATGCCCTCAGGGGATATATCGACGACATGCTCGTATTCCAGTTTGCAAACGAAGGAAAAGGCTACACCGTATGGCCATTCGACAAGCGCTTCCACCTCCTCCTGAACCTCGCTATAGGCGGTGACTGGGGCGGCGCTCAGGGTGTAGACGATAGCATCTTCCCCACAACCATGGAAGTCGACTATGTAAGGGTATATAAAATGAAAAGTAAATGAGACTAAGTCATATATTTCTCTCCCTGCTCTGCTGCTTTGCCAGTTGCAAGGGAGACAGCAATGATACCACGACCATCATCACCGATCCACCTACTACAGGCGAAGTGCCCACCGACGTCACTTTTTGGCTCACCAAAGCCGATAAAAGTGTACTCTTGACCCGGCAAAATGTTAGCCTGCTTTTTAAAGATACTGTCAATGTATACCCGACTATCAAGGTGGAAGAGGGTACCACTTACCAGTCTGTAGATGGTTTTGGCTACTGCCTCACAGGTGGTAGTGCCACACTCATTAATAAATTACCTGCCGCTACCCAGGATGCCCTGCTCAAAGAACTGTTTGCTACAGACAGTGGCTGCATCGGCGTTAGTTATCTCCGCATCAGCATCGGTGCTTCTGACCTCAGTGCTGCACCTTTCACCTATGATGATATGCCAACTGGTCAGACGGATGTAAACCTTGACCACTTCAGCATCAGCAAGGAACAAACCGATCTGATACCTGTATTGAAAAAGATTATCGCTATTGCACCGAATATTAAAATACTCGGTTCTCCCTGGTCAGCACCCGTGTGGATGAAAGATAATGGCGGCTTTGTAGGCGGTAGCCTCAAACCTGAATACTACGCTACCTATGCACAGTACTTTGTAAAATACATTCAGGCCATGAAAGCAGAAGGCATCATCATCGATGCCATTACCCCGCAGAACGAACCTTTGCATGGTGGCAACAATCCAAGCATGGTCATGCAGGCTGCTGAACAGGCAACATTTATTAAGTCCGCATTAGGCCCGGCATTTAAATCAGCAGGCATTATGACGAAAATCATCGCCTACGATCACAATGCAGACAGACCCGATTATCCGGCCACAGTACTACAGGATGCGGATGCAAAACAATATGTAGACGGATCCGCATTTCACCTGTATGGTGGTGATATCAGTGCATTGACACAGGTGCATAATGCATTTCCCGATAAAAATGTCTACTTTACAGAGCAATGGGTAGGTGCCCCAGGTGATTTTGCTTCTAATCTGCAATGGCATATAACAAATCTCATCATCGGCGCAACCCGCAACTGGAGCCGGAATGTGTTGGAATGGAACCTGGCGTCCGATCCTAATTATAATCCACATACTGATGGCGGTTGTAGCACCTGTATGGGAGCACTCACCATCAGTGCCGACGTTACAAGGAACGTATCTTATTATATTATAGCACATGCTGCAAAGTTCGTAAGACCCGGTTCCACGAGGATTGCTACTAATGTCACCAGCCAGCTGGACAATGTGGCGTTCAAAACGCCGGATGGGAAAAGAGTATTAATTGTGATCAATAATGCCAGCGCTCCCCAATCATTCAACATCCAGTTCAATGGCAAAGTCGTTACTCCTACATTGACGAATGGTGCTGTAGGTACCTATATCTGGTAAGATGAACACGTTTAAACTGGTAATAATTAAACAAATGAAAAGAGCAATTTTGGCTGGGCTGTTGCTGGCATCTTATGCCGGCTATGCAAAAGGTCCTCAACCGGGAGATACGCTTTCCCGCAAAACAGTGACCGTTTACACTACAGCCGCAGGTACACAGTTAAGAATGTCAGCTACGGACAAGTTATCATTTACACCCGCCAGGCAACCGTTCGAAACGGAAGTCTGCATCTTTGTAGATCCTGCAAAAACCTTCCAGACCATGACCGGTATTGGTGGTGCACTCACAGATGCTTCGGCAGAAGTGTTTGCGAAGCTCCCGAAAGATAAGCAGGCGGAACTCCTGAAAGCTTACTTTGATCCCGTAAACGGTATTGGCTATACACTGGCACGTACTAATATTCATAGCTGCGATTTTTCCAGCGATAGCTATATATATATTGAGGAAGGAGATAGTGCGTTGAAGACATTTAATGTAAAGCATGATCTCACTTACCGCGTGCCATTTATCAAAGCTGCCATTGCGGCCGCAGGTGGCAAGCTCACGCTCTTTGCAAGTCCATGGAGCCCGCCGGCATTCATGAAAGATAATGGTAGCATGCTGCATGGTGGTAAACTCCTGCCCCGTTACTACCAGTCCTGGGCTAACTACTATGTAAAGTTCATCAGGGCCTACGAATCGCTCGGTATCCCGGTATGGGGATTAAGCGTGCAGAACGAACCGATGGCAAAACAAATCTGGGAGTCCTGCAACTTTACTGCGGAAGAAGAAAGAGATTTCATTAAGTATTATTTAGGCCCCACCTTACAGCGTGCCGGGCTGAGTACTAAAAAACTCATTGCATGGGATCATAACCGTGACCAGATCTATCAGCGTGCCAGCACGATTCTCGAAGACCCGGCAGCTGCAAAGTATGTATGGGGTATTGGTTACCACTGGTACGAAACATGGACAGGTAGCACCATGGAGTTTGATAATGTTCGTAGAGTATATGAAGCGTTTCCTGGTAAGAACCTCATCTTCACAGAAGGTTGTGTAGAGGCATTCAAATCTGAAAAAGTAAATGACTGGGCACTGGGTGAACGTTATGGCACATCTTTATTGAATGATTTCAATAATGGTACAGTTGCCTGGACAGACTGGAATGTACTGCTGGATGAAACAGGCGGTCCTAACCATGTAGGTAATCTCTGTTTTGCACCTGTGCATGCAGATACTAAAACAGGAGCACTTACTTACACTAATTCTTATTATTACTTAGGGCATTTCTCTAAATTCATTCGTCCGGGTGCAAAACGCATCGTCGCTTCTTCTAACAGAACTGACCTGCAGACCACTGCTTTTGTAAATAAAGATGGCAAAATGGTAGTGGTGGTGTTGAATACAAGTGAGAAGGAGTTAAAATATAAGTTGTGGATAAAGGGGAATGGTACAGATGTAAAGAGCTTACCACACTCAATTGAAACCATAGTAATCAATTAAAAAACAAGTCTTATAGCGCTTGCCATCCGGCAAGCGCTATAAGACCAAAACCTTTTGATCCGTTCGCGAAGCGAACGGATCAAAAGGTTCAACTGTTAATTCTTATCCCACCACAACCGCGTCGCTGCATTATCACTCCCACCTAACAAACTAATCCCCTTCTGCAACTCCGTAGCATTCGTATTATACTCCTGCTGTGGATAAGGCAATCTCCTCACTCCCAACGTATCATTCACCACCCCCGCACTCTGGTTATGCACCACCGGGAACATCTTAGGATAACCAGTTCTTCTATGCTCAGTCCATGCTTCCTGGCCCTCAGGGAACATCGCAATCCACTTCTGTGTAATAATCCTTTCCATCTTCACATCCGTCGTAGCCGCATCATCCCACTTAATAGTAATAGTTGAAGGTGCATCCGCATCATTCTCACTATTCTTAGGATCCACATATGCCGCAGGCGTACTGGTGGCATCCTCAAGATAATTCCCAATAGTAGCACCCCACTGTGTCATAGAAGTAGTAATACCCTCATTGTACAGCTCTTGTGCAGTACCACCTGCATTTGCCCAGCCGCGCACCGCAGCTTCTGCTCTCAGAAAGTAAACCTCAGCAGCCGTCATAATCTGCACAGGTGTAGTCAGGGTGAAAGAAGGACTGCCATCCTTGTAGTTCAGTGAAGAATAATCCAGGTAATCACTCTTGGTATTCGCGCTGGTAATGCTACCCAACCTGATACCAATGTACTGACCAGACACTGCATCGTCTGTCGCCTTATCCATATACTTGCTGATGCGCGGGTCATTGTACCCATTCAGGTACACACCGATATCAGCACCCATGCGAATATCCCCCCAGTTCTCAGTAATATATACGAGCGGGTTAGTAAAGCTACCACTCAGTGTCACAGTTGCATTACCACTGTTAGCCGTGATCACATCACCATTCGCGGAATTCAGTGCTTTCTCAGCCTGTGCCTGTGCAGTTGTGGCATCCGCTTTTACAATGTGCATAGCCAGGCGCAGGCGCAGGGAGTTGGCAAACTGTAACCATTTGGTAAAGTTGCCGCTGTATACCAGGTCAAAGTTGGCAAAAGTAAATGGCAGGGTATCCGCCGCCGCCAGGTAGTGCTGCAGGTTAGTAGTAGCAGTATCCAGCTCCAGGAAAAAGCGTTTGTAAATCTCTTCCTGGCTATCGTAAGGAAGGTTGGTTTTATCACTACCCGCCTGGCTGTAAGGAATAGGTCCGTAGATGTCAGTCACACGGCTCATAGCAGCCACCTGGATGATCTTAGCTACCGCCCATACAGATGGATACAACGTATCATAACCATTCTGACGCAGTTTCTGGATAGGAGCCATTACATTCAGGTATCCTACTTTGAAAGCCTCCCCGTTCCAGCCTGTCATCATATAATAGTTGGTATTGTTGATACCACCGTTGAATGGGTTAGATGACATGAAATAACCGGAAAAACAGTCAGCATTCAGGTTCTGCTGCACCTGGTAAGAGTTCGGGTCGCCACCACCTGAAAAGTTCAGGATAGAGCGTTGTGCCCTTGTCAGGTAAGATCCAAGGTCATTGAAGTCTGGGCTCAGCTGTCCGTTGGAAACACCCGTATTATCTGTATTATATTTCTCAAAGTTCTTCGTACACGCAGTAGCTCCCAGTAGAAGCACCGCAACAATTATATAGTAGCGTTTCATTTTTTCGATCAGTTTTTACTGTTAGAAAGTAGCATTCAACGTCAGACCATAGCTACGCAGCGCTGGCGGCATAAAGATGTCCACACCGGACAGACCATTTGCTGTAGACATAGTCAGCTCAGGATCAAACGGTGCTTTCCTGTAGAAGTAGATCAGGTTACGACCTGACAGGGAGAACTTCAGTGCCCTGATCACTTTATCTTTCAGAGGCACCGTATAGCCTATCGCTACCTCACGCAAGCGAACAGTCGTCGCATTGTACATATATTCACCAGATACAGCCTCACGGCCACCGATGGTGGAATACCAGGTTTTAGCATCAACAGTGCTCACAGCATTGCCGGAAGGATCTACACCATTTACTTTCACACCACCTGCATCCCTCGCATCGCCTGTAACTTTAGATACACCGTACTGGTCCATCATAGACTGTGTTACAGACATTACCTTACCACCAAATTTGCCATCAATCAGTGCAGACAGGGTGAAGTTTTTATAACCTACGCTGTTGTTCCAGCCCAGCTGCCACCTGGTGTTAGCATTACCCAGGTATACCATGTCGCCGGTCTGCTTGATAGGCGTACCGTTGGCATCGATCATCACTCTGCCCTGCGCATCATGTTTCAGTACAGTACCATAGATGTCGCCAAAAGAACCACCTACAGCAAATTTGGAAGCATAGTTAGAACCTGAGGCTCCGCTCAGTGTAAAGTAATCTACACCGTCAGCCAGTTCCTTGATCTTGTTGTTATTGAAGGAGAAGTTGATCCCGGTATTCCAGGTAACTTTGCTGTCACGGAATACATCGTAACGAACTACTGCTTCCACACCCTGGTTCTGGATGTTACCAGCATTGATATAATAAGAATCATAGTAAGAAGCCTGGCTCGCAGCAATCTGCAAAGTCTGGTTCTTGGTATTGGTCTTATAATAAGTCAGGTCCACACTCAGTCTGTTGCCAAAGAAGCGCCACTCAGTACCTAATTCCAGTGAATTGGTTTTCTCTGGTTTCAGATCAGTGAAAGGAGCTACGTTGTTAGCAACCGGTGTACCGCCTGCACCAATGGTATACAATGCCGGGTATGACTGGTAAGCCAGTGGAGAGTTACCAACCTGTGCAAAGGATCCACGCACTTTAGCAAAGCTGATCCAGGATGGTAATTGGGTAATCGAACTCAGAATGACATTAAGACCGGCAGATGGATAGAAATAAGACAAAGTCGGCGTATAAGCCAGGTTGGATGACCAGTCGTTACGTGCAGTCAGATCCAGGTAAACCCAATCTTTATAAGAGAAGTTGGCACTACCGAATACAGACTGGAACTGGCTGTGATTTTCCTGCAGGGTACCGGTGTTGGCACCGTTGATTGATTTGAAGTTCTGCAGAGTGAAGATGTTTGGAATAGCGAGACCTTCCTGGCCGGAATTAAATTTTTCACCATTGCTCTTCACGTCGCGGATAGCACCACCCACCACACCAGTTACACGAAAGTCCTGGTTGATAGGAACGTTGAAGTTGGCCAACAGGTCACCATACTGCTGATTGGTAGTCAGGTTCTGGTAGATCCATGCACCATTTGCAGGTGCAAGGTAAGTGCTGGTACCTGCATATACTTTCTGATCGTACACATCGTTGATCCTGTCAATGCTTCCCCTTGCCTGGATGTTCAACCATTTGTTCACTTCATATTTCAGGCTGGCGTTCAGCAGAATACGATTTCTGTCCAGTTGGTTTGGATTACGGTTAATGATCCACCATGGGTTCTGCTGTACATCCTCATTGAAAGGCCAGTTCTGCGTCATCAGGTTATTCCTGGAAGGGTTGGCCACTTCAAAGTTATTTTTATAAGGCAGGATGTCAGTACCACGGGGAAAGAGGTATAAGCCAGTCAGCGGGTTGTAGTACAAACCAGAGAGTGGCGTATTGTCAATCTGCTGGGTGATGTAGTTTACATCAGCTTCAGCGGTCAGCTTATCATTCAGGAAGTGACCTGTTTCTTTAAAGCTGATGTTGTTACGGCCCAGTTTATTGTTAGGCTGAATACCTCTTGCGCTGGTATTGGCATAAGAAAAATAAGTCTGTGCCTTGTCAGTACCACCGGAAAGGCTGATAGCGTTGGTAATATTATTACCAGTCTGGTAGAACTCATCCAGGTTATCGTGGGCAGGAGTGCTCAGTTTTGAACCCCAGCTCTGTGTATTGCCGGCACTGGTCTGACCATAATTATTCTGGAATTCGGGCTTGTAAGCGGCTTTGCTCAGGTTCAGGCCAGCAGAGTAGTTGATCACGGTACGACCAGATTTACCACTCTTGGTAGTGATCACCACCACCCCGTTTGCACCCTGGCTACCATACAGCGCAGCTGCAGAAGCACCTTTCAGGAAGTTGATGCTTTCAATATCCTCAGGGTTCATGTTAGAGATGGGGTCCCCACCATCGTAGGCGGTGCTGCCACCATAAGCACTGTTTGGCTGGTTGCTGATAGTATTGTTCATCGGCACACCATCAATTACGTACAGCGCCTGGTTATTACCCAGCCCTGATTTGTTACCACGCATGATTACTTTTACAGAACCACCCACACCGGAAGAGCTGGAAGAGATATTCATACCTGCTACTTTACCGTTCAGGGAGTTCATCAGGTTAGGATCTTTGGCTTTGGTCAATTCCACACCGCTCACCTGTTGGGTCGTATAGGTGATAGATTTCTCAGAGCGTTTGATACCCAATGCAGTAACGACTACAGTACCCAGCTGTTTATTGCTTTCAGCGAGTTTGATAGTCAGCGTGGTATTGTTACCTACGGTTACTTCCTGTTTGTCAAAGCCGATGTAGCTGATCACCAGTACGTCTGTAGGCTGGGCTTCCAGCGTAAAGTTACCGCCGGCATCAGTCATCGCACCCCTGGTGGTACCTTTTACCTGGATACTTACATTCTGAAGCGGATGACCAGCAGAGTCAGTAACAGTACCAGTGACAGTAGCGGCAGGAATGGGCGCAGGAGCGACTTCCCGGGGAGCTTTCTTAGGACTGATCACGATGATCTTGTCCACAATAGAATAAGTCAATGCTTTATCATTCAGGCACTTGTCCAGCACGTCAGTGAGGGGTTGTCCCTGAGCATTGATATTAATAGGCCCTTTGCCTTCCAGCAATTTGGCATCGTATACAAATTCATAGCCCGTTTGCTTGCTGATGGCGTTGAACACCTCATACAGGGAAAGGTGTCTTCCGGAAATACTAACGGTTTGGGAATAGGTTTTAGCAGATAGCTGGAGTGTAAATACCAGCGTTAAAATGGCAGTTAATTTCATAACTAACAACAATTTTCTGTGCAAAAGACTCACTCCTCCGCGGGAGGGAGTTTTGCATGAAGCGCATAGTTCCATACTTTTGTTTCCTGGCTTTTTAGTAAATCAAATTTTTCTTGAGTCAAAGAGAAATTGGTAGCCATGTTGCCGGGTCCCGATGGCAGTCGGGCCCGGTTTTTTTATGTCAGACGTGGCAGCGTCATGTAATAACCTGGGTACCTTTTTTGAATTGTTCACCTATGGTGACAGTCTCTACGTGGTCATAACGGAATTATTTTTAAAATGACAAAATATATATCCCCCCTTTTTAACGGGATTGATTAATGCAACGTGGCAGGTGAAACGGTCACATTGTGGCCATTTACCTCAAAATGAACCCTTTGGGTAGCTTCGAGGGCCTTGAGCAGTTTACCGGCATCTTCCCTGCGGGAGATCACTCCTGTCAGGTCAATGTCAGATACATCACCATTGTAGGCCACATCCATATCATACCACCTGGATAGCTGACGCATGATGGTTTTGATATTAGTGCTCCTGAAGCGGAACTTACCGTCTTTCCAGGCAAGGGTCTGTTCCAGGTCTGCGGGAGCGATTACAAAGGTGTTGTCTGCCAGGCTGGCTTCCAGTCCGGGCTTCAGTATATTTTTCTGGTTTCCGTGTGCTACCTGCACAGCGCCTTCTACCAGGGTAGTCTTCACAGTTTGCTCATCGGCGTAGGCCATGATATTGAAACTCGTTCCCAGTACTTTCACGGTCATATCCTTATCAGCAGCTTTCACCTGTACAAAAAACGGGTGGTCAGACTGCGGAGCGATTTCGAAATACGCCTCGCCTGTGATGCTGACCTGTCTTTCCTCTCCCACAAAGGCGGTAGGGAAACGTATACTGCTGGCGGCATTGAGCCATACCTTACTACCATCGGCCAGTGTGAGCTGGTATTGGCCACCATGAGGGGTAGTGACGGTGTTGTACATCACCTCACTACCGCCGTTTGCCTGGTAACTCAGGTTACCGTTGGCATTATTGATCCGGGTGTTACCTTGTTGGGCCAGGGCGCCATTGACAGCGCTGTCCAGTGGAATCTGAGTACCATCAGCGAGGGTCAGCATAGCTTTGTTGGAGCCGGGAGCCAGCACCTGGGTTTTGACCAGGGTAGGGGGTCTTTCAGTCTCTTTCTTATATAAAAGACTGGCGGTCAGTATAATACCGGCAGTTACAGCAGCTGCGGCATACAGGTAAAAACGACGTTTGCTTTTGACAACAGCCAATGGCTCAGGCTGATCCGCCTGAAAAATGGCTTCGAGCATAGCAGTATGATCTTCCTGGTCCCAATCGGCACCGGGTACATCACTTTTTAAGGAATCAAGAATGTCGGCACGGAGCAGCTCATCATGTTCTCCACTATTAATAGCGGAGAAAAGACGATTTTTTTCATCGGGAGTGATGTCATTCTGCTTATACTTATCAAGCAAGAGTTTTAATTCCTGTGCTGTCATAATGGTAAAGACGATGATGGAAAATAAAAGGAGTATCCAGGAAGGAAAAAAAATAACTTTTTTTTCGGTGTGGCAGGTTAAACGCTTCTGGAGCCGGCCGCAGGCCTTTCTCTCCAAGCGAAAACGCGCTTCTGCCGGAGGCGGAAGCGCGTTTTCGCATTAAATACTTTTCTTAACAAAATTCCTTACCGTCTGCACTGCGATCTGCATCTGTTTCTTTACGGTATGGATGGATATATTGAACTTATTAGAGATCTCTTCATTACTAAACCCCTCCTTCCTGGCGATATACACCTTCTTCCGCTCCGGCGGCAAAGCCGCAATCGCCCTTTCCACAATGCCTGCATACTCCCGCTCTTTCACCCTGTAATCCGTATCATTCACCATCTCCACCTGCTGGTGATACAGCTGCTCATACGCCTTTATCCTCACAGCCTGCTTCTTAAACCCATCAAACACATGGTTCCTCGTCAGTATAAATAAATAGTCAGAAAAGTCTTTTACTTCAGGCAAAACTTCTCTCTTTAGCCAGATCTTCAGGAAAACCTCCTGCACCACTTCCCGTGCTGCCAGGTTGTCTTTAAGATAAAGCATAGCCACATCAAACACCTGTTTACTGTACTGGTTAAAGACAAGTGTATAAGCAGACTGGCTTCCTTCTCCTATCTGCTGTAATAATTCCCTTTCTGCCTGTGTGAATGAATCTTGCAAAATTCAATCGTTTGAATGCTGTAATTCCCCGCTAAAATTAGGAAGTTACCCCTTATATGCCCAAATATTTATTTAATATGAGCTTTTCAGGGGCGCCTCGGGAAAAAGATAAAACGCCTATCTTGTGTTTTTAAACAGGAATCAACTTACTATGAGAAAGGCTATCACGTTATTACTCGGGGCTATTGCCCTCGGCAACCCATTATTTGCTCAGAAAAAACCAAAAACCTCCGGCAACCCGATCATCCAGGGTTGGTATGCCGATCCGGAAGCCGCCGTATTCGGAAAAGAATACTGGATCTTTCCCACTTATTCCGACAAATACGAAAAGCAGGTCTTCTTCGATGCTTATTCTTCCGCTGACCTCGTCACCTGGAAGAAACACCCGGATGTATTGGATTCTTCGCGTGTAAAATGGGCCAACCGTGCCATGTGGGCACCTGCCATCGTCAAAAAAGACGGAAAGTACTTCTTCTTTTTCGGTGCCAACGACATCCAGAACGATAACCAGGAAGGTGGTATTGGCGTAGCCGTTGCCGACAATCCCGGAGGTCCATACAAAGATTACCTCGGTAAACCACTCATTGACAAATTTTACAATGGCGCTCAGCCCATCGATCAGTTCGTATTTCACGACAAAGATGGTCAGTACTACATCGTCTACGGTGGCTGGCAACACTGTAATATTGCCCGCTTAAAATCCGATTTCACAGGTATAGAACCTTTCGCCGATGGTCAGACCTTCAAAGAGATTACCCCCAAAGGGTACGTAGAAGGTCCCTTTATGTTCATTCGCAATGGTAAGTATTATTTTATGTGGTCCGAAGGTGGCTGGGGCGGCCCCGACTATAGTGTAGCCTACGCGATCGCCGATAGTCCTATGGGTCCCTGGCAGCGCATTGGCAAGATCTTACAGCAGGATACTGCCGTAGCTACCGGTGCTGGTCACCACTCCGTGATCAACGTACCCAATACCGATAGATGGTACATCGTTTACCACCGTCGCCCCCTTACAGAAACCGCTGCCAATAACCGCGTAGTCTGCATCGACGAAATGCACTTTGACGCAACAGGCAAAATTGTACCTGTAAAAATTACGAAAGAAGGCGTAAGGGTAGATAAGTTAAAATAAAACAACCTGAAAGGAAGTTCAATACTCAGTAAACATTGCCAAATTTTAATTGTTATAAAATTAAGGCAAACGTTTACAAAGAGTTACGCTTATAAAAAGGGGGTACTTTTTGTATCCCCTTTTTGTTACCATGTATTCCATAATTTGGAATTTTACAGGGGTTTCAAGCGTTCGAAATACCTTTATAGCCACTGTTTTGCTAAAACGGTTTACATACAGTCAGAGTTTGGTAAAATAGTATTTGTATAACCGCGCAAATGGTGATAATTATGTACAACTTCTTGGTGATTGTATGAAATGTTAAAATTTGTGTACTTTGGAACCAGAATCAGCGTCGTGAGTAAAATGAAATCTTCAACGTAAAAATGAAAAGCTACCGTCGTGAAAAACAGTGAGAAATGAAAGGTGTGAAAAACGGTAATTATATATTAGTTGTAAGTAAAAAAAATTAGTGTCGTCATTTTAAGACTTGTCATTTTAAAATGTAGAACAACAGTAACAGTGAAACACAACAACAACCAGAATTGCCCTCTAAACTATTGACTGTAGAAATACTATTGAACGAGGGCCAATTGCAAGGAGTATTCAAGGGGAGAACATGTAGCTGATCAGATCTAACAACGTAACAATGAACAAGCATTCTTAATTAATCAAAAAATTTCTTCTGTGGTTTTTTAAACTACCAGCCGTGCTGTGCGCGTACATGTAGCAATTGTACTGTCATGCACGCTAACCGGTAGTTACAACATTACATAACGTCATCTTCAATTCCTATCCACATGTGGTAGATGTATTTCTCTTGCCTTGAAAGAAGGCGAGCCCACCACTTATTTTCTAAAACGAAAATTTTATACAGAAACCAAAATGAAATGTAGAACCAAAACGGAGCCACAAGCCCGTTATCAGTCTGAAAAAGGAGTGTACACCACTCATTTATTACCTAACCAAAAACTAAATCGATAATGAGACAACTTCGTTTGCTGGTCATCGCGATGCTGCTTTCAACGGTAGCTTTCGCACAAACAAGACAGTTAACTGGGAGTGTGAAGGATAGCAAATCCGGAGCGGGTCTACCCACTGCAACTGTACTGGTTAAAGGAAAGAACGTTGCAACCATTTCTGGTGCAGATGGTTCCTTCTCATTGAAAGTACCAGATGGCACTTTTCAACTCCAATTTTCATTAGTCGGTTATACTACAAAAACTATCGAAGTAACAGCAGGACAGAGCTCTGTAGCTGTCACTCTCGAAGAATCTGCAACACAATTGGGCGAACTGGTGGTAACGGCGTTGGGTATCGCAAAAGATAACTCAAAGTTAGGTTACTCCGTTGCTAAAGTGGGCGGTGAGTTGATGACAAAAGCACGTGAAACAAACGTTGCACTCTCCCTGGGTGGTCGTGTTTCTGGTGTGAATGTACACGGTTCCAGTGGTGGTCCTGGTTCTTCTGCACGTATCCTGCTGCGCGGTATGCCTAGTATGAACTCTGGTGGAGCGCCACTGTTCGTCATCAACGGTGTGCCAATGGACAATACACAGCGTGGTGCTGCAGGTGAGTGGGGTGGTGCTGATGCCGGTGATGGTATCGGAAACCTCAACCCTGACGATATCGAAGATATGACAGTGCTGAAAGGTCAGGCTGCATCCGCATTGTACGGTGCCCGTGCTGCAAATGGTGTGATCCTCATCACTACCAAATCCGGTAAAAAAGGTACTTTCTCTGTTGACTATAATATGAACTATTCAATCGACAAAGCGATTGATTACTCCGACTGGCAGTATACTTATGGTCAGGGTACAGGTGGTTCCAAACCTAACAACGCTTCTGATGCACAAGGTACTACCCGCTTTAGCTGGGGTGCTAAACTGGATGGTTCTACCTTCACCCAGTTCGATGGTAAATCATATGCATACACTGCGTACAAAGATAATATCAAGAATTTCTACCGCTCTGGTCCTACCTTCACTAACACCGTGTCTATGTCTGCCGGTGGTGATAAAGGAACTTTCCGCTTGTCACTGTCCAACCTGGACAACCAGTCAATCGTTCGTAACTCTGGCCTGAACAGAAAATCTGTTAACTTAAACGTTGACCAGAATATCACGAGCAAGCTGAACGTGAAGGTAATGGCTAACTACATCGATGAGCTGCAGAAAAACAAACCTCAGCTGTCTGACGGTCCGCTGAACGTAAACAACGGTTTGTTCATCGCAAACAACATTAATGAAAAAATCCTCGATCCAGGTTATGATGCCAATGGTGCCGAAATACTCTGGACAGATGATAACTATGTAACCAACCCATGGTTCGTTATCAACCGTTACATCAACAATATCGGTCGTAAACGTCTGATCTCTGCTGTAACTGTTAAATATAACCTGACTGACTGGTTATACGCCAGCGGTCGTGTTGGTTACGATAACGAGAATGACCGCATCCTGAAAATTGAGCCGACCGGTACTGACTATACCAAGAACAGTAACTATAGTAACCAGACTGGTAGCTACAACCTGCAAACGCCTTCTGCTTATCAGCTCAACGGTGATGTTTTCGTAGGCGTAAGCAACAAGAACATTACAAAAGACCTGGTGATCAGTGGTGTAGTGGGTGCTAACATCCTCAAGAATAATACTGAAAACATTACTATCAGCGGTAGTCCTTTCATCGTAAACTACCTGTATACTCCTACTAACGTATATACCTTTAACAGGTCTTATGCTTATACCAAGAAGGAATCTCACTCAGGTTACTATTCAGTTGACTTAAACTGGAAGACATACCTGAACCTGAGCACTACCGGTCGTTACGATGCCTTCTCTACGCTGGCAGGTACCGGTATTCCTAATAGCCAGGTAGGTATCTTCACACCATCAGTATCTGGTAGCTTCGTGTTCTCTGAACTGACTAAGCTGCCTAAAATGAGCTATGGTAAGATCCGTGCCAGCTATGCACAAACAAGTGGTGAGCCTGTGAAACCATACCAGACAATGGTATACTACGGCCTGGAAAGCACTATCAATGGTACACCAACCGGCCGCTTTAGCAATACACTGCCTTCTGGTCTGCTGAAACCATTCACAGTAACAGAATTTGAAGTAGGTGCTGAACTGAAATGGTTTGACAACAGGTTAGGTCTGGATGTTGCTTACTTCCACCGCAAGACCAAAAATGAAATCATGAGTGCTAACTTCAGCTTGTCTACCGGTTACAACGCTGGTTATGTACCAACTGGTAGCACCATGAACAAAGGTCTGGAAGTGTTGATCAACGGTACTCCAATCACTAACAAAGATTTCAACTGGAACGTATCATTCAACTTAACTTCTGTTAAGAACGAAATTCTCCATACTGACAATAATAACAACACTATCACTTTGGGTACTGACCGTCCTAACCACGGTTCTGTTTACACTGCTTACCAGGTTGGTAAAGCCGGTCCTCAGATTCTGGGTTATGACTACAAATGGGATGGTAAAGGCAACATGATCGTAGATGATGGTGGTCTTCCTGTACAGGGCGACCTGAAATCATGGGGTACTGTACTGCCTACCCTGTATGGTGGTTTGAATAACGACTTTAGCTACAAGAACATCACCCTGTCTTTCCTGATCGATTATAACTATGGTAACAAGATTATTTCTGCTACCAAGGCATATAGCATCTATCGTGGTCTGAACAAGGAAACCCTGAACGGACGTGAAAGCGGTATCACTACCGGTGTACTTGAAAGCGGTGCAGCAAATACAAAGACTGTGACTTCACAGGCTTACTACCAGGCTATCTTTAGCAGAAACATCACTGGTCCGCTGAGCGTACTGAATGGCGACTATATCAAACTGCGTCAGGTAACCCTGGGTTATACCCTGACAGAGAAATTGCTGGGCAATATTCCTTTGATCCGCTCAGTAAACATTTCCCTGGTGGGTCGTAACCTCTGGACTATCAAGAGAAAATCTGGCATCATCGATCCGGAAGCTGGTTTCTCCACACTGGTTACTTATGCAGGTATTGAAGGTACAAGTGTTCCTTCTGCAAGGACTTATGGTGTGAACGTTAATGTCAAATTCAAATAAGATAAGTCATGAAAAGATACTTCATTTATATAGGTCTGGCTGGTTTGTTGATGCAATCAGCTTCATGTACCAAAAACTTCAACGAGATCAACACGGACCCTACTCAGACCAGTGCTGATCTGTATAATCCGAATTACCTGCTCACGAGTGCGCAGCATGCTTTTAGCTCTCAGGGGTACAACATGTTTCTGTTCGAGGGTTTCTGGACACAGATCATGGCATCTACTTCTTCACTGACTTCCAACTACCTGTCTAATGGTGACAAGTACGTGGCAACCAGTGGTACATCCGACTACCAGGGCCGTATCTGGAATACCGATTACGGATCCACAGACCTCTACTACACCGGTGCTGGTAACCTGGTAGCAGAAGCCATCGCCCTCACAAAAGATGATGCAAGCAAAGTGAATATCACTGCAACCTGTATGATCATGAAAGCCATGATCCTGCAGCAGGTAACAGATGTATATGGCGATATCCCTTATTCTCAGGCATTCCAGGGTAAGCAGGGTGTTACACAGCCTATTTACGATACACAGGAAGAAGTTTATAATTCTATCTTCAATGACCTGACAACCGCTATCGGTATGTTCGATGCCAGCAAAACACTGGTAACCGGCGACCTGTATTACGGTGGTGATATCACTAAATGGAAAAAGTTCGCTTACTCCCTGATGCTGCGTGCAGCCATGCGCCTCACCAAAGTAGCGCCTACTACCGCACAGACATGGGCTGAAAAAGCAGTGGCAGGTGGTGTATTCACCAGCTCTGCTGACGATGCATACATCAATGTACAAAGCACCAATGGTCACGACAACGCACAGGCCAGGGTATATGGTACTGACCTGTACCAGACCAGGTGGAGCAAAACACTCATCGATTACCTGAAAACAAACAGCGATCCAAGATTAGGCGTGGTAACTGAAGTTCCCCAGGCTGGTCTTGCTGCCAATAAGACGACTGCTGCAGGTAACACCACTGCCTCTGCACAGATAGGTCTGCCAAATGGTTATGACCTGAACGGTGGTCCTACCGACGTGACCAACGAACCAAATTACCCTGGTTCTACAGGTACTGGTGCTGACGAAACACCAATTGGTAAATACTCCCGTCCACTGGCTTCAGTATATACTAACCTGAACTCTCCGATCTTTGTGCTCACATATGCACAAACTGAATTACTGCTGGCCGAAGCTGCTGTAAGAGGATGGAATGTAGGTGGTACTGCTGTTACACACTATGCAGCGGGTACCACAGCTGGTCTGACTTCCCTGGCTACCCTGGGTTCTGCGCTGACCATCTCTTCTGCTACTGCTACTGCTTATGTGGCTTTACATCCGCTGGATGTAACATCTACTGCTGCTTCTCTGAAACAGATCAATGAGCAGTACTGGGCTACTACCGGTATTCAGTTCAACTACATCGAAACATGGTTCAACTGGCGCCGTTCTGGTTACCCTGTATTGACACCTGTAGTGTACGATGCTAACTTCTCCGGTGGTCAGATCCCAAGAAGACAACTGTATCCTGTTACAGAAGCTACACTGAATGGCACAAACTATAAAACAGCTGTAAGCCATCTTTCCGGTGGAGATACCTGGGTATCCCGCGTATGGTGGGATCCAGCTTCCTGATCAAGTTTTTGTTCATGACTAGCTAAATAAAGAAAAGTTAATGCGGTAACCTGCCGCATTAACTTTTCACCTTTTAAGAATGGGAACACTGAAAATCTATTTACCCATGCGCTATTCCACCTTGCTGGCTCTCATGATAGCATCCTGCATTCCCTGCGCTATCCAGGCACAACAGCATCTTTTCCAGCAACTACCTTCCAAAACTACCGGCATTAAGTTCTCCAACCCTTTGAATGAAACAGAAGGGTTGAACGTGTTGCAATACGAATACTTCTACAACGGCGCCGGTGTAGCCGTAGGAGACCTGAACAACGATGGATTACAGGACCTGTATTTCACAGCAAACATGCAGCCTGGTGCACTCTACCAGAACATGGGCAACATGCAGTTCAAAGACATTACCAAAGATGCCGGCAAAGGCGTCGGGGGCAAACCAGATAGCTGGAAGACAGGTGTGACCATGGCCGACGTAAATGGCGATGGCCTCCTCGATATCTACATCTGCTACTCCGGTAAGCGGGATGACGCTGCCCGCCGTAACCAGCTCTTTATCAACCAGGGCAACATGAAATTTGTGGAAAAGGCAAAGGAATATGGCCTCGACGATCCAGGCTATAGCACCAACGCTGTCTTCTTTGATATGGACAACGATGGCGACCTGGATATGTTCCTGCTCAACCACAGCACCAACAAGATTGACAACATGGAGTTTGCGAAGTACAAAGCCCTGACAGATTCCCTGGCAGGCAACAAACTCTATCGTAATGATAACAACCACTTCACTGATATCACCCTCAAAGCCGGCATCATCCAGAACCCGCTCACCTTTGGGCTGGGGGTAGCTGTAGCTGATATTAACAAAGATGGCTGGGAAGATATCTACGTGACCAACGACTACAACGAACCTGATTACCTATACATCAACAATCACGATGGTACGTTCGCTGAGCGTACAAAAGAAACTTTTAAGCACCTGTCTCACTTTTCTATGGGTGTAGATATTGCTGACTACAACAACGATGGATTACCAGATGTGCTTACCCTCGATATGCTCCCTGAAGACAACAAGCGCCAAAAGCTGCTGCAAATGGAAGAGAGCTACGAGATGCACGACCTGATGAAGTCACAGGATCTCTATGAACAGTATATGCGCAATATGCTGCAACTGAATAATGGCGATGGCACCTTCAGCGAAATTGGTCAGCTGGCAGGCGTATCCAATACAGACTGGAGCTGGTGCCCGCTCTTTGCTGACTTTGACAATGACGGGTATAAAGACCTCTTTGTAACCAATGGCTACCTGCGGGATTATACCAACAAAGACTTCCTGCGCTATTGGGGCGATTACAAAGTAAAGAAAGCTATGGAGCGCGAACCCATTAAGTTCATGGACCTGGTCACAGCCATGCCTGTCACACCCTTAAAGAATTATATCTTCCGCAATAATCATGACCTCACCTTTGCCAATAAGCAACAGGATTGGGGAATCGATCAACCCGGTGTATCCAGTGGCGCCGTATATGCCGACCTGGATAACGACGGTGACCTGGACCTGGTGGTGAACCGTATCAATGATCCGGCAGGCATTTACCAGAACATGACGCGGGAACAGCATAAAACCCCTTATCTCTCTTTCAAACTACACGGAGAAGGCAAAAATACCCAGGCCATCGGCGCCAAGGTATATGTATATACCAATGGCATGCAGCAATACCAGGAAGTAAATCCTGGCAAAGGCTACCTGGGTGCTGTATCCACACAATTGTTATTTGGCCTGGGTAGCGCCACCAAAGCTGATTCTGTGCTGATTGTATGGCCCGGCAATAAGGAACAACGTATGAGGGATGTAGCAGCCAATCAGTTGCTGAAAGTCGACTATGCGCCGAATGCTGTTGTACCACCTGCTACCCTGGCAAAACCTTTCTTCACCAAAGCTGATGGCCTGCTCAATTACAAACACGAAGAAATGCCGGCGAATGACTTTAAGCGCCAGCTGCTCATGATATTCATGTATTCCAAAACAGGACCTGTCATTGCAAAGGCAGATGTGGATAAAGATGGAAAAGAAGACCTGTATGTAAGCGGCAATGGCGAATTGCCCGGCCGCATCTACACACAATTAAGTAGTGGCAGCTTTGAAATGAACAAAAACATGAAGCTGGAAGACCCAGCTGAAAATTGTGTATCCGATGCTATCTTCTTCGATGCTAACGGAGATGGGTATCCTGATTTGTACCTGGCAATGGGTGGCTACTTCAATTGTGATCCAAAAACCCCCATGTTGCAGGATGAACTGTTTATTAATAATGGTAAAGGCATTCTTGTAAAAGCGGGTGAAAACCTGCCTGATGTAAGTGCAAACAGTAAGTCCTGTGTGCGCCCCTGTGATTTTGATAATGATGGAGATATTGATCTCTTTGTAGGTGGTCGTGTCATTCCAGGTCAGTACCCGGTATCACCGGTGTCTTACCTGCTGATCAATAACGGGAAAGGAAAATTCACCGTAGCAGATGTACCTTTTGCAAAAACAGGTATGATCACAGATGCACAGTGGACAGACCTGGATAAAGACGGTCGTAAAGACCTGGTAGTGTGTGGAGAGATGATGCCACTGTCAGTATATATCAACAAAGCAGATGGTTTCAAAGATAAAACAGCCGACTACTTTGATCAGCCACAAAATGGTTTCTGGTTTAGCCTGGCAGTAAAGGATGTGGATGGTGATGGCAACGACGACCTCATTGCAGGTAACCTCGGCCTGAATACACAGATCAAAGCTTCTCCCAAAGAACCTGCGGAACTGTACTATGCAGATTTCGATAAGAATGGCAACATCGATCCATTCCTGAATTTTTATATCCAGGGAGTAAGTTATCCATACGTGAGCAGGGATGAACTGAACGACCAGATTTACCCGATGCGAAAGAAATTCACTTCTTACAAAAACTATTCAGATGCGACGATGAAAGATATCGTGGCGCCTGATGACCTGGCAAAGGCTGGCAAGCTTACCGTTACAGAGACCCGTAGCTTGTGCCTCCTGAATAGGAACGGCAAATTTGTCGTATCCCCATTACCAGTAGAAGCACAGTTCTCAGTAGTAAACAAAATACTGACAGGCGACTTCAATGAAGATGGTAAGCCAGACCTGTTACTACTCGGTAACCATTGTGACAACCGCCTGAAGCTGGGTAGCTTTGACGCTGGTTATGGCTGTCTGCTCAAAGGTGATGGCAAAGGCGGGTTTACATATGTAGACCAATCTGCAGCCGGTATTTGTATCAAAGGCGATGTAAAGTCAGCCGGTGAAATTGCCATCAATGGTAAAAACTTTATGGTAGTTGGTGTAAACAATGAAGGTGTCTCACTTTATAAAGAAAAATAAGTATGAAGAAACTTATCTTAGGATTGTTGCTCGTTAGTCAGCTGGGGCATGCGCAACAGCAGTATGACAAGGCGCCCTTTACCGATTATATACAGCCGGCAGTCTTTTCTCTTTCTATGGTGATGATGCACGATGTGGTGAATCCGCCGGCGGCCACACGCTTTTATAGTTATGCAACATTAGCAGCCTACCAGATTGTGGCAACGCATAATCCTGCTATGTCAGGTGCTGCAACATTTATAAAATCTTACCCGGCAGTTACAGTTCCCGACAGTGGCAGAACCTACGATTACAAAGTGGCAGCTGTATATGCGATCCTGGAAGCAGGTAAGCAGTTATTGCCTTCTGGTTATATGCTCACAGAGGATGAAAAAAAGCTGATAGACCTGTTTAAAAAAGACCAGGTGCCTGATAGCATAATTAAGAATTCTGTGATGGTGGCAGAAGGGGTGGTAAAGCAGATTGTACAATGGTCTAAAGGCGATGGATATGGCAAACTCAGTACCTTACGCAGGTATACACCGTTGAAAGGAGAGGGGTATTGGTATCCTACACCTCCGGCTTACATGGATGCGGTAGAGCCAAACTGGCGTACCATTCGTCCTATGGTGATCGATAGCTGTACCCAGTTCCAGCCAAAGCCGATGACAGCCTTCAGCAAAGATACCACCAGTGACTTTTACAAGCTAAGTATGGAGGTATATAACTATGGGGTACATTCTACCAAAGAAGAGATGACGATTGCAGGATTTTGGGATTGTAATCCATTTGCGGTAAGCACCTATGGACACATGGCGATTGGATTTAAAAAAATCACACCCGGTGGTCACTGGATGAATATTACAGGTATTGCCAGCCGCAAAGCTAAACTGGATTTTGATCATACCTTGCAGGTGCACATGCTGGCGGCCAACGTGATGATGGATGCCTTTATCAGCTGCTGGGATGCAAAGTATGCAACGAACCGTATCCGCCCCGAAGCGTTTATCAACAAGTACATAGATGTGAAGTGGAAGCCGAATTTGCAAACACCACCATTCCCCGAATATACAAGCGGGCATAGTGTCGTATCGTCTGCTGTTGCTACGATGCTGACCTACCTGTTTGGAGATAACTTTGAATACACAGATAATTCAGAAGAATTCTGGGAACTGACGCCAAGGCATTTTACATCTTTCTGGAATGCAGCGATGGAAGCAGCGGTGTCACGTATTTATGGAGGTATCCATTTTCGCGATTCAGTGGAAAATGGGGTGGATCAGGGGAAACGTGTAGGAACGTTTGTAGTTGAAAAAATAAAGAAAGCAGGTATCAATCCTGTCGCCAAAAATTAATTTAGCTGATTCAGGCCCAGCGAATTTTGCATTACCTGATTCAACCCCAGTGGATTTTGCGTCAGCAAAATCCACTGACGTCTCTCCCGGCTTTAGTGAATTTGCCGAAGGCAAATTCACTAAAGCCGGATTTTTATATATTTGTCTTTATGATGACAGCCATCGCCCTTGATGACGAGCCACCAGCCTTAGCCGTAATTGACACCTTCTGTCAAAAGCTCAACTACATCCGCCTGGAGAAAACCTTCACCGGCACCGCCGAAGCCATGTCCTTCCTCCGCCAGTACCCCATCGACCTCCTCTTCC
>NZ_JBCNKH010000099.1:0-21097 GCF_039596135.1 Chitinophaga sp.
ACTGATAATTATATCAAGGTGACAACGCCGGTAAGACAAGAGTGGTCAAATAACATCGTTGACTGGGAGCTCAGGTAGGGAGCGGGTTTCAGGGGGATGAGAGAAATTATTTTAAAAGTTTTTTAAAAAAAATTTGGCGAAATAAAACAATTATCTACCTTTGCAATCCTCTCAGACGAGAGGGCAACAAACGAAAAAGGGAGTTTAGCTCAGCTGGTTCAGAGCATCTGCCTTACAAGCAGAGGGTCGATGGTTCGAATCCGTCAACTCCCACCTCTTCAAAAGTTCTTTCACATTACCATTAATTGGGAGTTTAGCTCAGCTGGTTCAGAGCATCTGCCTTACAAGCAGAGGGTCGATGGTTCGAATCCGTCAACTCCCACATCGTTTAAAAAGTTCTTGTTTAATGGTAATTTTAGTAATGGGAGTTTAGCTCAGCTGGTTCAGAGCATCTGCCTTACAAGCAGAGGGTCGATGGTTCGAATCCGTCAACTCCCACAAAAAGCCCTGGTTTTCACCAGGGCTTTTTTGTTTTTAAGAAAAATTGAAGGCACAAAATTTCGCCTACAAGGCGCCAGCCAAAAAAGAATCTTCTTTTGTCATTGCATAAAGGTTCTCTCTCACGGGCGCCAGCCCAAAAAGAATCTTCTTCTGTCATTGCACAAAAGTTCTCTCTCACGGGCGCTAGCCCAAAAAAAGAGCCCTCTTCCTTGCTGCCGCAGGCCAATCAATCTCCTTTCTCCACCGGCGTCACCCTCACCTCCTTCATCTCACTCCCCCTAATCACCTTCAAAAACTGCCACTGCCCAATCTTCTCCTCCGTCATCATCTTAAAAAACTGATCCGCCGTCTCCACCATCCTATCTGCAAACCCCACAATAATATCCCCACTCAACACACCCGCCTTCGCCGCCGGACTATTTCTCTCCACCTGCGTCACAAACAACCCCTGCCTGTTCTTCACTTCATGTATCGCCCTCAACCTCGGCACCAGGTCTACCTGCTGCATCGCCACACCTATATACGCCCGCTTCACCTTCCCAAACCGAATTAACTGATTTGCGATCGATTTAGCCGTATTTATACTAATAGCAAAGCACAATCCCTGCGCGCCATTAATAATCGCTGTATTAACCCCAATCACAGCCCCATCGCCATTTATCAACGGCCCTCCCGAATTACCCGGATTCAACGCAGCATCTGTTTGTATCAGCGCATCCATCATCATCCCATCAGCCCCTCTCAATGACCTGCCTAACGCACTAATCACCCCTGCCGTCACCGTATGCTGAAAACCTAACGGATTCCCGATGGCAATAGCCAATTGTCCGACCTTCAATTCATCTGAATCTCCAAAAGGCACCGTCGTCAACTCACCGGCCTCTATCTTCAATACAGCTAAATCTGTTGCAGCATCCTGCCCTGCAAGATACGCGGGGTAAGTCCTCCCGTCCTGCAACATCACCCTTAGATGACTGGCACCCTTTACGACATGACTGTTCGTAAACAGGTACCCATCTGAAGAAAAGATAAACCCGGAACCAGATCCCCCCGCGACATCACCGCGTGAGCTGCGTTCCAGCCTTTCTATTTTTACCACCGCCGGACTTACTTTTTCCACGGCGTCAATAATTACCTGAGAATATGTGTCCATGCCAACAGGACATCAAATACCTTACCCGAAGAAATTGGGGACAAGGTGACAGCCACAAAGGATAAAGGGCTGCCAATTAGACTACTATATTTCCCATTTTGGCTTTTTAACCAGGGATTGAGGGCTTTTACACCCGTCTGATGCCTAGTATAACCAGACCATAGCTTTACTGCTAAAAGGGCATCAAAAGATCACCAAAAGGTCACCTCAATATCCCCGGGATAATGAAGTGCCCTTTTGGTAATCTTTAAGTAGCGAAGTGATGGTGAAGGTTTGCTATATTTCACTCAACCCCTCATTATCGCTTCGCCAAAAGCCTTTATCGCTTGCTCAACGAATTTATTTGCCCCTCCTTCCCCCATCCTCTAATATTGCCTGAAAACAAGCGTATGGCAATAGTAAAAGACAACATCCTCCTCCAGCTCGTCAACGGCAGCCTGGGAGACATTATCACCATCTATGTCCGGAACGGACAAATCATCATGGCAAAAAAAAGAGGTCCGTCTACCGAACCTCCTACTTCCAAACAATTATTAGCACGCCTGAGAATGAAAATCGCCGTAGCACTGGCAAAAGAAATGATCAAAGACCCGGAAGTCAAAGCAGCATTCGCAGCCCAGGCCGGTCCGGGGCAAAACGCATTTAATATGGCGGTAAAACACGCATTTAATACCCCCATCGTGCTGGAAGCAGCACTGCCACCTGCCCCAAAAAATATCCCGCCTCAACAAAGAGACGGGATAAAAAATTCACTGCTTCCAAAAGATTCACTTATTCCTAAAAACTCATTTATTCCTGAAAAACTTCTTCATGAACTTACCCAGTTTCGAGAGATTGGCTAACTGCTCCTGAATAGGCCGCAGCGTGAGATCCTCTGGTTGGATACCCGCTTCTATATATTCAATTTCTGTCTGTTCAGGATAGATCAGGATCACATTGTTATGCGTAAAATGCTTGCTGATACGGGAAGGCAGGCCTTCCAGCGAAGGTCTGTAAGACAGTGTACCCTTGCGGGCAGATACGATAATCAGCAGATCATTCCTCGTAGTTTCGTATGCCAGCGCCGGCAGGTCTACCAGGTCATGCCAGAGTTTGAAACCAATATCTACTGTCTGCTTCAGTTTCTGGACCAGGTCCTGCAGGAATCGCTGCGTTGCGCCTTCGCAATATACCATCAGCTTACCCCCTACCTGCTTACTGAGCAAAAACAGTTTTTGCATATAATGTGCAAACCCGATTTCATACTCCGCATTGCGTGGCAGCACAAGGAGAATACGGCGTGTAGTATTCAGCGGAAAAGAAAAATCACAGACATACAGGTTCTCCCACACACTCTGCATCACATTGTCCAGGGTCGTACCAAAGATAGAGCCAAAGAGCCTGTCTGTAGTACTGGTCTTGTCCGTCCAGCCAATGATCACATCCGTAATACCCAGCTCTTTTGATGCGCGGGCTATACCATCAGATACGTTCAGGTCGATACGGGTCACTACCTGTACCTTGCTTTCAGTAGCAGCAGCATGGGCGATGACGGCTTCCATCATCCTGTTTGTCTGTGTCATGCGGGCTTTCGCCTCTTCGTCGTCCTGCACCACTGCCAGCGGGTATACCGGCGTTTTTGCATTCGGATCCTTGATCATGACGGCAAAGTCCAGCATTGCTTCCATCTTACCCGGATTAGCGATGGGGATGAGCATGCGTTCTATTACTTCTTCCGTCTCCGGTTGTTTATCCGATTCAATGATGGCCAGTTTACGACCTGCACTTTCTGTAACGAAGCTACCCACCAGGCAGGTAATCAGGATGAGGATCACGGTTCCATTCAGTACATTTTCGTTGATAATCCCCATGTTGAAACCAATGAGGATCACAGCAATCGTAGCCGCTGCATGCGCACTGCTCAATCCAAAAATTACGTTGCGCTGAGGTACGGTGTACTTAAACACGATCTGTGTAAAGGTTGCTGCCAGGTACTTGCTGATCAGCGCCATAGCCGTGAGCACACCTGCTATCAGCAAGGCTTCAGGGCCTCTGAGCAGTACCCGCAGGTCTACCAGCATTCCCACGCTGATCAGGAAAAAAGGAATGAACAATGCATTGCCTGTAAACTCGATCCTGTTCATCAGGGGTGACGTATGTGGAATGAGCTGGTTCAATGCCAGTCCCGCCAGGAATGCGCCAATAATACCCTCCACCCCGGCCAGTTCAGCCAGGAATGCGGCGAGAAATACCATTCCCAGCACAAAGATGAAATGCGAAGTTTTGTCGTCCTTGATTTTCTTAAAGAACCAACGGCCTATCATGGGGAAGATCCACAATACAATGGCGGCAAACACCACCAGGCTGGCCCCCAGGCTGATCCAGAACTGCTCGTTCAGGTTGCCCGCTGTGGCACCGGTAATGACGGCCAGGATCACGAGTACGGCGGTATCCGTAATGATGGTACCTCCGACTGCCACCGTCACCGCTTCGTTCCTGGTAATTCCTAATCTGCTTGCCAGCGGGTACGCCACCAGCGTGTGCGTGGCGAACATACTGGAAACCAGCAGTGTAGCCATAAAGTTGAAATGCAGTACATAGTGACAGACCACAAACCCCAGCAGCAGGGGAATAAAAAACGTAAATGCCCCAAATACCAGGCTCCGGTGCTGGTTCTTACGGAACTCCGTCATATCCAGTTCCAGGCCAGCCAGGAACATAATGTATAGTAGTCCGGCCTTGCCGAACAGGTCTATACTACCCTTCTCAATAATTTTAAACCCGTGATCACCAATGAGCATACCCGCAATGATCAATCCGATGATGCTGGGAATCCTGAATTTACGCAGGATAATCGGCGCCAAAAGGATAATGAACAGTACCAGGGCAAAAATAGGTACCGGATCTTTGAGAGGTAAACTAATATCAATCAACAATTTAGTGCCATTCATTCCTATCATAGTTCCTGTTTTCGATGTTCACAATAATAATGATAATCAGTGAGATTGTCACTTGTACAGGGTGCGGCTGTATGGTTCGGATCAGAGAAATAATAGTGATAATCAGCGGGATTGCAACTTGTACAGGGTGCGCCTGCATGGTTCGGATCAGAGAAATAATAATGATAATCAGCGGGATTGTCACCACAACCAGGGCTATAATAAAATGGCGTGAGTTTAATTTAAAATCACGATTCTAAGCTGTATTTTTGTGTAAATTTTATATTTCCGGATATGAGCCAGCGTCAGCAAACAGGCACACACACCAAAGAGTGGGAAGATGTGTTGGTAGCAGAGGATGAACAATTTCCATACAGCCTCATCGTGTGGAACGATGAAGTAAATACATTTGACTGGGTCATTCAGTCCCTGATGGAAGTATGCGGCCATTCGCAGGAACAGGCTGAGCAATGTGCATTGATCATTCATCACAATGGCAAATATGCTGTGAAGCAGGGAGAATTTACCGACCTGCGCCCGATGTGCGAAGCCTTGCTGGACAGAGGAATCAGTGCAACTTTAGAAGAAGCTGTTGAAAGCTAATGCCTGTATTTTATCTTACAGATGAGCTAATATTCCCCCCTGTTAATTTAGCAGATGAAGACGGCCTCCTGGCTTATGGAGGTGATCTTTCTACTGAGCGATTGCTACTGGCTTACCAGGAAGGGATTTTCCCCTGGTATAATGAACCGCCTATCTTATGGTGGAGTCCGGATCCCCGTTTTGTATTATTTCCTGAAGAGTTGAAAATCAGCGCCAGTATGAAACAGGTGCTGAAGAAAGGTGTGTTTGAGATCACCTTTGATAAAGATTTTGCAGGGGTGATAGCTGGGTGCAAAGCGTCGCCACGTAAAGGGCAGGATGGTACATGGATTTCATCTGAAGTAGAAGCAGCGTATACTGCTTTGCATCAATCAGGATATGCACATTCGGTAGAGTGCTGGCAGAATGATGAGCTGGTGGGTGGTTTTTATGGGGTGATGCTGGGAGATTGTTTTTTTGGAGAGTCGATGTTTGCAAAAGTGAGTAATGCGTCGAAGGCGGCGTTTATTACGTTTGTGCAAAAAGCGAAAGGAATGGGGTTGAAGCTCATTGATTGCCAGGTGTATACGGAGCATCTGGCTTCGCTGGGGGCGAAGTTTATTGCGAGGGAGGAGTTTTTGGAGATGATACAATCCTGATTACAGGATTTCATTTAAGATTTTGCAGTCCCCGATGCTGCCATATCCTTTTTTATCTTCTCCGTGTGCTGCATTCCCTACCAGGCCATAGCCCCAGCAATTTCTTCGAGTGTATGGTTGTAAGGTAATAACTCATATTCAATACTAACGGGATAACCCACGACAACCTTTTTTATAGTCTAATATTTGGCAAATAAAAATAGAACATTTATGAAAGAGGAAATTCACTACCGGGGTGAATACTGTTTCAAAAAGAAAAGGCGATTGTGCCATCATCAATTTTAAAAGATAATGGTAATCACAAGTAGACTTATGAACGCAATTCATTTGCCCTGGTCGGTAGAGGGTCCGGTTTAAATTCAATTTGCCCAATTCGTCGGCATTACCCGGCTTGATGGAAATGTCATTCACTATCTTGTTGGTAATTCCCAAAACCATGCGCATTGGTTTTATTTTGCTCAGTTGCTCTTTTGCAGGAGCGATGGCTACAGAATTATCTCATGATAGAACAATACTTAATCCTGCAATTCCACTGGCTTTTAATTTGGGTTACAGCAGCTCTTCGGGATAGTTCCTGGTTTTGGGGTTCTTCTAAGTATTAAATGGCTGTTGTTTTAATAAATTCAGGATAAGATATGAAAGGCTGTTTCGGCAGGAACTTCCCCATATACTTTTTTATTATTTAAGGTAGATGAAGAATTTAAAAACTCAGTATGAGAAAAACAATTCTTATTTGAATCTAAATAAACAATAACAACTATCTTCCATATCGAAATCTTTTGTCCATTTGCAACAATATGCATAAGCAGGTAAATTGGTATTCTGGTTACGTTAATTTCCTGGAAATGCACCTACATTAAATAAAAGTTCATCATTTCCAGAGTTACAATTATCTGTAATGAGGTCGACAGTTATACTATGGTCATCAATTGCATTAACAAGTTGCTATGCATTCTTCGATAGTGTTTGTTTTGTGGCTTTGCAAGTCATATCAATTGTCTAACTTTTTTGTCTAACTTTTTTGTCTAAACGACATCGAAATTTTATAACTAAAAAAGGGACAAAAATATTTGGGTGCTAAATGATTTTTAGTACATTTGACTTACATTGTTATCGCAATTAACCTGCTGCAAAGAACGAGAAATACGTTATAAGGAGCTAGATTAATCATGTAGAATGTTTTTATCATAATATGCAACATACCCTGCTATTATGATTACGTTTAATCCAACATTAAAAGGAAAAAATATTAGTTCTTTGGGGGAAATTATTTATTGGCATGCCGATGAGACCTGTTTGAATTAAGATCTCCGACTTGATTGTATCTTGTTTTAGATACAGATATGGGCTAAGTCTTTCAATGTAATAATTACCGTTAAGAAATTTTTTGTAATCCCTATTGCCAATTACTGAACAGTGACGTTGTGATGAATGTGTTAACTCATTGTCAATAGATATATCGAACATAGAATCTAATTAAGGAAAAATGGCTGGAAGTAAGCTCGTTAGCTGCGTAAATGGGACACCCTTTACTAAATGGAATTCATTGTTGTTATTATGTTTTATTTTGATTACTCGCCCTGTTTTCGCACAGGTCTCCGTAAAAGGTATAGTAAGTGATAACGCACATCATCCACTTGAATTTGCTACCATTGTTGTCAAAGGAGACTCGGGCATAGTCGCCAATGCAATGACAGATAGTAGTGGGTATTATCAATTCAGGGTCTTACCAGCTATTACATACACAATGGAGATATCCCATCTCGGAGGTGGAAACTATCGCGCCCCGCTTACCATTAAGGCCGATACGATCATCAACATCTCATTAGACAATTCTTCACGTGAACTAAAAGAAATCGTGATAGATGGAAGAAAACCCTTTGAGAGAAAAGCCGACCGTTTTATCTATTCACCAAACAAAAGCATGGTCGCAGGAGCATCGGGTATTGACATCATGCAACACGTACCTATGTTGATGTTTGATCAGCGATCCAGCTCCCTTTCTATCATCGGTAAGTCAAATACAGTCATATATATTAATAACAAAAAAACACAGGTACCTGCGCAAATGCTGATCCAATACCTGCAGGCTTTACCCGCGGAAAATATCAAAAACATAGAGATCATTACCAATCCCGGTGGAGAATACAACGCCGCAACCACTGGTGGTGTAATCAATATCAATATTAAAAAGATGTTGGACGAGGGATGGCAAGGATCAGTAGTAGCAGAAATCCAGCAAGGACCATATAATAAATCTGATCTGAATGGTTTTATAAATTATAGAAAAGGAAAAATCGGTTTACAATTGATGCCCTCTTTTTCTTCCAATTATAATTATAACACGAGTTCTACACAACTGGTATATGCAAGTGGACAACAGAATGATATACAGAACAGAACATACAGAAGATATAATGTATATGGGACCGGAGTGACATTAGATTATGACCTAAATGCTCATAATTCCTTTAGCTATCAGGGATGGATCTCAGGCGTAACCGGGAAAAGCAATTCTACGTCCTATACCAATTATAGCACGACTGGCATAAGTACGCCGGACTCCATTCAAAAATTGGCAACACGAGGTAATGATCAGTATGTTTATAACTTTGGGAACCTGAATTATCATCATACATTTAATGAGAGTGGTAGTAGCTATCTGGATGCAAATATCGATTATAATCAATTCACCCAAAGACGACATAACAATTGGGGTATTGACGATATAGATACTTCCTCAGGAAAACCAATCAGCAATGTTGGATACTATAAAAGTGATCTTCCTCAACACTTTTTTAATCTCTCGGAACGCCTGGATTTGGCAATAACGCTGCCAGGAGAAATAAAGTTCCTTACGGGAGCTCAATACAGTGCAACGTCCCTGGATAACAAAATGCATTATTACACCCTGGCAGATAACATTTATGTGAATGATGCTTCTCAGACAGAATATTATAAATATAACGAAAAGTACATTGCTGGTTTTTTTAGCCTGGGTAAGAGTTTTGGAAAGATACAAACTAAAGCTGGTTTAAGGCTGGAAGGTACCAATTATACAACGAATGCACGTATAACCGGAGAGAAAGCAGATAGCAATTATATTAATCTGTTTCCTAATGCAGTAATTGGATATAACCCAAATGATGATAATCAATTTAGTATCGGTTATTCAAGGAAGATAAACAGGCCGAATGCCGAACTATTATTCCCAGGGCGAACTTACAGCTCTGCAAATTATTTTAGTCAAAATAACCCTTTTCTACAGCCGGCCTTATCTGGCAATATAGAATTCTCCTATGTGCTCAAGAGCAAATATGTGTTGAATGTTACTTATTCTACTATAAAAAATGATTATTCGAGTTTTACACAGGAGATTTCAGAAGATGGAGTTTCAAAACTGAAACGTACTTATATAAACTATGGTGATGTTGACAAATTGAATGTCGTGATCAATTACCATGATTATATTATAAAGGACATGTGGGAACTATATTTAACACCTTCGCTGACTTATAGCCGGTATAAAGGTACTTCCAGTGATGTACACCTGGAATTGACTAATTACAATTTTGATTTTCTTGTAGACAATTACCTATATATATCAAAGAAAAAGATGTGGACAGGTTATTTGACTTTTGGATATAGTTCTCCCTTTAAGAGTATAAGCGGGGATAGACTGAATAATCGCACATCACTTGACTTGTCGGTGAAAAAGGTCGTAAAGCAGTTCTCCTTTTACCTGGCAGTTTACGATATCTTTAATGGAGGTTCGATTCAAAAATATGATTTGTACAGGGATGAATTGTTGACCAGGAATTACGTTAATACAAATGTTTATAATCGCAGTGTACAATTAAAAGTGAGGTATTCATTTGGAAATAAATACCTACATAAAAACAGAGACCGGAATACGGCCAACGAGGATTTACGCAAAAGAATAGGGGGATAAAATTTATGTTCTTTTGACGGCAGCTATGCCTATCTATTAACAGTAAAATTTCAATGAGAGTTAATTGATGTGAACCACACATCAAAATGGGAATGCTTTATACGTATGAACAATGACGGAAAGGAATGACAATCACGCAGAAGATCTGATAGGTTAGACTAAAGATCCTTTTAATGAAGCGTTACCAATTTACCGACTTTAAAATCTCAGAAGTGATAATTGATGTAAGTCCACACATCAAATAGGGGGAATTTCGTGCATAAAAAGCCGATAAAATAAAGGGGTAACATTCTGCGAAAGAACAGGAATTCCCCATTGCTTAAAGCAAGGGGAATCATTCTATTAATGTTTAAATCTCGGTAAGAGCTGACTGATGTGCCTTGTACATCAGAACAGGAATGCTTTATGCATAAAAAGGCCACTCCCGAAAAGCCTAAGATAAACAAAGTAGGGAATAAATAACAACCACAAAAAATTATGAAAAAGGAAAAATTAAGCTTTGATGCTTTTGAAACGCTGTCAGAAAATGCTGAAGGTAAACTGGTAAGTGGGTTTTCCCCTGCATTTGAAGGTCGCGAATTAGTTGGCGGCGATGACGGTACAAATGTCCTTTGTCCTGTTTTATCTAACACTAACTGTCCTATCTGCAGCGGCGGCAGCAGCAAGTCATAATGACGTGAGCCGCAGCCTAAAACAGGGATGCTTTATTCACAATAATGTAGCATCCCGAAAAGAATTAATAACTATTTGCATAAAAAAACCGGGGATGAAATAGTAGTTGTTTTAAAAGCAACTAAGTCTTTACACTAATATCTAAATCCTGGTAAGAGCTGACTGATGTGCCCTGCACACCGGAACAGGAATGTTTTTATGCATAAAAGGCCACTCCCGAAAAAGCCTAAGATAAACAAAGTAGGGAATAAGTAACAACCGCAAAAAAACATGAAGAACGAAAAATTAAGCTTTGATGCTTTTGAAGCACTTTCAGAAAATGCTGAAGGCAAATTGGTAAGCGGGTTTTCTCCTGCATTTGAAGGTCGCGAATTAATAGGTGGCGACGATGGTACAAATATTGTTTGCCCCATTTTGTCTAACACTAATTGCCCTACCTGCAGTGGCGGCAGTAGCAAATCTTAATTTAACTCAGAAAGCGATATTAGCCACTATGGCTGATATCGCTTTTTAAATGCAACGTTATATGAAATTCAGTCAATTCAACGCGGTAATCCCGTATTCGGAAAAATTCGCAGTCTATAATTCATTTACCCAAAGAGTAATTTTTATTGACCCTACGCTAAAAGAAGTACTTGATGCAGCCATTCATGAAGGTATGGATGAACTGGCAAAGGTCCATCCTACCTTTCATCAGTATCTGTCTGACCAGGAATTTTTGGTAGAGGATCATGTTAACGAAATCCATAAGGTCAAAGACAGGGTGAGAATGGTTGATGAAAATATTGATTCCTTTCTTCTTACTATCAATCCAAGCATGAACTGTAATTTTAAATGCTGGTATTGCTATGAGACGCATGTAAAAGGGTCCAGGCTTAACAATGATATCATAGCAAGGATCAATACATTTATCTTCAGGACAGCTAACATAAAAGGGTTAAAGAATTTCAATCTGAGTTTGTTTGGAGGTGAGCCTTTGTTATATTTTGAAAAGGATGTCATTCCTGTACTTGATCAATATATCAGCCAATGCAGACAGCATGGCCTCAAACCCGTTATTCATTTTACCACTAATGGGTACCTGATAGATCAGGCATTCGTTGATTATTTTAAAGGAAAAGATGTTGTTCCGGGTTTCCAGATCACTCTTGATGGCTATAGAGAAAAGCACGATGAGGTAAGATATGTGAGTGCAAACAAAGGGTCCTATTTTAAGATCATAGAGAATATCAAGCTGCTGATCAGAAATGCCTTCCCCGTGCAGATACGTATTAACTACACGGAGAAGAATGTAGATGGTTCTCATTTAATCGTTAATGAATTCAGCGATATAGCCCCGTCTATTATTCAAAAATATCTGCGATTCAATTATCACCGGGTATGGCAGGATGGCAAACATGACAACACCTATCTTTTACTTGAGGAGAATGTGAGGAAAGTAGAAGAAACAGGGGTTACAGCTTTGACCCATGAGTCTCCTAATCACGTATATGAGTCATGTTATGCAGATAAACGGAATAGCGCAGTGATCAATTTTAATGGAGATGTCTTTAAATGTACCGCCAGAGACTTCACCCAGGTAAAAAGGGAAGGATATCTGGATAATGAGGGAGACATCGTATGGGAAAATAATTCCCTGCAAAGAAGAATGAATGCAAAGTTCAAAAACAAACCTTGTCTTTCATGCCGCATTATGCCCCTATGCAATGGTGGATGTTCACAACTTGCCATAGAATTTATGGAATCGGTTGATGACTACTGTGTTTATAGTGGTAATGAAAATGAGAAGATGCGCATTGTAAAAAATAAAATCAAAGAAATTGTCGGTGTTTAAAAGACGGCTTAAATTTCAGTATCAGCTGGAAAGTTCAGATTGTGGGCCTGCCTGCCTTGCAATGGTGGCTTCATATCACCAGCGACCTTACTCTATCAGGGATATAAAGGAACATTGTGCGCTTACCCGTATGGGAGTATCTGTGCACGATATCATTTCCGGAGCACGCAAGATGGGCTTCCGGGTGAATGGTGTACAGCTCACGCCTGACCAGTTGGATACCCTGCCATTACCTGCGATCTTATATTGGAAACAACGCCACTTTGTAGTATTGTATAATGTGCAGGAACGCAATGGCAATACTTATTATTACATAGCAGATCCCAGTTATGGGAAGAGTAAGATGGATGCAGAAACCCTGACGAAAGAATGGAAAGGAGCTCATCCAAAAGGGGTCGCTATTCTCATGGAGCCTGATGGAGATGTGGTGCCAGACTTTTTACCAGGAAAAAAGGTAAGACTACTGAAGGAGGAATTTATTCAGGGAATCACAAGGTTTGTGGTAAAACATAAATGGAGATACTTAATTTCTTTCCTACTGTTATTGGCTGGTCTCGTAGCTAACTGGTGTATCCCTGTAGTATTCCGGAAAATGATAGATAATGGTATTGGCAACAGATCCCTCCACCTGGTATGGATATTATTGCTGGCCCAGCTGGGTTTGTTTCTTAGTAATTTCGTCTCAGGGCTGATTACAGACTTACTCTTCACTAAGCTCAACTTCAAATTAAGTATTCAAATGAAGGAACATTATCTTTTGAAGCTGATGAAACTACCCACCAGCTATTTTGATACAAGGATTAATGCTGAAACTTTACAACGAATGGCTGACCAGGGTAAAATACAACAATTCATTACCTGGAAGGCCCTAAACAGCTTTTTGAATATATTGAATATTGTCGTCTTCAGCATAATACTTTTCAATATAAACAAATACATATTTAGCATCTTTTTTCTTTTAAGCATCCTCTCTATTTTATGGGTCAGCCTTTTCCTGCGCCTGCGTAAAGTGATGGAATACTCTTTGTTTTTGCGGCAGTCAGAAAATAATAATAGTCAGTTCGAGTTTATCATGCATATGCCAGAAATAAAAATCAATAATGCACAGTATAGTATGATAGCCAAATTAACCAGTATACAGGAAAAACTGCATGAGCTGGAGCTAAGGAGTCTATTCCTGAATATGTACCAGGGCATGGGTATGAATTTTATTACCAAATTCAAGGAACTACTGGCAATCGGGGTTTGTGCTTACCTGATTATCAGAGGCCAGATGACTATTGGCGCCCTACTTAGTATTTCCTACATATTAGGCCAGCTAGGTTATCCTATTAATATATTGACTTCGCATTTAAGAGAGGCACAAGACGCAAATATTGCGCAGAAGCGAATTAATGAAGTTTACCTGGAAAAGAACGAAAATGATGAATCCCGTCTACCCATTTCTGCTATTCCTGATAAAATTTTGTTGAATAATGTGAGCTTTAAATATCCTGGAAGTTTTAATCATCTTGTGTTAAGGAATATCTCCTTCGAAATACCCAGAAATAAAGTAACTGCCATCGTTGGTTCCAGTGGAAGTGGAAAATCAACAGTGTTAAAACTGCTGTTATCTTATTATCAGCCTACAAAAGGAGAGCTAAAAATAGGGCAACAGCCGTTAAGCACATATGACAGTGATGAATGGAGAAAACTTTGTGGCACAGTATTGCAGGACGGGCACATTTTTGCTGGTACAATTGCCGAGAATATAGCTATTGCAGAAAAGGACATTGATCGGGAGCGCATCATGCATGCAGCCAGGATAGCCTGCATACACGATTTTATTACTGAACTGCCAATGGGTTACAATACCCGTGTTGGTTCAGTTGGTATACCGTTGAGTGGCGGTCAACGTCAGCGGTTGTTGATAGCAAGGGCTATATATAAGGAACCTGAACTACTGCTCTTTGATGAAGCTACCAGCAGCCTGGATGCTAACAATGAAAAGCAGATCATGGAGAATCTTCAGGAGTTTTTCAAAGGCCGAACAGTAGTAATTATTGCACATAGACTGAGTACGGTAAAAAATGCAGATCAGATCATTGTTTTGAATAATGGAGTAATTGCAGAGGCAGGCAATCATCAATCGCTGGTCAATGCAAGAGGAAATTATTTCGAACTGGTCAGAAATCAGCTTGAATTAGGTAACTGATAAAGATTTTATACTATGAGGACTATCCCTACATTTGTTATCAACCTTGAAAAACGATTAGATCGAAAAGCGCATTTAATCGAACAATTCAGAAGCAGGATTGAGTTCGATATGCAGATCGTAACGCCAGTTGACCACTATGACGGATGTGTCAGTTTATGGATGACGATCCAGCAGATCGTGAAAGATCATCTTCAGGCCGAATATATTCTTCTTTGTGAAGATGATCATGTATTCCAGGAAAATTACTCACCAACATTACTAATGGGAGCTATCTCAGAGGCACAAATAATGCAGGCCGACATTTTAGCAGGAGGTGTAAGTTGGTTCAATAATGCACATAAAGTGTCAGATAACCTGTATTGGGTAGAGAAATTCTCTGGGTTACAGTTCACTGTTTTATTTAAGTCTTTTTTTGCCACAATATTATCAGCAAGTTTTACTTTAGACGATGTGGCCGATTTAAAGCTTGGTTCACTTACGGATAGTAAATTTTTTATCTCTCCATTTATTTCCATTCAAAAGGAATTTGGTTACTCCGATGCAACACCAAAGAACAATAAAAATGCTGGAAGGGTAGATACCCTTTTTCGTGAAAGCCAACATAAGGCCAATGTGATAAAGTACATCGGAGAGTATTACAGGAAATATAATCCGGACGTAAGAAATAACGCTGCTGCTTACCAACATTTAGTCATACCTGTATATGTTATCAGCCTGCCGGAAAGGATCGATAGAAGGACGCATATCCTCCATGAATTTGAAGGCAGAAATGAATTTGATGTAAAAATAATAGATGCCTGCAGGCACGAGAAAGGGGCAGTAGGATTATGGATGAGTATCTGTAAAGTGATTGAGATGGCAATAGCAAATGAGGATGATCTGATCGTGTTGTGTGAAGATGATCACACGTTTACACAACATTATAACAAGGAACACTTACTGAAAAATATCATCGAAGCGTATTATCAGCGTACAGAAATCCTGGCGGGAGGAATAGGTGGATTTGATATGGCTATTCCAGTGAATAAGGACAGGTTCTGGATAAATGCATTTTACTCTACCCAGTTCCTTGTGTTATATAAGCCCATATTCCGGAAAGTGCTGGACTATGCTTATGATGATACTGTTACCGCTGATGGTGCTTTTTCGGCATTAACAGAATATAAGCAGGCGCTGTTCCCCTTTATCTCCATTCAGCGGGAATTTGGATATTCTGATGTGACTGCCTGGAATAACGGAGAAGGAGCGGTGACAGGTTGGTTTATTTCTGCGGGAGACAGGATGGAGATGACCCGAAAAGCTTATGAGCGCTATACTCTGCATATGAACGGCGCCAGTATAAAACCTGTGGCTGAACTACCATCTGCCATTTGCACGTCTGCATTCACAACATTTACCACTTCGACTAATATAGAATGAAAATAACAATAAGGACCAGAGCACAAAATATGCTACTTTGTGAGCGCATGTTACAATTTATTCCTGCTGATGTGCATAAAGTGGGGCATACCGGTTATTCTACCTGGAAAAGTGCCGTAACATTCCTACATGATGCCATAGATCGTACGGAAGACATACTGGTAGTAGTAGATGAAGATGCATTTATTGTTGATTGGTACGGTGTGGAGAAACTATGCTTGTATTTAAAGGAGAATAATATCCTGTATGCAGGGATGCCTGATGGAGGTATTATTGAGCACCGTTTCCATTCCTATATACATATTAACCCCTTTTTCGCAGTTTTTAACTGTGCTATTATCAAACCTCTGAAACATAATTTATCACGGGATATAATAGATGGAACCGTATTTGACACAGCTATGGAACGTTTCAAACCATCCTGGTTGCATACAGCCTTTGAGCATGATACCATAGAGCCTTTCGCCGGCCTTTTCTATTGGTTGGCAACTATTGGTACGCCATTGCTATTAAAAGCAGATACAATGGATGATGGCATAAGCACAGTTGTAAAAGGTCTTTCGGATGAACCACTATGTTACCATAGTTGGTACAGCCGCCAGTATATGATTGACGAACCAACCCAAAGACGGATAGATGCTCTATATCTAAAAGCACTTGGAGACAGAAAAAGAGAAGATCATCCATTGTAGGCAAGACCTTATTTTTCGGTTTTTCAGACCAACTTATCGGGCCTATCAATACCCACAAAAAAGGGTCGGAAATAAATTCCAACCCTTATTATTCCAATCTATTTTAATTCCAAAAACTATTTCTTCTTCGTAAACCCTCCTTCAAACAAACAACGCACTCCTCTATATGCCCCGCAACCACCTATCTCCTTTATCGTCAGTCTGCCTGAAGCAAACTGAAATGCAATCCCGCATTCCGTATCCTTATCTTTAAACTCCCCTTTATTCGCCGCTGTTAAACGACCCGTGCCTGATATCTCTCCTTTACAACCACTCTCTTTTGTAAAAGAAATAAAGAACAGGAATGACTTCGCATCCTTCCCATCACGAATAGACACAAGATTATTTTCACCAGCCCCATAATCGCCGGAGAATTTATTTTTCTTCGGGAGTGTATCAATCGGGTTAAACAGCTGACCCGGTGCCGCTTCGCCGGTAGAGTTGGTCATGATCAGTGAGGTATTACCATTTGGTTCTACAGAGTAAAAGTTTTCGGTAGTACCCGTATGACCAGGCGTTACTTCTGTCTCAGTGGTAATCTTTACCATCTCCTTACTGTCGATAGAGAAGTATTCTTTTTTATTCCCCTTTCCATTTATCAGGGCTGCCTGAACACGGTTCAGGTAATGGTCCTTTTTATCGAAGAAACACAGGTAGGCCACCGTTGTGTTTTTATCTTCAGCTTTAATGACGAGGTAGTTAACCTGTTTGCCAGTCAGTGAAGCTAGTGGATAGTAGCTCACCTTGCCGGAAGGGAAGTCAGCCTTCGCCAGCGTATCGACCAGGAACTGGCTGATAAGGGCGGTGTCGATAGCAGCGGAATCGCCTGTTCTGCTGGCAAGCAGCTCAGGGGTCAGTTTGTAAGGCAATTTGCTGTCAGCAAATGACTGACGGAATTCTTTAAAAGTGATTGCACCAGTGCCTGATTTTTTACCGCCAGACTTGCAGGAGGCAAAAAGACCAAGTGCTAATGCCGCTATCAACAGCTTATTCATGCGTATTTGCTTGTTTATTATGGCCGAAAAGTTAAAGAAAAAATTGATATGAACAAAAGTGAAGGGCAAAATTGGGGTTTTTTATCGACTATTCAGGCAAAAATTGAAGATATCCGGATGACAGGGGCAATATCCGACAGGAGAAGATCAGGACCGGGCGGTAATAATCGAAAGATATCCCGATGACCTACAGCGATTTGAGCGCACTACTTGCATTTCTCCAATAAAATATTTAGATTTACCTAAATTTTATTTTTAGAAACATGAATTTGACGATTGCAGAGGAGAACTACATCAAATCAATCTATAAGTTAGAAGAAGGACAGGAAGCAGTCAGCACAAATGCACTGGCCTATGAGCTAGATACCAAACCCGCATCGGTGACCGACATGGCGAAGAAGCTGAAAGAAAAAAAACTCATTGCATACGAGAAATATCAAGGTATTAACCTGACCAGCGAAGGGAAAAAAGCCGCCCTCCAGATCATACGCCGACACCGCCTCTGGGAATGTTTCCTGGTGGAAAAACTCAGTTTCAGCTGGGAGGAAGTACATGAACTGGCCGAAGAACTGGAACATGTACGCAGCGAAAAACTCACCAACCGCCTCAGCGAATTCCTGGGCAACCCGCAGATAGATCCTCATGGAGACCCGATTCCAGATGCACAGGGTAAAATGGGTAAACCCCGTGTACAAACCAGCCTGCACAAATCGAAAGCCAACAGACTCGAAGTCATGGCAGTATCTGATAAATCGGCCGCGCTGCTCGAATTTCTGAATACAAAAGGCGTTCGGTTAGGGACACAACTGGACGTGATAGAACGATATGAATTTGACAACTCAATTGAGATCAAAATAAAGAACCAACCTGCCTTTACCATCAGTGAACAGGTGGCAAAAAGTATTATGGTAAAGCCGATTTAAGCTAATTTTATGAACCATCAGCACACATCTCTGGGCGAAGTACATCAGAGTGTAGACACTACCACAGCCAGCCCGAACCGCTGGAAAAAAATGCTTGCCTTCTTTGGCCCTGCTTACCTCGTAAGCGTAGGCTACATGGACCCGGGTAACTGGGCTACAGACCTTGCCGGCGGCAGCCAGTACGGATATACCCTGCTATGGGTACTGCTCATGAGTAACCTCATGGCATTGCTGCTACAATCACTCAGTGCAAGATTAGGCATTGTTCGCGGACGCGACCTTGCACAGGCCAACAGGGAGACCTACCCGCCTCTTGTTAATTTCATTTTGTATATACTGGCAGAAATCGCCATTGCCGCCACCGACCTGGCAGAAGTGCTGGGGATGGCCATCGGGATCCAGTTACTGACAGGATTACCCTTGCAATGGGGGGTGAGCATTACGGTGTTCGATACCTTTTTATTGCTCGTGCTGCAGCGATATGGGATCCGGAAAATGGAGGCGTTTATTATTGCACTGGTTGCGATTGTAGGTGTATCGTTCCTTACAGAACTGATGATGGCAAAGCCGGTGATGAGTGAGGTGGTTACAGGATTTGTACCCCACATTCCGGATAATACTGCGCTTTATATTGCAATCGGTATCATAGGGGCTACAGTGATGCCGCATAACCTGTACCTGCATTCTGCACTGGTACAAACGCGAAAAATCAGGCAGGATGAAGCAGGCATCAGGCAGGCATTGAAACTAAATTTTATCGATAGTGCAGTTGCATTAAACCTGGCGTTCTTTGTAAATGCAGCGATACTGATACTGGCAGCTGCAGTATTCTTTAAAACAGGAAGAAATGATATTGCGGAGATACAGGATGCACACCGGTTGCTGGAAGGACTGCTAAGTAATAAATGGGCACCGATATTGTTTGCCGTGGCACTGATTGCTGCCGGTCAGAGTTCTACGGTAACAGGTACACTGGCCGGACAAATTGTGATGGAAGGGTACCTGAAACTACGTATCAATCCATGGTTGAGAAGGTTATTGACAAGGTTGCTGGCAATTATACCGGCGCTGCTGGTGATACAGATTGCAGGTGCTGATAAGGTGGGAGAACTGCTTGTGTTCAGCCAGGTATTGCTGAGTTTACAGCTGGGTTTTGCAGTGATTCCTTTGATACATTTTGTGAGTGATAGAAAGACAATGGGTAAATTTGCAGTAAATGTTCCGGTGAAGATACTCAGCTGGGTGATTACAGCGGTATTAGTGTATTTGAATACGCGCATGGTGTTTACAGAAGCTATGCATTATATGGAGGGAGATAGTTCTATCTGGATGGATATCATGATTACGATACTGGGTGTGGGGTTTGTGGTATTACTGTTCATCACAGTATTTTATCCACTGGCTACAAGATATTCTGCAAAGAGTACGGCGAATATACATCCTGCCACTGCGGTGTCTTTGGAGAATATCACCATACCGGTGTATAACAGGATTGCTTTGGCACTTGATTTCAGTAAACATGATGAAGCGATTATTTCAAATGCGATTGCACATGGCAATGCAAATACGAAATACCTGTTGATACATATTGTGGAGAGTGCTTCGGCGAGGTATTTAGGACGTGAGTCGGATGATTTTGAAACGAGGAAAGATAAGGAGCAGATGGAAACGTATGTGAGTTTGCTGAAGAGTAAAAACCTGCATGCGGAAGGGTTTTTAGGATACAGGCATAGGGCGGAAGAGATTGTGAGAATTGTAAAGTCGGAGAAAGCAGATTTTTTAGTGTTGGGGGGACATGGGCATACGGGTATTAAGGATTGGATTTATGGAGAGACGACTAACCAGGTGCGGCATAAGGTGAAGATACCTGTATTGGTGGTACAGTAAATAAAAAGCGGATTGCGAACTACGTACTACGATGAAAAAAGGCAATCGTAATACATAATTCGCAATCCGATTAATAATTTTATTGGATTGGTAGCGCTAATCCGGCCAGTTTATATTTTATGCCAGTCCGTGCGGCCAGCTTTTGAACGGCAGGACAACCATTGGTCCATACCTGTTAGCTATAAGCCCAACGCTGATTTCAATTTTGGATACCCCGTCTTACTCACCGGCACCTTCGCCCCGCTCTTCAGCATCGCCAGGTGATTTTCCTTCTCATAAGGCTCTATTCTCGTCACCTGGTTTACATTCACGATATAAGACCGATGCACCCTTGCAAACTGCTGCATATCTAAAGTCTTCTCAAAGAATGCCATCGTTTTATTTTTCAGAAAAGCACCTTCCTGTGTTACAATCTTCACATAATCGTCTGCAGCTTCGAGGTAATGTATATCCTGTACGGGAATAATCCTGATCTTACCATTGATTTTCACCACTACCCTATTACTCTGCAATGGGCTTGCCGCCGCTGTTTCCAGCAAGGCATCTGTTTCTGCAGCAGGTACTGCTTCCTGTCGCTTATCCAACCATTTCTGCAGGGCCTTGTCAAAGCGTTCCTTAGAGAAGGGTTTTAACAGGTAATCTGTTGCATTCACTTCAAACGCCCTGATGGCATG
>NZ_JBCNKH010000100.1:0-20819 GCF_039596135.1 Chitinophaga sp.
GGATGTAAAAGTCCACATCCACCGTCCAGCGCACCTTTTCATCATAGCGATAAGCAGGCTTGTTACGATGAATAACTACGCTTGGCGGGCCCACGAGATTATCAAATAATACATTCACCGGGGCCTTGGCAAAGGCTCTCCTGAACCAGGCCGGAGAGGTCATCTCCTTTTTTTCGCCGGTAAACAGGTAGTAATTATAGAAAGCAGAATACGCGAAATCATGCGCAGGATTGTCATCCAGCGCCTTGCACAGGCGCTCCAGCGCATACGGCTGCATAAACCAGTCGTCATCATGCATGATCTTGATATATTCTCCCCTTGCCAGGTCCAGGCAGGTATTCCAGTTTCCCGGCATCCCCCTGGCCGGCACATTCCTATAATACCGGATTGGTAATTGCTGCACATACTCATTCACCAGCTGCTCCACTTCATTACCCGGACTATCATCAGTAATTACTACTTCCAGGCTTTTCATGGTCTGGATGACCAGTGAATCCAACAAACGACGCAGGTAATCGACCTGTTTATAAGCAGGAATGCATATCGAGACTTTTATCTGTTCCGGGTTCTTCATGTTCAATTTCGTCCTTATACTTAAGGCATTATATTTGATGACTGACCGCAAGATATAATAATCCGAAATTATGAATACCTTTAATTTTTGGTTGCAAAGGATTTTGGATCACTTTTAAAAAACACAGCGGGCTTTTAATATATGAGTACCATCAGGAAAAAAGGTATCATCACAACTATTTTCATTTATGCCGGATTCTTATTAGGAGCGCTGAATACTTACCTTTACGCCAAATATTTTCAACCTGATCAGACGGGCTTAACCCGCGTACTGCTTGACATTGCGGTACTTTCCAGCAGCTTTGCCCTGCTGGGTACGAACACCATCGTGGTCAAGTTTTTTCCTTACTACAAAAACTTTCATAAAGAGAACAAAAGTGAGCTGGTCACCATCTCATTTATCTTTTCCCTGGTTGGCTTCCTGATTATTTTCCTGAGTTTCAACACATTCATGAAACCCCTTATCATCAGGAAGTTCATCGGGAAAGCCCCCCTGCTGGTAGAATATTTTTACCTCGTCTTCCCCCTTACCCTGTTCCTCACACTATTCCAGGTGCTGGAAGCCCAGACCTGGACCATTCAGAAGGGCCATGTGGCCAATTTTCTGAAAGAAGTACTGTTCAGGGGCATCAATACCATACTGAATGTGCTCTTTATCGGGGGCCTGCTTTCTTTTCCTTTGTACGCCGATCTCTTCAGCTTTCAATACTTTGTGATCTTTGCTGCACTGATTATTTACCTGCTATACGCCAGGCAATTGAAAATGTCGTTTCAGATCAGCAAACTCACCAAACGGTTATGGAAAAAGATGGTGCCTTATAGCCTGTTTATCCTGGGGAGCAATGTAATTTCCCTGATGAGTACCACTATGGATGGGATTATCATATCGAGTTTGATGGGATTGAGTTTCACTTCGGTATTCATTAATACACAGTACATTTCGAACTTCATAGTCGTACCTTACCGGGCCGCGCTCAGTATGGCCGCTGGCCCCATTTCACAGGCATGGAAGGACCGGGATATTTTGAAACTGGACAGGATCTATAAAAAGACTTCGTTGAACCTGCTCATTGCATCCAGCTTTATATTCGCAATGATCATGTTAAACTGGGATGATTTACTGAACTGGGTAAAACCCGATCCTATTTATCACTTAGGGAAGCCGGTTATGTTTTACCTCGGGCTTTACCAGGTAATTGAGTTGGGAACAGGAATGAATAGTGCAATTATTATAACTTCCCGGAGATGGAAGTTTGAGTTATACTCAAATATAATTTTGTTGACCCTCACTTTGCCGCTAACTTATATATTGATCAAGCATATGGGGATGATCGGGGCAGCGCTGGCAACGCTGATTTCAAGAACTATTTTCAATGTGGTCAGGTTTATATTTTTGTATAAGGTATATAACTTACAGCCTTTTACAAAGAAGACCCTACTGGCAGTAGTACTTCCTTTGGCCGTGTACCCGCTGGTGGCATATACGATCCACCTCAGGGATCCCTTGATGGGGTTGATTGTGCGGTCCGCAGCATTTACGGCCGTATATGCGTTCCTGCTGTTGCAACTGCGGGTGTCAGAAGATGCGATGCAGGTGTTTGAAACTATTAAAAAACGTGTAAGACAGCTGGCCGGCCGGTAAATTCGTCCGGATGATTACCCAAACTGACTATTTTCATCGGGCTGATCAGAAAAATAGCTATATCTTAGTAAAAAGGTTAACTCTTTTAGGGGACAAAAGGACAAATCTGTGCGTGTACGGCACTTTGTACGCAATCTATACCTATTTATGAAGCAGTTATTTTTCATCAGCCTTTGTTTGTTAGGATGGCTGAATCTTTCAGGGCAAGCTGGTTTTACAGCACCAGATACCGTATGTATTAACGACCCGGTAAATATTACCAATACCTCCGTAGGTGCAAGTACCTATTACTGGAACTTTTGTGGGTATGACCTATACGGTACCCCTACACTGAGTGACCTGGGCAATCCCGGGGGGTTAATGTACGTACCTACTTTTATTACCATCCAGGAAGACAATGGCATCTGGTACGGCTTCGTCTCCAATTTCGGGTACAACAGCATCGTACGCCTTACTTATGGTAGTAGCCTGTTAAATACCCCCACTGCCGAAAACCTCGGCACCTTCAACGGAGACGTGCCGGAATATACAGAAGGGCTCCAGGTCGTAAAAGACGATAATGGCTGGCACCTGATCGTAGTAGGTGGTTATACCGAAGCCAAAGCCCGTATCATGAAGATCGACTTCGGCTCCAGCCTGGGTACTGCCCAGGCCAGCCTCACTTCTACCAACTGGGGAAACATTGGCACTACCATGAACTACCCCACAGAACTGTCCATCATCAAGGAAGGCGACGACTACTGGGGCCTGACAGTAAATGCCAGCAGCAATACCGTGACCCGCTTTTACTTCGGTAAAAACTTCACCAACGCTCCTACCGCCGAAAATTTAGGCAATGTAACCGGTACCCTGAGCTGGCCTACCGGTATCTATGCCGCTAAGTATAACAATAAAAATTACATCTTCGTTACCAACACCTACGGTGGTACGCTGGTACGCATGGACTTCGGTTCCTCTATCGGCAACACACCGGTAAGTACAGACCTGGGCAGCGCAGGAGGTGTGCTCACACAACCAAGAGATATTACTATTATCAATGATTGCGGCAACTTCTATGGACTGGTGGTGAACAACGTGAGCCACGATGTAGTACGGGTAGACTTCCCAAATGGAGTAGATGGTTCTATCACTGGTTCTAAACTGGCCATTACCGGCCTCACCTTCCCCCACTCTATTTCTACCATGTTCAGAGATGGCGACAACCTGTATTCCATGATCACAGACGCGGATGCAAATAAGATTTTCAGACTACAGTTCAACAGCTGTTCCAATTCCAGCACCCCGTCTTCCACTTCTGCCACACCGCCCTCTCCTATTATATATGACTCTGCAGGGGTGTACAGCATTCACCTGCTCACGAATGAAAGCCTGTCTACCCAGTCCTCTTTCTGTAAAGAAGTGGTAGTACTGGCCCCGCCAGCGCCCAACCTGGGTAAGGATACCGGTACCTGTGGCACAGGCTCCGTCACCCTCGATGCCGGTGCAGGCCGGACCTATCTGTGGAACACCGGCGAAACAACGCGCACCATCGTAGCCACCCATACCGGTGATTATAATGTAACCGTGAGCAATGGCTATTGTGCAGGTAGTGACACAATTCATGTCTTCATCAGCAAACCCCTGGACCTCACGAATACCGTGGTCACCAATATCGACTGCGGTGTTGCCTTAGGCCAGATTGAAGTAATGCCTACAGGAGGCACCTATCCTTATACCTACTACTTCAATGGTGCCAACATGGGTAAAGACTCCCTGTATCCTAAACTGGATCCGGGTACCTATACCGTAAGGGTGGTCGATGCAGTGGGTTGTGAAATTGCACAGGCATTTACAGTAGTAGAATATACAGCCAACATCATCAGGGCCACTGCCAGCGGCACCAAACCTACCTGCTACGATGCTACCGATGGGTCCATTACCATACAGGTCAATAAAGGTGTGGCTCCTTTTGAATACACAATTGATTCTTTCCAAACCGTGCAGACCACGCCTGTACTGACCGGCCTCACACAGGGAAACTATAAGATCTATATCAGGAACGCAGTATGCGTGGATAGCGTAAGCATTCAATTGTCAGCACCAGCACCGCTGAAAACAGGGGTATCGCTGACAAATGAACTATGTGAAAGAGGCAATGGTACCGTCGAAATAAATCCCTCCGGCGGTACTTCTCCATATACATTTTACTGGGGCAGTGCATTGATGTCGCAGAATAATGTGTCAAACCTCAGTGCAGGCTCCTACTCCATCCTGATCAGGGATGCGCAGAATTGTACGCTGGATACCACCGTGATTATTGAAAATAACAATGTAACCGCGGTACATATCTGGAATAATGATACGACTATCAATATCGGGCAGTCAGTTACACTGAAAGCTACGAACTCCGTGGATTACGCCTGGACGCCGGAAGATGGACTGAGTTGTACGGATTGTGCTTCACCAGTAGCTACCCCCGATTCTACAACTACATACGTGGTGAGCACAGTAACCGGTTTGAACTGTATTCCTACAGATACCGTAACAGTGACGGTTACCCATTATAAGAAACTGTTCATCCCTACTGCCTTTACCCCCAATGGAGATGGCCAGAACGATGTGTTCAGGGTGAAAGGATTAGGGATTGCATACTTTAGTATGCGTGTATATAACAGGGTGGGTAACCTGGTGTACCAGTCCGAAGATTATAGCAGTGGCTGGAATGGTAAGCTGAAAGATGAAGTGGCACCCCTCGGCACGTATGTGTATGTAATACAATATGCGTTTTATGGGGAAGAAATGCACCCGCAAATGGAAAAAGGAACAGTGACACTGATAAGATAAAAAAAAGGTGTGGTTCAAACAACCACACCTTTTTTTATTATGATATTAAAGCTTTCAATTTCATTTTCGCCTGCTTCACATAAGGAAAATAAAACCCTACCACCGTTCCCCACACACCCGGATAATCCATTGCATGCGCCGCCTTCACCCACAATTTCCTGTTCTCCCAACTGATTTTCTCAATTCTTAATCTCCTCAGCCAGGACTTACACACATGCGCCTCCGCATTCTCCGCAGGCTTATCCAGGCTCACGGGCAAAGGCACTTTATTTACCTGCTCATGAAAAAAGATAGCCCCCTTCACCCACTCATCTCCAAAATTCCCGTTGGAAAAATGCACCAGGTCTACATCATATACCACCGCCACCGTATACTGCTGTGATATGCGCAAACTGATATCCAGGTCGTAAAAATGAAACCCTTTCAGGTCGGCCGTATTAAATGGGAACTCGTTCCATATTTGCCTGCGGGTACACAACCATACCCCATCCAGGCTTTTTACCGGTACTATCACCCCATTTTTCCCCGCCGGGCGCAGCAGAAACTTCCTGTCTTTACCCTTGGCGTTACGCTGGTAGATATTACAACAATCTGCCTGTGCCTGGTTCGTCCACCAGCCGGAGATGGTCCGGCTCTTGTACCGGCTGCCAGCTATGCCGATCAGGCCAAGACTGGCATCAGATTTAAAATGAGAAAGCACGCATTGCCCCCAGTCACGCGTCAGGAATTCCACATCATCATGCATGAAACAAATGAGATCGTACCTGGCCCGGGCCGCACCGGCGTTGTAACCAGCGCCCATTCCCCCTAACTCCCTGGCATTGTCAATAATGATCACTTCATGTTCAACCCCAACGGTAGCATGGATATTTGCAGAGACCGTGCGTACACGCTCCGGATCAATGGAACAGATAACGATTGATAACATGAAGTAGTAACGAATTTAGTTTAACAATTGTAGGTAAGCAATTAGAGTACCGATTTTGGTTCACGGTTTAAAAAGGTAGCTAGTTAATTCTTCCAGCCCCCACAAAATACTTTTTCCAATAAGTCTCATTCAGATCACTGATCATCACTCCCGAACTGGTCGAAGCATGTACAAATTTATCATTATCCAGGTACACCCCTACGTGTGAAACCTGCGCCTGGTTGATCTTAAAAAACACCAGGTCACCGGCCTTCATCTGGCTGGCACTCACCTTTTTCGACTTGTCGTACAATCCTGAAGACGTTCCGGAAGAATTAGCCCTAAACACCGTGTTTAACAACTGATTGGCAAAATTGCTACAGTCAATCCCCGTTTTAGATCTACCCCCTAACTGGTAAGGCGTACCCCACCAGTCTTCTATAAAATAAAACAAATTGGCATTGAGCACCGTCTCTACTGGTACATCCAGTAGCTGTGCATATTTAAATTGCCACAAAGGCGCATTTTCAACATAAGTACTGGCGGCCTGGGAAAAACTCACTTTCGCATAGCTTACACTCGTCGTCTTTGCATTGCTGGAAGTGGTAAAGCCATCGAGGAATTCCGGGGAACGGCTGGAAGAAGTAGCAGTAGACCTTTTGGCAGTAGAGGTATTTTTAATAACAGAACACGAACTGGCTGTTAACAAAAAAATACCGATCGCCCAAATAAGTCCATTTCTTCCTGACATGTGTGCTTTTGATTATAATTTGAGCTAAATTACTAATAATAATTGTTTTTAAAGTGTTGTAACTGAAAAAACCAGGAGGCCCGCCGCTGGCCCCATTCACCTTCTGTGGATAATTTTTAATTAACTTTGTCCCTGAAGAAACGGAATTTTGTGCCATGATTTTCTCCCACTTACACGTTCATACTCAGTACTCCCTGCTGGATGGAGCCGCAGATATCAAGTCACTGTACAAAAAAGCAATGGCCAGCAACCAGCCAGCCCTTGCCATTACAGACCACGGAAACATGTTCGGCGTATTCCAGTTTGTGGCAGAAGCATACAACCATCGGCTCAACCCGGAAGATCCAAAAGATAAACGTTTGAAAGTAAAGCCCATCGTAGGTTGTGAATTCTACGTGGTCGAAAACAGGTTCAAACGTGCCTTCACCCGCGATGAGAAAGACATTCGTAACCACCAGGTGCTCCTCGCCAAAAATGAGGAAGGCTACCGCAACCTCATCAAACTCTGCTCCCTCGGGTACATAGAAGGACTATACGGTAAATACCCCCGTATCGACAAAGAACTCATTCTTCAATACCATAAAGGCCTGATTGCCACCACCTGCTGTCTTGGTGCCTCCGTGCCCCGCACCATCCTCAAAAAGGGTGAAGATGCCGGCGAACAGGAATTCAAATGGTGGCTGGACATCTTCGGCGAAGACTACTATGTAGAACTACAGCGCCACGGTATCCCGGACCAGGATAAAGTGAACATTTCCCTCCTGAAATTTGCAGAGAAATATAATGTGAAAGTGATCGCGTCCAACGACTCCCACTATGTGGACAAGGAAGATGCAAACGCACATGACATCCTGCTCTGTATCAACACCGGCGAGAAAAAATCTACACCTACCAACAAAGAATTTAACGAAGACGAAGGCGGCAACAAAAATACCCGCTTCGCATTCTATAACGACGAATTCTATTTCAAGACCACAGACGAGATGACACGTCTCTTCCACGACCTGCCACAGGCCATTGACAATACCAATGAAATCGTGGACAAGGTTGAACTGCTGGACCTGAAAAAAGATATCCTCCTCCCTAACTTCCCGATCCCGCCGGGCTTCTTTACCCAGGACCAGTACCTGCGTCACCTCACATTCGAAGGTGCCCGCCAAAAATATGCAGAGATCACTGCCGAGGTGGAAGAACGCCTGAACTTCGAATTGCAGGTAATTGAAAACATGGGATTTGCCGGTTACTTCCTCATCGTATCCGACTTTATCAAGGCCGGCCGCGACCTGGGGGTATTTATCGGTCCGGGCCGTGGATCGGCTGCAGGATCGGCAGTTGCCTACTCCATCGGGATTACCAATATTGACCCTATTAAATATAACCTCCTGTTCGAGCGTTTCCTGAACCCGGAACGTAAGAGCATGCCCGATATCGATACGGACTTCGATGATGAAGGCCGTCAGAAAGTGATTGACTATGTGGTAGACAAATATGGTAAGAACCAGGTAGCACAGATCATTACCTATGGTACCATGGCTGCCAAAATGAGTATCAAAGACGTAGCCCGTGTGATGGACCTGCCACTGGTAGAATCCAATATGCTGGCCAAAATGGTGCCCGATAAACCGGGTATCCAGCTGGACCGTATCTTCAACGCCCCCATCGATGAAGGTGAAAAGAGCCTGGCCGAAAAAGAAGGTCTCGGCCCCGAAGACCTTGAAAACGTAAAGAAACTCCGCGAGATCATCAAAGGCGACGACCTGCAGGGCGAAGTGCTCCGTGAAGCCTGCGTACTGGAAGGATCTGTGCGCAATACAGGTATCCACGCAGCAGGTATTATCATTGCACCCAAAGACCTGTACGACCTGATACCGGTATCAACAGCTAAGGACTCCGACCTGCTGGTGACCCAGTTCGAAGGTAGCATCATCGAGAGCGCCGGTGTAATCAAGATGGACTTTTTGGGCCTGAAAACCCTTACCATCATTAAAGGGGCGCTGGAACTGATCAAAATGAACCACGGGATTGAGATCTCTATCGACGATATTCCACTGGATGACGCCCGTACCTACGAACTTTACCAAAAGGGTGAAACGAACGCGACCTTCCAGTTTGAATCTACCGGTATGCAGAAGTACCTCCGTGAGTTGAAACCCGATAGATTCGATGACCTCATCGCGATGAACGCCCTGTACCGCCCGGGCCCACTGGAGTACATTCCGCTGTTCATCCGCCGTAAACATGGCCTGGAAGAAACCGTGTATGACCTGCCTGAAATGGAGGAATACATGAAGGATACCTACGGCATCTCCGTATACCAGGAGCAGGTAATGCTGCTGAGTCAGAAACTGGCCAACTTCTCCAAAGGCGATGCGGACGTACTCCGTAAAGCTATGGGTAAGAAGCAGAAGGCGGTGCTGGACAAAATGAAGAAACAGTTCATGGAAGGCTGTGAAAAGAACGGCCATGACCTGAAAATATGTGAGAAAGTGTGGACGGACTGGGAGGCATTCGCATCCTATGCGTTCAATAAATCCCACTCTACCTGTTATGCCTTCGTGGCCTATCAAACCGCTTACCTCAAAGCCCATTACCCTGCAGAGTACATGGCGGCGGTACTGAACTGTGCGAGCAATATTGAAAAGATTACCTTCTTCATGGAAGAGTCCAAGCGGATGGGTATCGACGTATTGCCGCCGGATGTAAATGAATCTTTCAAGGGTTTTGCGGTGAACAAAATGGGACAGATCCGTTTTGGCCTCGCAGGTTTGAAAGGTGTGGGTGAAGCTGCGGTAGAAAACATCCTCGAAGAGCGTAAAAAAGACGGTCCGTTCAAAGATATCTTTGACCTGATCAAGCGCGTGAACCAGCGTGCGGTGAATAAGAAATCGCTGGAAGCCCTGGCTATGTCAGGCGCCTTTGATTGCTTCCCCGCATTGCACAGGGCACAGTATTTCTATAAGCCGGAGAACGATACCACAACCGGGTTGGATAAGATTGTGAAATTCGGTAACCAGGTATCAGCAGGGTCTTCCAATATCGGTAGTTTGTTTGGCGATGAAGATATGCCGGCTATTGAACCACCTAAACTGCCAAATTGTGATCCATGGCCACTGATTTTGAAGTTGAATAATGAAAGAGAAGTAACGGGGATTTATATTTCCGGGCACCCGCTGGATGATTATCGGTTCGAGAGCCGGTTCTATAATATGAACAAAGTGTCAGAACTGGTTGAATATCAGGCAGAAATAACTGCACCAGGAGGTGGTAAACCGGGCCGGGAAAAGAACTTCCGGCTGGCGGTATATGTAACGGGAGCACAGGAACGCATCTCCCGGAACAACAGGCAATTTGGCATTATGACCGTGGAAGATTACAGCGGTAAGTTCGAATTTGCACTGTGGAGCGAAGACTTTATCAGGTTCGCCCCTTACCTGAAAACAGGTTTGTGCCTGTTTATCAATGGCGGGTTTAAGGCCCGCAGGTTCAACGATAGTGAGTATGAGTTCAAGGTGAATAGCATCCAGTTATTGCAGGAGGTGAAGAAGACCCATACAAAGAAGGTGGGATTGGTGACCATGCCGAAGTTCATTACCCGTGACCTGGTCGATTTCCTGGTAGATAATATTAATAAGTACCCGGGATCAAGTGAGCTGTTCTTACAGCTGGTGGATAGAGACAATGATCTGCAGGTGAAGATGCATACATTTAACAAGCACATCGAAATGAATGATGAACTGGCACACTTCCTCTCTAAACAACCAGACCTGGATGTGTATATAGAAACCGCTAAATAACCAATATTGCGGACATTAGAACCAATTCGCCGGAAGTTGATACCCTTATAGATACTATCAATAACCAGGCGATTAAAAATGACTTAACTTGCATCGTAAATAATCGATATAACGATTGCAGAACATGCCAAAAAAGCAGTAATTTGCGGCCGGTTTGATTATTGCAGAACTAATTACAGGATTTTAAAAATTTTTATAAATACTAATAACATGGCATTAGAATTCACTGATTCCAACTTCCAAAACGAAGTGTTGAGCTCAGATAAATTGAGCGTAATTGATTTCTGGGCAGAATGGTGTGGTCCTTGTCGCGCTATCGGTCCGGTGATCGAAGAGCTCTCTAAAGATTACGCAGGTAAGGTTAATGTTGGTAAAGTAAATGTTGACCAGAACCCGCAGCTGTCTATCAATTATGGAATTACAAGCATTCCTGCAATTCTTTTCATTAAGAATGGTCAGGTGGTTGATAAACAAGTAGGTGCAGCGCCTCGTTCAGTATTGGAAAAGAAGATACAGTCAAACCTGTAATCTTTGGAAGATAAAATAAAAAGGGCGGCTCTGGTGAGCTGCCCTTTTTTATTAACCCTTGTTAGAAAAGTCCCCAAATACGAAATATAACCTGAATGCGTTTTAAACAATACGAAAAAATCGTGGTCAAACTGTCCGGAGCCAATTAATTGTTATAGAAGGACTTTTCTAAAACCCAAGGTCCATTTTTGAATTATTTTCCCCTATAAATAGTTCAAAATGATACCCTAATTTTTGAAAATTATCTCTCACGTGTGTAACAAAAGATTGTAACTTCCCCCGGAATTTTCGGACAACAGCCGCTAATTTTAACTTTCAAACTTGAACTTTGCGCAATTTTACCCTTTTTATCCTAGCCGTCTTCCTTTCATTACCTGCCTGGGGCCAACGTCAATGTGGTACCGAAATAGCCGTTCAGGAGCAGATTAAGGAAAATCCCTCCCTGCAGGTACTACGTGATAAGATCGAAGCACGCAACCGCTCAAAGATTTCTGCCATTAAATCAACCCGGGCCGAGGCCAAAACAACGGCTACTTACAACACCGTTACTATTCCGGTAGTGGTTCACATTGTACTACAAAACCCATCTGCCGTTACCGACGCACAGGTGCAATCACAGATCGATGTACTCAACAGGGACTATGCCGCCCTCAACACCGATACCAGTATTCTTCCCAGCGTATGGAAAGAACTGATCGGCAATGCACAGATCCAGTTTTGCCTGGCTCAGCGTACACCTTCAGGTGAAGTAACAAATGGAATAGACCGTGTAACTACCTCAAAATCAAGTTTTACGATAACCACAGCCGCCAAGGCTGTAAAGTTCACCAGCTCCGGTGGCGTTGAACAATGGGACGGTGATAAATACCTGAACATCTGGGTATGCCACCTCGAAAGCGGGTACCTGGGTGTAGCTACTTTCCCGGGATTGTATGCTGACAACCAACAGGGCGTTGTGATTGATTATACCGGTTTCGGTACCACGGGTACCGCCGCCTCTCCTTATAATAAAGGCCGTACTGCCACCCACGAAATAGGTCACTACTTCAATCTCCGCCACATATGGGGCGATGAAGATGCCTGTGCGGCAGATGACGGTATCGACGATACACCTAAACAGGCCAAAGCCACTTACGGCTGCCCGGCATGGCCACAGGTAGACCAATGCGCCACTGCCTCCCCGGGGTATATGTTCGAAAACTATATGGACTACTCCGACGATGCCTGCCTGGTGCTCTTCACCACCGAACAGGTAGACGTGATCCGTACCACCCTCACCGACGACAGGGCTTCCCTCCTCACCTCCGACGGTTGTACACCACTGAACCTGAAAACACTGGATGCCGAAGTGGAAACCATCGTTTCGCCGTACAACCAACAGTGCGATGCAAGCATTACCCCTTCTGTCATCCTGAGAAATTTTGGTCTGACCACCCTGACCAAGGTAAATATCAACTACCAGACAGACGCCGGTACCGTATATACAACCGCGTGGACAGGTAGTCTGGCCGCTTTAAAAACAGATACCGTCAGCCTCCCCACCAGTACCCTCGATGTGGGCGAACATGTGCTGAAAGCCTACACCACCCTGCCCAATGGCGCTACCGATGATGACGCCACCAACGATACGGCCTGGTCTACTGTAAGCTATTATAACAATATCACCTTCCCGCTGAAAGAAGGATTCGAAAGCGCCACTTTCCCCCCTGCCGGCTGGGAAATCTCCAACCCGGATGGTGCTTATACCTGGGAAAGAACGGCTGTGACCCGTGGCGATAGCAGTTACTACGCCATCGAGATGCGCAACCTCACTTACAATGTAAATGGTGAAATAGACGATATCCGCACACCGACCATCGATCCAAGCGGGGTAGATTCCATCTTCCTTTTCTTCGATGTAGCAGCGGCCACTTACTCCAATGTCAATGATAACTCAAATACCCTGTGGGATAGTTTGCTGGTAATGACCACGTCCGACTGTTCGCAGACCTACGATACCCTGTATAATAAATGGGGTTCCACGCTGGTAACCACCACGACCCCGGTTACTTCAGAGTTCGTACCTACTGCCGCACAGTGGCGCAGGGATTCTATCAACCTGACTCCTATCATCAAGAAAGGTCAGTTCAGGGTGGTATTCAGGAATGTGAGCAATGCGGAGAACAATATTTACCTGGACAATATTAATATCATTACCCGGTCTACCCCTGCCTACCTGAAAGAAAAGGGAATTGCGGTAGGACCGGTTCCGACTTCGGGCCAGGTCTATGTGACCTTCCTGGATGTGCCGGACAACCTGGATTTCATTGGTCTCTATAATACTTCGGGGCAACTGATCGCCAAACAGCGGGGCTCTAATATCGATAGCGGCAACCGTTTCACTTTTGATTTGGTAAATGAGCCAAATGGTGTTTATTTTGTAAAGTTAATTTACCGTAATACGAAGGCAAAGACTTACAAGATCATAAAAGTGAATTAAGAGATGATGACTCAAAACGATTATCCTGCTATAGACACGCTGTTGCAGGATGCCAGGCTGGATAAAGCATTGAAGACCATTGGTGAAAAGGTAATCGCGGGCGAGCGATTGACTACTGATGAAGGCATACTGCTGTTTGAAAAAGGCGAACTGGGCTACGTGGGCGCATTGGCCAATTTCGTAAGGGTGCGTATGCATGGAGATAAAACCTATTTCAACCGGAACTTCCATATCGAGCCAACGAACGTTTGTATCTTCACTTGTAAATTCTGTTCATATTCAAAGCTTTATAAGCATAAGGAAGAAGGCTGGGAACTCAGCGTCGAACAAATGCTGGATATTGTAAAGAAGTATGATGGTCAGCCGGTTACGGAAGTGCACATCGTAGGTGGCGTGCATCCGAAAATGAACCTTGACTTCTTTGTAGAACTACTGGAAAAGATCAGGGCACACCGTCCTGATTTACATATCAAAGGATTTACTGCCGTGGAACTGGATTATATGTTCCGCAAAGCCAAACTGAGTGTGGCAGAAGGTATGAAAAAACTGCACGACGCGGGGTTACAATCAATGCCGGGCGGTGGTGCAGAGATTTTCCATCCGGATATCCGCGCACAGATCTGTCATGATAAGGTAGATGCCGATGGCTGGCTGGATATTCACAGAACAGCACATAACCTGGGCATGCATACGAATGCAACCATGCTGTATGGTCACGTAGAGCAGTACTGGCATAGGGTGGATCATATGGAACGGTTGAGGCAGTTGCAGGATGAGACCCACGGTTTTAATACGTTTATACCCCTGAAGTTCAGGAATAAGGATAATGAGATGGAACATGTGGGCGAAGTGTCTGTAATTGAGGATCTCAGGTTGTATGCCATCGCCCGTTTATACATGGACAATTTCCCGCACCTGAAGGCTTACTGGCCTATGCTGGGAAGGGCGAGTGCACAACTGACCCTCTCATTTGGGGTGAATGACCTGGACGGAACCATTGATGATACTACCAAGATTTATTCAATGGCAGGTGCTGAAGAGCAGAATCCTGCTATGAACACGGCACAACTGGCCATGTTGATTAAGCAGGCAGGTAGAAGACCAGTAGAAAGAGATACTGTTTATAATGAGATAAAAGATTATACGGATGTTGTTTTTTCTGATGAGGAGTTAATGGCGAAATAATCCGGACTCATTGGTAATAAATAATTTAAAAGCAGATGATTTGATCATCTGCTTTTTTGTTTATAAAACCGGCACACTTTGTGCATACATATGTTTTATATTTTATACATTTGATGCTAGTTTTTAGTTTTTAGAAAAACCTACATAACCAATGAGAAAAACCAAATTCACAAATCTGACTAAGGGGCTTTTATTTGTAGCAGCACTTACCTTGTGCTTTACAGCATGTTCAAAAAACGACAAAGAGGGCAAATCACAAATCCAGGTAGCACTGACGGACGATCCGGGGGATTACAAAGCTGTTTACATTGACGTGGAAGATATCAATGTAAATTATTCCGACAGTGAAGACAATGGCTGGCAAACATTGCCGGGCTTTAAAAAGGGTATCTACAACCTGCTTACACTGGTAAATGACAAGGACACTGTACTGGCAGATGCCTCTATTGCTTCCGGCACTATCAAGGAAATCAGGCTGGTATTAGGGAATGATAACTGGGTGGTAACCAATAGTGGTGATTCAATTCAGTTGCAAACACCTAGCGGGCAGTCTTCTGGTATCAAGCTGAAAATCAACATGGCGGTATCTGAAGGTATTCTGTACAAATTGCTGCTTGATTTTGATGTGGCTAAATCTGTTCATGAAGCAGGTACTGCAGGCAAGTATGTGTTAAATCCGGTGATCAGAACGATCCTGGAAGCACAGGGCGGTAGCGTAAAAGGCGTAGTGGTGCCGGCTGTTGTACCATCAGCAGTGTTGCTGATTAATGGTACGGATACGGTAGCAAGTACTTATACCGGCGTAGGTGGTGCGTATTTACTGAAAGGTATTGACGCAGGTACTTATAGCCTGCATGTGATCTCTACCGATTCTACATTGGCACCAGCGAGTGTGGATGGAGTAAGTGTGACCACTGGTAAGGTAACGGTTGCTGATACGATTCGGTTAAGCGCGAAATAAGATTCAGGGAGGAAATGACTGTTTCCATCAGGAATTGAACCTCCCCATTATGTATCTAACAAAAGTGGCTGTATTCTTCCAATACAGCCACTTTTTTTCTGAAAATAGATTTCATCCCCGTTGATGAATCCCCTCTCTCATGATAGTTGTATTCTTCCAATGCAACCACTTTTTCTGAAAACAGATTTCATCCCCATTGATGAATCCCCTCTCTCATGATAGTTGTGTATTCTTCCAATACAACCACTTTTTCTGAAAACAGATTTCATCTCCATTGATGAATCCTCTCTCTCATGATAGTTGTATTCTTCCAATACAGCCACTTTTTCTGAAAACAGATTTCATCTCCGTTCATGAATCCCCTCTCTCATGATAGTTGTATTCTTCCAATACAACCACTTTTTCTGAAAACAGATTTCATCTCCGTTCATGAATCCCCTCTCTCATGAATACTTTATCTTAATTCAATTCCTCCATCGTAAACGGCTTCTGCCTTCCTTTATACTTCTTCCTCACCTCCTGTATATCCTTCTCCGTTACCTTTGCCGCCTGGTTACTCCAACAATTTCTAATAAAACTCAGCAACGCTGCAATATCCTGGTCATTGAATTCATCATTGCTCCCAATCCCCGGCATATCAGCACTAATCTCCGGCGCCTTATAGTGTTTTCCATTTACATCAACAGGTCCGGTAAGCCCATATAACACTATGGAAATCAGCCGTTTCTTATCTCCCGTTACCAACTGCGACTGGTTCAGCGGCGGAGCCAGGGATTTGATCCCCTCCCCGTCTTTTCCATGACATGTCTGGCATACATTAGCGAAAATTTTCGCCCCCTTGGGATACTGTTTTACCAGCGCATCTGTGATCTTTGCCTTGCGATGAATCTCGATATCTTTTATAATTGCTTCGAGATGCCGGCGCATAGCCAGCGTAGTATCCGGGTTTATTTTTACTAACTGATGCAAGAGCTCCGTTTCCTTTCCACCATTATTATTAATAATCGCATCCGCTACATATCGATCGTTAGCATACCGTGTCATCAACTGGGTTTGCAGGTCTCCACTATTTGGTAAGTAAGGTAATACCAGCGCAATGTAAGGCGCGAGGAATACATTATTCTCCAACGATGTCAAAGTAGCAGTAGCTGCATTTGACCTGACCGATGGCAAAGCAGCAATAGCCGCAGCCTGCAGGTATGGATTTTTCTGGTGCAGCAGAAAATCAATCTCATTATACTGTAAAGCCCCTAAACCTTCCAGGGTCCACAACGCATGGATCGCACCATAGGTATTCCCTTCCTGGTGCAGGCGCTCTTTCAGCTGCGGAATAAGCTGGGTATAATGATGATCGATAATCATCTGCTGTGCCTTATCCCTGATCCATCCGTTTGGATTCTCTAACAAGGCAAAGAGCTTATCCGGGTTATTATCCAGTGGCATCGGCTTCATTTTAGCACCCGCAGGCACAACGCGGTAAATACGACCGCAATTGAGCGGATTGGTAAGTTGCCGGCTCTTTATCTCCCCTTTGAGATAAGGAGTCAGGTACGTCTTGTGCTGGATGATACCGCGGTACATATCTACAATATAGAGGGCCCCATCCGGAGCGTCATAAAGACTCACCGGGCGAAAACGCTCGTCATCACTGGCCAGGAATTCTTTTTTCTGGTATGCCTGACGGCCTTTTACAATATACCCGCTATCCAGTATGATATTTCGTTTTACCAGGTTGCCGCAGGGTTCCGCCACAAAAATGTTGTTGTTGTAATTTTTGCCCAGCAGACCGCCACGGTACACCAGCGGACTACAGGCAGCAGTCATTTCTACCAGGCGCAGACTATCGTCGAGAATACCTTTCATATACCCCCTGTTTACACCGGGAGTCGGGTGAATGGGATAGACCCGGTTGTCCGGAACGATCTTTTCGTCGTAACCCGCCACTGTTTTCTGGTTGGGATTGCGGGCCCCTAAGCCGGGTGGAAAATAGTCGCCAAGTACGTTTTCCGAGTTATTATTAGTGTAAAGACGTCCAAAGTTATCCTGGCTGATGCCCCACTGGCCACGGAAGTGGGTATCTTGTTTCACCCATTTACCATTGATCTGGCGGTAGCGCTTATCCGATTTTGCATTGTAAATCCAGTTGTCCATAGCACGGAGCAGGCCGTTGGGCTGGTGTTCTACATTGCCCCCTTCGGTATATTTGTCATCAACCAGCACGCGCTTGCCGGCTACATCATTTTTGACAGGAACGAACCAGAGTTTGGGTGGTTCTGCCAGCAGGAAACCACCGGGTACGAGGCAGATAGCACGAGGCAGGATCAACGAGTCCAGGAGCACCTTACGGGTGTCGGCAACGCCGTCATGGGTGGTATCCTCCAGGATCACCACTTTGCCATTCGGCACATCTTCGCCGGTACCTACGGTATCAGGCATGTATCCCATCATTTCAACTACCCACATACGGCCTTTATCGTCGAAGGTCATGGCCACCGGCGTCGTGATAAGCGGTTCCGACGCTACCAGTTGCACTTCGAGTCCTTTTTCCACTTGCATGTGCGAGATAGCGGTTGTAGCATCCAGTACAGGGGATGGGCCGAGTTTTTTTCTCATGGCCGTGGAATCTGATTGCTGATCTTTTGCCGGTCCTGGGCTTGTACAGGCGGAGAGCCAGTAGGCAGCTGCCAGGAAAAGTGTCCAGTTTTTCATTTATGTAATCGATTGAAATTACAATTTAGATATAAAATTATATTTAAAGTAAGCATTTTTGATGGGGGGTAAATTACCTTGGGAGGGGATTTAATTCCAGAGAGTACCCCCAAATGGAAGGAATTTAATTCCAGAGAGTAACCTCCCAATGGAGGGGATTTAATTCCTGAGAGTCCCCCCCAAAGGAGGAATTTAATTCCAGAGAGTAACCTCCCAATGAAAGGAATTTAATTCCAGAGAGTCCCCCCCAATGGAGGGGATTTAATTCCTGAGAGTACCTCTCAATGAAAGGAATTCAATTCCAAAAGTAACCTCCCAATGGAGACAATTCGTCCTTGCCATCGGATGCAATTTCCTCCTATGTATTTCCCTATTGTTTTTTATCTTCGCTCCTTAATCTAAATTAGCTTATGGGACGTTTTCAGGGCCTTTTTGGTATTATCCTCATCCTGGGACTTGCATATTTATTCTCCAACAACAAAAAGAAGATCAATTTCCGTCTTGTATTTAGCGGTATCGGCCTGCAAATAATCATTGCCCTGCTGGTATTCAAAGTACCCCCGGTTTTCAGATTTTTCCAGTTATTAGGTAAAGCAATGGGTAAGCTGGAGCAGTTTGCCCGTGAAGGGGCTGCTTTCGTATACGCAGGTATAGCAGTAAAACCCACCCCTGATACGATCAGTGACTATGCACAGAGTGGTTTTGTGTTTGCCTTTAATGTAACAGCTGCGATTATCCTGGTGTGTGCGCTGGTAGCGATATTTTATCACTTTGGCATTATGCAGCGGATTGTGGCTGTGATTGCCAGGGCCATGAATGTAGTAATGCGTGTGAGTGGTGCCGAGGCCCTGAGCAATGTAGCGAGTGCATTTGTAGGACAGATTGAAGCGCAGGTAATGATCCGTCCTTATTTGCCATATATGACCAAAAGTGAGTTACTGGCCTCAATGAGTGGTAGCCTGGCCTGTATTGCAGGCGGTATCCTGGTGGTATATTCCAATATGGGATTGGCTGCCGGTATGGACCTGGCCCCCATGTTGATTACGGCGAGCCTGATGGCGGCACCCGGCGCATTGGTCATTTCAAAGATCGTGTTTCCGGAAACGGAGGAATCGCAGACAATGGGCGTCGTAAAACTGGATGTAAAAAGTCATTATGTAAATGTGATCGATGCCATTTCCCATGGGGCGAGTGATGGGTTTAAGATTGCGATGAATGTGATTGCCATGATTATTGGTTTTATCGCATTGATTGCATTTCTCGACTGGGGACTGCTGAAGATCGGGCATATTTTCAACCCGGGTTTTGATCTGAGCCTGAATTATATATTCGGGAAGTTGTTCTACCCGGTGGCCTGGGCCATGGGTGTGCCGAATGGGGATGTAAATAATGTGGCCACCCTGTTGGGACAAAAGCTGACAGTGAATGAATTTATTGCATTTAAGCATTTGACAGATAAGACCATACCGGTGGTGTCTTCTAAGGGATTGCTGATTGTGAGTGTGGCCATTTGTGGGTTTGCTAATTTTAGTAGTGTGGGCATGCAGATTGGTGGTATTGGAGTATTGGCGCCGGAGAGAAGAGGTGACCTGGCAGCATTGGGATTGAAGGCATTGTTTTGTGGCACGCTGGCTTCTTATTTGTCAGCAACGATCGCAGGAATATTGATCTAATGATTTTATCAGGGCCGGCCGCAGGCCATCTCTCCATAAATTAACAAAGCCTTCCGGATGATACATCCGGAAGGCCTTCAATTAGGTATTACAGGTATAAATTAGCCCAGTCTTCTGATCAGCTCATCCTGTACAGCAAACCACGCTTCTACCTCACCACTGTCTGTATACGTCTGCTTCATTTCAGAATTCAGCTTGATCTTTTCAACCACTGAGATTGCCAGTTTTCTCAATGCCAGGGTAGCCAGAATGTTTAAAGAATCCAGCTTTTCCAGTGGAGTTTCAGGATAATCTTCACTGGGTTTACCTGTCAGTGCGGCTACTGTTTCTGCGGCGGCCAATGCGTCTTCGCATTCAGAAGTGTCGAGGAGACCGTCTTTGTTCAATGAGAACTGCAAGGTATCAGCAATCAAGCCTCCATCCTTAGCATCAATCATTTCAAATACCCAGTCTAGTGAACCATCATTTTCAAAATTTCTGGTACCCCATGTGCCCATAGCTATGTAAGTTTTTTGTTTGGTTGCGTAAAGTTAGTGCAGAGTTCTGAAATCTAAAAGTTCCTACACCTATTTCAGACTTATGAAAGCCAAAAGTTCCTGCAACTAAATTCTGACTCCTCTCATCCAAATGTCTTTCTGCCTAATGCAAACTCCTCTAATCTAAATGGCCTTCCTCCTAATTCTGACTTCTCCAATTCAAATATCCTCCCAATTCAAACCCCTCTAACCCAAATATCTTTCCTCCTAATTCTGACTTCTCTCATCCAAATGTCTTTCCTCCTAATTCTGCCCCCT
>NZ_JBCNKH010000101.1:0-20664 GCF_039596135.1 Chitinophaga sp.
GAGGGCGGCCAGCAAAGCTGACCGCCCTCTTTATTATTGTACTATAACTTTGATCGTCTGGCTATTATGCGTAGGTGGCAACACGCCTGCAAACACACAGAACTTCAACTGGTAAGTCCCCGGTTTATCAGGCATTTGTACCTCTATTCTCACTATTCTGCGTTCTATTGCTTTACTGATCGTCAACTCAGTTTTTACCGCAGGAAACTCTTCCTCTTTTTGTGTAAATGCATATCCTACCACTGCTTCATTCGCTGTATCTACCGGCACCGCTTCATGATATCCATTATCCACCTGCAGCAGGAAACCCATGGTCGTACCCGGCTTCACCGTCACCTGTTGCATAGCAGGTATAAACTGGATCAGGGAATAAGAGTAATAAGGATCCTGTAAGTGAAACTTCCACGGTCCTTTCGTAGTATTGAAACTATCCGTTACCGGAATAGTTTCAGTATGATATGATACCTCTACCTGCTTACCCCACAACTGCTTTTCAGTTTCCCAATAGTTATACTGACTACGGCGATTGTACCGGCTATTGACACTATACGCCAACCCATGATTACTGTAGAACATGTATTTGGATGGCATTTGATAACTATTCAAAAATACAATGGGGCGGCCACCGGCATGCTCCTGCAAGGTCTTTGCCCACTCCCTGTTATGATGAATTTCAGGACGGATATTTACACCAGGCAGAAAATCCCAGATCAGGTATACACGGGCGATGGTTACAATCACCAACGTAACAGGTGCCAGGTATTGAATTATTTTTAGCGAAGGGCGGATGGATCTCTTTCTTCTTACTGACTGATGCGCCAGCACCATCACTGGCGTAAACAACATCACCGTCCAGTTAGCCTCTACCCTACCCTTGAATGTGCTGAACAGGAAGAAGACCAGCACACCGATTGTACAGAACTTCAACGCTCTTTCAAACGCACTCTGAATTGGACAGACAAACGCATAGTACAACACTAACCAGCCTGCCAGCGGACCGAATAACAGGATTTGCCCGAGGATGTATTCTATCGTAAAATTCAGCTGATAAACAGATGCGTTCCTTTCTATCAGGTGATACTGCAGGGAAGGGAAATGATGCGCGTATTGCCAGTATAAATGCGGAAAGAACAAGACTGTAGTGATGATAACGGCCACATAGAACTTGAATACCCGCAGGAGATTCAGGTTAGAAATCACCGTAAATCCTACCAGCAATACACCATGGTATTTACTATAGAACATCAGCGCCATGCTCAACGCCAACAGGAGGGTATTCTTCCAGTTTTGCTGTTCGAGAAATGCCCTGTAGATGTAAAAGTATAATGCTGCAAAGAAGATTAGCGGCACATCCGGCACGGCCAGCATCCCTCCCAGCTGCATGGCACCCATTACCAGCAACAGGAGGTAAAAGAGGCGGTTATCCTTGCGGGGAATGAGTTTGTCAGTTATAATGATGGTGCCCAGGTTCAGGATCACCATGCCGATGCGAACACCGAATTCATTGTGAAAGAGAGCATACCCCAGTTTGATCAACACAGCTACCATCGGGGGGTGATCAAAATACCCCCAGCTCAGGTGGTGGGCATACACCCAGTAATAGGCCTCATCATCCATCAGTTCTGTAAACCCTGCCTGTATCAGGCAAAGCAGGAACCAGACCAACAGGAAAAGGTTCTTATATTGATTCTTGGTGAAGTAGCGTAGAATGCCCATGAATTTACTGGTTGAAACCGCTAAGATAAGATAAGTTGCTGGATGGCCCAGCTTTCATCCAGTGCCAGCATGGCTGTGCGGAACCCGGGGGCAATGCGACCCAGCTCGTGGGAGAGCCCTGCTACTAACGCCGGATAAGCCCCTGCCATACGCAAAGCCTCTTCCGGGGCAATACCTACCTGTGCAATACAGTTTTGTACAGCATCCAGCATGGTGAGTGCAGAACCGGATAAGATGCCATTCGCATCTTCATAACGACCACTTACCGGATTCCAATGAAATGCATAATCCTGTCCATTGCTGGCTGCTACGGCATCAGTGATCAGGAATAAACGGTTGGCCATAATCTTTTTGCTGATGCGGATGGTATTGAAGTCTACATGGATACCATCGGCTACTATGCTTGCATGTACACGGGGATGATCATAGATAGCGCCTACCATACCTGGTGCCCTGCTTTGCAATTGAGACATCGCATTAAAGAGATGGGTACAGGTGGTAATACCATTTTCAAATGACTGGTAAAGCTGTTGGTAGGTACCATTGCTATGACCTGCAGACACCAGCACCCCTGCTTCCTGCAGGCGGGTGATGAGCGCAGGGTCACAACGCTCAGGTGCCACGGTCATCATCTTTACGATGCCTGTGCCATGGGCCAGTACCCAGTCAATATCGTCGGAGGTAGGAACTTTGATGTATTGGGGTATATGTGCCCCATTCTTTTCAGGACTAATATAAGGGCCTTCCAGGTGTAAGCCCAGGCATCCTGCACCTCCCTGTGCCCAATACTCCCTTACGGCAGCGATAGATTGTAAAATAGTTTCAGGGGAATGTGTGGGAATAGTGATCATGAAGTAAGCCGCACCACCGGCTTTGCAATATTCATACGTTGCTTTGATGGATTCCACATCGGGCAGGGCGGGAAAATAGCGCTCATTGCCGCCATAAATCTGTAAATCAATGAATGCGGGTACCAGGTCAGCGCCATTCAGGTCGTGGATTGTCGCATGGGCGGGAATTGCTTTTTGGGATACAATATCAGTGATTCTACCGTTTTCCGAAAGTACTACATGGTCTTCCAGCCAGTTATCCCCGGTAAAGATCCTGCAATGGCTATATGCATTCAGCATGGGTTATATTTTATGATCCGCCGGGCTCACTGTTCATACAGCTCCAGTGGTAACCCATCCGGATCGGTAAAAAATGTAAATCTCTTTCCGGTATATGGGTCAATGCGGACAGGCTCAGTGATGACAGCATGGGTCTTCAGGTGAGCTACTGCCTGGTCGATATCCGACACGGCAAATGCCAGGTGACGCAGGCCGCTCGCCTCCGGCCGGGATGGCCGGGGCGGGGGATCGGGAAATGAAAATAGTTCGATCACATACTGCCCGTTCAATGCAAGATCCAGCTTGTACGATTTCCGTTCCAGCCGGTATACTTCCCTGATGATTTCCAATCCGAGAATCTCTGTATAGAACTGCTTACTCCGCTCATAGTCAGAGCAGATCACTGCAATATGATGAATGGCTTGTAACATTAAAATAACTGAAATTTATCAGCATCCCTGAGGAAAGGAATATTCTTCCTTATTTCGTCCAGTTTGGCGCGCTCAAGTGTGGTAGTAAAAATATCTTCGTCATGACTCTTCCTGTAGAGGATTTCACCCAGCGGGTCGATGAGGCTGCTGTCGCCACTGTGGTAGATGCCATTTCCATCGTCACCTACCCTGTTCACACCGATAGCATATACCTGGTTTTCGATGGCCCGTGCCTGAATCAGTGTTTTCCAGGCGGTGCTACGGCGCTCAGGCCAGTTAGCTACGTTGATGAGGAGGTCGTATGCAGGAGCGTTGGTATCAGCACTGATCTGGTTACGCTGCCATACGGGGAAACGAAGGTCGTAGCAGATGGTGAGGCATATTTTCCAGCCTTTTACAGAAGCAATCAGGCGGGTATCGCCGGCTGCATAGTGTTTATCTTCGCCGGCATAGGCAAAACGGTGACGTTTGTCGTAAGCACCCGCCACACCGTTTGGCTGCATCCATATGAAGCGGTTGTAGTATTCACCGTCTTCCTCAATGATCAGGCTTCCGCCGATAATGATGTTTTTTTCTGCTGCTTTTTTAGCCATCCATTGCACTGCCTTACCATCCATTTTTTCAGCCAGCTTTTCAGGCTGCATGCTGAAGCCTGTGCTGAACATTTCAGGAAGGATCACTACTTCGGTTCTTTCCTTGATGCTATTAATCTTTTCATTGAACATGTTCAGGTTCGCATCAATGTTTTCCCAATGCAATTTCGTCTGTACAAGCGTTACTTTCAGATCTGACATAAATTATCGGTTTCTAATTGCATAAAATTACGATGACTTCGGCTAAAAACTTTTAAAATTATAGCCCGTCTTTTGCAATTTGTCTAAGTGCCTCGCTTACCAGGTCAGGTTCATACCCTTTTTGTAACAGGTACTGAGTAGTCTTGTACTGTCGTTTCGGGTATTGTTCTCCTTTCAGAGAGGCATATTTCTTTTCCACCAGCGACTGCAACACAATCATATAGTCATCGTCATCAATTTCTTCCATGCCTTTTTTGATGCAGTAAGCGGATACCTGATGTTGCCTGAGACCTGCCAGGATCTTTTTGCGTCCCCATTTCTGTGAGCGGAATTTACCGCCGGCATAGGCACGGGCAAATCGTTCTTCGTTCAGGAAGTTGTCGGCAATCAATGCTGCAATGGCTTCCTCAATCTCATTATCACGCAGCCCCAGCTCAAGGCTTTTGGTTTTCACCTCGCTGTGACTGCGTTCCTGGTAAGCACAGTAATGACGTAATTTTAAGAGAATAGAAGTCTGCATTATTTCTTAACGATCATCAATCGCGCGTAGTTCAGCATGATCTTTTTCTCACCGCCGCCCTTAGGGAATACTACGGTTGCGATACGATTGTTGGGTGCTCCCTCCATACTGAGAATGGTACCAAACCCGAATTTCTGGTGTTCTACATCCATCCCGGCTTCCATTGTAGCCGGATCGTCTGGTGTAAAACCGGCGGTAGGTACATGGGTGCTGGCAGCAGCGCTGGCAACTGGTTTTGGTGCAGGGCGTGGACCGGCAACAGGCTGGGAAGACTGGCTACCCGGCGTTTTCTTTTGCATACGGTCGAACATATTGCTACCACCGCCATTACCCCATAGGCCACCGCCATTGTTGAGCGGGCTTCTGCCTCCTACGGAGCCACCACCTGCATAGCTACGGTCAATGTACTGCTCCGGCATTTCCTCGAGGAAACGGCTGGATTCATTGTTGACCAGCTGACCGAAGCGGTAACGGCTGTTAGCATAAGTGAGAAACAGCCTGGATTTGGCGCGGGTAATTACCACATAGAAGAGACGGCGCTCTTCTTCCAGTTCCTCTCTTGAATTGATAGAGAGGGAACTTGGGAAGAGGTTTTCTTCCAGGCCTACGCTGAATACCACAGGGAATTCCAGGCCTTTTGCCGCGTGGATGGTCATGAGGCGCACTACATCACTCTCTTCATCGTTGCCTTTGTCGGCATCGGTGAGCAGGGTGATTTGCTGCAGGTAGGTACCCAGTGATTTTTCCAGCAGCTCCCCGTCTTCGGTAGGTGTTTCAGTGAATTCCTTCACGGAGTTCAGAAGCTCCTGGATGTTTTCGTAGCGGGCGAGGCCTTCAGTGGTTTTATCGTTGAAGAGTTCTTTGACAATGTTGGTTGACTTACCCACCTGTACGGCGATGTCGTAAGCATTGTGTTTACCCAGCATAGCCTGGAAACTACGGATCATGGTCACGAAGTTTTCAATGGCTTCCAGCGTACCACCTTTGAATCCGAATTCCTGTGCTCTTTCCAGCACGTTCCAGAAGGTGATGTTGTGGTCATTGCTGTAGATCACGGCTTTTTCGATAGTGGTTTTACCAATACCGCGAACGGGGTAGTTGATGATACGTTTCAGGCTTTCTTCATCAGCCGGGTTCATCACGATCCGAAGGTAAGCCACGAAGTCTTTAATTTCCTTGCGCTGGTAGAAAGAGATACCACCATAGATGCGGTAAGGTATCGCTTTGCGGCGCAGGTTTTCTTCAAATGCACGGCTTTGTGCATTGGTACGGTACAGGATTGCGAAGTCCCTGTTCGCGTAGTGGTTACGCAGTTTCTGCTCGGCAATGGTTTCGGCTACAAATTTACCTTCTTCATTGTCGGTCATGGTGCGCACCAGTTTTATCTTTTCACCATTCGGATTGTCTGTCCACAGGTTCTTTTCGATCTGCCCCTTGTTATTGGCAATCACATCGTTGGCAACCTGGAGAATAGATTTGGTACTACGGTAGTTCTGTTCCAGTTTAACCACCCTGGCATCGGTGTAATCCTTCTCGAACTGGAGAATGTTCTGGATGGTAGCACCGCGGAATGAGTAGATACTTTGCGCATCGTCGCCCACCACACAGATATTTTCATGTGCAGCACCCAGCAGTTTGATGATTTCGTACTGGGCAGGGTTGGTATCCTGGTACTCATCGATCATGATGTATTTGAACTTGTGCTGGTATTTGTGCAGTACTTCGGGGAAGTTCTTCAGGAGCTGGTACATTTTGAAGAGCAGGTCATCAAAGTCCATAGCGCCGTTTTTGAAGCAGCGTTTGGCGTACATTTCATACAGCTTGCCGGTCATGGGGCGGTTTGCCCTCATATCTTCCTGCTGAATGGCGTAATCGTGCTGGTATTCTTCAGGGCCTACAAGGCTGTTTTTGGCGGAGGATATACGGTTATAGACCATGTTAGGTTTATAATGTTTATCATCCAGGTTCTGCTCGTTAATGATAGTCTTGAGCACGCTTTTCGCATCGTCGGAATCATAAATGGTAAAGTCGTTGGGATAACCGAGGCGATGCGCTTCGGCCCTTAACAAGCGGGCAAACACGGAGTGGAAGGTACCAATGTAGAGGTTCCGGGCTTCGGTACCGCCGAGGATTTTTTCCACACGTTCTTTCATCTCTTTGGCGGCCTTGTTGGTAAAGGTCAATGAGAGAATATTAAAAGCATCTACACCGTTGCGGAGCAGGTGGGCGATACGGGTGGTAAGTACTTTCGTCTTACCGGAACCGGCACCCGCTACGATCATCAGCGGGCCTTTGATATGCTCAACTGCTTCGCGCTGCCGCTCATTCAGTTCGTCTAAGTAATTTGCCTTCATTATGTATATTAAAAATCCACATTACCATCAGGAACTGATGGATAAAAATTTAAAGGGAAGCCGTAAAAGTACGAATTAAATTCATGTACCCATCGCTGAATGTGGAAAGTGAGGCGGGATGGAGGTTTTAGGGTATTTTATATTGTTAAGGTAAAGAGAAATAATGTCACTGCAGATGATATAATCTGCGATAACGAATTGTCCTCATTTTATGTAATAAAAATATTAGAAGCGTACGATCCTTGACTTCAGCATTTTCCTGGCAAAGTGGATGCGGCTTTTTACAGTACCCAGCGGTTCATTGAGCATGGCTGCAATTTCGTAGTACTTATAACCCTCGAAATAAAGCATGAAAGGTTGCTTGAATATCACAGGCAGGTTGTAAACTGCAGAGTGTACATCCTTGATGCGGAGATTCGTTTCGGCAGCATTGCCAATAGTCGGAATCTGCTGGTGCATGAGGAACTCGCCGGCAGAATTGTCGAGCAGGCGAAACTGCCTGTTGCCACGGCGATAATTGTTGATAAAAATATTGCGCATAATGGTGTAGAGCCAGGCGCGGATATTGGTACCTGCCAGGTATTTATCGCGATTGGCGAGTGCGCGGAAAAGCGTTTCCTGGTAGAGGTCTTTTGCTGATTCGGCATCTTTAGTGAGGGTTACAGCATACGGTCTCAGGAAATCGGCGTTTCCGAGTAAAAGTGCATTAAATTCTGTCGAAGACATATTGGTGAAGTTTAAGCATCTGAAAAAAATATTGTTTCAGCTGATAAACCGGATTGAAGGAAAACAAATATTTACCACAGTACGGGATAAAGTGAATATCGCTGCTTGCTCTAAATCCGGATGGGGGTCGCATCACATTCTATTCAGATCATGTATCCCGATGTTTCACAATTGACGTCGTTGCGCTATTACGACGAATAACAGAACTTGGGCGCCAGCGTACGGTAGTAGTAGCAGGTGTTTCCATGGTGGTAAAATTTTACTGGTTACTAATGATGGGGGTTTTGGTTTGCAATTCTCTTGTCTAAAAAATAACTCCTGTGCAATGTTAAATACCGGGGACGTGTGACAATGCTTTTTTGGATAATATAAAATAGTCGTAGGTATTTACTAAAGCACGCTTTGTACAGATTGGATTCTAATATAAAATGACACTCAACTGACTGACTCTTAACACAATTTAACAAAACATTTTATTATTGCCAAAATAATTATGTACTCAAAATGAGTGTGTTATTTACGTTTTTGGGATATTACTTTTTGCCTTCGATTGCAATGAAGACGCATAAAAAAAGGGAAGGGGTTGCAAGTTGCAACCCCTTCCCTTTTTTATAAAGTGGCCTATTGTTATAAACAGGCGATTTTTCTTACTCTGTTTTCATGTCTGCCTCCTTCGAATGGGGTGTTGATAAACACGTCTACCATTTGTTTTGCCACTGCATCATCTACAAAGCGGGCAGGTACGCACAACACATTCGCATTGTTATGACAGCGGGACAGGCGGGACAGTTCCTCACCCCAGCAGATCGCTGCCCGGATACCCTGGTGTTTATTAGCTGTAATTGCTACGCCGTTACCACTACCACACACGAGTATTCCAAACGCTGCCTGCTCTCTTTCTACCAGTGTTGCTACCGGATGAGCGAAGTCAGGATAATCGGCCGATTCACTTGAGAATGCACCTACATCCTTTACCTGTAAACCTTTCGCTTCCAGGTATGAAATAATCTCTTCCTTATAATCGAAGCCAGCGTGGTCAGAGCCGATAGCTATCGGCAAAGACAAATTGAATGTTGTTTGTTGTGACATAAAATAACTTTTAAACAGTGAAACTGTTACCCTTTATCAGGACCACTCTTCTATTTCCGGTTCTTTTTCTTTATCCTCCATCCCTTTCAGTGCTCTAGCAGATATATAGATACTGATTTCATACAGCAAATATAAAGGAGTAAATACGATCATTTGGTCTATTACGTCAGGAGGAGTGATTACTGCTGCCAGTACAAGTATTATCACGACCGCATGCCGACGGTATGTACGCAGGAAAGCAGGTGTAATCAAACCAATCTTCGTGAGGAAGAAAATGAGTACAGGCAACTCAAATAATACCCCCATACCAATTACGATCTGGGTCATGAGGTCGAAATAATCGTCGATGAAAAACTGGTTGACTGCTTTTGTCGTCACGGTATAACCCGCCAGAAAGTTGATAGTAAACGGCGCCATCAGGAAATAACTAAAGGCAATCCCTAAAAAGAACTGGAAGGATACCCAGAATATAATACCTCTTGCTCCTTTCACTTCTTTGGGTTTCAGCGCCGGTTTTACAAAGCGCCAGAATTCCCAGAATATATAAGGGAAGCCCAAAACAAGGCCGACAATAAATGCCAGCTTGAACTGGAGCATGATCTGGCCGGTCAGAATATGGTTCTGAAATACGATGTCTACAGGGGTCATGCAGAGCTTATCTCCAAGCCCGGTTGCGTGACTTATTTTGCACAGTGCGACATAGGTAGGGAAATCTTTGTTGGTAGGTCCAAAAACGATTTTATCCAATATTTCATTTGTGTAAACCCAACCGATGATACCAAAAACCACAATTGCCACAGCAGCGCGAAACAGATGCCCTCGTAGTTCTTCCAGGTGGTCAAAGAAAGTCATCTCCGCTTTCTCGTTGTTATTTGCAAATATTCTTTTGAACATATCTGTTGTCAGGCTGAGTTAAACATTATTTCCTAAGGAGCACAAATATAGCTGTTGCCTGGAAGAAAACAGAGTAATGCAGGTGGTTTTAATGTGATTTAAATGCGGTAGTGTAAAGTGGCACGGTATATACTGGCAAGGAAGTTGATATTAGGTTAACGATTTAGCAGTAGAACAGGTGCTTTAAAAAAGAGAGCCAGCCCGAGAAGAATCAAGAGCCGGCCTTTCATCCATTGTTTGTTAACCCCAAAAAAGTTGAATTCGAGAATGTCTTTAGTTTCCAGTGTCACTTTCTATTTGATTGATGGCAAGCTTTCAAAATAGTCCGTGTTTCTGGTCACTTTTAAATTTCTATTACAAAAATAGTAAAGAATTATGTTATTATCAATGTTGTAACAATTTTTTTTACATCCTTTTAACAAAAATCAAATCATTGTGTTACATCATCTGTAGCAAATGTATAAAATCCGTGTTAATTCCCTACTACTTTTTTTTAAATCGTTTTAGCAGGTCAGATGCTTAATGACTATGCAAATATATTAAAAAAAATATCACAATATCAACACCTGATTTCTTTTATTTTACAAAAAACTAGTAAGTTCTCCTAAATACCTGACAAATAAGCAACTAAAAATGAAGTTTCTTTTAAAAAAAGCCGTCATTTTATCCAGATGTGGATAACTACATGAGGCTCTTTACTTAACCGAGTACTTTCATCTTAATCATTTCGATGCGTGTCTCAGTCACATTTATTATTTCGAACTCATAATCGTTGATAATAATGCGTTCTTTCTGACGCGGAATCGTCTCGTGATGATTGATGATATAACCTGACAGGGTTTCGCTTTCGTCTTCAGGAAATTCAAAACCATATTTCTCGTTAAGATAGTCGAGTTCCAGGCGACCAGAGAAAATATATTCTTTTTCAGCGATCTGTTTGTCTACAAATTCTTCCTCATCGTGTTCATCCTTGATCTCTCCGAATATTTCCTCCAGTACGTCTTCGATGGTCACAATACCTGCTGTGCCTCCAAATTCGTCTACCACCCAGGCAATGCTTTTACGTTCTTTATTGAACTTGCCGAGCAGGTCGATGGCACTCATTGTCTCTGGCACCGCCAGGATCGGGTGCAGGATGGCCTGTATATCAGTTGGGCCTTTGAACATATCCAGCTGGTGAATATAGCCCAGTATATTGTCGATAGTATTTTCGTAAATGATGATCTTGGACAGCTTGGTGTCCATAAACTTGCGCTGGGCCTGTCCAATAGGACTGTTTATTTCCAGGGCTTCTATTTCCTTGCGGGGAATGAGGCAACCGCGTATCTTGACATGTGCGAGGGACAGGGCGTTTTCGAATAATTCTGTATTCAGCTCCTGGTTTTCGGTCACATGTTGTTGCGACTGGCGTATAAAATGTTCCACATCTACCCGGGGGAAAGAGGTGGCTGTTTCTATAATTCTGACGTTAAAAAGATACTTCAGGATCCATTCGGATACAGATACGAGCAAACTACCTACTACAAACAGTGGTTTTGAAATCACTGATATAGGCAGAGCAAAGAAACTGAGCAGCCCTTCCGGCCGGGAGCGAAATATGGCACGGGGCAGGAAAAAGCCGAATGTAAGTAATATCAGGGTCGCCAGCAGCACTTCCATTAATAACAACAGGGGCTGATAGCTGGTACTTTCCTGTGGGGAGAGCACTTTGTTCCAGAGGGGCTGAAAGAATCCGGCGAACAGGATGCCATAGATAACGATAGTAATCGTAAGGCCCAGCAGGCTGGTAGCCAGGAAACGGGAGGGGTTATCATTAAAACTGGCGAGGATTTTTCCGGTAGCGCGTCCTTGCTTCTTCTTGAGCTCAATGCTTAGTTTGTTCACATTGGCGAAGGCCGTTTCCAGCCCGGCGAAGAAACCTGCCAGCAATACCAGGAATGCCAGTATCGGGAGTGTATAAGTATCCATATGTAACAAAAATAAAGAATTTCCTGACTGCAAATAGTGTGCAGATAATTTGGGAAAGGGGCCTGTGAGGCCCCCAACAATGTAATTATTTTAAAAAGGCAGCTACCAACGCCTTTACTTCTGCGTAGGCGACTGGTAACTTATCATTGATCACAATTTCATCAAACTGGTGAGAGAATGACAGCTCATAACGGGCTTTCCCCATTCTTTCTTCCAGCGAAGCCTGGGTTTCAGTACCACGCTCACTCAGGCGAACCCGGAGGGCATCGAGCGTAGGAGGCTGAATAAAGATAGTCAACGCTGACTCCTGGTAATGTTCCTTGATACTCAGCGCACCCTTTACATCTATATCTACCATTGGTGTCTGTCCATTCTGCCAGATGCGTTCCAGCTCTGACTTGAGTGTACCATAATACTTACCGGCATACACCATTTCATACTCGGCAAATGCATGTGCCTCTATCTTTTCATGAAAATCTTCCTGTGTCAGGAAATAATAATCTTTTCCATTCACTTCATTCTCTCTCGCTGTACGTGTAGTGGCAGAAATGGAAAATGCCAGCTCTGGCATCTCTGCCAGCAATTGCTTAACGATGGTGGTTTTTCCTGCTCCGGAAGGGGCAGTGATAATGATGATCTTATTGGCCATAATATAGTTTCCTGATTAAAATTAAGCCATAAGCAGCAGGAGTTGGTCTCTTGTAGCTTATGGCTTATAAATATTCCGCGTACAGCTATTTGTACTTACACTCTCTTGATATCTGCACCCAGCTTGCGCAGGCGCTCATCAATGTACTGATATCCGCGATCAATCTGCTCAATGTTCTGGATGGTACTCTTGCCCTCAGCACTCAGTGCTGCAATGAGCAGTGATACCCCCGCCCTGATATCAGGTGAAGACATAGATATACCTCTCAGTTTGTGCTGACGGCCCAGGCCTATCACCACTGCACGGTGAGGATCGCACAGTACGATCTGTGCACCCATATCGATCAGTTTATCCACGAAGAACAAGCGGCTTTCAAACATCTTCTGGTGAATCATCACACTACCTACTGCCTGGGTGGCCACCACGAGTACGATACTCAGCAGGTCTGGCGTAAAGCCTGGCCATGGATGGTCAGAGATAGTGAGGATAGACCCATCCAGGAAAGTCTGGATTTCATACTTGTCCTGGGCAGGAATATGGATATCATCGCCCTGAATGTCCAGCTGAATGCCCAGCTGCCGAAACTTTTCAGGAATGATACCCAGGTGCTGCACACCGGCACCTTTGATAGTAATTTCACTCTGCGTCATTGCAGCCAGACCTATGAAAGACCCAATCTCAATCATATCTGGCAGCATACGATGGCTGCAGCCTTTGAGTGAAGATACGCCTTCGATAGTGAGGAGGTTGGACCCTACCCCACTGATCTTAGCCCCCATGCTGTTCAGCATTTTAGAGAGCTGCTGCAGGTAAGGTTCACAGGCAGCATTGTAAATGGTGGTTGTACCATTTGCCATCACAGCCGCCATTACGATATTGGCTGTACCTGTTACTGAGGGTTCGTCCAGCAGCATGTAGGTACCTTTCAGGCCACCATCGCCGGCTTCGAGTCTGAAGTAGTTATCATCATTATCGTATACGAACTGAGCACCCAGTTTTTCGAACCCAATGATATGGGTATCGAGGCGGCGGCGACCTATTTTGTCACCTCCAGGCTTAGGGATGTAGGCTTTGCCAAAGCGGGCCAGTAGCGGGCCGGCTATCATCACAGAACCTCTCAGTCGTCCTGATTTCTTTTTGAATTCTGCACTTTCCAGATAAGGAAGGTTGATCTGATCAGCCTGAAATTCACAAGTGTCACGGCTGATCCTGTTAATTTTTACTCCCATATCACCCAGCAGCTCTATCAGCAGGTTTACATCCAGGATGTCCGGGATATTGCTGATAGTCACCTTTTCGGGAGTTAGTAAAACAGCACTGACAATCTGTAAAGCTTCGTTTTTGGCACCCTGGGGTACAATTTCCCCTTTAAGGCGGTTGCCACCTCTTACTTCAAAAGCACTACTCACTTGTTCCTGTTTTTATAATTTTTGTTTTTGTTGTTGTTTTTAGTTTTTCCGCCTTTGAAATTATTCTGCTGCTGGAAATTGTTGCGTTTCTTGTTGCTGCCGCCACCGCTATTGCTGGAAGTACGAACAAACTCAGCATTGGTATTAAAGTTTGGACTTGTTGCGGCAATTACTGCGCTCGCGTGAGCCGTAGTATTGAAACCTGGATGGAACTCCAGTTGACCATTGGTAATGCCGGTGAGTTCGGCTTTAATCGCATCGTCATGTACGCTTTCCTTATGCCAGTTGCTATAGGCCAGTTTCATGTAGTTGCCAATACATTGTGTAAACCCTTCCTTCTTCTCGGGATTCTCTTCACTGATGGCCTTATCAATGACCATCTCCAGATTTTTACCGAAGTGCCGGTTGCGGGGATACTTTTTAGGATAAGGCAGCCTTTCTGGCTTTGCTCTCAGGGTTTCGCGTGTAGGAATGGGGTAAGGTGATTCTACATCTAATCTGAAATCGGAGATGAGAAACAGGTGATCCCATAACTTGTGTCGGAAGTCTTCTACATTGCGGAGGTGGGGATTGAGCGTACCCATCAATTCAATAAGCGCCATTGCGTTGCTCTGACGGTGATGAGGGTCTTCTATGCTCAGGACGTACTCTATCATCTTTTGGATGTTACGTCCGTACTCCTTCATAATCAAATGGTTACGGGTGGTATTGTATTCCATATCACAATTTAAAAAATACTATTATAGTCTTGCTTGAAAGGTAAGTTTGTGCTTTGCGCATTCACAAATGCAAAAGTGCTAAAGGAGAAAATTTTTCATTTTTGTACCCTGGGCTCTGGCTAAAGCCGGGATGGCTTTTTTCATGTGAAAGCAAACCGTTCTATGCAAACTTATGAAAAATAGTTTAATTGTACGATAGCTGGGAGCTTCGTGGAAAATTAGTTTAACTTTTTCTATAGAAATACCGGCTTCTGCCAATCAAATGTTAAATATCTCCCAAATTCAACATCCGGCCCCTTCAATCTGTTGTTACAACAGGTATTCTTCAAAAATTATATTTTATGGGAGCTCTGAACAACAAAGTTGCGCTTGTAACAGGCGCAGGATCAGGCATTGGCAAAGCAATCGCAATCGTTTATGCCCGGGAAGGTGCTAAAGTTGTCGTTTCGGATTTAAATGAAACGGGTGGGAATGAAGTAGTGGATACCATCAAAAAGAATGGCGGAGACGCGATATTTATTCAGGCAGATGCAGGCAATGCGGAGCAATGGGACGACCTGATCAAACAGATTAAATCTCATTATGGTAAGCTGGACATTGCCTGCAACAATGCAGGAATTGGAGGCAAAGCCGCACCGGTAGGTGAATATGACATTGCTGAATGGGAAAAAGTGATTGGTGTGAACCTGAATGGGGTATTTTATGGTATGCGATCGCAGATACAGGCCATGCTGGAAAATGGCGGTGGCGCGATTGTGAACATTTCTTCCATCCTGGGTGCTGTAGGTTTCGCCCAGTCAGCTGCTTATGTAGCCGCTAAACATGGTGTAGTAGGTCTGACACAAAATGCTGCGATCGAGTATGCACAGCAAAATATTCGTGTCAATGCCGTAGGCCCGGCTTTCATTCACACCCCGCTGTTAGGAAAGAATATGACGCAGGAAGCCATCGACTCGCTGGCGGCTTTGCACCCTGTGGGCCGGTTAGGAGAACCGGAAGAGGTTGCAGAACTGGTGCTGTTCCTGAGCAGCCCGGTCGCTTCGTTTGTAACCGGATCTTATTATCCGGTGGATGGCGGTTATCTGGCACGATAATAAAAAAGCCGCAATTTGAAATTGCGGCTTTTTTATAATTCCTTGCCCCAGTTGTCCAGTTCTTCTTCTGTCCATAATTCAGGGAAGAAAACAATCCGTTTATTGCGGGGTGGCAGGTATTTCTGCCAGTTGGTGCCACCAGTAGCGGCTATATCCTCCGGCTTACGGTTCAGGTAGCGCACCGCTGATTTATAATGCATGAGTGGCCAGCGTACATTGATATTAGTATCATACTCCTTCAAAAGAGGTATAAGCGCCTGCTGGTCCGCCGGGGATAACCGGCGATACCTTGCCTGTATATTATTATCCTTATAGCGGGTGGCCAACTGCAGGAATTCGCCCATATATTTCAATTCAAACTGCCTGAGAGTAAGGGTTTTCTTGCCGGTAGACAATTCAGTAGCCCCACTGCGCCAGTAAATTTGTTCCAGTACCTGATCCAGTTCAGCCCCCTGGAGCCCCGGGCGCTGTGATTGATAGACCAGGTTCACGAGGTCTGTAGAGCAGATCTCTATTTTCCTGAATTGGCCACTCTGGAAGCCGGAAGCTGGCAACAGGGCCATACGAAACTGCAGGAACTGGTCTTTGTCCATACCATCCACCATAATCTCAAAAGAGTTGATCAGGTTACGGAAGTAATTGTTGATCCTTTTGAGCTGAGTCTGGAAGCCAGTCACCGTCAGTTCCTGCGCAAAGCTGATTTGCTCAATGGCCTGGAGCGCGAGTTTGAAATACAGCTCGGTGATCTGGTGATAAATGATAAAGATGTTCTCATCAGGGATAGGAGTTCTGGGATGCTGGAGGTTGAGCAGTACATCCAGCTGGATATAATCCCAATAGGTGAGGTAATCTGCATAGAGCAGCCCATCCAGATAAGAAGACAGGTCCTGGCCCATAGCAGCATACTTCTCTTCAAGACGCCTGATCTTGTCAGTAATTTCTGTTGTAACCATAAGTATGTATATGAAAGTTAGAAGCCCCCTCCCCTGCCATTGAAGGCTGAGGGGAAGGGGAAAATATCATGGGGTAGCCTATTCCACAACGTTGATGGTTCTGTAAAAGCTCTCTTCCAGGGATATCAATGTTTCGGTGCGTTCGATTCCTTTGATCTTCTGTAATTCATCATGGAGTATACGGCGAAGTTGTGTAATGTCTTTGCAAATAATCTCTGCGAACATGCTGTAGCTACCCGTTGTATAGTTCAGGCGTACCATCTCAGGTATCTTACGCAGTTCTTTGGCCACAGTATCGTACATGGAGCTTTTTTCAAGGTAAATACCGATAAAGGCAATTACGTCGTAGCCGATCATTTTTAAATCTACGTGTAATTTCGTACCTTTAACGATACCCAGCTCTTGTAGTTTCTTCATTCTAACGTGGATCGTGCCACCGGAAACGAAAAGCTTCTTCCCGAGGTCAGCGTAAGAGATTTCTGCATTATGCATCATTTCACTGATGATCTGCAAATCGAGTTTGTCAATATTCAAATTGTGGCTCATTTTTACAATTTGTTTTTGAATGCATTAAAATTACATGCAAATATTTGAAAAATATCGAATTTTCAAAAATTTTTCTTAAAAAATTTGCAAGAAAACCGTTATGTCTTTAGATTTGCATCATAATAATCATTCAAAACAATGCCGGCGTCAAAAAAACGGGGCCGGAATTGAGAAAAAGGAATGAGAAGTTCTTAAATATTGTGGGGTGATGAAATTTGGCAGACATGCCCTCTTGTCTCGGGGGTGGGGAGTCCAGGATAAACACAGCATAATGGGTTGACCACTAATCTTATTTGTGCTGCGGCTAACTGCCCCGTGGAGGTTCGAATCCTTCCCCTACAGCCTTGGTTTAAAGCTGTTCCGTTCACGCGGGACAGCTTTTTTGTTTTTAGGCATTTCCTGCCTTGAACCGCCGGTTACCGGCCACTGACCATTCCCTCTAATTCATTCACCCCCCTTTTATATCTTTCTGCCGAAGGCAGATGCAGTTATTTTCTTATTTCTCTTTAGTCGCCGGCCGCAGGCCTTTCCTTCCTTTTTACATCTTCTGCCGAAGGCAGATGCAGTTATTCTCTTATTTTTGCACCCAAATGGGACAAAAAAAATTACAACGTTTCGCAGAAATTGAGACATTCCCGAATGTACTGATCTACCCGGAAGGCATGCCGGGCCAATGGCAGTCATTCTATAAGAATACCAATCCCCTTACACTGGAACTCGCCTGTGGCAAGGGAGATTATACAATCGGGCTCGCCAGACGCTTCCCCGAAAGGAATTTCCTGGGCGTAGACCTGAAAGGTAACCGCATCTGGAGAGGAGCCAAAACCGCTATTGACGAAAATATCAATAACGCCGCCTTTCTCCGTACACAAATCGATAAACTCAACAACTATTTCGCACCCGGAGAAATCAGTGAAATCTGGATCACTTTCCCCGATCCATTCCTCCGTCAGTCCAAATCAAAGAAAAGACTGACCCATCCTAAGTTTTTACAACTATATCAACCACTACTGGCCCCAGGCGGTACCATCAACCTGAAAACAGACTCCCCGGAGCTGTACGCCTTTACCCAGGAAGTGATCGAATATAGCGGCTGTGCTTTAATAGAAGATATTCCCGATATTTACGGTTTACCAGAAGTACCTGCCCTTTTACAAATTCAGACATATTACGAAAAAATGCACCTTGAGAACGGCAGGACCATCCGCTATCTCAAATTCAGACTGCCGGAACAACCAATGGACTGGAAGTCTATAAAATTACCGTCTGATGCAGCCCCAGTTGAAGGAGGGAATTGATTTTTACTATAATGAAGACGGGTATGTAGTGCTTACAGCCACCTTTCTCCTGAAAAGAGGATACTGCTGTGGCAATGGCTGCAAACACTGTCCATACGATTACGAAAAAGTTCCGGAACCCCGCAGAACCGATCTGCTCGCTGCCCGGAAGTTAAATAATAAAGAAAAAGGCTGACCCCGACAGCCTTTTTCTGTTCTTGGCACGGAAAGTGCCCGGTAAGTGTGACAAATCCGTAACCTTAAAAGGTGTACATTGGCGTCCGCCGGGAAAAATGGTTATAATTACAATGAGAGACGCTGTTGAACATCAACCTTCTACTAGTCAACCTACTAGCATGTCAGTACTCAAACTAAAACTGGATCAGGACCAATTAGTGGAAGACTTCTTTGAGTCGACCCAACTGATTGGCATCGTGTCTTCTGCGCGGGATTATCAGGTGTGCTGGCAGGTAAATCGGGATCTGCACTATGACTTCAGGGTAAACAACTCCCTGGAGATCAACCTGACTAAAAACCAGCGGTCGTTCTACTTCAGCGTGTTCGAATTTGAAGAACCGACCAAATCGGCAGCACATTATTTTTACAACAATCACTGCCAGGCAGAATTCCTGCTCCCCGAGCTGAAAAATGTAGATTATCTCTGGCTTATTAAAGGAGATTACTACCAGCAGCAGGATGTCAAAAAATTAATCGGACAATTACGTCATGTAGAGCCGGTACAATTAGTATCTTTATTGGATATTAGAAAGCTCGAAAACAAGATGAACCTCATCTTTTAACCGGAAATTACCGGTTTTCCTCACCGAATCACACTATTGCATGAACAGTTCAATTGTTTCATGTTTAAAATCTTTTTGTTATGTGGCAGGAGAAAAACAATCAATTATATCGTGCCTTTACATTTAAAGACTTTAAAGAAGCATTCTCTTTTATGACAAAAGTGGCACTGATAGCTGAAAAAATGGATCATCACCCCAACTGGAATAATGTCTATAACAAGGTGGAGATTTTCCTGAGCACGCACGATGCCGGGGGCATCGTCACCGACAAAGACCATGCACTGGCGAAAGCTATTGATGGTTGTCTATAAATTTTATACTTAAACAGTGATTCGGATTTTTTTCTTATTACTGTTGTTTTGTTACTCCAACATAGCACTGGGCAGTTTAACAGCAAAAGACACACTGGCAGCAGATTTTGATAATCTTCCTCCAGGTTTGGATCTGCGGCCCTGGTTGCTGAGCATGGATGATTTGGGGGAGCAGGTAACACCACAACAGATACCTATTTTTAATTTCAAGCACAACGTATCCATTTTCCACGACTCAAAAAAGAATAACGGAAAAGGTCACGATTGCTGGCTTCGCCTATCTGTAAAAAATACCGGTAGTGAAGATTCTGTTCTTACCCTCTTTGCAGGGTGGCATGATCATATGTACTGGTATGTGCAGGAAGATCAGCAATTACAATTGCTGGTTCAGACCGGTATGATGCTGGACAAAGACGACATCCGCCGCTGGGAACATTATGCCTTTCCGGTTATGGTACCACCCGGGCAAACGCGCACTTTCTACTTACATATCAATAACCAGTTTTTTAACGAGAACCCACTCATGCCGGTACTGTATGATGCCATGCAATACAATAACTTCCGGAATGCTACCCTGGCACACTTCCGCAAGGAAGCAGCTATGATCTTTATGCTGCTGGGCATGTTGCTTGTGTGCCTTACCATTGCTGTTATCAACTATATACAATTACCGGATCGCTCCTACCTGTACTTTGCAGCATACATGCTGGGGCTGATCTTATTTTTTGCTTTGCGGCTGGATAGTAAACCCTATCAGCTATCGGTGTTTTACAACTGGCCCATGCTGAAATATTACTGGGATGTGCCGGCATTGCTATTCTGTTTCTATCTCATGTACATGGCCTTCGGGAAGTCTTTCCTCAATCTGCAGGAGCGGTTTCCCCTTATGGAAAGGCTGTTCAATATATTTGCCTCCTGCATTGGCGGGATTATTATTATTTGTTTTTACTGCATCGCCAGGGGATTGTACCAGGTGCCAGGCATGATCTACAGCTACGTCTATCTTGCCACCCTCCTCCCCTTACTGGCAGTATTTGCAGCGCTGGCCAAGCGTTCCCGTCATCATCCACTGGTGCGGTTTTTCCTCTTTGGGTCACTCTGTTTTTACATGGCCAGCTTTGGTTCCTTCCTTATGCTGATACGACCACTTGGATTGATCAGCGCCCTGGGCGAACTGTCTGCCCCTTCCCTGCTCATCATTGTGGGAGTCTTGCTGCAAGCTATGTTCTTCCTTGCAGGACTGAGTTACCGCAATAAACTGGTGCATCACGAAAGAACCCGTACCCAGGAACTACTGATCAAACA
>NZ_JBCNKH010000102.1:0-20298 GCF_039596135.1 Chitinophaga sp.
CTTATTTATTGGGCTGGCGCCCCTGGGGAATAAAGGATTCGTGTAGGGAAATGGCCTGCGATAGCAAGGAAGAGGGCTTTTTTATTGGGCTGGCGCCCCTGGGAGACGAATGACCTGTGATAGCCCGAAAAAGCCTTTTTATCGGTTAAGCAATCCTAACAATTCATATAACTAAAACATACTCAACTGTGTATACGTAACCGGCAGCGTCTTCCCATTATTAGTTATATTATATACCGGCGTTTCCTGGTACCTGGAAGCCACCGCTACATGCATATCCCCGGCATGAGGCCGGAACAACTCCAACACCACCTCCGGATCATTATTATCCTTAGATAAATGAGAAAGAAACAAATGCGTCATAAACGGAGGCCGGTGCTTTATAAAAACCTCCAACGCCTGTTTATTCGACAAATGCCCATGCCCACCCCGTATCCTCTTCTTTAAATGAAAAGGATACCTTCCATTCTCCAACATCACCTCATCATAATTCGCCTCCAGGAACGCCGCATGACAAATCTGGAAATGTTTTATTAAATGCTCGCAGGGAGCCCCTATATCAGTAAACACACCAATATTAATGTCATTGCCAGAGATGATAAAAGAATGTGGCTCCACCGCATCATGGAATTTTGGAAATGCCGTGACGCTCAGTCCGCCGATCTGGATGGGAGAATATGGCAAAAAAGGGATCACCTGCTGCTCCTGCAAAGGTAAGTTACCACTACGTTGGGTAGCCGGGGTAATATAAACAGGTAGGTTGTACTTTTTGGAAAGAATCGTGATCCCTTTGATATGATCCGTATGCTCGTGAGAGATAAAAAGCGCCTTTACCTTCTTCATACTCAATCCCAACCGCTGCATACGCCGCTCAGTCTCCCTGCAGGAGAGCCCGGCATCCACCATAATGGCTTCCTGGTCGTTGCCTACATAATAGCAATTTCCATTGCTACCAGAATTAAGTGATGTGATGTAAAGTGACATGAGGCCGCAAAGTAAATAATAATTGCTAAAAATGTTAGCTTTTTGAAGGAGAATAAAAATTAAAGGGTGCCCCAAAAAAGAGACACCCTTCGTGGAGCGGGTATTTGGCGGACTGCTCATCTACCATTTAATATTCACCTTTACCCCATCCGGACTATTATCAAACCCAAGGTAAAGGGTATGAGAACTTTCATCCCATGACCGGGTCACATCCTTTCCAGCTATCACCACATCCTTAGGCGCCGCAGGCAGCAACACCCGCATTGCATTAATGGTGTTCACGGGACTCTTTGCCGTGAAACTATAACTGTGGGCTGTCACCACCTCATCATAAATCCTTGCTGCAGCTGCCAATACCTTTGGTTTAGACTTATCTGCCACTCTATTTACATTATACAGGAAAGCCTGGGAGCCGGGTTCTACCGTTTTCTGAGACAACACTGGTAACGCAGGATCGAAAAGATCTATTACAGGTCCATTGATCACATAAGGGGTTTTATCTGCCACCTCATCCATCACAGCTACAATATCGTATGGACCACGTTCCAGGTAAAGGTTATTTTTAACGGGTAAGTTGCCACCAAAGGCTTCTTTTACCGTAGCTACATAATTATCCGCCCCATTCGCCTGCATCACAAAGTTTTTCGGATCCTCCTTTATGATATATACCTTTCCTTTTCCAACATTTGATTTACCTGCATCCCCTTTAATCCCCAACAAACCAAACAAATGCGCCGAAGGCGTTTTATAGTGATTCCCCTTCGTATTCCACCACTCCATCACTGACTGGTATGGATCATCATCTTTTGAACAATACACCAGTGTACCGCCCTTCTTTACCCATTCAGCAATATATTTATGTACATCGGCACTCATGGGTTTCATATTGGAATAACTCATCACCAACACCTTAATATCTTTCAGGCTGGCAGCAAAAGACAGGTTTTCCATATGCACCGTTTGCACGGGTATCCCTAATTTCAGCAAGGGTAATGTCTGGCCATAGAAGTTACTAAACTGTGGATCTTCAAAGCCGTTATGTGTAGGAAAACGCTGGAACATCAGGGAATTGCCCATCAGCACGCCAATACCATTTACACCAGTCACCCGATTGGCAGAGCGCGGCATATCATTCAGCGCATTGACCATCACCTGCATTTGTGTAGAATAGTATTTAGGAATCAATACCATGCTGTCACTATTCGCTACCTTGTAAGGTCTGGTATAGATACGCTCCGGCCATGGCATCACTTCGTAATCAGCAACCATCGGGTAGAGGATCTTTGCTGTAAAGGTGGCCTGGTAATTACGTTTGTAATCACTCCAGTCACGCGGCCAGTCTTCGATGGGGTCTGTCAATAAGAACACCTTCCTGTTGGTAGGTGCTGTCATTGAAATAACTGAGCCATATTCTAAAAAAGCATTTTCAAATACCCGCTCTTTCTCTACGCCATTAAAGAAAGTGGGTTCACGTGAGGTACCTGTCCATACCTGTGCAATGTACCCGTCAATGCCGGGTAATGACGCCAGACTTGCTTCAGGGCTTACGATCTTCCAGGAAGAGTAATTGACTAATGAGTGCGTGGGAATGTATACCTTCACATTCAGGCCTTTTGTTTTGCCATAGGCCTTAGCGTAAGAAGAGACTTCCTTAATCGCGTTATAATATAAATGATATTTTAGTTTACTTGACAAATAGGTATTTTCCGGAGACTCGTGCTGTGGCCGCCATGGAAAGCCGTAATAACTTTGCCATTCGTCTTTGAAGACCTGGCTATAGCCGGCACGTGCCCAGAATTCTGGTTCTTCCAGGTAGATGGCGGTGATGCCCGCATCGATGACCTTTTTGACCACACCGCGTTTCATGTAATCAATAAAAGAGCTTTCCGGTACTACATAGGGAATGTTATGCCCATGCCAGATGGTATCTCCATTCTGCATGACCTGACCAATACCGAGATGGTTTTTCCCATCCCATTTGCCAAGGAAGTAATCATCGTAAGATCCCCAGGCGATGCCTGTCATGAATTGAACGGTGTACCCGTGGTCACGCCATGATTTTACCCGTTGTTCAAAGGTCATGTTATGTCTGTCGCCGGCGCCATATACGATGGCGATGTCCGATCTTACGTCTATTTCAGGCCGCCATGGACTGCTGGTCTGAAAGGCTGTTTTTTCTCCTTTTTGGGCGTTTGCCAATAGGGAAAGGCAAAGGCTGGAGAGTAGAAGCAATGGTTTCTTCATGATTAAAAGTTGAGACCTGTAATTGAAGGGTCTGCGCCGGCTAAAGGAAAAACCTCCAATAGCCGGCAACAAACCTGGATTGATGGGCTGTGGCCTTGTAGACAGCAAACACAGTCGCCATTAAAAAGTGGAATCCGCACAAAGGGAACCTTACGGTACTTTCACCGCTATCGGTTCATTATAGTTATACCTGTTCACCCCCTCTACACTATAATTAATACGCGCACCCGCACGCAGGTAATATGTCGCATTTGAATAAGGCAACACCGGCGTCGTTACCGTAATCGTCTGCCCCAACTTTGAAGTCGGATTGCTCACAGACACTGTATAACGTGAATCATAATTATTATCACCCACATTATAACTGGAAGAATTTACAAACAGGTAAATATTCCCCAGATCCTGCTGGTACGCCGGCAGCGTGGTACCCCGGGAAACCTTGAACTGTACTGTAATGGTATTATCCGCATTCACCACCGGATCTCCCACCCATTCCAGTTCAAGGAAAGGCACTACTGTAAAATTCTGCGTTATCGTACCATTTATATCAATCGTCACACTCGCATTTTTCGTAGTGTCCCCATTGGAGTCGGTCTGTACAAGAGGGACGAAAGGCCCGAGAGGGGTCACATTATATTTGCCCGCAGGAATAATAGAACACTCGTATGTACCATCCTGCTGCACGGTAAAATACCATGCTGTCGGACTCGCAGAGTAACCCAGGTCCAGCATCCTGAACCGCACGCCATTATCACCCACCTGGGTTTGCAGCCCCTGGCCTGTGATCGAGTCCGTGATCAAACCTTTCAATACCATGGAAGGCTTATCCTTATTATCATATTTCGTGCAGGAACAAAATAGTCCCAGCGCCAAAACTATATATTGAATTTTCATCGTCGTCAAAGTTTTAGTGTATTAATAGCCTGAATTCTGCACCACCTTAGTACTGGTTGTAATTGCTGCCCCTGGCAGTTCCTGGTAATACCAGCGGGTATCGAAAGTGAATGTATTTCCTCTTTCATCATACCGCGCATCGAAGAACCATTTGCCTGCATTGTCAGCATAGAATGGCATCAGCACCCGCCAGCGGGTATTGGACTGTTCTGCTGCAATCACTCGCCACCGTTTTAAATCCCACCATACTTTGTTTTCGAAGGCCAGTTCTTTACGGCGTTCTTTGCGTACTGCACTGATGAATGCATCTGTAGATGCCTTTTCCAGACCTGACAATAACTCTGCACCTGCACGGGTTCTGATCTTGTCTATGCTGGTATATGCATCATTCAGGTAGTCAGGTGTACCCAGGGATGCCAGTTCAGCCGCTGCTTCTGCACGGATTAATAATACCTCTGCATAGCGCATTTCAATCCACGGTTGTGCAGACCTGTTTTCCAGTACTTCTTCCTGTGCCATGCCTTCATTCAACCATTTGCGGATAGTGAAGCCGGACATTGCACAGGTGTTATCTCCATAAAATACACCCGCTGCACCTGCAGGATTCATCTTGGTACCATCATGCAGTGTATAAGCCGTTTGACTACCGCTGGAAGATGTTACTAACAAAGAGGCGCTGGATGAGTTTTCATACTTAGTCGTGCTGCCCTCTGGAATGAGGCGGGCAATGGAGGAGGTGGAGCTACCTGTGTAGATACCTCTCCATATCTGGCAGGCGGTACCTTTGAACTGATCGTTCGGCAATATCACTGTCGCTCTCAGGCGAGGCTCTGCATCTGCAAAGAACTGCATGGTGCTGTCATACAATTTGTAAGTACCATCGCTGTTGTATACATCCACATGTCCGTTTGCATCTTTAGGAATGCCATCGAACATTTCCACGAAGTTCAGGGTAGGATTGGTTTCTGAAGAATAACCATTTGCACCTTTGTATTGCGCCGGTACATTGTACGCATCGTAACCGTGTACTGATTCAGGATAGCTATATTGTTTTACGAAGATGGCTTCTGAACTGCTGGCTTTGGAAAAGAGATTTTTGTAGTTGTTATACTGTGCGGTTTTATCACCTGCCGCCCATTCATTCATGTACAGGGAGTAACCGCCTGCATCTACGGCCAGTGCTGCATTGTAAGCCTGTGTGTAATACTCTTTGGCCAGGTCTGCACTCACCCCACAGAGGCGGATACCGCCTACGATATAAGAGTTGGTATTATATTTTGCAATAGAGCCTGCATGTACCATTGCTCTTGCTTTCATGGCATAAGCGGCATATTTATTGGCACGACCTACCTGGTTGGTAGTTGGCAATAATGAAATGGCACTGTCGTAGTCTGCAGCTACCAGCTTCCAGGTATCTTCTTCTGAAGAACGGGCAATGTCTACATCAGAGATGGATTCTGATGGATAGTTCAGCACGCGTGTTACCAAAGGTACGCCACCATAGCGTTTTACCAGGGCATAGTAAGTGAAGGCACGTACAAAGTAGGCTTCGCCTTTGTACTTGTTTACAGTAGCTTCATTATACCTGCTCTGGTAGTTCTTAATATTCTCCAGGAAGTAGTTACATTCCCGGATCACGGTGTAAAGGTCACTCCAGGTATCGCCATAGTCTGTAGAAGTAGACTCGTTCTTGGCGCCACCTACTTCGCGGCACAGGGCTTCGCCAGACATGGTAGCGGGTACCTGCAGTACCCAGAAGTGATTGAACAGATAGTTCGGACTGTAACGGAAATCTTCTATCGGCATTTCGCTGTAGATCCTTGCTATATAAGAGTTGATACCTGCTTCTGAACCGAAGATATCATTGTCCTGGATAATATTGGTAGGTGATATATCCAGTTTTGTACAGGAAAAGAGCGAAAAACCCAGTATGAATGGTAGTATATATTTAAACTTTTTCATAATCACAAGAATTAAAGATTGATGGTGAAGCCCATATTGTAGGTACGGTTCAGTGGATACACGTTACCGTAGCTATCATTAGGATGTTCCGGATCAATGAATTTCATGCTTGACCAGGTATGGGCATTGTAGATATTGCAATACACTCTTGCCCCTTTGATACCTACGCGTTTGAGCAGGGATACTGGTAAGGTGTAGCCTAACTCTACCGTTTTAAGGCGCAGGTAGCTGGCATTGAAGTAAGAGAATGTAGAGTTACCGCGAGCCACTGTACCTGTGTAAGCATATTTCCCTTTCACCCATTTAGTATTTGGATCGTAAGGGTTGGCTGTTGGATCAGCCGGATGCCATCTGTCCATAAACATTTCGAGTGCATTTGAATAATTTGATCCCCAAATAGGCTCAGCTAATATTTCTACATAATTTACATACACCTTGGCAGCTCCCTGGAACAACATGGCCAGGTCAAATCCTTTCCAGCTGGCATCCAGTGTCAGACCATAAGTGAACATCGGTCTGCCGCTGTAGCTGATAGGCTGTAAGTCAAGGTCAGAGATGATACCGTCACCATTGGTATCTTCGTATTTGTAATCGCCGGGCAGTGTACCCTGGTCGTATTTAACTTTGCTGTTTGCAATTTCTTCGTAGCTCTGGAACTGGCCAATGCCTTTGAAGCCCCATACCATATCAGAGTAACGGTTGTTGTTATTGCTTCTCCACTCGTTGTAGTTGTTACCGTATTTACCGGATTCCTGGTAGGTGTACTGTGTGCGGGTGAAACCAAAGGTACCCCTTACATTGTAGCTCACTTCACCGATCTTGTAGTGGTGGGTAACTTCGATATCGATACCACGGGTCATATCGCCATTCAGGTTTTCCTGTGGCAGTGCGGCGCCTACTACAGATGGCAGACTTACACTACGGGTTGCGAGCAGGCCACTGCGTTTACGCTGGAAGTAGTCTACGATCAAACCAAACATGCCGTTTTTGGTAGTGAGGTCCAGACCAACATCAAACGTTTTAGCAGTATACCATGTAATATTTTTATTTGCGATACCGGTACTAACAGAGCTGTTTACAAATGTGCCATCGAATACAGAACCACCGGGCAGGTTGTTGTAATCACCACTGGCAGGGTAGGTATAGCCATTCAGGTATTGATAGGTAGACGCGTTGTCATCGCCCAGTACACCGTAAGAAGCACGGAACTTTGCGTTGTCGATGAATTTTACATTCAGGTTTTTCCAGAAGTTTTCATCAGTGAAGCGCCAGCCCACGGAACCGGAAGGGAAGAAGCCCCAGCGGTGAGACGCGTCGAAACGGGAAGAACCATCGTAACGGAAATCGAACTCTGCGAGGTACTTGCCTTTGTAGTTATAGTTGGCTTTACCTACGTAACCGATGTTTGCATAGTCATACAGATCACCACTACCGGTAGACATGCTACCCTGCTGGTTGTCACTGTTACCTGCGGAGAGCTGATCCAGCAACAGGGACAGGTCGCGCGCTGCAAAGATGTTATCTCCCTGGCGGTGCTGACCTTCTACCAGTGCGAGGATGTTCACATTGTGCACTTCATTGAAAGTACGCAGGTAGTTCAGGGAGAACTGTGTGAGGATGGACTGTTTGGTATAGAATTCCCTGCGAATGTTGCTGGGACTCTGGTTGGTAGTAGGATTATATGTTTCAGTCGCGTCGTCGTAGTTGTAAAGGTTGTATTGTTTTTTGTAGATCTTGTTGTCGAGCAACTGGTAGTCATAGCCGAACATACCTTTTGCACGCAGCCCTGTGATACCTGGTACATCGTATTCCAGGCTTACGTTGGACTGGAACCATTTGTTACCATACTTTCTATAGCCGGACTGGTTGGCATCGGCCATGGCTACAGGGTTGGAACCATCTACGGAGCCTACCTGCAGGTAGTCATGGTTGTTATTGGCGTAGATGGGTTGAATGGCGGCAGATCGTTCCATGGAGCGGATGATCCAGTCAGTTTGTTCGTAGTTTTTGTTAGACTCGTCGAACACACCGTTCAGCTGGAAGTCAGCTTTCAGGCGATCTGTGATTCTGCCGGTTACATTAGAACGTAAGTTGTAACGTTTGTAGCTGTTGCTGTTACTACGCAGGAAAGATTCCTGTGACAGGTAGCCCAGGGATGCATAGTACTGCACCCTGTCGGAACCGCCGCTGGTGCTCAGGTTGTGCTGAGACATAGGAGCAGAAGATCTGATCACGGCTTTGTACCAGTCAGTACCTTGTTTGGTACCGTTGCGGTAGGCTTCTACTTCGTCGAGAGAGTAGCGGAGTGTGCCACCGTTTTGGTTATGCATGGACTTCTCGTTGGCGAGGGTCATCCAGTCAGCCGCGCTGGTGCTCTTTGGAGAACCGATGGGTGTCTGGATACCGAAGTTAGCATTGTAGTTGATGACGTTGGTACCTGCCTTTCCTTTTTTGGTAGTGATCAGTACCACGCCGTTTGCAGCGCGTACCCCGTATACGGCTGCAGACGCATCTTTCAGTACGGAGATGCTTTCCACATCGTCCGGGTTCAGACGGGCCATGTTATCGCGTGGGATACCGTCGATGATGATCAGCGCATCGCCCATACCACGAATATCGAAGGTATTGTTGAAGGTACCGGGTTCTGAAGATTTCTGAACGATACGTACGCCGGCCAGTTTACCAGTCAGCATATTGGTTACGTTTTCGTTCTTGGTGCGGACGATGTCTGCGCTTTTAATGGCAGCTACCGCACCGGTTACGGTGGCCTTTGTTTGCTGACCGTAACCTACCACTACCACTTCCCCCAGGGATTTGTTTTCAGCAGATAATTTAATATCGATACGGGTACGGTTGCCTACCACAACTTCTCTGGCGGTGAAGCCGATGAAGGTAAAGACCAGGGTATCGTTTTCGCTGCGTACATGGAGTACAAAGTTACCATTGGCATCGGAGGTAGTACCTCTCGAAGTGCCTTTGATACCGATGCTTACGCCGGGCAATGCCTCGTTGGCATCGTTGGTAACTCTACCGCTGATGGTGATATCGGCAGGAGGAGCGGGCGGCGTAACAGGTTTATCTTTCTGCCTGATGATGATGGTTTTCTGTTTGATAGTATAATCAAGCGGCTGGTCTTTGAAGCAAAGGCGCAGCACCTCATCGATCGGGGAGTTGGTCACTGAAATGCTTACCGGGCGGGCGCTGGCGAGCATGGGAGCGTTGTAGAGAAAATTGTAACCGCTTTGTTCTTTCAGGTCCATCAGGAGTTTTTCAAGCGGCACGTTGTGCTCCGATATGGTTACATTTTGTGCCTTACCGTGTACCTGGAGGGCGGTGAACATGACTAATAGAAAAGTTTTGAGTAGCAGTTTCAATGGCACGTGGAATTGCCATGGCTTCTTAAATTGTAGATAGCATCGCATAGATGTACGTTTTGGAATTTATGAATGTCTGTTTCAGGGGAATACGATTCCCGTTCCGGAGCAGGGTCTGCGCCGGTTGTAACAATTTGAAAAAGGATTATGTTAAGGTAATACCGTCAGCTCCCTTCCCTGAATCCTGAAGTGGATAGTGCCGGTGAGTTCGATCATGCTGAGTACATCAGAAATATTATCAAAACGTGAAATAGTGCCGGAAAAGATTTTTCCGTTCATATCGCCTTGGTAATTTACCCTTACGTCATACCAGCGTGCCAGTTTTCGCATAATGCTTTGTATGTTTTCATGGTCAAAAGTAAAGTAGCCGTTTTTCCAGGCAATGACTTCTTCTAAGTTTGCTTTGCAGGTGGTAATCTGACTTACAGAGTCGGTAATTTGCGCCTGCATACCGGGTTTAAGTAATTGTTCGCCGGTGTGGTTGTTCACTTTAACAGCGCCCTGCAGCAGGGTAACTTTACTTTTCGCCTCGTCTTTGTAAGCCATGACGTTAAAGTGAGTACCCAGTACCGTGATGGTGTTGCCATTGAAGTTTACCTTAAATGGTTTGGATTCGTCTTTAGCAATTTCAAAATATACTTCCCCGCTTATTTCCACTGTCCTTTCATTGTTCCTGAAGGTGGTTGGGAATCGAAGGGATGATGTAGCGTTAAGCCATGCTTTAGTGCCGTCTTCGAGTACGATCTGGTATTGTCCGCCGGTGGGGGTGGAGATCGTGCTCCAGGAGGTGGCGTTATTGCCTGTTCTGTCGTTATATTCAATGAGGCCGTTCTGTACCTGCCTGATTGTTACACCGTTTTTAGTAGTCAGGGAACCTGCTCCTGCGCTGTCCAGTGTGATGGTGGAGCCGTCGGCGAGGGTCAGGATGGCCTTGTTGCTGCCGGGCGTCACCTTGTTGGAAGCAAGGGTTTTAGGCGCTGCGGGCGGCAGGGTTGAGTTATTTTTATAGATGGATGAAAGGAAGATGACGAGACCAGTTACGGCTGCGGCTGCTGTGAGGATAGCGGTCAGTGTCCTGATTTTGGTTTTCCTTTTGGGCCTGATTTCCTGTTCGAGCAGTGCGTGAATTTCGTTTTCTATATCGGCTTTGTCACCCATTTCAGCTTGCCAGGGGTGTTCTTCAGCTTCCATTTGGTCGGTGTATTCCAGCAGTTGCTGTTTTTCTTCGGCAGTGATGGTGCCTGATAACAGTTTTTCGTATAGCAAAAAGAATTCCCGTGGACTCATTTGTTTGATTTATAGGTATCTGATAAACTGGAGACCTTTTTTGGGCCTCACACACATAAATTTGAAAAATATTTTTTGAAGGTAGGGGGTGTTGGAAAAAAAATGAATATTCTCAGGCAAAATGTTACCTTTATTCCACACTACGTTATGTCCATTTATCATGTGCTTAGGCCATTTATCAGACCATGAACTTTGGGAGTCCATTTTAAAGGGGGATCAGGCGGCCTTTTCTTACTTCTTTAAGAAGCATTGGCAATCTGTATATGCAACTGTATTTTTCCACTTAAAAGACAGGGAAATCAGTAAAGAGATCACCCACGACATTTTCCTGAATATCTGGTTGAAAAGAGAACAATTGGAAATACTTTCATTTTCGGCGTACCTGAAGGCGGCGGGGCGGTATCATGTATACAAATACCTGAAAAAGGAGAAGCTAAAGCCTGTTTCATTTAATGAAGATATTGGGCAGCTGGATAATTATGCCTGCCAGAATGAAGGGGATCAGCAGTTGTCGCGGCAGGAGCTGGAGGATAATGTGGAGGAGTTTGTAAGGACATTGCCAAAGCGGTGCCGGGAGGTGTTTATATTGAGCCGGCAGGAGCACTTGTCTAACGACCAGATAGCGGGGAAGTTGGGTATTTCTAAAAGAACAGTTGAGAATCAGATTACCTATGCGCTGCATCATTTGAGAACGATGTTGAAATTGATATCTGTATTTTTGTTTTAGCCCTGAATGTTGTATGTTCGTAATTATCCCTAATTTTTCATCCTTATGCATTGCAAACATTGTGGCAACCAAATTCATGATGATAGTAAGTACTGTTCTTATTGTGGCGGGCAGGTAGAGGCCCCTGTTGATACGAATCTTATTCAGAGCGATCAGGGGCTGGTAATTGCTTTTTGTATGATGGTGGGTATCCGCTTGTTCTGGCTGGTCTACGATTATTTTAGTAAAGATGTGGCTTACTATGAGAAGCTGGTCTCCTTTAAATTTATCATTAAACCATCGTATGTGATCTTTTGGAGTATCCCATTGGTATTGGCGGTTTTTGTGGGGAGAAGATCATTGCGTCCTCTTTTGTTGTTTGTTGGTTTTTGTATGTTGTTTCTTTCCGTGTATGATAATTTTATAAAGGGGAATTAAAAGATGCTGTGATAAATGGTTTGCTGCATTGGGGTCGGATGTGCAATCGTCTTAAATTCATAAGTACCCGGTTCCAGTCTTAAACCTGCATACGCCAGGTATTTATTATAATCTACTTCTTTTGTTGTGCTGGTATACTGGAACAGGTCGTTCAGTTTCATGCCGGCAATGTCTTCACACATGTTTTGAAATTCAGTTTCGGTGTACCCGCGGTGCAGCTGTTGGTAGTACTTTTTGTACAGACCACGCATCACATCGTCGAGGCTTTTTTTATTTTGAGTGGCCTGCCGGATTTGAAGGTCGAGGAGGAGGCCGATTAAGGGGCCTTTGTCATAATAGGAGATACCATCCCCGCCAAAAGGGCCTTCTGCCCAGGTTTCCCAGCTGGCTTGCGTGAGTGACTGATGCAGTTTACCTGTTTTGGTTTCGTAGGCCATGAGGCTGGACCGGAATTGTTGCAGGCATTCACTGGCGGTGCTCAGACCAGCGTGGTGTACGATGAGGTATTCGTAATATACAGTGAGCCCTTCTGCTACCCAAAGCATTTTTGTTTTATTACCGTTTTGGTAATCGAAAGGACCGAGTTCTATAGGGCGGATGCGTTTTACATTGTAATGATGGAAGTATTCGTGGGCGAGGAAACTGTAATACCGGAGCCTTGTTTCCCGATTATCCATATGCTGACCTGTGAAGGTAACAGTCGTGGAGTTCAGGTGTTCTATGCCACCATGACCATTGCCGATGTCAAGGAAGGTGTAGTGTTTATAAGGAATATCACCGATGATGTTTACGCCTATGGAGATGATCTTTTGCATGTCATTGATGAATGCCGTGCGGTCGAAATCTGCAAAGCCTAAGCCGACGAAGTAATGGGGAATGCCACGTACTTTGAAGGCAGGCAGGCTGTCTAAGTGCCCGCAAAGGAGGGGGCTGTCATAGAGGATATCGAAATTGGGCGCCTGGAAATAATCACCTTTTTTATCCATACCGGTGGCGGCAGACCAGCCAGCGGGGGTAATGACTTTCAGGGATACAGGTTGATGGATATCGGCATACATGCAAATACCTGTGAGGTTTAAAGTAGCGCGGTGGGAGTCTACATAGACCGCTGCTACGAAATCAGAGTCTGCTCTTACATCGTATTCAAGCGTGAAATTTTCAGGTGCTTTTATTGTCCAGCCATTGCGGGGTAGGGTATCCTTTTCATTGTAAGCTTTAAAATTGCTGACACGGGAAGGGAATGCAATGTGCTGATAATACCCCGGCGTCCAGGTGGGCATTTTGAATGCCAGTGAGTCAGTGTGATTACCTTTTACTGATAAAGAAACATGCACCCTTTCCGGAGAAAGGGTGATGGTATACTGCCAGCTTTGTGCAAATGAAAATTGGGTGACTAAACAGGCTATTAGTAAGGTAAAGGGTCTGGTCATTGCACACTCCATTCGTGAATACCTGATGAATTGTCTTTTGGCAACTGTACTTCCAGCCTTAAGGCAGTCGTGGTAACAGGTTCAAAAGTTACACTATTGTATTTATCCTTTGCTATCTCGTAAGGCGTTTTATTTACCACCGGTACCCAGTCTTCACCTTTTTTATAATAAAGCTTCCAGGACACAGGAATACGACATCCTCCAAACGGTCCGTCATCATACCAATATACCTTAGAGCTTGAAATAGTATAAGCCTGGTCAAAGTCGTACTGTACCCATTCCAGCGTATCCTGTTTGGGCCACCAATGGAAATAGAGTGCGCTGTTGTCATGCGCATCTACCGGATCGTACTGATCATTCAGCGCCATGTACATGCGTTTGTTTTTGATACTCGCACTTACTGTTGCTTTAGATGCAATGGTGGGTGCAGGTTTTGGCCTTGCAGCAGATGCTTCGTAAGGAATCCACACTGCCATTTCACTGGGGCCACGGTTTGCCCATGCGTAATAGGGAATAGCTGTTACTGTTTGCGTAGACGTAATTAGCTGGTCGCTGTTCAGCTGGCGGCTGGAAGAACTACCGTTCATCTGTAATACAGTTACACCATTCAGCATGTCTGGTTTATATACGGCGGAGATCACAGCGTTTTTATCTACCACAATATTTTGCACAGTGGCATCTTTATTGTCCGGGCCTTCCAGGCAATACATGATAGGGCCACGTTCCAGTGCAAAGCGTTTTTTATCAGCAGCTACCTGGTCGTTGGCTAAAATCTTTTGTACGCTCATCGGGAAGTCCAGTCTTATTTTGTCACCGGCTTTCCAGGTGCGTACAATGACAGCATAACCTTTTTCCATCTTGTAGGTGGCCGGTTTACCATTCAGCAAAATAGCCAGTTTAGGCAGACTGGCACTATCTGCATCGTAGTATAAGTTACCCGGAACAGGGGAGCCTTTCGCCCATTCAGGAATGCGGATATGCAGTGCAAAGTTCGCAGCTTTGGCGGGCGTCACAGCAATATCCACCTGTCCTTCCCAGGGGTAATTGGTGGCTTGTGTAATTTGTACATTGCTGACAGGTAATTTGATATTTGCAGTATTACCTGCAAAGAGATTTATATAGAGATTGTTTTGGTTCTGAGCGTAGATGTATCCCGGCATGGAGGGCAGAAAGCGGGTCATATTTGAAATACAACAGGCACAACCAAACCACGCACTTCTTTGATGCTGCCCCATAGACGCCAGTGGATTCGGATAAAAGAACCGGTCTCCTGAAAGAGATACACCAGATAATAAGCCATTGTATAACGTACGTTCCAGCACGTCGATGTATTTCGCATCGCCATGCAGCAGGAACATCCTGCTGTTCCAATATACATTTGCGATAGCGGCACAAGTCTCTGCATAAGCACTCATATTAGGCAGTTCATATGCCTGCCCAAAAGCTTCGCCATTGCCGGTCGCACCAATACCCCCGGTGATGTAGAGCTTCTTATCTACCACATCATTCCAGATATCATCAATGGCATGCAGGTATTGCTGATCGCCTGTAAGTGCTGCTACATCTGCCATACCGGTGTACATATAAGTAGCTCTCACCGCATGTCCTTTTGCCTCGTGCTGATCTACCACCTTTGTAAAGGACTGGTTATATTCACCACTATAGGGAGAACCGGGTCCGCGTACATCCAGGAAGAACTTAGCCAGGTGCAGATAGGCAGTATCGCCGGTGACACGGTATAATTTTGTCAGGCCTGTTTCTACAATCTGGTGCCCCGGCCATTTTTCTTCTTTGCCATAACCGAAAGTGGATACTAATAAATTGGCATTTTTGATAGCGATATTTAGTAAGGTCTTTTTGCCCGTAGCCTGGTAATGTGCTACCGCAGCTTCGTAGAGATGGCCGGCATTGTATAGTTCATGGCTCAGGTCTTCCTCCATTTCCCATCTCTTCGTTCCTATCCATGGATGGGGATGGGAAGCATGCACCGTACGGAAGGTATATAAATAACCATCCTTCTCCTGTGCCGCGCCAATAATTGCAATCAGGGAATCGAGGTACTGCTCCAGCGCAGGGTTCTTTTTTACCTGCAAACCGTACGAAGCACCTTCAATCACTTTATATAGATCGGTATCGTCAAATGTATATTCCGTCATGGAATCGCCGGGAATAGTATGGGCTGCGCGTCTGAAATTGTCGATGCGCCCTGTTTTACGGCATTGTTCCAGGGTGTAGGGAATCGTTACTTCCGCATTGACCCTGATCTTGGGTGCCCAGAAATTGTCGGAGACCTGTACCTGTGTGAAAGCCACAGGCTGTATGGGATAATCTTTTTTCACCTGTGCCTGGAGGGTGGTACAAAATCCAGTCGTTGCGATGATGAGTGTTTTTATCTTCATAGGGATGAAATTATGGTTTCCCCCGGGAATGGGTTAAATAGATATTAATCAGATTTGCCTGTATATTAGCAGAATTTTATGGATCGTTATTTCATTATTTACAAACCTTACGACATGGTGTCGCAGTTCGTTAGCCCTGACAAAGTACATCTTTTAGGCGAACTGGATTACGACTTTCCCGAAGGCACTCATGCCGTGGGCAGGCTCGACAACCATTCCGAAGGATTGCTTATTCTTACTACCAATAAAAAAGTCACCCGTTTATTATTCGAAAGTGAAATACCCCACAAGCGTACTTACCTGGTGATGGTGAGTAAAATTATGGGTCCGGAGGCGTTGGAACAACTCCGTACCGGCGTCAATATCCGCATAAAAGGGGGGATGGATTACGTGACCCCGCCCTGCGATGCGCAGATTGTAGAAAAACCGGCGAATATAGGCCCCAGGGCGCATGACCTGAAGGAATACCTGCCAAGGACCTGGATCACTATTACGCTTACGGAGGGAAAGTTCCACCAGGTGCGAAAAATGACCGCTGCCGTAGGGCATCAGACAAAGCGGCTCATCCGTATTTCCATAGAAGATTTAGTGCTGGGAGATCTGCAACCGGGGCAGGTACGGGAGTTGGAAGAGGAGACTTTCTTCCGGTTACTGAATATCGCTAATGTTGATGTATAACCAGAGCAGGCATTGCTGGAAAAGGGCGCTTTCTTCCATTTACTGAATATCGCTAATATTACTGTATAATTTAGCAATATCGCATCAGTTTGGTGCCATTATTCTTGGTACTTTGCTGGCTTCCTTATCATGCTTAAAAGTAAATTATGTTTAAAAAAAGTGCACTGGCACTGGGTGTTTTGTTGCTCGTTCATGTAGCACGTGCCCAGGATGCAGCACCATCCCGTTACGGAATCATTCCTTATCCGCAACAGCTGGTGCCACAGGCAGGAGAATTTGTCATTACCACGAAGACGAAATTGGTAGTACCGGCCGGAAAAGTGTTCAGCAATGAGGCGGCACAGTTACAGGCGCTCATCAAACAGGGATTGGGGCAGGCATTGCCTGCGGGCACCCAGGCAGGTGCGGGTGCCATTGTGTTGAAACAGGACAGTCAGCTGGAAGGCGAAGAAGATTACACCTTGCAGATCAGCACGCAGCAAATTCAGATTGGTGCAAAAACACCCACCGGTATGTTCCGTGCCATTCAGACCCTGCGTCAGCTGATGCCGGTAGCTGTAGAAGGTACCACGACCAAACTGGCAAAGATGGCTATTCCTGCAGCAAACATTACCGACCACCCTGCATATGGCTGGCGCGGTATGCACCTGGACGTATCCCGTCACTTTTTCTCCATCGACTATCTGAAAAAATTCATCAATGTACTGGCTTTGTACAAGATGAATAAGTTTCATCTCCACCTGACCGATGATCAGGGCTGGCGTATTGAAATTAAGAAATATCCATTGCTGACTGAAAAAGGGGCATGGCGTGAGTGGAACAACCAGGATTCTGCCTGTATGGAGAAAGCCAAAACCAACCCGGATATGGCGATCGATGCTTCACACATCATTCACAAAGATGGCAAGACCCTGTATGGCGGTTTCTATACACAGGCCCAGATGAAAGACCTGATTGCTTATGCAGCGGCACGTCATGTCGAAATCATCCCTGAAATCGACATGCCGGGGCATATGATGGCGGCAATCAGGGAATATCCTTTCCTGAGTTGCCAGGGTGGTGTAAAATGGGGTAAATTGTTTTCCACCCCGATCTGCCCTTGTAAAGAATCTACCTTCGAATTTGCGGAGAATGTATTTACTGAAATTGCGGCATTGTTCCCTTCTCAATACATTCATTTGGGTGCAGACGAAGTGGACAAGTCTACCTGGGAGCACTTTGATGGCGTACAGGAGTTCATGAAAGAACACAATATCAAAGACGTTGATGAACTGCAGAGTTACTTCGTGAAGAGAATGGAGCAATTCTTCAACTCCAAAGGTAAAAAACTGATTGGCTGGGACGAGATCCTGGAAGGTGGTGTGAGCCCTACAGCCATGGTCATGTATTGGAGAAGCTGGGTACCTTCAGCACCTATACATGCAGCAAAGAATGGCAACTTCGTGATTATGACGCCGGGTAATCCGTTATATTTTGACGGTATTCCTGACAGGAACTCAATCTCTAATGTGTACCATTTTGAACCGGTGCCAAAGGGGCTGACTGCCCAGGAAGGCCGTTTCATAATTGGCGCGCAGGCAAATATCTGGACAGAGATGATTCCTTCTGAAAATCGTGCAGACTTTATGTATATGCCACGTATGACAGCGCTGTCTGAAGTATTGTGGACGCATAAGCAGGATTTTGACGGGTACTCTCAGCGCCTGATGACGCAGTACAAGCGCCTGGACAAGATGCGGGTAAAATATCGTATGCCTGACCTGGATGGGTTTACAGAAGAAAACGTATTTGTAGGGAAGACCCGGCTGGAAATTGCGAAACCTTCTCCTGAGATGAAGATTCGTTATACAACGGATGGCACAGCACCTACCGTGAAGTCACCTGAATTACCAGCTGATTATATCATTCCGGGCAAGATCTCCCTGCGTATAGCGGCATTTAAGCCCGATGGTGTACATGGTGAGATTTATACCCTGAACTATAAGCCACAGACTTTCTTCAAACCTACAGATGTAAGTGGCTTGCAGCAGGGGTTGAAACTGGATTATTTCAATGATGCATTCAGGAGTGTGACAACATTGAAAGATAAGCCGGATAGCAGCGGGTATGTAAACAATGTGATCATGCCTGATAGCATGGGGCATGGCGGCAAACCATTTGGCGCTACCCTGACGGGTTTTATCAATGTGCCTGAGACAGCGATTTATAGCTTTTTCCTGACGGCGGATGATGGTGCGAACCTGTATATAGATGGTGAGAAGGTGGTGGATAATGATGGCTGGCATGCGCCTTTGCAGAAGAGCGGACAGATTGCATTGCAAAAGGGATTGCACCCGATTGTGGTGAAGTTTGTAGAAGGCGGCGGGGGGTATACCCTGAAGCTGGAATATAGGGTGAATGGAGGCAGGATTGGAAGGTTGCCGGATGAGTGGCTGCAGGTAGCGAAATAAAATTTAGGACATGTACCAGCAGGTAGCAAAATAAAAATTTTTATAGGGCGGCTCATAAGGCCGCCCTATTTTTTACATTTGTGTATGACGCGTTATATCCTGTTTTTCCTGCTGTTTTTCGTCGCACAAAACAGCTCAGCCCAGAAGCCTAAGGCCAATTACCCGTACCAGTTATACCTGCCTGAAGATTACAAAAAACACCAATATCCCTTAGTGATTTATTTACATGGTGGCAGCCAAAGGGGGAATGATTTGAGTAAACTGAATGTGTATGGTTATCCATATCTGATTTCCCAGGGCAGACGATTTCCTTTTATTATCGCTGCACCGCAATGCCCGGATGGAAAGTTCTGGTCTTCTGACAACTGGCTGGATTCCCTGTATAGCGACCTGACAACTAAATACCGTATTGATACGAACCGGGTATACCTCACAGGTATCAGCATGGGCGGCTATGGCGTGTGGCAAACAGCGGTGGCCTATCCTTACCGGTTTGCTGCCATTATGCCTTTGTGTGGTGGGTGTGATGATTCTGCTATGATCTGTAATATTAAAAATGTACCAGTCTGGACCTTTCACGGAACTGCCGATCCTATGGTGGATTTTGGAGGAACTGTGCGGTTAGTGGAAAGTTTGAAAGCCTGTGGCGGAAATGTGAAATTTACCCGGCTGGAAGGTAAGGGGCATGAGATCCAGTATTTGTTTGAGAAACCTGAGCTGTACGAGTGGTTATTGCAACAGAAAAAGTAGTTTTGCAGGATGATGAAGGATTACAAAAAGCACTACCTGGTGCCTGCACCTCCTGAGGAGTTGTACAAGGCCCTGACCAATCAATACACCATCCAGTTATGGTCCGGCGAGCCGGCGGAGATGAAAGCTGAGGCAGGAACGGAGTTTTCCCTGTGGGGAGATAGTATTGCGGGAATGAACCTCGAGTTTGAAGAAGATAAGAAGATTGTGCAGGAATGGTATTTCGGGGATCAGCCGGAGGATTCAATTGTGACGATAATCCTGCATCCGCATAAAAAAGGGACGGATGTGGAGCTGAAGCATACGAATATTCCTGAGGAGGCTTTTGAGGATATAGTGAATGGCTGGAATGAGGCTTATTTTGGGGCACTGATTGATTTCTATTCATGAAGCCAGCGGGTATCAGTGAAATAAAGAAGGAGTTGCAGGCATTGCCCCCGGCGAGGCTGATAGAGGTGTGCTTACGATTGGCGAAGTTTAAGAATGATAACAAGGAGTTGCTGTCTTATTTGTTGTTTGAGGAAGGGGATTTACAGGGGTATATAGCGGCGGTAAAGTTGGAGATGGATGTGGCGTTTGCCGCGCAGCCAAAGACGAATATTTACTATGTAAAGAAGCATCTGCGGAAGATATTGAGGGGGATGAGTAAGCAGATTAAGTATACGGGGTCGAAAGTGGCGGAGATAGAGTTGTTGTTGTATT
>NZ_JBCNKH010000103.1:0-20261 GCF_039596135.1 Chitinophaga sp.
TTTCGGCAGAAGGAATAGTTTTTTTGGGGCCGCGGCAGCAAGGAAGGGGCGCTTTTTGGGGCTGGTGTCAGTGGGAAGGGCTTGTTTTCAGCAGAAGGAATAGTTTTTTGGGCCTGCGGCAGCAAGGAAGAGACGTTTTTTTGGGGCTGGCACCAGTGGGAGGGGTTATTTTCAGCAGAAGGAAGGGTTTCTTTTTGGCTGATGCCGTATAGATATTATTTCATATAATGAAAAAGCCGGATCGTGCAAGCGATCCGGCTTTTTTATTATATGGTACTATTTTATCACTCATACGACTTCTACTATACCTAAAACGCTGTATCATTTAAAACACCCTCTATGAAGATCCATTACAAAGACCGGTTGTACGGGCGACTCCGCCGCGTACGCCAATCCTTTCTCATGATGGTCTGCCTGTTAGCATGTCTGAAGCTAACACCAGCCACCGCCCAACTTTCCCGCCTCCACGCCGATGGCAAACGTATTGTCAACGCCTCCGGCCAGGAAGTACTCCTGAAAGGCGTCGGCCTCGGAGCCTGGCTCCTCCAGGAAGGCTACATGATGAAAGAAGGTGGCGACGGCCCCCAGTGGTCCGTCAAAAAATACCTCTACGACCAGGGGCAAACCGACGCCCAGGTAGAAGCCTTCTACCAATCCTGGCGTAACAATTTCATCACCAAAGCCGACATTGACTACATTGCCTCCCTCGGCTTCAACTGTGTGCGCCTGCCCATGCACTATGAACTCTTTCTCACCACTGCCCAGAGAGCAGAACGGCTGAAAGTGATTCATGCCAATGCCAGCGCCAGCTCTGTATCCACGTACATCAGTGCACTCACTACATGGTATAACAACAATACCCTGTTCACTGACACCAACACAGAAGGCTTCCGTCTTGCCGACAGTTTGCTGAAATGGACTGCTGCCAACAACATGTATGTGATCTTAGACCTCCATGCCGCCCCCGGCTCTCAGGGTCTCGACCACAACATCAACGATGGTTTTGTAGGCAATGACCTGTACAACCAGGCCATTTATGGCAACATGACCGTTCGTTTATGGCAGGCACTCTCCCGTCATTACATCAACAACGACGGTGTGGCCATGTATGACCTGATCAATGAACCACACAAGGTACCCAGCAACACAACCGTGCATGACATCTTTGAAAGACTGGTCAATGCCGTTCGTGCCGAAGGTGATACCCATCTCCTTATGGTAGAAGGGAATGGCTATGGTAATAACTACGGGAGCATGCAGCCCTATACTTTTACCAATCCCACCAACCTTGTGTATAACTCACACCGCTACTGGAACTCTACCGACGTCACCGTGGGTAACAGTGATCCTAACCAGATCTCTGACCTGGCCAATATCGCTGCCTGGAGAAATACCTACAATGTACCGGTATGGGTAGGTGAAACCGGGGAAAACAGCAATGACTGGCTCTCTGCCAATATCGCCGCCATGAACAGTATCGGCGTAGGCTGGTGCCACTGGACGTACAAACGACTCACTGCTGGTGAAAATGCTGCGCTGCTAAGGCTTACAGGCCCTTCTGTACTCGATGGCGCCGGCAACATGAGTGCTGTGCTGAACAACATCAAATTTGCGAACAATATCAAAAACACCAACACCATTGCTGCCGTAGCTCCCGGGCAGGCTGCCAATGGGCCTGTGGGCAAAACGATCTGGCTGAAAGGCTTTAATGGAAAATACGTGAGTTCCAGAGGAGGCAGCGGCGCTATGTGGTGTGACAGTAATACTGTTGGCACCTACAATAAATTCTACGTGGTAGATGCCGGGAATGGCAAAATCGCATTGAGAAACAGTGCGCTGTTTGTTTCTTCTGAAAATGGTACACAGGCTATTACCTGTAACCGGAACGTATACCAGGGATGGGAAAAGTTTGACTGGATTGTAAATGCAGATGGAACGATTTTTTTAAAAGGCAGTAATGGCTTATACGTTTCTTCTGAAAATGGTACACAGGCGATGACCTGTACCCGCACTACCGGTAGTGGCTGGGAAGCTTTCTCCTGGGGAGAAGTGAGCAGTGCTGCCCCAATAGGTCAAACCATCTGGTTACAGGGAAATAATGGTCAGTATGTGAGTTCCAAAGGCAATGTGAGTCCTATGTATTGCAATGCCACTGCTGTACAAGGCTGGAACCAGTTTTTAGTTGGGGATGGCGGAAATGGCAAAATCACGCTGAGTAATGGCGGATACTTTGTATCCTCTGAAAATGGTACACAGGCCATTAATTGTAACAGGGCTACTGCCCAGGATTGGGAGAAATTTGACTGGATACTGAATGATAATGGTACCGTATCGTTAAGAAGTAGTAATGCGTTGTATGTTTCTTCTGAAAATGGTGCGGCTGAGATGACCTGTAACAGGACTTATCCACAGGGTTGGGAGCAGTTTAAATTTGGAATAGTGCCTGTTGCTGCGGCAAGAAAAGCTTCGCAGGAAACTATAACAGTTCATACTGAAACTGGCTTGCTGGTGTATCCAAATCCTGTTGCAAAAGGAAATTTGCTGGTAGTAAATGTAAAAGATTATGATGGCAAATCTCCTGTACAAATATCTTTAGTAGATGTAAACCAAAAGGTGGTCCTATACCGCAAAGAAAACGCTGCGCGTATAAATATAGCTACTGCAAACGTAGCATCCGGATTCTATGTAATCAGGGTGACGAGTGGTAACAAAACCTATACGCAAAAAGTACTGATCCAATAAACCTGTAACACATGCAATCACTATACCGCAGGAGCCTTTGCCTCATGGCAATCCTCCTTTCCCTTACCCTGCACGCCATTTCGCAATTCAAGGTAATCGGCTATTTCCCTACCTGGGAAGGCAGTGTCAATGCTATCCAATACGATAAACTGACCCACATCAACTATGCCTTCCTCATTCCTAATTCCGATGGTAGCTTACAGACTCCTGATGATCCCAACAGGCTCAGAAGTCTCGTCACAGCTGCCCATGCCGCAGGCGTAAAAGTCATCATCTCCGTAGGTGGTGGTGGCGGAGATGTTGGTTTCCGCACCTTCTCCCTCACGGCCAGCGGCAGAACCACCTTTGTCAACAATATGGTGAACTTCTGTAACACCTACAATTTAGACGGCGTGGACCTCGATTGGGAATATCCCTCTGCCGGTACCCAGGCCACCGCATTTTTGACTTTAATGTCTCAACTGGCCACCGCTATGCATGCCAATGGTCGTGTTGCTACAGCGGCTGTAATAGGCCTTTATGGTGATGACAGTTTTTTAAGTACCTTGTTCCCGGTTGTAGACTGGCTCAATATCATGGCTTATGATGATAACCCACCAGATCATTCCACCTACAACCTGGCCGTTCAATGTATGAATTACTGGTTAGGCCGTGGCTTACCAAAAGAGAAAGCAGTATTAGGTGTACCCTTCTATGGCCGCCGCGACTGGAGTGGCGATTTCAGTTTTGCCACGTTATTAAGCATGGGCGCTGATCCATACGCCGACCGCCTGGGAGATATTGGTTACAATGGCATTACTACTATCAGGAATAAAACTACGCTTGCTCTCAATGTGGGCGCCGGTATTATGATATGGGAAATTGCCCAGGATGCTACAGGCACCAATTCTTTATTGACAAATATCCACGATGTGGTCAATAATGGCAATACCTCCACAGCACCTATCGGCAAAACTATCTGGCTCAAAGGAAACAACAGCCAGTACGTAAGCTCCAAAGGCAATGTCAACCCAATGTATTGCAACGCTACAGTAGTCGCCGGCTGGAACCAGTTCTTCGTAGGCGATGGCGGTAACGGAAAAATTACATTAAGCAATGGCGGATATTTTGTATCTTCTGAAAATGGAGAGCAGGCCATGAACTGTAACCGTACCGTGGCAGACGACTGGGAGAAGTTTGACTGGATTCAGAATGCAGATGGTACGGTTTCTTTACGTGGAAATAACGGTTTATATGTTTCCTCCGAAAATGGAGCTGCCGCTATGACCTGCACCCGCACTACCGCACAGGGATGGGAAGATTTCTCATGGGGCGAAGTATCTGGCGCAAGAATGGCTGCAAGTGAAGATAGTGTGGTAAGTTTGAAAACCGAAAATGGGTTGGTCGTATACCCCAACCCTGTCAGCAAGGGTAGCGAACTGACTGTAAATGTAGCTGGCTATGACGGAAAAACCTCCCTGCAGGTACTCGTAAAAGATCTATATCAACGAACTGTACTTTATAAGAAAGCGGGAAGTGCCCGCGTTAGTATTTCCACTGGTAACCTGGTCCCCGGGATGTATGTAATCGTGATCACCTATGGCAATAAAATTTTTACTAAACAGGTCCTGATACTGTAAAAGGTATCCTTACAGGACCGGTCATTGCGCATATGACCGGTCCTGTGTTTCCACGATTTTTTTATCACCCCCCTTAATAAACAATAACCATGAAAAGAAGAGTACTGTATGCGCTTTTGTTGATGGGCTGCTCAGCCTTTAGCCGGGTAGATGCACAGACGCCACCTGCTACCTGGCAGGAACACTGGTTTGAGCACAATCAATTGTTGACACGGGTATTTTATGACAACGATGTTGCTGTCTATTACGACAGTGACGTGAACACTTCTGTTACCTGGCCATACCAATACATGGGCAATGTATGGCGGTATACAAAAAAGACCTATGGGTGGTTTGGCGCCGACCCACATTTGTTTGTCGTAATGCACACCAACAAGTACAGCGGTGGTCATCCTTCCGGCTATTTCGATGCCAGCCATGACAATCGTGACGTAGCTGATGTGGGGCCGGGTCCATGGACGAGTGCAAGCGGTGGCGATCATGACCTGCTCACACACGAAGTAGGCCACATTGTAGAAGGCGATTCCAAAAATGCACACAACTCTCCTGCATTCGGCATCTGGGGAGACAGTAAGTGGGCGGAAATTTACATCTACGACGTATACCAGGGCCTGGGTATGACCAGCGATGCCGCCAGGGTATACACCACTTTTACCAATACCACTGACAATTTCCCTGCCACTGGTACACACTGGTTCCGCGACTGGTTCTATCCTATTTACAGCCAGTATGGTGGCAGCAAAGTACTGAACAGGTATTTTGTATTATTATCTTCTTATTTCCCCAAGAGCGGCAGCGACTATGCCCGTTCACTGAACATGGGTGAGTTCATTCACTTCTGGAGCGCTGCGGCTGGCGTAAGTCTGAAATCACAGGCTACCACCGCATTCGGCTGGAATTCCACGTACGAAAGCCAATTTAATCAGGCTCAGATTGATTTCCCTATCACATATGCACCGGTCACTATTGCTGCGTACATGTACCAGGATATCAATTATGGCGGTTATGGTATCTCATTGCCAGTTGGTAGCTATAACCTCACTGCTTTAAAAGCATATGGTGCTATCAATGACGATATTACATCTGTAAAAGTTACACCTGGTTATAAGGTGACTTTGTATGCAGATGACAACTTCTCCGGTGCCTCACTGGTACTCACTTCCGATGTGTCATTGCTGGATGTAAGCACCTGGAATGACAAGGTAAGCTCTGTAAAAGTTGAAGCGGTTACCACCGCTGCTGCCGAAAAAGAAAGCGCGGAAGTAAGCGTATACCCTAACCCGGTATTGAAAGGCGGTTTGCTGACCGTAAATGTGGGTAAATACGATGGTAAGGAACCTGTGTACGTATCTGTAGTAGATGTGAATAAGAAAGTAGTGGCAGAAAGAAAGGATAATGCGGCAAGGATTGCCCTGGAGGTAAAAGATTTACCGGCTGGCGTATATGTTGTGATTGTGACGAATGGCAGAAAGAGCTATACGAAGAAGATAGTAATTCAGTAATTAAAAAAAGGAAGCATCTCAACTGAGATGCTTCCTTTTTTGATGCTTTGTCCAGTCTGTTGTTCCTTACATCCTTTCTCCTGCTTCCCGATGGTTCCCGTTTGTTGATATTTTTGCCTGTTGATATTATCTTAACCAATCGGATCCTTTCTAATTATTTATCCTTCTGTAATGCTGTTTTCTTAATGTCCTGACCATCCCTGTTTTCTTCAGTCGCTGTGGCTACGATAATATCGCCCGTCTTCAGGTCTCCAAATACTTCCACCTTACCATCTGCTTCCCGGCCTGTAGACACGGGTACATGTACTGCCTTGTTGTTTTCCACCTTCACCACGAATACCTGTACAGTAGAATTCACTACTGCTGATTTAGGCAGAATGAATGCGCTATCTGCTGTATTCATCGGAATGCTCACTTCAGCAATCATACCTGGCAACAGCTTCTTGTCATTGTTAGTTACATCCATTTCAATACGCTGTGAACGAAGACGGGCATCCAGCGCACCTGCCAGGCGGTTTACCTTAGCCGTAAACTGTTTGCCCTGGAAAGCTTTTACAGTAAAATTCACTTCGCTGTTGCTACCCAGGTAGCTGGTGTATGACTCCGGTACAGAGATTACCAAACGCAGTTTATGCTGTTCCTGCAGGGTCACGATAGGCAGCTCAGAACCTTTGCCGGTAGGACCTACATATGCACCTGCACTCACATTACGCGCTGTGATGATACCGCTGAATGGGGCACGGATTTCAAGGTAGTTCCGGGTATCAGATACCTCTCTGTAAGAAGACTTTGCTGCTTCCAGGTTAGCGAGGTCAGAGTTCATTTTTGCCTTTGCCTGATCCAGGTCATTTTTAGAAACGGTACCAGGCGTAAGACTGGTAGTATATAAACGATCGTAATTCGCTTTGCTGGCCAGGTAAATCGCCTCCTGTGATTTGAGCCGGGAATCGGCCGCATTCAGCTGTGCAGTCAGCTCAGGTGCTTCCATGGTCACCAGCAGGTCGCCGGTGTTTACTTCAGAGCCTACGTCCACATTCAGTTTTTTCACAAAGCTGCTCACTTTCGCATAAATATCTACCTGTTGGAAAGCGATCAGTTCACCCGGCAGTTTCAGGGTAGAAGACAGCTTCCCTTTCTGAATGGCAATCACCGGTGTAGCCGGAACTTCTGTGACTGCGCCTTCTTTTTCTGATTCGCCTTTTGAGTGGCCGCAACTGTTCAACAGCAGCATGGCGGGTAAGCTGCACAGTAATATTATTCTATTCTTTTTCATATGACTATTCATACAAGGATGGTACATAGTTTTTACTTTCTTTATCTTCCGGATCCAGTGATACGGATTTGGTACTTGCTTTACCCTGTGCCCATGAGAATACCAGGGGCAGTAAGAAAAGGGTACTAAAGGTGGAGGCCACCAGGCCACCGATTACCGCACGACCCAGCGGGGAAGTCTGGTCACCGGTTTCACCCAGGCCACTTGCCATTGGGATCATACCAGCCACCATCGCAAGACTCGTCATCAGGATCGGACGCAAACGCAGTGCAACCGCTTCTTTTGCAGAAAGGACCGCGTCGCCATTATGACGGCGTAACTGCTCGGCATTCGTTACCATCAATACCGCGTTGGAGATCGATACACCTACCGACATGATGATACCCATATAAGACTGGAGGTTCAGGGTGGAACCTGTCAGCAAAAGCAGGGTCAGGGAACCTATCAGTACTGCAGGTACAGAAGCAAGTACCACCGCCGATACCTTGAAGGACTGGAAGTTTGCCGCCAGCATCAGGAAGATGACTATAATGGCTACGATCAGACCACTCTGTAAGCTATCGAGGGTATCTGTCAGTGTAGAAGTCAGACCTACCAGGTCTACCGTAAGACCACGTGGCAATTCGCCCATTGATTTGATTGCTTTGTTTACTTCTGTAGTAGCAGTACCAAGGTCAATGTTATTGAGGTTGGCTGTTACTGACAGGGTAGGCATTGCACCAAGGTTATCTGCTTCGCCCAGTGTGGTATCGGGGGTGATGGTAGCTACATCGCCCAGTACCGGGCGCGCACTGTTTGGCAGCAGTGGCAATTCCTCGATGGCATGGATGTCAGTCATTTTATTTTCCGGGATCTCTACCTGTACGTTGTAGCTCAGGTTTTGCTTTTCATCTACCCACACGTTTTTCTCCGTATAGCGGGAGGAGGAAGTAGAAGCTGTGATAGTACGGGAGATGGTTGCCAGGTCAATACCCAGTTGAGCTGCCCGTAAACGGTCAATCTCAATTTTCAGTGCAGGATATTTGGTAGATTGTCCCAGCTGTACGTCACGGAGGAAAGGAATTTCTTTCAGTCGTGCAATCATCTTGTTGGCATATTGCTCTGCCTGTTTCCTGTTCCTGCCGGAGAACCTTACCTCGATTGGGGTAGGTGAACCCTGGCTCAGGATTTTTTCTGTCAGTTCAATTGGTTCAAAGGATGGTGTCACATCTGGTTCTACCTGTTTCAGTTTTTCCCTGATCTTATCTTTCAGTTCATCCATGTTCGTTTCATACTCTTCTTTCAGGGCTACCTGGATAACTGCTTCCTGTGGACCTGCCATCCACAGATAGATAGGTGCAGTAGAGAAGAGACCAGGGTGCTGACCGATATAAGCAGACGTGATAGATACATTCTCTGGACCAACAATATCCCTGATGGTATTGATCGCTTTCAGTGTTTTTTCTTCAGTGAACTCAGCGCGGGTACCATCCGGTGCACGTAACCTGAGCTGGAACTGACCACCGTTACTATGTGGCAATACGTCACGACCAATGTGGTTCAGTAATAGAACTACCAGCGCCATACCGCCAATGATATATACTGTAACAATCAGCTTACGGGCCGGCATGATGCGCTCTATGAAGCGCATGAAGCGGTTACGGAACTTATCAAACCTTGTGAGTGGCTCGTCGTGACCGCCATGTGGATGTTCAACGAGTACTTTCTTTTCATCCCATGTATCTTCCTCCAATCCATCGGGTCTGTAATCTTCAGGTTTGCCATGACCATGTTCCTTCATGAGCCAGTTGGCCATAACAGGTACAAAGGTTTGTGCCAGAAAGTAAGAGATGACCATTGCAAAACCAATCGCGAGTGCCAGTGGCAGGAACAATGAACCTGGTATACCCCCCATAGTGAATGCCGGGGCGAACACAGCGAGGATACAGAAGAGTATCAGGAGTTTCGGGAAGGCGATTTCCTTACACGCATCCCAGATAGCGAGGCCTTTCGGCTTACCCATATCCAGGTGCTGGTGTATGTTTTCAATCGTCACCGTACTTTCATCCACCAATATACCAATGGCCAGGGCAAGACCACTCAGTGTCATGATGTTGATTGTCTGCCCCGCTAACTTGAGACAGAGTACTGCTGCAATGATAGAGGTCGGAATCGTGAGGATTACAATGAGTGCACCCCGTGGGTCACCCAGGAAGAGTAATACCATCAAACCTGTGAGCACCGCACCAATTGTACCTTCACTGATCAGGCTCTTTACGGCGTTGATTACATATATGGACTGGTCAAATTCAAAAGACAGCTTCACATCATCCGGCAACTGCGCCTGAAATCTTGGAATAGCTGCTTTCAGTTTCTGTACCACATCCCATGTAGAAGCGTCTCCATTCTTTGCTACGGAGAGGTAAATAGAGCGGCGTCCGTTTACCAGGGCATAACCGGCCGTGATATCTGCACCATCTTCTACAGTGGCTACGTCGCGGAGGAAGAGGTTCTGTGCACCCCCTTTGAAGAGCGGAATATCTTCAAAATCTTTTACGGTATGAATTGTCGTGTTTACAGGGGTGATAAAGTTCTTACTACCAATGCGCACGTTACCGGAAGGAGACACCTGGTTGTTGAGGCGAAGTGCTTCCACCACCTGGTCTGGTGTCAGGTTGTGAGAGCGTAATAAAGTTGGATCCACTTTGATTACCACAGTACGGATGTTACCACCAAAAGGAGGGGCGGACAGCAGACCGGGGATCTGGGTGAAGGACGAACGCACATAAGTGTTGGCGAGGTCCAGCAGTTCGTTGTTATTCCTCTTTTCGCTGCTCAATACCAGGTTACCTACAGGGAGGGTAGAGGCATCGAAACGAAGAATAAACGGTGGTTGCGATCCTTGCGGGAAGATGGCCTGGGCACGGTTACAGAAGGCGGCAAGCTCCGCTTGTGCCTGTGCCATGTTTGTACCCGGATAGAAACTTACTTTCAGGAGTGAGAGACCCTGTATATTTTTCGTCTCTATGCTTTTGATACCATTTACATAGAGGAGGATGTTTACATATTGTTTACCAAAGAAAGCCTCCATCTGGGTAGGTGTATAACCGCCAAAAGGATGCGATATATACATCACCGGAAGGTCCAGCTTTGGAAAGATATCCACCTTGATGGTTCTAACCGCACCTACGCCGAAGAAGAACAGGGCGGCCACGATCACCAGGATGGTTATGGGTTTGCGTAATGCTGATCTTATCAGGTTCATCTAATTAGAATTCATTAATGAAAAGAGAAAAATTACCACTGGCGGCTGCTTTCAGGAGCAATGCCTGCCATACGTTCGTGTACGCGATATCCCGGTCTGTTTCTGCACGGTTCAGCGTGTATAACACCTGTGTTACATCCACGATCGTATTCAACCCGTTTTTGTACAATACAGTGCGCTGGTTGTAAGCATCGGATGCTGCTGTTACCTGTATGGGCGCCTCCCTGTAGTTGTCCAGTGCATTCTTCATTTTGATGTCAGACAGTTGTAACTGTGCAGTGAGCTGTTGCTTTACGAGATCATATTGGTCCTGTATACCTGATGCAGTAAATTGCTGTGCTGCTACCTGTTTATTGACCCTGAGAACAGAAGTCAGGTTCCACGTTACGCCTATACCCAGCAGATAGTTGCTACGGCTGGGTTTCACACCATCCCAGTAAGCATGTGTATAATTGGACTGATCTGCGGCGTAGTTTGTACCGAACCCGGAACCTCTCGTTTGCATCGTGCCAAAGAAAGAGAAGGTTGGATAGTACAGTCTTTGTAAATACTTCGCTTGTTCCTGGTTTACCTTGAGTTGGTTCTCGTAGTACTTCAGGGTTGGGTTGTTCGCTACGTCAGCAGAATCTGCAACGGCGTGCGGAATCTGCTTGATGAACACTGTGTCGAGTACGAAGTTCTGTACTGGTACACCCATGAGTACAGCCAGGTTGTTGGCCTGTGTCTGCTCATTGTCTTTTGCATTTGTGTAGGCGATGCGTGCATTGGATACTTCCGCATTGGCAAGAGATGAATCTACGCCGGCGATCAGGCCATTGTTCACACGGGTCACTACAACAGCGCGAAAGGTATCGGCCCTGTCAAGGTTGTTCTTCCAGCTACGTGTGAGGCGCTGTGCAGCGAGTAAGTTGAGGTAAGCGGCGGCTACCCTTACTTCGTGCTGAAATTTTTCCTGTGTCAGGTCAGCAGAATCTCTTTCGACGGTGGCCTGTGCGGTTTTGATTTTTTCCTTCATACGGCCAAAGGAGAAGAAATCCCAGTTCACATTGGCCAGGTACAATCCACCAAAAGCTGAATTCCAGTTATTCTGTGCGAGGGTAGGGCCTGATGAGGCTACGGCAAGACCATTCAGGCCGTAAGAAGGGCCATAGATACCATTGATGGTACCATAATCCTGCTGTCCGGCCACGTTCACGTTAGGCAGGTATTCCCGCTTCACGGACTGCGCTGTTGACCGGGACGCTTTTAGGTAGTTGGCTTTGGCCTTGATGGTCCCATAGTTGGCGAGAGCAGTCTGCACTGCATCTTTAAGCGTCAATACCTGTGCGTGTGCCATCTTCGCTGGCCCGTACAGGAGTAAGAGAAAGAGACAGACGAGTTTTTTTCTTTGCATGATAATTGAACATTAGACCATGATACCTTAATGTAGTAGCCTGGGGTGCGGTGTGAGCACTTCCTCATTTGCCACTGACTTTAAAGTACCTATTGATTCATCGAAAATAATTTGAATGATGTGCCATCCATTGGCATAGTCGTATTGGATGGCGAAGTGGTTGAGATCGCAGATCTGTTTTACGATTGCGAGACCAATACCGATGGAATCACTTCTTCTGTTGCCTTTTTTAAAGCGGTGGAAGAGTTCACTGGTAGAGACCTCAGGAGGGAGACCAGTGTTGCTGATCACGAGTTTTTCCCTGGTGAGGTTGACAACTATATTTCCATTAGCAGTATTATGACGGATGGCATTGCTCATCAGGTTACCCAGGAGAATGTCTGCAAGGGCGGGGTGCAACTGTAGCGCGATACCTTTAGTTATATTGGTTGACAGGGAAATGGATTTCATTTCCAGCAATTCCGAAAAGCTGTTTATCGTTTCTGTTACCAGGCCAGAAAATGAAATGGTGCGTTTATCATCATATTCATTGTTCTCCATTTTGGCCAGCAGCGTCAGGGAGCTATTGATTCTTGATAATTTCTCGATGGCATTCTGCATATCACTGATGAGTGACATGACAGTATCTACGTCTTTTCCATGCAGGTATGATTCTGTGAGCAGTTCCAGTTTGCTACGCAAAATAGCAAGTGGTGTCTGCAATTCATGGGAGGCGTTTTCGGTAAACTCTTTCAGTGCACGGTAGTCATCCAGTGCTTTGTCAGTCATATTATTTAAGAAGCTATTAAGGGCTTTCAGCTCTTTGGCATTGGGTTCCGGGAGTGAAAGTCTTTGTTTCTGTTTTACGTTGAACCGCTGTATTCTTTTCAGCGTTCTGTTGAATGGTGCCAGGATGATACGGGATACGAACCTGGCAGACAATGCTGTGAGCAGGAACAGGATGGAGAAGATCCATATGAAGGAGCTGGCCAGTCCTGTCAGAATTTCGTTTGCCTTCGTAATATAATTATAGGAGCAGATACTGTACCAGGTGCCGTTGATATTATAATATGAAGTAACGGTGAGGCGACATTCCCTGTGTTTGAGCATCGTGTTGTAGAAGGTATGTTCATACACGTCATACTTATTTACAGGGACTTCGTTCTTCAGCATTTTGATTTCGGCCGGTCTGCCACGGAGGTAAGTATCCGGGCTTACGCCGTTGCGCATAGTCTGGGCCATGAGGTCATTGTAGACCTTCAGGCGGCTTATTTCAGCCTCATCTATCTCTGATTTTACCTTATAGTAGGCGATGCCTATACCTGCCAGCATCGCTGCCAGTGTGATACACAGGTACCATAAAGTAAATTTGTTAACGAGTTTCATGACCTTTGTTATGAAGCGGTTGTATTGAACTTATAACCTAATCCGTATACTGTATTAATGTAATCACCTCCATTGGCTGCATGAATCTTCTTACGTAAATTTTTCACGTGCTGATATACAAAATCAAAATTGGAGAGGTTGTCTGTATAATCACCCCACAGGTGCGCTGCTATCGATTGCCTGGAAAGCACCCGGTTCTTGTTCACAAGGAAATACAATAACAGGTCGAACTCTTTGGGAGTTACGTCGAGTGTTGTATTATTTACCAACGCTTCCAGTGTGTCTGTATTCAGCCGGATCTCATTAAAAGTGACAATATTGCTGCCTTGCAGTTTCTTTCTTCGATATACAGCTCTTAATCTTGCATGCAATTCGGGAAGGTGGAACGGCTTAGTCAGATAGTCGTCGGCACCTCCTTCCAGACCAATGATCTTGTCATCCAGTGAATTCTTTGCGGAGATGATGACCACACAGCTGTCGATCTTTTCAGCGTGTATGAGCTGCAGGAGGTCAAGACCATTTCCATCCGGCAAAGTGATATCCAATAGAATACAGTCGTATTGAAATGATATTAATTTATTGTGCGCGTCATTGCTGGTGTAGCTTACTTCACACAGGTATCCTTCTTTTTCGAGGAAACTGGTGATGCTGGCAGCCAGCTCTATATTATCTTCAATGAGCAGTACTTTCATACAGCTGCAAGATTCGTTTTAAAATTTGAAGCAATCTTGAAGGTGTGTATGAAGCAAAAAGGATCCAGTTGAGAAACGTGGATCCTTTTTGGCTTATACTTCTTACAAATAGCAATCATGACGCAAAGATGGTAAGAATCCCGGCGGAATTTATTGTGCTATTCAAACAAAAAATTGTAAAATTCAAAGAATTTGAAAATAGTTAAGTCACTTTGTTAAAATCCTGTACCAATTCGGCCAGAATTAGAGTTTCCTTAAAAAGTGCTTAAAATTTACCAGGAGCCCGGGTTGTAAAAATAAAATATATGGGTGGCGGAATTGGGGGATAAGTGGTAGGGTGTTTGAGAGGGAATTAAAAGCAGGCTAAAAGCCTGCTTTTAATCATTATAAGGTAGCCATATCTATCACAAAACGGTATCGTACATCGCCTTTCAGCATTCTGTCGTATGCATTTTGTATATAAGGCATCTCGATCAGTTCAATATCGGATACAATATTGTGTTCGGCGCAGTAGTCCAGCATTTCCTGTGTCTCTTCAATACCACCGATCATAGAGCCTGCAATGGATTTGCGACCCATGATCATTGCAAAAGGATGTACAGAAGCCGGGGTTGGAGGTGCGCCCACACAAATATGTACGCCATTCGTCTTCAGCAGACCCAGGTAGGCACCATAATCATGTTCTGCAGAAACGGTATCGAGAATGAAATCGAACTGACCTCTGGCTGCATTCACGGCTTCCTGGTCGCTGGTAAGCAGGAAGTGATGGGCACCCAGGCGCTCGGCATCTGCTTTCTTGGAAGGAGAGGTACTGAGCATGGTCACTTCTGCGCCAAAAGACACGGCAAATTTCACTGCCATGTGGCCGAGACCGCCAAGCCCCAGTATGCCAACTTTATGGCCTTTACCCACCTTCCAGTGGCGAAGCGGAGACCAGGTAGTGATACCTGCACATAATAATGGTGCTACTGCCGGCAGGTGCAATTTCTCAGATACCAGCAATACGAAGTCTTCGTTTACCACGATCTTGTTGGAGTAACCGCCATAAGTAACGGTTTTCTTATCCTGCTCATAGCTGTTGTAAGTACCGGAAGAACCATTCAGGCAATATTGTTCCTGACCCTGCTGGCAGTTTTCACATTCGCGGCAGGAATCTACCAGGCAACCTACACCTACGAGATCACCGGTTTTAAACTTTTTTACATGTGCACCCACCGCGGTGACACGGCCTACTATTTCATGGCCTGGCACCATTGGGTAAATGGAATTTCCCCACTCATTTTTGACCTGGTGTAGATCTGAGTGACATACACCACAGTATAAAATGTCGAATTGTACGTCGTGAGCGCCTGGTTCTCTTCTTTCAAAATTGAAAGGTCCAAGCTGCGCCTGGGCGTCAAACGCAGCATATCCTTTAGCTGGAATCATTTCTTTGTAATTAATAAACGTGAGGAAATAGTCATTGCTTCTCTACGAACGCGAAGGTAAGGGGTGTGGTGAGGATTAAAAAGGGGAGGAGGACTATTAAATAAAATAGCGGAGAAGGGGCAAAAATCCCTTCCGCCTTCGGCAGAAGGGATTTTTGCCCCGGGGGGGAAAGATAAGTTTTTCGGCCGCCGTTTATCTCAGCAGGTTGATTGCACCTTTCTTTGTGATGATTGTTTTATCGTTTTGTATTACCCGGATGGTATACATATATACACCAGTTGGTTGCTTTTTACCATTGTAAGTGCCATCCCAGCCGGTGCCTAAAGTTGTAGTATGGAAAATCAATTCTCCCCACTGGTTGAACACCATCATGTCCAATGCGGCAATCGTATTGCCTTCTGCCTTGAAGATGTCATTCAATCCATCTCCATTTGGGGTAAAGGTATTGGGTACATAGATCGGATCTGCTTTTAACTTTACTGTCAGGCTATTGGCATTGTTTTCACAATTCAATGCCCCCAGGGCCACTACAGTAAGATTCACACTATCGATCATCTGGACTGTGATGGTATGTGTGGTGCCTGTATGCCCCGAACTTGGATCTGTGTATGCACCTCCATTTACAGATACGAGATACCCCGTTGCATCAGGTACAGGATCCCAGGTAAAGGTAATCGTGCTGCCTGATGTATTATCGGCTTTGATCTTCGGCGCATCTACTTTTTCAAATGGTGTTACTGTCACCTGCGTACGTACACTTACACAGGAACCATTTACGGCTTCTACAAAATAAGAGGTAGGTATTGTAACAGGGGGTGTCGTAAAACTATCGCCAGCGCCCAGGTTATCGCCACCGGAGATCATAGGGTACCAGTTGTAAGTCAGGCTGTCTACAGGATTGGTAACCACCAATGTTGCTGTGCTGTCAGGACATACGGAAGGCGCTGTCGCAACAGGGGCATCTGGCTGGGAGTTCACGGTGATTTTAACGCTGTCTTTTACAATACAGCCAAAAGCGTCTTCGGCAGTCACTGTATACTGTGTAGAAGCTGCAGGTGTAATGGTGGTCATGGAATCAGCAATGGCACCGGGTTCCCAGGTATACTTTACAACCTGGCCACCTGTAGGTACAGCATATATAGTTGTGGACGCACCTGCGCAAATAGCTGCGGGTCTTGCTTTGGCAGCTATCTGTATAGGTGAGTTCTGTGAAAGGGTTGTGTCAAACTGTGTCACACAGCCATTTCCATCCATGATGCTTACGGTGTAAGCACCGGCAGCCAGGTCTGTGGCTGTATTGGTAAACTGAACCGGATTTGTATTCCACGACAGTGTCAGCGGAGCAGTACCCCCACTCACTGCAACCGTAATGCTGCCATTAGCGTAACCACAGGTAGCGGGTACTGTTGTAGCACTAGCCGTCAGGGGTACAAATGGTACAGCAGAAATAGCGGCTATCACAGCCCGGGAATCATTGCCACCGCCTACTACATAGTCAAAAGTAACAGATGATAATAACTGTGACTGGTTGTCACAGGGAACAGGAATATCCACTGCATACATGCGCGGATCATTGCTACTGAGTCCTTCTACATTATAAGGCGGCGCAGAAATTCTTTGTACACGGCCAATGGCATTGATCATAGGATTGCTGCCGCCGAACCAGTCTGCCACGGTGAAAGTGCCTGCATTGATATCCGGTGCATTTACAAAATGCAGGGTTACATTGAATGTGCTTGACTGTTCTGTAGACCATGCCAGTATACTGATTTTGGAATAAGCAGCCGGTGTAAGCAATGTGTAGGTACCCGTAGTAGCACTACCTGTTGCAACTGCATTGGCAGAGAGATAGATCGCATTCAGGCTATCGTAATTTTTCAGCTGGTAGGTACGCTGTCCGTTTACAATAGTCCCGTTGTCCGGCAAGCCGGCTGCGAGGCTATTGGTGGTCGCAAAAGTGGCTGAATACAATATCTTTTGCTGAAGGTCAAGACCAACGGTGGTCACTGCTGCAGCATCGGTGCCTGTTTCTGCAAAGGCATCGATGGCATACCCTGTAACAGGTACAGGGGTATACGTTTGCCCATAGGATTTGCATAGGCATATCAGTAAGAGAAGAGAGGCGAAGTAGATTCGTGTCATGGAAATATATTATTATAATTATGGACTAACATCAACGAAGCAGGGCCACCCATCCGGCATAAGTCTTTTCTCCGGGGGCTGGTTTTATGATATAGTAATAAGTGCCGAATGGCATTAGCTGTCCTTTCCAGGTACCGTCCCATGCTGAGAAACCAATACCTTTGAATATAATCTGGCCATAGCGGTTAAAGATTTCGGTCGTCGCATTCGGGCGGGCTTTGAGCCCATCTACTTCCCAGCGGTCGTTGATACCATCGCCATTCGGACTGAAGGCATTGGGGATGTCGAGCACGAGGTCGGGGATCACTTTGTAGTAAGCGCGGCTGATGCTGTCTGTGCAGCCGATATCATTGGTCACATAAAGGGTTACGCGAAAGTCGCCGGTGATTTCATACTTATGCTCAGGTGAAAAGTCAGTAGAACCTGTTCCATCTCCGAAGTCCCATTCATAACTGCCGCCATTCTGAGAATTGTTTGTAAAAGTAAAGTCTGCATTCTTGAATTCAACTGCAATGTTCTGCCCCGGGGCTGAACTGAATAGTGCGATAGGCATGGGAACGATGCTGATGAGCGATGTCTTTGTAATGGTAGTGGAGCATTGGCCCTGTGCTGTAGCAGTCAGTGAGACAGTGTATACGCCTGTATTATTATAAGTATGTGAAGGATCTTCTATAGCAGATGTAGAACCATCTCCGAAGGTCCATTGGTAACTATCTGCATTGCGCGATTTGTTGTCGAAGGTAATGGCAACAGGTGCACAGCCCTGCGTGATATCAGGTGTGAATGCAGGTACCGGCAATTGAATGACGGCGACGGTAGCAGGCGTGGCAGTTGCTGTACAGGCGCCATCTGTAACGGTCAGATTAATATTGCCGGTGGTGGAATACTGTACATCATAAGGTCCGAATCCGGTACCGGTTTGTACGGTGCCACCACCCCAATCCCATGTTGGCACAGCAGCGGCAGAAGCGGTACCTGTGAAGGTAATAGTCGTTGCGTCTCCTGCACAGATGGGAGATTTACTTACGGTGATATTTAACTGTGGCAGTGCAGACACTGTTACTGGTTGTGTGGTCACCGTTGAGACGCAACCATCGTCAGTCACCTGTAATTGCAGGTTGAAGTCACCCGCATTCGGAAATGAAATTTGATAAGGTCCGCTATCTGCACCACTTTGTACAGTAGCACCGGCAAAGTTATTCCAGTTGTAAGTAGCAGCAGGAGTAGCAGTGCCACTGAAGGTAACAGTGTTAGTACCTCCCTGGCAAATGATGGCAGGTGTGACTGTAAATGAAGATGTAGGTGTAGGCTTGACTGCTACATCCACCGTATCTTTTATAATACAACCAAAAGCATCTTTGGCCGAGACAATATATGATGTTGTATCAGCGGGAGTGTCTGTAACCGTTTGCCCGGCAAGCGTTCCTGGTGACCAGGAATAATCAGTGACAGTGCCGCTGATGGGTGTGGCCGTCAGGGTAACAGGATCTCCGGCACAAATTGCTGTTGCACTGGCACTGGCTGCAATCGTGGCAGATGATATTAATGACACGGTATCATTCACTGTGAATACGCAACCATTTGCATCGGTGAGTGTGCCTATATACGCACCTGCCGGAACATTCGTAGCAGTAGCTGTGGTTTGTACGGGCGATGTATTCCACTTATAGGTATATGGTGTAGATCCATTGGTTGCGGTGAGGGTAAGTGTACCATTAGCGCCACCGCAAATCGCATTTGTATGTGTGCTGCTATAAACAACAGGTGTGTATGCTACACCGGCCAGTGCGAGGAGGAGTGCTCTTGATGTACCGCCGGTGGCGGCTAGCTGTGTGAAGGTAACAGATGCCAGTGACTTGCCCAGCACTGCACAGGGAATGTTGAAATCAAAAGCATAAAAGCGTGGGTTGGTGGAGGTCACCCCATCTACCGTCATGGGTGCATTGGTACGGGTAATGCGGCCATAGCCGGTAACTACAGCGGGAGTACCATTGAACCAGTCTTTGATGGTAATGGTGCCTGCATTGGAAGTAGTGCCATCTGTAAAGGTAAGCAATACTGATACGGTGCTAATGCCTTCGGTTCCGAATGCGAGCAGACTTAATTTGCTGTAGATGGCGGGAGTAGTGAGCGTCAGTGTTCCTGTTCCAACAGTATTGGGTACGCTGTTCGAAGGCAGTGCCATATACAATGCGTTGTTTGCATTGAAGGCAGCCATCTGCCATGTTTTGGTACCATTTACAAAAGTGCCGGTGGGAGTAATACCCCCGGAAACGCCGTTAGCAGTAGCGAAAGCTGTAGTATGAATTACGTGATTGCTACCATCAATGACTGTAGACGTTGCGGCCAGTGCACTGTTGCCGGCTTCTGCTACAATGTCTGCATTAAAGCCGGAGACAGTGATGGGTACAAAGGTCTGGGCAAATAGGGGCTGCCAACCTGTTAATAAAACGGTTAACAATACCAGGGCATAGAAGTGCTTCATGAATGGTCATTATAGGTTAGCTATAAATGAAAATATGCGACGGTATAGGCCGTAGCAGGAAATAGATATAGTGCGTCTAAATAAATACTTGGAGTGGAAGGAAAAGGGTGGGGAGGCTTAAATATATTTTTTATTTTAATGATTAACTACAGTTATATCGAGTTGTTTGGTATTGATGGGTGGGTTGTGTTTTTCCCATATTCTTTTTTGTTCGAATAAGATCGTGGTCTGGCCGGGTGCTTTGGAGTGCACCATGAATACTACATCGAGGCTATTGCCGGCTTCCATGCGCATGGTTTCGATGTTATAGTTGTAGCGAACCACTTCTACGCAGTCAGGATTAGAGACAGTGAAGAACCATTGAAAACCGGCAGTG
>NZ_JBCNKH010000104.1:0-19954 GCF_039596135.1 Chitinophaga sp.
GGCCATGTACCTGATTATTGATAAACTGAAGACACGTTTACAAAAGAACAAGCAACCTGTATACCATGAAGCTCATAACTAGGAGTATCATCTGCCTGCTTGTGCTGCCTTTGGTTTCGAAGGCACAGGACTCCCTTGCCAAAGCACAAATGAAAAAGGCAATTATCGTGGATGCACTCCTGAAGAACCCTAATTTAAGACCTGCGATGATTTCTACCACTTTCATCAGCAGGGGCCAGCTGGAAGGTAATTTTAAAGGGAAGAGCATTTTAAGTGGAGACTTTGGTCAGCGGCGTACAGAAGTGCTGCTCAATCTCCCTGTAAAGAACTGGGGAAAGAATGGAATGGTGACGGCTACTATCACATATGCGCGGTCAAATTTCCAGCTTTCTGACGTAAAAGGGGTGGAGATCCGGGATCCCGAATTATCCAAAAATACAGTAGGTCTGACCACGACCTATCGAAGGGTAGATTCCCTGTTTGGACGTATGTTTATCTCTTCTGCAAGTGTGATCCTGTACACCGGCGATGGCGGTGGTGTCAATAAATACGCTGTGATGGGGAGTGGAATGATTATGCTGAAGAAGACCGCACAGGCAACATTGATGGTGGGGGCGCAGGTGATAATAGATCCTACTGCCAGCTTACCGGTGGTGCCGCTGCTGGTATACCAGAAGCAGTTGCAGCATGGTTTCGATCTGAATATTACGATTCCACAGCAATTGACATTGAGAAAGACATTGAGTAAAAACTGTTGGGCGAGTTTTGGTACGATCTTATCCTCATCGGTGTCCTTCTTTAACTTTAGTTCTCCTGATGTGCCGCGAAATGCGAATTTCAGCACACTGGATCTGAAGACAGGCCCGGGGGTAGAATATAGACTGGGAAAGTTATTATTGGCAGGGGTGAGTGCCGGGTTGTGGACACCGGTAATGTACAGGCAGTATGGCCGCTGGGAGAAGTCGAATCATTATTTCTTTGATGGGAAAGTAGATACGACACCTTATATTAATTTGAATTTATCATTAATACCTTTTTGATAGTTACAAAATGTGTAACGCAGTTGTAGGTTTAAGCAATGAGCCCGGTAGTCATACCGGGCTCTTATTATTATGTAAAACATTACATTTGTGCCCATGAAATTATGGTATCCCTACAGGCAGATGAAGAATCCCGGGCAGGTGCCCGTAATGGTAGCCGGTCAAGGCACAGAGATGATACTGGAAGATGGACGCAGACTGACAGATGGAATTTCTTCCTGGTGGGCGGTGATCCATGGATATAATCATCCTGACATTAATAATGCACTGATAGGGCAGATCAATAGCTTTTCGCATGTAATGCTCGGTGGGTTGGCGCATCCGCCTGCATTGGCATTGGCAGATAAACTGGTGGACATTTCGCCGGCGGGGTTGAATCATGTATTTTATTCTGATAGTGGTTCAGTGGGTGTGGAAGTAGCGCTGAAAATGGCGTTGCAGTATTGGAAAAATACAGGGCATACCGGCAAGCATAAGATAATATCCCTGAAAAATGGCTACCATGGCGATACATTTAAGGCCATGGAGGTGAGTGATGATTCTGATTTTTCCAATGCTTTTTCGGATGTGTTGCATAGAGGATATTTTTTAGATACACCTGCGGGCGGGTTTGATGCGGATGCTGGTACAATTCAAAAAGAGGCGGCTAAACTGGAAACCTTGCTGCAGCAGCATAGTACAGAAATCGCCTGCTTTATACTTGAACCTATTGTACAGTGTGCCGGTGGGTTCCGGATTTACTCCCCTTTGTACCTGAAGGCGGCGAGAGACTTATGCGATAAATACAATGTACTCCTGGTACTGGACGAAGTAGCAACCGGTTTTGGTCGTACAGGTAAGTTATTTGCTGCAGCGCATGCAGGTATTACCCCCGACATTATGATTATTGGAAAAGCACTTACAGCGGGATATATGGGGCATGCGGCTACGCTGGCTACCACACGTGTTTTTAACGGCTTTTTAGGGGAGTCGTATGATAAAGCGCTGATGCATGGGCCTACCTTTATGGGGAATCCACTGGCGACCACAGTGGCCCTGAAAAGCATAGAGATTATAGAGCGGGATCATTACCTGGAACGCATTGCGAAGATAAATGCTGTAATCAGGGATGAATTTGAGCAGATTCAGTCTGCCGCAATCGCCGATAAAAGAGTAATAGGGGCGATTGGTGCGATTGAATTGAAAGAAGATAGTATGATGGTGGGTTTCCGCGACTTTGCGATGGCCAATGGGGCGTGGTTGAGACCTATTGGCAAAGTGATGTATGTAATGCCTGCTTATATTATTACAGACGAAGAATTGCGTAAGTTAACCGGGATCATGCGGGATTGGATCAGTCGTATTTATGCAAACGGCTAAGGGTTTCTCTTGATACACCCAGGTAATGAGCGATCATCTTTTTCGGCACCCGCTGAAACAATTGCGGGTATTGGTCTAGTAATAATTCATATTTTTCTTTTGCTGAATTGCGTAGGAGGGAAAGGACTCTTTTCTGGGTAGCTACATATCCACTGAATGCTTTTCTTTCCCAGAACATCATCATTTGTGGTACTTGTTGGCAAATCTGCGCCCTGGCTTCCATGGTCAGGCTCAATACAAGGCTATCTTCCAGCGCCTGCACGTCCATCTCCGCATGGCCTTGTTTTGCATAGGCCGGATAGTCAGAGACCCACCAGTTTTCCATGGCGAACTGTATGATATGCTCTTTGTCTGCATCGTCATAGGCGGCTGTTTTGAGGCAACCTTTTACAACGAGGTATTCAGCATTTACTTTTTGTCCTACCCTAATGAGGTAGTCCTTTTTAGGTACACCGACAGGGGAGAAGGCGTTGAGAACAATCTCAAAGGCTTCGTCTGTGAGTGGTACCAGGTTTTCGAGGTGCTCGCGTAAAAAAGAGGCATATTCCATTTCGCAAAAGTACAAAAAAGAAAAGCCCGGATGGGGGGGCAAGCATCCTCAAAAAACAACTTTAACTGCAATCTTCCCTTCCTTAGAAAACAACTTTTGCCAAAGGCAAAAGCTGTCTTCCACCTCAACCCCTGGGTTTACTTTTTCAATTGCTCCTTTATAGCCTCCCCAACTTCCTTCGCGGACTGCGGGTTCTGCCCCGTAATCAATCGCTGATCCACCGTTACATGCACCTGCCACGGCCCTGATTGCTCATAAATCCCACCTCTTTCTTTCAGCTTATCCTCCAACAAAAAAGGAACCACCTGGGTCAGTTTCACGATCTCCTCTTCCTCATTAGAAAACCCATTGATCTTTTTCCCTGCCACCAGGTACTGCCCATTACTCAGCCTGATATTCACCAACCCCGCCGGGCCATGACAATCCGCTGCTACCACACCATTGGATTCATAAATCTTCGCCGCAATTGCCGCTAACTCCTTGTTCTCCGGCAAATCCCACATGGCACCATGGCCCCCTGCATAATAAATCGCTGCATATTCTCCAGGACGTACATCCGCAGGCTTCATGCTATGTGAAATCTTCTGCTGGTATTTTACATTCTCCCAAAATTCCTTATTTACCGGATCTTCCAGGTCTAAACCATCCACAGGTGGATTGCCTCCCTGCGGACTCACAAAATCAATTTCATATCCTGCTGCTGTCAACACCTTCCATGGATGAGATACTTCACCTAAATAGTATCCTGTTTTTTCGCCAGTGCTGCCTTTGGTAGCATGACTGGTCACTACAAATAAAATTTTCATCTTCTGTGCTTTTAAAAGACCACTGCTCATTACCATGAGAACAGCTAATAACCATTTCATTTTCATTATATTTATTCTTTATAATCAGTATTCCCATTCAAACCATTGAGAATAGCATTGTTAGAATTTTATAATGCAAATTTCAGGCGCTGGTGGTCAAATAAAAGTGATGTAGGTCACCAATTTCAAAAAGGGAGGCCCTTAAGACCTCCGCTTTTCCTGCCTTAAAAAATGTAAAACACACTACCCTGTGCCACTCCGCTTCTAAAATCGCCAACCGTACCGGCTTTAGATACACCTGCTACATACCTTACCCCAAATCCTAATCCCATTTTACTCTGGAACCCTACACCTGCAGCCGCTCCAAAATCCAGTTGCTTTGAAAAATTCTCTACATCCTCATGCATGCGCATACCGGCTTGTGTACCTGCTTCCAGATACAGGCCCAGGTTAGTACGATACTTAATCAAAAAAGGTACTGCGAGGTAATAGACTTTCCTGTCCACATCCGCTATTTTAGCCCCCTGTGAAGAAAACAAAAACTCCTCCTGGATAGAGAATTTGTTGTTTAACCTGAAATTGACAATTCCCCCTGCATGAAAGCCGACTAACGGATCTGTTGCAAAATCTGCATTCACATAATTACTATAGTTGGCCCCTGCTTTAACCCCGAAACTCAACCTGCTAAAAATCCCTTGTGCAAATGATTGACCGAATGAATGTGTAGATGCCAGTACGAACGAAATGACGAGTAGTTTTTTCATTGTTTTTTGATTTTTAGCAAAGGTGATGCTTATACGAGGGCTGGAATAGTACATTCGCTACGAACCGGACAATTTGCAGCATTAGCCGTCACCTGCCGCTTCGTACCCTGTTTTGTCCGTTTCGCCGGCAGGAGATGCACGGTGTTATGCCTCATTATAGTACCTTTATTATATGGCAAACCATCTGTTAAAAAAGAAGCTGTTCCGGTATACCTTCCTGATTTCCTTATGCATTACTGCATTTGTTTACATTTTTGTATTCATCTTTAACGGGCGGCAACATGCATGGATCTATCCTTTGTTCGTGGGGAGCAGGTTCCTGGTACAGGGGATTGTCAATATCTATATATATGAATGGATGTTCCACGGGATGCCTATTGCCAATAGTAAACAAAAGAACATCCTGCGGTATACCCTCGGCTATACCATTTGTGTTATCTTCTTTATATGCACAGCGCCAATAGAGCACCTGGTTTCACCAGTACAGGCTGCGCATTGGTCACTGCTGGAAGATATCCCCTCTATACTATGGCAGGCAGCTATGAACCATGGCCTGGTCACTATCTTTCAGAACCTGCTTATATTGGAATATGAAAAGGCGAATACAGAGCTGGAAAATTCAAGACTAAAAGCTGCGAACCTGGAGTCGGCTAATTTGTTATTAAAACAACAGATCCATCCACATTTTTTGTTCAATGCCCTGAGCATGATGAAGAGCCTGTACCGGGAAGATGTGGAAGCGGGGGAGGCCTACCTTTCCCACCTGGTAAATTTCATGCGGGCATCACTGGCTGATCACCAGCGGAAAATAGCGAGGTTGTCTGACGAAATCAGGTTGTGTAATGACTATATCGAAATGCAACGAATTCGTTTTGAAGATGCTTTGGTTATTACAATTGAGCTTCCTGAAGAAATATTGCAAAATGGGTACGTACCTTCTTTTTCTATACAATCTTTAATTGAAAATGCTATCAAACATAATGAAGTAACCGAGGCGTCGCCATTGAAAATCAGGATTTACTTCGAAGAAGGACGGATCATTACCCAGAACAATTTACAGTTGCGAAGGCTGGTAGACGGGTACAGTGGAAAGGGACTGATTAACCTGGTTGAAAGATATCGGATCTTTTCGGCAGATGAGGTGATCATCCACCAGGATAATAATAACTTTACAGTAAGTATAAAAGTGTTGTATAATGAAGCTGGTCATAATAGAGGATGAGAAGGTAACAGCGAGAGATCTGGCAAGGACGATCACCCAGTCTTTTCCGGAAGCAGAGATTGTAGATATTATTGGAACCGTGCGGGAAGGAGTGGAGTACTTTTCTGATGACACGCAGGTAGATTTGATATTCTCTGATATTCAATTAGGTGACGGCTTGAGTTTTGAAATCTTCTCTAAGGTAGAAATAGATATTCCAGTCATCTTTTGCACAGCCTTTGATGAATATGCATTGGATGCATTCCGGGCAAATGGTATTGACTATATCCTCAAGCCTTTTGATAAACAAGCGGTAGCTGCGGCTATTAATAAATATATCTCTTTCACGGGTAAACGAACTTCATACAAAGCACTGGAAGAAATTTTTATTAATCGGAAACCTTCCGAGCCGGGTGCGGTATTAGTATATCAAAAGGATAAGATTTTTCCTGTGGCAATAGATACCATTGCGTTTTTTTACCTGAAAAATGGAATTGTCTATCTCACAACTTTCGATAAGAAGACGTATCCATTAAATAAGAATATGGAAGAACTGTCTAAACTAACAGAGCCCCTGTTTTTTCGTGCTAACAGGCAGTACCTGGTTCATAGAAAGGCTGTGCAGGATGCTTCAAGTTATTTATCCAGGAAGTTGTCAGTAACATTGTCTATACCTGTGCCCGAGACGATTACAATTAGCAGGGAGAAGGTATCCCAGTTTTTAGAGTGGCTGACGCAGGCATGATCTTTTTTTTCTATTTTTACAGGATGAAATCATTTATTGTCACTTTCATTTTTTCTATAGCCGTAGGTACTATTTACAGATGGATCAGTGATCCACCACTCACCTGGGCTAAAATCCCACCTATCATCACCGTTGCACTCGTTCTCTCTTTAGTCTTCACCCTGGCGCTCAGACCGAGAAAAAAATAACTATCTGTCAAACAGCTGTTTCCGGTAATTAATTCCCCATATCGCCATGGCTTCAATTACCGTATTCAGACTCTTTCCCTGCGTGGTCAATTCATATTCCACCGTAATCGGCATTGTATCCAGCACTGTTCTGCTGATCAGATGATTCATTTCCAGGTCTTTCAATTCCTTCGATAATACTTTGGGCGCTATCCCTGGCAAGTGTCGTTTCAAATCCATAAACCGCTTTTTTCCCGCATAATACAACGCCCCAATAATCTCCGTTTTCCATTTTCCACTCAGCAACTCCTGCGTATCCCTAATTCCAATAATCATCGAATGACACTCTGGTGTCAGTGTAGGTGTTACTCCCGGTGGAAGATCTGTTTTCAATTGTAGTTATTTTTCAACAAAAATAGGAACATTACCAATCAGTTACAAATAAGTAACTAGTTACTATAAGGTAATGGGTTACTATTTGTAAACCTCTTCTCCTAATTTTGATAAATAAAAATCAAAAACAGGAAATATGATACTAATAACCGGAGCGGCCGGAAACCTCGGCTCAGCTGTCATCAGTAGCTTGTTAAAGAAAGTACCTGCTAACCAACTGGCCGCATTTGTAAGAAGCGAACAGAAAGCTGAACAACTTAAAAAACTCGGCCTCAATATCCGTATTGGCGACTATAATGATATCGCATCGCTGGACAATGCGATGAAAGGCGTAGACAAGGTGCTCCTCATCTCTGGTCTCTCTCTGGAAAGACTGCAGGAACACAGCAATGTTGTAGACGCTGCTAAAAGAGCAGGTGTAAAACAAATTGCTTACACCGGTGTGACCATGAAAGAGGCAGCTGTAAGTCCGCTAAAAGCACTGATGGTATCTCACTTCCAGACTGAAGACTATATTAAGGCAAGCGGTATTCCCTACACCTTCCTGCGTAATACCCTGTATGCAGAAGTGATTCCTTTTTACATCGGCGACCAGGCACTGAACACGGGTATTCATTACCCTGCAGGTGCTGGTAAAGTACCTTATGTATACCGCCCTGATCTGGCTGATGCCGCGGCTGTGGTGCTGACGACCAAAGGTCATGAGAACAGGACCTATCAACTTACCGGCGATCAGCTGTATTCATTTACTGATGTAGCGGGCATACTGTCAGAAGTGTCTGGTAAACACATTGGTTATACAGATGTAGACCCGGTTGCTTTTGAAAAGCATATGAAGGAAATCGGTGTGCCGGAAATGGGCATTATGATTAGTACTGGTTTTGCTGCAGCAATTAAACAAGGTGATTTTGAAGTGGTGACAAATGACCTGGAGAAATTGTTGGGAAGGAAACCTACACCGATAAAACAGTATTTGAAAGCACATTACATAAAATAATTATTTGCCTGTTGCGCCGTTTTACAGCGACGCAGCAGGCTTTCTTTCTCCCTGTCCCAAATACCCCCTGTTGGCCAATTAAAAAATCATAGTGTCCAATCGACATTTAACCCAAAAAAATCCCTAAATTACATCACGTCGTATCTGATGTGACAATTCCCGTTAGAAAAAATTGTAGCCCGGAAAGAAAACCCTGGTTGACCTGTTGTCACGTCCTCATTTTATTTTATTAAACCCCCCAACGTTATGAAGCAACATTCATTGCCGCAGGCATTGAAGAGGATCCTGTATGTTCCCCTCTTCCTGGTTTTCTTGTTTCCGCTGACCATTCGCGCCCAGCAAGCTATCAAAGGAAAAGTCGCCGATGATGCCAAAAACCCACTAGCCGGTGTTTCTATCGCCATCAAAAACACCCACCGCGGTACCGTCACTGCGCCCGACGGCTCTTACAGTATCACTGCCGCCAATGGCGAAACCCTGGTATTCACCTTTATCGGTTACAATACCCAGGAACTCATTGTCAGTCCTGGTGCCCAATATAACATTACCCTTGCTCCAAACGTACAGAACCTGGACCAGATGGTTGTGATCGGGTATGGCACCCAAAAGAAAAGTTCCCTCACTGGTTCCGTAGCCTCTGTCAATAGTAAGACACTCAATGAACTGCCTGTAGCCAGTGTGCAGCAAGCCCTGCAAGGCCGTGTGCCAGGTGTGACTGTCACCAACAATGGGGCTCCCGGTACAGATCCTATCGTTCGGATCAGGGGTATCAGCTCCATTAGTTATGCCTCCGATCCTTTGTACGTGATCGATGGATTTCCGACTTCCAACCTTTCCAGCTTTGACAGCAAAGACGTATTGTCCGTCGAAGTACTGAAAGATGCCAGTGCCGCCGCTATCTATGGTTCCCGTGCCACCAATGGGGTCGTTATTATTACGACCAAAAAAGGTGTCACCAGTGTTAAACCCGACGTCCGGCTTGACACCTACACAGGTGTACAATACGCCTGGAAAAAGATCGACCTGCTCAATACGCAGCAATATCTTCAATATGAACGCGCGCTCAATGGCGCCGCTGGCATTGCCAAACCACCTCGTCTTGAAGATGCAAACTGGAATTCTCCCATTTACGATGGCACCTCCCAGACTTATGCCCAGACCAATACCGACTGGCAGGATGCATATTTCAGAAAAGGACTGCTCACCCAGACTAACCTCTCTGTGAGTGGTGGTAGTGAAAAATCACACTACTATATGTCCGGCGGTTACTTCAAACAGGAAGGGATCGCGCAGGGGGTTAATTATGAACGTGGCAATTTCCGCATCAATTCAGAACATCATATCAGTAACATGTTTACAGTAGGAGAGAACCTGCTCCTCGCTTATTCCAATCAGCGGTACGACAATACTTCTGGCAACAGAACCCGCCTGGCAAACGTGATCCGTTCTCTTCCTTACCTCCCAGTCTATGATCCGACTACACAGGGTGGTTTCCGCAATGCAGAAAACAGTGTGGATGGAGCTGACCCTACCAATCCGGTTGAAGATGCTTTATTGTTAGGCGATGCCCACCGCAAGATTTTTAAACTCTTAGGTACAGTATATGCACAGGTCAACTTTACCCAATGGTTGAGTTTCCGTTCTGTATTTGGTGCAGACTACGCCGGTCAGTACCAGCATGAGTTCGTTCCCATCTATAATGACAAAGGCCGAAATTCAACGGTGGCCACCATTACTGATCAACGTGCAAACAGAACCACTTTACTCTACACCGAACAATTGACTTTCAATAAATATTTTGGCAGGCACCACCTCAATGCCATCGCTGTCTTTGAAAGACAGCCCGCCAATAACTTTGGTGAATCACAAAAAGGGAACCAAAGTACCAATGACATCGAAACACTGGTAGGTGCTACGAACGTTTCTGCATATTCCAGTACTACTGCTACACTCATTCAATCTTATATCGGCCGTCTGAATTATGAATTTGGAGAAAAGTACCTGCTGAGTGCCGCTATTCGCCGGGATGGTCTATCCGTATGGGCGCCCGGTAAAAAATTTCAGAGCTTCCCTTCTTTCTCTGTCGGCTGGCGTATTGACCAGGAAAGCTTTATGAAACCAGTTACCGCCGTTTCTGAACTGAAACTTCGCGGTGGTTGGGGCGTCACCGGGCTGAATGCAATCGGTATTTTCCCTGCATTACAAAACTCTATTTTAGCTAATGAATATCCCTGGCAGGCCATTGTGCAGGCTAATGGAGCTACCTATCCGTTTGGCAATACGATTTCTGTCGGCAATGCATCTTATTATAACCAGTTGACCAGCGCGAACCTGGAATGGGAAAAAACCAAACAGGTCAATGTGGGGGTAGACCTGGGCCTTTTTGATAATGCCATCACCTTCACAGCAGAATGGTATCGCCGTATGACAGACAACCTGATTCTAACTATTCCTACCCCGCTCAGTTTCGGCTATGGCGGCGAAGGTACCCAGCTCAACGCCGCCAGCATGAAGAATACAGGGGTAGATCTTGCACTGGGTTACAACAAGCGGAGGGGTGTTTTCAGGTGGAATGTGAATGCGAATATTGGTTTTATCAGGAATAAAGTTCTTCACCTGAATACCCCTAATGCTACGATCGATGCCGGTTCTGATGCTGACTTCGGAAATGGTAATATAACCCGTACTGTAGCCGGACAGCCAATTCAGTCATTCTATGGTTATGTGACTGACGGTATCTTCCAAAACCAGTCAGAAGTAGATAAAGGGCCGGTTCAGCTTCCTGGTAATGATCCTGCCAAGAGTACCGCTCCTGGCGATATCCGGTTCAAAGATCTGAATGGTGACGGGGCTATCACATCGGCAGACCGCACTTTCCTGGGTTCCTACATTCCAAAATATTCCTATTCCCTGAACTACAATGCTAACTGGCGCCAGTTCGACCTTTCTGTTTTCTTCCAGGGGGTGCAGGGCAATAAGATCTTCAATGGTACCCGTGTGCTGCGCGAGGGCATGGCCCGCTTGTTTGGTGCAGGTACAGCCGTATTGGATGCCTGGACGCCGGAACATACGAATACAAATATTCCCCGTGCTATCAGTGGCGATCCTAATACCAACCTGCGGGTGTCTAACCGCTGGATTGAAAATGGTTCCTACCTGCGGTTAAAGAACCTAATGATTGGTTACACACTTCGCAATGGTGCTATCCGCTATATCAGCAGTTTCAGGGTGTATGTGTCGTCTCAGAACCTGCTCACGTTCACGAAGTACAAGGGCTGGGATCCGGAAATTGGTTCAAAAAATACCACGCTTACCAATGGGATTGACTATGGGCAGTACCCCGCAGCCCGTTCATTCCAGCTCGGTTTACAGGTAGGATTTTAATTACGTTTAAAAACTGAAAACATGTATAAGTATATATTCATCGCCTGTCTGCTTCTTGGTGGAATGGGCTGTACAAAAGACCTTGACAAAACCAATCCGGCGTATGCCACCCTCGATAATTATTTTAAAAACAGCACAGAGCTGTTGAGTGGTACCAATGCCATTTACTCTACCTTCCACGCCAGCACGCTCATTGGCCGTGAGTGGTTTTTCGTGCATGACCTGCGTAGCGACGACGTCTCTTCCGGCGGCGGTCAGCTGGAAGTACCCCGTGGTCAGATCCTGAATGGCGCCACCACAGCAGATAATGCGGTGATGAGTGCTGTCTGGCAGGGATTGTACATTGTCATTCATCGTTCCAATACCGTCATTGGCAGTGCGCCACTTGTCACTGATAACGATGCGGTACGCGACCAGTGCGTGGCACAGGCGAAGTTCTTCAGGGCATGGGCCTATTTTGAACTCGTGACCCTCTGGGGGCCGGTACCAGTGTATACGCAGGTTGTGAGCCAGTCTGACCAGTTCCAACCCCGCGCAGCTGAAACGGTGGTCTATGACCAGATCATCCAGGACCTGACAGATGCTGCCGGAAAACTGAGTGCAACTTATTCGGCTTCTGATCTGGGCCGGGTGACTGCCGGCGCTGCCAATGCCATGCTGGGCCGGGTGTATATGCAGAAAGGCGATTATGCGTCGGCTAAAGCCGCGTTGTTACAGGTGGTTAATTCCAATCTCTATCGCCTGGTAGATAATTACAATGATAACTTCCTCGAAGAGACGGAATTCAATGCAGAATCGATCTGGGAAGCTGTCTTTGTAGATAAAGGTGATAATGCCTTTGACTGGGGCGGAACTGGTGATGGTGCCGGGAATTCACAATCTACTATTCGTAACCAGGAATATTGTCCGCTGGCATGGCGCAACCTGATTCCTTCCAATAAATTCCTGAATGAGTTTGAAAACACCGCTACGGGTGCAGCTAAAACAGATCCCCGGTATAAATGGACGGTGTATGAAACGGGTGATCTTTTCAATAACAATGCGGATGTGCTGACCGATGCAATGCAAAATGGGAACTCATCTACCGTAAATGGGGTGACAAAGAAAATCAGCTGGCGCAAGTTCATGCTCATCTATAAGCAAAGCCTGTCCACTGCTTCTTATCATCCTGGTGGCAATAATCAGCGTATCATTCGCTATGCAGATGTATTGCTCATGCTGGCGGAGTGTGCCAATGAAACGGGTGATATGGCGGGGGCTGTGAACTACCTGAACATGGTGAGGGATCGGCCGTCTGTGGCGATGCCGCATTATCCGACAGCCCAGTTTCCAACGGGGTCAAAGGAGCAGGTGACTAAGGCGATTATGCATGAAAGAACGGTTGAATTGGGCGATGAGGAGGTGCGTAACCGCGATATTTTAAGATGGCGAAAAATGGGGTATTTCAGTACAGACCCGATCAGTTATTTCAGGAAGAACAGGGATGAGTTATTGCCTATTCCACAGGCAGAAATAGATAATAACCCTGCGCTGGCAGATGGTGGTATTTCCGCACAAAATTCCGGTTATTAATGAGAATGATATTTTGGTTGTTAACGATGACTTTTTTCCCTTGTATCAGCAAAGCGCAATCTTTGCTGGTGCAGGGGGGAAAGGCTTTTATGCCTGTTCTCGCAGGCGAAGTAGGCAATAGCAGTGCTTCCAGCCTGGCTTACATGGCCCCTATATGGGAAAAAGCAAAGGCCATGCACTTCAATACAGTCCTCATTCCCGTTTATTGGGAATTACTGGAGCCAACAGAAGGGAAATTCGATTTTCTCCTGGTAGACAGCCTGATCACCCAGGCGCGTGCACATGACCTTCACCTCATATTACTCTGGTTCGGCAGCTGGAAAAACAGCATGAGTTGTTATGCCCCTGCCTGGGTCAAAAAAGATATACAACGCTTTCCCCGTGCCGGCGCTGATCTCGAAATCCTTTCTGCCTTTGATGAGAATAATGTACAGGCAGATATACATGCCTTTACGGCCCTGATGCAACATGTGAAAAAGCTGGATGCAAAGGAGCAGACTGTCCTGATGGTACAGGTAGAAAATGAAATCGGTATGCTGGGTGCCCCGAGAGAATATACACCTGCGGCCAACCAGGCATTTACCAGTCCTGTTCCGGATGCGTTGATGCAATACCTGGTAGCTCATAAAGATTCCCTGGTACCTGAATTACGTCAACACTGGGGCCAACAGGGCTTCAAAACTACCGGTAGCTGGGAAGTTGTTTTTGGCAAAAGCACTGCTACGGAAGAGCTGTTCCAGGCATGGTATTATGCGGTGTACACCAATAAAGTAGCCAGTGCCGGTAAGGCAGTATATCCATTGCCATTCTTTGTCAATGCTGCCCTGAATTACAGGCATGTGCAACCTGGTGCTTATCCATCAGGCGGACCATTACCACACCTGATGGACATCTGGCAGGCAGGTGCGCCTGCAATAGATCTGTTATCACCTGACTTTTACAATCCCTTTTTCAAAGAATATAATGATTTGTATACAAGGCAGCACAATTCATTATTCATTCCTGAAATTCGGTTTGAATCTGCTGATGCTGTGAAGGCATTATACGCGATAGGGCATTACAAAGCAATTGGATTCTCTCCTTTTTCATTTGAATCTACTGATCATCCCGGAGAAGAACCCCTTGGAAAAAGCTATGCACTGCTGCAGCAATTATCCCCTTTTCTATATAAATACCCGATGGAGGGAATCCTTCCGGATAGCAGCATCCCACAGGAAATACATTTAGGTAAATATACCTTCACGGTGGCACACGAAGCAACGCTTGGCTGGACAGCGTTTAAAGACTGGCCGCTCAGCGGTGGAGTTATCATCCAGACAGGTGAAGATGCTTTTATTATTGCTGGTACGGGTATTGTTATTACAGTTAAAAATGCCGGGATTTTACAGGCAGAAGAAGGTACCTTCAGGAATGGGAAATGGCTGCCTGGCAGGCGGCTGAATGGTGATCAGACACACCAGGGAAGACATATCCGGATTCCTTCGCATAATTGGGAAATACAGCAGGTCAGTTTTTACGAGTATTAAACAATTGCTACGATAACCTTTTACGGGTACTGAATAATTACTAATGATAAGCTTTTATCCGTATTGATTAATGATCATTTTCAGGATGTATTGCCTCAATACTCCCATCCTCCTTATAATGCAACTCCCTCACCTTCACATTTCTCAAATAAGTCTTACCAGATAACTCTACATCATGATAAAACAAATACCATTTCCCATCCTTCTCAACAATAGAATGATGCGTAGTCCACCCCGTTACCGGCGTCATGATGATGCCTTTATAAATAAACGGTCCATAAGGCGAATCACCAATCGCATAACACAAATTATGTGTATCGCCGGTTGAATAAGAAAAGTAATACTTCCCTTTATACTTATGTACCCAGGATGCTTCAAAGAAACGCTTATCATTGTCCTTTTCATAAAAAGGCTTCAGATGCTCATCAAGTATCACCACTTCTTTCACTTCTTCTTCAAAACTTTTCATATCCTTCTTCAGTTTCGCTACCCTGGGCAATACTGCTAACTCATTCGCACTACGATTCCCCGCTTGGTTATTATAATGGTTGTGATCCCATTTTTGCAACTGCCCACCCCATATACCTCCGAAATACATATAAAAACTTCCATCCTCGTCTTTAAACACGCAGGGATCTATACTATAACTTCCTGGAACCGGTGTTGCCATTGCTTTAAACGGCCCCTCCGGTTTACTGCTGGTGGCCACGCCAATATAAAATATACCTGAACTATCCTTTGCTGGAAAGTATAAATAATAGGTATGGTTTGCATATGCTGCATCCGGCGCCCACAATTGTTTCTTCGCCCAGGGAACATCTTTTATGTTCAGTGCCACTCCGTGATCTGTCACTTTACCACCTACATGATCCAATGATAGCACATGGTAGTCTTTCATATCAAAATGACTACCCAGATCATCTTCCGGTACACCTGTCGCCGTATCATGCGAAGGGTAAATATAAATCCTGCCATTGAACACATGTGCAGAGGGATCTGCTGTATAAATATGCTTTACCAGTGGCTGCGCCATCCCCTGGAGGCATGCGCATAAACAAATAACTAATATGCGGGTCATAAGTCAATAATTTTCAAGTTCAATACTTTGTAAAACAATCCCCGGTGAATATTGATAATATACAATTTCATGTTTTCCGGGTTTAAATGTCTGTGAGAGTTTTACCTGGATGATATTATCAGCTACCCATTTGCTCCAAAGCTCTTTGTTATCATCATGGGCATTTATAGTCGTTCCTATTTCCCTGCCACCATCAATGGAATATGTAAACCACAATCCTTTTCCATGCGTGAAATTCAGGGTGGGAGAGAAGTTAAGATAAATATTAGTATTTCCCGATGCTTCAAATACATACTTTGCCGATGCTCTTGCACTGTGATAAGTGGCACTATCTCCCAATGAATGCTTATCAGCAAAGCTGGCAGTACTATCTCCCAATGATCGCTTTTTAGCAAAGCTGGTAATACCATCTCCAAATTTTCCAATCCCTCTTATATGCACCCAATCTCCACTTTTCGACACATAATCTGTTGCCGCTATTCGCTTATAAATTTCAGGCACCACCGGCTCCTTATACGGCCCTGCCAAATCTGGCATTTTATTGACCGGGGGCTCCTGCCAACCAGTATACCCAATATGTGTCTGGTCCATCATATGATTCCATTTCCCATTAGCCACCTGGTGATAGGCTATTGTCAATAGTGAATCGCGCATATAATACACCCGCGCACTATCCGCCCATGCGCTATTCTGAACCCGGTTGCTCTTATACAGTGCCACTGCATAATACAACCTGTGTAGATTGTACATCGCCTCCACAGGATACTGTACCAGTTCAAAATAAGCAGCTGAGTAGGGCTGTAAACGTACTTTTTTAACCAGCTCTTCCCATTCTCCTACAATCTCCTTGTACTGTTTTAATGTATAACTTGACTCATCCAGCAATTCCGGCTTCCGCCTCGCTGCCATTTCACTATACTGCCGCAGGTAACCGCCAATATCATGGCTGGAATAATCACCAGCAAACCTACTGGCAACCCCCACCTTCATACTATCCCTCTCATTCCTTCCTCCACTTGAATTCTCACCCGCAACCCGTTGGGAACCCTCCCCAAAATTCTCCTCCGCAAACTCCCCATAATAATCCCTCATCGTATCTCCCGAACCCGCCCTCCACGCATAATCCATGAAAAACGATATCGGCAGCTCCATCGGCTTCAAATCCCCCACATTTACAATCCATATCTTATCCGCTCCATACATTTTCGCTAAATGCAACTGCTCCCACACCCTCGCCAGGTTATTCGTATTCACCCATTTATAATTCCTGGGGTCTCCCACGTAATCAAAATGATAATAAATCCCATACCCACCTTTCTGCTTCGCTGCCGCAGGATCCGGCAACCTCCTGATATTTCCCCAATTATCATCACACAATAACAATGTCACATCGTCCGGTACCCGCATGCCCTGATCATAATAATCCTGTACCTCCTTATACAACGCCCATAACTGCGGCGTCTCCGTTGCCGGCTTCCCCGTCACATCACTAATGATCGCCCGCTGATCCCGCACAATTCTTTCCAGCAAGCCCGTCGCCGTCTCATTGCTCATCGGCAAATCCCCATCTCCACGCATCCCTATCGTTACTATGCTTTCATGCTTCCCCATAGCAACAATCCCTTTTTTCCAAAATGCCCTCAACACACTATCATTCGCCACATAATCCCACGCTCCATGCCCATATCGCTTCCATTCCGCCTGCGCACGCAGCATTGGTTCATGATGGCTGGTTCCCATCACAATCCCCCATTTATCTGCCAATACAGGATTCAATGTATCATCGTCATTAAACGCATTTCCCCACATTGCCGGCCACAGGTAATTTCCCCGTAGCCGCAGCAATAACTCAAATACCTTCTCATATACAAGATGATTAAACCCGCCAAATTTCTCACGCGTCCACCTGGAAAATGCCGGTGCCTCATCATTAATAAATATCCCTCTATACTGCACGGAAGGTGGTCCGGATTCATAAGTCCCTTCCTGTACAAATACCTTGTCTTTCTTCCTCACCGGCACATCTGCCCACCAATACCAGGGCGATACACCCAGTTGCCTGGATAGTTCCAGCGCACCATAAGCTGCGCCTCTCTTATCACTACCTGATATGACGACCTTCCCCGGGGATGCCGCTATGCGAAACGCTTCCCATTTCCCACTCAAACCCGCAGTATCCAGGTGAAATGAAGAATGAATAGTACCAATCAATATATATGGCCGCCCATCCGGCTGATGCACAATCTCCGGTTCCCGCCCCGTCACAGCAAGCATATCTGCCCGCAGCAACTCCGCAGCTTTATTTACCAGCCAGTCGTCCTGCTGATCAATACAGATTACTTCCGGTAATGAAAATGAATGCTGTGACGCATGTGTGGTTATTATCTGCTGTGCATGAATATAGGCTGCCTGGCACAGGAGGATTAACAATGGAATACAGTTTTTCATATCGATAACTAATATACAAAAATATTCTAACGCGCCATAGAAATGTACCGTATTATTTTCCCGGCAAGCGCCTATATTTTTATTACTATTTCGGATACAAACCAAACATTCCCTCACTTTTATTAAACTTTCGTATTCGCGACGGGTCGGTAATAGAAATCGTCTGATACAAACAATCGCCATATGAAAGTAACAATCAAACACCTTTGTCTTGCTTTTGCTGTAAGTTCTATCATGATATCGTGCGGCAAAGATTCCGGTTCCGATGGCAGCACCTCCTCGGACTCTACTACCACTACTACCAGCACAGACGACACCAATCCTGACCCTATCGATGTCACCAGCTGTGACAGCGAAACAGGCATCAACAAAATCATCTGTCTCGCCGATGCCTTCAAGGCCACACTAACCTCCGCGCAGTTAGCCACTGTGCAATTGAGTTACAGTAAATCAGACGCCATCAAGTGGTCTAACTTTCCACAGGCCCTGGTTTCCAGTGCTTACAAAAGGGTTGGCCTCAACTTTGGCTCCATGACTACTGAACAAATCCAGTATGCCAAAGCACTGATCAAAGCTGTTGCCGGTACCACGTCCAACGAAGGCTGGGACGAACTGCAGCAATTGCTCAATGCTGATGAATACCTCAACGAAAATGGCGGTGGTTCTGACTACGGTGCCGCTAATTACTATATTGCTTTCTTAGGTACACCTGCCACTTCAGGTACCTTTGAAATCCAATATGGTGGTCACCACACTGCCTTTGCCAATACTTATACTGACGGTACACTCGTTGGTGCCACTCCTTCTTTCAGAGGGGTAGAACCGTTCGCTACCTTCACCTGGAATGGCAGCAGCAATCAACCTATCCAACAGGAACAGGCAGCACTCACTGCTATGCTCACCGGCCTTTCCTCATCAGAATTATCAACTGCCAAATTGAGCGGCACCTATAGCGACCTCGTATGTGGTCCGCAGAATGACGATGCGTTTCCATCCACTCAATCCGGTATCGCCTGCAGCAACCTGACTACGGCGCAGAAAAACCTCGTATTAGCTGCTATCAGAACATACGTAGCCGACGTGGCAGATACCAGCACTATAATGACTAAATACACCAACGAACTGGATCAGACGTACATCTCTTATTCCGGTAGTACCGGGATGACTACACGTAATGACTATGCACGCATTGATGGTCCGTCTGTATGGATTGAATACTCCTGCCAGAACGGGGTTGTACTCTCCGGCACTCATCCACACTCGGTATGGAGAGATAAGTCGACAGACTACGGTGGAAACTGATTTTGATAAACTAAAAATGGGGGTTGTATCAAAAGTAAATTTACCCGATGGAACTCAAATTACTTTTGATTCACCCCCCTCTATTATAGCATGAGACTTTTAACTTGCATTTTATTACTATTGTGCGGGCAGCAGCTCTTCGCACACCCCATGCCTAACTCAATCGTAAGTTTATCTGTACTGGACCTCAGCATCAAAGGCGAAGCTAAAATGCCGATGCTGGAACTCGCCAGTGCCATTAAGCAGACCCGGATTGCAAACATCAACGATCCTTTTTTTATAACCTATTTTCAGCAACATATACGCGCACTGTCCGGTGACCGTCAATGGTCCACTACCATTGACAGCATCCGGATGACGACAGATACTGATCCTAATGTAGGAAAATACCAGGAGGTCCTGGTTTATTTTGAAATGACACCTCCCGATCCCGCACTGCTGCGTGATTTTAATTTCCGCTACAATGCGATCATTCATGAAGTAGTCACCCACAAAATATTAGTCTTCGTAAAACAGGACTGGAAGAACGGCATTCAGCATGGTGAACAGATCGGTATGATTAAAATGGACACGCGCTCCGGCAAGGTCTTCCCCATGTACATCAACCTGGAACACGGTACTT
>NZ_JBCNKH010000105.1:0-19641 GCF_039596135.1 Chitinophaga sp.
GTTGCGAGACCGGCTGGATGTACCGCTCGATGGAGGGCCAGGTGCACTTCTGGGTGGTCGGCATCGGCAACGATATATAATAACTTAAATATAGTAAAGATAGTATTAATATTTTAGAAATTTCGGAGAAAGTGTCTTTTTTGCATGCTTATGCCATCAGAATATGCAAAAATGGCTGGAATCAGGGACCGCATTTCTTACTGGTCAAGGATTTTAGAGGAATATTAAATTATCGGAAATAATAAGTAGCCCTAACAGAATCACTGAATATCAAACGTTTCAGGCATTTATTTGTAACAAATTAACCCTGACTGATGTCATTTTCGCGGAACTTTACTTTCTGCGGCCGACAACGTATATTGGGAGTTCTAAAGGATTTCAAGATATGAAATTGGGACTCATGCATTACCCGGTGCTGGCAGCGGCATTACTCGCTTCCGGCATCCAATTAAACGGTCAATCAAAAAAGACAGTTGTTACAGGCACTAAGGTTTACAAACCAGTAGATTATGTAGATCCATACATCGGATCGGGTGGTCACGGCCACGTATTTGTAGGCGCCAACGTACCTTTTGGTGCGGTTCAGGTGGGGCCTAACAATATCGTTAAAGGTTGGGACTGGTGCTCTGGTTATCATTATTCTGACAGCGTTGTCATTGGTTTTTCGCAGACACACCTGAGTGGTACCGGCATCGGTGACCTGGGAGACGTATTGATTATGCCCTATACCGGCAAGGTACGTACGAACCGCGGTACACAGGATGATCCGACCAGCGGTTATGGCTCGCATTACACCCATGCCCACGAAACGGCAAAACCAGGTTATTATGCCGTGACCCTGGAAGATTATAAGATCAAGGTGGAACTGACTGCTTCGGAAAGAGTTGGTTTCCATAAGTATACTTTCCCGCAGAACGCGGAAGGTCATATTATCGTAGACCTCAAAGAGGGTATCGGTTGGGATGCCCCTGTAGAAACGTACATCACGAAAAAGGATGATTATACCCTGGAGGGCTATCGCTATTCCAAAGGCTGGGCGGTAGACCAGCGCCTGTGGTTTGCTATCAAAAGTAATGTACCGCTAAAGAACTTTGCTGTTTACGATGGCGAAACTCTGCAAACAGGAACTGCTGCCAGGGGCAAAGAAGTAAAAGGGGTAATTTCCTTTGATAAAGCCCCCGCTACTGTATTGCTGAAGGTGGGCATTTCTCCTGTAAGCAGTGAGAATGCACTGGCAAATATCAATGCAGAAATTCCGGGATGGGATTTTGCAGCGGTGAACAAAGTGGCGACTGAAAAATGGAATACAGAGTTGTCTAAGGTGAACCTGACTACCAGGAATGATTCGGCAAAAACCATTTTCTATACTTCATTGTATCATACTATGATCGCGCCGTCATTGTTCAATGACCACAATGGTGCGTACCGGGGCACAGATAAGAAGGAATATGCCAACCCTGGTTTTAATAACTCCTCCGTGTTTTCTCTCTGGGATATTTATCGGTCAGATATGCCGATGTATACCCTGTTGCAACCTGATCGGGTGAGTGGGTTTGTCAATTCCATGCTGGCTATTTACAGGCAGCAGGGCAAGTTGCCTATCTGGCCGCTGATGGGAAATGAAACGGATTGTATGGTGGGTTACCATGCAGTGCCTTTCATTGCAGATGCATACCTGAAGGGCTATACCGGGTTTGATCCGAATGCTGCTTTTGAGGCCATGAAGGCTTCTGCCACGAGGGATGATTATGGTATGAAGGATATCAAAGCGAAGGGATATATTTCTTCTGAGCATGAAAAAGAATCCGTGTCCAAGGCGATGGAGTATGCAATTGACGACTGGTGTATTGCAGCCATGGCAAAGAAACTGGGCCGTACAGAAGATTTTGAATATTTCTCTAAGAGAGCAGAATTTTATAAGAACTACTTTGATCCGGCTGTACGTTTTGTACGTCCCAGAATGGATGATGGTAGCTGGAAGTCTCCATTTGATCCTTTCAATTCTATCCACGAATTTGGTGATTTTACAGAGGGGAATGCATGGCAGTATACCTGGTTAGTGCCGCAGGATCCGGAGGGATTGATTGCCCTGTTAGGTGGCGATGAGCCATTTACCAATAAACTGGATAGCCTGTTTACAGCGAAAGGAGATATGGGGGAGAAGGCGAGCAGCGATATTTCTGGCCTGATCGGGATGTATGCGCATGGGAATGAACCGAGCCATCATGTCACTTACCTGTATACTTATGCGGGTAAGCAGTGGAAGACGGCGGAGAAGGTAAGACAGGTGGTAAAGCAATTCTATACTACTACGCCTGAAGGGCTGGCTGGTAATGAGGATTGTGGCGCGATGTCGTCCTGGTATGTGATGTCTTCATTAGGCTTTTATCCTGTAAATCCGGCGAAAGGTATTTATGTGCTGGGGAGTCCGCTGTTTGATAAAGCGGTGCTGAAATTAGCGGGTGGTAAAACCTTTACGGTGGAGACGACGAACAATAGTGGGGATAATATTTATATACAGAGTGCTACGCTGAATGGTAAGCCTTATAAGAATAGTTATATCCGGCATGCAGATATGGTGAAAGGTGGGGTGTTGAAAATTAAAATGGGGCCTAAGCCTAATTATGATTTTGGAAAGGCGGTGGAGAATCGTCCGGATTCTAAGTATTAAAGCTTAAATAATTGGCAAAAAAGCTGCTTTCGCCTTCGGCAGAAGCGGCTTTTTTGTTTGGTGACATGCTGGCCGAAGGCCAGACTTTCACCCCTCTCTACTACTCATTTTAGTAAAAAACACCAATAAGCGTAAGAAAAACAACTTGTTATCTCAAATTATTAACCGGTAATTAACTTAATTATCAACCAGATGTCCGTAGCTTCGATGCAATAGATTGCAGAAACATTTCACGTGTGGAAGCCAACCGTCTTATTTAACAAGGATTTCTTATGATGATCGAGAATCACGAGCATATTTACCAGCTCTTGTTGGAAAAACGAAACGGTACCATCAGCGAAACAGACGACGCCTGGATCGCAGGTCTCATCGACAGCCATGAAGAGATCGCCCTCATGTGGCGTGCCCTGAAACAAAGCTATATCACCCCCGGTGAAGAAGCCTTCTGGCAGCAAATCGATGAAAACGCTGCCTGGAAAAAAGTCAAAAACCAACTCACCATACCATCCCGGAGCGTACACCCAAACCGTACCCTCCTGATGGCCGCTGCCATCACCGCCCTCGTAGCCCTGGCTATCAGCGCCGTGTGGCGTTCCGGTATCTGGCAAAAAGATCCCACTCCACTGCTGGCAGCAGGCACGAACACGGTGGGCACCGTTCCCGGTTTGCAATTACAACTGGCAAATGGTTCCACCGTGGCCCTGCCATACAACCAGGCCCGCCAGCAAATCACTGCCGGTGACGTACAGCTGAGTGCCGGCGCCAAACAACTACAATATACAGCCAATGGGAAAATGGGAGAAGGATTCAATACACTCACCGTTCCCCCTAAAATGGATTATAAACTCGCCCTCTCAGACGGTACGGAAGTTTGGCTCAATGCTACCTCCAAACTCCGCTTTCCCTTTGCCTTCAACGGCGATAAAAGGGAAGTATACCTGGAAGGCGAAGGCTACTTCAATGTAACAAAGAAAGACGGTCAACCTTTTATTGTACACACCGCCCACACAGATATTACCGTGCTCGGTACCACCTTCAATGTCAATGCGTACAACAAAGACGTAACCACTACCTCCCTCGTAACCGGGAAGGTGCTGACTAAATCCGGCAACGAGGAAGTAACCCTCAAACCCGGCCAGCAGGTAGCATACAATACCAATAACAAATACAGCGTAGACAACTTTGACGCTGACGAAGTACTGGCATGGATGCGTGGACTCTATGTTTTCCACAACACCTCCCTGGAACACATCGCTGCTGTTATAGAACGCTGGTACGGGGTAAAAGTGGTATTCGACGACCCTTCCCTCGCTGCGAAAAAATTTACCGGTGGACTGGAAAAACTACAGACCCTTGATTACTTCCTCGAAACACTACAGATCATTGGAGATGTAGATCATTACTACGACAAAGACGTGTTGCACCTGAAGCTGAAAAAATAACTGTTAGCCAGACAATTATAGATTCGGTTAAAACAAAAACTAACTCAGTATCCGATATTGCTGCTGCAAATTCCGGATGGCATACTTGATCAGTGAATTATGCCCTGTCAGGTTCAGCTTCTTGGAAATGTTGTGCCTATGGTTCTCAACCGTCTTAATACTGATGTTAAGTGCCTGTGCAATTTCTTTAGTGCTCAATCCTTCCGCAATCATCTGCATGATGCGTAGTTCAGTTTTGCTCAGTTTGCTGTGTATCTCCGGGGCAACTACAGGCATAGACACAATCGTGGTATGCTTCTTCTCCCGCTGCTGCAGGTTGAAAACCGTAAACCTTGTGATCCTCGATTTGATGCTCATGAGCAGTTCCTTGCTCTTAAAAGGCTTGGTCAGAAAATCATCTGCACCAAGATTCATACCCATACGCATGTCTTCCTTACCTTCTTTGCCACCGATCAGGATAAAGGGCAGATGCTGCAGTGTAGGGTCGTTTCGCAGTTCCATGAGGAAGTGGTAACCACTGCCACCTCTCAGTTTCACGCCACATACAATGAGGTCTGGTTTAAACTGACGGCTCATATACATACCTTCTTCCGGGGTAGTACTGGTAATCAGATCATAGTCATGTAGGGTTAGCAGCTGCTGGATTTTACGGATTAAAGCAGTGTCTTCCTCTAAAAGTAAAATTTTATAAATCGGTGCTTTCATTCAATTTAGTTTGAGCCGGTTTATACGTTCTCGTTAGGCCAGTATTTCCTGCATTAGGCCTGTTAGTTCGCTAGTTCTCATATTGAACGCATATATCCTGCTGACGTGGTTTATTGGAACTGGTAAGTGCCACTTTTAAATTGAACAAATTTTTCCCCTCTGATTGGTGAAAGCGATGAATGATAGTTGGTTCCTTTCTCCAAAGTTGCAGGTAATGTACTAATGACCATACTCATTTTTTTTTAGTAATAATAATGTCTTTTTCCCTGTGTGGTTTTTCAAGAAGATAGGTGTGGGTTCCAACTGCTGACCTGCACGTAAATATGCGTCAAATAACGCCCCCTTTTGCGTGTTCAGCTGTGGTCGGTGCTTAAAATAAGTGTTAGCACCTAGGAATATGTGTGTCCTTACTCATTTTATAAAAAAGCGTGCCAATAAATATAGTTGTGACGCCAACAATTGTCCATCTTTACATCAGTAAACGCATAACGCATTTAAAATTAGTTATATTCAGTGTAAAAATTAATATCAATAAGGTATAAAATTTATGCCTGATTACATTGAATTAATTTTTGAAATGATATACAAGTGCAAGGGAAAGAATATAACACGCATTATTAGTGGAGAGCCATATCCATAATAAAGCCAAACTCTCGCTAAGCCTTGGTATGCGTATTTGGTACCAAGGCAACTGCGACAGATTTGGGAACTGAGAGCCCAGTGCCCTGTTTCCCTCTATACCCGGCTCTGCATAGGAACTGTGTAGCCTTCGCGGTGAATTATATATAACAGCGCCAGGTATCTTATTAATACACAGGTTTTCATAGGATAGATAACTAAATTGCCGCCTAATCCTGGGCGGCATTATCTTTTTCAGGCAGTAGCCACAGGCATTTTTACTCCTCCCGCAGGCTGCCCCGACCCGCCATTCCTCCCAGTCGTTTTCTCCTCCCGGCAGCACCCCGCAGGCTACCCCGGCTTACCATTCCTCCCAGCCACTTTCTTTTATTTAAATAATTCCTTAGTTTTATTCCGCAGGTCTTCAGACCCTTCTAACTGCAATGTATATACTATTAACTTAAAAAATTCCATGGAACAATCCACTACTCACTCCGCCCGGAGACGGTTTCTCCGCAACCTATCGCTTGGAACCCTGGCGGCCGCTGCCCTTCCTGAAATCTCATTCGCCCACTCACATAGTGAAAGCGCTAAAAAAATCACCCTGAAAAAGGACGCTGTCATTCTGTTCCAGGGAGATTCTATTACCGATGCCGGCCGTAAAAGAGATCATGACGAAGCCAATCATGGGGGCGCACTCGGCACCGGGTACGCTTTCCTCGCCGCCGCTGCTTTATTAAAACAATTCCCTGACCGCAACCTGAAAATCTATAACAGGGGCATCAGCGGAAATAAAGTATACCAACTGGCAGAACGCTGGGATAATGACTGCCTCAACCTCCAGCCAGATGTACTCAGCATCCTCATTGGTGTGAACGACTACTGGCACACCCTCACCAGCAATTACACCGGTACCATTAAAACCTATAAGGATGACTTTACTGCCCTCCTGGACCGTACTAAACAAAAATTACCAAATGTACAGCTGATTATTGGAGAGCCTTTCGCAGTGAACCATATAAAGGCAGTAGATGATAAATGGTTCCCGGCTTTCAATGATTATCGTGCCGCTGCAAAGGAGATAGCAGGAAAGTACAATGCGATCTTTATTCCTTACCAGGATATATTTGATAAGGCACAGCAATCTGCGCCCGGAAGCTACTGGACAGGAGATGGTGTGCATCCCAGCCTGGCCGGCGCAGAGCTGATGGCAAGCAGCTGGTTAAATACCGTTAAATAAAGATAAAAGGTACCGGCTTGCGCCGGTACCTAAAATGGCCAATCTATTTTTTCAATAACCTGGCCCTGTGGTATTCATAATTCATACGTGCAATATGAAACACTGAAATACCTTGTGGACATTCAACCTGGCAGGCTTCTGTATTCGAACAATGCCCGAAACCTTCCTCATCCATCTGTTGTATCATATTGACTACCCGCGTAACACGTTCTTCCTGCCCCTGCGGCAGGATTGATAACTGTGCGATCTTGGCAGCCGTAAAAAGCACGGCACTTCCGTTCTTACATGTTGCTACACAGGCGCCGCAACCAATGCAGACTGCAGCGTCAAAGGCAGCTTCAGTGACCCTATGAGTCACCCGTGTTGTATTAGCCTCCGGTGCCTGCCCGGTATTAACCGAAACAAATCCGCCGGAAGATATAATACGATCAAAAGCACTTCTGTCTACTCTCAGGTCCTTTTTTACGGGGAACGCCTCAGCACGAAAAGGTTCAATAAGAATATTTTCCCCGTCTTTAAACTCACGCATATGCAACTGGCAGGTGGTGGTATTTTTCAATGGGCCGTGCGCAATGCCGTTGATCATCACACCGCATTGCCCGCAGATGCCTTCACGGCAATCATGATCAAACTCCACGGGTTCTCCGCCTGTCAGGATCAACGTTTCATTCAGATGGTCCAACATTTCCAGGAAGGACATATGAGGATTGATATTGTCTACGGTATAGTCAACTAATTTCCCTTCGGAATCAGCGTCTTTTTGCCTCCATATCTTAAGATGTAGTTTCATCTTTGTTTATTTGTAACTGCGTACAGTTGGTTTAATGGTTTCAAAAATCAAAGGCTCTTTGTGCAGGATGGGGGTGGTATTTTTTCCATTCCATTCCCAGGCTGAGATAAACTGGAATGCTGCATCATTGCGCATGGCTTCCCCATCGGCTGTCTGGTATTCTTCCCTGAAATGTGCCCCACATGATTCGTTGCGGGTAAGGGCATCATAACACATCAGTTCTCCCAGTTCCAGGTAATCTGCCACACGCCCGGCTTTTTCCAGCTCGCTGTTCATCTGGTCCCCGTTACCCGGCACGCTCACGTGCTTATAAAAATCCTGCCTTAATGCGCCAATCTGTTCAATGGCCAGTTTAAGTCCCTGCTCTGTACGTGCCAGACCGCAGTAATCGTATAATATCTTACCCAGGCTCCTGTGATAATCATCTACTGTACGATTCCCTTTGATGCCGATCAATTGCCGGATTTGATTGCTTACCTGGTCTTCCGCCTCCTGGAAGGCAGGGTGTTGCGTACTGATCTTCCCCGTTTTGACTTCATCAGCCAGGTAATTGGCTATTGTGTAAGGTGCAATGAAGTAACCGTCTACCGAAGCCTGTAAAAGGGAATTAGCCCCTAATCTATTGGCCCCATGATCCGCAAAATTTGCTTCCCCCAGGGCAAAAAGTCCAGGTATTGTAGTCATCAACTCATAATCTACCCAAAGTCCGCCCATTGAAAAGTGAGCGGATGGAGAAATCATCATCGGTTCTTTATAGGCATCATATCCCGTTATTTTAAGGTACATCTCAAAGAGATTACCGTATTTTTCACGGATCTTTTCCTGTCCCTGTTCCCGGATGGACCTGGCAAAATCCAGGTACACGGCATTTTTCAAAGGCCCTATGCCAAAACCTGCATCTATCCGTTCTTTTGCAGCACGTGAAGAGATATCCCGCGGCGCCAGGTTACCAAAAGCAGGATATCTTCTTTCCAGGTAATAATCCCTTTCTTCTTCCGGAATATCATTGGGCTTTCGTGGATCGTTCGCGTGCTGCGGTACCCAGATGCGTCCATCATTACGTAAAGATTCCGACATTAATGTCAGTTTGGATTGATAGTCGCCTGATTGCGGCAGTGAGGTAGGATGAATTTGTATCCAGCTTGGGCATGCCATCAGCGCTCCTTTTTTGTGCGCTCTCCAGATAGCCGAACCATTGCAGCCCATGGCGAGCGTGGACAGGAAATAAATCTTTCCATAACCGCCCGTAGCTAATACTACTGCATGGGCGGCATGCCGCTCAATCTCTCCCGTATCCAGGTTGCGGACAATGACTCCCCTGGCTTTCCCATCTATCAGCACCACATCCAGCATTTCATGCCTTGCAAAAAGTTTCACGGTTCCTTTACCTACCTGCCGCATCAATGCCTGATAAGCGCCCAGCAGGAGCTGTTGTCCCGTTTGTCCTCTCGAATAGAATGTCCGGCTCACCTGTACTCCTCCAAAAGACCGGTTATTGAGATAGCCACCGTATTCCCTGCCAAAGGGCACACCCTGGGCCACAGCCTGATCAATGAGGTTCACAGAACACTCTGCCATCCGGTATACGTTGGCTTCCCTGGATCTGAAATCGCCACCTTTCAGGGTATCTGCAAACATTCTGTAAATACTATCTCCATCATTTTTATAGTTCTTTGCAGCATTCACACCTCCCTGGGCGGCCACTGAATGGGCTCTTCTGGGCGTATCCTGGAAACAGAATGATGAAACGTTATATCCCATCTCTCCCAGGGAAGCAGCCAGGGAGCTTCCGGCAAGCCCTGTACCGATTACGATAACTTGCAGTTTCTTCCGGTTCGCCGGGTTTACAAGTTTGGCTGTTCTCTTATACACTGACCACTTATCCTGCAACGGGCCTTCCGGTATTTTAGCATCCAATCTCATAGCATAGCGCATTTAATGGGTGAAATAAATGTACAGGGGCATTAGTGCAAATCCTCCGCAAATCACTATTGCATACGCGATACCTGCCTGCTGTAACCATTTTACATACCTGGGATGATAGATGCCCAGCGTACGTACGGCACTGTGCACTCCATGCGCCAGGTGATAAAACAATGCAACCATCGACACCACGTATATTATCACTATCCACCATTGTTGAAATGCTGTAATGACCAGTGTGTATAGATCTTTATTACCGTCTTTGTCCAGCTGCAGTGCGCCGAACTTGTAATGGTACCAGAAGTTTTGAAAGTGCAGTACCAGGAAAAGCAGGATCACAAAACCCAGTATCCCCATGTTCCGGCTATACCATTTGCTCGCCCTGCCACGTCTGTCTGTCTTGTATGCGCCCCCTGATCTTCTGTTTTGAAATGTGATGAACAATGCATCCACGGCATGTGCAATGATACAGCCGTAAAGTCCGTAGGAAACGATTTTAATGAATATGTTGCCCGACAGAAAATGCGAGTACGCATTAAAGTTATGCTGTGCTTCTTCCGGTGGTAAAAAGAGCTGCAAATTCCCCAAAAAGTGGATGACCAGGAAAAAGCAAAGAAATAGCCCGGTCAGGCACATGATGACCTTCCTTGTTACAGTATTCATAATCTGTCTATTTATGACTTAATCCGGACTGACCGCTATCAATAATAACCAATCAGCTTCATCCATCCGCCGCCAACGGCCATATAGATGACTAGTAAAACCAACCCGATTTCCAGGCCGCGCAGCCACCAGGATTTAAGGTCCACATAACCGCTACCGAAAAAGACCGGCGCTGGTCCGTGTCCATAATGAGTGAGTACCCCATATATAGAACCCAAAAAGCCCAGCATCATTGCCAGCAACATGGGTGGGATGCCTACGGAAATACCCACAGTTAACAGTGCGGCATACATGGCTGCCACATGTGCGGTAGCGCTGGCGAAAATATAGTGGCTGAAAAAATAAACCGCAATGATCACCGGGAATGCTATACTCCAGGATAGATTACCAATCTGGGTTTTGACTAACTCACTAAACCATCCGATAAATCCTAAGTCGTTCAGTGAGCTTGCCATCATTACTAAAACTGCAAACCATACAATGGTGTCCCACGCGCCTTTTTCACCCTTGATATCTTCCCAGGTAAGTACAGATGTGAGCAAGAGCAGTGAAAGTCCAATAAAGGCCGTAGTGGTAGCATCTATTTTGAACATGTCGCCGGTAATCCACAAAGTCAGCAGTACAAAAAAAGCAACCAGCATCAACCATTCATTTTTAGTCACAGGCCCCATCTCTTTCAACTTCTCCCTGGCCATGGCAGGTGCGTCCTGTGTTCTTTTCAGTTCCGGCGGGTATAATTTATATAGCACCAAAGGCACCGCGATGAAAGCGACTATGCCAGGAACAAAGCCCGCAACCGCCCAGGACATCCAGGAAATATTGATACCTAAATTAGCCGCAAACTTCTGACACATGGGATTACTGGCAGTGCCGGTAAGAAACATGGAAGAAGCGATAAGGTTCATGTAATAACTGTTCAGTGTCAGGAACGAACCCAATTTTCTGTGTGTTTCGGGTTTATCAGGCAATGACCCAAAATTCATTGCCATAGATTTCATGATCGGGTAGATGATACCCCCGCCCCTGGCAGTATTACTGGGAATAGCAGGAGCCAGGCAAAGGTCAGCTAACCCCAGTCCGTAAGCCAGACCAAGAGAACTTTTACCAAAAACTTTGATAAAAAGGAATGCAATACGATTACCTAACCCGGTTTTGATAAAACCTCTTGCTATAAAAAAGGAAATCCCGATCAGCCAGATCACTTTATCACCAAATCCCCTCAGGGCCAGCGTAATGGATTTGCCGGCTTCACCGGGAGCCAGCACCTGCGTAACGGCAGTGAGCCCCAGCGCGATCATACACATAGTGCCCATCGGGGCAGCTTTTAATATAATACCCAATATGGTGGATATGAATATTGCGAAAAGATGCCATGCCTCAGGTTTAACTCCCTGAGGGGCGGGTGTATACCAGATAATCATACCGATTATCAGGGTAATTATAGAATTCTTTAGATTAATTTCTTTCATGGTGCACTGTTTTAATAATATTAGAACCTGCTTTGCAATTGGAGTATAAGCGTATTGCTGTTATGTTCTGTTGTATTATCTGTTTCCTTATTATATCTTTCCATTATCAGGCCCAGCTGTATTCTGGCATCATAGTTCTGCAGGAAGCCAAAACTGATCATTGGTGTGAAGCTATGTCTTGGAACAGGGTTCAGTTTGTAATTGACATCCATATACTCATACCGAACGGAACACTCGATTGAACTAAGATTTTTATAATTGATATCATATCGCAGGTTAGGCAGAAAATAAACTGCCCGCATCATATAGTCGCCTAATTGGTTTGCCCGGTCTGCTTCCTTAAGGGCAAAATACATGACATGATTAACTCCCTGTTTGGCTTCGGCCTGCAGATCAAGCCCCCACTTTTCGTTGAACTTTATGTTTCCTGTTAAATCAATTCCCAGGGCATGCACATCCTTCTTGAATACCTTACCATATCCGGCGTTTAAACCCAGTTTTACCCCGTTCTTTGGAAACAGGTTAAATACCAGCCTTGACATCAGCTGTTTCCCATTGTCTTTATCCTTTGGCTGGTTTCTGCCATTCCCGTTGACTACAGCAATGGAATACTGTGTGCCTAATTGCCCTATTTTAACATCGCCCATAATAGCTGCCCCTTCCTGGAAACTGGTCCAGCCATTCTTTGCAAACTCGTAGTATTGATTGGAATAGTCCAGGGATTTGATCACATCCACCGGGTAGGTTTCCTCTATACCAAACCATGGCCTGAATTGTCCAAAGACCAGGTTAAGTCCGGGACCAAAGCTGTATTTCATGTAGGCGTTTTCCAGCACCTTGTATTTCGGGTCTGATTTAAAGTCGGCCAGGTTAGCCAGTACAACCACCTCTGTGCGTTTGGTCAGTTTTACCTGTACCTGCAGACGTACACGTTTCAGATCAAAATCGTTACTTGTGTATTCATCATCAGAGTGATGCAAACCATCTATATCTATATGGTCTGTCAGCGAGGTGACATATCGGGCCTGTAATAAGCCTCTGAACTGGAATTGAGGGAATTTCTCTTTAGGTTTTTCTTTATTAATTTTAACAGTATCCTGTTGTTGTGCAAAAGTTGGTACAACACATGCCACTGTAAATAATAGAGCCAGAATTTTCATTTTCACTGTTCTCATGGCTGTAGTTTTATGGTTGATGATGTGCTCAAAAAATCACATTAAAACTAAGCTGCAACGAAAGAGGAAAACAGGATCATCATCATCCCTGAATAGAATGCAAATCATATTTATCAGCGCCTAAAAACAAACGGGATGTATCAAAACTATGATACATCCCGTTTGTTTTGGCAGTTGCCCCGGCTCACTGACTCAGTACATTAACTTATACACCACCGGCGTCACCACTCTCGACAACAGTGTCGAACTAATTAACCCGCCAATCAGCACTATCGCCAGCGGCGCAATCAACGGGTTTGTACTGATCGCGATCGGTATCAACCCGCCAATCGCCGTCAACGACGTGAGCACTATCGGTAAGAACCTGATCTCGCCCGCCTCCCGGATGGCCTCATCCAGCGACTTACCCTGCTCTCTCAGCTGGTTCGTAAAGTCTACCAACAATATTGTATTCTTCACCTCAATCCCCGCCAGCGCAATCATACCAATGATCGCCACAAAAGACAGGGAATTCCCCGTCATCCACAATGCAACGGCCGCACCAACTACCCCCAACGGTATCACTGACAATACCACAAGGGTACTCTTGAACGTTCTGAACTCCAATATCAGCACCGCTATAAACATAAACACCGTCAGGATAATAATACTGGTAAAATCACCAAATGAATCCTTCCTTGACTCTATCTCACCACCCATCTCATAAGAATACCCTTTCGGTAGCTGCATGGCATCCATCTTCGCTATCACATCATTCAGCACCTTATCCACCAGTACCCCCTTATCTACAAATGCCGTTACAGACACTACTCTTCTCTTCTCCTGGTGACTGATACTAATAGGAGAGTTCTCCATTTTCAAATCCGCCACCTGGCTCAGGGGAATCGCCTTCCCATCATTCGTATTTACGTACAGGCTATTGAACACATCCATCGTGGGCCTGCCACTCTTGTTCCTCGTCAGCAAAATGTCGTAATCATTATCATTATTATCTGCATAGTGCCCCAGGTTCAAACCAGCTACTGCCAGTCTTACCGTACGATCTATATTCAGACTCGGAATGCCCAGCTGTTGTGCCTTCTCTTTATTGATCACCACCCTGATATCGCTTTTCAGCAACTTCACCGGGTTGTCTACATAAATAGTACCCGGTGTTTTACGCAGCAACTCTTCTGCACGGCCAGCCAGCGTTCGCAGCGAATCCAGGTTATCGCCAAACAACCGGATCTCTACCGGCGCCGGTAAGGCTGGTCCCTGCTCAAAATTCTTCACTTCTACCTTCGCCCCCGGATAAGGTGTCCACAGCTGACGCAGTTTATCAATCAGGATCAATTTCCTGTCGGGCGAGGTCTCCGGTTTCAACTGCACAAAGATCTGCGCATAGTCACTCCTTTCATTTTCCTGGATGATATTATAATACACCCTCGGATTACCCCTGCCTATATTTGTAGCAAAGTATTGTACATCCTTTTCTGTCTTTAATACTTTTTCTACTTCCAGCGCAATGCTCCTTGTATAGGGCAGGTTCGACTGTGCCGGTGTCGTAATATTAATGAGGAACTGCGGCTTTTCTGAAGCAGGGAATAATCCAAATCCTATTACCCCGAACAGGTAAATTGCACCCCCAAAGATGATCACAGTCGCTACTACTGTCATAACGGGGTGCTTCAGTGCACCATCCAGCAACCTGCTGTAACTACCCTGGATCAGGCGTTTCAGGCCGCGCATAAAGATGTTTCCATCCGGATGCCCGCTATGCGTTTTCAATAATTTGCTGCTTAAAAAAGGGATGATTGTCAGTGATACAAGCATAGATGCCAGCACACTAAAGATCACCGCCAGTGGCAACCCCCTGATAAAATCCCCTGACCCCTCAGGCATAAATACCAGTGGCATAAATGCAATAATCAATGCAGCCGTACAACCTATCACTGCCAATCCAATCTGTTGGGTTGCCTTCAATGTTGCATCCAGCCGGTTATGTCCTTCCAGCATCCATCGCTCTATATTTTCCACCACTACAATACTGTCATCTACCAGCAATCCCAATGCTACCACCAGGCCTACAATACTTAGCTGGTTCAGGTTATACCCAAACACATTCAGCAATATGATCCCGATAGATAAAGACAGGGGAATAGAAATCATTACAATCAGTGCCGGCCTGAAACCCAGTGGTAATAAGGTCACCGCTACCAGCAGGATTGCAATGATAAAGTCTTCACCCAATCCGCTCAATCGCCTGTTCACATTCTCTGCCTGATCAAAGTTCTCTACCAGGTCAATATTAGCAGGCAGTGTTTTCTTAAATTGTTCAATTACGGGTCCGTACACCTTCTTCGTCTTGCTGATATTCTCACCTTCCTTCTGCGCGGCCACGATAAAGACACAGCGATGTGCATTCAGGCGGGTAGAATAGGTTTCATCATTAAAGCCATAGTATACGTTGGCAATATCCCGCAGAAAAATATTCTTATTGCTGTTTACATTGATCACGGTATTCCTGATCTCATCCAGTGATTTATAGCTGCCACTGCTCTTGATATTGTAAGTACGGTTGCCCGCATCAATACTACCACCGGGTATATTGGCCATCTCACCCTGCAGACTACCAATCACACTATTCACAGAAATTCCCATCTGTGCAATCTTCTCCATCTGCAATTCAATCCGCACCTGCCTGTCAGGCACCCCATGAATTTCTACATTCTTCAGCTCTTTCAGCCGTTCCAGTTCATCCTGCAATTTCTCAGCATAGTATTGCAGTTTGTCCATAGGCGCATTTTCAGACACGAGCCCCAGTTGCAGGATATTCACATCGCTGGGTTGAAACCGCATCACGTCAATGCGTATATTTTCTGGCAGGTCACCACGCTTGCCATTCACCACCCGCAGTACTTCCTGGTACTTTTCATTCACATCGCTGCTATATTTATATTCTACCCTGATCACGGCCAGACCATCGCCAATAGAAGTTCGCAGTCTTTTTACATTCTCCTGTGCATAGAGTTCTTTTTCCAGCGGGTCTACCACCAGGTCTTCCATATCTTTTGGACTGGTGCCCGGGTATACCACTACTACAGAATAGGTAGGCGCATGCATTTCCGGGTCTTCGGAACGGGGCATATTGAAGATCGTCGTGATGCCCAGTGTAATAATCATGATAAAGATGACCAGGGTAAACTGGTAATTCTTTACCGCGTATGTTGAAATTTTCATGTGCAGATAATTGAAACGATTAAACTTATTTTACACTGATCGGGCTGCCATCAGTGAGATAAGCACTGCCTGAAATAATGAGAGCACCAGCGGCTTCCAGGCCTTTGGTAATGATCACCTGGTCTTTTTCCATACCACCGATGGTCACGGTAATCTTCCTGGCAGTTTTGCGATCGTTGGTCACGAATACATAACCGGTACTGCCATCGCCTTCCATCAGCGCCTCGTAGGGGATGGACCAGGGACCTGCACCAGTGGCCGTAACTGTGGCCGCAGGCTGAATAATCGCTTTGCCAAACATGCCATAGGCAATTGCTGCAGGCTTAGTGCCATTCAGGCGAATGTCTGCCCTGAATGTACCACTGGTCTGATTCAATCCTTCTGTTTTACGCACTACAGTACCTTCAAAAGTTTTACCTGCTACCGATTCAATTTCGATGGTCGCCTTGTCCTGTGGCTGGATCGCCGCCCATTGTTTATTGCTCAGGTCTACCCGCAGCAGCCAGTTGCCCGCAGCAGCACCATTGGTTTCGAAGATGGCAGTGCCGGGTTGTACCAGCTGACCTTCATTGGCCAGTTTGCGCAATACATATCCGTTGGAGGTAGCGCGGATCTGTGAATGACTGCGATTGAACTCGGCCGATTTAAATTGTTCTTCTGCAATGCTCATGGCAGTTTTTGCATTCTGCAGTTGTTCCAGGGTGGCTACGCTGTCCTGGTATAAATGTAGCACGCGGTTGTAGTCACGTTGTGCTTTTTCAAAACCCAGTTGTGCCTGGGTCACCTGGGCATTGATCTCGGTAAGGTTGAGGGTAGCTAAGAGCTGACCGGTCTTAATGGCATCGCCTTCTTTCACAAGCAGGCTTTGAATGATACCGCCGGTTTTGAAAGAAAGCATGGTTTCGTCGTCTGTGGTAAATTGTCCGGAAACGGCTATGGCGGCGGTGCCTGCGCTTTGACCATTCAAAGGCAGCAGTTTCACCGGAATAACTTCGGTTGTGTTTTTGTTTTCAGCAGCTTTGTTATCTCCACAGGAGGTAACAAAGACGGCGAGAAAAGGGAGTAATAAGATGGCGTGAATCGTTTTCATATATCGGCGTTTAATAAGGTGATTATAACTGGTAAGCGGCGGCCTGCAATTCAATGTCGGCCATAGAAGTCTGTACTCCTGCAAAAGCAACAGCTACCTGCAGGCGTGCGCTGGTCAATTGGTTTTGTGCATCCAGCAGTTCCAGATAAAGGAGCTGGCCGGCTTTGTATACTTTGAACTGATCGCGGTAATATTTCTCAGAAAGTCCTAATTGTGTTTGCGCATTCTGGTAATTGGCTACAGCCGTATGATAATTGTTGTAAGCCGTGGTCAGTGCCAGTTGCAGGGAACTGTATGTTTCAGCATAAGCGGCATCGGCTGTTTTTATTTCCATGGCAGCCTGTTGTGCTTTGTGCTTTTGCTGGCCAGCGGTGAAGATGTCCCACTGCAGGTGTACCCCCCACAGGTAGTAGCGGGTTTTATTGTCTACATTCCAGTTGAACCCTTGTGAGCCGAGATCCAGGAAGGTGCTGAGTTTCGGTACCAGGTAGGAGTTGAATTGCTTGTATTGCAGCGAAGCAATTTTCTTTTGTTGTTCCAGCTGTTGCAGTTCTTCTCTCTTTGTAATGGTGCCGGTATCGGCTACAGGCAGGAGGGAAGCGGTGGCAAAGGTGGTGCTGTCCAGCAGAATAGTATCGTTCAGGGGTTTGTTGAGCAGGAAGTTGAAATAGGCTTTTGCCAGGGTGCGTTGGTTTCCGGCACTGGTGATATTGGTAATAATCTTTTGTTGCTCTGCCTGTGAACGGGTGAGGGCAGTGGTATTGGTCACACCATTTGCGATGAAGCTTTTATTCACCCGTATATTCTCGTCTACCAGCAGCATGGCAGCGTTGTATATTTCCACGGCGCGGCAGCTTTGGTAGTACTGGTAGTAAGCGGTTTTGAGGTCCTTTACCAGTTTACGCTTGTACACATTTACGGATGCCTGTTGCAGGGAGATGTTTTCCCGGCGGATCTTATTTGCATACCATATTTCGGTGTTGATGAGCGGGAGGGTGGTGTGGAGTTTGGCGTCGTAAAAGTTGTCAGGATTCAGGAGTACGGATTGATTTTTCAACTGGGGAAACTGGTTACTGCCCGTGAGCTGGTTGAGACTCGAGTAGACGTTGTTCAGCAGATCTCCCAGGGGAATGTCGATGGTACGGCCACCATCTGCACGGGTGTAATCACCTACCAGGCTTACGCTGGGATAGAAGAGTGATTTGGCTTCCTGCAGGGCGTACAGCGACTTATCCAGCTGGAAGTTGCGCTGCTGCAGGCCCTGGTTGCGGGAAAAAGCTTCCCGGATGTAATGCTCCATCAGCGTATCCTGGGCAGAAAGGCGGAAAGATGCGCCCAGTATAGCTAATATGAACAAAATTCTTTTTTTAATGCGTGTTGACATAATGAACACTGTTTAGTAGAGTGGTATAAAAAAAGACACGTTGAGTGTCAGTGAAAAAAGGTGAATTGTATGTCTGCGTCAACATTATAGTTGACGCAGACAAATTTATTTCTGAATAATTTGCATAAACTCCTGTAATGCAGACTGGACAAGGGCTGCCTGTTCTCCTTCATCCATTCTTGTCACTTTCATCCGGCCCCGGATAGAGAGGGAGATGATACCATGACCTAAGCCCCATATGATCATCGCTGCCTGTGCCGGATCTGAGAAACGGATGTAGTCTTTGGCGGCTCCAATGGTATCGATCAGGAACTGGAAAGACACGTTACAATTATCCCAAAAGTCTTCATCCTGCATAGCTTTCATGGGTGATCGCAGTATGAACATGAGGTCATACAGGTCCGGGTTGGCAATGCCGTATTCAATATATGCTTTCAGTAACTGGCGCAGGCGTTCCATCGGGTCAGCAGCAGTGGCATGCAGCGCAAAATAAGCATGCAGGTGATCGAAGGCTTCGCGCTGGATCTCGTAAAATAATTCATCCTTATCCTTGTAATACAGGTAAATGGTAGCGGGCGAGTATTCGATCTTTTCTGCGATGTTGCGGATAGAGGTTTTTTCATATCCGTCTTTGATAAACATATCCATGGCGGCGCTGATAATCAACTTCCGCATTTCCTGTTTTTCTCTTTCTTTACGATCAGAAATCCCCATAATTAATTACTTTACGATGCAAACTTACTGAACACTGTTTAGTAAAGCAAATAAAATATTTTTTCATGTGCCCGCTCACCTCAAAGATGGCCGCAGGCCAATGCTGCGCTGAAAAAATTCCATTTTGCCGAAGGCGAAATGGAATTTTTTCGACTTTTAATTTGGTGAATTAAAATTTCCGACCATATCTTTGCACCAGTTCTTTAAGATACCTTATCAAGAAAGGCAGAGGGAAATGGCCCTGCGAAGCCTTAGCAACCATCCTGTTTCACCAGACAGGAAAGGTGCTACATCCATCCCGGATCAAAACCGGGAAAGATAAGTCAGTAGATTTGATCGATATTACTCAATATACTTCCAAACTCACCTGGCTATCCCGGTGAGTTTTTTTATGCCCACTCCTCTCTGATAAGCTCCCACAAGAACCCTGTTTAATCAATTTCATCATCAACTAAAAAACAAACCGATGAGTAACATCACCAACCTTCTCCATTCTATTCCAGTAGATCCATTAACAGGTGCTATCGCTGTACCCATC
>NZ_JBCNKH010000106.1:0-19564 GCF_039596135.1 Chitinophaga sp.
TCGCGGTCAGCTACAACCACCGGCATGCCAACGACAAAACCTTCGGCCTTACCAGCACCTGGGGAAAAATCGAATACCAAACAGCTGATCAATGGCTGACCTTTGTAGGCTTCGTTGGCACCGCTAGCGATACCTTGAGCCAGTTCTTTGATTTCAGCACCCTTGTCGAAGACTTCCTGGTCGCCCAGTTTTTCATTCAACATGTCATCGACCATCTGAGAGAGCGACTTATCGGATTCTGCCGAGGACTCAGAACCGTTCTGGCTTTCGCCTTCATGGTTATTTTCGCCCTGGCCATCACCAGTCTCATCGCCCTTGCCGCTTTTCGCGCCAGCATTCTCAGTTTCGCCTTCGTCCTCTCCCTTGCCTTTAGGCTGAGAAGTGGTGTCGTCAGCATTACCCTGGCCTTTCCCTTGGCTTTCGCCATCTTGCTGAGTACCAGTATCGCCGGCAGCGTCTTCACCCTCACCATCACCTTGCGGATCAGATTTAGACTCGTCAGCTTCGCCATTGCCCTGGCCTTTGCCATCCTGCTCAGGATCGGTATCGCCGGCACCACTGTCGCCCTCGCCTTCACCTTTCGGATCGGCTTCGGAATCGTCAGCTTCGCCTTTGCCCTGGCCCTCGCCATCAGACTCAGCATTGTCATCATCACCTTGGCTCTGGCCTTCGCCAGATTCGTCGGTGTCATCAGACGGGGTTGGTTTGGATTCACTGGAGCCTTCGCCATCATCACCTTTACTTTCGCCGCTCTCAGGAGAGGGGCTAGGTTGGGACTGGTCTTGCTCTGCAAGCGACTTCAACAGTTCGATAATTTTGAGTGCAAGAGCCCCGCCATCCTCTGTCGAGTTAACAGACGGGAACTCAGCATCCAGCAGGTTACGCAGCTCAGGAATCACCTTGTCAGCGTGCTGAGCCAAGTGCTTGCGCAGATTGACTTCAACACGGGACGTAACAACACCAACCGTGGGCCAGCGTTTGGTGGTCAGGTATGCAAGGCAGTAGCACGCTACAGCCTCGCCCAGACCAGCCGACCCATCGCGGAAACGATCCCGCTTGATCAACACCATCGTTGAATCGAGCAGATACCGACCCGCAGTCTTCTTCCAAGCAGCCTGACGACCTTCCATGAACACGTCATCTAACGCATTCAAAAGGAAGCCGGCGAATGAGCCATGCTCTTTGCCGAAGGCCTGGAAGAAAGGAATGTTGCTGCGTTGGATATGACCAACTTCGTGGTAGCCATCGCCTTTGAACAACACCAAATCATCTGGTGTGAGTTCAGCTGGCAATGCCGGGAGCCACATGGTTTTACCATCAGTAGCAGGACTGCCACCGATTACAACCTTGAGCCCAGCATCACGGGCCAACGACTTCATGAATGGAATCCAACCCGCTGGTGCAGCTTTAGCATTACGCATTTCAGTCTCCTTATCCATTGCTGGGTTGTTACGCCCAGCATGGGCAATCCCCAAATCGAAGAACGGGAATTGGCCCTAGGGCCGAATCCAGCCCTAGGGGGAGTTGATTTAGATAGTGTTCAGCTTGTCAGCGGCCAACTCGAAAGCGAGTTGGCTGGCACGAAGCCGATAGCAGACATTTTCACGCTTCGTGGCGTGACGGACGGGGTGCAGCCTTTTCAAGCGCATTACCGCAACCGTGTACACCAGAACAGCGCGACCAATCTCGAAGCGGCACTGAGCCACACGAATTGCTTTGCTGAACATTACCTTTGCGTGCAGTTTTACAGAGGTATACATAGGGCGCAAAAATCTGCATCGCTACCGTATCTGTGGCCACTACCGGTTTGCCCAGTGCCAGGTACTCGTCTATCTTACGGGGATAGTTCCCGATCGTCATCTCGTTCAGCTCCTGGGGATTGATACATACATCAAAAGTGTTGATCCATGATGGCAACTCCGTTGTATGACGCACCCCCATAAAGTGTACGTTGTTCAACTGATGCAGTGCACTGTTGCGGAATGCATCGTCTTCCGGGCCAACCAGGACCAATGTCCATTCAGGACGTTGTGTTGCAATCTGCTGTAGCAATGAGATATCCAGCCGGGATGTAATTAGTGCGCCTACATAACCGATCACAGGACTTTTGAAATCTTTAAACGGCGGATGTATTTCTTTCGTCCAACTGAAATCGCATCCCTGCCCGATGTCAAAAGAAGCTTTATTGTACTTAGCACCATATGCTGCCAGGTAAGCTGAATTAGCAGCTACCATCGTTGCTTTCTGCATGAGCAGTGGCTCCAGTCGTACCCCATGCTTTTTAAAATATGGCTGACTGGTCAGGTTATCCCTGATATAATAGATGGTCTCCTGTACACCATCCAGCAATTCAGGCAAGTACTGTGCACGGAAAAAATCATTGTCGATGAACAACAGTGCATCACTAAATCCCAACCGCCGGGCCGCCTGGTTAATTTCCCGGGCGAGCCTTTTATTATTGACTAAATTGATCCTGTCAAAGAGCGACGGCAGGGGAATCCAGTTAATAGATTCCAGTACCGTGCGTGGATCCAGTGTCCAGAGCGAAGCGGTGATAGGCTTCAGGTCATTGGCGTCGCCACGCAGGCTTGCCTTTCTGGCCAGTACCTTCTCGTCATTGCTGGAACGGATGGCCGAAATCCTGTCCAATGCACGGTTTACATACAGTACACGGTTGTACTGACACAGCTCCTGCGCCATGTTCTTGCAGTTACTCCCAATGCGGATGTCCCAGGGCTGTAAGCCTACTATGATTATGTCCCGGTTCCTGATCATCTGGTTTTCCATTTAAGTAAATAACGATGCTGTACCACGGAGATCGCTTCCGGGTAGAACTGCAGCATATATTTTCCCACGTTGAGCAAGCTGGTATTGAGCTTACGGTAAAGGATGGTCTGCGTAATAACGAAGCAGATGCCATATGAGGTCATCGTACCATAAGCTGCGCCCATCAGTCCCATCTGCCGGGTATAGATCATGCAGATGAATATATTACAGATAGCCGTTACAGTGATCACATAGAAGTTCAGTTTGGGTTGGCCTATTGAATCCATAATAGTGCCAAACTGCTTGATGAAGGGCAGAAACAATCCATAAAATATAGTTACCTGCAAAACAGGTACAGCGCCCATATATCCCTGACCTGCAATGATACCTATTACCAGCTTAGGCAGCAGTACAATAGCAATGCTGGCAGGTACTGCTATTGCAAGAATGGAACCCACTGCTCTTTCGTAATAGTACTTCACCATTTTTAGGTTACCGTCTTCCATCATCTTCGCTGTCTTCGGAAAGAGAATGTCTCCCAATACCTGGCTAGGTACATCCACGAGATTGGATATGCGCAGGCATACATTGTATAGTGCAACAGAAGGAGTGCCTAAAAAAGACGATATAATAAATGAATCTGTATTACGGAAAATAGAAGAACTCACGTTCGTGCCAAACACCCATCTGCCAAAAGTCCACAACCTGCCAAACCATTCTTTATGATACCTGATCTGGCGGTTGACAAAGTTCCGTGCAAAGTAGCCGGATACAATAGTACCACATACCAGCCCGGCGTTGAAATACAGGATAAGCTGTGTTAACGTAATATCGTGGGCGATGATTAAATGAGCGATGATTAAAGTAAAACTCGTTCCCTGCCGGCCCAGGTATCCCCAGAAAATACCCCTGAAATCAGCATTGGCATTCTGAATCCATTCAAAATGAGAGAAGGGTATCAACAACAATAAGCCAGGCAGGAACAGGTACATCACCCCCGCTAATGGAGGTGCCTGCAACACTTTGCTCACGGGGATAATAAAGGCTGCAATCAGGATACCGATCAGGCCCGTGATCACAATATTGAGGTACAAAGCTGCAGACTGTATATGGGGGTGCTCTTCGGCAGCGTGACCATTGATGTATTTGATCACGGCGTTTTTAATCAGGCTTTGTCTTACGATCTCGATGATACCGGTATATACGAGAAAGAGGTTCCATACGCCCATGTCAGACTTGGTCAGTGAGCGGGTCAATACCAGCACACTGCCGATCCCGAACAGGAGTACGGCGATTTTCTGTAATCCGCTGTAGATGCCGGATTTCAGCCAGTAGGTGTATTTTGGTTCGCTCATTTCTTAGCTCAATTTAAGTTCCATGGGCTTTTCCAGGCTATACAGCCACCATGCGCCTGCGCGCATAGCCGCCTTGTACAGCAGAATAGGGATTACAACGGCAAAGCATAAACAAATGGCTAACAACACCGGCAGGTAGGTGATATGAAACACCTTTACCAGGCACATACGCACAGCCGATGCTACCAGCACATGGGAAACGTAAATGTAAAGTGAATGAAAGCCTGCTACCCGCAGCAGTTTCACACTGCCATAACGTTGCAACAGGAATGATATATTGATCATAAAGGCACAACCTACGAGTGCTATCAGCGCAAACAATATGGGCTGATGTTCTTCCACAAACAGGTTGTACTGGTTATTTAAATTCGTTACCAGAAAATAATACTGACCCGCGGCAAAGAAGGGCAGGAGGATCCAGAACAACCCCCAGCTGCTATACAGGGGATATTTGTTGCCGTCCAGTATCTGATCTGCAATCAGCTCACCTATAGCAAAGAAGAGATAAAAGTGACAGATATCGTAAATGAAACCAAGGTCAATATGATGTACAGATACATAACTGCTGTACATATACGCTGCAAAACCGATCACCAGCTGGTGCCAGATTTTGAGATGCAGCTTTTCCTTAGTCAGTATATACAACACGGTCACGTTGAACAGGGCATATAGGTACCAGAACTGATCGATGCGGCGGGGAAACAAAAAGATGTACCCGTAATCCGCAATTCCCCTGTTTGCATTCACCAGGCCGCTCAGGCAGATCTGAATAGTGATCTGCAGTGCGGACCATAACAGATATGGATACAACAGGATATTGAATTTATTGATGATCAGGTTTTTCATTCCTCTCTTTGCCAGGCTCTTACCAATGAACACACCAGACAGGATGAAGAACAGCGGCATACGGAAGCTGTAGAAAATGATGTTTGCATTTTCCAGCCAGCTAAACTGTGTCGCCTCCACGCCTGAGCGGCTGATGCCCTCAAAGATGTGACGGTACAGTACCAGTATAATGGCAATGCCACGTGCGTAATCAATCCACGCCAGCCTGTTGTTGCCAGGTTTCGCTGTGCTCATTATAGATCTATATTTTCTGGTTCAACAAAGTTTAATACCGCACCACTGAACTTGCCATTCAGACTATGCAGGAAGGAGATCGTCTCCCTGTCGGTCTGGTTCACACCTGATCTTGCGGATACTACTGTGATGATGGTATCGGCATACTGCATCAGTTCCTTACTATCAGCACGGTCATTGAGTGCAGCACCTTCCAGCAGAATGTAATCGTACTCGCTGGTGAGTGTGCCCAGGTGTTCCAGCAGGTTGCCCGGTTTCAGAATTTCAGCTGGTGTGTACTCACCACCTTCACAGCCAATGATGAATACATTTGGCATGGTGGTAGGAGAGATGAGGTCTGCAATACTTTCTGCATTGACCCCACCTGCAGCATTAAAACTTTCCAGTACCGGCTTTGCTTCAAACTCCTGCGTTAATGTATTGTGCGGAAACTGTGTATCGATGATCAATACTTTCTTATGACTCAGGCTCAGGCTGTACGCCAGTGCCTTTACGATGGTAGATTTACCTTCGCCTGGTTTTGCACTTGTAAGCAGGAAGATCTTCTTACCACTGTGTTCCATTTCAAAACGCAGCTTGCGCAGCAGCTCACGGAAGGCAGCCGTATCGAGTTGCTTCAGGGAAGGATCGGTAAAGATATCTTCCAGTGGTGTTTTCTTCAGGTTGATCCTGTTCACTACACCCAGCAGTTTCAGTTCCAGAACTCTCAGGAACTGGGTAGGCGTCTTGATGCTTACGTCAATGTATTCCAGGAAGATGATGAGAATACAGCAGAACACAGCTACCGCCATACCTGCCATTGCAATAATGATCAGGCGTTTGGAAGGCTCTGGTTCTACGGCAGGCTGACCATACAGGATCTGGTGGAAGTTGTCCATCGGTGCGATCTTGTTGTTCACCGCTGCATCGTAACGGGATTTGATGCTCTCATATTCCTGTTGTGCCAGTTCTACTTCTTTTTGCAGTGCCAGGTTGTTTGCACCTCTCGAAGCAGTCGCGCCCATGCTGCTATTCAGTTGCCTGATTTTTTGTTCATAGGCGACAATGTTCTGTTGTGCAGATCTCACCTGCAGGTCCAGGTCACTTTTCTTCTGTTGCAGATCTGCCTTGGTGGTGCCGGGGCTGGTAGCAGTAGGTGCTGCAGAAGCCATGGCCATCAGTTTGGCAGAATAATCGTTTCTTGCCTTTTTGTATTTATTATACAGGTCCGGATCATTACCACCTTTGCTCTGGTATTCATTAGAGGCATCATTCATTTTTTCGCGCAGCGTGGCCAGCTCTGAATTAGAGCTATTGGTGGCAGCAGCATTCTGTGTGCTGGTACTTTCCATTTCAGACAGGCGTTGGGTTACCTGCTGCAGGGCCAGTTGTGCACTGGTCAGAATTGCCTTTTCATCGGCCAGCCTGCTTTCGAAGTTGGAGATCTGTTCCAGTGTGCTGGAGCTTTCTACAGTGGCATCGAGGGTACCCATCGTCTTGATGTTCCCGATCTTGAGATCCAGTTCCTCGCGTTTCTGATCCACCAGTTTCTTCAGTGTTTCGATATTCTGCACCGTTTGCTGGTTACGGCTGGATTCATAGTTACGCATGAATTCTGCCACTACCTGGTTCACGATATAGGCAGACAGCTCAGGGTTGACAGAACGGTATTGAATATCGATAAAGTCAGTGCGTTGCACACGACCTACGTACAGCACATAACGCAGTGTTTCGAGGTCGTACCTGTATATATTTAACAGCTCCAGTATTTTCCTTTCCTCAGGATCATAAGAACTGAGCAATTGCTCTTCATTGTATTTTTTGGTAAGAATTTCGATCGCCTTCTGCCTGTTCAGTTTGCGGTAGATAGGTGATTTGCGGTCCTCTTCACTGGGCACCCTGAATGGTTTATCAGGGTTTTCCAGGTCGTGCAGCATGAGATTGTAACCGGTCAGGCCCAGTACACGGGGTGACTTGATTGCCTCAACTGCGTTGTTAAATTTCACATCGATCTCGTACACGTTGAAGCTTTCATCTTTGAGTTTTACCTGGTCATTCATGGTATACCCGGTAGCAAGTTGGGCAACGGACTTGTACAGTTTTTCCTGGTGTAGGGTTAACATAAAGGCCGCCAGCACTGCCATCAATGTGCTGATGATGATTAACCATTTTCTCCTCAGTAGTGATTTGAATAAATAAATCAAATCCATATCGGCGTATTCTTTAAAGTGTAAAAAAATCTAATCTAAAATGACCGAAAAAATCCGGTTCACACCGGACTTTTTCGGTAACAAATAAGTAATCAATCAAAGAATGGTAGTTATTAATTTTTAATCAACTTAACAGTCTTCACTACATTTTGTCCATCTATTACCCGCAATATGCAAGGACCAGCTGGAATTTGTGATGTACTGAGATCGACATTGATACGTTGACTGCCGGCATCGAGTTTACCAAGTACTCTTGAGTAAAGGATCTTACCGGAAATATCTGAGACTACGATGCTTATATTATTGCTGGTCTTACCGGTGTTCGACAGATCCAGGGTTACACCGGAAACGAACGGATTCGGGAAGACATTGGCCAGCGTCACTTTGCCGGCGGCATCGCTGTTAGTCAGTTCACTTGTCAGGTAGTTGTTCTTCTTAGCCATGATCAGGGATGGATCCAGGTCACTGGCTGATGGTGTATACTGCTGTATTACCAGGGCACCGATGTAGCCGTAGATGGAGTTGCCACCTGCCTGTACATTGATGTATGCCTCACCGTTTGCATCAGGCACGATGTCGTTGATCTGAACGGTATTGCTGGTATTGTATCCGGCATTCAGCGATACAGTGGAGGTGCCAACGGTGTAGTTGGTAGTTCTGTCTCCATCGCCATTGCGGCTTGCGAAGAATACGAAGTTGTAACGCTTAGCCAGGTTCAGACCAGAGATCTTCAGCTGACCGACCACATTGATATCTACCCAGTAGGTACTGCTGATTACATTGTCAGGATAAATACCTGAGTTGTTGCCAGTGTTCATACCAAAAGGATTGTCACCAGTGAAAGCCTGGGTGATGGTCATGGTCAGGCCGGTATTGTTGCCGCTTTCATCTCTCAGGTTCGGGAACGTAGCACCCTGGAAAGGACCGGAATTGGTATTGTTCCATGGCGTACCGGCAGGGGTATATACGTTACAGTTGATGTACACTGCGTTGATGAAAGTAGAAGCACTGGCAGTGTTGGTATATTCAGACTTCGTAGTATCCTTGATGGCGCGGATCTTATAGTAGTAGCGGGTATCTGTTCCCAGCCCTGCATCAGAATAAGAATTCACGTTGTTTCCTACTGTGGCCAGCAGGGTGAAGGTACTGTTGTCTGTAGAACGGTATACCTGGAACCCGGTTTCGTTTGTTGAGTTATCCTGCCATTTCACGTTGATACTGGTCTTGGAAGTTGCAGTAGCAGTAGCGTTGGTAGGATTCAGCGGAGAACCGTTGTCGATGAAGTATTGTAATACTACAGCGTTGATATAACCGTAAGTAGCGCCGGTAGATGGTTTCACAGTGAACAGGATGGCACCGGTGCTGTCTGCCGCGATACCGTTAATCTGAACAGTATTGCTGGTGTTGTTTGCTGCATTCAGTGTCACGGTGTTGCTGCCTACTGTGAAGTCTGTATTCTTATTATCGTTACCGGTACGACTTCCGAAGAAGATCAGGTTGTAACGGTAGGTAGAAGACAGGCCGGTGATCTTGATCCTCCTGGCTGTTGATTCACTGGTATAGTAAGTAGTAGCCAGTACGTTGTCAGGATATACGCCACTGTTATTGCCGGTTGTAGCACCGCTGGCATTGGTACCTGTGAAGGCATCCTGCAGGGCGATCTTAATGGCAGTAGTAGCACCGGTTTCGTCTACCACGGTATTGATAGCAGCAGTATTGCTTGGATAAGAATTGAAGTTATTCCATGGCGCATCAGCAGGCAACGTCTGGTTGAAGTTGAAGTATACTGATGTCAGATTCTTATCCCTGATGTAGATTACGAAAGTCCGGGCTGTGCTACCACCGTTGTTGTCAGTAGCGGTAACTGTTACGGTGTACCTGCCCACATTGCCGGCAGCAGGCGTGATGGCGATATTGCCTGTACCATCGCCGTTGTCAGTCAGCTTCGCGAAAGATGGCAGGTTGGTGGCTTTCAGTGTCAGCACATCACCGGCATCATCTGTAGCGTGCAGTGTTACAGTAGCGGTCTCGTTGTATTTGATGGTCACACCAGCGATTGAATCCAGTTTAGGATTGTTATTGCCGGTAGTGATGCTTACTGTATCAGAGAATGCAGAATTGCCATTTCCGTTAATCGCCCTGATGGCATAGAAATAAGTGTTGAGTGCTTTTGCCGAAGTATCGGTATAGCTTACGGCATTTGCAGCAGCTGTTGGTGTGAGCAGGCTGTAAGTACCTGTTCTTGTGGCAGCGCGCCATATTTCGTAAGCAGTTTCGTTGAAGGCAACGTCTTTCCATGTCAGGTTCACACCAGTTGCACCGCTGGCCACGGCCAGGTTAGTTGGTTTGGCAGGTGCGCTACCATCGTCGTATGCTACTTTCACCACCATTGCATTCAGGTAGCCGTATACAGAGCCGGTACCATTCTGCAGATCGATGCTGATTTCGTTGTTTACATCAGGCGATACATTGTTGATCGCAACAGTATTCTTTGTATTGGATGCTGCCTGCAGAGACACAGTCGTAGTACCAATGGTGTAATTGGTCAGACGGTTGTCAGTTACATCGGCGCGTGCACCAAAGAATGTGAAGCTATACTTGCTGGTGCTGCTCAGACCATACAGTTTCAGTGTCTGTTTGGTGGTATTGGTCCAGTAAGCAGTTCTCATTACGTTGTCAGGATACACACCGGAGTTATTGCCCGTATTCGTACCATAATAGTTAGAACCATTACCCAGTGCACTCCAGTTACTTACGATCTTGATACCAACGGTAGTGGCTACGCTGTTCTGATCTTTCAGGTTCGGGAACAGGTCGTTCTGTACCGGTGCCTTGCCTGTACTGTTCCATGGAGCAGATGGCGGATAAGATCCATCGGAGAAGTTCACATAGAGGGTACGGCTTGGATCCACGTCAGTCACCGTGATGGTGAAGGTTTTAGTATCGATACCACCTTTACCGTCATTAGCATTCACAGTTACATTGTAAGTACCTGCATCGACGTAGGTAGGAGCGAGGCTGATAGTCGCATTGCTACCATTTGTGATCAGTGTAGCGAAAGAAGGCAGGCCGCTGGTGGTCCAGGCGATGGAGTCAGTCGCGTTGCCATCAGTAGCAGTCAGGCCAACGGAAGAAGTGGTGGCTTCTGCCAGTGTCACATTGTTCACAGCGCCAATCACTGGTGTGTAGTTGTCATTCACAGTCAGGGTGAATGAAGTGCTCGCAGTACCGCTATGCTGATCGGCAGCAGTTACAGTAATGTTGGCATAGGTACCCTGGTCGGTAGTGGCAGGATTGAAGGTCAGTGTTGCTGTACCATTCCCCGTGTTGGCAAATGTTCCGAAGGCAGGTACATTCGCTGCCGTCAGCGCCAGGGTTTCGCCATCTGCATCAGTAGCGGTGATGTTCAGCACGAGCTGGGCGTCGTACCTAACTGACCTGTTCACCAGCTGTGTGATTACAGGCGGCGTGTTGAGTGTGTAAATTCCGGTGCTGTTAGTAAATAAGGAATATCCGCCTTCGTTCTTAGCACGCACCTTATAGAAATACTTCACGTTGGCAAACAGTGCAGAGTCGTTGTACACGGCAGTGGAAGTACTGTTTGCAGCAACAGTGGTAAATAACTTGAAATTACTACTGTCATTTACTGAGCGGTAAATTTCAAAGCCGGTCTCATTCGCAGAGTTATCATTCCAGTTTAACTGGATCTTGTTTGTACTCAGCGCAGTCAGTGTCAGGCTGGTCGGAGCAGCAGGTACCGCTGGCAGAGCCAGTGTAGTGGCTCTCATGTTCCTGTAGAGGAACGCGCTATCAGGCATCAGGCGTTTGGTAATACCCGGACCTGCGTAGCTGGCAGATAAAGACTGGCCACCACCATTTTGAAAATAGGTTACGTAGATGGGGTATCTGCCAGCGGTAAGAACCTTTGTACCGGAACGTTCGGTAGTTGCCTGCTTGTAGTTATTGTTCACAACCCTGTTAATCTCGCTAAAGCCTCCGATATATAATTTACTACCATCGTCTGATGCAGTATAGAACGTATATGTGCCGGTAGTTGGAATATTGATATAACCACCGAACTTGAGAGCATAGTAAGTGTCACGGTCCCTTACATTCAGGTTCACATTGGTGGTGACACCGGATATATAAGGAGTGAGGGCGTTGAAGTTAGGCAGTGAATCGAATGTGCCTGGATATTCACCCCAGATCAGGCCACCTGTTTCGGCAGGGTTGAAACCTGAATCACCGTATTTATTGATCGCTTTTACACGATAGTAGTAAGTGGTAGCGGCTACCAGGTTACTATCAGTGTAAGTAACCACGTTAGCGGCGGTGGTAGCTATCGTTGTATAAGGACCTGCCTGTGCAGTAGCACGGTATATTTCAAAACCGGTTTCGTTGCTGCTGCTGTCTGCCCATGTCAGTTTGATCTTGTTGTAAGCAGTTGCAGTCGCCAGCACATTGCCGGGGTATTTAGGTACAGCACCATTGGTCACTGTTTTCTTGAAGTAGTCAGCACTGATCTGTGTAGCGCTGACAATACCATTTGCCGTATTCTTCCAGGAGAGGGTGAATGATTGAGTGCCTGTGTAATCGAAGTAAGCGGCAGCAATCTTGTGCATACCTGCAGTCAGGTAGATGGTAGCTGACCGGTCACGGGCATTGTGTATACCATCGTTGTTAACGAGTGGAGTTACGGAATTATCGTACTTGCTGTCTATCCACAGTTTACTACCTTCATTGGAATTGATGATGAAGGTATAGTTGCCGGTTACCGGGATACGGATCTCACCTTCCCATACCATGCCAAAGTAATCGTCCTGGTTACGTACGCTGAGATCAGGGATAGCAGAGTAACCTGTTTCAGCTGGCACCAGGTTATTGAAGTCAGGCAACACAGTCCATGTACCGGTATAGTAACGGTAAACGAGGCCGTTGGCCACAGCATAGGCACTTACCTGGTTGCTGCGGGTAGAAGAGTTTCCGGCTACGTCCCTTGCTTTTACTACAAAAGAATAGAGGGAATCACTCTTCAGGCCATAAGCCGTAAAGGTTGTCTGATCACTTCCCACGGTGTAGGATTTGATGCCATTGATATAGATATCGTATTTATATACGTCTACATCGTCGGTAGAGATTGTCCAGGATAGAGAAACTGCGCTCGAAGTAGTACCCACCACAGTGAGATTGCCGGGAGCAGTAGGCGGCGTATTGTCTACCTGAGTCTGGGCAATGGCCTCATTGCTGTTGGCAGCAGCGCTGCTTTCGTTCACAGCACGTACGATGTAGAAGTACTTTGTGTTGGGGTTCAACAGGCTGTCTGTATAAGTAACCGCATTGGCAGCAGTCAAACCGACCAGGGTATATGGGCCGCCGGCAGTAGAACCGCGGTATACCTCATAACCTGTTTCGTTGTAAGTAGCATTTGGATTGTCTGTCCAGTCGAGGGTAATGGCTGTTTTTGAAATAGCCGTCGCTGTTAGGCCGGAAGCAGGCGCCGGTGCGTTGGTTCCGCTGGCAGGCACTACATTGAATGGTGCGGACCATTCGCTGGAGCAACCGTAGAGCTCAGTTACCTTTGCGTGGTACTGACCGGCAGTGCTGGCGCTGTAATTCTGAGTGGTAGCTAGTGTAACGGTATCGGTTACTTTCTGCCACAGGTAAGAAGTATAGCCACCAGGCAGTGTCAGGGTCACAGCTGTGTTTCCGTCAGGGGCAGGGATCACCTTACTCATCAGGCCGGAAATAGTGATAGGAGGGGTCTGTGTGGGCGCTTTCTGTTTTACCACAACAGGCGTTGTGGAATAATCAGACCATACAGTTCCTCTCTTTATTCTCGCGTCGTAGGTACCATATTCGGTCACTACCAGTTCATTTGTATTAGCGCCGGGAATGGTCACTCCATTCTTGCGCCATTCGTAGCCATCAAAACCTGCTGTCAACCCTAATGTACAGTTCACTGCTTCACCAGGGCAAAATTCGTAGTGGCCGTATTTAGGCCAGGGGTTAGTTTTGTTCTGCCTGTTAATCCATGGCCAGTAGTCAGCTTCAGCCCATGCGTTGTTCCAGATACCGTGGCCCCCGTTGGGGTAAATAGTTTCTTTCCAGTTACCACCTGCAAGAGAATCTGCGGTCATAACCTGTGATGTGGTGTTAGGGTGTGGATTGTTATCCAGGCCACCCTGGAAGATCCAGAGAGGAATGTACTTGAATACGTCCACCTGGTCTTTGTAAGCAATAGAACAGCCGCTGATAGGCAGGAAGCCTGCCACCAGTGTAGGGTAGGCAAACATAAATTCCCAGGTGGCAGTACCACCTGCAGAAAGACCGTCTACGAAGATCCTGTTTACATCGAGCTTGTTGCTGGCGATAAGTGTGTCGAGGATCTGTTTTACGAATGAATAGTGCGGTGCACCGAAATATCCGGTGGTGTTCTGGGGAACAAGAATAAAGCCGTCAAAACTACCATTGTCGACAGCAGCACAGAATTTGCCGCCACCATGGTACAGGGAATATTCGTTGTCGTAAATTCCACCACTTTCCCCTTTACCGTGGAAGAAAATAAAGATGGGGTACTTCTTACCGTCTGCTACACCTTGCTGATAGCTCTTGGGATATTTGAGGCGAAAAGGCATCCCATTCAGGTAGTAACACTTGTAAGAGTCTTTGTTCGTGAAATTGACATCGCTGCGGAGTGTACGTACCCATTTGCCAATCGTACCCCACGAGGGTGCGGTAGGAGGATTATTAGGGTCGTAGTTAACAACGGGGTCGCCTGAATTAAATATCTGTGCGTTGGCTATATGGCCAAAGCCCATGATAAAAAACAGACAGATTGCGTAAAATTTCCTCATATGGATAAGTGTTTCAGTTGTAAACCGATTAATTAACTTACCCAGCAAGTTTTGGCAATACTGCGATCAAAAAATTCACATGTATCCTAACAACTGTTTAGGCCAACTCAATGCTGAGCGGCTTTAAATAGGAAAACGGCTAAAAATATTATCGTGAGGTTTTAAATGAGGATTGGTCGGCGAGATTATATTAGAATGCTAAGGTAGTATAAAATTTAAAAGAAGCAAATCTTTTTTAATACATTAACAATTCGTTTTTTAAATCCCTGTAATGCTGATGTGTTAAGGATTATAACCTTTTTTAAGATTTGGATGTAGACACTTTGTATACTCTTTTGTGTTCTTCCGTATGCAACTTTTCTCTCTTTCCATGTAAATAAAATCCAATAACTGTGTACCGCACAAACCACTGGTAGGTGAGCAGGGAGATGGCCACTGGTACGATGAAACATAATACCGGTTTCACAATTCCCGGCAACCGGGTATCTCCCAGCCATGCCTGCATCATATATACCAGCCCTACATGCACCAGGTACACCCAGTAAGAGGCGTCAGAGAGGTAACGCATAATATATGATTCCGCATTGACCCAGCGCAGGAATATGCCCAGGAAACCAAGCACGAGCGATACCGTAGCAATAGTCATACCCAATTTCAGCAAGATACCGGCTGCAGTACTATTATAATATATCACTAATGCAACAGTCAGGCCAATCGCTGTAAACACTGCCCCATAGCGTTTTAGCAGGGGGAAATATTTTTCTTTGTGCGCATGCAGTACCCACCCTGCGTATACGAAAATGCCATAATATAGAATATAATTTGGCTTTGGTACCAGCCCCGGTGTGTATTTTATATAGTAAGTGTCAAACAGTAATAATGATGCAAAGGACCCCATCAGTAGTAGTGCAGGCATGATGGCAACCGGCACCTGGGGCAATTTCAACCGCAGTAGTACAATACCAATGATGTAAAACAGCGTAAGGTAATACAGGAACCACAGGTGAACCGGACCTCGCCAGATCACAATATTGTGGAGGATCAGGGAGATGTCCGGACCGGTGAGGTGCTGGCCCCCACCGGTGACGGTGTACGCTGTAAGCGGCAGATTGGTAAAGGGAAGGATCAGGAACAGACCCACTACGAAGGGGATCAGGATACGTTGCGTACGATGCTTGATGAACGCAGCTTCGCCAATCCTGAAGTATAACAAACGGAAGAAGAACCCGGCTATCAGGTAGAATAACTGCATCCGGAAGGTGTGTATAACAAAAAAGATGACATCATAAGCACCGCTGCTATAGTGCGGGTCATGATAAAAATTTTCGAACGGGGTAGCAGTATACGCCATCACGGCATGTAGTACCACGCCCAGGAACATGGCCAGGGCCCGGAGTGCATCCATGCTGTTAATACGCTGTGAATTGGAAGTAATCGACATCTTTTAATTGTATATTTTACGCATTCATAACGGCTGTTTCTCTTCTGGCCTTTTCCCATACAGCAGATTGCTGTTTCCTGATATACCGGAAAAAACCTTCGTATATCGCCACATTCATAAAGAGAAAATAAAACGGAATATAGCAGGGCTTGAATTTAATATCTCTCTTAGCGAGAAAAAATCCGGCAACTGCGAGTATATAAAATATTACCTGTGCGGCAAAGATGAACTGGTATAAACCCCCTGCTCCCTGCAAAGTCAGTACTGCTGAGGATAAGAACAGTATTGGCAAACTGAGGGGGCTCAGTGTCCAGCGCAGTACACGGTGCGAAATGTACTGGAAGGAGAGGAGGGGATACCGGAATACATTGAGCAATGCACGCAGCATAACAATCGATTGGAAACCGCCGGCACTGATGCGGATCTTGCGCTTGTGTTCTTCTTCAATACCTGCAGAGGGCGTTTCCATTGCAAAGGCATCTGGAGCATAAGCAATCCTGTAGCCCATCTGGTTCACCCGGAGCGAAATGATAAAATCATCTAAAATCACTGCTGGTTCTACAGGTGTAAAAAGTACAGTTCTTACGGAAAACAATTCACCGGCAGCGCCGACCACTGTATACAGGGCAGCATCCAGTCGCTTTAATAATGATTCATATTTCCAGTACACACCCTCAGTGCCCGCTGCACCACTGTTGCCGGCAGCCATTACTTTTTTCTCTCCGGCTACACCACCGGTTTTTGGATCCTGGTAGTGGCGCACAATATTTTTAACAGCAGCTGCGTTCAGCAATGTATTTGCATCGCAGAAAATCACGATCGGCGTGTGCACGGTCTGCATAGCCCTGTTGATGGCCGCTGTTTTCCCTTTTCTCTCCTGTTCATGCATCCCATTTATACGTGGGTACTGCTGCACTATTTTATCAGATCCGTCATTAGACCCGTCTGTGATAATTATTATTTCTAATTTATCAGCAGGGTAATCCAGTTCGAGTGTATTCTTTATTTTCTCTGGTATAAAGGTCGCTTCATTATATGCTGCAATGATGAGGGTGACTGCGGGCTCAAATGCAGTAGACTCCCCGGAACCCCTTGATAGCAGCCGCTTGCAGACTACAAGTATCCCTACCAGGAAACCATACCCGATATAATTATAGAATAGTATGAATAAGCTGGTGTAGAATAAAATAGTCATCGTTTAAATTGGCTTTACAGGGGTTATGCGATCGTAATTACAATGCCAAATTAAAGAAGAAAAATTATTGTGTGTCAATATAGTGATGCATCAACCGCAATTTTAGTATCGTTTACTTTCAGTTTTGCATCATTCACGAGGAATTCTTTATCATTTGCCAATTTCAAGATATTATAAAATAATAATTATTATACTTTTACGCAGATTTCAAATAAAGACCATCAGATTGTTGTCTTTCATGTTGCAAAAAAATATAGTTCAATATTTTATTTGCACTATTCAGGAATAATAAATATTTTTACCCTGAATATAGCAATCTGCTAAATGTAACCATAGCCATCTCCTCTGAAATTCACTTTAACCGATTTGTCCTGAAATGAACTACCACCGCAGTATTTGCGCGTATGCAATATATTATTGCGTATATGCACTTACCTGTAAGTGGCCATTTTTAGTGATAATTCTACCTTATCCTCCTGGAAGATCAAAGAGATTCCATTTGCCCATTCTACGACTGCCAACGTTGTAGCGTGTATGCATTTGGTTTACTGAACAATCTTTTATGTTCTAAACCGGAGTAAAATGAAAAAGAAGATTTTAATAGTAGACGACAGTGCCCCAATGCGATTTTTGCTAGAAGCGATGTTAGGCAATAAATACAAAGTATATGCTGCCACAGACGGACTGACTGCAACCATGTGGTTATCCGGCGGCAACATTCCGGATCTGATTATCACGGATGTGCAGATGCCAAACATAGACGGTTGGCAGCTGGCCAAGAACCTTGCAGGAAACGCACTGTATAGCGATATACCAGTTATCGTGCTGACAGGTATGGACCTGAAGGACAATATACCCCTGTATCCCAATGTAGCAAGAGTGTTGAACAAACCATTTGATCCAATTAAGTTGCTCGAGATTGTAGATAACCAGTTAAGCACAAGGCAGTCTGTGAGTATAGCGGGATGATCCTTTAGTCGTTTCCCCCCCAGCACCATTGTTACACAAATCACTTAAGTAAACCGAACGCACATGATATCTAATCTACCATTGAGCTATCCGAATGCCAGGAAGAAATCCGGTACCAAAGTCATCGCGATGACCTCGAGTCACGTGAACAGGTACTCGCTTTGTATCGGTAATGATGAGTTCTTCGATGGTGTCACTGGCAAAACGGATGAGTACATTTTTACAGTGAAAGAGTTGTCACTTTCAGTGAATGTGCTGAAGGAACAACTGCACAACAATGTTGTACCTACATATATCATATGTAATGTACAAGGCAATCCCCAATTCAACCTGCGCATGCTCAGGGATTTTATTCGCACTGAATCCCGGCTGGCAAAAGTACCTGTATTTGTTTATACCGAAGCATTATCAGCAACGCTGAAACAAGAGCTCCGCACCATTGGAGGTATCGATGATATCCTCACCCCTGATGTTACCCCTGCGATATTTGAAGAAAAGCTGCGCACTGCTCAGCTGATCCGCCAGATGGCACAGACTGTTGAAAAAGATGACAGTGCTGCCTCCATCAAACCTGTCTATTATCTTAACTATTCCATCAAGCGTGGCCTGGATATTTTATTTGCAGGTACACTGCTTTTATTGTTGTCCCCATTATTTCTCGTCCTCGCTATTCTGATCAAACTGGAGTCCAAAGGGCCTGTTTTCTATGTGTCCCGCCGCGCCGGCAACCGCTACCAGATCTTTAAATTTTACAAGTTCCGCACCATGGTAGCGGATGCTGACAAACAGGTAGCCCAGATGACACACCTGAACCAGTACGATACTAACGGTACCGGGCCTGTGTTTTTCAAAGTAAGCAACGACCCCCGTGTCACCCCACTGGGCACCTTTCTGCGCAACACCAGTTTAGATGAAATTCCCCAGCTGCTGAATGTATTGCTGGGCCACATGTCGCTCGTAGGCAATCGCCCCCTGCCACTGTACGAAGCCGCTACTCTCACGACAGACGACTATGCAGGCCGCTTTCTGGCGCCTGCCGGCATCACCGGTCTCTGGCAGATCAAAAAGAGAGGAAATAAAGATATGAGCGTGATCGAGCGTATCAACCTGGATAAAAGTTATGCTGAAAAGCATTCTGTGCTGTACGATATATGGATTCTCGCCAATACTCCGAATGCCCTGAGGCAAAAGGATAATGTATAAAATAATAATTACCGAATACGATTATGAGTTTGCAAGAACAAACACCATTGGTGTCCATTATTGCCCTTAATTTCAACCAGACAACTGTTACCTGCGAATTTCTGGAGTCTACAAAAAAGCTGACCTACCGCAATTTTGAGACGATCCTCGTAGATAACGGGTCCAGCGTTGATCCTACTGCACAAATTGAAGCAGGCAACTATCCGAATCTCCGCCTCATTCTGAGCCCGGTAAACCTGGGCTTCACCGGTGGTAACAACCTCGGTATTGAGCAGGCAAAAGGCGATTTTGTATTCATTGTAAATAATGATACAGAGGTAACGCCCGACCTGTTGGAGCACCTGTTGCAACCATTTTATGAAGACGGAACCATTGGCGTGGTATGCCCCAAAATCCGCTTTTACTCTCACCCTAATGTGATTCAATACGCCGGCTTCAACAAGATGAACCTCCTTACAGGCCGTACCTGGGCTGTAGGTAGCAAGGAGGAAGATAAAGGTCAGCACGATGTA
>NZ_JBCNKH010000107.1:0-18723 GCF_039596135.1 Chitinophaga sp.
CATGTATTCTCCACAGCCTCTTATGACAGTGCACAGGCGGCATGGCTGGGGCAGTCTGACCTTATATTTGTATATATTCATGCTTCTTCAGTATTCGAACAGGTACGCCCGCAAATATTGCAGGCAGTGGCACATGGTGCCAAAGTATACGTATTAGGTACTACCCCCGATGAAGAGAACTACAAGAAAGACGGCGTCATCTTTAACCAGAAAGTGTTGAGCTACTTTGCGCAGGCCAGCCTGGAGAACCTGAAGAATATGGTACGCTTCTGCCTGAACAAAGACTTCAACACCAATTTTGATTACAAAGATGTGATCCGCTACCCGGAGAATGCTATCTATAACCTTACCACCGATTCGGTATGTAGCAGTTTTGAAACTTATAAGAATACCTACAAGCACTACAAACCCGGCCAGCCATGGATCGGCCTCTATAGTTTTCGATACGAGTTCCTGACAGGACAACATGGTTACATCGATAAACAGGTGGAAGCGCTGGAACAGGCGGGGTACAATGTCATGCCTTTCTTTGGTTTTCCCATGGTGAATGCGTTGAAGCAATTCGGTGCTGAACTCAATCTGCTGGTTACAGCATCTGTACTGACAGGATCATCTACTGAAGCCCTGCAGGAGCAGTTTTCAAAAATGAAAATTCCGGTTATCAGTATTATTCAGTTAGACGGGAGTTACGAAGAATGGGCCAGCTCCAAAACCGGGCTCAGTATCTTTGCAAGAGGAATGTACCTGAGCAGACCTGAACTCACGGGGCAAATACAACCTACGGTCACCAGCAGCCAGGAACTAAAAAATGGGATTGTAGAGAAGACGGTCATCCCTGATCGTGTAAAGCGCCTTGTAGACAGGGTAACTGCTTTGATCAACCTGCAAAACAAACCCAATAAAGACAAGCATGTCGCAATCGTGTATTATTCCAACCCTCCGGGAAAAGATAATGTAGGTGCCAGTTACCTGAATGTACTGCCAGCCAGTATGCAAACGATACTCAATCGCATGCAGCAGGAAGGCTACAATTTAGGTAATGATAGTCTTTCCGTATTCAAAGACGTGATGCGGCAGGGGCGGAATATCGGCACCTGGGCACCTGCTGAAATAGACCGGCTCGTAAAATATGGTCATCCTGTATTGGTGCCGATGGAAGAATACCAGCAATGGTTCTCTACCTTAAGCGTGGCATTCCAAAAACAGGTGATTGCCAAATGGGGAGCACCTGCGTTTTCTAAAATCATGACCTGGCGGGATGCACAGGGCAAGGCATACTTTGTACTGCCTGCTGTACAGTATGGCAATATTATGCTGATGCCGCAACCGGCCCGGGGCTGGGACCAGGATGTAAATACCATGTATCATGATATCACCTTGCCGCCGCATCACCAGTATATTGCTTTTTACCTGTACCTGAAACATCAGTACCATGCAGATGCACTCATTCACCTGGGCACACACGGTACGCACGAATGGCTGAGCGGAAAGGAAACTGGTTTAAATGATGATGATGCACCTGAAGCACTGATCAATGACATGGTGAATATCTATCCATATATTGTAGATGATGTGGGTGAAGGTTTGCAGGCAAAGAGGAGAGGGATGGCTATTGTGATTGATCATATGACACCGCCATTTGATAGTGCAGGTTTAAATCCACAGATGAAAGAATTAGGCGCACTGATCAATGAATACATGGCTGCAAAAGAAAAAAGTGAGGTATTGGCGAATGCAAAGCTGGCGGCCATCAAAGCGCTCAGTGTACAGCTGTCTCTTACAAAAGAATTCGATAAAGGCATTCAATCGCTCGAACACTTCGTACAGGAAACAGGGGAGCAGCAAACTCCCTTTGGCCTCCATACCTTTGGGGTTTCGCCATCCGATACCAACCGCAATGTCATGGCCAGTGGCCCTGCAGAAATGAATGCACTCATGGATGCCCTTAATGGTAAATACATTCCGGCGGGTCAGGGCAATGATCCGATTCGTAACCCGGCTTCTTTACCTACGGGAAAAAACTTCTATGCATTTGATCCATCTAAACTACCATCCAAAGATGTATACAAAGCAGGTAGTGAGCTGGCAGAAGAACTCATTGCCCGCTGCGATACTTTCCCCGAAAAGGTCACTTTCAATCTTTGGTCTACAGAAACTATCCGGCATGAAGGCGTGATTGAATCCCAGATATTACGCCTTATGGGAGTAGAACCTACCTACGATAGCTTTGGCAGGGTAAGTGGTGTAAAGCTTGTGCAGTTAAACCGTCCGAGGGTGGATGTGGTGATCATTCCTTCGGGTTTATACAGGGATATGTTTCCTAACCTGATGGAGCTCTTAGACAAAGCGGTATCTCTTGTCAAAGAAGTGGATGAACCGGGCAATTATGTGCGCAGGCATATATTAGCAATGCAACAAAAATTAAAATCACAGGGAGTAAATGACTCGCTTGCTGCCCGGCTGGCTGCTGTCAGGATGTTTTCTGTGCCCAGTGGTGCTTACGGTACCGGCCTTGATGATGTGATTCAATCTTCAGGTACCTGGAACGATGACACACAGGTATCTGATGTATACTTCAACAGGATGAGTCACTTATACGGCCAGCATTTTTGGGGAGACAAAGCGGAGGCGATTGATAGTACCCTGCCAGGGAGTCTCAGTTTGCAATTGATGAAAAGCACCCTCTCCGGCACACAGGTGGTGGTACACAGCCGTTCGTCCAATCTGTATGGTGCACTGGATAATGATGACCTGTTCCAGTACCTGGGTGGGACAGCCATGGCTATCAGGGCGATTGATGGCAAATCGCCGGCAGTCGTTATTTCCAATTTAACTAAAGGTAAGGGGGTACAGGAATCGCTGGATACCTACATCGACCGGGAAATGCAAAGCCGCTACCTGAACCCGGCATGGATTGACAAAATGCTGCACGAAGGGTATGCCGGTGGCAGAATGATCAATAAAGTAGTGGCCAATGTATGGGGATGGCAGGTCACCGTACCCGAAGCGATAGCTGAAAATGACTGGCAGCAGTTGTACGAAACTTACATCAATAGCCAGCGAAAAAAACAATTTGCCGAAGGGCATAATTTATATGCTTACCAGGTGATGATTTCCCGTATGCTGGAAGTGGTGCGGAAAGATTACTGGCACCCGGATAAGGCGGTGACTAAAAACCTGGTGCAGGAATATATCCAGACCATGCGCGAAACCGGGTTGTCCTGCAATGAAAATGTATGCGGAAATGAGGCCTTGTCTGAGTTTGTAAAAGGACAGATCACTAACCGGAAAGACCTGGATGACTTTACTAAGATACGACAGAAGAGTGAGCAGAAAGCTCCGGATGCACAGTTACAGTTTCAGTCAGAAAAGCCGGGGTTATAGCCGGCTTTTACCTACATTTGCAGCTATGAAAAATGTACTGTTATTGCTCCTGTTATTCCAGCAGGGGGTAAGCGCACAATTGATAAGGAAGGATAGCCTTCAGAGTTACAATAGGACCCTACAACCCGGAGAGATGAAATCTGACCTTCAAATTTTCCTCGACATCCGTAAAGCGGCTAATTCGGGCCTTTATCGCTATCGTACACAAAAGCAGATGGATAGCATTTACAAGTGGGCATTTAAGGAGGTCAGAAAGCCTATGACTACCCTGAAATTCTTTCATATAATTTTGCAACTCACAGATTTTGAAGGGAGTTGTCACAACTATACGGAACCCGGTGCGGACCTGGTTGGGTATTTAAATAGACAGAAAGCTTTTTTCCCTTATGCATTGAAGTACATAGGTGGTAAAATAGTTTTCAATACGAGCGGCGTGCAAATTCCTGTCGGTGCCGAAATATTGAGTATCAATGGTGTTCCAGCGGCACAGCTGATGCAATCCTTCTACAAGTACTGTACTACCGATGGTTTTAATATCACGCAAAAACTTTCCAATAGTGTAGATAGAAGCTATGGTATCAGGTACCTGTATGAATACGGTGTAAATGATAGTTTTAAAATTGCCTACCGCACGCAGGGTGGCACACAGGTCCAGACCCTTACTGCGCCTGCCATCACGAATGATGAACGCAATGCGATGTTTACAAAACGCTACAGCGCACCGGTGGATAGTATTACCGACTGGCGGGTACAACCTTCCTATAGTTTTAAGATGGTAAGGCCGAATACGGGCTTATTCAGTTTCCGCATTTTCAATATGGCGAATGATGATAAGGATCCCCGTTTTCCCCTGTATGTAAAATACGTGGATAGTGTCTTTCAGTTGCTGGCACAAAATAACGTGCCCAATCTCATTATTGACCTTCGTGGTAACCCGGGTGGTAGTGATCCTACCTTTGAGCAACCGGTGATGTACCTGACAGATTCAAATTTTAAAGAGAATGCAGTCGCTTATAGCATCTTTGGAAATGGCGTTCCTTACGAGGAATACTTCTGGGGCATTTCCACGGCACAAAAGATGGGTGCTGCAGAAAAAGCAGAAGGCAAAAAGCTCCTGCTGGATTATTTTCCGGCACTGGTGAATGGGAAGAATCTGCAGAACCCCAAATATAACCCGGTCTATCATCCAAAAAGCCCCGGTTACAAAGGTAAATTGTATATGCTGGTGGATGAAGGGGTAGCCAGTGCGGGTTCCCATATGGCGTCGCTGGTGAAGGCATATGCAAGGAATGTGACGATAGTGGGCGTGGAAACGACGGGTGGGTATTATTATCATAATGGACATATGGCCATGGTATATGAACTGCCGAATTCAAAAATAAAGACGAAGTTCTCTTTTGTGCATGTGGAGCAGGATGCGGTGGTGAAACCAGATCAGCCGGAGGGTAGGGGTATTATTCCTGACTATACGGTATGGCCTACGTTTGACGATTTTATGCAGAACCGGGATACACAGATGGAGTTTGTTTTAAAGATGGTAGATCAATAACGATTCAGGAGTTTTTTATCTCCTGAATCATTACGCAAAACTGCTCCTGCACATCTACGCGGAAATAGATAATGCGGATCCCTGTTTTCTTTTTAAACAACAATTTGAGTTCTATTGGCGCCACCAATTCTAATTTCATATTATGTTGTTCCAGTGCACTCAGCAGGGCTAACTTAACCGCTTCAGGGCGCTTGTTGTATGATTTCTTATCAGTTTCAATCTTAAGAATATTGGAAACCGGAATAGTGATCGTCGTCAATAATCCATAGCGCAACACCAATGTATCTTCATGCACCGTCACGGGCCGTAATTGCATCGCCCGGATATGTGCAATCAGGAAAATGATCGAATACACACTTAAAACTAATAAGATTCTTTCTACAATGGGAAGGGATAATTTATGTAGCAGGATAGTAGTAGCCGCTCCTTCAATGAAGAGTAAAAAAATAAAGACAATATAAACGGAAATGATCCCGCCAAATTTGTGGTAAGAGAAACTATATTTATCCTGCGGGGATTTTGTACCTGTAAGCATGTAGTATACCACCGCTATTTCAGAAGAAAGCATTTCCCGCGCTTTATCTACTGAAATCACGCCCTGCAGCGCTGCTGGTATCCGTTCCATAAAATCCTGTTCAGGTTGTTCCTGTGCCAGTATGCGATATTTTTTCACGGTGGTGACTACCATAATGATGACGCGGAGCAATAAGATATCGGCGATCATGCCAGACAGGGCATGGCTGAGGACAGTATTAACAGGCAGGAAATGGGAGAGCGCTTTCAGGGCGACCGATAAGATAAGGAGCCAGGTTAACCAGGAGAATTTTAGCATAGTTCTAAATTACAAATTTTCCCCTACAGCGCCTGCACCCTGTAAAAACAGCATTGAAAAATCCCGCTCACGTCATCACCGCTGTCTTCCTGAACTGTCCTGCCGTCAGGCCCTCCTGTCGTTTAAACAATTTATTTAAATGACTCTCATCCGTAAAGCCTAATTCCTCGGCAATCTGGGAAATAGAGAGGCTGCTAAATCTAAGCCGGCTCTTGGCCAGTTCCAGCTTATAATCTAATATAAACTGCCTGATGGTCTTGCCCGTCTTCTTAGCAAAGTAGGCACCTATGTAATCTTTCGAAAGGTTGAAATGCGCGGCTATGCCATTCAGACTGATCTTCTCATTGTCGTAAATATTATGTTGAATAAACCGGGTCATTTCATACCCGGCAGATTCTACCTGTGCAGGGATTTCGCCGGCTGCCGGCTGCTGCGCATAGCGCGCAATGATATTTAGCAGTAAAAAAACAAGATTTTGGAGCACAACTTCCCGGAAAATACCATTTTGCTCCCATTCTGTCACAATCCTTTGGATGAGTGAACCGGAAAATACCCTGTCTGCCTCATTTAACCCGATGAACCCCTTAAAATGCCCTGCATGCTGAAAAATATATTCCAGCTGGCGGAAGTAATGACTCAGTTCCGGTTTGTCATAACCAATAGGAGAATTTCGGCCAAACAGCGCTGCTGTAAAATCAATAATCACGAAGGAAGACCTGCCAGCCGCGAGAAAGGCATGTTTGTCGGCCGGGGTGAGGAGGAAGAGGTCGCCCTTGCCATAAGGGAACTGATTATCATTGATTAAATGCATGCCACGACCATCCTGTATAAAGATGATCTCAAAACAATCATGCCTGTGCATAGGGGTATGATCTGCAATATACTCCTTGATGGCCAGGGCAAAGTCACTTTTAATCATGCCGGAAAGTTACTGAAATATCTTTGTTTTTTACCTGTTTTCAGATGACGGTGCTGGGTACTTTTGGGTTATGAAACATCATTTATCCGACCTTATCCGGATAGCAGCCGCTGCGATAGCCCTGGGGCTATCCCTCGCCTTTCCGGGAATCATTATCCCTGTTGCCGCCACCCTGATTTGTGGCTATCCTATGTTCAAAGAAGCTTTTGATGCTATCAGGGAGCGTCATATGACCATGGAACTCTCGATGTCGATTGCCGTACTGGCCACACTGCTGGTAGGCCAGTATACGACCGGGTTGGTCATTACCTTATTTGTGCTCGTTGCCGAATTGCTGGAACACCTGATCGTAGACCGGGGGCGCGATGCACTGACAGGCATTGCCGCCCTGCTGCCGCAAACTGCCCAGGATCTGCAACCCGGTGACACGGTGGTGGTGAAGCCGGGGGCCCACATTCCCGTGGATGGAATTGTGCTCAGGGGCAACAGTTTTGTAAACCAGGCGGCTATCACCGGCGAATCACTGCCGGTAGAAAAAGGCCCTAATAGCGAAGTACTGGCAGGCACCATCAACCAGGATGGCGTATTGGAGGTCATTGCTACCAGTATTGGAAAAGAAACCATTTTCGGCCGGATTATAGGCGTCATGGAATCTATCCAGAAAACCCAGTCACCCATTGAAAAAACGGCCGATAAACTGGCTGCAAGGTTGGTTTACTTCGCCCTTGGTGGTGCGCTGATCACCTACCTCGTTACACGTAATATAAATGCCACCATTTCCGCCCTTGTAGTAGCCGGTGCCTGTGGGGTGGCTGCCGGTACGCCACTGGCTATACTGGCAGGCATTGGCCGTGCGGCCCGCGAAGGCCTGGTCATCAAAGGCGGTGTATATTTAGAACAACTGGCACAGGCCGATACAGTTGTCTTAGACAAAACAGGTACTTTAACTTTAAACAAAGCAGTCGTCACAGACGTGACCAGCTTTAACGGCATTGATAAAAGCACGCTCCTGCAACTCCTTTCCACTGGTGAGCAACATTCCGATCACCCGCTGGCAGCAGCTATTATGGATGCTGCACGAAAAGAGAATATCCAGCCCGGGCACTATGATGCTTATAATTACCTGCCCGGAAAAGGGTTAGAATTCTCCCGTCAGCATATTAAATACCGGATAGGTAATTCCGGGTTATTTGCCGAAAACAATATCGACCTGCACCCCGCACAGCAATGGCTGAATACTGCCCGGCAGAATGGGGAAACAACTGTCCTGATCGGCAATGACCAGCATATTTTAGGCGGTGTCCGTATCATGGATGTAGTGCGCTCCGAAGCCAGGGAGGCTATTGCTGACCTGCACGATCATCACATAAAAACCATCCTGTTATCCGGCGATCATACCACCAGCGTAACCGCCATCGGCAAAAGCCTGCACGTAGATGAAGCAGTGGGCAACCGGCTGCCTACCGGTAAGTTATCCTATATAAAAGAGCTGAAAGCAAAAGGCAATAATGTAATTATGGTTGGCGATGGCATCAACGATGCACCCGCATTGATGGAAGCCAATGTTGGCATTGCCATGGGAACCAGTTCCAACACTGCCTTCGAAAGCGCAGATATGGTTCTTACCAACAATGATCTGCGAAAAGTAGCTGCAGCCATTGCTATCGCAAAGAGATGTATGAATGTGATCAAGTTCAATTTCTGGGGTACCATCATCGTAGATGCCATCGGTATTGTACTTGCCTTCCTGGGGTATTTGAGTCCCATGACGGCCGCTATGATACATGTAGGCTCAGAACTGGTTTTCATCTTAAATGCCGCACGATTATTCGGGAAAAGATAAAGTTATTGATCGCCTGTTATTCAATCTCTCCAAAAAAATAGCAACCCTCATTTCCATGAGTTTGTTTAAGTTTGACGAAGAGAAGTTCCAACCATATGTTCAATAGTTTTGGCAAAAAACCAACAGGAGAGCGGCTGTCGAGGATCCAGCAGTCCCCCAACTACCGGGATGGCAAGTTTCAGAACCGCCAGCACACACCACAGATAGCGACAGACAAATCGATGATCAGGCTCCTATACGAGTTCCTGTTCCAGAAAGTCAAAGATATTAAACCTGCTACGCCGCTGCCCTTTGTCCGGACAGACCTGAAGCAGTTACCCGCAGCAGCGGAGCTGTTGATCTGGATAGGACATTCCTCCCTTTATATCCAGACGAATGGCAAAAAGATCATGGTAGACCCGGTGCTTTTGTCTGCATCTCCCGTATCGTTCATGAATAAGCCTTTCGAAGCAACAAACGGTTACGTTCCTGCCGATATTCCAGACCTGGATTACCTGATCCTCACGCATGACCACTGGGATCACCTGGATTACCAGACCGTTCGTGCATTGAAAGACAGGATCAAACAGGTCGTTTGTCCGCTGGGTGTAGGCGCCCACCTGGAACATTGGGGATTCGATCCCGCCCGTATAGCAGAGCTGGATTGGCATGATCAACTGGCATTAGACGGCGGGATCAGGCTAACGGCCTTGCCTGCCCGGCATTTTTCCGGTCGCGGTTTGAATGGCAACAAGACCCTGTGGACGGCTTACATGCTGCAAAGCCGCTCGGGCAATATTTTCATATGTGGAGATACAGGCTATGACACACACTTCCAGGAGATAAAGCAACAATTTGGCACGATTGATTTTGCTATTATGGAAAACGGGCAGTATCATGAGGATTGGGCATACATTCACATGCTGCCAACAGACCTGGAGAAAGCGATTAAAGAATTAGCACCCAAAAAGGTGATGACAGTGCACCATTCAAAGTTTGCCCTGGGCAGGCATGCCTGGTACGAACCTTTAGATAACATTGCCCGTATAGCTGCGGAAAACGGTTTCCCTTTGATCACTCCCCAAATGGGCGAGGTCGTATCGCTGGATGATCCGCAGCAAACATTCTCCCCCTGGTGGAAACCTCGCTGAATAAATCTAAACAGAAAATCTCCCCCTGTTGGAAACACCACTGAATAAATCTAACCAGTCTATCTCCCCTGGTGGAAATAATTGAGTAGCTGCCCGGGATGCTATGCAATCCTGGGTAGCCTTACTGCGGTAAGCACAATATAGCCTGCCAGCTGGCCACTGTCCTTGCAGGACAAATCCTGCAGGATCTCGTTCACCGCCGTGCTTGTACCATAATGTGCCACTACGCCATTTACCACACCTTCCATCAATTCAAGGTTAGAATAACTATAAAATAAAGGCTCGACTTTGATAATAGACCTGAATTCCTGTTCCAGTTGAAACCTGATTTTCTTCTCTACGTCAGGCAATGCCTGTTCATTACATCTCACTGCATTGATGATCACCTGTGTATCCCATACGATTCGCTCTCTTACCCAACCATAGTAGTTTTTTCCTGAAGTAATGATTTGTTCCTGTTTAAAGTTGTAATCGGGAATCAGTTTGTTGATCTCTTCAATGATCTGACTTTTAGAGTAGTCCATTTTAATTGTAGTTTTATCGAAGGTCTGTTTCAAATGTGAGATTAAGACTCTCCGCATTGTTAATTCATGTTCACAATTTCCCCCCTGAGTGATTCTTGTCATTTATAACATAAAACGTGGCATAGGCGGGTTACCAGTTCAACAATTTAGACAATTGTAACTAAATAATCAAAAGCTGCGCATTTTATTTATAACTTGCAGGTGATGCAAATTTTGTTCATAACGGTCTACCTGCTACTGACCGGACCTTACCGGTTCTTTGCATTGTCGGGGTTCCCTCCCTCGGCACGCCTGTTGACGGCTTCCTAACGTTTACGGATAATCATTAAATTTTTATTCATGAGAATGATCTTTTTAGTTGTCTCCTTCTTTGCAGGGGTGGCAGCGCTATATGCGCAAACGCCGGTGGTAAAAGTGGCGGTATTGCTATACCCGGGAATGGAATTGCAGGACTTTGCAGGCCCGGCAGATGTATTTACAAAAGCAGCAGAGATAACACGTGGCGGCTACCAGGTATATACGGTGTCGATGAAACAGGGAGTGGTATATACAGAAGGCCATGTGGGCATCCAACCTGATTATACGATCAGGCAGCTGCCTGAAACTGATGTACTGGTGATTCCGGGTGCACCTATGGCGGTTATTGATTCACTCAGAAAAGACAGTACGATGAGAACATTGATAAAACAATACCAGGATAGTGTCTCTGTGGTGATGTCTGTATGTACAGGAGCTTATTTACTGGCGGAAGCTGGGTTGCTGGATCATCAGAAAGCTACGACTCACTACTTTGTGGCAGACGACTTTGCGGAAGCATTTCCGGGAATTGCAGTGGTAAAAGACGTGCGCTATGTAGATGAGGGAAATATTGTTACAACGGCTGGTGTGACTGCGGGTATTGATGGCGCCCTGCACCTGGTAGAGCGCTATAGCGGAGACCGCATTGCAGGCATGGTGGCAAGGGGGATGCAGTATACCCCACATAGGGAGGAAGTATGGCCGCAGGCGCCTACCGGGATGAACGGGAAGGGGGATGCGGACCTGGTATGCGGGATGGTTGCGATTGATAAAAATGTATATGCTGAGTACAAGGGGCGGCGGTATTATTTCTGTGGGGGAACATGTAAAAAGGCTTTTCTGAGTAATCCGGGCAAATATATACCCAGGCTATAGTGTAACCTTACCATTATAACTTCACTATAAGGGCATCAAAAGGGCACCTCAATATCCCCAGGGATAATGAGGTGCCCTTTTGGTGCTCTTTTGATGTAATATTGGCACTAAGGCCTGGCTATGGCCAGCACCCTGGAAAACGCTGGCATACAGTCATAAAGCCCCGCCCTGTACCGGGCGGTTGCAGGCAGGATGGATGGTCTTAAGTGCGTTAGTAGAACGGGATGCCTTCCCTGAAGGATGAATTGTAATCAGGATTGATGATCTTTCTTATAAGTGCGAAAGGTGGTGCTGGTTTTCTTTTTGAAATACCCCGACAGGTGACTTTCATCCGTAAATCCAAATTCATCGGCAATTTGCCTGAGGGTAAAACCAGCCACTACCCGGCCTTCTATGAGTTTTATCCGGTAGTTGTCAATGTATTCCCTGAAAGGGATGCCGTAGTGTTTTTTGAAGTATTTGCCAAAGTAGTTTTGAGAGATATTGAAAGTCTGAGACAGGTGTTTTACCTGGATCTTTTCCGGTTCATAGATGTGTTGGTGAATGAAGGAGATGAGTGCCTGTTTATCATTGTTCCAGGTGTAGTGAGTATTCATATCGCCCCATTGCTGCTGGAAGAGGGCAAAGAGGGAAAGTACCTGGTAGAAGATGAAAGGGGAGGAGAGTACTTCCCTGCTTTCTTTTGAATCAATGAGGGTTTTGATGGTTCTGAACAAATTTAGTTGGGAGAGGCTGTCCATGTTTAAACGCATCTCTTTAAATGCCTTGTTCCGCATCATCATTTCGGGCTGAAATCTGAGCAGTGCATTGGGCATGAGCATTCTGCGTTCACTAAAGTAACTATCCGTGAATTTAATGACCCCAAAATGCGTTTTTCGTTTTATTTCCAGGTAATGCGTATCCTCCGGAGAGATGAGGAACCAGTCATTGGCGCGGTAATCTACAACGCTGTTGTTCAGATAGTGCCTGCCGCTGCCGGTGAAAATGTACACAATCTCATAATAGTTCTGAGAATGAGAGGGTTGGTGAAATTGCTCTTTGACAAACTCCTCGATCACTAAAGCATCAAACTGCCGAAGTTTTTTCATGGCCTAAAATTACAAATTTATGGTGCCTTTTTGCAAGTTAATCCAGGGCGGTGTTTGCCAATTTTGCATACATGGATAATTTTATATTAATCGCTGTCTGCATGCTGGCAGGCATGGCGATGCAAAGGGCTAAATTATTGCCTGCAGATGCCCATAAAGGAATCAATACCTGGTTAATGTACCTCGCACTGCCCGCAGTTTCGCTGAAATATATTCCTACCATCACATGGTCGTTGTCTATGTTGTTTCCACTGGCATCGACAGTGATCGTGTGGGCAGGCAGCCACCTGTTTACAGCTTTATATTCCAGGCGTAAACGATACGGGCAGCGATCCAGGAGTACACTGGAACTGGCCAGCGGGTACAGTAATACCTCTTTTATCGGCTTTCCGCTCATCATTGCTTATTTCGGAGAGCAATACCTGAGTATTGCTATTATTTGCGACCAGGTGCTGTTTATACTGTTGTCTACAGCAGGAATTATAACGGCGATAAAAGGAGATCGTAAGTCTGGTGCGCAGGTAGAGGTGAAAATGATCCTCAGGAAGCTGTTTACCTTTCCGCCATTCATTGGTTGTATTTCGGCACTGACATTGCCGCATTTTTTCAACCTGGCACCAATAGAACCGCTTTTCGGAAAACTGGCAGCAACGGTAGCCCCGCTGGCATTGTTCTCTATTGGAATGCAGTTGCGGTTTAATGGCTGGGAAAAACAGCGGGGGCAGTTGTCTATGGTATTGTTGTATAAGTTGCTGATAGCACCGTTATTAGTGCTGGCAGCGGCAATCATTACGGGGGTATGGGGAGATGTGGCGAAGATCAGCATTTTTGAAGCGAGCATGCCCACGTTCATCACCGCCAGTGTGGTGGCAGAACAGTTTAACCTCAACTTCCGGCTGGTGAACCTGATTATTGGAATCGGAATTTTATTGAGCCTGATGTCGACGTTTATGTGGGCGAATATCCTGCAGTATGTATATGGCTGATTTTTATGCTGCTGGTGGGGGGATTGCATCCCTCCACATCAGCACATCATTATTCATTTGATAATGAACTGCTTTGAAAGTAACTGTCATAACACATTTTTATAAATCAACAAAACCAGCACCCCAAGCCCCTTTCACTCCATTAGAAAAATCCGCTCTCCTAATTACGTATAGATGAATTAGTTACTAGCTTTTACCTTATGAATGCCTGAAATATAACATATAAAAATTATTAAATACAACTAATTCCCGTTAAATTTGAACGATTATTCAGCATTCCCTGCCTATGATTAAAAAATACACCTTTCCTTGTTTTGGAAGGAACAAAGACTATTTCATCTTCCCGGATCTTTCTATCCAGGACGCCTTATCCCAGTATAACTAATGCGCTGACATTGTTGTGTTTTACTTAATTAATTGAAGATGAAAAGGTTTTTGTTTTTATTTGCTTGTCTGTGTGTGTGCTCTGCAGTTGCCAGTGCACAAACTATTTATATGAATGTTCCTGATACTGTCTGCATGTCTACCAACAATGGGACATCTGATCAGGTTAAGTTCACGAGTATCAATGCATACCTTGCGAGCGGACAAACCGGCAGTACCGTCTGGACCATTAAGACACCCGGCGGCACCGATGTAGACTATTCTATCCTGTACTCGTCAAGCACGTCTACGGTCAAGGCAAATCAGCTCACATCCAATGCGCTCACGCTCCAGTTTCTGAACGCGGGGACCTATATCTTTACGGCAAGCATGACGTACAGCAATGGTACCGTGTACACAAAGAGTGATACGCTGGTTGCTGTAGACTGTACTATGCCCACCTGTAATGGTGGCAATGCCGCGATGCCTGGTTTTTCTGAAGACTTTGGCACACTGGCCAGCAATGCCGGTAAGAAAGAGTATTCTCCGTCATCTGCCATAACTTACACCTATGATGGTTCTGCTACTGTGGCTATGGCGGCAAACAGTTATGCGATTTCTAACACTACACATTGGGCAGCCGACTGGATCACTGCTCCTGATCATACAGGTAGTAACCGGGGTGGCATGCTTGTAGCCAACGTTGATGCAGGAGCCCGTACCTTCTTTACCAAGGAAGTGACCGGGCTTTGTAAAGGCGCGGTATACAATTTTAGTGCATGGCTCATCAATGTAGATAGTTCTATCACCCTTACCAAAAATTGTACTGATTATAAATACGCCGGCGTCACTTTCCAGGTCCTGAATGCGGCCGATACTAACCAGGTATTAGGGCAGTTTAAAACCTATGCCATATCTATGAACCTGGCTGGCAGACAATGGCAGCGATATGGCGGCACATTGATCATACCTTCAGGTATAACTGATGTGATTGTACGAATTAAAAATAATTATCCTGGTGGGTGTGGTAACGACATCGCTATCGACGATATTGAATTTACCTATTGTAGCCCTGTAATCACTGCCTCAATCGAAGGTAATTCCGAAAGCCTGAGAGAAGTATTGTGCGAAGGTGCACCTACTATACTGACTTCTTCTTATACCCCTACAACTTATTTTACAAATGCTGAGTACCAATGGGAAATGTCTGACGATGGTGGTGTCACCTGGTTCAACGTGCCATATGGTACTGCTAATAACGATACACTCGTGATCGCCGCAGGCGAACTTACCGGCACCAAAGATGTTGCCGCTGATTACTACTTCCGTGTGCGGATCTTCGAAAATGGTTCGTCTTCCGAAACCTGTGCTGCACCTTCTTCATCTGTAAAACTCACCATCCTGCCAATGCCGCAACTGACGCTCACCAAGAGCCAGGTGTGTGCGGGTGCTACTGTAGACCTGCAGGCATCAGGTGGATTTGACGAATTCAGATGGAGTGATACGAGTTACATAGGCCCGACCCGTTCTATTACCCTGGTAGGCGATACCTCTATTACCGTATATGGTTATGTATTTTATGGTGTAGACGGTGGCAAAACATGTGTGGATTCAAACAGTGCTTCTATTAAAGTAGACGATGAGCCGGTTGTAGAAATCGGGGCATCTGCAACTACCTTGTGTGTAGGTAGCAGAGTCACATTGTTTGTGAATGATATACTGGGTACGACTGCAGATTCTATTTTCTGGTATAAAGGTGTACCAGGCACGGGTGAGTTACTCGCTGACTTCAATGGCCAGACATCTATGATCTATAATACTGAGTCAATAGCAGATAGTGTATTCTCAGTCAGGGTAGTGCAGAATACCTGTGAAGTTACTTCGGCGCCGTTCTACCTGCACCTCACTGAAATTCCTGTACCTGATCCCGGTAAGAGTGTGGCTGCATGTGTATCTGACAATTCAACGGGTAGCTTCGTTATGACCCGTTCGCAGATAACGGGTACTACAGGTGCCTGGCAGATCATTGGTATTGAAGGCCCTGGAATTTCAGGGGCCACGGGCGATATCAATTTTGATGATTATGTGACTATGAATAAGAAGAACCCGAAAGCCAATGTAACCCTGACCAATGTAGGTACCACCGTATACCTGCAATGGAAAGTAACGTCAAATACAAATAATGCATGTGTGGGATATGCTTATGATACGCTCACCTGGCTTTCAGAAGCGACACGTGCTTATGTGGATAGTGCGATGACACAGTGTGGTACTTCCAATGTATTTACCATGGCTGCCAATGAGCCAAACATAGACCTCACCGGCGAGTTCGAAGAAACCGGTACCTGGACCATACTGTCCGGTACAGCTACCATTGCAGATGTAAATGCCTATAATACAACAGTAACGGTTCCTGCGGGCAGTTTCCAGGATGTGGTATTGCAATGGAGCATTACCAACAAGGTAGGATGTGGTGCCAGCTATGATACAGTGACCTTACATTATAAAGATATACCAACGGCGACCCTGAATACTGTGACGGCGTGTGCTGCTGCCGGTACATTTGATCTGAACCCTGCAGCAATTACCGGTGGTCCGGTTTATTATGCCATCACCAGTACGATGAGTGGGTTCACACCAGTGCCGGCTACGGCTATTACCACATGGCCGGTGGCGGTGAGCTTCCCGACAACTACTCCGGCTGGTGTATATACTTTCCAGCTGACCATTAGTAATGATAGCCTGGGTTGTACAAATACCATTCCTTTCACCCTGAATGTACAATCAGGCTCTGTAGACCCTACAGGCGTAACCGTAGGTTCTCCGGTCATTTGTGAAAGCGGTACGACTACACTGACAGTAGAAGGTGGTAGTCTTGCAAAAAATGCAGATGGTACAGATGCGGCCAACTGGGTATGGTATGCAGGTGGTTGCGGTACTGGTACTGCAATAGGCACCGGCGCTACCATCACAGTACCGGTTACGGCTACCACTACTTACTATGTAAGAGCAGAAGGTACAGCTACCTGCGCGGGGTCAAACTGCGCAAGCGGTACTGTAACAGTATATGATAAACCAGCTGATGCGGACGCCGGTCCTGATGCAAGTCATTGTAGTGACTCTGTATTCGTGATGAGTGCAAATGCACCAGGCATTGCTACCGCAACAGGTGCATGGATGGTAGCCAGTGGTACTGCAAGAATTGCGGATACCACCAGCAACACGACTACTGTATATATTCAGCCGGGTAACACAGCTACCCTGACGTGGACCATTACCAATGGTGCATGTGTGACTTCAGATAACGTAACAATTTCAAACTACGCATTGCCGGGTACTGTCAATAAAGGTGTAGACACTATCAGTCAATGTAATACCACATCGTTCGTTATGTCAGCAACAGGTACCGGTAACTGGAGTTTCCTGTCGGGTACTGCGGCTACGGTGAGCGATGCTACCAGTCCAACCGCCACCATTACACTGCCTGCAGGCGATACTGCGTCTGTGTTCTGGAATGCAACAAATGGCCTGTGTACAAGTATAGACAGCTTCTTCCTGCGTAACTATGCAGTCCCTGAAGATGCCAATGCAGGTGCTGCCCAGACTCATTGTAACGATTCGCTCTTCCACATGGCAGCTGCGACATCTGTTTACCAGGGTACCTGGTCAGTGCTGAGCGGCACGGCTACCATTGCCGCTGCGGACCTGCACAACCCAACTGCCGATGTTATTGTATTAGTAAATACGACCGCTACCTTACAGTGGGTCCTGACCAATGGATCCTGTACAGGTAATCCTGCAACTGTTACCTTAAGCAATATCGGTGGAGTATTGGGTAATGCCATCTCCGCCGACCAGGTGCTGTGTGCATCTGAAACACCAGCTACCCTGACGGGTACCACCACCGTGAGCGGGGGCGATGGCACCTACGGTTACCAGTGGCAGATGAGCACAACAAATGCGACAACTGGTTTCTACAACGTAACTACGGGTACCGGTGGTACGACCGCTGCCTATACACCTGCGGCCATCACTGCAGATACGGTATGGTTCAGAAGGGTAGTGACCTCCGGTTGTAGCGGCAGCGCTATCAGTAATGTGGTGAAACTGCAACGCATCAGTACACCACCGGTAGTGATATCAGTACCTGCTTCTATCAATGCCAGCTGCCTGCCCGGTAATGACTACACCACGCTCTTTGGCACACCGGTGTTTAGTCATGCGCCATATACAAATGAGGCACTGACCGTTACCTACACAGATAATACGGCTACGCCAGATGTGTGTACCACAATTATCATGCGTACATGGACGGCAGTAGACCGTTGCGGGCTGACTGCTACCGCACAGCAAACCATTACTGTAAAGGATACTACAGGACCAGTGTTCACCACTACAGCGCCGGCAAATGTGACGGTAAGTTGTGACAACATTCCTGCCGCTGTATCTCTCACTGCAAATGATCTATGCTCCGGAGCAGTGACCGCGGCGCCAATTGAAGAAAGAGTAGACATGCCGGGTCAGTGTACTAATAATTATTACCTGGTTCGTAAATGGGTAGCGGTAGATAATTGTGGTAATGCGAGCGATACCCTGAAGCAAACAATTACCGTGAAGGATACAACCGGTCCCGTGTTCGATGGAACCGCTCCGGCAAATATAACTGTAGATTGCGACAAGGTGCCTGCAGCTGTTACACTCACTGCAACAGACAATTGTACGGCAGGTACGATCACCGTAACACCGGTAGATACCCGCCAGAATATCTCTGGCAGCACTTGTGTCAATACCTACCAGATTACCCGTACATGGTCTGCCATAGATGCCTGTGGTAATATCTCCATCCTGAAACAGATCATCACGGTACAGGATACAACGAGACCCGTGTTCTCTGTTACGCTGACAGATACCACCGTGAATTGTGACCAGGTG
>NZ_JBCNKH010000108.1:0-17873 GCF_039596135.1 Chitinophaga sp.
TGGTGCTACACAGGCTACCTTCATCGTAACTGATGGCGTAACCGGTTGCGTATCTGACCCTGTGACTTACAACCTGCAATATGTACAGAAGCCAACTGTGGACCTGGGTGCAGATGTCGCTATCTGTCAGGGTAACACAGTCACCCTGGATGCAGGTGCGGCCAATGCAAGTGCTGGTTACACCATTAAATGGAACACGGGTGCCACTACCCAACAGATCACCGTATCTGCTGCCGGTACTTACTATGCAACGGTGACCAACAATGGTTGTTCCGCTACAGACTCCGTGAAGGTAACGGTGAACACACCACCAACTGTTGATATCCGCGATACCACTATCTGTGAAGGCATGACGGTGAAACTGAATGCTTATGTACAGGGTGCTACCTACACCTGGAGCACTGGTGATACCGGACCATCTATCACCGTAAGTACCGCAGGTACCTACACCGTAGATGTATCACTGAAGGGATGTACCGTAACCGACCAGGCGACCGTAACGGTATCTACACCGCCAAACGTGACCCTGACTCCTGATACTGCTATTTGTCCTAATCAGACAGTGATGCTGCAGGTTGAACCAGATGGTGGCAGCGTAACATGGTTAGATGGTTCATTGACAAACTCTATCATCGTATCTAAACCTGGTGATTACTGGGTAACTGTAACGAAGGGTGGTTGCGTTGTAACTGATACCGTCACTGTGACTAACAAAGCTAACATCAACTTCGACCTCGGTCCTGACAAGGATATCTGTGCCGGTGGCCTGGTAGTACTGGATGCAACTAACCCTGACGTGATCTCTTACCTCTGGAATGATGGTACGACCGATCCGATCAAGGAAGTAAGCACACCGGGTACTTACACCGTAACAGTGCTTGACAGGTTCTGTAACCTGACTTCTTCAGATAGTGTGAAAGTAACAGTGGCAGGTATCGGAAATATTTCCCTGGGCAATGATACCACCATCTGTATCGGTCAGACACTGACCCTGAGCGTAGATGCCGGAACCGGCAACAGCATCAGGTGGCAGGATGGCGCTACTACGCCAACGTATGTAGTGACTACGACCGGATACTATACTGTAACTGTTTATAATGATTGCGGTTCCGTAACTGACGATATCACGGTAACTTATAAAGCTTGTGAAGGTAAACCTCAATTCCCGAATGCGTTCACACCGAACGGCGACGGAAACAACGATACCTTCAAACCACATGTATCAGGAACGATGTATGACTACGATTTGCGTATCTACAATCGTTGGGGCGAACAGATCTTCATCAGTAAAGATTCCAAGACCGGATGGGATGGTCGATACAAAGGAACACTGGTGGATATTGGTACTTATGTGTGGATGCTGAGCTATAAGAAAATCCTGGGTGGACCAGTGAATGTGGTGAAAGGTGAAGTAACCGTAGTAAGATAACGAGAAGTGTAAAGTAGAAATAAAATAGGCTTAAAGGCGTCCCGGGATACCCACCGGGGCGCCTTCCTTTTTGAGCCCGAACCCCAAACAATAAAAAAAGCCCCCACAATTGTGGAGGCTCTTCACCAAATTTATAACTGTAATTAATAAAGCAACCTGGCCTTAATAGTATTCTTTACATCACGCAGCAATACAAACGCTTCTTTCGATAATTTGCTATCCACGTCTAATACTACATAACCTACCGCATCATTTGTCTTCAGGTACTGCCCCAGGATATTGATCTTATTCTGAGAAAGCACGGTATTGATTTCAGACAATACGCCGGGCACGTTCTGGTGAATATGCAGGATACGATGTGCATGATCTACTTCCGGAACACTCATGGCAGGAATGGTATGAGAACCGAAGCTGGCTCCTTTTTCCAGGTAGTTCAGCATCTTGCTGCTCACATCCAGGCCAATATTATGCTGCGCTTCTTCCGTGCTACCACCGATGTGCGGCGTCAGGATCACGTTGCTCAGTTTCTGCAGTGGTGTAGAGAAGGCCGCACCGTTCTTTTCAGGTTCAACAGGGAACACGTCCACGGCAGCACCGCTCAGGCGTTTTGCCACCAGCGCATCGCGCAGTGCTTCCAGGTCTACCACTTCACCACGTGCATAGTTGATGAAGATAGCACCGGGTTTCGCATGGCTAAGCACCTCGGCAGTAATCATATTATTGGTCGTCTTCGTAGACGGTACGTGCAGGGAGATGATATCGGACTGTGCAAACAGCTCTTCCAGCGAGCGGATCTGTACCGCATTACCCAGTGGCAGTTTGGTTTCCACATCATAGTAAAGTACGTTCATACCCATTGCCTCGGCAAGTACGCTCACCTGGCTACCGATATTACCATAACCTACTATACCCAGGCTTTTGCCTCTCAGTTCGAAGCTGCCTTTGGCTTCTTTCATCCAGGTACCTTCGTGCGCAGCGGCATTTTTGTCCGGGATACGGCGGATGAGCATGATGGACAGGCCAATTACAAGCTCAGCCACAGAACGGGTATTGGAATACGGCGCATTGAATACGGCTACCCCAAATTCACGGGCACTTTTCAGGTCTACCTGGTTAGTACCAATACAAAAACAGCCAATGGCCTGCAGTTTATGAGCTGCTTCCAGTACCTTACGTGTCACCTGCGTCTTGGAGCGGATGCCCAGCAGATGCACATCTTTTACCTCACGAATCAGATCTTCTTCGCTCAGCGCCCCCGACAACCTTTTTACATTGGCATAACCAGCGGATGTAAATTGTGCCGCGGCGGCATCGCTGATGTTTTCCAACAATAAAATATTGATCTTCTCCTTCGGATAACTAGTCAACTTTTGCTGATCCATGATTCTATTTTATATGTTACCAACTGCAAAACAATTGGCTTAATGTTTGATATTACCGCAAACAAAGCACAAACCTAAAAGATGTTGCGCAAAATTCAAATAGCAGTCCCTTCAAATTTGATTTCGTCAAAATTAAGTCCCTTTTTGGGCTTTATTTTGCCATTTTTAAGGTATAAATCTTAAAATACCTTTAAAATGACCAATTTAGGGTTGAAATTTTTGCCCAACTTATCTTTAGGTCCTAATTTTAACGCTTTTACGTAATTTTTGTCACAGACCGACTCTTAACAGCAGAATGAAAGCAGCTTTTATTGCACTAACTATCTCCGGGTTTACATTATACGCTATTACCGCTTGTCAAAGCAACGCAGCGTATAATAAGGATAGAAAATCGAGAACAAAAGATACTACGCAGATTGAGATCATTGATGAAGCGAGAGCTGCTGTACTCAATTCCCCTCACACCAAGGCGCAGCAACAGGAACTGGAAGCTTTTTACAACACTAATTTATTGCGCTCCGGCTTCAATGGCGCTATGATTGTGGCCAAAAAAGGGGTAATTATCTTTGAAAAATACCATGGCCTGGAGAACTTCAGAACGAAAAGCTCCCTGATCGGGGAAAGTTCTTCGTTCCAGCTGGCCTCTGTATCCAAGACATTTACCGGGATGGCTACGCTATACCTGGCTGAACAGCACCAACTAAACCTGGAAGATACACTTCAAAAGTTTTTCCCTGCTTTTCCCTATAAGGGAATTACCGTCCGCATGTTGTTGTCACACAGAAGCGGCCTCCCAAATTACCTCTATTTCTGCGATAGCATCTGGCCAGACAAAGAGCGACTCATGACCAATGATGACGTCATCCGCCTGATGGAAAAGCATAAACCCAAGGTCCAGCACCTGCCAGATACACATTTCCAGTATTGTAATACCAATTTTATGCTCCTGGCTTCTATTATTGAGAAGGTCACCGGGCAGAAATATGCAGATTTTTTACATAAGACCTTCTTTGAGCCCCTGGGCATGCAGAATACGTTTGTATATGACCCGGCTACGGCAGCAAGGGCGCATCAGACCATCAGTCACAAATATAATGGCCAGGCAGAACCGGATACATATTTTGACGGTGTAGTGGGTGATAAGGGTGTATATAGCACCGCGCAGGATATGCTGAAGTGGGATCAGGGACTCTACGCCGGCAAGCTGTTTACACCAGAGTGGTTGAAACAGGCATATACACCTTATAGTCATGAAAAACCCGGCGTACGGAATTACGGATTGGGATGGCGATTGATGGTGTACCCTGATAGTAGTGAGATTGTGTATCACAATGGCTGGTGGCACGGGAACAATACAGTGTTTTACAGGATTGTGAAAGATACCTCCACGATTATTATTTTAGGGAATAAGTATAACAGGAATATATACCATGCGGTCAAACCAGTAGCAGCTATTTTAGGAGCTGGTGATGGTGAGACGGAGGGAGAGGAATAAAAAAAGGGATGGTTCATAGAACCATCCCTTTTTTTATTCCTCCCCATGTTTTCGGTTAGGAAGAACATTTTCCCGCGTCCATTGAATTGCTCCTGTAAAAGCATGTTGCCGCACCGGGCATGCCGGCATCAGGCAATAATGACAACAGGACGGCAAACAAGGATCTATATGTATAAAGAACTCTACTTCTCCTGATGTAAACGAATCATTCACCAACTTTTCTATCGCCTTCAGTTCTTCATGCCCATCACTCAATAATAAATAATAAGGTAAGGTCAAATGGCAATCAATATGATAATTATTCCCATATTGCTGTACCCGCATATTGTGAATGTCAATCCATTTCTCCCTGCGATGCTCCTGTAAAACCTGGATCACCTTGTCCACTACCTGCATATCTGTTTCGTCCATCAGGCCCGAAATAGACTGGCGTAATAACCGGTATCCCTGGCGCAAAATGAGCGCCCCCATTAATGCAGACGCCAGCGGATCTATCCAGTTCCATCCCGTAAAGTGAATGAGGAACAGGGCAACGATCAGCCCGCCGCTGCTATATACGTCCGTCATGATGTGTGAACCATTGCCGGTGATAGTCAGCGAAGAGAGCTTCTTTCCCTCACGCAACAGGTAAGCCCCCAATACCAGGTTGCCCACTGCCGTACCGCCAATAATCCAGATGCCCTTGTCAATACTTTCAAGCGTAGGGGGAATAAAAAAAAACTGAACGGCTTTAAAGAGGATCAGGCAACCGGCGATGAAGATCATAGCCCCTTCAAAACCGATGGAGAAGAATTCCACTTTCCCATGTCCGTATGGGTGGTTTTCGTCTTTTGGCTTGCCGGTCAGGTAAATACTATAGCAGGCAAAGGCACCGGCGACAACGTTGATAATGGATTCGAGGGCGTCAGACAATATTGCCACTGAGTGCGTTAAGAACCAGGCCAGGAACTTGGTTCCCGTAAGTATGAAACTCACGATCAGGGAGATCAATATGACACGTAATTCTTTTCTCTGCAAAACATAATTAATTGATCCACAAAGAAAGGAAATTTTCCGTAAGTTTAATGAAAGTGCGTGTTAGTTAAAAGATAACAAAATGTAACTGTGCAATTAAACTGTAGCAAACTGTAATCGTAATAATCAACTGTAGCAATATACCCCCAACCAAAATCGTAATTATGCTGAATTTCATCCCAAAGTCTGCATGGCTATGCCTGCTATTATGCAGTATATGCATGAATCCTGTGCATGCATTTCAACAACCCACTGATATAGTCGTTACCGGTGTGGTACGATTACCCGACAGGAATGGTATAATCACCGCCGCCCCGGGTGTCAGTGTAATAGAACAAGGCACAAAGAATGGTACCATGACCAGCCTGGATGGTACTTACAAACTGAAAGTAAAAACAGGGGCGACCGTCGTCTTTTCTATGGTCGGTTACAAAACCGTCACCCGTGCCGCCCAATCAGTCATCAACCTGACACTGGAAGAAGACGTGAGCAACCTGGGCGAAGTGGTGGTCACCGGTTATCAGACCATAGACCGCAAGCTCTTCACCGGTGCAGCTACTTCGGTGAAAGCATCCGACATACGGCGTGCCGGCATTGCAGATGTAAGCCGTATGCTGGAAGGCCAGGTAGCCGGTGTAAGCATTCAAAACGTGTCCGGCACATTTGGCGCCGCACCCAAAATCCGCATTCGTGGTGCAACCAGTATCACTGGCGATAACAAGCCCCTGTGGGTAGTAGATGGTGTGGTACTGGAAGATGTAATTAATGTAAGCAACGAACAGCTTTCCACCGGGAACCCCTCTACCCTGCTGGGCTCTTCTGTGGCGGGTTTGAACGCAGATGATATTGAGAGTTTCCAGATCCTGAAAGACGCCGCCGCCACCGCACTCTATGGCGCAAGAGCCATGAATGGCGTAGTGGTCATCACGACCAAAAAAGGACGTGTAGGCAAGCCGGTGGTATCCTATACAGGTAATTTCTCTACTTACCTGAAGCCTACCTACGACCAGTTCGACATTATGAACTCTGCAAACCAGATGTCGGTCTATACAGAGCTGGAACGCAAAGGATGGCTGAACCACTCTGATGCTACCCGCGCCGAAAATGGTGGTGTCTATACCAAAATGTATAACCTGATCGATACCTACGATGCATCGAAAGGGCAGTTTGGCCTGGCCAATACCCCCGAAGCCCGCAAGGCATTCCTGCAAAGATATGCCGGTGCCAATACCGACTGGTTCAACGTACTCTTTAAGAACTCATTCATGCAGGAACATTCTGTCAGTATCTCCTCCGGTACCGACCGCTCACAACTCTATGTATCTACCAGTTTCCTGCAGGACGGCGGCTGGACACCCGCTGATAAACTGAAGCGCTTCACCGGCAACGTAAGAGCCAATTACAACTTCAATGACAAGGTTTCCTTTGGATTCATTACCCAGGGCGTAATCCGCGACCAACGGGTACCCGGTAGCCTGAACAGGAACAGTAACCCGGTGAGCGGACAGTTTGACCGTGACTTCGACATCAATCCCTACAGCTATGCGCTGAACACCAGCCGTACACTCACAGCATACGATGAACAGGGACACCTGGAATACTTTACCCGCAACTTCGCTCCTTTCAATATTATCAATGAAATGGCGAACAATTATATTGATGTGAGCCAGCTGGACCTGAAACTGCAGGGTGAGTTTTCTTATAAGATCCTGCCTAACCTGAAATATACTTTCCTGGGGAACATCCGCTATGTAAAAAGCAGCCAGGAACATAAGGTCAAAGAAAACTCCAATATGCCCATGGCTTACAGGGCTGCAGGCGATGCGACCATTCGCGACAGAAACAGGTTCCTGTACCGGGACCCTGATAACCCTGATGCAGAGCCGATAGTGGTATTACCATATGGTGGTATCTATTCTACTGATGATGATTACCTTGTGAGTTATTATTATAGAAATACATTAGAATGGAACAAGACCTGGAATCAAACCCATACCCTGATGCTGTTAGGCTCGCAGGAATTGCGCTATGCCAACAGGCAGAACAAACAGTTTGATGGCTATGGTTACCAGTTTGATAAAGGTGGTGTGCCTTATATAGATCCCAACATCATCAAGCAGAATGTAGAGAACAATTTCAACTACTACAGCATGACGATGAACTACGATCGTTATTTAGCCTACCTCGCAAATGCAGCTTATTCTTATAAGAGTAAATATAATTTCAATGCAAGTTTACGCTATGATGGCTCCAACCTCTTAGGCGAATCCAGAACGGCAAGATGGTTGCCTACCTGGAATGTGAGTGGCTCCTGGAACCTCGATACGGAAGACTTCATGCAATCGCTCACCAACATCAACCGCCTCACATTGAGAGCTACTTACGGGTTGACCGGTAGCATGGGCAATGCGAGAAATTCAAGCGTCGTATTGCAAAACAGAAGTACGAACAGACCTTATCTATCTGAAGTAGAATCAGTCATTTACATTCAGAGTTTAGAGAATTCACAACTCACCTGGGAAAAGCAATATGAGACAAATGTGGGCATCGATCTGGGCATGTTCCAGGATAGACTGACCCTTACTTTGGATGGATATTTAAGGCAGGGCTTTGACCTGATTGGTCCTATCCGTACCTCAGGAATCGGGGGCGAAGAAATCAAAATCGCGAACTATGGAGACATGCATTCTAAAGGTGTAGAAGCAACCGTAGCTTACAAAATACTGGACGATAAGGAATGGGGACTACGTACACAACTCACCCTTGGTTATAACAAAGGAAAGATTACCCGGCTGGAAAATAACCCTATCATCTGGGACCTGGTCGTAGCCGAAGGTGGCGCTACACAGGGGCACCCGGTAAGGGGATTGTATTCCATTCCATTTGCAGGTCTGAACCCCAAAGATGGTACGCCTTTATTTATCAATGAAAATGGCGAGACCAGCAACAACGTATACCTGCAAAGTGACAAGGTGCAAAACCTCCATTACGACGGCCCTGTAGATCCAACGCTCACCGGTGGCTGGTACAATACACTCCGGTATAAAGGCTTCTCCCTCTCCGCCCTGGTCACCTACAGTACAGGGAATAAGATCCGCCTGAACCCTGGATTCAAACAAAAGTATTCAGACCTCGATGCCAGCTCCAATGACTTCATCAACCGGTGGACATTGCCGGGAGACGAAGCACGCACCAATGTACCCAGTATACTGGATAAATATGGAGAATCATTACTGGATGGTGTATATCCTTATAATAATTATAACTACTCCACAGCACGTGTGGCAAATGGGAGTTTTGTTCGCCTCAAACAGGTTTCCCTTACTTACGGCTTCAAACCTAAAGGGTTCAATAACCTCTCTGTGAGCCTGGTAGCCAATAACCTTTGGCTGATATATTCCGATAAACGACTGAATGGACAGGATCCTGAATTCTTCAATGCAGGTGGAGTAGCACTGCCCATACCACGTCAGTTCACGCTTTCTGTAAAGGCTAGTCTGTAACCCTTTAAAACACGCATTCATGAAAACGCATTATATCTTATTACTCATATTACTGGCAGGCAGCGGGTGTAAAAAATACCTGGAGCAGGCACCGGATCAGCGCACACAATTGAATAGTGTGGAGAAAGTTGCGGAACTACTGGGTACAGCTTATCCGCAGGCAGACTACGCAACCTTTACAGAAGCAGCTTCAGACAATGCTGCTGACAAGGGAACAGGTGGCACGGTATCGCTGGAAATCAATACCAATCCATATTATTTCAACGATGTCATCGACAAAACAGAAGGTTCTCCTACTTATTACTGGAACAATTGCTACAAAGCCATCGCAGCCTGTAACCAGGCATTGCAGGCAATTGCAAATGCAGACAACCCGTCTGATTACAATGCACAGAAAGGGGAAGCCCTCGTAGCGAGAGCGTATTCACATTTCATGCTCGTGACACTCTTTTCCAAAGTATATGATTCGGCTACAGCCGCACAGGATCCGGGTATTCCCTACGTCACCACGCCTGAAAATGTAGTGATCAAACAATATGAGCGCAAAACGGTGGCATATGTTTATGAACAGATCGAAAAAGACCTCACTACGGGGTTACCGTTAATTAATAATACTACTTACAAAGTACCCAAGTATCACTTTACGACTGCAGCGGCCAATGCTTTTGCGACAAGGTTTTATTTATTCAAAAAGGACTACCAGAAGGTGCTCAGTTACGCAGCCAATGTATTTCCCGGGGGCAATATCAAAAGCAACCTGCGCCAATGGGTCACAGTATATCAAAACCTCACAGCGGCCGAAGCGCTGGCTTTGTATACCAATGCCACTGAGCCGGCCAATCTGCTGCTGGTAGAAGCGCCTTCCATATGGGCACGTAATGTGGCGCAGTACAGGTACGGGCTCCAAACCGACCTTGTATATAGTATATATAGGTATCCAAACGTAACCGGTGCTACCTGGGTACAGCCCCTCTACTATGTGGGCGACAATACCGACAACTGGGAAATCCTGAAGTTCAGGGAGCACTTTGTACGTTCCAGTGCCAATGCAGATATTGGGGTGCCATATACCATCTTCCCGCTCTTTACGGCAGAAGAAGTTTTATTCAACAGGGCGGAAGCAAATATCTATCTCGGCAATTACGATGCAGCAAAGCAGGACCTGAATGATTACGCCAGTATGCGCATTGATGGTTACACCACCAGCAACCGTATCACGAATGCAAAGCTGGCCAACTACTACGGTACTACCAATGTGAAGAATGGCCTGATTTATACCCTGCTGGATTTTAAGCAGGCTGAGTTCATGCAGGAAGGAATGCGCTGGTTTGACATACTGCGCTATCACATTCCTGTGACCCATAGTGGTGAAACGCTGACTGGCGACGACCTGCGCAGGTTGTTTCAGTTGCCGCAGGAAGTGAAGCTTTCCGGTATTGAACAAAATCCCCGTTAACCGCTAAAAACAAATGAAAATGAAATACTTGCCTATATTACTAATCATGTTGCTGGTGGCCTGCTCCAAAAAGGAAACCCTGGATACAGACCTGCCGGGACTCGGTGGCGAGACCTGGGAAAAAGGGCCACTGGACTACTGGCTGGATTCCAATTTTGTACATCCATATAACATAGAAGTGAAATACCGGTTTGACCGGTATGAACTTTCTTTGAACAAAGACCTGGTACCAGTAGCTGAGTCGCAGGTAGAACCTGTGATGACGACCATTGCAAAGACCTGGATTGCACCTTACATCGATGAAGCCGGCGACGCTTTCTTTAAAACATACTGCCAGAAACAGTTTGTACTGGTAGGCAGCCCGCAATACAACTCCAATAATACAGTGACGCTGGGAACTGCCGAAGGTGGCCGTAAAGTCGTGCTTTTTGACCTGAATGATTTTAGCCTGGACGATAAACCGGGTGTAAGAGAAATGTTGCACACCATCCATCACGAATTTGCACACATCCTGCACCAGACGATCATGTACCCGGTAGCATTCAAATCTATTTCAACAGGCTATACCGGCAGCTGGAATGACTACACACTAGCCGAAGCGCTGGAAAGAGGATTTGTGACACAATATGCACGTAGTGCGCCGGATGAAGACTTTGTAGAAATGGTATCTACTATGCTGGTAGAAGGCAAAAGCGGTTTTGATGCCATTGTGGCAAGTGCCCCGGATGACGGCGCGGCCAAACTACGCCAGAAAGAAGAGATCGTAGTACGATACTTCAAAGAGAGCTGGCATATTGACTTCTACAGTTTGCAGACGAGAACCCAGCATGCTATCGATAACCTTTAAAACAGCTCAACATGCGTACACATATATTATATATACTGATACTGGCATGCCTGTTTAGCTGCCGGAAAGATCAAACGACTTCTATCTTTGGAGAGACACCCGATCAGCGGCTGGCAAAGGCACTGGCAGATTATAAATCCAGGTTGACAGGTGCGGAGTATGGCTGGAAAACAGCGGTATTTCCACCGGCAGGTGGCGGCTATAGCTTCTTCTTTACGTTCGATACTGCAGATAGGGTAACCATGTATGGAGATGTGACGGAAGATGCAGCAGGTACTCCCGAAAACAGTACCTACCGCCTCAAGGCAATGCAACGGCCCTCATTATTGTTTGATACCTATTCCTACCTGCACCTGCTGGCAGATCCAAATCCAAATGTATACGGCGGGGTGACTGGCCAGGGGTATTCTGTAGACTTCGAATATGCTATTGACAGTGTATCGGACGATACTATCAAACTGACCGGCATTACCTACAGTACCAAAATGATATTGGTAAAGGCGACGAAGGCAGAACATGATGCGTATACATCAGGCGCTTTTGGTGAGCAGCTGGTAGATATTGAAAATAACATTGCCGAATTCCCATGGCAGTATTTGCAATTTGCAGATGGTAAAAAGTTGCAGGTAAGTATTAATACAGTTACTAAAAACTTCACCCTTATCTATCTCGATGATGCAGGGAAGGTGCAGTTAATCACGACGGCGTATTACTATACCACCGAAGGATTGTATCTGCAAACTCCAATTACGTATGGCAGTTACACCTTCAATGAGGTATTCTGGGATGCTGATAACCAGGTATTTTATGTAAAGATCAATGGGAACAGGGTGGATGTGCAGGTAGCAGATCATTCAATTATTCCCATGCATCAGCTGATCGGTGTGAGCTTCTCTTCTATCGTGGTACCGCCACAGGCGATCCCGGGCTGGTCAGATGAATTTACGAATATGTGGAAGTCGATTGCTACCTCATTGAAGAGTGGAGTTTATGGGCTGACGTTGTATTATACTTACTTCACGTTTGACCCGGCCGCAGAGGTGTTGTATTTAGATGTATACGTAATTCAGAATAACCGCTTGTACCTGGCAGAGTATCCATATACTTATACCAAAACCACAGCGGGGGTATTTGACTTTACAGGGCAGACGTATACTGGCAATGCTGCATTGATAGATACAGATATGGCACCGCTGCTGGACCACCTGGAGAATGATCATTTTACAATGGACTTTTACCAGGGAACACTGGGGCAATTGAAAAGTGTGGAGGATACCGGGTTCTATTTTACGGGGTACCTGGAGTAAGTGGTCTAAAGGCAAATTGCCAAAAACACGCTCAATACTGCTGATAACCAGCATTTTATTCAAACCGTTAATCAACGATTTAGATACCAAAACAATAAACCCGGAGCCATTGGTTCCGGGTTTATTCATATCGTAATTTACCAGTAATTATTCTGGTTTACTTTCAGGTGCTGGAGCCGGAGCTGCCGGACGTGGTTCCCTTGGCTGCTGTGGACGCTCTTCTCTTGGAGGACGATCTTCCTTCGCTTCTTTAGGACCACCTGGCTTTTTCTTGGCAGATTTAGGAGCGAAGATGGCAATCATACGCTTACCTTCCATGGTAGGCATACCTTCCAGTGCGCCTACTTCTGCCAGTCTTTCTGCAAATTTCAAAAGTATCAGCTCTCCACGTTCTTTGAACATGATAGCACGACCTTTGAACTGTACATATGTTTTTACCTTATTGCCATCTTTGAGGAATTTTTCCGCATGTTTGGCTTTGAAGTCGAAGTCATGGTCATCGGTGTTAGGCGTAAAGCGAATTTCTTTCACTTCGCTTTTGTGTGCGTTCGCCTTCATTTCCTTTTCCTTCTTCTTCTTCTCGTAAAGGAATTTATTGTAGTCGATGATGCGGCAGACAGGTGGTGCGGCATTAGGGGAAATTTCAACCAGGTCCAGTCCCTGTTCTTCAGCCATACGCAGGGCCTCATCCGTGCGGTATATGCCTACTTCAATATTCTCTCCCACCAGGCGCACTTCAGGAACGCGAATCATCCTGTTTGTGCGGTGTTCTTGTTGTTGCTCTCTACGAAAGTTGGGGTTTCTTCCGCCCCTGTTAAAATTTGGTCTGGGTCCTTGCTGCATTAAAAAAAATAAAATTTCAAATTAATAATTGTCTGTAATATTTAGCATGAGCCGGCACAGCTACCGATTGTTTTGCTTTAAATAATTGATATTAGCTATGAACCGACCTTTTTTGTTAATAGACTCTTTAGCAATTAACGTACCCGAAAATACAAAAGTTCAATTAGTTAAAAATATATTTCTATTATTTTCAAAGTATCAACCCCCATTTCGAGGGTTGATACATGAACTAAGTATTTTTAGGAACCTTTATTCAAAAGATTTTCTGTTTGTTACTTCTTCCTGAACCAGTGCGATAAACTGTTCGATATCCATGGCTCCGAGGTCACCCTTGGCTTGTCTGCGTACAGCCACCTTGTTGTCAGCAGCTTCTTTTTCGCCCAGTACCAGCATATAGGGAACTTTTGCAAGCTCGGTTTCCCTGATTTTCTTACCTATCTTTTCACTCCGGTCGTCAATTTCTGCTCTAATTTCCGCATTTTTTAATAATTCTGCCACTTTTTCTGCATAAGCCTGACTCTTGTCACTAATTGGCAGAATTTTTACCTGCGTAGGTGTCAGCCACAGTGGGAATTTACCACCGCAGTGTTCGATCAGTACTGCGATGAACCTTTCCAGTGAACCGAACGGAGCGCGGTGGATCATAACCGGGCGGTGACGTTGGTTGTCAGCACCGATATATTCCAGTTCAAAGCGCTCAGGCAGGTTGTAATCCACCTGGATGGTACCCAGCTGCCATTTACGGCCCAGGGCATCCTTCACCATGAAGTCCAGTTTAGGACCATAGAACGCTGCTTCGTCGTATTCTGTTACAGTCTTCAGCCCTTTTTCTGTTGCTGCCTCAATAATCGCCTGTTCTGCCAGGTTCCAGTTTTCTTCAGAACCAATGTACTTGGTTCTGTCTGTCTGGTGACGCAGCGAGATCTGGGCGGTAAAATCGGTAAAGCTCAGGCTGTTGAATACATACAATACCAGGTCGATCACTTTCATGAATTCTTCTTTCACCTGGTCAGGGCGGCAGAAAAGGTGTGCATCATCCTGAGTAAATCCACGTACACGGGTCAGACCATGGAGTTCACCATGCTGTTCGTAACGATATACGGTTCCGAATTCTGCAAAGCGAACCGGCAGGTCTTTATAGCTCTTAGGGCTGGCTTTGTAAATTTCACAGTGGTGTGGACAGTTCATGGGTTTCAGCATGAACTCCTCGCCTTCCTCTGGTGTGTGGATGGTCTGGAAACTGTCTTTACCATACTTCTCGTAGTGACCGGATGTCTTATACAGGTTCACGTTTCCGATATGCGGTGTTACCACTGGTAAGTACCCCAGGTCCAGCTGAGCTTTCTGCAAAAAAGCCTGGAGTCTTTCGCGGAGCAGGGCGCCTTTTGGCAGCCACAGCGGCAAACCTAAACCTACCTTTTCAGAGAAGGTGAACAGATCCAGTTCCTTACCCAGCTTACGGTGATCACGTTTCTTCGCTTCTTCCAGCAGGAACAGGTGTTCATCCAGTTCTTTCTGGTTAGGGAAAGTAACGCCATAGATGCGGGTCAGCATCTTGTTCTTTTCATTACCTCTCCAGTAGGCACCGGCAATATTGGTCAGCTTGATCGCTTTGATAAAACCGGTACTGGGAATGTGTGGGCCACGGCACAGGTCAGTGAAATTACCTTGTGTGTAAAAGGTAATTTTGCCATCCTCCAGCTCGTTGATAGTCTCTATTTTATATTCGTCACCTTTTTTGGTGAAGTAATCCAATGCTTCTGCTTTGCTCACTTCCTTACGATCGTAAGCGTTGTTGGCTTTTGCCAGTTCAACCATCTTTGCTTCTACCTTACGCAGATCCTCGTCGGAGATGGTACGGCCACCCAGGTCGATATCGTAGTAAAAACCGCCTTCAATAGCAGGGCCATAACCGAACTTTACGCCCGGATAGATTGATTCCAGCGCTTCGGCCATCAGGTGGGCAGAAGAGTGCCACATGGTAGATTTACCTTCTACATCAGTCCAGGTCAGCAATTGCAGCGTACTGTCCGTCGTTATGGGGCGGGAGGCGTCTACCACCTGCCCGTTCACTTTAGCGGCTAATACTTTGCGTGCCAATCCCTCACTGATGGATTTGGCAATGTCCATTGCAGTTACTCCTGCTTCATACTGACGAACTGCGCCATCCGGTAATGTAATGTTGATCATACGATTGAGCTGTTAATCTTCAGCTTTTAAGTTTTGCGTTTTATATTGCCAGAAGGGTATATCTGTTTGATACACCGCATTTGGGCTTGCGAAGTTAAGAAAATTGATGGGTTTTTCTACATCTGTTAAAAGATGGTTGACAGGACCTTCGGATTAACAGGGACGAAGGTAGCAGGGAGGACTGCATTTATACTTCCTGTATAAGGGAATATTATATCTTAATTTAAAATCAAACTATTCCTTTCCTGTGGCAATCCTGTCCCACACCGGCATAGCCTAATTAAATCTTAAACTATCTGTCACCTCCACACACCCCAGCATATCATTGCCAAAATAGGGATTTATCTTTTTACTGGAATTACTTAACCAATACCCGCCAGCATCCTTCAACGCCATCGGGCAATACTGCCGGTAAATAGTTTTCCCTTTCACACCAGTTATTTTAACCAAATCGAATAGCAAACCCGAAATCATGTCGAAGGCTGCACGTTTCTCATCGATCGTCTTCTCACCTACCAGCCCACTCAGTTCAGCACTCATACTGGTCACCTGGTTCCTCACATTCCCCAGCCGGCCGGAATCCATCTGCAGGGAACTGAGTGGCAAACTGTCAAGGTGCTGTTTCAACTCAGCCCCATACCGGTCTATATAAGTAATGTTTGCCTGGGTCAGTCCCTCCGTAAGGGAGTAGTAACTTTCCAGGGCTAACTGTAATGAATCGTAAAAAACAGTGGCGTAAGGCGCCTGTAATACGGTGGTATCTCCCTTTTCCCCACTTGCCTGCTGAGTAGATGATTGACAGGCTGCTATGCCGATCAGTAATATTGCCGCTGCTATGAACCTCATATATTATATGTATCTTTTTACAAAGATAGGGAAACCATCGCTTTTGCCTTCGCCCGGCACAAAGGATCATTAAAAAGCACTAACTTTGCCCCTTTCAATTAATTTAGGCAATGCTAATAGCACTTCAGGACATTACTTTTGAGTTTGGCGCAAGGGCCATTGTAGAAAATGCCTCGTGGCATATTGTTCCCGGCGACCGTGTAGGATTAATCGGTATGAACGGAACCGGGAAATCTACCATTTTACGTGTTATTAACGGTGAGTATTCCGTTTCTAAAGGTAGTGTTAACAAGGCTAAAAACCTGTCCCTTGGGTTCTTTAACCAGGACCTCCTGAGCTTCGAATCCGACGAATCTATCCTCAAAGTAGGCATGACCGCTTTTGCCGAAGCCATTAAATTGGAAAAAGACATTGAACGCCTCACTCAGGAACTCGAAACGAATCAGTCCGAAGAACTCCTCATCGAATTCAGTGACAAACTCCACCTCTTCGAAACCCTCGGCGGTTACGAAATGAAACATCGTACCGAACAGGTGCTGGAAGGTCTCGGTTTCAGTACCACTGACCTGGAAAGACCTTACAGCCAGTTTTCCGGAGGTTGGCGCATGCGCGTACTCCTGGCAAAACTGATCCTGCAGCAGCCGGATGTACTCATGCTCGATGAGCCCACGAACCACCTTGACCTGCCTTCCATCGAATGGCTGGAAAAATACCTGCAAAGCTATAACGGCGCTGTGATCATCGTATCGCACGACCGTTACTTCCTCGATAGAATGGTCAACAAGATTGTAGAGTTGTACCAGCAACAGCTGCACCACTACTCCGGCAACTACGAAGATTACGAACAGGAAAAGGAACTGCGCCGCGAAATGCAGCAACGCTCTTACGAAAACCAGCAGGAATACATCCGCCAGCAGGAACGCTTTATCGAACGGTTCAAGGCCAAGGCATCCAAAGCGGCACAGGCACAGAGTGCCATGAAGCGATTAGACAAACTGGAAAGAGTAGAACAGGTAGACGGCGGTCCTTCTAAAATCAGGATCAACTTCACTGTCGATAAAACCCCGGGCAAGATCATCTGCACCCTGGAAGACGTGACGAAGAAATATGGTAACCTCACCATCCTGGAACACGCCAGCGCCATCATCAACCGTGGTGACAAGATCGCGCTGATCGGTGCAAACGGTAAGGGTAAATCTACCCTGCTCCGTGTAATAGCCGGTACCGAAGAAATGGAAGGCGAACGCATTCCGGGGCACAACGTGGTAGACAGCTTCTACGCACAGCACCAGCTGGAAAGCCTGCACCTGGACAGCGAAATTCTCGACGAACTGAAAAGCTGCGGTAGCGGCCGTACAGAAGTCGAACTCCGCTCCCTGCTGGGTTGCTTCCTCTTCACCGGCGACGATGTATATAAGAAAATCCGTATCCTCTCCGGTGGTGAAAAAGCACGTGTGGCACTGGCCAAAACCATCATCAGCCAGGCGAACTTCCTGCTGCTCGATGAGCCTACGAACCACCTGGATATGAACTCCGTGCAGATGCTGATTGACGCCCTGTC
>NZ_JBCNKH010000109.1:0-17855 GCF_039596135.1 Chitinophaga sp.
ATTATTAGAGAGAATTATGATTATTTGAGTAAGTATTTCACCATGTATGGGGCGAAATATTATGTGAGGGTAAAAAGGAAGGGCACTGAGTTATATGAAAATCCATTTGATTTCAATGATATGAAAGCCATGCCTGTTAAATTCAATAAGGCTGGTATGGAAAGTAATAGAGAATTAGAAACTATGTTTAATTATTTCATTTTTACAAAAAAAACATCTGATTTATGGAACGAGCAATGAAACCTTATAAGGTTCCAAAGAAAAAAAAATTGAAGCCATATTCTGCTGCGTGGTACAGGGAAGAAAGAAGGAAGGAAAGGTCTGAAGAATTACGGGCAACGATAAATCATTTAGCAGAAATGGATGCTAAAGGAACACCGGTTGATCCTTCAAAACCATATCGGGTCATCATGAAAACCAGGATATTGGAGGTTCACCCCGGTGGCTGGGTTACATATGATTATGATCCGAATAATCCTAAACAATTGGAATACCTGAAAAATAGGCCATTTGCGTTTACTATTAGGAAATATAAGCCTCCAACTCAGGAAGAAATCAGGGCGAGGGAGTTGAAAGAATTTGAAGAATTATGTGAATACCTGGGTATAGAATTTAGTAATTAGTTAATTGTCCATTAACATCAAATGCGGTGAAGCAGTACCCCATCCCTGATTCTTCAGGGGTGGATTTTATTTCTCTTTCTCCCGTTCCCTGAGCGCTTCTTCCTGTTTTAACCCACCCATTATTTTATACATTCTTAGCACAGCATCAGGCGGTACCTGCTCCTGGTGATAGCTACTATTCTCAGGTGTAATAATAAAATGAGTTTCATTATACGTTAACCTGCCAGCCAATTCCCTTTTATCTCCCAGTACGAAATAATATTGATCCCCCGCTACCAGCACCTCCTGATCTACATCCTTCAATAAAAGCAGGTCGTGCTTACCCCAGGCAGGAAGCATACTATCATCCTTCAGAGAAATATACAATTCGCCCCTTCTAAAAATATCCCCCGCCAATGTATAGACAGGTTGCACCTCCCCCGGGAACTGTATTACATCCGCAAACTGAACATGCTCATCATACACCGGAATCTCCTGCTCATAATCTTCAAATATTACAGCTATGCTATTAATACCCATCCTGGCGGACTTAAAGTATTGGGGGACTGATTTGTCATTGTTGTGCTCAATCATCACGTGAGATTAATGGTATTTTATTGTTTTGGTCAAAATGAATATAGACCATTTTCCCAGTGTAAACAAGGATTGACAAAAGTTTGATCATTTTGAAATTAAATGTATTTCAATACGATATGTAGAATATCATATTGATACGCCAAATCAAAATGCCTTCCCCAAACAAATCCACATTTTTCCCTCTCATTCATTAAATTTTTTACTAACTTGTACCCTTATTCAGGTACCCGTGTTAAAGCCTATATTTTTTAAAACTCATCCCTAATACCATATAACCATATCAATTACTTTATGGATCGCAGACAATTCCTTTCGCTATCAGCAAAACGACAGCCAACAGTGAAAGCGACTACCACCGGTTCGCGTACAGATTCAGGTATTGCCGCATACACCGGCACTTTCGATACCGCTCAGGCTGTGCACCTGCTCAAACGTACCATGTTTGGCGCCACTCCTGAAGATATCGCATGGGTGAAAAGTCTCGGCATGGACCAGGCCGTGAATGCCCTGCTCACTACCGTCACTCCTGTTACTACTCAACCCGTAAACATCTATGGTGAGGACGAACATGGCATTCTTCCAGGCGAAACCTGGGTGAACTCACCCCCACCTTCCTCCGATGATGAAGATGGCAAACGCTGGAACTCTTACAAAGCATGGTGGATCGGCGTCATGATCAATCAGGGCCGTAGCATCCAGGAAAAAATGACCCTCTTCTGGCATAACCACTTCGTAACCGAAATGGATATGACCCACGACTCCCGCTATATTTATAAGTACAATACCACCCTGCGTGCAAACGCTGTGGGCAACTTCAAAACACTCACAAAAGCTATCACCCTCGACCCTGCCATGCTGAGATATCTGAACGGATACCTCAACTCCAAGGAAGGCGCGGACGAAAACTATGCCCGTGAACTGCATGAACTGTTCACTGTGGGTAAAGGTCCTGATAGCCACTACACCGAAGAAGACGTGCGCGCTACCGCCCGTGTACTCACTGGTTTCCGTATCAATGCCAATACTATCACCACCTACTTTGAGAGTACTGAACACGATATCGAAAACAAAGAATTCTCAGATTTTTATAGCAATAAAAAGATCACTGGCAAAACTGGTCAGGATGGTGCGACTGAACTCGACGACCTGCTGAATATCATCTTTGCCCAGCCGGAATGTGCGAAATTTATCGTTCGCAAACTATACCGCTGGTTTGTATACTACCTCATCGACGATGCGGTAGAGGCAAATGTGATCACACCACTGGCAGACATTTTCAGAAATAACAACTACGATCTGCTGCCAGTACTCAGTGCCCTCTTCAAGAGTGAGCACTTCTATGATCCGCTGAATATGTCAGCTCTCATCAAAAGTCCGATCGATCATAACGTAGGTTTGGTGCGCGAATTTGGCGTGACCTTCCCTACTGCCTATATGGACGCCTACGACTCCTGGGACAGGCTGCGCTCTCACGCGGCCAGCATGCTGCAGGACATTGGCGAACCACCCCAGGTAGCTGGCTGGCAGCCTTACTACCAGGAACCTCAATACCATGAGATGTGGATTAACACCGATACCCTGCCTAAGCGTAACCAGCTTACCGATGCGATGATAAGTGAAGGCGGTTATGGTGGTGTCGCCATCGATGTGATGGCCTTTGCGCAAAGACTATCCAATCCCTCAGATCCAAAGCAGCTGATCTCTGACTCACTGGATATCCTGTACCGTATAGGTGTATCTGACACTACCAGGGCATGGTTTAAAAACACCATCCTGCTCAGTGGCCAGAACCCTGACAGCGACTACTACTGGACAGATGCCTGGAATGCCTGGGTAGCTTATCCTACCGATACCGCATTGCGCACAGTCGTTGAAAGCCGCCTGCGTACACTGTACAAATACCTGATGAACCTATCCGAATATCAACTATCCTGATCTTTAGAAAGACCTATACTCTATCAATATGAAACGTAGAGATTTTCTTAAATATACCGCGCCGGCCGCTATTCTGCCCACCTTCATCAACGGGTTTGCAGTAAAGGCTTTTGGCTCTTCCTCATTATTGTCGGCACTTGAAACCGCTGCTGAGGACAACGATCATGTGCTGGTCATGATCCAGCTGGTCGGTGGGAACGATGGCCTCAACATGGTCGTGCCTATCGATATCTATGATAAATACCAGGCTATTCGTCCGAATATTGCCATCCCCCAGGGTAAGTTGCTGCCCCTGGTGAATAACATAAAAACCGGGCTGCATCCTTCTATGACAGGGATTCAGCAATTGTATGAAGAAGGTAAGGTCTGCATCATCCAGAGCGTAGGCTACCCTTCGCCGAACTACTCCCACTTCCGCGCAACAGATATCTGGGTATCTGGTTCTGATGCAAATGAAATTGTGGAAACCGGGTGGGGTGGACGTTATCTTGATACACAATACCCGGGTTATCCTGATGGTTACCCAAATGATGATAACCCGGATCCGCTGGCGATCCAGATCGGTTCGATTGTGTCTCCTGCCTTCCAGGGGGCGAATGCAAATACAGGGATTGCGATTTCCAGTGCCACGGACTTTTATAACCTGCTGGACGATGTGGCAGATCCGGTACCTAATACCCATGCAGGGGTGGAACTGGCTTATATACGCCTGATTGCCAAGCAGACGAATAAGTTCTCAGATGCTATCAAAAAAGCAGCACAGAACGTGACTTCACAAAGTGCTTACCCGGATACACAACTGGGCAATCAGCTGAAGATCGTAGCCCGGCTGGTGGCAGGCGGACTGAAAACAAGGTTGTACATGGTGAGTATGGGTTTCTTTGATACCCACGCCAGCCAGACACAGGGTGGGGATAATACCACCGGGTACCATGCCGAACTATTGCAGGAACTGTCTGAAGGCATCAAGGCATTTATGGATGACCTGACCAAACTGAAAGCTTCCCGCAGGGTGGTGGGTATGACCTTCTCTGAATTTGGCCGTCGTATCAAATCCAACAGCAGTATGGGTACGGACCATGGTGCTGCTGCGCCGATGATTGTATTTGGGGATTATGTACAACAGGGAATCCTGGGTACATCGCCGGATATTCCGGATAGTGGGTCTGTGGCGGACAATACCCCCATGCAGTACGATTTCCGATCTGTATACGCGAGTTTGCTGGAGCAATGGTTCTGTGTGGATAACACGACCCTGCAATCTATTTTGTTCAAGGATTACCAGCGTTTACCGATTGTAAGCGGCATTGCCTGTGGTACCATTACAGGCATTGACGATGTGAATAACGGTAGTAAGGGATTGATTACTAATTACCCCAACCCGTTTGTAGATACCACTACCCTGAAGTATAAAACCCGTGGCGGTCATACCATGATCCAGATCTTTGATACGATGGGCCGGCTGGTAGGAGTGCCGGTGAATAATGTGCTGGCCGGAGGGGAGTATACAACTGTGTTTGACAGCAAAAACCTGGCAGCTGGTATTTACTATGCCCGTTTGCAGAATGGGGTATACCAGGAGGTGAGATCTATGCTGAAAGTAAAGATATAGGTGATAATATCTAATATATAAAGGGGGCGTATGGCAACATGCGTCCCCTTTCTTTTTCGCCACTCATCAATAAATTTAACAACATTGTTGCATTTATTGGGAATTCACCTACCTTTGTTCAACTTTGAAAAACAGGTTCCTACATAAGATACTGGCGATCCTGCTCCTGGGCGTATTTACTTTTAATACGACCCCCAGGGAATTCATACACCAGGTATTCATGGATCACCATGATACCCGGGACGCCGCTCTTCCGCACGACGGGCTTGCTTTTTCAACCAAGCACCAGCACTGTAAGTTTCTACAAATAGAGCCAGAACCCTATCAGTACACCAGTACCTTCTTTGTAGTGCTGGAGCAACCTGTTTTGTGGAGCTTTGCGAATCCGGTTATACCTGCGATTACGCATGGCGACTACCGCATGTTATCCCCCCGGGCACCTCCTGCCGCATCCTTCCTTTAATATTCTCTTTTGTACCTGATTGAATTGACGCTATGTCAATCGCCATGCATGTATGCCATGCATTTATTCTAAACTATTTTATTGTTATGCACTACCTGCGTGTTGTTATATTAAGTATACTGACAGGACTTTCTATTTATTCTCCTGCCTTTGCCGATGATGATGCCGGCAATTCAATGAGTGGTTCGGTTACAGACAAATCGACTAATACCCCATTGCCGGGTGTAACCGTTTATTTTCCAGACCTGCATGTAGGTGCTGCTACAGATGCGCAGGGCCATTATGAGATCAAAAATTTACCGAAAGGAAAGTTCCTGGTAGAGGTGCATTTTATTGGTTATGCGACCCTCACGCAAACCGTACAGGTGAATGGCGCTACTCATATCAACTTTAGCCTGAGTACTAAGGTGATTGAAGAAAATGAAGTAGTGATTACGGGTGTGAGTCAGGCGACTTCGCTGAAGCAAAACCCGACTCCGGTGAACATTATCAGAAAAGATTATCTGGATGCGAATATATCTACCAATATCATTGATGCAGTGGCCAAGCTGCCAGGGGTGAGTCAGCTAACGACGGGGCCGGCTATTTCCAAGCCGTTCATTCGTGGTCTGGGTTACAACCGTGTGGTGGTAATAGGCGATGGCGTCAGACAGGAAGGTCAGCAGTGGGGCGATGAGCATGGTATAGAAATCGACGATTATAATGTAAGTAAAATAGAAGTGCTGAAAGGCCCTGCATCACTGGTATATGGTTCCGATGCGCTGGCAGGGGTGGTAAATATTGTACCACCAAGTCCTGAGCCGGCTGGTCATGTGAAAGGCAACATAGCCGCCAATTATCTGTCTAACAATGGGATGATTTCCTATCACGCAGATCTGGCAGGCACGACTCAAAATGGTTTTAGCTGGAGTGTATATGGTACGCAGAAGTTTGCACACGATTATAAGAACAAGTACGATGGGTATGTGTATAACTCTAAGTTCCACAATACGAACTACGGCGGTAGCATTGGTATTAACAAGAACTGGGGATCATCTGTACTGCGCTTTACTTCTTTTAACCAGGAGTTAGGGTTAGTAGAAGGTGATCGTAATGAACTGGGACAGTTTATAAAACCTATCAATGATAATGGTGAAGAAGGAGAAGCGGTAGCGACGAATAAGGATTTCAAATCTTATACGATCGGTTTGCCACGTCAGCAGATCAACCACCAGAAGCTGGTATGGGATAACAATTTCTATATGCACGATGGTGGCAGATTGAATGTGATACTGGGTTACCAGTGGAACAGACGGCAGGAGTTCGGAGATGTATTGCATCCTGATGAACCTGAGTTATACCTGAAGTTGAATACGTTCAACTATGGTGTGAAATATTCATTTGCCGATATGAATGGATGGCAGACGAGTATAGGTGTGAACGGTATGCAGCAGCATAATAATATACTCTCCGGATCAGAGTTCCTGGTGCCTGGTTATAACCTGTTTGATGCAGGGATTTATGCAGTGACCAGCAAGACATGGGATAAGCTGACATTTAGTGGTGGGCTGCGTTTTGACAACAGGCACATTAGTGTGGATGGGCTGATGCTGGATGGAGATGGTAAGCCGGTGAGTAGTGGTGGTGAAGAGAAGTTCAATGCACTGAGCAAGAACTTTTCCAACATCTCCGGCAGTGCAGGGCTGAGTTATGCGGTGAGTAATATGGTGACGCTGAAAGCGAATGTAGCAAGGGGTTTCAGGGCACCGAATATTTCTGAGATTGGGGCGAATGGAGTGCATGAAGGGACCATCAAGTATGAATATGGAAATGAAGCGCTGAAACCGGAAGTGAGTACACAGGGGGATGTGGGAGTTGAGTTTAATTCAGAGCATGTGTCACTCACGGGTAGTTTGTTTTATAACCATATTACCAACTTTATTTATAGCCGTAAGTTGAGCAGTGTGAATGGTGGAGATTCAATTCCGACTACTGACAATGATGAGGGGTATGCAGCTTTCCAATATCAGCAGTCAACTGCTAATTTGTATGGTGGTGAGGTGATGATTGATATTCATCCGCATCCGATAGACTGGTTGCATTTTGAGAATACATTCTCTTATGTGAAGGCGGTAATTGCGAATGCATCTGACTCAACTAAATATTTACCTAATATTCCGGCGGCGAGATGGCTGTCTGAGTTGAAGGGGAAGTTTAAGCATGTGGGTGGCATTTTCCAGAATGCGTATGCAGGAATACAGATGGATTGGACGTTTGATCAGAACAATGTGTATTATGCTTATCAGACGGAGACGGCTACGCCGGGGTATACATTGTGGAATGCGGGGATTGGTGCAGATGTGGTGAATAAGAATAAAAAGGTGTTGTTCTCATTGCATCTGGCAGCGAATAATATTACGGATGTGGCTTATCAGAATCATTTGAGCAGGTTGAAATATGCACCGGAGAATGAGGTAACAGGGCGTACGGGTGTGTTTAATATGGGGCGGAATTATAGTGTGCGGGTAGCAATACCGTTGAATTTTAAATAGTCGTTGCGTATACAGATAGAGAAGGAAGGGTCGTCCGGGCGTGGACGACCTTTCTGATTTGTCTATGGGCAATTTTGTCTCAATGCACTTATCAATGTGGTATCATACCGCAATGCCACAGGGCTGGCCGGATCTAGAGTAATATCTTCCAGTTTTTCATTTGCCTTGTCCAGTCTGAGCCATGCTAAAGTAGACTCGTGGTCTTTTTCGCTGGCAAAAAGTTGTAAAACAAGTTTGGAACCTTCTTCTCTGTCTATTCTCACTTTTATACTTTCTTTTTTGGTTGTTTCTGTTTTGAAGCTGGAGCTCATGATGATGTCGGTAATTGCTTTATAGCATTCAGGGGAATAGGAGCCAGACTTAGGTTTGAGCACAGTACTGGCAGAATCTTTTATATCTGCATTTGTGGGAGTAGATTCGGCAACGACCTTGTTCACAGCAGCGGAATCGGCACTTGCCTCCTGCGAGGCGGCTGCGCAGGCGGAGAGCAGGGCCATTGAGAGGATGATGAGCAGGTTTGATGGACGCATAATGGATGTTTTGGTTATGAGAGAGGTAATACAAAAGTCATGCAAAGGATAATATGGGATATAATTGTAATTTTGCGGCCATGAGCCATCCAAGACCAAACTACTTTCTGAGTATGTTATCTATGAAGTGCCCCCATTGCAGAAGGGGAGACATGTTTAAGGACAAAAATCCGTATCATTTGAGTTTTAAGAAGATATTCAACATGTATGACCGCTGCCCGGTATGTGGGCAGGTGTATGAGTTGGAGACGGGGTTCTGGTTTGGAACCGGGTATGTGAGTTATGCATTGGGGGTAGCGTTTTCGGTGTTTACACTGATATGTTACTGGGTGTTTATAGGACTTTCCTGGCAGGATGACAGTGTGTTTTGGTGGCTGGGGGTGAATGGGGTATTGCTGGTGTTGCTGCAGCCGTGGATGATGCGCATCAGCAGGGTAATCTATTTGTATTTCTTTGTGTATTATGATGAGGATACGGCGGAGCTGTAATTTGTCATAATTGTCACAAAAGTGCGCAGTATGTACGGCCAGGCAGCGGTAAAGCGACGGCAGAGCAGCGATAATATTTGTTCAGTTTGCTGAAAATGCCTACCTTATAGTATGGCTAAATTGTTTGATCCCAATCCTTTACTAGGCACTTTTGGAGACATTGAGCGCTATTCGGCAAATGGGAATTTCTATATGAGAATGAAAAGTTCCCTGACTGCTGAAGAAGTGTGGACGCTGCCGGCATTTGAAGGCACGAGGCGGAGTGCTGCGCGGTTGGGGCGGGCATCGAAGATAGCGAGTGGGGTATACAGGCAGTTGCCAGAAAAGGTGCATGGGTTGTATAGGGAAATGACGGGAAAGGCGGCGAAGTGGCTGAAGGCGGGCGTGAGTGAGGCGGAGGTAATCCTTTTATTAGAAAATGAATATTTAAATAAAACGGAGAAGGGAAGCAAGCTTCCCCTCTCCGTCAATAATAACCTATCTTTCCCCGATCTGTTGCCTCCACATGGCATAATACAGCCCTTTTTCCGCAAGCAGGTCAATATGGGTGCCCGTTTCAATAATCCTTCCTTTTTCCAGCACAAAGATCCTGTCCGCATGCATAATCGTGGACAACCTGTGTGCAATCATTACCGTAATATGCTCACGGGTAGCGGTGATTTCCCTAACCGTATTAGAGATGGCTTCTTCTGTCAAAGAATCCAGTGCAGAAGTGGCCTCATCAAATACCAGCAGGCGCGGGTGGCGCAGCAATGCACGGGCAATAGAGAGACGTTGTTTCTCGCCGCCTGATACCTTCATACCACCTTCACCAATCATGGTATCCAGCCCGTTATCACCACGGGCCAGCAGGGTATCGCAACTTGCCTGTTGCAGCACACGGAGCATATCTTCGTCTGTGGCGCGAGGGTTTACGAATAACAGGTTTTCCCGGATGGTGCCGGAGAATAACTGGGTATCCTGGGTTACGAAACCAATCTGAGCCCGCAATTCTTCAATATCAATTTCAGAACTTTTAATGCCATTGTAGGAGATACTTCCTTCGGGAGGATTGTATAAACCTACCAGCAACTTTACCAGCGTGGTCTTACCAGAGCCGGAAGGGCCAACGAATGCCACTGTTTCACCGGTTTTCACCGTGAAGTTGATCTGGTCCAGGGCTTTACTGGCAGCTGTCAGGTGCTGGAACCCTACATTTTCGAATGTGAGGGATTCAATATTGCTGATCCTGACAGGGTTGGATGGCGTTTCTTCTACCGGGGTTTCCAGAATGCGCTGGAAATTCAGGAGGGATACCTGTGCCTCCCGGTAGGCAAGGATGATATTGCCCAACTCCTGCAAAGGACCGAAAATGAAGAAGGAATACAGCTGCAAGGTGAACAACTGGCCTACCGTTACCGTCTTTCCATAAATCAGGTACAAGAGAAGGAACAGGATCACCTGGCGCAGGAAATTGACAAACGTACCCTGTACAAAGCTGATACTCCTGATGCTACGCACCTTTTTCAGTTCCAGCATGAGGATACGGATGGTGGTTGAATTGAGCCGGCGGATCTCCTGGTGGGTAAGTCCAAGGCTCTTTACTAATTCGATATTACGCAGGGACTCAGTGGTCGCGCCTGCCAGCATGGTCGTTTCCTTGACGATCGTTTTCTGAATAGTCTTGATCTTGCGGCTGAGTACGTTCATGAGCCAGGACAGGAGCAAACAGCCACCGGTGTATACAAATACCAGGCTTTTGTGCACGCTGTATGCATATACCATGACGAAGATGACGCCTACCAGGGCTACGAAGAGTACATTTACAAAGGCAGTGATGAACTTTTCACTGTCTGTACGTACTTTCTGTAATACAGCGAGGGTTTCACCGCTACGCTGGTCTTCGAATTGCTGGTAAGGCAGCCGGAGGGAATGCTTCAGTCCGTCGGTGTAAACACTGGCGCCAAACTTCTGAATAATCACATTTGTGAAGTAATCCTGAAATGCTTTGGCGATGCGCGAGACCATGGCGACACCCATAGAGGCAAGTAGTAACAGAATAACACCGCTGATATAATCACCCTGGCCACGTGGTATTCCTTTAGCAGTCGTGGTTGGGTGATTCGCGAATTGATCAATCAGCTTTCCAAAAATGTATGGATCAAGCAGGGAAAAGACCTGGTTAATAGTCGCCAGTAATAAAGCCAATCCGATTAACCATTTATATCTTTTCAGATAATGTAAAAACAATTTCATGATGCAAAGAACAGTCTAGATCGCAAAGATACGATATTATTGATGTTGCAACATGTTTGACTGTACCACAGGTCATAAAAATTGAGTACCTTAATACTCAGAGAGGGGTTTATATAGCTTATAAAAGGTTATAAATCAACAGCAACGCTTCGGCAGCAGCATCGCTACGGCAACTATTCACCAAAACGGCTTTCCACGTTTACTTCACAATTATTTCTTAATCTAACTGTTATGAAGACCTATGATGAGAAACACATCAGGAACATTGTTCTATTAGGAGCTGCGAAAAGCGGTAAGACTACGCTTTGCGAAACCATGTTATTCGAAGCCGGCATCATTCCCCGACGAGGCAGGGTCGAAGAGGGGAGCACGGTCTCAGATTATCATGAAATAGAGCACGACAGGGGTAGCTCGGTATACGCCACCTGTATGCACACAGAGTGGCGTGATTACAAGATCAATATCATTGATACCCCGGGGCTGGAAGACTTTATCGGGGAAGTAATTGCATCCATCCGCATCTGTGATACCGCCGTCCTCCTGCTGAATGCACAGCATGGGGTAGAAGTGGGTACCGAATTGATTTGGGACTATGTGGATAAGTACCGCAAACCGACCATATTGGCGGTAAATCAGCTCGATGCAGAACAGGCAAACTTTTCCCGCACGGTCGAAGAGGCAAAGCGGGTATTGGGAAACGCCGTTACGGTGATGCAATACCCGGTAAACCAGGGACCGGGTTTTAACAGTGTGATCGACCTGTTGAAAATGACGATGTACAAGTTTCCGGAAAAAGGCGGTAAGCCGGAAAAATTACCAATTCCGGAGAGTGAAAAGGAGCAGGCGGAAAAGTTACACAATGAACTTGTAGAAAAAGCTGCCGAAAACGATGACACCCTCATGGAGCAGTATTTTGAAAAAGGAAACCTGGACGAAGATGAACTGCGGCAGGGATTGAAAATCGGGATGTTGAAGCATGATGTGTTTCCTGTGTTTTGTTTGTCTGCCCTGAATGATATGGGTAGTGGCAGGTTGATGGGATTTATTGACAATGTAGCACCATCGGCTGTGGAAATGCCGGCGGAAAAAGGAGAAGCAGGTGAAGCAATTGCCTGTGACCCGGCGGGACCTCCTGTGTTGTTTGTATTCAAGACTTTGCTGGAGCCGCATATCGGGAAGTTATCGTTTTTTAAAGTGTTGTCGGGGGAAGTGAAGGCAGGAGCTGAGTTGTACAATGAGAAGGGGAATACTGCGGAGCGGTTGAACCAGCTATTCATAGCAGATGGTAAGAACCGCAATAATGTGGATGTACTGCGTACAGGAGATATTGGCTGTACTTTGAAACTGAAAAATACTTTGACGAATCATACATTAGGTGAGAAGGGCGGTGTGCAGGTGGAAGCGATTCATTTTCCGACACCGAATGTGCGGGTAGCGATTGAACCTGTGAATAAAGGGGATGATGAAAAACTGAGCGAGGTGCTGACAGAAATTCATATGGAAGATCCTACGTTGGAAATTGAATATAACCGTGAACTGAAACAGGTGATCCTGCATGGTCAGGGTGAATTACATTTAGCATTGACCAAATGGAGACTGGAGCATATTTATAAAATGCCGGTTGAATTTATTCCAGCAAAAATTCCTTACCGGGAAACGATCAGGCAGGCGGCACAGTCTACTTACAGGCATAAAAAGCAATCAGGTGGTGCGGGGCAGTTTGCAGAAGTGTATATAAAAATAGAACCTTACTATGATGGCATGCCGGCATTTAAAGAGCATCCGGTACGTGATACGGAAACGGTAGATTTAAACTGGGGTGGTAAGCTGGTGTTTAATAATTGTATAGTAGGTGGTGCGATTGATGCCCGTTTTTTACCTTCTATTATGAAAGGGATTATGGAGAAGATGAATGAAGGGCCTTTGACGGGGTCTTATGTGCGGGATATCAGGGTAAGTGTGTATGATGGTAAAATGCATCCTGTAGATAGTAATGATATTTCATTTAAGATAGCGGGCATGATGGCGTTTAAGGATGCATTTCACCAGGCGGCACCGTTATTGTTAGAACCAGTGTATGATGTGGAAACGACGGCGCCGGATGATATGGCGGGTGATGTGATGGGAGAATTGCAGAGCAGGCGAAGTTTGATTACGGGTATGGATTCTGAGAACGGGTACCAGGTGATCAAAGCGCGGACACCGCAGGCGGAGTTAGATAAGTTGTTTGCCGCATTGAGGAATGTGACGCAGGGAAAGGCGAGGGTGAAAGCGGTGTTTGCAGAGTATGCGGCGGTGCCGGGAGATTTGCAGAAGAAGCTGATGGAAGAGTATAAGAATGTAGAATTAGTAGGATGATAAAAAAATAGCCTGTATCAAAACTATGATACAGGCTATTTTTATTCGGGTACCTGAGGGAAACAGGTCTCGTTTTAAGAGATTCTCAGGAGGATTCAACCTCGTTTTTATTCGGATACGGTAGTCAATTAATAACCCGGATTCTGTGTCAGATTCGGGTTCAGTTTAATCGCATTTGTAGGTATAGGGAAGACGCGGTGATTCACGTCATTATCTGTTTTGAAACCCCATGAATTTTCAAACTTACCAAAGCGGATCATATCATTTCTATGCCATGATTCCATTGCGAACTCCCTGGTTCTTTCATTATAGATAGAATCCAATGTGATATTGGTCCATGCTGCACTGGTAGTACGCTGTGCCCTGACCTGGTTTACCAGGCTTAATGCAGAAGCGCCGTTGGTAGCGGTACCACCACGCTGAATAGCTTCCGCTTTCATCATCAGGATATCTGCATACCTGAATACAGGAACGTCGTTATTCTGGTTACGGTTAGCAGAGGTTGCATCAGGATAGAACTTGATGTTACGATAACCCATGTTCCATGCTACTTCGTCATTACCACAATCGAACAGTTCAGTGCTTTGTCTCAGAATTACATCCGGCGTCAGGTCCAGCTGATAGGTGTAAGATGCGGTATTACCTGCATAGGTGATCGCATCATAACCCTGGTAAGTAGTGGTGATGGTGATGGGTGTGCCATCTTGTTTGTATTGTTTACCATGCAGCCATTGACCGTTACGCACGTCATTTGCATCGTAGAAGTAAGCGTAGAAAGAAGGTATAGTACTTCTTGGTGCACCGGGTACGAATGGAATGCTGAAGTAGTTGTAACCGGCATTGGCGGCTACGTTACCCATAGAACGGGGTACGTCGTAACGGCTGTAGTTATTCACGCTTCTGAAAGGCCATGAACCATTGCTGAAGTTAGGATCGTATGGAATAGCGAAGATAAATTCAGGTGTGGAAGGACCGTTGTTGTACTTGAACATATCCAGGTAGCTACCGCTGCTGGCCAGTGTGTACAGGTTGGAATTGATGACGCTGTCGCAGGCAATGATGGCATCGTTATAACGTTGGGTGCCGGTATAGTATTCAGCATTCAGGTACAGTTTTGCCAGCAATGAAAACGCCATGAACTTGTTCGCTCTGCCGTAGGTGGAGGAACCGGTGGCCCTGCTCAGGTAAGGCAGTGCATTGGTGATTTCTTTTTCAATCCAGTTGAATGTAACGGTACGATCTACGTTTGTATGTGGGGTGTAGTCGCCGGATACGGTATCCAGTGGAACGCGGCCGTAGTTGTCCATCATCCAGAAATAAGCCAGTGCACGGATCATTTTTATTTCAGCGAGGTGTCTGCTTTTGGTAGCGCCGTCACTTTCGGTAGTACCGAGGATGTCAAGTGTCTGGTTAGATACACCGATGATGGTGGAGAGCCAGTACCAGTTACCATTTACATAGCCATTATCCCTTGTCCAGGTGTGGTAGTGCATTTGCAAGTTCTGCGCATTATCGTACCAGTTACCGCCGCGGGCAGGCATGATGGCTTCGTCCGTACTTAAAGATTGCTGCATGAACCATTCCACGCCGCCGTAGTTACCTCTCAGTACTACATACACAGGACCGGATGCGGTGATGAAGGAAGCAGAATCCTGTGGGTAGGTATCTGTAGTGAGTTCGGTAGTCACGGGTACTTCTAACTTATGACAGGCAAAGCTTGCTGCCACCAGTGCTGAAGAAAGTAAATATTTTATGATTGAGCGTTTCATACTTCTCGTTTGTTAAAATGATAAATATTAGAGGGACAGGTTTGCGCCGATGAGGAAGGTGCGTGTTTTTGGGTAGAAGTTGTTATAATCTACGCCAGGTGCGATGCCTCCCTGATTCACTTCAGGATCTACCCCTTTATATTTAGTAATGACGAAGAGGTTGTTACAAGAAACGTACAATCTCAGTTTTTTGATAGCAGGATTGATGTTTCCGAAAGTATAAGCCAGTGTAGCGTTGTCGAAGCGCAGGTAGCTACCTGATTCGATGTAGCGGGAAGAGTATTTGTAAGCGTTTGCATCGGAAGTAGATTCATCTTTTGCATCGGCCAGGATGTTAGCATATTGTGCGGTAGCAGGGCGGAACAGGTCAGCTCTGGTAGCGTTGAAGATTTTGTTGCCATATACACCTCTTACGAATACATTCAGGTCCCAGTGTTTGTATCTGAAACTATTTGACCAGCCATAGATCAGTTTAGGTTGTGCATTGCCCAGGTAGTGGTAGTCGGTACCATTTGCAGGAGTGGTGGTAGTGGTACCATCTCTCTTCAGGTATTGAGAGAGACCGCTGGAGTTTTTACCAGCATATTCCAGGGTAAAGAACTGGCCCAGTGGTTTACCTGTTTTCAGCAATTGCAGGCTCGAACCTGATTGAGAAGCACCTTCAGGGTAAGCTACGGCCACTGAGTCACCACCGGAGAACAGAGGGTTCCTGAGGCTGGTGATGCGGTTTCTGTTGGTAGCGAGGTTCAGGGTAGAATTCCAGCTGAAGTCATGGTGATCTACGATAGCGCCAGACAGGCTTAATTCAATACCCTTGTTGTTCATGCTACCACCGTTAGCCACGATAGAACCGGTTGGTACGAGGGCAGGGTTTACACTGTAAGACCAGATCATGCCGGTGGTGTTTTTGTTATACACTTCCAGTGAACCTGTTAACCTGCTTTTCAGTATGGCGAAGTCCAGACCGATATTGGTAGTGGCAGTTTTTTCCCATTTCAGGTCAGCGTTTTGTGCCTGCGTAGGGCCAAAAGCAGCGAGGGATTGGCCATCGTAATAGAAGCTACCGTTACTACCGATGATATATTGTGCGGAGAATGCGCTGAAACCACTTGAGTTACCGGTTACACCATAGCTGGCTCTCAATTTCAGGTCGTCAAATACATGTTGATTTTTCATGAATGACTCCTGGGCGATGCGCCAGCCGATACCTACAGAAGGGAAGTAGCCCCATCTGTTGTTTTCACCGAATACGGAGCTACCATCGTGACGAATGGAGGCTTGTAATAAGTATTTTTCTTTGTAGTCGTAGTTCAGGCGGGCGAAGTCAGAGATCAGTTTTGTTTCCTGGTATACGCCATCGGAACCGAGGTTGATGTGTGTAGAGTAAGCGTAAGGGTTACTCAGTGCCAGGTTTCTGAAGCTGGTGTTGTCAACGGCGAAGTTGTAGGTGGTGGTAGAGAAGCCATCGCCGATGACGTTGTTCTGCCAGGAGTAACCAGCTACAGCGTTGATGTTATGACCGCCGAAGTGTCTGCTCCAGGTGAGGTAGCTTTCCAGGATTTTATATGTGTTGCTATAAGATGACCTGGTTGCCTGACCGTTTGTACCGAAGGTTTGCTGGGTGTGGCCGCCAGTACCTGGGTCAGGGTTGTTGTACATACCATTGTATTTATTGGTATAGTACTTAGTGAGGTATTGACCAGAGAGTGTGGATACGTTCAGGTAAGATACGCTCAGGTCATATGAGAATCCGAAAGGCAGCTTTACGTTGGTGGTAAAGTTGGCGGAGAAGTTATTGTTTTTAGTTTCCAGGTCACTGTTGTTCAGCATGGCAACGGGATTGAAGTAGTTGCTGTACTGGAAGTTTTCGAAGTAGCTACCATCTGCGTTTTTCACAGGAGAAACGGGCAGGTAGATAGCAGATTGCAGGAGGATGGTGTTCCTGTAAGGAACGTCCTTTGCATTGCTGATAGAGTTGGAGATATTGAGTCCGAACTTCACATTATCGTTCAGTGCGTATTGTTCAACGGCTAATCTGGCGATCATACGTTCCAGAGAGGTTTTCTGGATAATACCTTGTTTGTTGGCATAGTTGACGGTAGCGATGTAGTTGCTGTGGTCAGTACCGCCGCTGAAGGCGATGTTGTGGTTTTGTGACACGGCGGTTTCTCTTTCGATTTCTTTCTGCCAGTTGGTATGGGCGCCCAGGTCATCGTTTGGAGAGAAGCCGGAACCATTTTTAGTGAGGAAAGCGCGCAATTCATCGGCAGTCATCACATCCAGGTTTTTAGAGATTTTTTCAGCACCTACATAGGTATTGTAGCTAACGGTGAGGTTACCGGCTTTCCCTTTGCGGGTAGTCACGATGATAACACCGGCGGAAGCCCTGTTACCGTAGATGGCGGTAGCGGCAGCATCTTTCAGTACTTCGATGTTTGCGATATCATCAGGAGCGATGAGGGAGATATCCATACCGGGTACACCATCTATTACATAGAAGGGAGTCTGGGAGGAGTTGAGGGTGGAGGCACCACGGAGGATCACGGCAGCGGGCTTATTAGGGTCACCGCTGGCGGTGATATTGAGGCCTGGGACTTTACCCTGAAGGAGTTGTCCGAGGTCGGTAATAGCGCCTTTATTGAGGTCACCTGGCTTTACGGAGGTGATGGCACTGGTGAGTGCCTGTCTCTTTTGTTTACCATAACCAACGATGGCTACATCGGCTAGTTGGGTAG
>NZ_JBCNKH010000110.1:0-16807 GCF_039596135.1 Chitinophaga sp.
AGGAAAGAAAGTGGAAATGAATGTAATTGAAATAGATATTTTAAAGGACGGAAGGATAACCGATCACTGGAGCCGGAACGATTTTATGCAGGTAGTTCAAACTCTTTAGAGGCTGATCGATTATAATCAAAAAAAACCGATAACCGTCGATTCATCACATCAGACAAAGCGAAAAGGAGCAGAAAACCCAAATCCAGACACTATTTCAGAAACTGTCTAAGATTTGGTTCGAAATCTGTCCAGCCGCCCCGACAAAACGTACAAAAGAGAGTAAATCTGATCTTTTTACTCTCTTTTGTTCTATCTAAGCGCTATATTATATCCTTATTTAGCTTATGGGGCAGCTACCGAAATGTGTAAATTTTGTCTCTGTACATTTCGTCCAGTAGTCAATAATATTTTTTATAACGTCTCTCAACTGGAAAAATGGTATGGTTATTTTTCATGAACGATATCTATGAATCCAATTAGTTACTGTATCGTATAATCCTTTACGTCTACTTCCGATAATCTGAAGTATCCATAAGCAAAGTTTGCGAAATGGGTCTGATTGATGATATTTCCCCTTACCGAGCCTGGTGTTGTTTGAAACGGGCCGGATTCAGCCCCGGATGCTGCTAACAATTTCCTGAAATAATCATAATATCTCCCGGAAATTCCATATAGCCTGATGTTTATCCTGTCTCCTGCCATCAGATCTTTGTCGGAAAAATTTCCCCGCATCAGGTTGCCCTGACTGTTTTCGTCATCTTCGGCTTTATAATCCGGGTACGCTGACACAGGTGACAGGATACGCTGTAGATAGTGATTTTCCTCACTGCCATTATCCTGGTAGTAGTAGGTGATTTCCACCTCATCACCTCCAATTCCGCCCTTATTATTCTGTGCAATATTATCTTCAATCTTTGGTACACCTATACAAGTTTCAGTTGCGGTATAGATCTCCCCATTTAAGACCACTTTCAAGGTATAGGTTTCCCCGATAACCGGATGAAAATTGGAACAGATATATTCCCCCGTACCGGGATTTTCAATAAAACTAAAAACAATATCTGCTGAATTTATTACAACTATATCTGCTCCTGAAACTGTTGGAAATGCCGTATCGTAATATCCCGTTGTGGTGGAGAGTGCGATTTTCTGCTCATTGCCCGTCGTACCCTTTACCCAATCAATCGATGCATCAATTACCAATTTCGGTGCTGCTGTTTCTAAATCCACTTCTACGACTTTGGTACAAGACAGCAGGAAAAAACAGTATGAAACAATCCCGTATTTAAGTATATTCTTCATTTTTATACTAGAATTAAAATTTAAAATTGTAGGTCACTCCCGGAATGATACCGAAAATCGATATCCTCTTTGCTTCGCTCCACCCTGTTTCCCTGTTTTGCTCGAACATAATAGATGCGGCATTGTTTCTCCCATAAACATTGTAAATGCTGAATACCCATTCACTTTTCCACCTTTTTTTACTGTCTGGTTTTGGTGTGTAGGTTGCCGATAGATCCAAATGATGATAAGCCGGAAGAGAGTTCGCGTTTCGCGCTCCGTAATTCCCGATCGTAATTCCCTGGTACTGATATTTGCCGACGGGGTAGGTTGCAGCTTTCCCTGTTTGATAGGTAAACATGCCACCAAAATTCCATTTTTTTGTCAGCTGATAAGCGGCTGTAAGGGAAAGATTATGTGTTTTATCGTAATTAGCACGATACCATTCGCCATTGTTAATGCCCGGTTCTCCCGCGTTTCTTCCCGGTGTACGCTGCTCTGCTTTAGAAAGTGTGTAAGAAAGCCAGCCTGTCAGTTTCCCTGTATTTTTCTTCAACATCACTTCCAGCCCGTAAGCTCTTGCCTCCCCATTTAGCAATACCTGCTCTATGGCCTTGTGGGCAATCAATTCGGCACCGTCAATGTAATCCGCTTTGTTTTTGACTTTCTTGTAAAAAGCTTCCGTTTCCAGAGAATATTTTCCATTGCTGAAATTTCTGAAATAACCCAATGCAACCTGGTCAAGAATTTCAGGTTTCAAATATTGATCGCTCGGCGCCCATATGTCGAGTGGGGAAACAGAAGCAGTATTGGAAATTAGATGGATATACTGGCTCATCCGGTTATAACTCGCCTTTATGGATTGGTCGTCATTTATGGAATAAGAAACTGCCAGACGGGGTTCTAAATTTCCAAAATCAATGATCTTTTTGTTTTTATTGTAATGGGTTATACCTGTAGGCGTACCTTCTTCATAGATTTGCAACTCCGGATTGAAAACTACGGCCTGATTATTGGCATAATTATTTACATTCTGTTCTCCCAAACGTTGGAAATTGCTATAGCGCAGCCCATAATTCAATGATATTTTATTCGTGATTTTTTGCTCGGCACTGATGTACAATGCGTTTTCCCAGGCATACTTTTTTTCAATCTGGTCAGCATTGATAGGCGATGTAGCATCCAGGGGTTTTATTGTGCCGGGATTGAATTGGTAGTAGATAGAATTGAGACCATAATTGAAAACCAGCTTATCAGACAGGTGATGGCTAAAATTGTACTTCAGGTTATAATTACGGATGTCCGATAGCCAATCAATGCCAACAGATTTTATCTTCAGACCATAATTGTACTTACTGTAAATGACCGATGCATTAGAGAAAAGTCTTTCAGAAAAGGTATGATTCCAACGAAAATTAAAGAATGAATTTGAATAATTGTTGCTGAAAAAATTGTTAAAATTCATATTATCCTTGCCGAAATATCCTGAAAGGAAAACCCTGTTATTGTCATTGATCTTATAATTCAGCTTAGCATTCAAATCATAAAAAGAGACAGAATTTGGGTTGTCAGCCAGTTTCAGAAACAAATGAGCATAAGAAGCACGACCAGCAACCACGAACGAACCTTTATCCTTTACAATAGGGCCTTCTGCCAATAATCTGCTCGAAACCGCCCCTATTCCACCCGTTATGTGATATTCTTTGTTGTTCCCTTCTTTTTGATAAATATCCAAAACAGCGGAAGTGCGCCCACCGAAATTAGCAGGTATTCCGCCCTTATACAATTTCAAATCTTTAATCACATCAGCATTAAAAACGGAGAAAAAGCCGAACAGGTGCGACGTATTGTAAACAACGGCTTCATCTAACAATATCAAATTGCCGTCAACCGAACCACCCCTGACGTTAAAGCCTGTTGCTCCCTCCTGTGCATTGGAAACTCCCGGAAGTTGCAGGATAGCTTTCAAAATATCGACCTCGCCCATAACTGCCGGCATCTTTTTAATGGTGGAGATAGAGAGTTTATTTACACTCATTTCCGGTTTTCGGATGTCGCTTGCTGAACTATGGTATTTTATCACTACTTCATCTAAAGTTTTACTTTTTTCAAGCATCGAAAAATCTTTCCTGACGTTTTTTGTCAAAAAGATATGTTCCTCAATATGCTCAAACCCTATATAGCTGATTACGATTGTATATGCTCCTTTGGGCAGAGTAATAGAATAAAAGCCATACGCATCAGTAACTGCTGAAACTTTTGCTTCAGGAATAAAAATGCTTGCACCGATTATTGCTTCAGTGCTGGTTTTTACGGTGATTGTTCCACTCAATGTGACTTTCTCCTGTGAATAGGCCACGAATGAGATGGTCATTAGCAGCAGTGTATAAATGATCTTATGTCTCATCTTTTAAAAATCGATTTAACAATTGCAAGTGAGACACAAAACTATTCCTTTGGATAACCGCCTTTTTTTAATTATACCAAATGTGGTATCTTTTATAGCAAAATATGCAGGGGCACTACAAAATATATATCTTGTATTATACGTTTCTATAACGCCCCTGCTTTCGTATAAAAAGCGCACGCTTTCGTATAAAATCAGATCAGATCATAACGCTAAATGTTAGGTTTGTTCTATACAATTTTATAAATGAATAATTTTACCCATCAACAGGCTATTAGCGAAAATGTACTTTTTCGTTTCCTGATTTCACCTGACCGCAGGATACTCCGGCATTTGCTGCTCATCGTCTTTATCGGCGCTGTATTGTACAACAGCGCTTCCTTAATTGAAAACCCAATAGTGATATTTGCATATTTTATCATACTGTTTTATGTGAATATGTATGTGCTGGTGCCAAAGCTTTTGTTCAGGAATAAAAATATTGAATACTGTTTATCCGTAGCCGGCATCCTTGTTGTGGTGGCTATTTGTGGTTATTTTTTCAATCCTTTTGTCAAAGGGCGTGGGCTGAATATTCCACTTTTTTCCTTCCTTACCGTGTTGCTGTTAGCGGCTTCATCTTCCATAAAGCTGTTTCAGAAAGGAATGATGGACAAACAATTGATCTACGAACTGGAGCAGTCGAAAGCTTATGCAGAATTGGAGCAATTGAAAAACCAGATCAATCCGCATTTTTTGTTTAACATGTTAAACAATGCCAATGTTCTAACGAAGAAAGACCCCGAAAAAGCCTCGCAGGTTTTAATGAAGTTGAGCGATTTACTCCGCTACCAACTTTATGACAGTGCAAGAGATAAAGTGTTGCTGACTTCGGATATTCATTTCTTAGAAGATTTTTTGAATTTGGAAAAAGTAAGGCGGGATAGTTTTGACTTCCTGATTTCAAAAGAGGGAGATTTGAGCGGCGTACAAATTCCGCCTTTGCTGTTCATTTCGTTTGTGGAAAATGCGGTAAAGCACAACAATGATGCAACAAAATCGTCTTATGTACACCTGTATTTTGATGTTAGGAATAATGAACTTTTCTTTAAATGCATCAATTCAAAACCTATTCTGAAATCGGACAGTAATTCCGGCGGTTTAGGATTGGCGAACATCAGGCGAAGACTTGAACTACTGTTCCCTGCATCACATAGTTTAAGCATTGAAGACAATACAGAAACGTACTGCGCAACATTAAACATAAAATTATGAACTGCATTATCATAGACGATGAGCCATTGGCAAGAGAAGCTATAGAAATGTTGATTGACCAAACTGATGGTTTAGATTTAATCGGTTCGTTCAGCAGCGCCGAAAACGCCACGGGTTTTATGGAAAACAATACAGTTGAATTGATCTTTCTGGACATACAAATGCCGGGAATTAACGGAATTGAATTTGCCCGAACCATTCCGAAAGAAACATTTGTCATCTTTACAACCGCCTATTCTGAATTTGCTACGGACAGCTACGAAGTAGATGCAATTGACTACCTGATAAAACCCGTAAAATTGGAGCGTTTTCAAAAGGCAATTGAAAAAGCGCACACCTACTCTAAATTATTTAAAGCAGATTACGCTAATAACAATATTGAACAGGTAGCAGACGATTTTTTCTTTGTGAAAGCAGACCGAAGAATTTTCAAATTATATTTCAGCAACCTCTTTTTCATTCAGGGTTTAAAAGATTACGTAGTGATGCACACCGAAAATCAGCGGGTAATTACGGCGATGAATATTAAAACTATTTACGATCAATTACCAAAGGAAATGTTTGTGCGTGTGAGCAAATCTTATATCATCAATATTAAACACATCGACTCTGTTGATAATAATACGGTGTACATCGGTACAAACGAGATTCCAATCGGAAATATTTACAGGGATTTCTTTTTTAGTGAATTTGTAACTAAAAAGATTTTAGGGAAGTTGTAGCCTTATCCTGCAGAATGCTCATTATCAAAATCATTCCTGCCTTCTGAACAAACAAAAATCCGCCCTTTAAACAAAACAGACAGTAAAACTTCACGGTAATTTTGCTGAAACACAAAGAAGTAAAAATGAAAAAAGAGGCAAACAATTACTATGGAGCTTTGCAAAGTCCTGTAGATTCCGGATTTGATGCAGCATCGACTGCAATGGACGTAATTAACGGAATAGATCTTAGCGGGAAAATAGCTATTGTAACTGGCGGCTATTCAAATATTGGTCTGGAAACAGTAAAAGCACTTGCAGAGGCCGGAGCTGAAGTGTATGTGCCTGCAAGAAATGTAGATAAAGCAAAGAAGAAACTTTTGGGAATACCTAATGTGACTGTATCCGAAATGAAATTGACCGATCCCGTTTCGATTAAAAGGTTTGCTGATGAGTTTCTATCACTAAACAAACCTTTGCATATATTGATTAACAATGCAGGAGTAATGTTGACTCCGTTAATACGTGATGACAGGGGATACGAATTGCAGTTCTCAACCAATCATCTGGGACATTTTCAACTGACAGCTCAACTATGGCCTTCCTTGAAAAAGGCAAATGGTGCAAGAGTTGTGACTGTTTCTTCGTGGGCCCATCATACGGCACCTATCGAATTAGAGGACCCTAATTTTGAGCATCAGCCATACGATCCTTCTGTTGCTTATACACGATCAAAAACAGCTAATATACTATTCACCGTTGAGCTTGATAAACGCGCACAAACACATGGGATAAGGGCATATACTTTACATCCTGGGATGATCACAACCGTTGATCCTGATAAAGGTGTTTCTATCGATACACTAAAGGAACATGGACTTCTGGATGAAGAAGGGAACCCACGCCACGACCCATACAACGGGTTTAAAACCCCGCAGGAAGGAGCCTCTACCACCGTTTGGTGCGCCACCAGCCCAAAATTGGCAAATGTTGGAGGGGTATATTGTGAAGATACCGAAGTATCAGTCGTGGACAATAAATGGGAAAATATAACTCCTGAAACATTCTCTATGACAAGAGGGGTAATTCCCCAGGCGGTCGATCCGGACAATGCTCAGAAATTATGGGCGCTGACTGAAAAACTCACAGGAGTCAGGTTCGATATAGTTTAAAACAACAAAGGAACGCATAGTTGGAATTAGAAAATATATGCGTTCCTTTGTATTGGATAAATAGATATAGTTATGTCAAAATACTGGACTTCAACACAGGAGATTATGCTTCCGTGTACCCAGGGAAAGTATTTTAAGCACGAATTGTTATTCGGTGACCATACTTTTGGGCGAATAATATCCGGAGAGCTTAAGGTAGTCGTTGCAGATCAAACTTATATCTTAAAGCCCGGGGATACATGGTTTTGTCCCCGTAATCAATTGGCGACATTTATCACATACGCAAAAGACGGAAAGGATTACAGATCGCTAACCATCAATTTAAAGGCAGAACGGTTAAAGAATTATTACAAACATCATATGCCGGAGCTTGAAAATATGGATAACCAGGATGACAATTTACGACATTATAAAAAACACCCCTTGCTCGATAGTTTTTTTGGCTCACTTCTACCCTATTTTGAAATGAAAGAAGAATTACCGCCTGCTGTAGTTTCAGTGAAAATAGAAGAGGCTATTACGATTCTTCGCATTCTTGATTTGGGTATAGACCGCTTTCTGGCAAACTTTTCTGAACCCGGAAAGATTGATCTGGTGGATTTCATGGAAAGAAACTTTATGTTTAATATGCCTCTCCAAAAGTTTGCTTACCTTACTGGGCGTAGTTTAACAACTTTTAAAACAGATTTCAAAAAAGCATTTCTTATTAGTCCTCAACGTTGGCTCACACAAAAACGACTTGAACTGGCTCACTATCAACTCAGCGAAAATAAACGAAAGGTTACGGATGTTTATCTGGAAACAGGGTTTGAAAATCTCTCTCATTTTTCTTATGCCTTCAAAAAGCAATTTGGATATTCTCCAACGGAATTAATGGATAAATAATTAATTCATCCTGCATATTTTATTCCCATCGGTCTTACAAGGGGATCCATTCCATAGTTAGCTTTGCTATCCTAGCGCATTAAAATAGGCCATATCTTATTTTGAGCAACCCTATTTATTGACATTGGTCACATTCCTTTTTTGACAAATGTCCTTTTTGCCCAACACTCAAAGCTTCACCTTTGCATCGTACTTAATACCTAAAAAATTGAAATTAGAAAACAAAGTAGCCGTAGTTACCGGAGGTAATAGCGGTATAGGATTTGGCATCGCAGAAGCATTGAAAAATGAAGGTGCTGTTGGCGTGATTACCGGCAGAAATCAGGCAACGCTGGATAGCTCAGCCAAAGCACTGGGTGAGGGATTTATCGGTGTTAAAGGAGATGTAACCAACCTGAGTGACCTGGAAAATATATTCAAGGTAACAGCACTTAAATTTGGCAAAATCGATATCCTCGTTGTAAATGCAGGCGGCATCGTTGACGGCGTACCGATGGCTAGCATTGATGATGTGACGGAGGAAAGTTATGATCTGTATATGGATCTGAATCTTAAAAGCACCTATTTCACTGTTAAGAAAGCTTTGCCATATCTCAACGACGGCGCGTCCATCATCCTGATCGGTTCAAGCGCCGCACATCGCGCAGCTCCCGGCATGACCATTTATGGTGCAGCGAAAGCTGCAGTTATCTCCCTTGCCAAAGGTCTATCGCTTGACCTTTTGTCAAGAAAGATCAGAGTGAATACGTTATCACCAGGTTCTATTGACACGCCTGTATTTGGAAAAATTGTGCCTGAAGAACAAGTCGATGTTATCAAAAAAACCTGGATAGATATTACACCGGTAGGACGCCAAGGAGTGCCTGCTGACATAGGAAAAGCAGCTGCATTTCTTGCGTCTGACGATTCAGCTTTCATAGTTGGCACAGAGATACTGTCTGACGGCGGCCTGACCAATTTAAGTTTAATGAAGTAGTTACCCCAGCAGGCGGCAATGACCTGCCGCCTGTTTTTATGGTTTGCGTCATAGAAATTAATAACCCGCTGTCATGGCAGGCATTGGCCTAGCATCCTGCTAAACCCCCAATTATTTGTAAGTCATTTTATTACCATATTAAACCGGCGAAACAGACAGTGTGCAGACTTTTGAATAGCTTTGCTAAAAGCTGTCTAACATGTTTGAATTTTTCGCACAATACCTGGTTGAAAAGGGGAAGCTCACTCCAATAGAACTGGAACTGGTCAGACAAGCCGCGGTGTCAAAAAAAGTTCGAAAGAACCACTATCTGCTTGAAGAAGGGAAAGTTAGTAACTTTATTGGCTTTGTTGCAAGTGGATGTTTCCGTTTATTCCGCAAAGGAGAAGATGGACAGGAATATACCATGAAATTTGCTATAGAAAACTGGTGGATATCTGATTTTACCAGTTTCATGTCCGGCGAGCCCAGTAATTGTTATATCGAAGCGCTTGAGAACAGTGAGCTGATCTGGTTTTCCAGTGAAATATGGGATCATCTTCTTGCGACTATTCCCAACTTCAAACGTATGATCGATGGCCTGACCGCCAAAAACTTTGAAGCAAACCAGAACAGGATTTTCAGCAATATTAGCGAACCGGCAGAAGTTAGATACAATAATTTTGTGAACAAATATCCAACGCTTTATAATCGAATTCCCTTGTATATGATTGCCTCATTTTTGGGCATCACAAGGGAGACGCTCAGTCGTGTTAGAAAACAGGCGGCAAAAAATAACGCTACAAGCGCACAGTCATTACCTGGCAGCGCTAACTGACTGATATCTTTGGTATTGTAAACAGATCAGTCACGATGCTTACGGGTAGTTCAGTATCGTATTCACTTTTGTCACTCTCCTCCTTCTCTCTCATAATACAGTGGCCTTTATTGACAATTGTCACATTCTGTTTTTACCAAATGTCATTTATAATTGGAAATGGACGGTCTAATTTTGACTTAAACTTAAACGTCCAAAATGAAAAAAATAATTTTGATGTCAGGATTAGCCACAATCGTTATGGCTGCTTTCAATGAGAATGCAAAAAGTGCCAGCCCAACTGATAAAAGGGGAATCGACAACCTGAGTAATGCTACTGCCAACACAGGCGTATCAGTGGTTGTTCAGGACTCAACAGCACTAAAGGTCGTCAATGCATTCTTTGACAAATTCAAATCTGGTGCATCCCCTGCAGAACTGGCAAAATCCTTTGACGAGAAGGCGGAAATGTTCATTCCCGGCGATATAAAGAACGTACCCTGGATTGGTAAAAGGATAGGACGTGCAGCGATCACAGATCATTTCAAACTGCTAAGAGAAAACATCAAGCCGGAAAAGCTGGAGTTCACAGATATATTAAGCAAAGGTAATAGAGTAGTCATCCTGGGTTATCTTGAATCCCGCATGAAGAAAAATAACAAAGTAATGAAGTCAGAGTTCAGTATTGATATCGTTGTCGAAAACGGCCTGATCACTCGCTATCATTTGCTGGAAGACTCTTTTGAGGTTTCCGGAAAAGCCAAACTATAGCTAGCTTAAATAACGTTAGAGAGCCGCACTAATAGTGTGGTTCTCTTTTTATTTATTTCAAAATTTCAACATGGCAGAGAAGATGGCATTGCTGACTCTTAATTTTGAGACCTAAACTCGATGGGCGTTACGCCTGTACTCTTCTTGAAAGCCCTCGTAAAATGTGCCGGATATTTGAATCCTAATTCGTATGCTATCTCGTTAATGGTCTTTTTGCTTTCCAAAATCTTTTGTTTAGCCAAAGCCATTATCTTCAATTGGATATATTCCAAAACCGTTTTACCCGTTTCTTTTTTTATTAAATCTCCAAAATAATTGGTAGAAAGATTGAGTTGCTCCGCACACCAGGTAACAGTTGGCAAGCCTATTGTTTGTGGCTTGTCTGACTGATAAAATTCGCTTAGCATTTTTTCGAACTGAACCAGTACATCACTGTTCACATCATTACGGGATATAAACTGGCGATCGTAAAAACGTATACAATAGTTTAAGAATAATTCAATATTTGCGGCTATCAGCATTTTACTATGCTTGTCCACACCAGACTCCAGTTCGTATCTAATTTTGTCGAAACAATCCAATACAACTTTCCGCTCTCTTTCAGATATGTGCAGTGCTTCATTAGATTGATAAGAAAAGAATGTATAATCGTCAATATGTCTGCCCAAAGATGTACCACGTATCAGGTCGGGATGGAACAACAAAGCATAGCCCTGAGGTTTATAATCCTTGTTTATATCTACATGGATTATTTGCCCTGGAGCTACAAAAACCAACGTCCTGTCCTGATAATCATAAGTATGCCGTCCATATTTCATATCACCGCATATTACTTCTTTTAAATACACTGCATAAAAGCCAAAATTCATTTTGGACGCATAGACCTCCGGTACGCTGCCGTTAAAATCTATTACGCTTGCTAACGGGTGCAAATTTTCCTTATGATAAAAAGCATCATGTTCGCTAACCGTATCAATTCTTAAAATCTCGTCCATTTTAATTGCATTTAAGCGTCAATACAAATTTACCCAATATTTTTCCCATTGTTTGAAGTGCCAAACTAATCAGTGAAAATGGTAGCATTATCCGTGGATCGTATAAGGAATTTTTATACATAAGGCTGGACCTTTGTAAGATCAGAATATTCTTACAAAAATATTAACTTATGAGACTAATGGAAAACAAAGTTGTTCTTGTTACCGGCGCAGCCCAGGGCATTGGATTTGCTACTGCAAAGGCATTTGCAGAGACTGGAGCATCGGTTGCATTAGCAGACCGGGATGAAGCCATGGTAAACAAAGCAGCAGAACAACTAAAGACAGCCGGCTATAAAACGCTTGCTATTGCCTGCGATGTTTCGGACGATACACAGGTAAAAGCAATGGTCACTAAAACGGTGAAAACATTTGGAAAATTGGATGCAGCCTTTAACAATGCAGGTATCCAGAATGTACTTGCAGATGCAGCCGACCAGACCATAGAAGATTTTGACAGGGTGATGGGCGTAAACCTGCGTGGCGTATGGAGTTGTATGAAATACGAATTACAACATATGCGCAAGCAGGGCAGCGGTGCTATTGTAAACTGTTCTTCAATCGGTGGAATTTTGGGCGGGCCACAAAGAGGAACCTATCACGGAGCCAAACATGGTGTGATCGGGCTTACCAAAAGTGCAGCCTTGGAGTATGCCGCACAAGGAATACGTATCAACTCCATCTGCCCTGGTATAATTCATACACCAATGGTGGACAAAATGATGGCGGGTGGTCAGCAGGATATATTAGATGCAATGATAGAAACCGTACCTGTTAAGCGTTTGGGGCATGCTGAAGAAATAGCCAGTGCCGTCCTTTGGCTGTGCAGTGATATGGCAAGCCTTGTAGTAGGCCATACGTTGGTGGTAGACGGTGGTTACAGTATTCAATAAACATGTAGTTAATAAAAAATGGAGTCATGAACACAGAAAACAAACAATTTAAAGCTTCTGAACTGAAGCAAATCGACAATGCAGATGACCTTAAAATTGCTCCTTTCCGGGAAGATGGAAAAACATATGGAACGCCAACATGGATTTGGGAAGTTGTGGTAAATGACGAATTATATGTCCGGGCCTACAACGGTGTTAATTCAAGATGGTACAAGTCTGCAATGCAACAAAAAGCAGGTCGCATTATTGCAGCAGGTATGACGAAGGAGGTGCGGTTTGAAGGGGTATCGGGAGATATAAACAATGCTATTGATGAAGCTTACAGGAAAAAATATAAGAGTAGTCCGTATTTGCCGCCTATGGTTAGTAATCAGGCGCGTGCCGCTACAGTGAAAATAATTCCGGTATAATATGTACACCCCCTGTCGCGTTTGCCCCCCAATTTGTCGTTTACACACAGCCTCGGTTATTGATATTCTTTTCATCTTTGTAGTGTCAACGACATTAAAAAATACTTTAACTAACGTTTATGAAAAGAATATTTGTACTGATAATTTCGATCCTTATGTCTACAATACTTCAATCCAACGGACAACAAAGCAAACCCACCGCCAGCGGCTATGCACCGGTAAATGGCATTAATGTTTATTACGAAGTATATGGAGAGGGCAAGCCTATAATTTTATTACACGGTTCTTTTATGACCATTAATACGAACTGGGGCCAGTTAATTCCTGCACTGTCAAAAAACAGGAAAGTAATTGCCATTGAATTGCAGGGACATGGACATACAGCGTATTCAGACAGAAAATTATCGCATGCTACCTTAGCAAGTGATGTGGAAGGAGTAATGGATTACTTAAAAATTGACAGTGCTGATATAGCAGGGTATAGTTTTGGCGGCATTGTGGGTTACCAGTTTGCCATACAAAGCCCTAAAAGGTTAAGAAAATTAGTCATCATTTCTGCTACTTATAAAAGTAGCGGCTGGCTACCCGAAGTAAACAATGCATTTAAAACAATGAAGCCTGAACTTTTTACGAACACTCCTATGCAAACCGCATACAATGCAGTGGCCCCTGATACAACAAAATGGACAAAGTTTTTAGAACAGATGATTGCTTACGCTGTGGTGCCATTCGACTTTGGCGACGCCAATATTGCGAAAATTTCTGCGCCCGTTTTAATTATATCCGGTGACAATGATGGAACGGATAAAATTGAGTTGATGAAAACATATCAATTACTGGGAGGTGGTGTATCTGCTGATCTTGGCCCAATGCCTAAATCGCAATTAGCAATTGTTCCTGCGCAGAGCCATGTCAGCCTGATGATGCAGACCAATACGATATTAGGTTATATGGATAGTTTTTTAAAGTAACAATATCAGAGAGGGCCCAAAATGTGCCCAGTCATCCAACCATGAAAGAGGAGATCAGGAGCTGGTCTCCTCTTTTTTTTCGAAATAGCCGGCAGAAAATAAGCATAAAAGCAACATTTTATACCCTAATCGTTAACATTTGCACCCCCTCCCTGCATTAAGAGTTCTATACCTTTAGTCCATTGTTCCACATAAAATATTGCCCGTTATGAAAATCCAATTATTTCGCCCCGGCAGGGGCAATCTGTAGCATTAAAACTGAAAGGCCCACCAGCACTATGGACCTTTCCCCTATTTCTTCACCCTCCTAAAAACCACTCATGTTATGAAACAAACCCTACATTCATTACTTATTGCATGTTTACTATTCCTGTCACTGCCGGCATGGGCCCAACTACCCACTGCACAGCAGGTAGCAGCCCAGATGAAAGTCGGCTGGAACCTTGGCAACACACTCGAAGCTATTTGTGGCGAAACCGCCTGGGGCAACCCCACCACCAGCCAGACACTTATCAATGCTGTAAAAACCGCCGGGTTCAATACAATTCGTATCCCCTGCGCCTGGGATTGCCATACCAGTAACGGTGTTATTGATGCCACCTGGATAGCCCGGGTGAAAACTGTAGTAGACTACTGTATCAGCAACAATATGTACGTCATTATTAACATTCACTGGGATGGTGGCTGGCTGGAAAACAACTGCACTACCAGCGCCCAGAGTACCGTAAATGCGAAACAACAGAATTACTGGACCCAAATTGCCAACTATTTCAAAAACTATAATGAACACCTGCTTTTTGCCAGTGCCAATGAGCCCAATGTTTCCGATGCCACCGGCATGTCCGTTTTACTATCCTACCATCAGACCTTTATTAATGCTGTTCGCGCAACGGGTGGCAATAACAGTTCCCGTACGCTAATTATTCAGGGCCCCGGAACAGATATAGACAAAACCAATAACCTGATGAATACCATGCCGACAGACCCCACTGCCAACCGCCTAATGGTGGAGGCGCACTATTATACGCCCTGGCAGTTTTGCGGTTTAACAACTGATGAATCATGGGGTAGTCGGTTTTTCTATTGGGGAAATGGGTATCATTCTACTACCCAAACTGATCGCAATGCCACCTGGGGCGAGGAAAGTGAGGTAGAACGCCTGCTGGGACTGATGAAATCAAAGTTTGTAGACAAAGGAATTCCTGTCATCATTGGTGAGTTTGGTACTATCAAACGGTCTGATCCTGCAGATTTATCACTTCACCTGGCCTCAAGAGAGTATTTCAATAAATACCTTGTAAACTCCGCAAAAAGTAAGGGAATGATCCCTGTTTACTGGGATAATGGGGCCACTGACTTTGGTTTATTCAACCGCAGTACAGGAGCCGCCACTGACCAGGGTGTTATCAATGCAATTATGCAAGGTAGTGGTGGCACTACTACAACTTACGTCACACTGGTAAATCGCGCTACCGGGTTATTGATCGATGGAGTGGGCCGAACCAGCAATGGTGCCAACTGCTCTCAACAGAATAGTAATAGTAGTAATAACCAGCAATGGGTATTGGAAACAGCCGGCAGTTATGTAAAAATTAAAAACCGCGCTACAGGATTATATATTGACGGCATGGGCAGAACTTCCAATGGATCCATCGCAGGTCAATGGGCCAGCAGTAGCAGTAACAATCAGCAATGGACAAAGGAGACCGCAGGCAACTATGTGAAGTTTAAGAACAGAGCTACCGGCTTATATCTCGATGGATTGGGGCAAACAACCAGTGGTGCCGATTTAGGGCAGTGGAGCACAAGCAGTAGTAATAACCAGCAATGGACTGCTGTTACATTATCAGGTGCACGATTAGCTGCATCCACAATACCAGGCCAGGTAACAGTATATCCCAACCCATCCGCCTCAACATTCAACCTTTCGGTAGGAAAATCAGAAAAGATAACGGTCGTTGAAATTATCGATATATCAGGCAAAGTAGTTGAAACCATAAGGCCCGCAGCCGTCAACAACAGATTGGAGTTTGGAGCAAAGCTTCCACCCAATATGTATGTTGTAAAAGTTAGCGGAGCTGGTTGGGTGAGATCTTTTAAAGTGATCAAAAAGTAAAACGAAGCCCTTCAAATCTTTGATTTGAAGGGCTTTTTTATTAGAATACCTACTCCCGCCAGTACACTACAGCGAGCCAGGTCCAGTTGACTTCTGTTCAATCATTTTCTGGCGATGCATCTTCCCCCATTCATGCATGGCAATTATCACCTCCGAAAGCGTATTACTATAGGGGGTCAGTTCATACTCCACCATGATGGGTTTGGTGTTCAGAACTGTCCGGGTAACCAGGCCATTCATTTCCATTTCCTTCAATTCCTTAGATAATATTCGGGGAGATATCCCGGCTTCCCTGGACAGTTCCCGGAACTTTAACTTACCACCTCTCAACATGGAGATCAGTACCAATTTCCATTTGCCGCCTACTACGTCCAGCGTGTCCTGAAGACTGAGTCTCGCCCTTCTGCATTCGTCGTCGGTGGCTGGCGTTAAACAGCGTTTTTTGTTCACCATAGTATCCTTTTTGTTACCGGTATCCTTTATGTAACACATATCAAAGTTATAGCATCTCACGTGTAGTTTTGTCAGGTAATAATAAAACAGTTAAAGATTATGAACTCAATCATCACCGCCGAACGTTTATTTCGAATGCACCTTGCTATGTTTACCGACCCTGCCATGACACGGGAGGCTTACGCCAACCTATGGACTGCGGACGCCGTGCACGAGTACCCTTTTGCACCCGCCCCCTATGCCAGCCAGATAGCAGGACGAGACGCTATTACGGAATACATAGCTTACGTAACCCAAAGCGCCACCAACTGGAGCTTTACTAACCTGGTATTCTCGGCTACCGCTGACCCTGATACGGTATTTGTAGAGTTCGAAGGAAGCGCCCTGGTGACTACTACTGGCAAGAAGTACCAGCAGATCTACATGGGCCGTATTACACTGCGGGAAGGGAAAATTGCCAACTATCGTGAACTTTGGAATCCAGCCTGGATCTTAGATGCCTTCGTCCCCGCAGCATGAACCCGACATACCAGCGAAAACGTCCAAAACAGCCTGTATTTCTAAAGTAAGAGTTCGTATGTTTGAAAAAGAAAACATGGCTTTGAGATGAGCTGTAACTTTAATTACAAAATCTCTGAGCCATGTTTACAAAAACACTTAAAGTTACCGATTTTACGGGACAAAACATTTATGTGG
>NZ_JBCNKH010000111.1:0-16696 GCF_039596135.1 Chitinophaga sp.
CAGCAGCAGGATGGGAACCAGGCTACCTACGTGCAGGGAATCTGCAGTAGGATCGAAGCCCACGTAGGCTGTGGTCATCTCTTTCTGTAATTGTTCCTCAGTGCCGGGCATAATATCCTGCAACATTCCCCGCCATCTTAATTCTTCTATCAGGTTCATGATTTATTGGGATAATTTTTGCAAACGTAAGAAATTAACCAGAAATTAGGCAGTGGCAAAAGGGATTGCTTTTGCCCTAAAACCCGGAACTGGGGGAAATTCGTACCTTCATGTGATAAAATAATAGCATATATCTCGCAGTATGAAGAAAAAAATGTTTTTTGCTGCGCCACTGGTACTGGCGGCACAATTATTATATGGTCAGCAACAGGATTGTAAGAGTTACTACTTTTTGCAGAACAATGCAGAAGTAGAAATGAGTATCTATGACGGCAAGAGTGAACTGGTGGCTAAGAATATCGAGAAGGTATTGAATGTCAACAGAACTGCCAATGTGATCAGTTCCAATTTCTCTACCACCCTCAAAGATGCAAATGGCAAAGACCTCTCCACCGGGAAAGGAAAATTTAAGTGCACCGGCTCCGAAATACTGCTGGATATGCAAATGGCAATGCCGAACATTCCACAGCTACAGAATATGAAAATGGAAGCAGGTAGCGATGAGGTTTTTCTTTCTTATCCTGCTACCCTTAAAGAAGGGCAAACCCTGCCAGGTGGTGAAAAGCAGATGAGCGGCAATATGAACGGTATGGAAATCAGCATGACCCTGAAGGTGAGTGACCGCAAGATAGTGGGAAAGGAGAAGGTCACAACCCCTGCCGGTACGTGGGAATGCTTTAAGATCTCTTATAAACTGGGATTGTCTGTGCAGATGATGGGGACCAATTTCCCGATGGACCTGGATGTAAATGCTACTGAATGGTTTGCACCGGGATTCGGGATTGTAAAAACAAACTCTGAAAGAGGAGGTTCGCTGTTAGGAAGTATGCAGATTACGGCCTTTAAGAAATAGAAATAAAAACAGCCCTTCGCATATTGCGAAGGGCTGTTGCTTTATAGATGTTGCAGGCATACCGCCAGACTTTCTTTCCAGTACGGAACTTCCAGTCCGAATGTATCCTTGATCTTTTGTTTGTTGAAAACGCTGTAAGCCGGGCGTTTGGCTGCTGTAGGGTACCTATCAGAGGTGACGGGTTGAATATTGCAGCTCAGGCTACTCAGATCCCTGATGGCAATTGCGAAGTCGTACCAGCTGGCCACTCCTTCGTTGCTGTAATGGTATACACCACCCAGGGTACCAGGTGCATCAATGGCTTTGCTCAGTACTGACAGCAGTACCTGCGCCAGATCTACGGCATAGGTAGGTGTACCTACCTGGTCAAATACCACGTTCAGGCTGTCTTTCTCCTGCATCAGCTCACGCATACGCTTTACGAAGTTCACACCATACTGGCTATATAACCAGGCGGTGCGGATCACGATGGTATCTTCATTAATACCCAGCGCTGTTGCTTCGCCGCGCAGTTTGGAACTGCCGTAAATGCTTTGTGCATCTGTATCGTCTTCTTCAGTATAAGGGGTATTCTTTTTACCGTCGAATACATAGTCAGTTGATATCTGGATGAACCTTGCATTGTGCGCCAGGCAAGCGTTAGCCAGGTGCATTACCGCTTCGAAGTTAAGTTTGAAAGCCTTTTCCTCTTCAGATTCAGCTTTGTCTACCGCTGTGTAGGCAGCACAATTGATGCAGGCATGAATTTCCTGTTGAGAGAAAAATTCAGCTACTGCTTCTTCATTTGTTATATCCAGCTCAGCATAGTCTGTATATAAAAAACTGAAGGCTGGATAATCTCCTGCTATTTGCTTCAAAGCCTGTCCTAGCTGCCCATTGGCGCCGGTGATCAGCACTGTCTTCATATTATTCAGTGGGTTTATTATATGCAAAATTATGTGTGCAGTTTGCCAGTGTAGGCAGGATCTGGTCCTTATCAGATACGATGGCATCCTTCAGGTCTATCTGCCAGTCAATGTTCAGCGCAGGATCATTATAGATGATACCACCTTCACTGGCTTTGTGGTAGAAGTTATCTACTTTATACATTACCTCTGCAGTAGGGCTCAGTACTACATAGCCATGAGCAAAGCCTTTAGGCACCAGCAGTTGCAGCTTATTTTCGGCAGAGAGTTCTATAGAATAAGACTGACCATAGGTAGGAGAGCCGGTGCGGATATCAACCACCACGTCCAGGATCTTACCTTCCAGTGCCCTGATCAGTTTGGTCTGTGCATATGGTTCCAGCTGATAATGCAATCCACGCAATACGCCGTAGGTAGAACGTGCCTGGTTGTCCTGGATGAAGTTCAGATCAAGGCCGGCATCTTTAAATACCCGTTCCGAATAGCTTTCAAAAAAATAACCACGATTATCATGATGTACTTTAGGTTCATACACTAACAAATCGGGAATCGGTGTCGTTGTAAATGGCATATTGTATTATCTTTTCTGGTATTGGTCACTGTAATATTCCTGGTAAGCGCCGCTGGTTACGTGTTCCAGCCATTCTTCGTTGGCGAGGTACCAGTCTACGGTTTTTTCCAGTCCTTCTTCGAACTGAAGGGAAGGATACCAGCCCAGTTCTTTGTTCAGTTTGGTGGCATCGATGGCATAGCGAAGGTCGTGGCCTGCACGGTCTTTCACGAAAGTGATCAGTCCTGCGGAGGTACCGGGCGCGCGTCCCAGTTTCTTGTCCATGATGATGCAGAGAAGGTTAATGAGGTCGATGTTCTTCCACTCATTAAAACCACCGATATTATATGTTTCCCCGATTCTGCCTTTATGATAGATGGTGTCGATAGCGCGGGCGTGGTCTTCAACGAAGAGCCAGTCGCGTATGTTTTCACCCTTACCATATACAGGTACAGGCTTGTTATTTTTGATATTGTGGATAGCCAGCGGAATCAGCTTCTCTGGAAAATGGTGGGAACCATAATTGTTAGAGCAGTTGGAGATCACTACAGGCAGGTGGTAGGTATGGTACCATGCCATTACGAAGTGGTCGGAGCTGGCTTTGGAGGCGGAGTAAGGAGAGCGTGGATCATAAGGCGTTTCTTCTGTGAAGAATCCTTCCCGGCCCAGGCTACCGTACACTTCATCGGTAGAGATGTGATAGAAGCGTTTGCCTTCAAAATTGTCTTTCCAGTATTTTCTGGCGGTATTCAGCAGGGTAGCGGTACCCATTACGTTGGTCTTAATGAATGCCAGCGGGTCCATGATAGACCTGTCTACATGGCTCTCTGCAGCCAGGTGTATTACACCATCAAAAGTATATTCCTGGAACAGCTCATCAATAAAAGTTTCGTCAGTAATATCGCCCTTTACAAAAGTGTAGTTGGGTTTATCCTTGATGTCATTCAGGTTTTCCAGGTTACCGGCGTAGGTCAGCGCGTCAAGATTGACGATCTTATATTGCGGATAATTATTGACAAATAATCTCACTACATGAGATCCAATAAATCCAGCACCCCCGGTTATTAAGATGGTATGGTTCATATATAATAAATTACGGGTTACAAAATACGAATAACGATTGTAATAAGTATACAACCGGCCATTCGTAGTCTGTAACCCGCGTTGAGTTATTTATTTGTTAAGAGCTTCTTTGAAGTATTCGTACGTGATGCGCAGACCTTCTTTTCTATCCACTTTAGGAGACCAGCCCAGTATCTCCTGTGCCTTTGTAATGTCTGGCTTACGTTGCTTCGGATCATCCTTAGGCAATGGCTGGTACACGAGTTTTTGATTGGCACCGGTCAGCGCTATGATCTCTTCCGCAAATTCTTTCAGTGTAATCTCTGCCGGATTTCCGATGTTTACCGGTAAGTGGTAATCGCTCAGCAGGAGGCGGTAAATGCCTTCTACCAGGTCGTCCACATAGCAGAAAGAACGGGTCTGAGAGCCGTCTCCGAATACGGTCAGGTCCTGCCCGGTCAATGCCTGGCTCATGAATGCAGGCAATGCACGGCCGTCATTGAGGCGCATTCTCGGACCATAAGTATTGAAGATGCGGATAATGCGTGTTTCTACACCGTGAAAATTGTGATAGGCCATAGTGATGGATTCCATAAAGCGTTTCGCTTCATCATACACCCCACGTGGACCTATTGGATTCACATTGCCCCAGTATTCTTCTGTCTGCGGGTGTACCAATGGGTCACCATACACTTCGGAAGTGGACGCAACCAGGATCCTCGCTTTCTTCTCCTTGGCAAGACCTAGCAGATTGTGAGTGCCGAGGGAGCTTACTTTCAGGGTCTGGATCGGCATTTTCAGGTAGTCAATCGGGCTCGCAGGAGAGGCAAAATGCAGGATATAATCCAACTTGCCGGATACGTGCACGAATTTGCTGACATCATGATGGTAGTATTCAAATTCCGGCAATGGGAACAGGTGTTCGATGTTCCTGAGATTACCGGTGATGAGGTTATCCATTCCAACTACCTGGTAACCTTCTTTTATGAAGCGATCACAGAGGTGCGAACCCAGGAAACCTGCGGCACCAGTGATCAGAATTCTTTTTTTGTCCATACAATATTTTGGTTGAATGTTAAATAGTAGCAGCTGTACGGCCTACGCTCTCATAGTGAAAGCCTAGTTCCTGCATCCTGGCCACGTCAAACAGGTTACGACCGTCGAAGATGAGCGGGTTTTTCAGTGTTGACTTGATTTTTTCGAAGTCAGGGGTTCTGAATACGCTCCATTCAGTTGCTATCACCAATGCATCAGCATTGTTTAAGCAGTCGTACTGATGACTTGCGTAAGATATCTTATCTCCCAGCAGTCTTTTTACATTCTCCATAGCTTCAGGGTCATGTACCGTCACAGTAGCACCTGCGGCCACCAGTGCATCTATGATATACAAAGCTGGTGCTTCGCGGATATCATCGGTATTGGGCTTGAAGGCCAGGCCCCACAGTGCAAAGTGTTTACCTTTCAGGTCGTTGTCAAAGAACGCATTGATTTTTGGCAACAGGAACAGTTTCTGTTTTTCATTTACGTCCATTACTGCATTCAGGATTCTGAAATCATAGGCTACATCTTCTGAAGATTTCACCAGTGCCTGTACATCCTTAGGGAAGCAGCTACCGCCGTAACCAATACCAGGGAACAGGAAGCGCTTGCCGATACGGTCATCGCTACCCACCCCACGGCGTACCATGTCTACGTCGGCACCCAGCTTTTCGCACAGGATGGCGATTTCGTTCATGAAAGAGATCTTGGTAGCGAGGAACGAGTTCGCAGCGTATTTAGTCAGTTCTGCTGATTTTTCATCCATAAACAGGATGGGATTACCCTGGCGAACGAATGGTCCGAACAGGTCGCCCATTACTTTGCGGGCTCTTTCTGAGCGGGTACCAATTACCACGCGGTCAGGTTTCATGAAGTCATCTACAGCCACACCTTCGCGCAGGAACTCGGGGTTGGACACCACATCGAATTCACACTTGCAGTTTTTGGCAATAGTCGCCTGAACTTTTTCGGCAGTGCCTACCGGTACTGTACTTTTGTCTACAATAACCTTGTAGTCTGTAATGATGTTACCCAGTTGCTCAGCCACTTTCAGAATGTAAGAAAGATCTGCAGAGCCGTCTTCACCGGGAGGGGTAGGAAGTGCAAGAAAGATCACTTCAGCGTCTTTCACACCGGCTGCCAGGTCAGTAGTGAACTGCAGACGATTTTCTTTGAGGTTACGTTCAAATAATTTTTCCAGGCCGGGCTCGTAAATAGTGATTTGTCCGCCGGACAACTTGTTCACCTTAGCAGCATCAATGTCAACACATGTAACATCGTTACCGGTTTCAGCGAAGCAAGTACCAGTGACCAACCCTACATACCCGGTGCCTACTACTGTAATTTTCATTTGGAGGTTTGATTTAAAAATGAAAGAACGGAGTGAATAATGTGATTCAATTGGTCTGCATCCATTTCTGTGTGGATCGGTAAAGAGATCACTTTGGATGTCAGAGAGTCTGTAATAGGCAGGTTAAAATTAGCGCCACCAAAATTGGCGAACATCTTTTGCTTATGAGCAGGTACAGGATAATAAATCATGGCAGGAACTTGCTGCTCTGCTAAATATTGTTGAAGTGCAAGACGGTCAGCACCTTCGATTTGTAAAGTATACTGGTGATATACATGGTAGCTGTTTGCCGCACGGTAAGGAATCGTAATCTTAGGATGGTTGGCAAATGCTGCATCATAGGCATCGGCCACTGCACGACGGGCTTTGATATACTCATCCAGCAGCGGGAGCTTGATATTTAATACCACTGCCTGCAGCGTATCCAGGCGGGAATTAATACCCACTACATCATGATAATAACGGGCAGACTGTCCGTGGTTGGCGATCATTTTGATCTTGGCAGCCAGGGCGTCGTCGTTTGTGAACAGGGCGCCGCCATCACCATAGCAACCCAGGTTTTTGGAAGGGAAGAAGGAAGTACAGCCTATCTGACCGATAGCACCAGTTTTCTTCACAGTTCCGTCGGAGAAGGTGTAAGTACCACCGATCGCCTGGGCGTTATCTTCGATAACAGGAATATTGTGCTTGCGGGAAATTTTCATGATTGGCTCCATGTCAGCGCTATGGCCATACAGGTGCACAGGAACGATTGCTTTGGTTTTTGGTGTAATGGCCTTTTCAACTGCCACCGGGTCAAGACAGAAAGTCTTCGGGTCTACATCAACGAAAACGGGTTTAAGCTGCAGCAGGGCAATTACCTCAGCTGTAGCAATAAAGGTAAAGGATGGTGTAATGACTTCATCACCAGGCTGCAGGTCCAGCGCCATGATGGCGATCTGTAATGCATCGGTACCGTTGGCGCAGGGAATTACATGCTTCACTCCCAGGTAGTCTTGCAGAGCCGACGTAAATTTCTGTACCGGCGCACCATTAATATAAGCTGCACTTTCTAAAACTTCCGCCATAGCAGCGTCTACCTGCGGTTTTATCTTGTTGTATTGGCGTTTGAGATCCACCATTTGAATCGGTACCATGTCTGGGATAGATATTTTGTTTAAAGTGAGCAAATTTACAAATTTTGACATAGGATGGGCAGTATCTTTGCCCCTGTTAAAAAATTCAGTACAAGTACGTCATCAGAATGCTGGGAAACGCCATATATAATATAGGAATACAATCATACCGGGCTGGAGTAGGGCTGGCCGCTGCCACTGGCAATGTCAAGGCTAAACGTTGGATTGAAGGCCGCCGTCACTGGCGGGAACGAATGAAAGAACAGCTGGGAGGTACCGGCCCCCTCATTTGGGTGCATGCTGCCTCGCTGGGTGAATTTGAACAGGGGAGACCTGTGCTGGAGGCCATCCGGGTGCAATACCCCCACTGTCGTATCCTGCTGACCTTCTATTCTCCGTCCGGTTACGAGGTACGTAAGAATTACCAGGGAGCCGATTATGTCTGCTATCTCCCGTTGGATACTGCCGGCAATGCCAGGGATTTCCTGGACATTGTACGTCCCACACTGGTAATCTTTATTAAATATGAGTTCTGGTATCATTTCCTGACAGCCCTATCCAAAAGGAAGATCCCGGTATTGCTTGTTTCCGGTATTTTCAGACCTAACCAGTTATTTTTCAAGCCATATGGTGGCATGTTCAGACAGTTGCTCCGGCAGTTTGACTGGATTTTTGTGCAAAACCAGGATTCGCTGGATCTGATCCGGCAATTAGGCATTGAAAGAACCAGCCTGGCTGGAGATACACGTTTTGACAGGGTATGGGCGCTTTTGCAGGAGCCGGCTTCCTTGCCGGCTATTGAGCGCTTTATCGATGGCCGTAAAGCCGTAATAGCAGGGAGTACCTGGGAAGCGGATGAACAGGTGCTGGCTGAATGGTGGAGTACAAATGCAAAACCAGGTCGTTGTCTTATACTGGCGCCCCATGAAATTCATGATGCGCATATTAAACAGGTGCAGTCACTGTTTCCCGGTGCTGTCCGTTACTCGCAGGGAGGAGGGGGCAATGTGCTGATAATTGATAATATAGGTCTGTTGTCCCTGTTATATCGTTATGCCCGCGTCACCTTTATTGGTGGGGGATTTGGGAAAGATGGCATTCATAATATCCTGGAGCCGGCTACTTATAGCAAACCGGTGATATTTGGTCCTGTATTCCATAAATATCCGGAAGCGGCTGCATTACTGGCGGCTGGCGGTGGTGCGACCATTGCTGATGTGAGTGCATTGACGTCAGTAATGGAATCCCTACTGGAAGATGATGCCCGCTGTATGCAGACAGGCAATGCCGCCGGCCGTTTTGTGGCCGATAATAAGGGAGCTACGGGGAAAATTCTGGCTTATATTCAGGAGAAACGTTTTTTCACCAAGGCATAGAACTGGCGAACGGCACGATTATCATCTACCCAGCCCTGCCTGATTTTCAACTCTCTTTCTATCCAATATTCCGCATCCTGCAATGAGTGCATCTCGTTGATAGTCTTGACGGAGCGCTCGTAAGTGTCTACATCACCACGGAACAGTTCCTGGATGAACTGGAATTTGTCATTGATCCCGATGGCCTGGCGCAGGTCTTTGACAGGCAGCTCGTTGAAGCGGTCGCCTATCTCTGAATGACTTTGACGCAGGCGGTCATTCAGGGAAGGAATATTTTGTGCTACTTTCTGATTCAGTTCTTTCAGCTCTGAGTGAATACCATTGGTTTCGGGCTTTTCAGTCCTTTCAGGCCTGGATGCACTGACAACTGGTTGGCTATGATCACCAAAGAGAGTGATGAACACAGGTTGTTTTTCTTCTTCTTTGGGAGCTGGAGTCGGTGCCGGTGCAGGTGTTGGTTCCGGAGCGGGAGCGGGCGCAGGTGGCTGGTAAGCTACTGGTGGCTCAGGAGCCGGAGTTGGTGTTTGGTAAGCTTTCAGGGCATCCTGTTCAGGTATGGGCGACTGATAGGCTTTCAGCACGTCCTGTGTGGGGGCAGGTGATTGATATGCTTTCAAGGACTCCTGTGCAGGTATTGGGGCCTGATACGCTCTTAGTGATTCCGGTTCAGGTGTTTTCTCTGCAATAGGTTGATTTACAACTGGTGCAGGTTCAATAATATTTACCGGCTCAGGAGCTGGTGGTTCAGGTTGTTTATATTCAACAACTGGTATTGGCTCAGATGGCTTAAATTGCGGGGCGGTTATGTTGCCATTGGAGGCTGTTGGAATTTCCGGTTCAGCTATAGGGGCTCCCGGCATAATGACAGCAATATGACTCTGTCTGCGTTGTAATTCTCTTTCCCGTTCTCTTTCGAGGCTACGGGCATGAAGAATTTCCGCCTGCAATAATTGTACATAATATGATATGGACTGCAGGGTCGCGCCAGTCGTCTTTAATTCCTGTAACTTGTCAATTAATGCACTTATTTTTTCCATAATCGCAAAAAAAAATAATTTAATGCAAAATGCGTTCCATGCGCTAATTGTTAACGTAGTATGGGAGAATTTATTTTATTTGCATGAAGTTATACCATTTTAATTAACTGTAAATCAAAATAGTATATTATGTTTATTGAACCTTCTCTTGCAGGAGGGCGAAGGGGTTGGATAGAAGTGATCTGTGGCTCAATGTTTTCTGGAAAAACGGAGGAGTTGATCAGGAGATTAAAAAGGGCCCGCATTGCCAATTTAAAAGTTGAAATATTTAAGCCGCTCATAGATACCCGCTATGATGTACAACATATTGTTTCTCACGATGAAAGCAGAATAATAAGCACCCCTCTGGAGAACTCACAACAGATTTTGCTGCTTGCGCAGGACGTGGATGTCGTGGGCATAGACGAAGCCCAGTTCTTTGATGGCGAATTAATGGAAGTATGCGACCAGCTGGCATTACGCGGGATTCGTGTAATTGTGGCAGGCCTGGATATGGATTACCAGGGCAAGCCATTTGGGCAGATGCCATTTTTGCTGGCTAAGGCAGATTACATCACCAAGCTGCACGCCATCTGTGTGAAATGTGGCAACATCGCCAATTATTCTTACCGGAAATCAGCCGATAAGCACACCGTATTGTTAGGAGAAACCGACCTGTACGAACCCCGCTGCAGGCACTGTTATTACGAATCGTAGTCTTTACTTTGCAACTTTAACCTTGAATGTGAATTTCTTCTGTGTCAGGTAACTGAATATTACCACAAAGCAGGTAGTCAGTATCTTGGCTGGAGTGGGATAAAAGTGCAGGTAGTCTACAAATAATTTCATGAATGCATAGTTCAGCAGCAGGCAGGTACCTACCAGCATAAAATAACGGATCAGCTGTATCCGGCCTCTCAGGTTGGATTCAGAGAATACGATGTATTTGCTCAGCAGGAAACCTGTGGGAAAGGTAATGGCAAGGGCCATGAACAAGGCTGCGATGTGTGCCTGTATAGTGATAAAAGGTAGAACTACATCTTGTTCTTTCAGTATGTAGTGATAGCTGATGTAATATAAACATATATCCAACACCGTATTACCTCCGCCACAAGCAAGATAGCGGAAGGTCTGAAAGGGCATCACTTTGGCAAATGGGCGGTAAAAAAACGAAATAACTAATAAAATAAACCGTCTCATAAAAGAAATATACAATAACAAAACTAGTACGTTTTACCGTTACTGAATCGCGCTTTAGAATTATCTTAACAATTTAATGGTTTTCAATAGAATGGATGAGACGGCATCAATGCCATTAGCGACGGGTTTTCCATTTGCCTGCCGCCTGGTTTACAGGCTGTTGTTGTGCTTTTCGCAGTTCCTCCTGCCATACCTGTACGGCCAGGAGCGCTGCAGCCCTGGCTGCATCTGGCGAAGGGCATTCCAAAGACTGTGGCGTAAAGTATTTGCCTATGAAATTGGTATCGAACTGCCCATTGATGAATGCGGGTTGTTGCAATGCCCAGGAGCCAAAAGGTAAAGTGGTCTGAATCCCTTTTACCTGGTATTCAGCAATGGCGCGCAGCAACCTTTCTCTCGCTTCTTCCCTGTTAGCTCCCCAGGCAATGAGTTTGGCAATCATAGGATCATAATATATAGGTATATCCATGCCTGCCTCATAGCCATCATCCACCCTGATCCCATATCCCTGAGGGCGTACGTAAGTTTCAAGGGTACCTGTATCCGGCAGGAAATTGCTGGCAGGGTCTTCTGCACAGATCCTTAACTCAATCGCATGACCATTTATTGTCAGGTCTTCCTGTAAAAAGGATAATTTTTCCCCTCTGGCTATCTTGATTTGCTCTTTTACCAGGTCCAGTCCTGTAATCATTTCTGTAACCGGGTGCTCCACCTGCAGGCGGGTGTTCATTTCCAGGAAATAAAACTGCAATTGTTCATCTACCAGGAACTCCACAGTACCGGCACCATAATAATTACAGGCTTTGGCTACATCGAGGGCGCATTTGCCCATGGCGGACCGGACGTTCGGTGTCAGGCAGGCAGAGGGAGCTTCTTCGATCAGCTTTTGGTGACGGCGTTGTATAGAGCATTCACGTTCAAAGAGATAGACGTAATTGCCATGCTGGTCGCCCAGGATTTGTATTTCAATGTGCCGGGGAGCGCCTACATATTTTTCAATGAATACAGCATCATCGCCAAAGGCACTCATAGCTTCACTTTTGGCCATCCGGATCTGTTCTTCCAGTTCTGATGCTGCATTTACCACTCGCATACCCTTGCCACCACCACCGGCAGAGGCTTTGATGAGAATAGGGAATCCGGTCTTTTTCACGACTTCCTGTGCTTCTTCGAGACTTCGCAGGGGTGTTTCAGTACCAGGTACCATAGGTACGCCAAATTGCTGGGCGGCTTGTTTAGCGGCCAGTTTGCTACCCATCATTTCAATGGAGTAGGCACTGGGACCAATAAAAGTAATACCGGCGGCAGTCACCGCTTCCGCAAAACGGGCATTTTCGCTCAGAAATCCATAGCCCGGATGGATGGCATCTGCACCGGATTGTTTTGCTGCTGCTATAATCTTTTCGATTTGCAGGTAGGATTGGCTGGATGGGGCAGGGCCTATACAGATAGCTTCATCAGCATATTGTACAAAGGGCATGGTCCGGTCAGCTTCAGAATACACCGCCACTGTGGCAATACCCATTTCCCGTGCAGATCGCATAATTCGTAGTGCGATTTCGCCGCGATTGGCTACCAGTATTTTTTTCATAAAAGCGAATATAAGGTATCTTTGCCCCCTCATGAAATCGACCGCATTCCAACAAACAATTACCCTGGTAAAAAAAGACATATTACTGGAATTACGTCAGAAATATGCGCTTTATGGGGTACTGCTCTATATCATTTCTACGGTATTTGTCATTAACCTGATGATAGGCAAACCCGAAGAAAAGACATGGAATGCCCTTTTCTGGGTAGTACAGTTATTTGTATCAGTCAATGCGATTGCCAAGAGTTTTCTGCAGGAAAACCGGGGCCGGCTGTTGTATTTTTACTCACTGGTACATCCCCGCAACTTCATCATTGCCAAGCTGATATATAATATCCTGCTCATGGCGATCATGAGCGTCATTACCCTGGTTTGCTGCATCCTTTTCATGGGCAACCCGATTATCAATGTTTGGTATTTTCTGGGGGTGATCATGCTGGGAGGTCTCAGTCTTTCCCTGTTGTTTACCATGCTGGCAGCTATAGCGGCCCAGGCAAACCAGAATGCTGCCTTGATGGCAATCATGGGGTTCCCGATCATGCTCCCCTTGCTAACCATGTTGTCAAATATTGCCCGATCCTCATTTATCACTGTTTATCAGCCCGGTCTGCCCAAGATGTTCCTCATGCTGGGAGCCATGGATATACTCATAGTTGGCTTGTCCCTGATTCTATTTCCTTTTTTATGGAAGGATTAGAATTTTGTTGTAGGTTTGCCACTCATTTAGTCGTTTAAAACAATGGCAAAGCACTGGTGGAAAGCTTTAGCGGTAATACTTCTCATATACACTATAATTGCAGGTTTTACTATTAATATACCCATTATAGGTACAAATCAGCAATCATCCCGGGGACTCTTTTTCCACGTACCAATGTGGATGTGTATGTATACCATGTTCAGCATTTCGGTAGCGAATTCCCTGCTGTACCTCACAAAATACGATTTGAAGAAAGATGCCCTGGCTGGTGCAGCCGGTAGTGTAGGGGTATTCTTCGGTATACTGGGCTTCTGTACCGGTACACTGTGGGCGACCTATACCTGGGGCGGAACAATTACGAATGATGCCAAACAACAGCTCACCGCTGTTGCATTGCTCATATATATGGCTTACCTGGTACTGCGCATGTCCATCCCGGATATTGATAAGCGTGCACGTATCTCTGCCGTGTTTAACATTTTCGCATTTGCTTTGTTGATTCCCTTAACATATATCATCCCACGCATGGTGGATTCCCTTCACCCTGGTGCTGCCGGCTCTCCTACATTTGCCTCAAAAGATACCGATGGCAGTATGAAGACGGTGCTTTATCCTGCATTTATTGGCTGGGTTTTGCTGAGTGTCTGGATTTATACCCTCGTGGTGCGCTACAAAAAATTAGAGTTAAAAAATATTTTTAAATGATTAACAAAGCGATTTCTTTCTGCTGTACCTGTTTGTTATTATTAGTTTCCCTGCTGACTTTTGGACAGGAGCCGACATTGCAACAACAGGATACGGAGACTGGACCGGTAAATGAATTTTTTCGTAGCAATGGCAAGATATATGTGGTAGTAGGAGTCCTGCTGATCATCTTTATAGGCATTGTGATTTTTTTAGTACGCCTGGACCGGAAGATCAGTAAGCTGGAGCGTAAGGAACGTGCTGATACCCTCTAAGACTTTATTAAGTCCAACTACATATTTATACCAAAACAGTTTTTTTATGGCGCAAGAACAGCACATAAGCTTCTTTCAGAACGTTGAAAAAAGCTTTGACAAAGCCGCAGGTTTCACGAAATGGGAAAAAGGCATTCTGGAGCAGATTAAAGCTTGTAATGCCGTTTACCGTATGAAATTCCCCGTACGCGTAGGTGATAACATTGAAGTAATCGAAGCCTATCGTGTACAGCACTCACACCACAAACTTCCTTGTAAAGGTGGTATCCGCTTCAGTGAAGAAGTAGACCAGGATGAGGTAATGGCCCTTGCCTCCCTGATGACTTACAAATGTGCCATCGTAAACGTGCCCTTTGGCGGTGCAAAAGGTGGTATCAAAATCAATCCCCGCAATTATTCCCCATTCCAGCTGGAAAACATTACCCGTCGTTACACCGCCGAACTGGTAAAGAAAAACTTTATCGGCCCTGGTATCGACGTACCTGCTCCTGACTATGGAACCGGTGAACGGGAAATGAGCTGGATCCTGGATACTTATATGAGCCTTCGTCCGGGTGAAATAGATGGTTATGGCTGTGTGACCGGTAAACCGGTTTCACAGGGCGGTGTAAGAGGTCGTAAGGAAGCGACCGGTCTGGGGGTATTCTATGGTTTGCAGGAGTTGTGTAATATCAAGGAAGATATGAAGAAGGTCGGCCTGGAGCCAGGTCTTATTGGCAAAAGGGTGATCGTACAGGGTATGGGTAACGTAGGTTATCATGCTGCTAAATACTTCCACGAAGCAGGTTCCATCATCGTAGGCCTGATCGAATACGATGGTGCGATCTACAACGAAAAAGGTCTGGACCCTGACAAAGTATTAAAACACAGAAACGAAACTGGTTCAATCATTAACTTCCCAGGTGCACAAACCCTGGCGAAAAATACAGACGGTCTGGAGATGGATTGTGATATCCTGATCCCTGCTGCACTGGAAAATGTGATCCACAAAGGCAATGCTGCCAATATTAAAGCCCGTATTATCGGTGAAGCTGCGAATGGTCCAATTACACCGGAAGCAGATGAGATCCTGAATAAGAAAGGTGTGATTGTAGTGCCGGATATGTTCCTGAATGCCGGTGGTGTGACCGTATCTTACTTTGAGTGGCTCAAGAACCTTAGCCATGTGCGTTATGGTCGTCTGGGCAAGCGCTTTGATGAGAATATGAACATTCACATCCTGGGTGTAATTGAAGACCTGACAGGAAAGAGCGTGTCAGAAAGAGAAAGGAAATTCATTGCACACGGTGCGGACGAAGTAGACCTGGTATATTCCGGTCTGGAAGAAACCATGCATGCCGCTTTGCACGAAGTACGTGAGATCATGGTGAACCATCCGGATGTACACGATATGCGTACTGCAGCTTATATCTGCGCAATTGATAAAGTAGGTGCTGCTTACGAACAACTGGGTATTTTCCCTTGATGGAATACAGCATATTTACAAAAGGACGTATCCGCAAGGGTACGTCTTTTTTTATTGGTGTGATGGCAGCATTTCAATAAAATCCCAACGACCGGCAGTTACATTATGTTCACAGCACCAGGTATTGACCCCGTTAGTGATTACCAGGTAAGCGGCTGGTAATACCATATGATAGCGTACAATCTGTTCTAAAGTAGCCTGGCTAAGGGAAATCCCCATTTCCTTGCACTCCACGATCATCCAGGGTTGGTGGTTTTTGTTAAATACAACAATATCGTAGCGTTTTTTCAGCTCTCCCAGGTAGATCTCTTTTTCAATACCAATCAAGGCTGCCGGGTATTTGAGGGAGGTTACAAGATAATTCAGAAAATTCTGGCGTACCCACTCTTCGGGCGTGAGCACTACGTATTTTTTCCGGAAACGATCGAAGATCAGGTCTTTATCGTTTTCAGTGATGATTTTGAAGTCAGGAGGGGGAAATTCGATGGTAATCATCGGGCAAAGGTAGTCTTCTCAGGAATTTTTTGTAAATTTGCATGTCAAAAGGCTATGAAGACAAAAGAAGAAATAGTAGCTAATTGGCTTCCCCGCTACACGGGGGAAAAACTGGAGAACTTTGGTTCCCACATCCTCCTCACGAATTTTAGTAATTACCTCACCTTATTTGCTGAATGGAACGATGTCAAGATTGTTGGCGCTGGTAAACCCATGCAATGTGCCACTGCAAATGACATTACCATCATCAATTTTGGTATGGGAAGCCCCAGCGCAGCTACCGTAATGGACCTGCTGAGTGCTATCGAGCCCAAAGCAGTATTGTTCCTTGGTAAATGTGGAGGTCTGAAGAAAAAGAACAAAATCGGAGACCTGATCCTGCCTATTGCAGCTATCAGAGGTGAAGGTACTTCCAATGACTACTTCCCGCCCGAAGTACCTGCATTACCCTCATTTGCCCTCCAAAAGGCAATTTCCACCACCATTCGTGAATATGGTTGCGACTACTGGACAGGTACCTGCTACAGTACCAACCGTCGTGTATGGGAACATGATGTAGAATTCAAACGCTACCTGGAAAAGATCAGGGCAATGGCTGTGGATATGGAAACTGCCACCATCTTTTCAGTAGGCTTCTTCAACAAAATTCCTACCGGTGCATTATTGCTGGTTTCTGACCAACCTATGATTCCAGAAGGGGTAAAGACAGAGGAAAGCGATAAGAAAGTGACTTCCGATTACGTGAACAATCACCTGAAGATCGGTATCGACTCACTGAAAGCACTGATCAATAGTCACCAGACAGTGAAGCATCTACGATTCTAAGTTCGTAAGCAGTAAGAATTTTGCGTATTATTTCGTAAT
>NZ_JBCNKH010000112.1:0-16382 GCF_039596135.1 Chitinophaga sp.
CCCGCTACTCCTATAGGTTGCAGGTTCAGCTGCTTATCTACTATATGAATCTTGGTATTGGCAACAGGCTTTCCTATACTTACTCCCTGTACATCAGTGAGGTCTATCGAGGTTACATCTATTGCTGCTTCTGTAGGCCCGTACAGGTTATGAATACGTACCCACGGCAACTGTGCTTTAAACGCTTCTACCATCACCGATGGCAATGCCTCTCCGCTACATACCACATGTCTGAGACTCCTGCATTTATCGCTATCCAGCTCCTCCAAAAAGATACCCAGCATCGATGGTACAAAGTGTATAATACTTACCTGCTCTCTGGCAATCAGTTCCTGTATATAACGCGGGTCCTTATGCCCTTCCGGTGCTGCAAACACCAGTCTGCACCCGGCAATCAGCGGCATCAATAGTTCCCAGACAGATACATCGAATGTATAAGGCGTCTTTTGCATAATCACCGCATCCGGGCCTATACCCAGGTCATCGCGCATCCATAGCAAACGGTTATACAAACCTGCATGGTCATTGATCACTCCCTTGGGCTGCCCCGTAGAACCTGACGTATAAATTGCATAGGCATTTGTACCAGGATCCGGGGCATCAAATGTGCCGACAGAAGCTACATCCTCCTTAAAGTCAGCCAGTAATTTTGCATCGATCAACCGAACAAGCTGCGCATCCTGCTTAATATAATTCACCCGCTCTTCAGGATAATCCATGCCTATTGGCACATACCCTGCCCCTGCCTTCAATACCGCCAGTATAGCCAGCAGCATATATTCACTTCTGTCAAGCTGAATGCCCACCAAATCGCCCTTCTTCACGTTCAACCAGGCGGCAAGCCTGTCAGATTCCTCATCCAGCACTGCAATGGTGTACGAGCGATCTTCATAACTAACGAGTATCTTTTCAGGATGAGTGGCCACCTGTTCCTTAAATAAATCAAGTATAGTTTTACCCGCAGGATATGCCTGCTCCGTGTCATTGAATGTTGACAGCAGCTGCAATTCTTCTGCCGACATCATATTGGCCTGCATCGCATCTCCTTCCGGTGCTGCCAGCAGCGATGCAAGCAATAATTCAAAATGGGCCGCCATTCCCTTGATCGTAGCCACCTTGAAAAGGTCTGTATTATACTCCCATCCCAGGGACAATCCATTCCTGTTTTCTTCTGCTATCAGCGACAGATCATACATCGCAAATGGCTTTACCTGCCCCATTTGCCTGAGGGCTACACCCGGTAGCTCCACAGCTGCCTTCTCATTATTCTGTAATACCATCATTACCTGGAAAAGCGCACTGTATCCGGCATTCCTTTCCTGTTGCAACGTACCTACCAACATATCAAAAGGCAATTGCTGATGCGCATAACTATCTATCAATAGCTGCCGGTTTTGTCTGAGCAAGTCTATAAAACTCACGTTGGATGCCACACGCGTTCTCAGCACAATCATATTCATAAACAGGCCCACCAAGGCTGCGACTTCGGGTTGTTCCCGGTTGGCAACGGGTGTGCCGATTACAATATCATTTTCATTACTGTATCTCGCCAGCAACAAGGTGAATACTGTATATAATCCGGCAAACAGTGTAGTCCCTTCCTGCTCACATAACCGCTGCAACTGCTGCAGCAAATTGGTGTCTATACGCGTGTAAAACGTATCCCCCCTGAAGGTCTGCACCGCTGGCCTTGCAAAGTCGAGCGGCAAACTATGCACCGGTGGCAACTCTTTCAATTGCTCAGACCAGAAACTTTTCAGCGCCGTCAGCTGCTCCTCTTTCAGCCATTCCTGTTGCCACACCGCATAGTCTGCATATTGTACCGGCAAGTCTGGCAGCGGATTAGCCGCTCCCTTGCTATATGCCGTATAGAGCGCACAAAATTCTTTTATCAGCAACCCGATAGACCATCCATCGGTAGCTATATGATGCATAGTCACCAGCACTACATGCGCATGCGCATCCTGCTGCACCAACCTTACCCTGATCAGTACATCCTTCCTGAGGTCAAAAGGCTGCTTTGCATCTTCCTGCTGTATCTTCCTGATTTTCTCCTGCTGCACATCGGCCGATAATCCACTTAGATTATCATAGACAATCGCCAGCGGTTGTACATCCTGTATTACCTGGTATACCTGTCCGTTTTCCGCCTGTTCATACACTGTTCTCAACACCTCATGCCGTTCCAGAATGGTATTAAATGCCCGCTGGAAAACAGTCGTATCAAGGTTTCCTTCCAACACCAGCGCATTAGATATGTTATAATGAGCACTACCTTCAATCTGGTCCAGTACCCATAACCGTTGCTGCATATGAGAGAGCACCTCCCTGCTTCGCTCTCCGCTGCGTTTGGTAATTACCGGCCGTTTTACACGGGGCTTTTGGGCATCCAGTATCAACAGCCTTATCGCCTCTTTATGCTGCTTCAGTTTTTCCAGCAACACGGCATCTATTCCCCCTTCGGGTAACTGCACCAACAGCTTACCTTCACTCACTTTCAGCTTTACCTGGTGCTGTATCAGTTCTTCCAATAAGATCGTTACATTCATAATTCCAGATAATTATCATTATTACCTTCTTCTACAAGATTCATAATACGCTGCCTGCTTTCCACCAGTGCTGCCAGGTCTCTGATAGTCAAACATTCTGACAACTCTTTAAATGTCAGTTCCAGCTCAAACTCATCAGACAGCCGCGTCATCAGCCTGGTGGCAAGCAAAGAGTTCCCGCCTACTTCAAAATAATTGTCCAGTACACTCACGGCTGAATATCCAAGCACTTCTTTCCAGTGCAGGGCAATCGCCTGTTCTACAGGTGTAACAGGAGCAACGACAGACTGACCAATGGTGGCCTTCGTAGTAGTGGTTGTGTTCACCTCGTCATTATAAAAGAACTCAATCCGGGCACTTACTTCACTGGTTGCCATCAATGCTTCCAGGTCCTGTATATACTTTGTATGCAATGCATGCAACTGTGTAAGTACCTGTTCAGGCAGTTTTTGCGCAGGTTTCAGTTCTACAGAAGTCTTCAGTCTTTCGCAGGTATATTTATTATTGCCGGCATGGTAAGACTGCCCTGCTTCTATAAAATCTTTATAATGCACCTGCAAAGGCGGCTTCCAGAAGTACTTTTTCGTAAACACATATCCGGGTAATGAAATCTTCCTTCCATCATGCTGCAGGGGCATACTAAAGGGGATGCCCTTTACAAGCAACTGTGCCTTTGCTGCATAAAATTTGTTGACCGGATTATTTCTTGGCAACAAATTAACCGTGCTTACCGCCTGACCTGAAATACTCTTTACGAAAGACGATAATCCATTGCCCGGCCCCACTTCAATAAAAACAGGATTAGACACATAAGCAGTTACCTCATGTACCGCCTCTTTGAATAGCACAGGGTGCATAATCTGGTCAAGCCAGTACTGTGGGTTACAGAACTGTTCAGGCCCGGCTAACCTACCGGTATATGTAGAAAATATTTTCTGCTCAAATGGATGAAAGGTCACGGTAGACAGAACTTTCGCATACTCCGTCAATACCCCCTGCATCATAGGCGTATGATAAGCGTGTGACACCTTCAGCCGTATATATTCTTTCTTATGCGCATCCAATGCCTGCAGCTGTCCTTCTATCACCCCTTCCCTGCCACCAATCACGATATTATCTGCCGCATTTACAGCACATACATGTACGTCATGCAATAACAGTGGCCTGATATCTTCAAGACTACCACGCACCAACACCATCGCACCACCAGGCATAGCACCCATAAGGCGTGCACGATGATATACGAGCGTGAGTGCATCGTGCAGCGATAAGCAGCCGGCAATGCATGCAGCCACATATTCACCCAGACTATGACCTACCAGCGCAACTGGCTGCACGCCGGTTCGCTGCAGTTCCCTGGCCAGGCTATATTCAACAATAAATAGTACTACCTGTGTATTTTCTGTTCTTTCCAGCAACTGGCTGTTATCGCCAAACAATATAGGTTTGAAATCTACCTGGAAGGTTTGCTGCAAAAAGACCAGACAATCATCTACATCTTTTTTGAATGCAGCAATGGCATTATATAACCCAGTGGCCATATTAATAAACTGACTTCCCTGTCCGGGGAAAAGAAATACAGCAGACGATGTACTACTTTCTCCCTCAAAAGCATCAGCACCATTTAGCTGCGCCAGCAATGTTTCCTTATCTGAACAAACTGCTGCAAACCGATAAGGCAGTTGTCTTCTGCCATATACAGTCGTATACGCAATATCTTCCAGCCGCAGCTCCTCATGCTGGCGGATGTAAGCAGCCAGTTCTGCTTTGGCAGATTGCAGATTGGCCGCGCCAGCAGCAGACAGTGTTACTACATGGGGGTGTGCAGTTACTTCCGCTCTTTCTGCCGCAGGCGCCTGCTCTATCACCACATGTACATTTGTACCGCCCACTCCAAGAGAACTGATACCCGCCCTCCGTATATCAAACTGTGCAGGCCATGGCGCCACCTTCCTGCTTACATAAAAAGGAGACGTGCCTAGTTGTAGTCCGGGATTGGGAGCCGTAAAGTTGATGCTGGGTACCAGCATTCCCTTCTCAACGCATAATACCGCTTTGATCAGGGAAGCGATGCCTGCTGCAGCATCCAGGTGACCTATATTACTTTTCACAGAGCCAAGCGCACAGTAACCTACCGTTTCTGTATAAGCACGGAATGCCTCAGTCAATGCAGCTACTTCAATAGGATCACCAATAAAAGTACCTGTGCCATGTGCTTCAATCATGCCGATTGAAGCAGCGTCTATATTGGCAACAGCCAGCGCTTCCAGTACTACATCTCTTTGCAGGTCTACACTGGGTGTGGTATATCCCTGCTTGTTAGCACCATCATTATTCACGGCGGTGCCTTTGATCAGCGCATAAATATGATCTTTATCTCTGATCGCATCAGCCGCTCTTTTCAGTACAACCGTTCCCACACCACAACCATCCACAATACCACTGGCCTGAATATCAAATGGCCTGCAAATGCCATCTTTAGAATAGATGGAAGCAGGCGTATGTATATAACCCACCTTGTCATCTGAGCTATAAGCTACCCCACCTGCCAATGCCATATCGCACTCCCGGTTCAGCAGACTCTGGCAAGCCAGGTGCACTGCCAGTAAAGAGGTGGAGCAGGCTGTCTGTACACTGAAAGCCGGCCCTGTAAGATTTAGTTTATAAGAAATCCAGGTAGCCAGAAAATCTTTATCATTCAGTATCCTGTATAGCAAAGGGTCTACGGCGTCGTTAAGCGCATTCGTCTGCAGCATGTTCAACAGGTAATGATTGGAAGACATGCCACAAAAGTTGCCGACAGAGATGGCATGCCTGGTAGTATCATACCCGGCATCCTCCAATGCATGCCAGCTGGATTGCAGCAGGAGCCTGATTTGTGGGTCCATGTGCAATGCCTCTGTATGAGACATGCCAAAAAAATCTGCATCAAAACAGCGCGCATCATTCAGCTTCGTCGTTGCATGTACAAAACGTTTATGTTGTAACATACCGGCAGCCACACCCGATGCCTGTATTTTTTCATCATCTGCCCTTTCAATACTGTTTACACCATCTGCCAGATTCTGCCAGTACTGCGCTATGTTGTCCGACTTTGGAAAGCGGCCTGCTATCCCGATGATAGCAATATCATTATCTGAAATCTGTTGCATAATCATGAATTAATTTTGTTTAGCCCGCACATTCCTTCTGGCGGCACCTTTTTCCGTTGCCTTTTTTATCGTATCAGGCTCCCTGTGAGATGCCTGCTGTATCAGTCTCGCCTGCTGCTGTATAGTCGGGTTACGGAATAATTCTATCAGTGAAAAGTCTACATTAAAAGCAGCCTTCATTTTCTCGTGCAGCAATACGATGCCTATACTGTTTCCACCTGCTTCAAAAATGCTTACATGTGGTGGAATGTTTTCTTTCTTCAACACCTCGCACCACAGACGATATATTTCCAGCTCTGTGCTGTTAGTGATCGTCACAATAGTCTTTTTCTCTTCCTGCTGTGGCTTCATTTTTTTGAGCTGCTGAATATCAGCTTTCCCATTTTCCATCAGTGGAATCGATGGTACAAAAGTGATCTCCGCAGGTGTCATGTAGTCAGGCAGTGAACGTTTCAGGTGTTCCCGCACAATTGGTTCACTCACCCTTGCCTGTAGCAAAGGTCTGAGCGCCGCATTGTCCGTTGGCCGGTAGGCAGGCTGAACGGCATACAGCATGTAGGTATTCGCTTCCTGTGGGGTACTGGCATCACTCATAATCAGCTCATCCACATTCAATGCATACCCTTTACTATGCAGCAAGGTTTTAATTAGATCGAGGTTGGCGTCTCCATCTACTTCAACGGCCAGCTGGTGTATCAATGGCCAGTGCTCGTCCCTGATGCCTTCCAGTACCAGGCACTCGCTCTTCTCCACATCCAGTTTTAACAGGTCTATAGAAGTAATCCGGAGCTCATCAATCACGGCAGAAACAGTCGTGAGCTGACACGTTACTTCTTTCGATGCATACAGCGAAGACAGGTATTGTCCGATCTCTTCAGACTGCCCGTCTATCTGCTGATAGAATGATTTCATCACTGTTCTGTCTTCGTCAGACAAATGATTGACCTCATTATTGGTATCTGCTTTTTCCTGTTGAATATATTGAGATACTGCCTGCAGGATGGTATCCTTATCCGCAAATCGTCCTGACATACCTGCCATTTCCGGATAATAATGAAAAGTGGCCTGCTCCTGCTTATTGGATACACCATAATTAAGCAATAGCCCCTTTATCTGACGATGCTCAAAATTCTTTTGTAAAGCCGCAAACAGCTGGGGAATAGGTTCAAAGGCAATCACGGCAGCACCCGGTACACGCTGATTCACATCGATACTGAAAGTACCTACATTCGCACCCAGATCAAGCACTAACCCATTTTCCGGTACTGTAATGCCATGCCTGAAATAGATGCCTCTTTCTATCACTTCCTTATAGAGCATGGTCAGCTGCCGGTCTGACTGATGGTACACTACACTGCCATCAGGAAAATGAAAGGCACCGGGACGTTCAGCTTCTTCAACGGCTGTATATTCACCGTATACGTTATCCTGTCGTACCACATATGCGGCTAAATAAGTATTATCGTCTGTTTTGACAGGTACCACCTTACAGTTTTTCACACCTGCCAGTTGGGAGATGCTACCTTCTATTTCATCCGTTTCTATACGGTAGCCATTCACCTTTACCTGGTTATCTTTTCTGCCAATGTATTCAAGTGTATGGTCCGCTTTCAACCGCATCAGGTCGCCTGTTTTGTAATACCGGCCACCGTTTATTTCGACAAAAGACTGTGCGGTCAGGGTCGGGTTGCCGTAATAGCCCTTTGCCACACCAGCTCCTCCTATATAGAGTTCACCCACTACACCCACTGGCACCTGTTGCCCATATTCATTCAGTAGCAACAGATCGGTGTTGTAGACAGGTCCGCCGATAGCAATATCATCGGCATGGATTTTTCTCCAGGCAGACCATACTGTGGTTTCGGTAGGGCCATACATATTATAGAATGCAGCGCTGGTAGCGGTCTGCAAACCACTGATCACTTTTCTGTTCACTGCTTCGCCCCCTATGAGCCATCGCTGCAGGGAAGAAAGGCTGTTGTCATTCTTTTGCTGATACAGGTCATACACCAGTTTACACTGGGAAGGCGTCATCTGCACATGTGTGAGGCTATATTCGCTGATCAGGTCAAGTGCGGTACGCTGCTTGTCAGTATGCAGTAACGATACCAGCCGTTGACCCGCCTCATAAAGGTGCTTCGCCACCACAATATTTGCAAGTCCATCCAGCACAGCACTGCTTTCAATACCGAAGTCTACCAGGCATGCAATTTCATTCACGCCTATTTTTTGCAGCTGATGGAGCATGTGCTGACAACTTTCTGCTGTACCGATCAATGTATTTTCCCTGCTGAATTTCTTATAGGCAATTTCAATCAGTTCCTCTCTCTGTGTATTTATATCCAGGCCAATTTCTTTGGCCAATGGCTCCATCAGTGATAAAGATGATGCCAGATAGTCTTTAAATGGCTGCTCACTTACCGTTGCCGCCAGTTCATCAGTAGTGGCGATATAAGTATGCAGCATCAGCGATACTTTCTTATCTGCCAGTTCATGTCCATGGTCTTTCAGCGCCTGCTGGTAAATGGCAATATTTGCGGCTAGCTTCTCCATAGTCTGTCCCAACATATGGGTAAGAATATGCGCCCCAATTTCTCCTGCATACCTGAATGTTTCCGGGCTACCGGCGGCAGTCACCCAGATAGGTAATTCCTGTTGAATCGGCGTAGGACGAATGCTGATCTGCAATTCCCTGCCTATACCATTTATACGTGTTACGGGTACTCCACGCCAAAGGGCTTTCAGCTCCTGTATCCGTTCCCGCATTTCCCGGTGACGTTCTTTATAATTGGCATTATAAAAAATGAAATCATTCGGATGCCATCCGGATGCAATGCTCAAACCTATCCTGCCATTGCTGACATTATCTATTACAGACCATTCCTCTGCTACACGCACAGGATCATGCAGGGGCAATACCACACTACCTGCCCGTATACCAATATTCTTTGTAATAGATGCAATGCTGGCCCCTAATACACCGGGACTTGCAAATACACCGCCGAATTCGCTAAAATGGCGCTCTGGTGTCCAGATTGCAGTAAAACCATGCTGGTCTGCATACCTCGCCGTATCAAATAGCAGGTCGTATTTTTGCCCGCTGTTTTTGTCTGCGCCAAAGAACATGATACTGAAATCCATCTTACCAGATGGTTCCAACCGTTCAGCAGGCAATATCTTCAGGGGGTCTGACTGTTGCAGTACAATCGTATGCCCCCTCGAAATGGTCCAGATTATTTCCAGTACAGAGATATCAAAGTTGACGCTGGTCTGCGCCAGCCATCGCTGACGTGCTTCACTGCCAAAGGTGCCATCCAGACTCTGTAAAAAGTTCTTTAGATTACCATGTGTCACTTCTATGCCTTTCGGTTTACCAGTGGTGCCGGAGGTAAATATGACATATGCAGCAGTATCATCTGCAATGGTTTCATGAATGGTGCCTGCAGTGAACACCTGCTCATCCAGGCACAATAACTGTGTAGCCGGCAATGATCGCAGGAACAGTGTTTTTAGTGGAGATATGGTAACAATTACTTTGGGCGCAGCCTCAGTAATAATCTGGTTAATCTTTTCAGATGAATAAACAGGGTCCAGCGGTATATAGCCTACGCCCGTCTTCAGACAGGCAAATATGGTCGCTACCAGGTCAGCATTTCTAAGCAGGTATAATCCGGCTTTATCCCCCTGCTTTAATCCGCTCTCTTTTAACAAGCTGGCAATCGCATCCACCCGTTCACCCAGCTGCTGGTAATTGACCTGTTCATCATTACTGATCACAGCAATGTCTGCTGGTCTTTCTTTTACCTGTCGTGCAAAGTGATCTTCGTGTATGATCGTTACACTTTCGCCTTTTAAAGCATGGCCAGTGGTCATGGGCAATTTAAATACGTTCTCTTCCGGATTTTCCAGCATACTGCCCAACAATGTTTCAAACTGTGCTGCCATCCGAACGATCGTATCCGCTTCAAAAAGGTCTGTATTATACTCCCATGATAAATGCAACCCATTTCCCCGCTCCGTTACATTCAGTGTCAGATCGTACTTGGCACTGGAATGATGACTGTTCAGTACAGGCTCCATGGTCATACCCGGCAGTGCAAACTGCCCCTGCTGATTATTATGAAAACTTAATAGTATCTGGAAGAGGGGGTTGTAGCTCAGGTTACGTTGCACTTTCAGCTCATCGGCCAGCAGCTCAAAAGGCATTTGCTGGTGCTGGTAAGCGTCTTCCAGCATTTGCTTACTTTGCCGCAGCAAAGTGCGGAATCCGGGGCGGGCAGACAAATCACTTCTCAATACCAACAGGTTCATAAAGAATCCTATCAATCCTGCGGTTTCCGAATGCTCTCTGTTAGCCACCGGGCATCCTATTACAATATCATACTCGTTGCTATATCTTGCCAGCAGGGTACTGAATGCAGCATGTACTCCCATAAACAAAGAGGCACTCTCTGCCTGGCAAATCTCTGCCAATGCCGTTTGCAGGTTCTTAGGAATAACGGATGTATAAAGGCTGCCTTTAAACCGCTGAGACAATGGTCTTGGTTTATCCAGCGGCAGGTTGTGTAGTACAGGTAATCCTTCCAGCTGCTGTTTCCAGTAGTTACGCAGTGTTTCCAGTGTGGCACCTTTGAGCGATTGCCGCTGCCAGTGTGCGTAATCAGGATACTGAATGGTTAATGGTGCCAGCGGATTCGTTGCTCCTTTTGTATAACTGCCATACAATACACTGATCTCTTTTACAAAAATCCCTATGGACCATCCATCCGATGCGATATGATGCATATTCGCAATAAGGATATGCTCCTCCTCGTTTATCTTCAATAGCCGCACATGCAGCAGCAGGTCTTTAGTCAGGTCAAACACCCGTTTTGCCTCCTCCTGGATGATACTGCCTATCTGTTCTTCAGTAATATGCTCTACGGGTACATTATAACCAGTTACCTCCTGTATGGTCTGCACCGGCTCACCGCCAGCATCTGCCTGAAAGCTGCTACGCAGGCTCTCGTGTCTTTGCAGGATAGTTAGAAAGGTACGATCCAGTGCACGGTAATCTAATACCCCTTTTAGTCTGAATGCCGAAGTCTGGTTATAATGACTGCTACCTTCATTAATTCTGTCCAGTAGCCACAGGCTTTGTTGAGAAAACGAAAGCGGCAGCGGACGGTGCCTGTCTACCTGTTGCATAACAGGTGCAGTGGCCGTTTGCTGACTGATCAGCGCTATGATCGCTCCTTTATTTTCTCTGAGGAACTGCTTGTCGTCCTCACTTAATACATCGAGGCGTCCTCTTATCTGCAACTTATCTTCCGCTACTTCAAACAGTAGTCCGGCCTGGATTAACAAGGTTAACTTTTGCTTAATAGTCAAATCTCCCATAATTCGGAATTTATTTCTTGTTCCTGCCGGATATTGGTAATACCGGCTTTAAATATTGTTTCCTGCGTAACCGCTGCGGCCAGTTCGTTAATGTTTCTGGTATTGAACACAGTTTGCATACGCAGTTTGATATCAAATGTTTTATTGATCTCGTTCAGCATTCGAACAATATGCAGGGAATGCCCGCCCAGTTCAAAAAAATTATCCATCACCCCAATCTGCTCTCGCCCCAATAGATTTTCCCATATCTGCTGTAACTTTTCTTCCATCTCGTTGCGGGGGGCCACGTAATCATTTGTAACGGCGGGTGTGGTTACAAGTTTGAGCAGCCGGGCTTTATCCGTTTTACCATTAGGTGTTCTGGGTATGCTTTCCAGCACCAGGTAACTGGCAGGTATCATATATGCCGGCAGTCGTGCAGTCAGGCTTTCATGTATGTAGCTGATCACGATATCCTTTCCTGTTATATAGGCTACAAGCTGTTGCTCCTTCACTAATACGACAGCCTGTTCTACCCTGGCAAGCGATTCCAGCGCCAGCTCTATCTCACCCGGCTCAATGCGGTAACCACGTATCTTCACTTGCTGATCTTTCCTGCCTGCATAACCTATATTTCCATCTGGCATTATAAATCCCAGGTCACCGGTTTTGTAAAGCAGGGTACCTTCTTCAAATGGGTTAGTCACAAACTTTTCGCTGGTCAGGTCTGGTCTGTTCAGGTATCCGGCAGATAAGCCTTTTCCGGCAATGCATATTTCTCCTAAACATCCGGGTGCCTGTAGCGATAATGCAGATGAAACGATGTAGAACCGGGTGCCGTCAATGGGCCGGCCGATGGGTAATGCCTGTGTATGTTTACCTTCAATTCTGTAGCAACTGCTATATACCGTGTCTTCTGTGGGTCCATAGAGGTTTCTTAAAATGAGGGGGAATGAGCAGAGGGTATTGCTCAGGGAAACGGGCACAGGTTCGCCTGCCATGTTAATGGCCAATACATTGTCGAATGGTACATCATTTTCCAGCAAACTGCTTACCACCGAAGGCACTGTATTGATCAGTATATTTTTATCTGTAGTGATGTATGTTGGTATAGACAGGCCATTGGTAATGATGCGAAGCGGCTTTCCTATTACCAGGGGATAGAACATTTCAAATACCGATAGATCAAAACAATGAGAAGTAGCTGCATACATGATATCAAAGGGGGTATCTGAAAATTCTTTTTTACACCATTGCAGAAATGCGATGACATTACCATGAGTGATTACTACACCTTTGGGATTGCCGGTAGAGCCAGAGGTGTAAATAACATATGCAGGTTGGTCTGATTTGATTTTTACAGCGGGCAATGGTGTGACAGTTGCTATGGCTTCTTCAAGTGGTGATTGCGTGATAGCTGCCATTGCCTGTTCAAGTGGTAATTGCGTGATAGTTGCCATTGCCTGTTCAGGTGGTAATTGCGTGATAGTTGCCATTGCCTGTTCAAGCGGTAATTGCGTGATAGTTGCCATTGCCTGTTCAAACTCATTAATCATCTCAGTGGTAATAGTCACGCGGCATTGGCTGTCGTTTTCTATGTATCGCAGTCGTTCTGCAGGGTATTGAATATCCAGAGGTACATAGGCACTGCCGGTTTTTAGTACTGCCAGTATTGCCATGGGCAGCCAGGTTGTTCTTTCCAGTTTTACACCGATAAGGTCGCCGGGTTGAACATTGTAATGAATGATCAGATATTTCGCCAGTTGGTCTGAAAGGAGGTCCAGCTGTCTATAAGTGATAATGGAATCGTTATAGATGAGGGCAGTGGCATCGCTATGAGTTTTGCAGGATTGGGTGAGCCAGTCAGTGAGGGTGTGGTCTGAGGGTGGTTCTGCTATAGCTGGGTTTAGAGTATCTCCTCCTGATGGTCCTGCTATAGCTTGGTTTAGGTTTAGGATACCTCCTGCCGATGGAATCTCTATAGCTGGGTTTGTGCCGGAAACAAAATCTATCCGGGCCACCGTATGCAAAGGATGAGAGATACCATTTTCAATAAAAGCTTCTAAATGAGCAATCAGATTTTCAACAAGTGGTGCATCAAAAATATCAGTATTATAAGATACCACCAGTTGCAAACCATCATTAGTTTCCGCAAAAGAAAAACTGAGATCAAACTGACTGGTAGTTTGCAGAGGTATGGAATAAGGTGTAACAGTTGTATGTAAGAAGCTATTCTTTTCTTCAAATATATCCTGCTGGTTATGCAGTACAACCAATATATCAAAAAGTGCAGATCTGGATGTATCTCTTTTTAAAGGCAGTTCGCTCACTAATACATCGAACGGGTAATCCTGATGAGCGTATGCATCCAGTAATACCTGTTTTTGCAATTGTATCAGTTCATCCAACGTAGTGGTTTCTTCAAAACGTGTACGGATGGGCAGAGTATTAAGATACAGCCCTATCTGCTCTTCCAGCACCCGCAAAGGTCTTCCTGCCACAGGTGTACCAAGAATGATGTCTGTCTGCCCCGTATAGCGGTACAATATACCATTGAGACCAGCCATCAGTGTCATAAACAAAGTAGCCTCCTGCTCCCGGGCCTTGTGCTGAATAGCCGTTGTCAGTGCAGGTGAGAATTGATGAGAGATGCGGGCTCCATGATATGTTTTAGTAGCAGGGCGTTGTTTGGCAACTGGCAGGTCAATGACAGGTAATTCTCCTGACAGCTGTTCGTGCCAATATTGGCGGGAGCCGGTTGCCGTTGCACTGGCAGGTGATTTTACTGTAGTTGCTTCGCGGGCAGTGGTTGCTCTCGCAGTAGCGGCTCCGGCAGTAGCTTCACTGACAATTGATTGTATGGTAGTTGCTTCGCTGGCAGCGGTTCCTTCCGCATTAGCCGCTCCGACAGTGGCTTCACTGACAGTTGATTGTATGGTAGTTGCTTCGCTGGCAGTGGTTGCTCTCACAGTAGCGGCTCTGCCAATAGTCTCTCTTGCAGCAGCTTCTGCGAAAGCATAATCCTTGTATTGAATGACCAATGGCTCCTGCTTAACCGGTAAATTCTGTATGAGTTGATTGTAATATCCTACCACTTCTCTGGCCATCACTTCCATCGACCAGCCATCACCAACTATATGATGTAAACTCAAAACCAGCAGCCGACTATCAAGCCCAGTCTGAATAATAGTTGTTTTGAATAATGGACCTGTCTCCAGATCAAAAGAATGATTAATGACAGTTTTAACATCGTCATCCGTACATATAACCCTACAATCTAACACCCCTTCGGGTAGTATATACTGGTGCAGTTCACCTGCGTCATCCTGTTTAAATATAGTACGCAGGCTTTCATGTCTTGCACACAACAACGCTATGGAACGTTGCAATATATCAATATCAAAAGGGCCTGTTACCTGTTGTACTGTTGTAATATTATAAGCCACATTGCCGCCGTCGAACTGGCACAAGGTCCAGATGCGGCGCTGTGCAGCTGATAATGGATAATATGCCAGCTCTGGTGCCGGTGCTATTGAATACCCGCCTGTTAATTGTATAGCCGATAAAATAACAGCCGCCTGCTCTTCAATAGAAGGATAAGTAAATATCTCCTTCAACCCTATCTTCACGCCAAATTGCTTATTGATACGGCTCACTAACCGCGTCGCCTTCAGACTATGACCACCCAGATCAAAGAAATTATCACGGATACCTACCTGCTCTTTATGCAGGATTTCCTCCCAGATATGAGCCAGCTGTTGTTCCGTATTCGTACGTGGCCCTACATATTGCTGGTGGCTGCCTCCAGTGGGCAACGGCAGTTCCTTCCTGTCTACCTTCCCACTTACCGTAAGCGGGAAAGCTGATAAATGCACATAGTAATCAGGCAACATATACCCCGGTAAACGGCTGCTTAAATAACTGCGTAATTCAGTTACTTCTTCTCCTGTATAATAAGCCACCAATACCTTTTCGCCATTTACCTCCCGGGCGGCTGCCACTACCTGCGATACAGCACTATGCGTGGACAACGCCTGCTCGACCTCGCCCAGTTCTATCCGGTTACCACGAATCTTTACCTGGTGATCCCGACGGCCAAGGTATTGGATACGGCCGTCTGGTAAATATCTGGCAATGTCTCCTGTTCGGTAAACACGACCTCCTGCTATAAACCGATCTGTTGTAAATGGACCTATTTCAAGCCGATTTGTTATAAGCCGATCTGTTGTAGCTGGATCTGTTATAACTGGACCCGTTGTAAATGGATCTATTGTAAGCCGATTTGTTATAAGCCGATCTGCTGTAGCTGGATCTGTTATAAGCCGGTCTGTTATAACTGGACCCGTTGTAAATGGATCTGCTATAAACCGATCCGCCGTTAATTCATCCAGATGCAGATAGCCCTTCGCTACCTGTACGCCTGATATCAATAGCTCCCCTGCCACTAAAGGCGGCTGAAGCTGATTATATTCATTCACGATGTAGATACCCGTATTGCTAACCGGGTAACCAATCGTTACTTCTTCTTCTTCAGTAACATCTATCGCCGTTACATCAATAGCCGCTTCTGTAGGTCCATACAGATTATGGATACGCACATGTGGCAACTGCTTACGACAGGCAGCCACCATCCATCCTGGCAACTCCTCCCCGCTACATACAATATGTTGTAATGAGGTACAGCCTTCTACTTCTGATAAAAATGCGCCCAGCATAGAGGGCACAAAGTGTACGATATTCACCCCTTCTGATTCAATCACTGCCTGCAACGACAATGGTTCTTTATGCTGATCAGGGGGTAACATCACCAGCCGGCTTCCTGTCATAAACGGTAATACCAGCTCCCATACCGATACATCAAATGTATAAGGTGTCTTTTGAAGGAACACCCCGGATGATCCTACCTGCAGGTAATCTTTCATCCACAGCAAACGGTTGTATAAACCAGCATGACTATTCAATACACCTTTCGGCGTACCAGTAGAACCCGAAGTATAAATACAATATGCCAGATCATCTCCTGACGGACGGGGCAAAGAATCTGTATAGACAGTAGAATCTGAGAAAGCAGTCGGGCCAGACAAAACACTTGCATCTGAGAAAAACGCCGCCACTTCCGCCTCATCAATCAATACTTTCATCCCAGCATCCTTACGGATATAAGCAATACGATCCTCCGGATAATCAATACCCAACGGTACATAAGCACATCCCGCCTTCAGTACAGATAATACCGCAAGCGGCATTCGTTCACTTCGCTCCAGCAAAATACCTACCAGGTCATTGGCTACCAGATTGTATTTTCTTTTTAGATAAACCGCAA
>NZ_JBCNKH010000113.1:0-16257 GCF_039596135.1 Chitinophaga sp.
TCACTATGGTTTGGGTAAGATCATTAATATTGATCTTATAAACCCCAAAACTGATTTTATGGCTATTGTTAAAGACAATATACTCCTCCAACTCGTCCGTGGTTCGCTGGGCGATCAGATCACGATTTACGAAAGGAACGGGCAGATAATTATGGCGAAGAAACGCGGCCCGTCTAAGAAAAAGCCGACGAAGAAGCAGCTGGAAGCGCGGTATAAGATGCGGGTGGCGGCGGCTTATGCGGTGGTGATCCTGGAAGATCCGGAGCTGAAGGCTTATTATAAGTCACTGGCTGGGCCGGGGCAGAATGCTTATAATATGGCGATGAAGGATGCTTATCGGTCTCCTGAAGTGCAGAATATTCAGTTCGAAGAAGAAACTGTGGTAGTGACTGCAAAAGATGAATTCAGGGTAGCAGAAGTGCAGGTACGGGTAGTGGATGCTGCTGGCAGCATACAGGAAAAAGGCAAGGCTGTTTTAGGCCGGAATGGCGTGGACTGGTATTATAAGGCAGCCAGTCTGCCGCCTGGCGGCAAAGTGATAGTTGTGGCGGTAGATTTGCCCGGAAATGAAACGGTAAAGGAGGTGTTGCTACACCAGATTCTTAAATAATTTCATTTGAGTATCGGTTATTCATTTAACCTTTTCCACGCCCCTGTCTTTACATCAATCATCCAGGGCGCAGGCTCCGGCAGAAACAGCTTTCCATCACCTATCTGCAATGGCATCCAAAGGTAGGCGGAATTCCATTGCTCTTTGGGTTTCCATATATCGCCCATAAAGATCACCGTGGTATCTACTTTCAACAACATCGTAGATTGGGAACCATATGTATTCTTCTCAGGTGGTGCAATATCTTTGAACTCCGTCCACGGGCCTTCTAAAGTCGGTGCAGTAGCATATTTATTGGGATTAGGATTCCAGCCTGTGAGCCGGGAACCAATGGAATAATACAGTCCTTTATAATGCACGATCGCCCCGCCTTCCATAGGTGCTTTTACCAAACTCATGTCCTTTTCCACATTCATATAATCGTCCGACAACTTTGCAATGTGGAAACCATTAGGTCTGTCTTCAAATACAATATACGCTGTACCATCATCATCGATGAACTGCCCGATATCACGGCTTTCAAACCCCAGCGGACGAAAGCTCTTTACGTAAGCATAATTGCCATCGGGTTTATTGCTCACTGCAATCCCTACACGGGCAAATTTATAATCACGGCTATCGAGGTGAAAGTACATGACGTACTTCTTAGACTTTTTATTATAATACACTTTAGGTCTTTCCAGTACCCAGTGATGGCCGAGTTTTTCAGGGTCAGACAGCTTTAACACATCGCCTTTAAAATTCCAGTGCATCAGGTCTTTACTTGCATAACAGCTTACATAGCGATAGCTGGTATCCAGCCCCTGCCGTCTTTCTTCGCCGTACCAATAGTAAGTATCTTTGATCCTGATGATGCCGCCGCCGTGTGCCTGGATATGATTGCCATTGTTATCAGGCCAGGTGGCACCGGGATGGATCTGCGCATGCAGGGTAGCTACAAATGCGAGCAGCGTACAGGTAAATAATAGTCTCATGAGTTATAAATGTCATTAAGACAAATATACATATAAATACAATTCGCATCATAGTGAGGACAATACGAGCAATGGTTACATCAATGCAACAGCCACCGGTGCTATTTAATACTGAATATACAAGTTTACAGGGTAACAGTCGCTGCATTATGCATAAAAAGACCGGAGATTCATCAATTAACCAATGGCCCTGTGGGACTGAAGTTCTTGCCAGAAAAGCCATAGAAAATTATATAACATGATGGCCCTCGTTCGTAAGATTGATTGCCCGTATTTTATCTAAATCTTCTCAAAATTTGACTTTTATAAACAAGGAAACTTTGGTTTTATTATTTTTATATCAGCACAAGAGGCACTTGTTTTTTTCCCGGTATAGTACTCGAACTATTGAACTTATCATTTGAATAAAACGTAAATGTCAACCAAATCGGCGAAATGATGATCCTGTTATTTTGTTATTCAATCACATGCGAATAAGTGTCATTAACTATACCCATGCTGACCGGGTATAGGCAAATCCGTATTTAAAAAAATGTAAATCAACTATTGAAAGAGACGCGGCAACGCGCCTTATTGTGATGCTTTTTTAGTTACTGCGATTCTCATCTTAAATCGCGGAGGGGATTTTATTGCCAACATCTACTCAGGTTCTTTTTTTCAAACCAAAATCTAAATTCAGACAATTATGAAAGGAAAATTACCCTGTCTCCTTTTGATCTTTCTTTGGAAACTCAGTTTCCTCGCAGCCCAGGACACCAGAAAAATCACCGGAAAAGTAGTCGGTATTGATGATGCACCATTACCGGGAATCACCGTTGGTGTGGCCGGAACATCATTTGGTACAGTTACTGGTCCGGATGGCACATTTTCAATCAGTGTGCCTGCGAAGGCTAAAGCATTAGTCTTACGCAGTGTCGGTTTTAAAACGGAAAATATTGAGATCACAGCGGCTACACAACTCACCGTCGTGATGAAGCCCTCTGCCAGTGACCTGTCAGAGATTCTTGTAACGGGTGCTTATGGTACACAACAATCTAAACGGTCTACTTCTTACAATGCACAGGTAGTAACCGGTGAACAGATTAACACGATCCGGCAAAGCGATTTTAGTAATGCACTGGCAGGTAAGGTGGCTGGTTTGCAGGTCAGGAGCCAGTCTGCCGCCAAACTAGGATCGAATGCCTCCATCCGGCTAAGAGGTATTACAGGTTTTTCAACCGGTTCAGACAATTCACCCATTTACATCGTTGACGGTACAATTATTACAAACATCAATAGTATCAACCAGGACGAGATACAGGATGTGAGCATTCTGCAAGGTCCTGCAGCCGGCGCCTTGTATGGCTCAAGAGGTGCGAATGGCGCGGTAGTGATTACTATGAAAAAAGGTGCTAAGGGTAATGGGGTTGGCGTACAGGTGAATATGGGAATCCAGGTAGACAATGTGATGAATTTGCCGCGTTATCAGGATGAATATGCTGGTGGATCTTCCGATACGCTGATTCAATACCATTATACTACGGGGCAACCGGCAGAATGGCAGGCGCTGGATGGCAAGTATTATCATGACTATGCTGATGATGCCAGTTGGGGTCCAAAGATGAGCGGGCAGGAATATATTCCGTGGTATGCATGGTATGGCGGCACTAAGTATTCCTATAAGACTGCACGCCTTACACCACAGCCGAACAATGCAAAGCACTTTTTTAACAAAGGGACTACTGCAAATAACAGTGTCTCCTTTTCGAACAACAGCGATAAGCTAAACTTTAAACTGGCTTATGAAAACCAGTACATCAAAGGAATGGTGCCTACGCAATATCAAAAACGCAACAACCTGAACGCGACTGGTACCTATGCCATTAATAACCATTTTTCGGTATCAGCTAATATTACCTACGATAATACTTTTCTTTTTGGTGAAGTGAATGATGGTTATGCTAATGCTACGACAGGAAGTTTTAACCAATGGTTTCACAGGGACCTGGATATTGGTATCATGAAGGAACTGCAAAACCTGAAAACGGATAATGGGGTATATGCCAGCTGGAATCACCTGAATCCCACATCTTATAGTGCTTCAGATCCGGATAATTTCTATTCCGGTAACTACTGGTATAACCCTTATACCTATCTGAACAATGTTAATTACAATAAAAATACAGATCGTTTTTTTGGCAATGCTTCCTTTACTTACGAGGTGAATAAGGACCTGAAATTTACAGCTACCTACCGTAAACAACAGGAGATACTCTGGGTAGAAAATATGCGTAGCTCAGATCTGGCTATGAGTGGTGGACAAACGGGAGAGGTAGGTTATTATTATACTTATAGCGAAAATAATAACAGGCGAAATATTGAACTGCAGGGCAGTTACAATAAGCAGATCAATGATTTCTCCATCAATGCGATGGCAGGTGCTGACTTTTACAAGTACCTCATTAAAACAAACTATGCCGCTACGAATGGAGGGTTATCCATCTATAATCTTTACAGCATCAGCAACTCTGTCAACACTGCCACAACTGGAAACGGCAGGGCAGAAGAAAAGTACCGTGCATTTTTCGGCAACCTGAACCTGGGATATAAGAACTTCCTGTTTCTGAATGCGACTGCAAGAAATGACTATTTCAGTACGCTACCGGCTGATGATAACAGTGTATTCTCTAAGTCTATCGGGGGCTCATTTGTATTTTCTGAATTTACTAAGCAACTGTTACCATTCATTAATTATGGTAAGATAAGGGCATCATGGGGAGAAGTACCCAAAGCATTGGGGACTACCAGTGAGACATTTGGTGCTTACAGGTATCCGGGATCATTATATGGTATTCTGAATAACAAATGGAATGGCAATCTGCTGATGTATACGAATGCGGCACTGGTAGATTCAAAGATTCATGGAGCTGCTTCGCAGTCATTTGAAGTGGGAATGGATCTGGGCTTTCTGAAAGACAGGATCACCATTGCCGGTACTTATTTCAAAACAAAGGATAAGGAATTTCCTTATACAGTTACCATTAATGGCGCCAGCGGATATGTGTCTATGTTGACGAATATAGGTTCTATTGAACGAAGCGGGATGGAATTTAGTTTGAACGTGATACCGGTGTCTACAAATAATTTCAAATGGTACCTGACTTCTAACTGGTCTCCACTGATCAAAAATGACGTGGTGGAAATCAGTAAGGAATACAATATTAATCAAACGGCTAGTCAGGGTACAGTATGGAGTACCAGCTTCCCCTCGCTGTACCATGTGGCAGGTAAGCGCTGGGGACAATTGATTGGTGGCGGTAAAGCTTATGATGCCAAAGGCCGTCCGTTGGTAAATGCCAGTGGAACTTCATTTGTAAATAATGCGACCTACAATTATGGAAGTGTTTTGCCGACACATACAGGTGGTGTACAGAACTCATTTACGATCATGAAGAACTTTACACTCAGCTTTAATATAGACTGGCAGTTGGGGGGCAAATTTGTTTCTTTATCTGAAGTATGGGGAACTTTCAGTGGTCTGACAGCGAGAACTGCCGGGCTGAATGACAGAGGGAAACCGAAAAGGGATGCTGTGGCAGATGGCGGAGGTATGCGTTTGAAGGGGTATACATCTGATGGTGTAGCAATCGATACTTATTTAGATACACATACCTACTATCAGAACATGTACAATAATCACATCTTTAATGATTTCGTATATGACCTGACATTTGTGAAGCTGCGTGAAATTTCTGTTGGTTATAATGTGCCATTGAAAAAACTGGGATTAGACAAGGCATTTACCGGCGCCAATGTATCGTTGGTGGCCCGTAACTTATGGTTGCTGTATAGCAAGACGGGTGGAGACTTTGATCCTTCAGAAATTTCCAATGTGTATGGGGAATCTGCTAACCTTCCTGGTAGTAGAAGTTATGGTATGAATCTGACACTGAACTTTTAATTCTAAATCGACAACAATGGGAAAGTATATATATTGTTTATTGATAGCCGGTTTGTTTTCCTGTAGTAAAATAAAGGATTTCGGAGATACGAACGAAAACCCTACGGCAGTGAATACAGGAGATGCAGGTGGTTTTCTGACTTATACGCTGGCGTATACTGCATCAACTAATACTACTGCGGGAATTTATGTACAGTATGCAATGGAGTCCCAATATCCGGGTACTTGTTTTTATGCAGACAACTCCTCATCTTTTACCGGGTATTATTCCGCTTATCTGAATTATCTGCAGCAGATCATCCGAATGGGTTATGCAGGTACTACTACTAATAATATGGTGCAGGTAGCTAAGATACTGCAACAGTATTATTATTTGTATATTACGAATAACTGGGGGGATGTACCTTATAGCGAAGCATTGCAGGGTGATGCGAATACCAAGCCGGCGTACGATAAGCAGGAGGATATTTATAATGGTATCATCAGTACGATCAGAAGTGCTGTAGATTCTATTGATGCATCGGCCATTGATGGGGATATTGCATTTGATGGTGATCCTGATGCATGGAAGCGGGTAGGTAACTCTATTATTATGCTGGCAACGATACAATTATCGAAGCGCTACCCGGATGCGAATGGATTGGCGGCGACGGCTTTTAATACAGCGCTTAGTAATGCAGGCGGGTATATATCTACCAATGAGGAGAATTTCACGATTGTTTATCCGGGGGATGCTTATCAGAATCTTTGGTACCAGGCATATTATTCCCGTTCAGATTATGGGGAGAGTGAAACGATGACAGATCTGATGGCATCGTTAGGAGATACACGTCAGCATGCATTTGGTGGTGCGACGACGATTGTGGGGGATACGACATCGTCTGCCGTGGGATTGCCTTATGGAGTAACGAGAACAGAGATTGTGAACTGGACGGCGGAGCATACGAATTATGCGAGAATATTACGGGGTGATTTAAGGTTGGAGACAAGTCCGATAGTGTTGATATCAGCAGCATATATTACGCTGGTTCGGGCAGAGGCGGCGAACCTGGGTTGGACGACGGAGAGTGTGGCGAGTTTGTATGCTACGGGTATCCAGTTGTCCTTTGATTATTGGGGAGAGGATATACCGGGTGAATATTTAGCGCAGGAGGGTGTTGCACTGGGGAGTGATAATGTGGAAAAGATAGCGATACAGCAGTTTATAGCGGTGTATCCAAACGGGTTGTATGGATGGAATATATGGCGGAAGACGGGGTACCCGGCGTTAACGCCTTCAGTCAATGCGGCGAATGAGAGTGGGGAGATACCCAGGCGATTTAAGTATGCGACATCAGAGGCGACGACGAATCCTGATAACCTTGCGATTGCGGTGGAGCGGCTGGATGGCGGGAATACGGATGTAGCGAGGATGTGGTGGGATAAGGAATAACGCAGTTCGATTTAGATAAAATGACGAAAAGATGGAATCAGTCCTGCCAGTCGTGGCGGGACTGTTCTTTGTGGGGGTATTCCGGTTTTGCAATTCCAGGCTATTTCCAGATTACGTGCTGTCCTCTGCATTACTATCATTTTGAACCGTAGTCATACGTGCTGTAATCACAACGTTTTTTACAGGTACGCTGCACTGAACGGTTGGGGTATTCATAAACGTCTTCATTAGGATGAAGGAAACTTTTATTCAAAAGAATTTAGCGTTTATATTTATCATGCAAGCCGATACCTTGTTCAATGAGGGCGGTTATTTTTTCCAGTCTTACCTGTTTGGTTTTTTCCTGTTTTGCGGTGGCGATGTGTTCTGCAAAATCCCGTTGGCTGGTTTTATTGAAAGCCGCGAATTTCTCTTTGAGTGCGGGGTTGGTATCCAGCAGGTCTTGTAATTCCTTTGGTATGATCAACGGTTTGTTCTTGTCAGCGGTAATTTTGATGCCTTTGGCCTCATTGGCGACAGCTTCCGCTACGTAGGCTTTGATCAGTTTCTCATCTATGTCTTTTTTTGAAGAGAATCGCATAGAGCGCATGGCTTTTGTGCCTTCCTGGGCATTGATCAATACCTTAGCCTTGTCTTCTAATAATGCACCCTGAAAAAACCAGAGTCCGCAGTAGGATTTGAAATCACTGATGCCTACGATGTTTTTACCATTGGCCGTGTAGGTGGGTTTGCCCCATTTGAAAGTTTCTTCCAGGCCGGTTTTGAGTAGGATCTTGCGTAATGCAAGCAGTTCTTCTTTCCATTGGGAAAGGTGCGCGAAGAATTCATCAGGGGTATTGATGGTGGCCATGACAATATGTTTATGTAAATATACGATACAAACTTATTGTTTAGTTTCCTGATTTAATGTGATAATGGCCCAGCCTACGTTATTCAATGTTTCCTGCGTTTGCTTCTGACTGAATTTGTCCTGACAAAATTAGCTATCCTAAATATTTCGCCGGGCCCAAAATGCCATTTACCGGCATTTAAGCCTGCCTTTACCTAAACGGGATTGTCCCCCACTCCTATCTCCGCTACTTTCACACCATGAAACCAAAACACATACTCATCTCCGGCGCCAGCATCGCTGGTCCCGTGCTTGGCTGGTGGCTGAGCAAATACGGATGGCAGGTAACCATCGTTGAGCAGGCCCCAGCTGTAAGAACAGGAGGCTATGCAGTTGATTTCAGAGGAACCGTATTGAAAGTATTGGAAAAAATGGACCTGCTGGACGATATCAAAAAACATGAAACCAGGTCGGGGAAGATTACCCTGGTGAATAAAAACAACAGGAAGATTGCTAGCTTCCCGGATGGCTTTACCAGCGGTGAACTGGAAATCATGCGGGGAGACCTGGTAAATGTATTGTACCACAAAACAAAAGACAACGTCAATTATATATTCAACGATTCCATCGCTACCTTAAATGAAGACAGAGACGGTGTACAGGTGACATTCAAACACCATCCACCCGCCTATTATGACCTGGTGGTTGGCGCAGATGGATTACATTCCAAAGTACGTTCACTGGCTTTTGGACATGAGCGGAAGTTTACCTCATTTTTAGGTATTTATATTGCCATTTTCACGGTTCCAAACTTTGCCAATGTAGGCATGGACGGTTATTACTATTCTGAACCCGGAAAACGTGTTGGTATCTTTGGCGCTAAAGATGGTAAAGAAGCTAAGGCGAGTTTTTATTTTACCTCCGCTCCATTCTACTACGATCGGAAGAACATCCACAAACAAAAGGCAATTATCAGGCAGGTATTTGAGAACACTCCCTGGCATGTGCCGCAACTCCTGGATTATATGGAACAATCAGATGATTTTTATTTCGACTCCGTGAGCCAGATAAAAATGGATCGCTGGTCGAAAGGCAGGATAGCACTGATTGGAGATGCGGCACATTGTCCTTCACCTATGACTGGTATGGGAACGAGTGCAGCGGTGATGGGCGCGTATATACTGGCGGGGGAATTATTGCATCATGATTATGAGACAGCTTTTGAAAATTATGAAACGGAGATGAGAGGGTTTGTGGAGAGGTGTCAGGGAATGGCGGATGGGGTGGATTGGTTTGTGCCTGCGACGAGGTTTAAGCATTGGATGAGTCAGCAGATGTGGAAGGTGCTGCCATATACGCCGTGGAGGAATATGATAGTGGAGATGCCGGGGAAGGTGGCGAATTCGATTGAGATGAGGGAGTATGGGGGTTTGGAGCCTGTTATAGCGTGATCAATCTCAGTTCGTCAGCAGGTGAGACTTTTCTTCTCCAGTATGGATCTTCCTGATCGTCGGAAACATCTGCAAAGTTTACTTTTTGTAATTCAAGGTTGTAATTCTCTGATTTTAAAATAAGGTATTCATAGATAGGAAAATTCCCTGCCTCCCAGTTGGTTTTGTAACCAATGAATCCAAATGCTTTCAGCATTTCACTGAGGGAGATGTAAATAGTGTTAAATAACTCCTCAAATGAAAAGGTGTGCTTAATGAGTTGTTCTTTATAAGATTCGCCGGTTGGAGATAATTCGGTTATCTCTACTTCTATATCGGTGTCTTTTGATACGGACCATAAGTAATCGGCACGGTCATCGTTCCATTTCAATTCAAAAGCGTATGGGGCACCTGTTTTACCCGCGTTGTAAATAATAAAAAACTCATTTAACAGTTCCTGGAATTTATCTCCATGTGGGGAACTATGGTGGGCTTTAATGATCTTTCCCCCTTGCTGGAATTCGGCTGTCATCCTACATTGAACAGTCATATTAAATCGTAAAGTCATCGTTTCAGTTTGTAGAAGAATAAAGAAGATGATTTTCGTAAAATGCTAATACAGGCAAAGTTACTGGTTTCCTGTTGAAGGGTCGGGATATTCTTTCAGGTAATGCATATCTACAGTATTCAGGTTGGGAAACCGGGTTGGATGCTGGGGTGAATTAATTGAATCCAACATTTGCGCAGCTGTGTATGATAGACTTTGGGATGGCAGGGCTGACAATTCAGCTGGTATAGAGCTCTCCTCTTTTGGGGGAGTATTGCACGGGGGCCTCGCTTGTGGTTTTGGGTGCCTGTTGGCAGGAAATTTAAAAAAAAGGCTGTAAAAAAAAGAATCGCTGCATACTATCAGATTGCAATTGAAAAAAAATGGTACACTATAGGCGTACCGTTTTTATTATTCTATGTTCATGAAAGCTGATGTCGTATTATCAGCTTTCATTAATTTAATATCTTCTCAGCAATCCACTTCAAATCGGCATCCTCTTCTCTCTGCGTGGGATTATCCCTCATTCTTTTGATCACCACTTCCAGTTCCTCATCCAGTTTCATAGGCGCCTGTTTTATCAAACCAGCCATGATACTAAACTTCCACTCATAATCATTTGTTGAAAAGACCTGTAATAATTCGTCTTTGATCTCATTAACATGTGGTGCTAAATATTCACCAATTGGTCTTGACACATGCCAGCGGAGATCCTGCACCCATTCTAATAGTCTGGTCACATCCATACGTACTTCTTCAAATGGTAACTCTTCCAAAATGCTAATGGCCTGAAGATCGTCTTTTGCCTTGGGAATATATTTTTTCATATCCGGGTTATTTTCAATTAAAATGCCCTTTACCGGTTATAGAATAGTGTAGCCAAAAGAAAAGAATACTTAAAAAACAAATCCCTATTAAAAGGAAGATTGTCTTCCTTTCTTCTGCGAATTTATTCTTCAGCAATAGATTTAAAATGACAAATACTATTGCAATCGGTAAAAGAAACACTACAAAAGTAATAAGTAACGCACTGGAGGAAAAAGCATCTAGTAATGCCATAGCATGATTCTCGTCATAATAATATTGAAAATTTTCACAATCAGGGTTGACCAGGTATCAATAATACCCCCCCTTTTTGTACTGCTCCCTAAGAAGGAAATGACCATTTGCATTATAATCACCCATCGTAAATTGTTCAGTTCTGATGATTGACACGCACCTTTTGACCCACGTTCATTGGCAGCAATATAAATATCAAGCCCTATAACACGCTTTTTGAAACAACGTGGACACCCTTGTCGTTCAGCTAACGGTTCCCACTATCAGGGCCCGTATAGGACTTGCACCTCCAAGTTTATGACCATGCAGGGCGCACAATCAGAAAGGCCTTGATGATTTAGTCATCAAGGCCTTTTTTTTTGACGCTAGAAATATTTCCTGACCCAGTTCAAACTATCTGGATACGGCATATCAAATTTTTGAAAATCTTCCGGCAACATTAACATTCTGAAGTTAGACGGATTCCCCTTTTCGTAAACAACAGGAAAACTTTTCCCTAAAAATACATCTGCATTTCTCATTGCTATCTCACGCACATCTTCTGAAAAAACATATTTTTCACCATCAACATAAAAGCGGCAGGAAAAACTGGTACCTACTGACCTGGCAATTATCCCGTAGTCATAAATTTCACAAGTTGTAAATACTTTATTATTATACAACCTATTTCTGTACGGTGCACCTAAATAACTGCATAAAGCCCCCAATAAGACTATAATTACAATAGGGGCAATTATTGCTGAACGTCCATGGTCTATTTTGTCAATAATTTTCAAAAATCTCATTGGTTTATGGATTTGAGTTATCAGATGTTGAGGTATTTGTTTGCTCTTTGCTGCTTGATTTTTTATAATCTTCCCATGATACGCTAAAGGCGCTAGTTATACCACTGCCGTTCATAGCTCCTATAGTTATATGCAATAACTCCTCAGTAAGATCTGCTATTGGTCTTGCCGCAGCATTCAATCCGTTACCTATTGAACCTCCAATAGTCGCGCCAATTGTATTCAGTACTATACCCTGATAGATATCCGTCGCCTTACCCTGCAAGGCACTAAACTGAAATTTATAGTCTTTAGTAAATGAAAGTGAAGAAGTTCCAGCCATTATGCTTGCCCCAAGCGGATTAGAAATGAAAGTATAAGATGCCACTTCCATTATATTAATCTTTGATAGGTCAACTGGTCCATCTTTGGTTTTTTGCCATAACAATTGATATGATAAATCAGCAACTCCATTTGCAAAAGCCATACCACCCACTTGCGGCTTAAATAACCATTCACCAGCTTTCCCCAACAACTGACCAGCCTTTTTAATGTGCCGCCCCGCCATCGCAAGCTCTTCCGTACCAACAAATTCAGCGATAGTTATTGCCGAAGCACCTACAACCAATGTACCGGCAAATGCTTTACCGAAACCATCAGAGAAAGTACTCATTCTATCTACAAATTTATCCTCTGCGGTATTATATTCCTGCCAATACCCGCCATATCCACCTGGCTTTTTATAATCTCCGTCATTATATAATTTGTCTTCATGATCTTTAATCCCTTTCCAGGAATACCATCTGCTAGGATCATTCCTATTATTCATAATGGTATAAACCTTACCATCAATATCCTTCACCACAAACCATTGATATCCCCATCTACTAATCCCTTTTTTAAGCATCACTAACTCACGCATATAGCCGATGGGTTCACCACCATCCAGATCAATACAACTGATAGGTGAGTTTCCACTAAACTGGAATGGAGAATAATAAGGGTAATCTTTCCCTAATGGATCTTCACTCAGGAAACGGCCTACTCTTGGATCATAAATTCTCAACCCATAATCCTGCTGGTTACCTTCGCCCTTTATTTCATCATCATTTTCCTTACCATTAAATCCATAGCGGTAACCAATAACCTGATCCGTAACCGCATTTACCCCTCCCTTACTACCATCGCCATAACCAGGAACAAGATAAGCAGTAAAGTTATCTCCATCACCACTTACGAATTCGCTTTCAAAGGTAATACTTTCCTTCGCAACATATTCTGCAGGATCGTTATTAGCACGACTACTGATTGTCAACGTTGTAGGAGTATTATCTGCTGGATCAGTGTCAGTATCCAATGATGCATCCTTTAATTTAATTGTTCTTCCTCTACCCGGCATTAGCATACCGAAAGGATAATATTCCTGAGCAGATAAAACATACGCCTCGTAGTGATCTATCAGAACATTATCTGTAGAAATGCCAACTTTTCTGTCCGAAACTGTCACAGTGACATTTTGAATATGATTTTTCAGTTCAAAGATCTTTTTACCTCTTGTAAAACTCAAATCGGTTCCAGCTCCAAGACCTGTCAACGTAATCTGCGATGCGGTACTTGCATGCTGTACATCCTGGTTAAGCGTCTGCATACCTAACCTATCACTTCCATAGAGGTTTACTTCTGTCTGGCTTAATGCACCACTATTTATCGTGCTATCTCCTACCTTATAGACGCTTAATACCTTTCCTGTAGGTTCCCGCACATACCATGTCTCTACTCCATTTACACTTTTCATGATACGATTGCCAAATACGTCGTATGCAAATGTAATTGCTGTACTATCTGATTTTTTTATTTTGGCAATTTTACCATTTGCATTCCATTCGACATTGACTAAACCTGCACCTTTATCTGCTATCAGATTGCCAATAGAATCATATTGATAGTTACCGGTTAACTGCGCGTCAAGATCATTGTTGTAGCGTTTCGTACTAACAGTGTCATAAATGAAATCCAGCTTATTAGTACCTGGCCGGTAAGTATATTTCAATGAATCCATTACAATACCAGCTCCGGCGAAGGTATGGTTACCATTACGGAGGTACTGAAGGATGTTACCATTTGGATCATACTTAACTTTTTCACTGAAGTCATTCAATACTTCAGGTTGCCAGCTATTTGTACTTTCTACTAATCCTTTAGACGTATTCATAGCAGTAAGGCGAAGCAATACATCATAATTATAATGGTATTCCAATGGATTGCCAATTGATCCTATATTCTGACTTACACCCGCCACATAACTGTTAAATAATGGTTTCAGGTTAGTCGGAGATGCGAACGGCTTTACATTTCCGATAGGTTGATAATCCCTGTCACCAAAATAGTTCAGTGAAAATCCATAGGCATCTTTAGCCACCTGGCTGCCACTTGCACCATCACCTCCTATATCGAACCCGGGCGCCAGCGTGGTGCTATTTTCGCCCTTTAACATACCCTGCATATTATAAGCAAAGTCTAAACCCTGTACCTGCTCCTGGCCAATTACCATCCTCGCCAGATCACCATGTTTATAGTACTGATAGTAAGCATCATTCTCCCAATAAACGCTATCACGGCTTGTTTCTACATTTATGATCCTGTTGAGGGCATCATATGTGTAACGATGATAGAATGCATCCTTCAATCCAGGTTGATAAGCCAGGCATTTCAGTTTTCCGCTAATCAGATCATATGTATATACAATCTTCTTAAAACGGTTCAGGTAAAGGGACATATTGCCCTGTTTATAATCCTGCAAATTCGCTTTTACATTTCCCTGGATATCATAACTATAATAAGTAGCTGTTGAAAAATCCATTGTTTCCTGAGATGCCGCATCATTAAATAATGCAATCCAGGATATCCTGTTCCTTAAGTTGGTAGGCACCAGATACTCAGCATCTAATGCCCCATAAGGCTCATCAAAGTTCGTATGAATAATTTCCCTGCGAGATGAACTGGCATTAGCCAGCCATGTAGCTAACTGAAGTGTATCACGACTGATCAGATCGGACATACCAGCTTCACTGGTAAGTTCTCCTCTCTCCACTATACGTCCGAGAGCGTCATAGGTGGTATATAAATACTTATTCTGTAAAATTTGTTTGGCATCCTGTGCCAGCACCAATCTACCTAAACGATCGTACCAGTATTTGGTTATTCCTCTATCTGGTGTTAATTCTGCAACTACCTTTTTCAATGCATTATACCTATACTGTGTCGCCATTGTATGTGGTGGTGCCAGCAGTTGACGGTTAGCACGGGCTGCTCTTACTTTATTTGCCCAGGCGTCAGAACGATCTATCACTACTCCAGCAGGTGGTATCGTCTTAATAAGATCACCAGCCTGGTCATAGTAATATAAGGTATAATGATATTCGCTACTGGTATAAGTCAGCGTGAATATTTCACGCTGTCCACCTGCCAGGGCCGTATCTAGGTATTCTTTGGCAAAGTTGCCGGAGAGGGAATCTATATATGCATTATACTGGTCTGTACCATTCATGATAGCATAGTTCTCTGCATCCGTACAGCTATTTGTGGAATCAAGTGTCACACTGGAAAATACCGGTGATGCATTTCCACATAATAATGGTCCGTCATGCAATGTATAGCAACTGCCATAGGTACAGCTAATGGATCCATGCGTGGTAGTTCCAGTAAGATCTGTCACTAATGGAGTAATACTATAAATATTAGGCGCTACAGAAGTCATGATATCATCATTACGCCCCCAACTCCTCGTGGAGTTTGTATCTAATGGTATATCTCTTGAATCGTTTATAAACAAACTATCATTACATGCTATCTTCTCTGACGACCTCGTCAACATTAACAAACCGTACTTACCGTAAGTACCAACTGCGGCAAAACTTCCATCTGTACGCTGGATCATAGCATGCAGATCAGTTGCTGAATCTGTATTCACTAATTCAGACCATGACAATTCTCTCTTAGCATTCAACTTTTGCCATACTACCTGTGCCGGACTCGTACCAAAATTCTGAATAGTCATAATGCCACCATCATTTGTAGGCACAACAGGCATCCATTGAGTCGCATTTACATCAAACGGATTACTAAACTGCTTCGCAAATATTACATTGCCCGCATCATTGACACCTACCACGATATTTGAATCGGTTCTGGCCGTAGTCGCAGGATTTGTAGCTGTCATGTTGAATAAATAACCGTAAGACGTTTTATACAACTGAGCTGAATAATTCCCTTCTGCTGATGAAGGCCTGTTCTTTGCATAATAATTTGTACGCAACACCACACCTGTGGATATATTCAGTTTCGTAATCCACATATTAAATACAGTGCCTCCAAACAGGTTGGCACTTGAACAGCCGACCACCACCAGCGAATCTCCGTTCTGCACTATAGACATCCCCTCATTAGCCTGACCAGATACCAAACTCAAAATACGTCCCCATTTCGCGCCGCCGGTACTATCCAGCGCAGCCAATACACATTCTACCTTACCACCGGCAGCTGTATTGTACCTTACACCTAATGCATAACCACCGTCTGTCGTCTGAATAATATCCTGACCCGTCAGGTCATAACCAAGGTACAGCGCTTTGCTCCAGCTAATAGCGCCCTCTTTATTTATTTTGACTATAAA
>NZ_JBCNKH010000114.1:0-15019 GCF_039596135.1 Chitinophaga sp.
TAGGCGTGCCACTAAATGCCATGATAACAGCCATTACAATAGATAATGGCAATAATATCCTGGTGATTGTTTTGGTGAAGATGCTCCAGAAGTTACCTAAGTTGTTTACTGTTTTTTCTTTCAGGCCATTGAACACACCTACAAGTGCAGCGATGCCTGTAGCAGCACTTACAAATTGCAGGAACATTAAGACAAATATTTGTGTCAGGTAAGTAACACCTGTTTCACCTGAATAGTGTTGCAGGTTACAGTTTACGAGGAAACTGATACTGGTATTGAAGGCCAGATCGGGTGTCATGTTCGGGTTACCATCCGGGTTGAGGGGAAGGTGAGACTGGAACAGGAGTACGAAGAAGGCATAGATGACCCAGACCAGGTTGATGGATAATAAAGCCACCATGTGCTGTTTCCAGTTCATTTCCTTATTAGGATCGATGCCGCAGAAGCGGTAGAGGAATCTTTCGAAAGGATTTAAAAAGTCGGTAAAGGTAGGTGCCCCGCTAAATACTTTGGCGATATACTTTCCGAGTGGGAAAGCAATCAGTAAGGTGATAAAAAAGGTGGCTAAGACACCTGTCATTTCGCTGTTCATCATTTAGATCAGAATTTTTCAGGTTTTAAGAGCACATACACCAGGTAGATAAATACGAGGATGGATATGATCAGGAGTAATGTCATCATGGTTTAGATGTTTTCGAAGAAGTCAATAGATTTAAAAAAGATGTAAAAACAGGCTGCTATGATGAGCAGGTAGATGAATGTAAGCATATGTTTAAGCGTGTAGTTGTTGGATATAAGCAGAGAAGATGTTTACGGGCATCCTGCTCTGGATTTCCTGCCATTCCTGGCGGGAGCAAACCATTTTCATGGCGCTGAAGGAGTAGATGAATACGTTTTCGATGGCTGTTTTTACCAGCTGATTGCCTTTGTTGTAGATTTTTTCGGCCAGGAACATGGTGTGTTGTACTTCTTTGATTTCATGGTCCTGGATCATTTTCAAGGTATAATTAGCCAGTACTTTGATACAGAGATAGGCAGAGCCGAATACGGGGGCTTTGACGATCTCTTTTTGGATGGAGGGTATTTCATCTGCTATTTCGGCAGCGGCTTCATATTGGTTCATAAAAAATGAATTTTATATGGAGAGTGAAGCCAATTGGTATGCCGGGGTTATTTTTGAGGGGTAAGTAATTGGAAATCAGTATATATTATAAACAGGTGCAATGATAAAACCCTCTCATTTTGAGAGGGTTTTATCATTTTGAAGGGGGCTATATTTTATATTCTTCTATTTTCCGGTAGAGGGTAGCGAGGCCTATATTTAATAGTCTGGCGGCTTCAGTTTTATTGTTTTTGGTATGGTGCAATACCTTTATTATATGTAGCTTTTCTACACTGGCCAGATCAAATGCAGACAGGATCCCTGAAGATTTATCTGCTATCTGCAAATCAAATGGTAATTGTTCTACAGTCAGCTCATCGCCCTCTGCAAGGATCACCGCTCTTTCCAGTACATTCTTTAATTCACGGATATTCCCTTTCCATTCATGCATTTGCAGCTTTTCTACAAACGCTGGTGCCATGGTCAATGGCTTCCGGTTATTGCGATTGGCCGCGAGCATGATGAAGTACTCTGCCAGCAGGGGAATGTCTTTTTTCCTTTCTCTCAGCGGGGGAAGGATAATGGTAAATACATTGAGCCTATAATACAGGTCTTCCCTGAAGAGGCCCTTTTCGGCTTCTACCTTCAGGTCGCGGTTGGTGGCTGCGATGATGCGAACATTTACTTTAGTGGGTTTGGTATCGCCCACTTTGATGAACTCGCCGGTTTCTAATACCCGAAGCAGTTTAGCCTGCAGGTCCAGTGGCATTTCGCCCAGTTCATCGAGGAAGATGGTGCCGTTATTGGCTTCTTCAATCAGGCCTTTTTTATCGCGGGTGGCATTGGTAAATGCACCGGCTTTGTAACCGAATAGCTCACTTTCCAGCAGTTCCCTGCTGAAGGCGCTACAGTTCAGGGCCACGAAGGGTTTGCCTGCGCGCCTGCTGTTGTTATGGATGGCCTGTGCAAAGACTTCCTTTCCCGTACCGGTTTCTCCCAGTAATAATACAGTGGTGTCTGCAGGTGCTACTTTGCTGGCCTGGGCGACGGCCTCGGAGATGGCGCGGGAATTACCGAGAATGCTCTCGAAGCTGTATTTCTGTCCCACCTGTTTTTCCAGTTTCTCAATCCGTTTTTGCAGCAGTACTTTTTCGTATGCGCGGTTCAGCAGGGGGATGATGCGGTTGTTGTCGTCGCCCTTGGTGAGGTAGTCGAACGCACCATTTTTAATAGCCTGTACGCCATCTGGGATATTGCCGTAGGCGGTGAGGAGAATGACTTCTAAAGAAGGGTATTTTTCTTTGATGGTTTTAGCGTAGTCCACCCCGCTGCCATCGGGTAGTTTAACGTCGCAGAGTACGACATCGATTTCTTCTTTATCAAGTATTTTTTGCGCGGATTTGATATTGCCGGTTTCCAGGACGTTGTAACCTTCCAGGGTGATGATGCGTTTCATCAGGCTGCGTAACTTCTCTTCGTCGTCGATTATGAGCACAGTTCCTGCCATATAGTATATTTGAAAAGCGAAATTAAGGTTTCCTGCTGATCTATTTCGCCTGGTCACCCTGCAAAACTGTCCTTACGTCAAACTTTTTTTACCCACCGTGCCACCGATGGTAACTTGGCTGTATAAAATCAAAATTATGCAATCAACTCCCCGTCAGGCCTGGCTGGACTGGCTCAGGATCCTCGCTATCTTTGGCGTGCTTATCTTTCACTCAGCAATGCCATTTGCCTCTGAACTGGATTGGCATATCCGGAACAGGGAAACCAGTAATATTCTGTTGGAAATGAACCAGTGGCTGCACATGTTTCGTATGCCCCTGTTGTTTTTTATTTCTGGTACGGTGAGTTATTATATGATGCAAAGCCGCAATGCCGGTGGGTTTATTGGCCTGAGACTAACCCGGTTATTAATTCCATTGATTTTTGGTATGCTCGTTATTGTTCCGCCACAGGTCTATATGGAAAGGCTCACACAGGGATACCATGGTTCTTACCTGCATTTTTATGTGACGATGTTTACATCAGGACCTTATCCCAAAGGTAACCTCAGCTGGCATCACCTGTGGTTTATTCTGTACCTGGTATTGTACGATATTATCTGTGCACCTTTGTTCGCATGGATTGTTTCCCCAGGGGGAGCCGGGTTTAGAAATAACCTGGGCTGGTTCAGTAAGGGAAAACGTATTTACCTGCTGACACTGCCGGGGATTATTGTGTATACAGCCTTTACTTTAAAATATCCTGAGACGAATACGTTCTGGGGTGACTGGGCGTATATGGCTTATTGGTTGCTTTTTTTATTACCTGGTTTTTTATGTATTGCCAATCCCTTATTGATGGATAGTTTAGAGAGAAACAGGAAGAGTACTTTTATTATTGCATTCTTATCTCTTATTGCAATTAATGTATGCCGCTGGAATGATATCTGTCCCTGGGATGTACTGCCCAACTGGCAGGATGATTACCGTACCTATGCATTCATGGCACTCAGATCTGTTTGTGGCTGGGCATGGGTACTTACTGCTATCGGGTATGGAAAAAAAAACCTCAACAGACCGCATCCGTCACTCAACTACCTCAACCAGGCCGTATATCCCTTTTATATCCTGCATCAGACCGTCATCGTCATACTGGCATACTATGTCGTAAAAGCGCCGGATAGTGTAGGAATGAAGTATATTTTCATAGTGCTGGTTACATTGGCGATCTCGATGGTGGTGTACCATCACTTTATCCGGCCTTACCGGGTTACAAGGTGGCTCTTTGGTATGAAAAAGAATCGTAAATTTTCTGTATGAAATTAAAACGGGTATTAATAACCGGGCTTTTCTTCGGGCTGATCTCTTATTTTACAATCAGGTTGCTGCTGGATACCGTGACAGGTATGAAGTTTTGGGAACGTAGCTGGCAACTGACCAGTCTTGAACTCAGCCTGTGTATCGTAGCCGGCTTTGCGTTCGTGGCAGGGGTGCACTACCTGTTCCGGTACTTTGACACACATTGGGAACATGAGTTTAGCAGGAAACGGATACTGAAAGAACTGGGTGTAGTGACCCTGTTTATGGTGCTGTTTCAGAATATTTTCATACTGCCTATCCCGATCTTTACAGACGATGGGTTGCAATGGTATGATGCCGTTGATGTGAATGTGATACCTTTACTGTATGGATATATTTATTATGGCTTAAGTCGTAGCAACAGTTTTTTGAAAGCCTACGTCGATAACAGGATCAAACTGGAAAAGGTGATGAATGACCAGTTGCAGGCAGAACTGAAATTTCTGAAAGCACAATTGCACCCTCATTTTCTATTTAATGCCCTGAATACAATTTACTTTCAGATGGATGAAGATGTAAGCGCCGCGAAGAGAAGTGTGGAATTGTTTTCTTCATTAATCAGGTACCAATTGTACGATCAGCAGCAAACGGTACCTGTCAGACAGGAACTGGATTACCTGGAGAGTTTTATTAGCCTGCAAAAATTACGTGCATCTGAGAAGTTATCTTTGAGTGTATCTGTTGATCCGGAGTTGCAGGGCCAGGTGGTTTATCCTTTATTGTTTTTTCCGCTGGTAGAAAATGCATTTAAGTATGTAGGTGGTGATTATCATTTAAAGATAAAAGCCTTTTTGGAAGCCACGAAAATTGTATTTGAGGCGGAGAATGATATTCCAGCTACAGTCAACAACACCGGCGGCATTGGGTTGGAAAACCTGCAAAGGCGGCTGGAACTATTATATCCCGGTAAGCATGTATTGAAAATTGATAAATCGGAAACCGCATTTAAAGTGAGACTCGAACTATTATGAAGATATCCTGTATCGTAACCGATGATGAGCCATTTGCAAGAAAAGGATTGCAGGGCTATATAGAGAAAATAGATTTTCTGGACCTGAAGGGAGTGTGCGAAAATGCTATAGAACTGAACTCGCTGTTAAAGCAGCAGCAGGTAGATGTTTTGTTTTTAGACATTGAAATGCCTTATATGACCGGGATTGAATTGTTGAAAAATCTGGCCCGGCCGCCCAAAGTGGTGTTTACTACTGCGTATGAGAAGTATGCTGTACACGGATATGAACTGGAGGTATTGGATTATTTATTGAAGCCAGTTTCATTTGAACGGTTTTTAAAAGCTGCCAACAAGATCTATGATCATTTTCAAAGCCAGCAACCAACGAGTGATTATTTTTTTGTAAAAGTAGACAGCAAGCTGGAAAAGATCGGTGTGAATGACATTCTCTATGTAGAAGCCATGGAGAATTATGTTGCTATTCACGTGCCGGGTAGAAAAATCATTACGCACCTTACATTAAAGATGTTGCAGGAGCACCTGCCTGCAACATCTTTTGTACAGCCCCACAAGTCTTACCTGGTGGCCATCGATAAGATCAATAGTATAGAAGGTAATACCTTGTATGTAGGTGCATTTCAGATTCCCATTTCCAAGTACCAGAAGGAGGATACGCTGCAACGCATTTTACATAACCGGTTCTTAAAGCGATAAGGCGGTGGCTGCATTCACCACACCCCAGCCAAAGGAACTATTGCGTGTAACAGGGTAGGAGGCAGCCCTGCGCATCTTGCTGATGATACTATCTCTTGGATAACCGGGATTTTTACTCCAAACCAGGGCGGCTATACCCGCACAACTGGCTGTGGCCACAGAAGAACCACCTACGGTCGAAGGTGCATCGCCACTCATCGCTATGCTCAATGGGTGAAGCCCGTTACCGGATTTTTCCATTACTATTGTAAAATCAACTTTGCTGCCTACATGGCAGTCATCGCAGCGGGTAGTCAGGTTGTCTTTCACACCTGTTACGGCATGTACCTCTGGTTGATTGGCCGGGAAGATCACACCCACAAAACTTGCGAAGAAAGAAAAGGATGTACCTGCAGCGCAGAACATGAGTTTTTGTTTACTGTCTGCATAGGCAATCGCATCTTTGATCTGACCATAGTTGAAGATGGTGCCCAGGCTCATACTGATGATCTTTACATCGGGGTCGTCTCCGCCCATTACATAGGCATCAGTTACACCATTCACAGATTTTGAAGAAAGGATGACGACATTTTCTGCCGCATGTACCATGAGCAAATTACAATTGTAGGCAATGCCTACGGTGTTGCCATCTGTACCGCGGGGCCCTGCCAGTGTACCTGCCATGCTGGTACCGTGACCGCAGTCGTCATTGGTGGTTGCACCGGAATAAGTGACTGCCCGGGTAATGCTTCTCCCTGAAGAATAACCCTGATTAAAAGCGGCACCCAAATTTTCCTGCGCATCGCTGATACCTGTATCAATGATCATGACTTTGATATTCGCTCCTGTAGATTGGGCCCATGCCTCGGGGATGTGGTGATAGGGGTAGTTCCAGGATTGTTTGGCAGCAGGTAATATGGTGGTGTAATCAATGTTTGCCTGGGCAGTATTGCTACCACAACCGAAATTCAGCAAACTGCTGGCTGGCTTTGCATTGTCCTCTATATAGGCACCATATCCAATAGGATCAGCATAGCGTACGAACGCGGCAGCACGCAGTGCTTTGATACTCGCATAGTTGCCCACTTTCAGGTTGAGAAAAGGCAGTTTGCCTTCTTTAAAAGGATAGATGAGTGCACCTTCATATTGCTGTACTACCTGTAATACTTTCTCTTTGTCGCCGGGAGTATAGCCGATACTTAATACACTGTCTGACCGGATCAGGGCACTCCATAGCATACTATCATTGGCCATGGCCCAATCAAAATGGTCCTCTTCCTTTAACTTTTGTTCTATAAATGCATTGATAGCAGATTTGGGAATGATGGTGTCAGGATTGGAGTTGCTGATAGTGGGAAGTGAATCCTTCCTGGAACAGGCGGTGAGTGCCAGCAGGCACAAAATAGGGTAGATGGGTTTCATAACAAAGGATTTTCTTTAGAAGTTACGAAAGTTTTAGTGTATTGTTCTATTTGCAACAAAGTTGCATATATTTGCTTCAAACAACATATACAATAATGACAGACCGTTTGCCTGTAACGGTACTCAGTGGATTCCTGGGTGCCGGTAAGACTTCTTTGCTCAATCATATCCTGCATAATAAGGAAGGCCTGAAAGTGGCCGTTATTGTCAATGATATGAGTGAGGTAAATATAGATGCCCAACTTGTAAAAAATGAGCATACGCTGAACAGAACAGAAGAAAAGCTGGTGGAGATGAGCAACGGCTGCATTTGCTGTACCCTGCGCGAAGACCTGCTCATTGAAGTAGAAAAACTAGCTAAAGAAAAGCGGTTTGATTATTTATTAATAGAAAGCTCCGGTATCAGCGAACCGCTTCCTGTGGCACAAACCTTTACCTATGGTACGCTCGATGAATTGTCCAGGCTCGACACTTTAGTTACGGTGGTGGACTGTTACAACTTTTTGCAGGACTATGGCAGTACCCGCATCCACGAGGAGCGTACCGTGGTGAACCTGCTCACTGACCAGATAGAATTTGCGAACGTCATTATATTAAATAAGACAGACCTGATCACGGCAGAGATGCTGGGCATACTCAGGGCCATGATTCAAAAACTAAATCCCGGTGCAAAGATCATCACCAGCGAATTTGGAAAAATTGCGCCGTCAGAAATACTGAATACGCACTTATTTGATTTTGATGCTACCAGTGAGCAGGCCGGCTGGATCGAAGAGCTGAATAAAGCATACCATACACCGGAAACGGAAGAATATGGCATCAGCAGCTTTGTTTTTCGCAGTCGGGAACCATTTCATCCAGCACGGTTCTGGAGATACTTAAACGAGGAGTGGCATTCCAGCATCATCCGCAGTAAAGGTCTTTTCTGGCTTGCTTCCCGGCAGGATGATGCGATCAACTGGAGCCAGGCTGGTGGTAGTCTGCGTGCCGAAAAAGCAGGGGTATGGTGGTGCAGCATGCCCTATAAAGATCGGATCCGCTATGCCAGTTTCCTCGATTACAAGGAAGAAATAGAAGGGCGATGGGATAAAAATTTTGGAGACCGGTACAATGAACTGGTCATTATAGGTAAGGATATGGACAAGGATTTAATCACCATAGAACTGGAATCCTGTTTATGCACACCTGTGGAAATCGCAGCAATGCAAAGAGGACAGCGCTTTTCGGACGACTTTCCCCTGTAGTTAACTTAAACATAATATACTAGCAGTTTTTTTCGATAATAATTTCGCATCGCTTTAGTGCCCCGTCTTATGATGAAGAATTTGACCGATGCGGAATTATTATCCTTAGTTCAGCATGAGAACGATGAAAAAGCTTTTGCCATACTTGTATTACGTTACAATGTAGCGTTGTATAAGTATATCTATGCCCGCATACGGTCTGAAGATGATGCTAAAGATATATTGCAGGAAGTACTGATCTCCTGCTGGAATAACCGGCACAACATACAAAACCCTGAGCGGATCTTCGCCTACATGTGCCGTGCTGCCTACTACTCGGTCATTGACTGGCAGCTGGCGCATAAAAAAATACTGGCACGGCAGGCTACCCTGCTTGAAAAAGACGAGCCCAGTACTTTTCCTGTCGAGAACCAGTTAATAGCTGTTGAAATGCGGGAAAAGGTAGATACCGAAGTTGCAAAGATGAGCGATACCATGCGGAAAGTTTTTATATCCAGCCGCTGGGAATCCAAAACTATCCGCGAAATAGCCCAGGAGTACGGACTTTCGGAGCAAACCGTCAAGAATACCATATCTATTGCGCTAAAAAGAATCCGGCTTCGTTTACAAACCGATCACTGGTTGTCCATTTACATTCTGTTAACATTGTGTTTACAATTCCTTAACGGTACCGCTCGTATGATTTAGAGACTATACTGATGAATGGGAACATCATCAGATAAAGCAGAGATTTTATCGCTTTTAAAAAAATACAGAGCCGGTGAAGCTACACCGGAAGAAGCTGCCCGAATCAGGGAGTGGTTTGATTCTTTTGAAGAATTACAGGACGATCCGGCATTTACTGATGCCGCCAATGACGCTGCCCTGGAGGCTTTGGAACGTATGTTCCATCCGAAGGTAAAGGTGCGCGTATTGCCGCGCATCCTCAAAGTTGCCGCCGTATTCATATTAATATGTACGTCTGTCCTATTTATATATAAACAATTACACCAGCCTCCTGTACCAGTTACCTATGCCTTGATGCATGCAGGAAAGGCTGAGCGTAAAAAAATCACCTTGCCTGATGGTAGTATTGTGACCATCAATGCGAATACGCAACTCCGCATCCCGTCTGACTTTGGCGTGCATGACCGTGTGCTGGACCTGACAGGTGAAGCGGTGTTTGACGTTGCGCAAAATATTGCAAAGCCATTCATTGTTCGTAGTGGAAACCTGCAGACAGTAGTATTGGGTACCTCCTTTAATGTGAAAGCCTATCCCGGTGAAAAAGACGTACAGATTGCGGTGCTGACGGGTAAAGTAAGGATCGAGAAAAAGATGGCTGCTCAAACTACTGTGCTCTCTGCAGGCCTTACAAAAGAACAGGTATTGACCTACAATGAAGAAAACGACTCCTTAAATATAGGTACAGGAAAAACGAATGAAATTGCCGCCTGGCAGAACAATGTTTTCTATTTCGAACAAGCCAGCATTCCGGAAATCGCCGCTGTATTAGAAAGACAATACAATATAAATATCACGCTGACAGGAAAAGCTAAACACAATTGTAAGTATACACTGCAATTGAAGAATGAGACGATAGAGAATGCTATGAGATTGCTGTCACAATTATCCGGCATTACCTACCAGATTAATCATAATGAAATTAAAATCAACACAGCATCATGCGAATAAGATGTAAAATGCCAACAAATATGACACGCCGGGCATACCTGCTGCTCATATTATTGACTTGTCATGTAATGGGTTTTGCGAATGAACTTCGCAACCAGATCACGATCCAGGTTCGTGATACCCGTATTAATTTAGACGTTAAAAACACACCACTCAGAAAAGTATTTTTACTCATTGAATCTCAGACTGGCATTTCTATTGGTTACAATGCTACTCATGTGGCAGACAATCAGCTCGTGAGCTACAGGGCTTCTGCCGCACCATTGTCAGCCGTTTTGCAGGATTTACTGAAGGGGTATGAAGGTGCTGTAAAGCAGGTAGATGAAAGTCATATTTTCCTGAAAGTTGAAAAAATAAAAGCTGCACCTGTTGTAGCAAAGGCTACTGCTGCATCAGTGACCATCTCCGGTGTGGTAACTGACGAAGCCAACATGCCTATTCCGGGTGTGAGCATTCACGAAAAAACATCCAAAGTAAATACCACTACCGATGAAAATGGTAAATATTCCATCAAAGTTAATATCGGCGACGTACTGGTATTTAACTTCATCGGGTATGCCCCACAGGAAATACCTGTTACTTCTGAAAACATCCTGAACGTACGGCTGAAAAGCCAGAACAGCCAGTTGCAGGAAGTGGTAGCCATCGGTTACCAGTCTGTAAGAAAGAGCGATGTGACCGGTGCTGTTGCCAGCGTAAAAGCCAGCGAAATGAACCTGACTGCACCTACGGTAGGTCAGGCCATCGTAGGTAAAGTAGCCGGTGTACAGGTATCACAGGTGAGCGGTGCGCCTTATAAGAGCACCAAGATCCGTGTGCGGGGTGTAGGTTCTTTCAATGCAAGCTCCGACCCATTGTATGTAGTAGATGGTTATCCTGTAGACAATGATATCTATATCAATCCTGAAGATATCGAAACGATCGACATCCTCAAAGATGCAGCTTCTGCAGCTATCTATGGTTCCCGTGCTTCCGGTGGTGTGGTAATGATCACTACCAAAAGGGGGAAGGCTGACAGCAGGGGTAAACTGGAATATAGCTATACCACAGGTTTCAACCAGCTGGCCAGAAAAGTAAAACTGCTGAACAGTGACCAGTTCCTGCAACTATTGGTGGATGCACGTAACGGCTCTTACAGGGACCTCGTTGAAAACAGCGGTAAGACCTGGACCGACGGTATGTACTCCGACAACAATGCTACCCGTGTTGCCAACGTAGGAAATGCTAACTCAGTCAGCATCGATACACGCTATTATGACTTTGCAAATCAAAAGGTGATCCCTTCCAAATATAATACTGACTGGCAGGATCTGTTGTACAGAAATGCTTTCTTTGGCCGTCACAATGTATCCTTCTCTGGTGGTACTGACAATATCCGTTATTATATGAGCGGTGGTTATCAGAACCAGGACGGTATTGTACAGAACACAGGTGTGAAGAAAATCAACCTGCGTCTGAACCTGGATGCGACCATCAATCCTAAACTGAAAGCAGGTGTAAACGTTTCTTACACCAATAACCAGAACAGGGAACTGTCAGAAGGCCGCTGGGACCACAACCCAATTATGACAGCGCTGCTGATGCCACCAAGTGCACAGCCATTCGATTCTACCGGTGCACCACTGAAGAATGAAATCGCCGCACTGTCTTCTACCTATGGTTACAACAGCTTTGAAAACCCAATCGCGCAGGCAAGGGAAATCAACATTACCCGAAAAGGTAACCGTGGTACTTACAATGCATACGCTATCTATAGCATCCTGCCTGAACTGACTGCGAAAGCGAACGTGGGTATGCAATCGTATTCTGAAAAGTATAACTACTATTATCCTACCAGCTTAAGTAGTGGTGTAAATGCGCCTTACTCTGACGCCGCTAAACTGGCTGCTAATGGGATCGCACAGAACCAGAATACCCTGGACCAGCTGGCGGAGTTTACCCTGAACTACAACAAGCGTTTTGGTAAACACGCAGTGACTGCACTGGCCGGTTATTCTGCCCAGTACAATACCACAGACCTGGTAAAGGTAACAGCGAAAGGTTTTGAAGATGACCGTATCCAGGAAATTACTGCAAAAGGAGCTGATGCAACTGATTTTACGCTGACCAGTGCATACAAGGCTTCTTACACCCTGGAATCTTATTTTGGCCGTGTGAGCTATAACTACAATGAGAAGTACTTCCTGACGGGATCTATCCGTACAGATGGTTCTTCCCGCTTCGGTCCCCAGCGTAAATGGGGGGTATTCCCATCTGTGTCTGCAGGCTGGACAATCTCTAACGAATCTTTCTACCACGACTGGCTGGGTGCGCAGTCTACTCTGAAATTCCGCGCCAGCTGGGGCCTGAGTGGTAATAATAATATCGGTAACTACAATACCATGCAAACGATGGCTACGCCTACAGGTGTAGTATTTGGTTCCGGTACTGTAAATACTGCTTACTATCCGGGCGATCTGAAAGATCAGAAGCTGGGTTGGGAATCTACTTCCCAGTTCAATACTGGTCTCGACGTTGGTATCCTGAAGGGGCGCCTGAACTTCATTGCGAACTACTACCTTTCTTATTCTTACAACCTGTTGTTCAAACAATCTATCTCTGCCATTTCTGGTTCTACCGAACTGCTGACCAACCTGCGGAATTCCAAGATCCGCAACAGTGGTGTCGACTTCCAGGTAGATGCAAGAGTAATAGATGGTAAGAAATTCCATCTCGGACTCAATGGTAACATTACTGTAAATAAAAACAAGGTACTGGATATGGGTGGTGCGAGCACCATCATCTCTGCAGGTGCTGAGCGTTCTTACAAAACCCATATTACCCAGCAGGGGCAGCCAGTGGGCATGTTCTACGGTTTCCAGGTATTGGGTGTGGCAAAACAAAGTGATGTAGGCAAAGTAGCTCAATCAGCGTCTTCTACTAACCCGCTGAGAGCTGGTGACCTATACTTCAAAGACGTAAATGGCGATGGTGTGGTGAATGATAATGATAAAGGTGTGATTGGCAGTCCATGGGCGAAGTTCTCTTACGGTTTTGCGCTGACCGCTTCTTACAATGATTTCTATTTCACGTCTTCTTTCAACGGTTCTTATGGCAATAAGGTACTGGATGGCCAGGACTATTACCTCTACAACATGGAGGGCTCCGGCAACCAGTATGCGGATGTAGCTGGTCACTACCGCAGTGAATCAGAACCAGGTAATGGTCATGTATATCGCGCTTCAAGGGCTGGTACACAGAGTAACAGTACCCGCCTGTCTACTTTCTACCTGCAGGATGGTTCTTACCTGCGTTGTACAAACGCGACGCTGGGTTACAACTTCAAATCCAGTTACCTGAAGACGCATCTTGGCCTGAGCAAAGCAACCCTGTATGCAAGCGTAGACAACCTGTTTACTATTACCAAATATAAAGGATACAATCCTGAAGTAGACTACAATGATGGAGCGAACCTGACACCAGGTGTGGATTATGGTAAGTACCCACTGGTACGTGCTTATAATGTAGGTGTTAAACTGGGCTTCTGATCCTTTTATTTTCAAAATTATTCAACATGAAACGTATCTTTTTAGCAATAGCAACGTGTGTGGTACTGGGCTCCTGCAGCAAGGATTTCCTGAACCAGTCCGATCCCAATGCACTGAGTGTGTCTGATTACTTTGCGACTGAAAATGATGTATTACTGGCCGTGAACGGTATTTATGAGGCATTGAGAAGCTCCAACTGTATTGGCGAAAACAGTGGCCTTTTTTATGAAGAGCGCTCTGACAATACTGGTAGGAACGATAACCAGTCTAACTCCGGCGAGCCTTTCCAGTTCAACGACTTTTCCCTGTTGCCTTCTAATACTTACCTGAAGTCGCACTGGGCAGCGATGTACGAAACCATCTCCCGTGCAAATGTGGTATTGTCTAATATCAACAGTGTAACTTTCACCAGCAGTAGTACCAAACTGGGTTACGAAGCAGAAGCAAAATACCTGCGTGCACTGATGTACTTTCACCTGGTTCGCCAGTGGGGGGCAGTGCCTTTGGTAACAAAGCAGCTGAAAACTTCGGACGAAGTAACTGCTTACACTTACCGTGTGGCTGATACCGCTGTTTACTCCCAGATCATTGCAGACCTGAAGGATGTACTGGATAGTCCGCTGCCTGACTTCCAGACAGATGCAAACATTGGCCGTGTTTCCAAAGCAGCTGCCAATGGGCTGCTGGGCCAGGTATACCTGACTATGTCCCAGACGATCGAAGATGGCCAGAGCTCACAGCACCTGCAGGATGCAAAGACTTACCTGGAGGCTTGCTATAACATGCGCAAGTTTGGAGTACTGAGCGAGATTGCTTATACCGATGTATTTAGCGTGGCGAAGAAATCGACCTGTCCTGAGCTGATCATGCAGATTGTATATAAACAAGGTGATGCAACTTACTCTTCTTCTATTGCTGCCAATAACCAGGCTGCGGGTGAGACTGTGAACTCCCAGAAAACATCTACAGGTGTAGGTGGTAATGTAACCGGCGACCTGGTAGACGACTATGAAGATGGTGACCTGAGAAAAACCTTCTCTATCAGGTATGCCAATGCTGCTAACGTAAAGGACTATTTCATTACCAAATTCCGCGATACTACAGATGCTGCAGGTGTGAATGGTTATGGTGGTAACGACTGGATACTGATGCGCTATGCTGATATCATTCTTATGCTGGCAGAGGTAAACAACGACCTGGGCAACACCACTGCTGCTATCGGTTACCTGGACCAGGTGAGAGCAAGAGCTGGTATGCCTGACTACGAAACTTCTTCACAGGATGCGAACTATGTGGCTAAATATCCAACGTTGAAACTGGCTATTCTGCATGAAAGACGAATTGAGCTGGCTTTTGAAAACCATCGTATGTATGACCTGTTGCGTGCATTTACTGCTTCCGGGTTGGTGACATACTTCCAGTCAAAGGACCAGTCAAGATTTGGAAACGCCAAATTGTCTAACATCAGTACCAAGGATAAGTATTATCCTATTCCTTACGACGAGTACAAGCTGAACCCAACCGGCATGTACCAGAATGAAGGATACTAGTATTTTACATTT
>NZ_JBCNKH010000115.1:0-14987 GCF_039596135.1 Chitinophaga sp.
ATCGCAAATGAAACTGGTGCAAAGTACAATGTATTTTATACCCCTCAGCAGGTGGAAGATATCGCGTATACAATTTCATTGTTAAAGATGGAGCCGACTCCTGAGTTGCACATGTGCAGGGTTGCTTTGTATGTGGTGAATAAGGACCTGGATGGAATGATTGAATACTACAAACGGTATATCATCAGTATGCCGGATAATGATGTTTTTAAGGGCATCCTGGATGGTATTCTGGGAAGTAAAATGGCTAAAGCGACAGATGCCCAGAAAGAAGCCATCAAGGAATATTTTCAGTTGGAGAAAAAGAATTTCGAAAGACAGGCCAGGTACAGCCAGGGCCAGTTAGACAATCTCTCAAGATAAATGACGATACCAGGTTGCCTAACTTTTAAATAGCAGAAAAATGAGCGTTTTTTCAAAAGGATATATGATTAAATTAACTGTTTTACTGGCAATGAATGTTTTATTCATAGCGGGTATAACAGTTGGGCAGGGGTTTACGGACGATGCAAAGATAGCTGCCGACTTCTTACATGCTTTTGATTCCTTATCTGCAAAAGGGGGAATCATTAGCGCAGAAGAAGTGCAAAAGGCATTGATGGCAGAACGGAGTGGTGTCACGCTTGATCTGGCGAAGCCGGCTTCCAGGGAACTGACAGGCCATGGAGTGTACGAAAAGGCTAAGAATGCTACAGTTATCACCGGCGTGGCGTATCTGTGCCCAAGGTGTGAGAATGTACATTTGAGCGAATCTACGGGTTATGTAATCGATCCGAAAGGGATCATTGTTACTAACTACCATGTTACAGCTTCTTATGCATTTATGAAAGACGGCAATAAGCCAAAAGGGTTTGTTGTTCGTATGGCTGATGGTCGTACTTATGCAGTCAAAGCTGTACTTGCATCGTCTAAAAAAAATGATCTTGCCATTCTTCAATTGGAAACACATGGTGATGTCTTACCTGCAATTGCACTCGCAGATTCAGCTGCCGTTGGCGATAAGATCTATATACTTGGCCATCCGAAAGGGATACATTATTTCTTTTCCCAGGGAAATGTGAATAATAAGTATATGGAAGAAGTAGGGGAGGGAGAAGGTAAATTCTTCCGGGAGATGATGTCAGTATCGGCTGACTATGCTACAGGTTCGAGTGGAGGTCCCGTGATGGATATTTATGGTAATGTAGCAGGTACAGTCGCCAATACGCGTATGTTTTTGCATAGTGATATGAATGCGGGTGTGCAGATGGTGTTAAAAAATACAGTACCAGTTGAATCACTTTGGAAACTGATCCGGAAATAACTTTTTCCACATTCGTCCGTCCATCTCTAAACATAAAAAAGCCTTCAGATTTAACACCTGAAGGCTTTTCACACTTGCGGGCTGGAGGAGAGAAAGCTCGAACCAGTTTATTGATAATTTTTCTGAAATTCAGGTATTTATTAAGCAGGAATTTATCTCAGAAATAAAAGGTTAATCATATGAACGTATTATTCACTACGCAAGCTTTTAATGGGATTCGTCAACGCGGCTTTGATACTCTGAAAACTCACCGTCAGCAAAGCAATCCCGATCGCCAGTAATCCTGCCAGCGCAAAAAACCACCAGTCAATCGTAACCTTATAGGCAAATTCCTTCAGCCATTGATGCATACCCCACCAGGCCGCAGGGGAAGCCAGCACCAACGCTATCACAATAGGTTTGAGAAAATCCAGGGAAAGCAGTGCCACAACACTACCAGCAGATGCGCCCAACACTTTCCGAACGCCAATCTCTTTTGTCCGCTGTTCGGCAGTGTAGGTTGCCAATCCGAATAATCCTAAGCAGGCGATAAAGATAGTCAGGCCAGAAAAGAGCGTCAATACCTGTTCTATTTTTTGCTCGCCGAGATAAACCTGCTTAAACCGATCATCTAAAAACGAATAAGAGAAAGGGGCTACGGGCGAAAATGACTCCCACTGCTGTTTCAGTGACGCGAGAAACTGCGGCAGTTTACCAGCACGCGTTTTGACTAGAATGTTGCCTGAATTCCCACCCAGGAACATGACTAAAGGGCCAATTTTCTGCCGTAGGGATTCGAAATGGAAGTCGCTTACCACTCCAATGACCCGATAATATGTTTTCACACCATTATCATCAATATGACCAATCAGCTCTCTTCCAATCGGGTTCTGCTGCCAGCCTAACGCCCGTACAGCCGTTTCATTCAGAATAACAGCCGAGGAATCGGTAGAGAGATTTTTAGAAAAATTACGCCCCAGCACAACGTGCATCCCCAATGTAGGAATATAATCATTATCTACTTTATAGAATCGACTCATTACAACCTGATTGGGATTTTCTCTGGACATTACGGGACTGTTATCGAGGTCCGAATTTCCAATAGGTACCTGTCCCGAAATACTTCCCGTGATTACCAACGGAGATTGGATAATCTTATCCCGAAATAGGGTTTCGTTATTGCTAAGCATTTGCGTATTATGAATGATCAGCACCTGTTCACGATTGAAACCAATTTTCTGCCTTTGCATGTAACGTAGTTGCCGATCTGCGGTAACGGTGGCAATAATCATCGAAATAGTGATAAAAAATTGAAACGCTACTAAACCACTTCGCAGGTTAAAGTTGCCGCGTCCTGCTGTAATCCGCCCTTTCAACACCACGACAGGCTTAAACGAGGACAGATAAAAAGCCGGATAGCTACCAGCCAACAGACCTACCAGTACAGTCCCTACTATTAAACCTGTGGCTGCGAATGCGTTGGTTAGTAAACTCAACGTAAGCATTTTGCCTGTCAACTGGTTAAAGAAGGGCAAAGACAGGCCTACAATCAGCAATCCGACTATCAGTGCGGCGATCGCCAGTAGAACCGATTCGATCAAAAACTGTTGCTGCAATTGCCCTTTTACCGAACCCAATACTTTACGTACCCCTATCTCTCGTGAACGCCGTACCGCCGTGGCTGTCGACAGGTTCATGAAGTTCACGCAGGCTATCAGCAACATAAAGGCCGCAATGGCCATAAGCACGTATACATATAGAATATTTCCACCTGGAGTTAACTCATTTCCGCCGAATGTGGAATATAAATGAATGGTAGTAAGTGGCTGGAGAAAAACTCCGAAATCATCACCCCGCTCACGAAATTGTTTCGGGGAGAGGTGTAGAAATCCCTCCAATTCACCTCCAATCTGTTTTTCAGCGAGCCGGGTAATTTTAGCTTCTAACTGTTTATAATCGTATTTCTCACGCAGAACCACGTAGGTGTAATAGTTTATGCTATACATCCATCCTATATGCTGCTTGTCATAACCAGGTGAGGAAACCAGCATATCCAACCGGAAATGAGAGTTTGTGGGTACATTTCTGATCACGCCTGTAATTCGATGCGGTACCTTTTCACGACTGAATAATAAGACTTTCCCGAGCGGGTCCTGATTGCCGAAGTATTTCCGTGCAGTTTCTTCTGTCAATACCACCGTGTTTGGCTCGATTAATGCCTGCTTCGGATCTCCTTTCAGAAATGGAATGGTGAACACCTCACAAAAATTTGAGTCGGCATACAGCAGATTATCTTCTTTAAATGAATTGGTTCCGTTGCTAACAAACTCACTTCCCCTCAGTATGCGCGTTGCTTTTAATATTTCCGGAATTTCCCGTTGTAAGTCCCGGGCGGCATTCGGGCCTAACATAGGGCCACCAACGTCCTGACCGTTAAACCGCGCCTTGAGTCCGATCCGGAAAATTCGATCAGCCTTTTCATTATAGCGATCATACGATAATTCATCCTGTATATAAAGCATAATCAGTATGCAGGTAGCCAATCCGATAGCTAAACCAATTATATTAATACTGGTTGAAACTTTTTGACGTTTCAAATTCCGAAATGCGATTTTTAGATAATTCTGAATCATCATAGACGTTAAACTGAAAGTGGAATATTGTTTATCCGTGTTTCTTCTGCCGTGGCCCCACCCAGTTCAGATCGTACAAAGGCGGTGCCAACTCATTAAACAGGCCGTTTCTATCCGGAAACGGCCTGTTTATGCTCAATAACAAGCTTGTAACTGTCCGCAAATGGCCATTTCTTGTCCGGCACCGGACAATGTAACGCATCAGGCAGTAAGCAAGTAGTGTATACCGATCTTTAAATAAAAGCTGGAATACTGTTTACCAGTCACAGAAGCGGGTAATCTTCCTTTTTACTACAATCTTGCGACTTTTGGATACATCTGCTCATGAACATTGGCTGAACTTTGCACCAACAATAATGAGAAATATATGGATTTAAAGAATAGCACCATCCTGATTACAGGTGGAACCAGCGGTATAGGTTTGGAACTTGTCAGGCAACTTACACAACAGGGATCAACAATCATCGTTACAGGACGTAAACAAGAGGCCTTAAATGATACGAAAAGGCGTTTCCCCAACATACATATCTTTCAGAGCGATGTAAGTGATCCGCAAGACATTGAGCGCCTCTATGAAGAGGTGACACAACAATTCCCTGATCTGAATATGATCGTTAACAATGCGGGTGAAATGCGGTTGCTTGACGTTCAGGACGCCAGTAAGGACCTGGAAAACATAACCCGTGAGATTGATATTAATCTTACAGGAACGATCCGGATGGTTCATCAATTTTTGCCGTACCTGGTCAGGAAGCGTACGGCGGCAATTGTGAATGTTTCCTCCGCCATTGCTTTTATGCCTTACTCTACCGCTCCGGTTTATAGCGCTTCAAAAGCAGGAGTTCATGCTTACTCCCTGGCCCTGCGCCTCCAATTGAATAAAACCAATGTCAAGGTATTCGAGCTGGTCCCTCCGGGGGTAAATACCAATCTTCAGAATGATTGGGTGCTACCACCTAATCCGAGTCAAATGATGGATGTGCATAAATTAGTCAGTATAGCCATCAAAGGACTTTTGAACGATACGCTTGAGATCAGGCCATTCCTGGTGAATGTGATAAAATTTTTGAGCAGGCTGATGCCTGACCAATTGATGAAGTTAGGGCACAAGGAATTTGAAAAATTTAAACAACTTAATAAAAAACAATAAATAACCAGATATGAAAAAATCAATATTAGCAGTGTTCGTGCTGCTGTTATCAATGGCTTCTTTCGCGCAGAAACTACCTGCGGATCAAATCATAGGGAGTTGGAAATGTGATGATTACAAGATCGAGGTGTTCAAAGCAGGCAACACTTACTCGGCCAAACTCTTATGGTCGAAAGAGATGTTTGAAGCAGATGGCAAAACGTCAAAGAAGGACGTTAAAAATCCTAACGAAAAACTCCGGAGCAGGTCCGTACAAGGCCTTACGCATATCACTGATCTTGTTTATAAGGACGGCGAATACGTGGGCGGTAAGTTGTATAGCGTACAGGATGGAAACACCTATAGTTTAAAAGGTAAACTGAATGGTCCTAATGACCTTGAAACCCGGGGCTACAAAGGTATACCATTGATGGGAAAGTCATTTAAATGGAAAAGAGTGCAGTAAATTATAAAAACAATGCTCATGAAAGATAATAAAGACAATCTGTCGGGGTTTTGGTTCATCATTTCCAATGCCCTTCCCCCTATAGGATTCTTCCTTTATTTCAGATACAGAAAGACACATCCAAATAAGGCTAAAAGAGCTTTAACAAGCGCAATGATCGGCGTGCCGATAGCGATACTCGGAGGTTACATCATGAACACTTGTGTCCTTCATTAAACCATGGCAAAAAACATTTTTTCAGCATTACTACTACTCATTTCGGTAACGCTCCCTGACACCTTTTTCCTGGGCAATATGCTAAATGCAATCCTGATCGTTATGATTATGGGGCTGGCGCTGCGAGTAGGAAATTACCGCATGGCGTTGATAGAGATCCCGTTTTTAGTCATGCCATTAGTCATGATATGGCTAAAGTATCCGTTTAAATTCAAGTAACTTGCAGTATGGCAAACAGTAAACCCTATCGGATCACTTCCATAACGGAGATACACCGTTTGATGGGGCTCCCTAAACCCCATCACCCACTGATCAGCATCGTTGATCTGAAAGGCCTGAAAAATGATACAGGTATAGAGGCGGTCGTTTTCGACTTGTATGTAATATCTATGAAAAGAGGATGTGACGGCTTATATTACGGGCAACAGAAATACGACTTTGACGAAGGGCTTATGGCCTTTATGTCTCCCGGCCAGATCTTGCGTGGTGAAGAGAACGGTGTACCGCCAGAGCTGGATGGCTGGATGCTTTTCATACACCCTGACTTTCTTTGGAACACATCGCTTGCTACTAAGATCAAGCGATACGAATACTTTAGCTATGCTACCAGCGAAGCGCTATTCCTCTCAGACAAGGAAGAAATAGTGATCAATGACCTGGTCAAAAATATTAAAACTGAATATTATTCCAATATTGATAAGTTCAGCCAGGAGATTATTATCTCACACCTGGAGACCTTGCTGAATTACGCCAAACGTTTTTACCAGCGTCAGTTCATCACCCGAAAGATCACTAACCATCAGGTTTTAAACCAGGTGGAAGAGATCTTAACAAACTATTTAAATAACGAAGCGCTGCTTTCTGAAGGACTGCCAACCGTACAATACTTTGCCGATGCTTTGAACATATCCTCTAAGTATCTAAGTAGCCTGTTAAAACAACTGACCGGTCAGACGATGCAACAGATCATCCACGAGAAACTGATCGGGAAGGCTAAAGAAAAATTATCTACAACGAGGATGTCTGTAAGTGAGATCGCCTATCAACTTGGTTTTGGGCATCCTCAGTCTTTCAATAAATTATTTAAAAGCAAGACTAAGCAAAGCCCATTGGATTTCCGGCAGTCCTTCAGCTGAAATGCTCATCGCGCTTGTGTCCGCCGCACCTCATTTTTTACCATATGATAAATGGATGCCCCCGCAATGTGTATTATCTTTAAGTGATGGAAGCACTTATAAATCTTATCCTGCAATTTGGTGACCTGAACAAACAGCAGATCGAGTTTTTGCTGAGCAAGGTTGAAATGATTGAATTCAAAAAAGACGACTATCTGTCAGAAGCCGGGAAGGTGCCCCGGTATGTGGCATTCGTGTTGGAAGGCGTGTTCCGCTTTTGCTATTATAACAACAGGGGCGAAGAAATCACCAATTATTTTGTGGACGAAGGCAATTTTGTAGTCGATAATCAAAAGTTCGAATCGCAGATCGTGGCATCTGAATATGTACAGGCCGTTACCGACTGCAAGACGCTGGTTTTCAGCAAAAAGAACTGGGACGAGATATCCAACACCATTGTGGGCTGGGAAATGATGAAGGCCAACATGGTAAAGAAGTGTCTTACGCTGGCCATGGAGCGGCGCAGTCCGCTGGTTGCAGAAGATGCCACCACGCGTTATCTGTCGTTCATTGAGGCGTTTCCCAACCTCATCAACCGCATTCCGCTTTCGTACGTGGCCTCGTACCTGGGCATCACCCAGCAATCGCTGAGCCGTATACGCCGCAATATCCGTTAACGGCGCTTTTTACCAAATGGTAAATGTTTTTTGGTTGCCATTTTCAACATTTGCTTATTCATTTAAAGGAAAAAAAATGAGCAAAAAGATTGTATTGATAACCGGAACAAATAGTGGTTTTGGCTGGCTTACCGCCCACAGCGTAGCCGCCTTGGGCCACCGGGTATACGCCACCATGCGCGATACCCAGGGCCGTAATGCCGATAGAGCCCAGGCCCTTGCCTCGGTAGAGAACGTGACTGTTTTGGACGTTACCCTGACCGACGACGAAAGCGTGAAGCAGGCCGTTGACACCATTTTGGCCAAAGAAGGTACTGTGGATGTGCTGGTGAACAACGCCGGTTACGGCATGACCGGTGTGGCTGAGAGCTTTACTACGGCCGATGTGCACACCACTTTTGATATCAACGTTTATGCCCCCTGGAGACTGATCAAACAGGTGCTGCCTGCTATGCGTAAACAGGCCGACGGACTGATTATTAACGTAACCAGTGGCTTTGGGCGGGTATCGTTCCCGTTTGCTACCATTTATGCAGCGTCCAAATTTGCGCTGGAAGGAATAAGCGAGGGCCTTCATTACGAGGTAAAGCGTCTAGGTATTGACGTGGCCCTGGTGGAGCCGGGCGCTTTCCCTACCGAAATGCAGCAAAAGAATAACCCCGCATCTGACCAGGGAGTATTTGAGGGGTATGGCGCCATTGCCGATATACCCAAAAAAATGGTAGCCGCATTGGGCGGAGAGATGCAAGCTAAAAAACCAAACCCGCAAGACGTTGCCGACGCCATTGTAAAACTTATCGGCACGCCAAAAGGTACGCGGCCATTACGCACCGTGGTTGACCCCATAACCGGCCAGTATATTGAAGCCGCCAACCAGGCCGTAGCCGAACAGTTTGCCAAAGGATTGACGGTGTTCGGAATGGGTGAGTTATTATAAGTGAAACGGATTTAATGTGAACGGCAGTGGCGTAGGCTACTGCCGTTTTTTGTTTATAGTTGTTGGAGTATTGCATCGGCCCAGGCGCTAGTGCCATAATTTAGGATCGCACTTACGCTGTTTACCGGTTCATTCTTTTTCAGTGCCTTTAAATGAAACAGCACAGCAAAACTTCTAGTCAACATAATTCAACATTTTAAAGGCCTTTTCTATCATTCGTAAGATTATCGGAGTTAAATAATAAATAGAAATAATATTAATATTTATAAGTATATTGTGATATATGCAAAAAGTACTTAAAATCAAGAACGAAAATATAGCTCGCTTTGTTAACAGGGAATTGAAACGGCAGCTCGATATTTTAAAAATTGTATTCGGATGCCTATTGATTTTATTTATCATATTAGGTGTGATATCAAGGGCTTACTTTATTCCATTGATTGCAATAGCAGTTTTTGGTGTGGTATTTCTGTACGTGAGTGCTATTTTAAAGGGCGATCTTAAAGCATTAAGTACAGCTTTTACTTTTATAATAGACGATAACGGTGTTTCCAGGCAGGTTGATTGGTCGCAAATAAACTCATTTATGAAATTAAGGGCCCAAAGGGCCAGTCAGAGATATGGAAGCAGCCTGGATCAAGTAATAGAATTTGCCAATGTAGATAAAATTAGTGTAGGAGTAAATGGTATTAAAATTACTTCAATTAATGCTAATATATTAAATGGTAACGGTATTATTAACCTGCCTGTAGAATTAGCTTTTTATGAGGATGTATTGGATTATTTCAAATCTAACCCCTCTCTGTATTCCAGGATAGTCCATGGGTAATTCCCAAGACTCAATTTATTATTTATATCCTGTGGATGATGACAATGACTTTGTCATCTAAATCAGGCGATTTATTCCATTTGAAAGGGGATACGCATTCCATTGTAAACTCATTGGCTTATGCTGACAACAGCTATTGAGGAGGTCCCAAAATGAGTTGAAATATTCACTACAAACTAAATCAAAAAGCCTTCAGATCTTTCGACTCGAGGGCTTTAAAGCTTACTGAGAATTGGTTACAACTTTCCGACACTTTTTGCGGAAGATTTAGGCAAGATTTCACAGTTTATCACCAGATATGCTGAAACAGGCCGGGTGGTATTAAAATGGCATATTTAAATGCAAAAGATTGTTATTTGTATCTTTACAAATAGTAAGCATAGAATAAGGAAATGAAATTAACAGACTACCTGAAACAAGAATTGCAATTACCTGACGATACCATTCAGGCATTTGAAAGTTTGTAGGATAGTCAGGGCTTGCCCAAAGGTTATCAGCTTGTGGGCGAGGGTACTCGTTCGGAAAAAGTATTTTATGTTGAAAGGGGACTGGCGCGAATATTTATTTTTAGAAGAGAATTACAAGTGCTGACAAAGCGTTTTCCTACCACATTTATTACCTGTTACAATCGGACGTTGCGGCAGGGAATAATAGAAGTGATTATCAACACCAACACAAAACCTAAAATAGAATTTTTTTTGTCTGTAAACGAAGAACTACAAGCAACGATTTTTAACAAGTTGCAGTTTTTGAACATAAATATTGAAAATATTCACGTCTTAAATATCTGCAATTGAACATCAAATAATTCTTGAAAATTTACCTTTCTTCCTGCAAAGACAAAGCCACCAACAACAATGAAGTTCCGGGAAAGACAACACCCGTAGTTATCGAAAAAGTCAGTGAAGCACCATATTGGCAAGGCAATTACAGGTAGCAGAGAACGAAGCCAAAATCAAGGAAGCCAATATAAAAAAGTTTCCGAAAGTTATTGCCAATGCTTTGTATCAGTACAATTTTGAAATCGGTAAAATTACCATTCCCGCAGGTCCGGATGGAATCGTCTATGACCGCGAAAAAGAGCAATATTGAACCGAAAAAGTGAATTTTGTTTTGCCCGAATTGCCCGACTGCAAAGGAATTGGACAGAAGACGAAAAAAGGGACAGTCATTTTTTTGATGACTTGTCCCCTTTGGTGGACTGCCAGGAACAACTTTCGAACCTATTTATAAAGGATTTATCTGCAATAACGGATTTTATTGGCAGCAACGAATTTGAAAATTTGAGGCAGAAATCCTAACGGATACATTCGTTAATTATGAGAATTAACGGGTGCTTTTATCATATCTGGAATAAAAAATCCTGCCAGCTCGTCAATGAATCCATCCGGGAAAGCACCTGAAAGATTGGTAAGTATGATGATAGAAAGATCGTCCTTTGGGTATACAAATATCGCTGAACGATTGCCGCCTACTGGCGCAACTGCGGGGTGATCCGTTCTTACAATAACCGGCCATCCGGCACCATATCCATTTAATAAACGGCTAAAACCACCTGTTTCCCCATTGTTTAACACTGCAGGTGTCCATAGCGCCTTGAGGCTTGATGACTGTTTTAATAATTCCATGTTTTGCAGGGCAATCACCCACCTGGCAAGTTCTGTAGCTGTTGAACTCATACCGGCAGCTGTTTGCAGAAAAGGGGGAAATGAAAAAAACATATTACTAAGCACACCTTTGCGATATTGATAGCTAGCGGCAGAATGCGGTATAATGGCTTTTGTGGCGCCAAAACCTGATACGATAGTTTTTGGCATACCAACCTTTTCCAGTTGTTCCCTGGTAATAAACTCCTGGAATGACATGCCGCTCAGGTGATTAATAATACGGCCGAGTAATAAATAATTAGTTTGATTATAACTAAATTTTTCACCTGCCTTAAATTCATTTGGCTGCTGAAGGACCATTTCCCATGCTTTCTCCGGATCATCATTTATTAAAACAGATTCCTCCTCATTTACAATATCCGGAATGCCGGAGGTATGCGACAGGAGTTGTTGAACGGTTATTGCCTTCCATGTGTCAGGTAGATCTTTAAGGTATGTAGCAATAGGCGCTTCCAATTGTAATTTACCAGCTTCCATTAATTGCACAATTGCCACACCTACAAATGCTTTGGTGATTGAATTAATCGTAAAAACAGTCTTATCATTTACAGCAATTGAATCCTGCAGATTTGCCAGCCCGTAATTACCAGTCTTTATTATTTCCCCTTTTTTTACAATTGCCAGCTGTAGGCCGGGGATCCTGCGTTGTTGCATTTGGTTTTGTATAAAAACATCAACTTTATCTTTTTGGCCGAAAATGCTGTTGGTAAAAGAGAAAAGCAGAACTGTGACGAGTAGACTCTTTAAATGGTTGATCATTAAAATTGATTTATACTCAAGAATGCAAATTTTTTTCACAATTTTTAGCAGTACCTGTTAGCGTCAAAATTATTAAAGACATGACTGGCAAAATCCGATCTCAAAGTCCCTTAAACGCAAAAAAGCCACCAGATTTATCATCTGAAGGCTTCTGATTTCTTGCTAATTAGAAGACCTAATAAGCCTATGTTCATTGTAAATCAACCTCTTATTAGCTTAAATCTGCAAGTTTTATAAACGTCCGAAGTTTTAGTAAATTACAACATAATAAATTAAACCCTATGGGACAAATTGTAATTGTAGCCTATAAACCTAAGCCAGGCAAGGACGAAGCGCTAAAGCAACTAATGACAACCCATTTACCACGCCTGAAACAGGAAGGTCTGGTAACCGACCGCGAATCCATCATTATGAAGGCTGCTGATGGTACCATTATCGAAGTATTTGAATGGCTAAGCGCCGAAGCTATCGCTACTGCACACAACAACCCGGCAGTACAACAAATGTGGAGCGAATATGCCGAAGTATGTGATTACGTTCCGTTAAATTCATTGGCAGAAGCATACGATATGTTCGCTACTTTTAGCCCTCTTTATTAATAAAACATCCCTGCTTACAACCTTAAATGCAGTTGACCGTCTTTCTTCTAAAGTCAGGCAACATTTCTCTCTGTTCATTACTTGAAATACGTTTTTGTGGCTTCACATCCAGAAATGCTGCAATAGATCGATCTACTTAATATTGAACTTTGAATGAATTCATGTTGAGGATTATTTCACCAAAATTGACGAAGAACCCATATCATCCGTTTTGCTTGGCCCAGTATCGCCGTAATAGATAAGGGATAGTTTCGAACCTGTTCACAGAGGATTTATCTAAAATTTACAAATTTATCAGCCAAATAATTCCCTGACCACCTTTTCGATAGGTGTGTAGCATCTTATTGCACCGAAAAGTTTAAAATTCGATATGTGTGTAGTATACTTAATAAACATTCTGTTCACTATTTAGTAGTTGGTGGAACTGCTGTTGCATTGCACGGCTACTTTCGCTTATCACATGATTCTTCCGGAAACGTCATGGAAAAGCATGATCTTGATTTTTGGTATAATTCAACTTACGATAATTATTTTAACCTTCTTAAAAAAAAAGAGGCCCCGCAAAGGCAGGCTTTGCAGGACCGTTAAAGTATACACTCAAAATTGCTGTTATTTCAACGTATAAATCACACCCAGTTTATCTACTTCATCGCCAGAGTTACCAAAGAAACCAGTGATTTTATAACCAGCTGGTGCGGAATAAGTAACAGTGTCTGAATTCTTTGTACCTGCCTCCAACGTACGGCCGGTGCTGGTGGTAAGCTTCAGGTAGAAGATACGGGTAGTATTGTTATACTTGCCTTCACAAAGCATAATAGAACTAACGGTTTCACCACTCTGCAAAGTCAACGTTTGCGCAGTTCCACCTGTACCGCCATGTATCAGTGCCGTGCCGTCAGCATAAGTAGTCCCCACCGCATCAATACGGTTGCCACCTCTGATAGTGAAAGATACCGCATTACTGCTTTCAGTAAGAGTAGCCATATCGTTAAATGGCGTACCGTGTGGACCACCAAACAAATCGCTCATATGGAAAGAGCTGTTCAGCTGGTAAGTGAAGTTGCAGGTAAGCGGCATGTGATCGCTCAACTGATTGCCATCTGCATTCACAAAAGTGCTTACTACATTGTAGTCAGAGGCAGTTAATTGAACAAACTTGCTGCCGCGGTAATAGATCTTATCAACTATTTCGCAGGTATTGGTAACATTCGGGAAATCACATACAATAGGATCTGCACCCAAAGCAGGAATATTGCCACCACGGATCAGTTCAACCCAGGCATCTTTGGTACCATTGGCAGTGAGCAGCAAACGCAGGTTATTATCGCGTGTATAACGACCATTGGTATCACCCATAACAATTACGGCATTTCCTGTAGAATTAGCAGCGATATAATTGCTTAACTGTAACAGGTTATCGGCGCGGGCATCAATAGAAGCAGCATCAGATTCTGCATTGGTATGCAGGTTATACACATCAATATATACACCTTCTGCTACGCGGTAACGGCAATAGGTAAATCCTTTAGGCGTTAATGCATTTTCGTTAATGCGTTTATTCCAGGTAACACGGGTGAAATCTGTCATCGGAAAATAAGACAGTGAGTTTAAGCCATCTCCAATGCCAGCCCCACCACTGGTTGCAGAACGGTAAGGATGAACATTGCCTTTGTCGTAAAGATAAGCATGATAATTAAAGTCTTCCTGCACGTGAACAATATCATAGACATTAATCAGTCTGCCAATCAATGAGGTACTGGAATCTCTTGGAGTAGTAGCACTCGACAATATCTGGGGCAGCCCGGCAATATTGTATGTAAGAACATTAAAGGTACCTCCGGTAGCAGTAGCAGTGTGCACGGCTTTGCGGACATCATTGCCGGCTGGTAGGATAGGCTCCGTTTGTATTGATTGTTTGTTACAACTGGCCGTAACTACGGATACAGCAAAAACAAGCAACTGAAAAAAAACATTAACTTTTTTCATGATTTTCTTATTTAATATTTGTACAGAATAACTTTATGATCAATGCGTTACAACGAGCATGGGTAATACTTAAAAAAATTAAAGATTTACTCTACATCAAAAAATCACAAGTAAAAAGCCGGCATTCTTAACTTACATCCAATAATAATTCGTTTCCAATCAGAAAATACCCTGGTGCTTAACAATTAGTTAATCAACGGCATTGTTGTTCTATTCTTTTGGATTAATGTGGCGTTTAGAAGAAAACTCTACAGGTCTAATGCTAAGAGGCGCCGATCTCAAAACAAAAAGCCTTCAGATTTTCCATCTGAAGGCTTACTAAACTTTCCAGTTTTCTAGCGGAGAAAGAGGGATTCGAACCCCCGGACCTGTTACAGTCAAAATCATTTTTGACATGACCTCCCATGTCGATCTCAAAACAAAAAGCCTTCAGATTTTCCATCTGAAGGCTTACTAAACTTTCCAGTTTTCTAGCGGAGAAAGAGGGATTCGCCCCCTGGACCTGTTACAGTCAAAATCATTTTTGACATGACCGCCAAATTCGATCTCAAACGCAAAAAAGCCTTCAGATTTTCCATCTGAAGGCTTGCTAAATCTTTCGATTTTTTAGCGGAGAAAGAGGGATTCGAACCCCCGGACCTGTTACAGTCAAAATCATTTTTGACATGACCGCCAAATTCGATCTCAAACGC
>NZ_JBCNKH010000116.1:0-14606 GCF_039596135.1 Chitinophaga sp.
CCCTGTGTTTAAGGCGAATATTGTGCGGTCATTGAATTTGCGGCGGGTGAAGCCGCCGTTGGATTTGGGGGATTTGCGGAAATTGACGGGTTATTTTCCGGAGGCGGGGTATGAGATGCCATTGGACCCAAGTTATGAGTATACAGTGGAGGGGGCGGATTCTGCGCATATCAGGGTTTTTAAAATGTTGCGGAAGATGCAGGGGGTGGGATTGGTGGAGCCTGTGGATGAGGAGTATATGTATTGGGCGGCGATGAATAGCGGGAAGTGCAGGTTGACGCCGTTGGGAATGTATTATTGGCAACTGGTGAAGGAGGGAAGGATATGAGGAAGCATGATATAGCTATTTCGGTAGCGGAAGAGGATACGGATGTGGCAGATTTGATTGCGGCGGAGTTGAAGAATCTGAATGTCCGGTATTACTATTACAAAGAAGAGAAGGATAATTTGGGGAAGCATTTGATTAACTTGACCATGGATGCTTATGGGAAGCGTACGAAGTATGTGTTGTTGATAACGAGCCGGTTTTTTGTAAATAAATATTGGTCTGGTATTGAGCTGCAAATGGCATTGGCACAGTTGCCACAGGGAAGTGTTTGGCAGTTGAGATTGGATAATACGGAGGTGAATGGGTTGCCGAAGCATAAGGTCTACCTGGAATGGAAAGATAATCCGGGGGAGATCGCAAAGGTTGTAAAGGAGAAGTTGACGAGAAGGAAGCGTATGGTGTGGGAGAGATTATTGAGGATATGTACCATGTTGGGGATATTGGGGATTACTGTGTTTTTATGGTATTGGATTTATAACACATGTTGTCGGTGGCGTATTTTGAAGCAGGAGTATGTGAGTGTTCTGGCTACAGAGCGACCATTTAAAATAAGCAATGTAGAGGTGACAGTGGCTGCATACAGGGAGTACTGTATGGTTACACATAAGGTATTCCCTGAGCAGCCTTTTCAGTCTGTGGATTCTATGCCGGTGAGGAATGTGACGTGGGAGGAGGCGAAGGCGTATTGTGAATTTGTGAAGGGAAGGTTGCCGAGTGAGTTGGAGTGGACGGCGGCGGCGCTGGCAGGGAAGAATACGGTGTATAGTGGTGGCACATCGGCGGCGGCTGTGGCGGTTTATCATAAGGTGAAGCCGGCGAATGTGGGGCATAAAAAGCCGAATGCATTGGGGATATATGATATGAGTGGGAATGTGGCGGAGTGGTGTGAGGATTGGGCGGATTCTGCACATACTTTGAAAGTTGTGAAGGGAGGTGGGTATGATAGTGCGGTGGGAGAGCTGGTGGTGAGTAATAGACGTGCAGAGCGGCCGGAGGTAAGGTTGAGGGATGTGGGGTTTAGGGTTGTAAAAGATAATTGAAAACAACATAATATGGAAAATCCCAAATTTGATCTATTCAAATCAAGTGGTCAGTTTTATTTCCACTTAAAAGCAGAAAATGGTAAAAATATTTTGTACAGCGAAGGTTATGCAACCAAGCAAGGGGCTGAAAATGGTGTAAAATCAGTGAAAGAAAATGCTCCTTTTGATGCCAGGTATGTGAGAAAGGATGCGCTTACTTATACGTTTGTTTTGACAGCTTCTAACGGACATACAATTGGTAGAAGTGAAAGTTATACAGCAGCAGCTGCGTGTGAAAATGGTATTGCTGCTGTAAAGAGATGTGCACCCATTTCAGATATTAATGATCTGACGTAATACCTGGTCCTATTTATCCCCAATCTTTTATTCATCTAATATTTACCCCTAATGAAACGATTATTGTTCAGCACTACATTGTTGGTAACTATGTTATCATGCAACCTGGTAGATTGTACCTATAATGGGCGTAAGTTGTATGAAGGCCCGAGAGGAGGTTGTTATTATCTGAATAAGAATGGTAATAAGACGTATGTGGATAGGTCTTATTGTGATTGTAAGTAATTCCCTTAATCTTTAAAATTATGGCGTGGACCTATAGAAAACGAATCAAAATTATTCCTGGTGTTCATTTAAATATCAGCAAAAAAGGTATCAGTACTAATATCGGCGTAAAAGGTGCCAGTGTTACCTTTGGGCATGACGGGGCTTATGTAAATTCCGTACTGGGCAGACATAAAACATCGTCTAAACCAGCGTTGCCACCTCCTAAACCGGCCCTCCCAGTACCTGGGCCCCGTCCAGGGATAGCTGTTGCTGCACCACAGGGCAATATCTTCAGCATAGCTCCTACAGAAATTACGAACCAGGATATGCAGGGCGTGAAAGATGCCATTTTATCTGCTCATCAGCAAAGAAAAGAATTACAGCATGACTTGCAGCAAATCGGCCTGGCGTTAAAAAAATCAAAGTCCCAGCTTACACTTAGTTATGTTTTTCTCTATGGTCTTTTTGTACAATCTGTTTCAAAAGGGATCAAAGAAAAAATCGCTTCCCAGCAAACAGCCATTGATGAAATTAAGCAGGAGCTGGAGAAAAGCCGGATGGAACTGGATATTACTTTTGATACAGACATCCTTCAGAAATATGAATCGGTAACAACAGCATTCAAAAGACTCTCTCAATCGCATAAAGTATGGGATGTGACCAGCGCGTTTGCTGAAAACAGAAGGGTTACCAGGTCGGCAGCGTCTACACTTGTGGATAAGAAGGAAGTGAAAATAGGAATCAAGTCTATTGAAGATATTCAATCCAATTTCGAGCCATTGTGGTTTAAAAATGCGAATGGTGCAGATCTGTATTTCTATCCTGGTTTTATCATCATGTACGATACAAAAGACCGGTTTGGCATTATCGACCTGAAAGAATTACATTTTAATTTCCTGCCAGTCAGGTTCATTGAAAGAGGGTTTGTGCCACCTGATGCAAAGGTTATAGATCATACCTGGAACAAGGTGAATAAGAATGGCGCCCCGGACAAACGGTTCAGGGACAATTTTCAGATTCCTATTGTAAGGTATGGTGCTATCACCCTGAGAACGGATGCAGGTGTGCATGAAGAATACGAGTTTAGTAATTATGAGGCTGCTGAGGCTTTTAGCGAGGCCTTTATCGATTTCCAGAATGTGATAAGAGGAGGATATTAATCCTCCTTTTTTTTAAAACCAAGAATATGAAATACTTCATTATTATTTTATGTTTAGTTATGGCAGGTTGTGCCAGTGTACCACGCTATGACAATTATATTGGCTATGAGGAATGTAACAATTCAGCGGGCTTTTATTTATATGCCACTGATGATACGACTTCGCAACCGATATTATATGTTCCTGCAAATAATGCTTTTTATACCAGGACGGCACATCGCCATAAGTATATTAAGCTTTATTATGGTAGCCATCATGGTTATGCCTATAACAGGCATTTTAAGTTTAAGAAGGTTTGGAACCTGTCAATGCCAGCGGACCTAGTTGTACAACAGGATAATAATTATGCGATATGGTTGAAGGATTATCGGCCGGATAATGTGGTGTCAGCACCAGCGAGAACCACGTCTTCTTCAACTGGAAGCAGTGGTGGTTCAGTACATGTGAATGGGTATTATAGAAAGAATGGTACTTATGTGCGGCCTTATACGAGAAGTGCGCCTTCGAGAAGGCATTAGTTTTTTTGTGGGTACAGTTTTTTTATCTACGGTCCTTTGGAGGACTTTTTCTACAAGGGGATTATTTCCCTTGTATTTTCCTGGAATTTAGAGAAATGGAATTCAGCTTAACCGCTTTTTTGATATGTTTGGAGAAATATTCTTTTAACGCGGGATCGCAGACGTATACATATGTGCCAAGCATGCCTCTTTGTAAAAGCGTCAAGTAGACATTGATTATAAATTCTTTCAGGACTACAGTGCTTTCAATTGTTCTCCCTCCATTACTATCATGATAATGTTCCCGTCTGACCACAATTTCATTTTGGGATTTATCATAAGTGATTTCGTTGCCAAAGATGACACCAGCATAATTGAGATCGTATCCCTGGACTGTGTGGATACAACCTACCTCATTGATAGCGTTTTTTGAATTTATCCAGTCTTTTAATTTTAATGGACTATTCCATTTAAGTTTACATCTATCAATGATGATGTCAAACTTAGTGGGATCTTTTAGGGATACCCATTCCCATGCATAACCAGCTACAAACCTGCTTAGTCTTGTTTCTGTCTCTCTACTCCTGATTTTTGCTACAAACTCTTCTATGGAATCAAAAAGTTGAAAATCGTAATCTTTGGATATGAATATGGCAGTGGCTGGTTTAATTGAGCATTTTAATAAATTGTGTACATAATCGACATACTTTTTACCTCCCATTAATCGCATTTGACTTGTCAGGGTAAATGTACAGGTTATATCTTTTTGTAAAGCTAACAACATGAAATCTTCCGGTAGTACATCAGTTGACCGAACCCGTTGATTTGAATCGTAGAATAATACCAATTTTTTGGTTTGGTCTTTATGTAGAAGCCAGTCTAACTCTGTGGAGTTGATTGGATCTACTCCCAGTCTTTTACAACCTGTTTCAAAATGTGTTCGATATGCACCAGAGGGGCCATTACGTAGGCGATGGGATTCATCTACAAGGACGATATCATATTGCTCCTTTGTAATTGCAGTTGGGCTTACTACCATTGAGCTATTTAATCCTTCGATCTGTTGAAATACTTTCTTAATGGTTCCCCGAAATGACGTCACGGGAATGACTAATGCCATTTTGGGAGAGGGGTATTTCTGTTTTAGTAATTTAACAGTTTCAACAAACTCTAATTCATCTGAGCCAAAACTGGCAAAGTTAAAAGCCTCAATATCAGTATACATCAGTTTGAAAAGAAAAGTTGCAAGAATTGATTTACCAGTACCAGATCCTCCATTAACAATAGTATTTCTGATGTTATCGTTCAAGAGGATTTTCATGATTTCCAGCAGACTCTTTGCCTGATCGGTAGTCAATTCCTTATAAGGAGAGTATTTAAAAATGTTCTGGTTTTTAATAAAGTTGGTAGAGTTAACAGCTATTCCAAGCTTTATTAATTTTTTCCAGATGGATTCAAACAAAGGAAGATAAACTTCTTGCTTTTGAAAGAAGTTATGCGCTTCCAGTCCAATATTGGCATTTAATAACTTATACTGTTCGTCGCCGGTAAGGTATTTAATCAAATTAGCCTCGATATCCAGCGTTGCCGATTTATGGAAGAGGGGACTGGATATAATATATATATTGGTGAGCTCTTTCTTAAGGCTGTGTTTGAGGTGTTTGCTTAGACGAGTAAATAGATCTTTGGTTTCACCTACATAAGCAAATTTGCCTCCAATCAATATGTATACGACTGGCCAGTTGTCTCTCGAATAATGGATCTCATCAAGTCTATCCAGTATTTCTTTATTAAAAGGGAAATCCTGTATGTAGAAGGGGAGTGTTTGGCTCATAGCTCATTATACTTTTTCGCAGTACCCCTGGCCTTATCTACAGGGTATTTTTCATTATTTTTAGCAATTTTTTCAAGCATAATCTCCTTCAGATCAAATCCATATCGCTCTGCCAATAGGAATGAATACAACAGTACATCTGCCAGTTCTTCCCTGACCTTTTCAGTTTTTGCATCTGCTGCATTTTTCCAAAGGAACAATTCAAGCAACTCCCCCGCTTCCACATTGATAGCAAGGGCCAGGTCTTTGGGGTTGTGGAATTGTTCCCAATCACGGTCGTTTCTAAATTTTAACAGCTCCTGGAGAATAGTATCAAAATCGTTCATAATAATTAAGGGTATGGCTCAATGAAAATAAAGGTATTGATTTTTTGGGTGTTATGATTGAGTTGAACCGGAACGGTTTTTTCCGCTTCCCGCAAATTAATTTCCCGATCCGTCTCGGTCATCCCCACTATATTCTCCAAATTTGCTAGCGTGGTTTGCTATAACCATTTCTATATCAACTGATAAGGGCGAAGCGATATGAATAAAAAGACTCAGCCAACAGGAAAAAAAGGGAAATCCTGGCGGGCAAAACTCAATGCCTGGTTACATCTATGGCTTGGATTAGCATCCGGAATTGTTGTATTTATCGTAAGCATTACGGGTTGTTTGTTCACTTTTCAGAAGGAAATTTCTGAATGGGTGCATCATGATATCCTATTTGTGCAACCTCAGCAGACAGCGACCCTGCCTGTCAGTACTTTATTAGATAATGCCCAGCGGGCACTGGGGCCGGATAAGAAAGTCAATTACATTACCACTTTCAGGGATAAGGATAGAGCATGGGAGTTTATGACGTATATGAAGGGAGATGAAAAAGCCATCACCTATTTTGGAGGTGTAAAATATTATGAAGCGGTTTTCCTGAACCCTTATACTGGTGAGGTAGTGGGGTATCACGACTTTAAGTATGACTTTTTCGCTATTGTGAAAATGATTCACTGGAGCTTGTTGTTAAATGGGACGATTGGCGAACAGATTGTAGGTTGGAGCGTGTTGATATTTGTCGTCTTGTTGATAACGGGGTTGATACTTTGGTGGCCTAAGAAATGGACGAAGGCAACCAGGGAGCAGAGTTTTAAGATAAAATGGAAGGCGAGTTTTAAGCGGGTGAATTATGACCTGCATAATGTACTTGGTTTTTATGCGATGGCAGTTGCACTGGTATTGGCATTGACAGGGTTGGTGTGGTCGTTTAAGTGGTTCCAGACTACGGTGTACGTGGTGGCTTCCGGGAGTATTACGCCGCCGGCACATAAGAATGGGGTGTCGGATACAACGTTGGTGAATACCCCACAGAAGGGATTGGATATAGCATTTGAGAGTGTGAGGAAAAATATGCCTGATGCTAAAAGGATAGGATTTAGTGCGCCGGATACGGGGAAAGCAGCAGTGGTATATATGTCAGCTTATTGGGGGAACGAGGTGTATTATGATAGAGATGATTTTCAGTTTGATAAGTATAATGGTAAGATGCTGGCGCGGGTGACGGGGAAGGACAGAAATGCAGGGGAGAAAATGATTTTGATGAATTATGATATACATGTGGGGGCAATAGGTGGGATCATTGGAAAGATTATCGCTTTTATTGTGAGTTTGATTTGTGCGAGTTTGCCGGTGACGGGTTTTATTGTATGGTGGGGGAAAGGGAAGAAAAAAGAAAAGAAGAAGGTGGCTAACGTAAAAGTGGAGCCTGCGGCGGCAGTGTAGAATTATTGGAAGGATCTTTTTTCAATTAAAAGTGCCTTATCTTAGCCCCAAAACGTACGCTGCATGAAATATTTCTATCGAATAATCCCCCTGGTAGGCCTTTTTGCCTGTCAGGAAGCTGGGCAGAAGCAGGCTGCTACAGCGGATTCATTAGCCATTAAAAGTATAGACTCGGCAAGTATAGCCCGCGACATTACTGTATTAGCCTCTGATGTGTTCCAGGGGCGTAAACCCTTTACCATCGGAGAAGATAAAACCATCAATTACCTGGAAGAGCGCTTCAGAGAGATCGGACTGCAACCAGGGAATGGGGAGAGCTTTTGCCAGGAAGTGCCGATGGTGGAAATCATTTCTAAGCCCAGCGGACCAATGGTGATCAAAGGGAAGAATGGGAGCGTGACCCTGCCTTACCTGGATGAATATGTGATAGCTACCCGCCGCGTAAAAGAGAAAGTAAATGTGGATAACTCTGAACTGGTGTTTGCCGGTTTTGGGATTGATGCACCTGAATATAAATGGAATGACTACGAAGGTCTGGACGTAAAAGGAAAGACAGTAGTCGTGATGGTGAATGACCCCGGTTTTTATGACAGCACCTTGTTCAAAGGCAAGACCATGACTTACTATGGTCGCTGGACGTATAAATTTGAGGAAGCTGCCCGTAAAGGAGCCACTGGCGTGATTATTATTCATGACATCCTGCCTGCCAGTTATGGCTGGAATGTGGTCAGGAGCGGTTGGTCTAAACCAAGACTGGACCTGCAGACAGCAGATGATAATATGTCGAGAGCTGCTATGGAAGGTTGGATTACGCTGGAGTCTGCAAAGAAAGTTTTTGCACTGGCAGGGGTACCTTTTGATATAACTGAGAAAGCTAAGCATCCGGGGTTTAAGGCGGTGCCGTTGGGGGTGACTACCAGCCTGGAGATTACGAATAAGATCAAGAAGTCTATCTCTCATAATGTGATTGCACAATTGCCTGGTACTGACAGGAAGAATGAATACATTATTTACTCTGCACACTGGGATCACCTGGGGGTAGGTGAAGTGATCAGGGGTGACTCTATTTATAATGGGGCAGCAGATAATGCCAGTGGTACAGCGGCGTTGCTAAGCCTGGCGACGGCTTTCAAAAATCTGCCACAGGCGCCGAGGAGGTCTATCCTGTTTATCGCGTTGACAGGGGAAGAGCAGGGGCTGCTGGGATCTGAGTATTATGCCACACATCCGTTGTTCCCTGTAAAGTCTACAGTAGCGGATATTAATATGGATGTGATGAATACCTTTGGCCGTACGACGGATATTACGATTATCGGTAAGGGACAGTCTGAGTTGGATGATTATGCAGAGAGGGCTGCGAAGAAACAGGGGCGGACGATTATTCCGGAGGCGAATCCTTCTGGTGGATGGTTTTTCCGTTCTGACCATTTCAATTTTGCAAAAGTGGGTATTCCTTCTTTGTATCCTGGGGCCGGCGAGCATTCATTGTTGCATGATTCAGCGTGGGTGCCGGATCATAGGGCTGCTTATGGCAGGGATAGGTACCATTCACCGTTTGATCAGTTTGATGATACATGGGAGTTGTCAGGGATGGTGGAGGATATCCGGTTCCTTTTTGATGTAGGGAAGACGTTGGCGAATGAGGAAAAGTTCCCGGAATGGCGGAAGACTTCAGAGTTTAAAAGTAAAAGGTAATAACTTGCAGCCGGCTTATTTTGAGGCCGGCTGTTTATTTTAAATGATATTTTATGGAAAGAACGATTGCTTATTATTTGAAGGGGAGCGAGGATTTTGTGAGCGAGTACCTGGTAGAATTGGAAGTGGCGGAGATTGGTAAGATTTGGGAAGCGGAGAAGGATGATCCGGAGTATTTGAATATTTACCAGGTGGGAGCGGCGCAGAAGTTGGCCGTGGAGAAGTTGCTGGGGGAGAAGTTGGATTTGAATAAATATGATTATTTCCTGGAGACACATCAGGGGTAGTTTTGTATATTACTATTAAGTTCGGATAGCAATATATGGGATGACAAATTCCATATTATGAAAACGGATGTAATTATCGAAGGGCGGGGACTGGAAGAATTGTACCACTATTTAGCGGGTACGGGGATAACATTAGATGTAAAGTATCGCTTTAATCATTGGCTCTTATCTGCTGAAATAGCGGCGGTTATGGTGAATGGAGATAGGGAAGAGATCGTTTCTGTACTGTTGGGTTATTATGAAGAAAGGCAGGGGAAAGATGTGGTGGTAACCATTGACGGTAAAGAGAAGGTTTCTTTCAAGGGCAAGGAAATAGCTGTTATCAGGCAGGAGCTGTTAACACATGTATAATTTGACCATGGAGCAGGAAAGTATTTTTGGGAAGGAGTTTAGTTTTGTTCGTAGACGTTCCCTTTTACCTATTTTATTGAAGATTTACATTTGGATCGGGATGATCCTTTCCGGTATTTTGTTTTTGGCGGGAGTCGCTTGTATGGTTGTACCTCTTTTTTTGAGTGGAAATGCAGGATTGGCTGTTCAGGGGGTATTTGCGGCGGTAATGGCGGCTTTCATTTTTTCTATTACAGCTTCGTTGTGGTTTGAGAAGAAATGGGCAATCCGGTATAACTGGGTAGTTGGGGTAATATATGGTTGCCTGGTACTTGCCAATATCGTTGTCGGTGGTGCAGTGGCTACTTATATTATGGCATTGTTGAGTATACCTTATTGGGTGATGTTGTATAAGATTCAGCGTAGTTGGGAAAACAATGATATCCTGGAGAATATTAAATAGTCTGTATGGAACAACCCACTATTTTCGAAGAACAGTTCGGGACTGCATTTCTTGTACGTCGTCGTAGTTTATTGTCTACTTTCCTTAAAATATACATCTGGGCTGGAGTTGTCATTGGTGGCATCCTATTTATCCTTACTATATTGAGTGGCGTGGGATCGTTTTTTTTATTAGCCACGGCGGGGTCAAAACAGAGTTATTTACCGTTTTGGGAGTTAATAGGTGGTGGAGTTATATTGTCGGGCATACTTATTTCCATGACGCTTGTACTTTGGTTTGAGGTTAAATGGGCGATCAGGTATAACTGGGTAATGGGTGGAATATGGATCCTAATGATGATCGTACAATTAGTTATGCCAACAGTGAAGATGGGTCAAATAAATGGTATGGTGCTGACGATTCCGTATTGGATTATGATTTATCAGATTCAGCGCCAGTGGGAACAGGCGGCGGTTTCTAAAAAGGAAATGAGTAAATCAATGAAGTAGACATTGGAGATGGGCTTGTCCCTAATAACGATAAATTACCTATTGAAAACAGAAAGCCATTTACTAAAAAAGACGCTCCAACCCACCCCTATGAAATAGCTAATGCATTGTGTATATTTGCTATATAATAATACCTATGGAGCAACCCACTATTTTCGAAGATCAGTTCGAGACGGCATTCATTGTACGTCGCCGTAGTCTGCTCTCTATTTTTCTTAAACTCTACATCTGGGCTGGATTCATCATCGCAGGCATCTTTGTACTGGCGGTGATAGTTGCGATACTCTCCGCCATATTCCTGGAAACGGGAAATGGAGAAGACCCTGAATCGCTTGCAGCCAGGATGGGGCTTCTCTTGTTCCTTGCAGGTTTTATTTTTTCATTGACTGGTTCCGTTTGGTTTGAAAAGAAATGGGCGATCAGGTATAACATGATCGTCGGAAGGATTTGGGGTATCTATTTAATAGCCAGTCTTATTATGGGAACACTACCACCTACCCAGATCATTATTTTGCTCTTTACCCTTCCCTACTGGTTTATGCTTTACAAAATCCGGGAGCGTTGGGAAAAAAGAGGCATCTCAAAGAAAGATCTCACCCCAATCAACGACTAAGCGATTTATTTTTTCCTTATACCATGAATGCACAATTTATTTACCTGCTCGTTTTTATTTTAGGGGTCGTGATGGCCGTTTGGATGCAGAAACGTTTTTGTATACTCTCTGATGCCAGTAGTATAGATCCTAAACCTTTTAGTTATTCCAGGTTACAGTTACTCTGGTGGACGTTTATCATTTTGGTTTCCTTTATCAGTATCCTGGCTGCTACCGGCAAGATGCCCACTTTTGATACTTCGACCTTATTTTTGTTGGGTATAGGTGCAGCGACGACAGCCTCTGCACGCGTTGTAGATGTGGCAGATGACAATAAATACAAGGAAGCGGAAATTGAAGCTGCGGAAGGGAAAGAGCCTGCGCCGCAGAAGAATTCGAAAGATATGAAGAGCGAGGGTTTCTGGCTGGATATTTTGTCAGATAAGACAGGGATTAGTATTCCACGTTTTCAGGCGGTGGTGTTTAATTTGTTTTTTGGGATCTGGTTTATTTGGAGAACGGTGATCAATTTGCAACAGGCGGGTTATGGTTCTCCTGATGATATGATTGATAAGATTATGCCGATTATTCCATTGAATAATCTCATTTTATTGGGGATTAGTGCAGGGACTTATGTGGCGCTGAAGTCTTCTGAGAATAAATAGTAGGGAGCAATTGGAATGAGGAAAGAGCGGAGATAGGTATTGTATTTGATTGCCTGACTGCTATTAGTGGGCTATTGCATTGAGTAATGAATCATTGATCGCCCTGATCATAGGTACTGGTATTTTGGGTACTTTTCGATCGTAAGTGATTAATCCATTCTCTTCTCTTTCCACATCAAATGGTTGGGTATAAATTGCTCCTGACAAACCAGCTCTTTCGTATAAATATAATAATTGCATGAGTGCCTGGTAATAATCGGGAAATTCTGCGCGGGTGACATCGAGATAACTATAAGATTGAGATGGATCCCAGCGATGACCTTCTATGTTTACACCGATACCTCCCCATTCACCCAGTACAGCGGCTTTTTGAGGTAAGGCCGGGCCGATGGCAGGTCCGGGATATTTATGCACATCGACGAAGTCACTGCCTGCCCACATCTGGGAAGGGTAGCCTTCGCTGTATTCGTCCATGTTGGCGCCGGAGTGTGCATCGAGTAAACGACCCGGGTCGTAACGTTTGAGTTGGGTGGCAAGGCGTAATTGATCATATGCACCCCAGCCTTCGTTGAATAAAGTCCAGACTATAATAGAAGGGAAGTTGTAGAGTTGCTGAATGAGTTTGGGACTTTCGTCTTCAAAGATGGTGGCGTCTGCCTGGGTGTAGCCGGCTGGGGGGATGAGGTCTTGCCATACCAGCATGCCTAGTTTATCGCAGTGGTAATACCAGCGGTCGGGTTCGATTTTGATATGTTTACGGATGGTGTTGAAGCCCATTTGTTTGATGACATTAATATCGTAGGCGAGGGCACTGTCTGTAGGGGCGGTATAGATGCCGTCTGGCCAGTAGCCTTGGTCGAGAACGCCGAGGTTGAAGATATATTTATGGTTGAGGAAGATACGGGGGCGGCCATTATTATCATTTTCTAAACTGATTTTGCGCATGGCGAAATAACTGGTGATGGAGTCGGTGATGATGCCGTTTTTCAATAGGCGGATGGTGAGGGGATAGAGATAGGGATCTTGCGGACTCCAGGGGTGAGGAGATGGAATGTGTAGGGTGATGCTGTCATTGGGATTGCCTTCGGCAATGAGGTTATTTGAAATAGCCTGGATGGTGTGAGTTTTTGTGGAGTCTGAAATGGATACTTTGATTTGTAGTTGATTAGCGTCGAGGTCAGGGGTGAGTGTGGAGCCTGCTATGTAGCTATCAGGTACGGTTTCTAACCACACGGTTTGCCAGATGCCGCTGCAGGCGGTGTATAATATTTTTCGGGGATAGAGGCTTTGTTTGCCATGTGGGTTATTGCCCTGGGAGGTAGGGTCGTAGACACTGACGATTAAATCATTTTTACCTGGTTTGAGGAAAGTAGTAATGTCGTAAGAGAAATGATTATAACCACCCCGGTGTGAGCCAAGGTTATGGCCATTGAGATAGACAGTGGCTTTCCAATCGACGGCGCCGAAATGGAGGAGGGTTCTTTGTTTGGAGTTAGTTGCGAAAGTAGTGTGATACCAGAGGCGTTGTTTGGGCATGAGGGCGTGTTGTACACCGGAAAGAGCGGATTCTATTGGAAATGGGACGAGGATTTTTCCCTGGTAATAAGTTGGTGCGTCAGCATCCCAGGCAGTGATGGCGTAATCCCAGAGACCGTTGAGGTTTTGCCATTGGGAGCGGACCATTTGAGGACGTGGATATTCAGGGAGTGGGTGAGTGGCGGAAACTCGTGAAGCCCAGGGAGATTGAATAGGAATTGGCTGCATGTGCCAGGCGGAGATGGGGCGGGCTTTGACATGCAGGAACCCATTGTAGAGGAGCAGGAGGGCTAAGAATTGGAGGGGCCTGGATTTCATTGGGGGTAAATATAAAGTTTGAGGGGAGGAGGGAGTTAGGAGATCGCAAAAATAATTGGGGAACCCCTCCTTGTTGAGGTTAAGGGTGGGGCTTCCATTGAGGGGCCCAGCCAACAATAGCAATTTAAGCAAGTTGGGCGGCAATCCATTACGTTCAATTGTTTATAAAATGGGAATGACATTTTTATAAATTGAGAAACGTTTGAGATTGATTAAAGGGACAGCTAACAACATGCATAAATGCAGGTTAATCTAATATTCACTGTTCAAAATATTATAAAATAAAAAGGCACAAGCTGTTAACTTTTTAAAAGTAGAAATAGAAAATTATTAGAAGAAAGTTTTTTTAAATTTTTTATTCTACATTTATAATCATTGAACCTGTGTTATGGATTAGTGTAACCCTTAGAGTGAACAATTAAATATTCATCGCTATACTTCTATTAGCGAAGCCTTATTACCAGATAGCCTTCATCTCTTGTCATGTAGTTGTTTGTAAAGCTCTATTCTTAATATTAGGAGTTGTGGCCTGATTATTAAAACCGGGTGAGGCGCTGCTGCCGCGCCATCCCTCCTTCCCCCTCCCGGCAGGGTTCCAAACAATGTCTGGAGGACAGTTGGTATAACTGATTCTTATATAAAACTTCTGGTTGCCAATCAATGCAGGAGGCTGTCTGTGGCTTAGTAATAAGACCACTCTTATGAGTTTGCATGTGGTATCCTGTAGAAAATAATAAGGGAAATTGCAGCTTGCTTTGCAATGTCTGCTTAGAGAAGATTGTTTTTATAGGAATAATAAAGGCCGGTTCCTAAGAACCAGCCCTCATAGATCTTTTTTTTATCCTTTTTTTTCTCAAGGCTTGTTTTTCAACATAGAAGACAGCCTCTTTTTTGTGTTTAGAACGAATTTGCTAGTCATGGTTTTAATGGTTTTGACTGTAACAAGTGTAGATTCTGTTTATGTTGACCCGGGTCTCTGGGATGTTGCCCCACCTGCGTAGCAGGTAATAAAAGTAAGAGCTAAATGCTATGTAAAATACAATGATTATTTATTTCTTCGTCTTAGTGATTCT
>NZ_JBCNKH010000117.1:0-14267 GCF_039596135.1 Chitinophaga sp.
ACAGTTTTACATAAACAGTAGAAGAACAGGTACCATTGGTCACTGTCCATTTCAATGTAGCGGTATCGCCAGCGGCCAGCGTAACTGTAGCCGCAGGGTTATTGAACATACCAGCTGTGATAGTGGCTTTGCTACCGGCAAATGTGGACCAGGTACCAGTGGCTGTAGCCGGAGAAGCAGCTGTTGCAGACATCGTGAATGTGCTGGTTGCACACTGCTTGATAGAATCCGGACCAGCGTTTGCTGCTACCGGCTGCATATAGTTAGTCAGTAATACTGTAGAAGAGGTTGTACAAGCGCCGTTGGTAATAGTCCAGGTCAGCGTTGCAGTCTTACCTGCAGGTACGAATACTGTAGTCGTAGGGCTTGAAGGAGTTGTAATCGTAGCGGTGCCAGTGTAAGTCCAGGTACCTGCCCCTACAGAAGCAGCGTTTGCCGCCATGGTGAACAGAGAGTCGTTACAATGTGTTTGTGCAGGCCCTGCATTAGAAGCTGTAGGCGCAGTATAAACAGTAACAGTACCACTTGCACATGCAGTCGTACCGCACACGCCACTGCTTTCTACTCTTACATAATAAGTAGTCGTTGCAGATACGCTCACTGTAATAGAGGTACCGGTACCGATGGCAGTACCTGAACCACAACCACCTGCATACCATACATATTTGCCAGCAGTAGTACCATCGGCATTTTTACCCAGGGTACCTCCTACTACTGTCAGTGTGGATGTACCACTTGTACAGATGGAAGGTGAACTTACTGTTACACTGGTCGGAGCGGTTGGTGGTTCTTCTACATTTACTTTTACAGTAGTTGAGTTGGTACAACCTCCATTATTACTTCTGAAGTTAACTGTAAAGGTATATACACCGGCCGCAACACCAGTTGGCATTGGTACGGTGATAGGCCATACAGTTATTGGAGTTTCGGGAACAGCTGTGAAACCGGTCATACTGCCGGTTACACTATAGTAAGCCGGACTACCTGTAGTAGACACGCTATCCAGGTCGAAAGAGCCCAAAGTGCTACAAACGGTATCAGGTTTCAGGGTGAGGGTCGGCAATGCAGTATAATGCAATACCACCGTATCTGAGTTGGTACCACAAGCACTTGCGTTCTTAATAGTCCATGCCAGTTGCACGTCCTGGTAAGATCCGCTGGTGACTCTTACAGTAGTATTATAGGCGTGGATATCATCGATAGTTACACCGGTGCCTGATACAAGTGTCCAGGTACCTGTTTCCGCGAATTCATCTGTCAGGCTAAGATTCGGTTCATTCGCCTGCATGGTAAATACATTAGATGTAGCACACAGGGTAGTATCCGGACCAGCATAAGCAGTGGTAGCAGCGGTGATCAGCGTCAGGGTATCATAAGCATAACCCACACATTCACTGTTGCCGGTTGCGGTCACAGTCCATTGCAGGTAAGCCGTAATACCCGGGTTGTTCAGGGTAACCGTAGTACCGGGATTCCGCTTATTAACAAAGGTAACGTAGTCAGCGAAGTTGATCGTTGCACTGGTGTCACCGGAAAGACCAGGGCCGGAAAGACCGATTACGGTCCACACGCCGGTGGTACCTGTAATGGTAGAACGGGTCATGGTAAAAGCACCGGTTGCATTGGTTCCATCTTCCACACACTGGGTCACATGCTTACCGGCTGGTGGTGTCGGCACTACAGTGAGGTGTATTTTAAATGGCGCCGACGTGACGGTACAGGTGGCATTCGTGACGACGACTATAAAGGAGCTATCTGAAAGGTCCTGCGTATTATAGATCATACCCGTCTGATCATTATAATCAGTGAGTAATGTAGCAGTAGTGATATCTGTGCCTTTGTACCACCTGATGGTCTTGGTAGGATCACCATTTGGCGCCAGTGCATCAGCTATACTCAGGGTTACCCTGCTGCCCACACACAATAAAGTATCGGAGGCCGCTATCTGTACGATTGGTTTATCATCCTTCTTAATGGTTGCACTGTTTGAATCCACACAGGTTTTACCACCATCTATACCATAAGTTATATGACCATATACGGTGATGGTCGTATCACTGATAACTGTGATCGTTCGGTTCGGGGTTTCATCCGTTACATCGCTCCATGTGAATCGATCGTAACCACCGGAAGCCTGCAGTTCCACATCTCCTCCGTCACAGACCCGGGTCTTGGTAAGGTTTAGTATCGGCATCGGCAGGATCGTGATCTTGACCGATGATGACGGGGCCGCACAAGTCGCGGAGGAGCTTCCGCTTTCAAAGATTCTGACACGGAACAGGTAATCGGCAGCTACGTCCTTTGTACCTTTCAGTTCACCATCAGCAATCACCAGCGTATCATTGTTAGCAGTACCATAAGGTACATCGAACCAGGTTACACCGCCGTCGTCAGACATTTCCCATTGGTACTCCGGATTTGTAAAGTAGCTGGTAGGTGTATAAGAAGAAACCAGGGTAGTTGCAACGCCCTCGCACAATACCTCTTTCAGGTTATCAGCAGAGCCAAGGATAGAAGCGGTAATAACAGGACTACAATAAGAGAACTGAATATCATCCACCGCGATATCGTTACCACAACCACCGGGGAAGTTATTGAGAATTCGTACAATTACGTTAGTAACGCCGGAAGGTACGGTGAAAGATCCACCGAACCTTTGCCATGTAGCTTTCGCGAAGTTGGGCGAAACGGCGTATGTTCTGAAGCTGGCCAATATCTGACTGGTATTGGCCGCATTCACGATCTGGAAAGTTACCCCTGCATAAATAAAACCTGATGCACAGGTATTCGTCATTACCTGGGAACTATCCGCATTGATGAACCATGCACTAAAGTTATATACCGAACCACGGCACAATCCATCTACTTCTTTCTGGAAAAATACAGTGGGGGTATAACCGGAGTTCGCAACCAGCATACCACCACGGGTAGAACCTGTATGGTCACTGGTAGTGATCCAGTCACCTTTCAGGTGAGTTGAATTGGAGATCGCATAATAATTATCGGCCGGATCACCTGATCCTGAGTAAAGATAGCCTACTGCAGAACTTGGAGAGTATTGCATACGGGAAGTATTGGCGGGCAGGGTGCCGAAGTTTTCTGTAAAACCGGGCATTTCCGCATCTCCACCACTACAGGTTGAAATCGTACAGTCTACCACAACGAGCGTATCCTTGTGGGTGAGTGTACCATAGGTGGGGTTTTTTCCACCAGATATCTGGTAGGTGATACTTTCCGTAAAATAATACGTACCTGTTGCCAGGAACTGAAGCGTCAGCAGATTGGTCTGGTTCAGCAGGGTATCCTTAATACCAGAGGTCCTTTGTGAATACAGGATGTTATAATCTGCATTTGTGTTGTTGGGCGTAGTAATTTTCCAATTGACCTTTGAGGCTGCACTGCTCGACAGCTGGGCGTTCATACTGGTAAACTTGATCTGGTCTGCAGTACTACTATTCGTGGACATACAAACCGTGTCCGGCATGTTCACATACCAGGTTTGAGACCGCGCAATACCAGTAATGAGAAACAAACAGCCGCATAATAGGATTAGAATCTTTTTCATCTTCGAACTTTTTGAAAAAAAACTATCAGATAACTTCAGTTTCAGGCTGTTGTGACCCAATTAGCGCTTTCATAATTTTGAGGGCGAAAGTCCATCCTATTATATCCCCAGATGGCAAGCCGTTGTTTGTAAATGTGTTTCATAGGCCAAAATGATAATTATATACGAACGAGCAAATATAAAATAAGTTTGATATATTTTACTATTTTATAATTGATAAACTACGCTGTATATTGGTTATCAAGTAGATATAAATTTTTAACAAATTGATAACAAAAAGAAATAAACGCGAAAAGCCTTATAAGTCAATTACTTATAAGGCTTTTTTAGCATGTAAATATTTTTATAATATCTATATCCGAGCGGTTAGTGAAGTGTCTTTGGGGACCAAAAAATGAGGGTATTGTGGTATTATATTATCAATTTGATAGCAAGGGCAATCATGGTGTAGCATTTTCAAGTTGCGGGGTTCAATAACCAGTGGCCTGAAATTTAATATCCCTGATAATGATGAGATAAGATCTCCATTCCCTGATTTGTTAATTGATCAGGTAACGGAATTGTGCAGGTAATTTGTTCAGGCGGTACGTTGGATGCAAAGCGGGCATCTGCGCCGTCAGATCAGGCTATTTATAAGTACGCTGCAAGGTAACAGCCATTAAACCAACCACCACATCGTTGGAAAGTGTCTCCAGGGTGAGGGTTTTCAATTCCTTATCGGCATTCAATAAAATATCTAGCAACATGCCTGCTCCGCCTTCAATTTCCCGGCCATAAACACCCTTTATTTTGAGATAACTGCCAAGGTCCTGTGTACACCATCCCGTTTTGAAATGCAGGCGCCAGGGTTTTGGCTGATTCATTTTAAAGGCAAGCGTATCTGTAAAATAATCCTGCTCTATAGGGCACCAGGTTTCCGGGTTGACTAAATTAGTGGTTTGCCGGGAACCATCTGTATAAGTAATAGTCACGCGCCCATTTGCGATGCGGCTTTGCATGGAATTCGTGCTACCTGCCAATAACAGGTAGGCATGTGCAGCATTACCAGTCAGGGGAATCTGAACACTATCCGGGTAGTTATCCCACAGAGAAGTAAATATAATGTTCTTACCTGTGTGGGGCATGCGGAAAGGCACGCCGATATTAGTATGCAATACGGTATCTTTTCTCAATCCAGCATCATCAATATCAGCTGTGAGTTTAGGATGGGTCCACTCTCCTATTCCATGCAGGGGAATTTCAAGCGTGGTATAAGGAGAGCGCGGCGAGCGATATTCATTTTTGAAAATATCAGTGACCGATGCATTCCATTGCGTATCTATCCTGAGTGGTTCACATAATTCAGGAATGACCTGAGAGAATGCTTTGTATGTTACATCTGGCGCTGGAGCTACATGCACGGGCTGTGCCCCCAGCCAGGTCATATCTCCCTGTGTAGCTGTTTTGAATGTAGTTTGCCCGCCGGTTGCCGGCGGAATAACAATATCACTACCCTCCCATTCAATAGCGATATCACAACTGTATGATTGCACGGTAACAGCAATAAGCGGATAACCTGCTACGGCAGCAGATAATTGCCACTTAGCAGGTCTGCCATTTACCAGGATACTTTTTATATGATCTTTCCTGGCAGGAACCTGCAGTTCAAGTATTGGAAAATGAGTGTCAATATGATAAGTATCGTGGGCAAGATCCCGTTTGTACTGAAAGGTTAAATCCGGTGTTTTTAGTGAGGCAAATGGCCACGCTGCAGGGAATCCCGGCCTGATCACAACACGGTTATTCAACGCATCCGGACGAATGCCATATAATCCCTGGATCAACAATCGGGAAGCTATGCCAACAACATCTCCAAAGTCCCGGTAGCACTCACCCCTGGCAGCGTCATAGAAGGAAATCTGGCCGAAATTGCCCGGACTATCCCCTAAATACATTCCATCCAATACAGCGCTTTTGAAGAGTTTGAAGCCTTCTTCATTTCTCCCCGCAAGAAAATAGGCCAATGCGGTATGCATGACCTCTGCAAAAGCCACATTATTCGTACTCCAGGTATAAGGCATCCAATTGCTGGTAGAGATGGTGGCATATCCCTCATCTTTTAAGCCTTTGCCTTTTACAGGGATATGGGGAATTTTTGTATCGATATATCGTGTGGCCTGGTAGGCCTGTACCGCATCACCTACATCGCTGTCAATAGCGTGGTAAATGGTGTATACGCCTGCACTTTCATGGAGGCGTTTCAGCCCCATGTAATCCTGGTATTCTGCCCAATAACCTTTATCGCTTAACCATAACCGTGCATTGATCGCTGCCAGTATTTTACCGGCTGCTGTACGATAAGGTTCCGGGTCCTCTCCTATCTTTTGGGCGATAACTGCTGCCAGTTTATTTGCGCGGTAATTGTAGGCTGATGAATAGGTGACTGCACCTGAGTTGTAATACATACCATCACTGGCCCATATGCAGGCATAGGCATCATACAGGCCATCATTGTCAGGGTCAAAGTTGCGTTTTTCCCAGGCCAGGTGTTGGGTCAGCACTGGCCAGATTTTTTTGGCATAAGCCAGGTCTCCTGTCCATTGCAGGTGCCAGAGCAATTCATCGATATAGACCAGGTTCATATCGTAATGATGCATTTGATCCGGGCGATTCGGATTGCGGGCGATATATCCATTACTGTACATAGGTGTGCCCCATTGTTTGACTGCACGTGCCAGGTCAAGTGCCGTATCCTGTGTAGGGTGAGGAATGGTATTGGGTACCGTGGTCACCTGGCTGGCGGCATAACCATCAAAATGTTTCCTGGCGCGATCATGCCAGCCTAAAAAATCGCCGGTATAGGCAGCACGCCAGCCGGTGAGTGGCATACGCCAACCGATAGCGCCGTGCAACCAGCTTTTGCCATCCCATATGCCATCAGCAGCCATGACCAATGCACCACCAATGGGATTGATGTAGGGATCAGGGGTTTCGATCTGAATACGTTCTGCCAGTTTTTGTCTTTCCTTTTCTGCGGCTTCGTATATGTCAGCCGTATTACTGGTGGATAATTGCAGGTTATCTAAAAGGATATATCCGCTGTTTGTCAGCAGACAGGTACTCGTATATTCCGGGTTGTCAGTGGCTTCAAACACGCCGGGAGGATCTGCCCCCATATCGCCGGAACGGGAAAGTTTCTGTGCACGTATTTTAGTAATGCCGGCCGAAACAATACTGCCTGCAGGCATATTGTTGTAATCAATTTTCCACACAGCGCCTTCTCTGTCATACAAAGCTAATACGGTGATACGAAGCTCGCCCTTCTTCCATGATTTATCTCTAAGCAAATAGGTTCTTTTCCCGGCATTGTAACGGGCTTCGCAAAAGGAAGCTGAATCGAGTGCCCGCTTCCCTTTACCGGGTACCTGTATCCAAAAACTGATATGCTGGCTGTTTTTCTCTATATATGCGGCGAATACGGGGCGGTCACTGGTTTCCAGTCTGAAAGCTGTCGGACCACCATATAGTGCCCGGGTATACCGGTTTTTACCGTTTATACAGACAAAGTCATTCCCTTCAGGGAGGTATTGTAAAGTTCTGGGTGTACCTCTTTTATCGTCGTTGTAGGAGGTCTGTTCAATGAAATCCCCTGATTTCTGGGCTACTCCTGTAAGCGCGTGGAACAACAGGAGCAAACAAATGGTGTAGTTCTTCATACCGGTACAAGATAAAGCAAATATTTTTACTCTTCATAGAGAGAGCCTGAAACAGCCGCTATTGCTGAATAATTCCAGGGGTATCCCCGCTATAGCACATCCATAGCGCTTTCCCAGAGGTATTCCGTATATATCCCGTATATAACCCGTATATGAGCCGTAGATAAGTCGTATCTATAGAGATACGGGATATCTACGGCTTATGTACAGGAAATGGGCGAAATATCCTTATTTCTTCGCTAAAGTTGCATTATAGCATACCTCCCCGTAAATTCCCTTTCTTTCAATTCCTCATAAGCAACCCCTCCGGGAGGTACCGGTTCAAAGGAATTTGCATACTTTTATGCCCTATGAACCTGACAATTTCCGGATATTCAACTGCTTTATTTTCCACCTGGTACTTTATTGAAGAATTAAACCTGCTCTTTGACTGTGGTGATGGACTAATGTCTGCGCTCCTGCAAAAGAGCAGAAAGATTGAAAACGTATTTATCTCACATCCTGACAGAGACCACCTGACCGGATTGCTACAGCTGAACCAGCTCAATGCCAGAGATGGATTTCCCGTTATTCATTACCCCAGGGACAGTAGTTCTTTTCCGGCACTGCGGGATTTCTCTTTCAAATTTGATCCGCATGTAAAGGGTACGATATGGCACCCAATTATAGACAGAGATCGTGTCTGGATTAAGAAAGATATCTATGTGGAAGCACTGAGAAATAACCATGTGCCTGCGCCGGAAAATGTGTTTAAGAGCTTGGGATTCAGAGTAGTACAGGTAAAACACAAACTGAAAGCTGAATATATGTCGCTCCCGCCCCTTGAAATAAAAAAGGCAATTGACACTCTCGGGAAAGAAGCGACACACAATATCGTAGAGACCATCCTGTTATCTTACAGCGGAGATACCCCTGCGGAAAACTTTGAATATTGGAACCATTCGAAAATATTGATCCATGAGGCTACATTCTTAGGAGATGAAGTCGAAATTCAATCTCATCGCAATAAGCATAGTAAACTGGAAGATGTGCTCAGGAATGTGGCGAACATACAGGTTGAAGCCCTGATATTAGGACATTTTTCATCCAGGTATTCCAATGAGCAGATTGACGATAACATCATTACATTATGTAAAAAATACAACATCCAGGCACCTGTTTACAGGGTGCTACCGGGTCAGACTGTATTTGATATATTATCATCAGCGCACTTATAAAGCCATATACCGTATCTTTGCGCTATGCTGGAAATTAAATCGTTGTCACTCACGGTAGCAGCGGCGCCCGGAGCCGTTTCCGCTATCTGCACGCTCCCGGAAAAGCCTATATGTATCCTTACATTGGCGCATGGCGCCGGTGCAGACATGCATCATTCATTTATGGAAACCCTGGCTACAGCGCTGGCAGAAGCTGGTATTGCTACCCTGCGATTTAATTTCCCTTTCACCGAGCAAAAAAAGAAGCGGCCAGACTCACCAGCTGTAGCCCAGCAAGCCATCGCTGCGGCTATTGACAAAGCAAGGGAATTGTACCCTTCCCTGCCCCTGTTTGTTGCAGGTAAATCCTTTGGTGGCCGTATGTCTTCCCAGTACCTTTCTGTTCATCACAGGAAAGATGTAGCGGGTATCATCTTTTACGGGTTTCCACTGCACGCCGCGGGCAAACCATCTATAGACAGGGCCGATCATTTAAAAGCAATAAAAGTACCCATGCTGTTTTTACAGGGAACAAAAGATACCCTGGCGACCTGGGATATGATTGAAGCAGTATGCAAGTCACTGAAGAAAGCAACACTGGTAAAACTGGAAGGCGCCGATCACTCTTTTAAAGCAGGTAAAAACAAAGACATGATACCAGTATTGACCACTGCCACTAAGGACTGGGTGAAAAAGAAAATATGATGGATCGCCTTTTAAAATACATTCGTTCACTCACAGATTTTTCCAGCAATAGCTGGGCTGCACTGCAACCTGCATTAACAGAAAAAACATTTGCTAAAAACGAATATCTTTTAAAAGAAGGACAGGTTTGTAATGCTCTTTTTTACATTGACACCGGTTATTGCAAAAGCTACTATAACATAGACGGTGTGGCAAAAAACACGGGGTTCTTTTTTGAAAATGATATAGCGACCAATATCACCAGTTTTGGAAGCGGGCAACCCTCTGAATACAATATCATCGCCTGTGAACCTCTTCATGTAATTATCTTTGACAAAGCGACCCTATTCAACATCGCTCAGCAACACATTGAAGTGGAAACCCTTGGTCGCAACTGTGTACGCTTATTTGCTACCAAACAGGAAGAATTTTCTACACTTTTCAAACTCTTTTCCGCACGGGACCGCCTGCAATACCTGGAAACCCATCACCCTGCCATGTTGCAACGCGTACCCCTCTCTCAACTGGCCTCCTTCCTGGGCGTGGCAAGAGAAACATTGAGCCGTATCCGCAAAAGAAGAATTATGTGACAATCGTCACAGGTCTGCTTTTTGTTATTGTACAAACTTTGTAATAACAAAAACATGCGATTATGTTATTAAATAAGATCGATGCACATACCAATGTGATTACCTGGTTTGAGATTCCCGTATCGGATATTGAAAGGGCCCAAACATTTTACGAAACCATCCTGGATATTCAACTGGTGAAACGGAATGATGGAGGTGATGAAGCATTATTTTTCCCCTATAACCCCGATGTGGTACAGGCTACCTCCGGCCGGGTAACAGGTGTATTGTCCAAATCAGGGAAAAACACCCCTTCTGCCAATGGTACCGTGGTATACATCAATGCCAGTCCGAACCTTCAACAGGTACTGGACAAGGTAGAAAAAGCGGGCGGAAAAGTGATTGTACCTAAGACAGGTATTCCGGCAGGATTTATCGCAATCATCATCGACTCCGAAGGAAATAAGGTTGGGTTACATGCTGAACAATAACGCTCTTTTATAAACTACTCAGTAATTGCCTGAGCTCACTGTCAGAAATATCAGGATTCACCACCCCTTCCCGCAACTGCCTGACAGTTCTGTTCAGGCTGCGTACCGTTATTGCCAGGTAATCGGCGATGTTCTGTTTACTAAATGATAAATTTTGTTCTTTTTGAATCAATAGGAACCTGATCAATGAATATTCAACCGGATAATTCTGCTGGTAGGAAGTACGCGTGGCTGTCTGATAGATACGAAGCGCCAGCTCCTCCAGCAGTTTCCGATGAAAAGTTTTATCATTTTCTATCATCTCATCGAACTTTTCAAGTGAGAACGAATAAGCTTCTACGGGGGTAATCGCTTCCACACTACAGATGCAGGTCGTGTGCAGGATCGTTTCCAGGTCCCCCAGGATCTCCCCTTTTCCCAAAAACTCGAATATCAATTCCTTTCCATTTTCCTCCGACCGGTAGCATTTGGTTATGCCACTCTTCAATATTAAAATCTCCCTGGCCCTTTTTTCCTGAACCATCAACCGTTCCCCTGCGTTAAAGCATTTTACCTGTTGCTCAGCCAGACTTTCCGCAAATGACAAGAAATATGTATTTGTTCTAAGCATTTTTCTCTAATTGGGACAAATGTCCTGGTTTCGCACAAAAATAGATAATAGTTTTGCCTTCCGACTAAAATTAAAGAATTTATGCATAATAATATTAAAGTCATTGCATTTGATGCCGATGACACCTTATGGGTGAATGAAACCTACTTTAGGGAGGCCGAAGATGAGTTTACCACCCTGCTGGAAGACTTCCTGCCACGGCATGTTAGCATTAAAGAGCTTTTTAAGACCGAAATAGACAACTTGTCCCTGTATGGATATGGCGTAAAGGCGTTCACCTTATCGATGCTGGAAACGGTTCTGCGTGTCACAGAAAACAATATTCCGGCCGCCTACCTTGGCAAAGTGATCCAGATAGGCAGAGACATGCTCAATAAACCGGTGATTATGCTGCCCGGGGTTGAAACGGTACTCCAGGCCCTGCAGCCACATTACCGCCTGGTAGTAGCCACTAAAGGGGATCTGCTGGACCAGGAGCGAAAACTGCGCCTCTCCGGTATCGGACATTACTTTCATCATATTGAGATCATGAGCGATAAACAGGAGAATGACTACGCTAAACTGATCAGGCGACTGGATATACAGCCAGGTGAATTCCTGATGCTGGGCAATTCCCTTAAGTCCGACGTACTGCCGGTACTGGCTTTGGGCGGCTTTGCCGGGCATATTCCTTTTTACACTACCTGGGAACATGAACGCATAGATTATACGATCACACATGCGAACTTCTATGAGTTCACGACCATCACCGAAATACTATCCAAATTACTTCCGGAACAAAATGCGGTTATTGAATAAAAATCTTGTATTAGCGATCGCCTCTATGGGCATTTTTGTGGAAGCCCTCGATATCGCCATTGTGAACCTGGCATTGCCCAAAATTGAAGCTGATCTGGGATTAACAAATGATTCCGGTTATAAAATTCAAAGTATTTATATCCTTATCTATGGGAGTTTCCTGATACTGGGAGGTAAGTTGTCAGACTACCTGGGCAGGAAAACGATCTTTATGGCGGGTTGTGGCATCTTCCTGTTTACTTCACTGGGCGCAGGATTGTCACATTCGCTCAATACCCTGGTTCTTTTCAGGGCATTGCAGGGATTGGGTGCTGCGTTGTTAATGCCCGCTGCTTTTTCTATTGTCAACTATTATTTTAAAGAACCACATGAACGGGGCAAAGCAATGGGGATCTTTGGATCCTTTGCTGCTACAGGTTCTGCCGGCGGTGTATCTGTGGGGGGAATTATTGCTAACTACTGGGGATGGTCATGGGTGTTTTTGATCAATGTACCCATATTGTTAGTTATACTTGTGATTGCGTATCTCTATCTTGAAAAGGATACAAAAGGTGACAGTAAGTTGCCGGATATTCCTGCGGCCATTGCGCTGGTACTCGGTATGCTTTGCCTGTCAAAGATCACAGAGGGTAGTTACCTGCTTGTCTCTCTGGTGATTTTACTGGCATCCGCCTTCTTTTTATATAGCAGGCTTAAAAACCAACCGGACCCATTGTTGGATCTGAAGGTACTGATCCTTGCTTCTTTACGGAAAGGTACGCTGCTATTTTTCCTGCTAGGTGCATTGTTCACGGGGTATTTATTTTTGATGAGTTTTCTCGTACAACAAAACTTTCATTTTACCGCTGCACAATCAGGTTTTCTCATGATGCCTTTCAATATCATCTCTATGTTGTTAGGGCGGTTTGGATTGCCCTCCTTATCATTACAGTTTTCACCTAAAAAGATCGCTATCGGTGGTGCTGTTGCTATGCTGGCGGGGGCGCTTTCACTCGTTGCAGCAATACAGCTGCATAGCCTGGTATTTTTGCTGGCAGGTGGCGCCTGCATAGCGGGGATAGGTATGACGCTTTGCTATACAGGATATACGGTCATTGCGATGGAGTACGTGCCTTCTGAACACCTGGGGGTTGCAGCGAGCCTGATTAATACTGCTTATTTTGTAGGTGGCGGTATAGGTCTGCCACTTATCTCAATCTTCATGCCTCATGCATCGGGTGAATTGAATAGCCGGCCATTATGGTTATTGTGCATTGTGGCTATGCTCTCTATAGCAAGATTACTATACAGAAAAAAGGCCGGCTCTTAGGAGCCGGCCTTCTCATTATAATGTTATTCTCACGCCCCCCATCAACCAACGGCCCGGCATCTGGGCCCCTGTAAGGTCCGCGTATGTTTTATTAAACACGTTGTCGGCTTCTACATTCAGGCTGAGTTTATTTTTTATCACGAATACGTCTGCTTTCACACTCGCTACAAAGTATTCTTTCGTTACCACACCGGCAATATTGTTTGCCGCCTGTGGGTCCCTTACTTTGTACAGGCCATTTACGCTTACGCCAAATAGCTGGTTGCGGTATGACAACATACCATTCAGCAGGAAGCGTGCGTGTGAAGAGATATAGAAAGATTGCTGTCCTTCCCGGATATCAGAATACAACCAGGTGGCACCTGTTGTGGCACTTACGGTATGCTTCTCCTGGTAAGTCCTGGTAAACTGGATATCTGTTTCTACACCGCTGGTCACCATTTTGGAAATATTGGTGGCCAGTGAATACACGCCGGTGGGTGACAGGTTGTGTTTGTAAGGCATCTTATCGTAAGGCGTGGTAGTCCAGTCGATCAGGTCACTGTACCTGCGCTGGAATAAGGTAGAAGATACACGGATATATTTACCAAAGTAATCGGCACCTGCTTCATAGCTGAAGGAGCTTTCTGCCTTCAGGTCCGGGTTACCGATCTTACCACTTGTAACCAATGCTTTGTTGTTATTGTTATATCGTTCTGTAAAGTCAGCGTTGCGAATGGTTTTACCAGCGCTACCACGCAGCTGGAACTGTCCTGTTCTGTAACTGGCATTCAGCTGCGGTACCAGTTCATAACCGCTGCGCTCATCCCAGTCCAGGCGCAATGCAGGACTCAGTGTGAGGGCATCAAATACAGTGGCGGTCATGGAAGCAAAACCTGCTGCCTGGTTCACGGTGTGGTTGCCCCTGTCGTTGGAGACAATGCGCTTTTGCTGGAACTGACCGCCGGCTACAAAGCTGATATCGTCACTGAACCTGTGCTCATAAATAACGAGGGACTGCAATAACTTACTACGGTTGTCATTGGCAACAGAAATGGAATTATACACGTAGTGATCGTTCATATTTTTGTAGCCCGCCATCAAACTGAATGCATTGTTCTTCTTACGGTATTGCAGGTTCAGTTGTTGCCACCAGGTAGAGAGTTTTTCGCTGGCGGTATCAGAAGCGTAGGTGGTGTAAAAGTTTTGTGCGGCAAACTTTCTGTCGTCATAACTCAGGCGGTAAGACAGTTTCCAGTTATCACTCAGTTTATAGCTGGCAGATCCGGATACGGTGTGCAGGTGGAAATAGCCATCGATACCGCGCTGTGGCTGACCATCTGCATTGTTGGTTTGTCCGCCGATATCTAC
>NZ_JBCNKH010000118.1:0-14202 GCF_039596135.1 Chitinophaga sp.
GTATCAGGTCCTACCTGGTGTGCACATGGCGCTGCCATGATGGTAAAACGTGAAGTGATTGACAACGTAGGCCGCTTTGCTGACAAATTCTTTATCTACTATGAAGAAAGTGACTGGTCTGCCAGAATACTGCGCGCCGGCTACAAGATCTATTATAATGCAAACGGACTGATCTTCCACAAGGAGTCCATCACCATGGGTAAGGAAAGCGCTATCAAAGCGTATTACCATACACGTAACCGCATTCTCTATATGCGCAGGAATACCAATAAACTGCAGCTGGCTGCGTTCCTCTGCTTTTTTGGTTTCCTTACGTTTCCCAAGGCGGTGCTCACTTACACCCTGAAAGGACAGTTCAAACATTTACGGTCTTTTGTCAAAGGCACCTTCTGGAACCTCACTACATCAAGTTATTCACCTGTATAAAAAAAACTTAATTATGTCTAAAATAACATCACTCGTTACCGGCGGTGCCGGCTTTATCGGTTCACATGTCGTAAAACATTGCCTGGCAATGGGACATGAAGTAGTTGTACTGGATGACCTCAGCGGAGGCTTCGAAGATCATATCCCTGCAGGTGCAATATTCGTTCAGGGTTCTGTATCTGACGATCAGCTGGTGACCAGTCTTTTCGAAGAATACCGTTTTCAATATGTATACCACCTGGCGGCATATGCAGCTGAAGGGCTGAGCCACTTCATCCGCCGTTTCAATTATAACAACAACCTCATTGGCAGTATTAACCTGATCAATGAGTCTATCAAGCATAAAGTAAAATGTTTCGTATTCACCTCTTCCATCGCGGTATATGGTGCTGGTCAGCTGCCTATGCGCGAAGAGATGGTGCCAATGCCCGAAGATCCATATGGCGTGTCTAAGTTCGCTGTAGAGCTGGACCTGAAGGCAGCACACGAAATGTTTGGCCTGAACTACGTTATATTCCGCCCGCACAATGTGTATGGTGAAAACCAGAACATCGGCGATAAATACCGCAACGTGATCGGCATTTTCATGAACCAGATTATGCAGGGTTTGCCACTCACCATATTTGGCGATGGCGAACAGACCCGGGCTTTCAGCTTTATAGACGACGTAGCTATTCCGATTGCAAACAGTGTAAACATTCCCGAAGCTTACAACGAAGTATTCAACATCGGTGCCGACAAGCCTTATACAGTGAATGAACTGGCCAAGGTAGTAGGCGCCTGCTTTGGTGTAACGCCGGATATCAAATACCTGGCTGCACGTAACGAAGTTATGCACGCTTACTCTGACCACACCAAGGCCCACAGCGTATTTGGCGAAGGCAGCGGCGTTTCCCTGCAGGACGGCATTGCCCGCATGGCAGCATGGGCCAAAGAAGTAGGTGCACGTAAGAGCAAGGAGTTCGAAAACATTGAGATTTACGAAAAACTGCCACAGGGCTGGGAAAGAAAACAACCTCAGCCCGAAGGCGTTCCAGCATAATGAACAACACACCTAAAATAAAGGTATTACAGGCCATCCGCCAGGGACTGATAGGCGGTGGGGAATCCCACGTTCTCAGCCTGGTGGATGCCATGGACAAAGAGCGCTTTGAGCCGGTGGTGCTGTCTTTTACAGATGGACCTATGATCACGCGCCTGCAGGAAATGGGGATACGCCATTATGTAATTCCTTCCCTGAAAGCATTTGACCCTTCCTGCTGGAAACGGGTCAAAACGCTGATTCAGGACGAACAGATTGACATTGTTCATGCACACGGTTCCCGTGCTGCCAGCAACCTGTTCATTCCTACCCGCATGAGTGGCCGACCTTTGCTGTATACTATCCATGGCTGGTCATTTCACGATGATCAGCCATTTCTGCAAAAACAGTTGCGGGTATGGTCAGAGCGATTACTCACCAGCGGTGCAAAAGCGAACATTTCTGTCTCTGCATCCAACAGGGAAACAGGAATGAAACATTTCCACAGTTTTCGCTCTACGGTGATCAATAACGGAATTGACCTGGATAAATTCAATCCCGACCTGGTAAAGAAAAACATCCGTGAGGAATTGGGCATTCCAGCCCAAAATACCGTGATAGGGTATATTGCCCGTATTACCATTCAAAAAGATCCTTTGACCCTGATACACGCCTTTAAACAGGTACTGGCGCAGCATCGCGACATTACCTTACTGGTGGTAGGAGAGGGGGATATGAAAGCAGAGATGATTGCACTGGCAGCAGCACAAGGCATCGCCAGTCAAATTGTATTTCTGCCATTCCGCGGCGACGTGCCGGCATTGTTACAGGCAATAGATATTTATTGTTTACCCTCCCTCTGGGAAGGGCTGCCCATAGGGCTGCTGGAAGCCATGGCCATGCGAAAGGCCGTGATCGTAACAGCAGTAGATGGCTCCAAAGAAATTGTAGCCGACAGGCAAAACGGGCTGGTAGTGCCTGTGCGCGACCCTGCAGCACTGGCTACGGCCATCAGCACCTTACACACCGATGTGCCATTGCGTACATCCTTACAGCAGGCAGCTGCTGCTACCGTGAATCAGCATTATTGTGCAAAAGGCATGACCCGGCAGGTAGAAGACCTGTACAGGGATGTGCTTGATCATCAAAATTAACCGGATACGAATCATGACTACTACAATTACATATGAATACGACAGGATCGCTGACAGAAAGCGGCTTGATTTTATCAGTGAGGCACTGCAGGGCAAGGCTAAGGCCGATGCCAGGGTGCTGGATGTAGGCTGTGGCAATGGTGTGATCAGCCGTCACCTGGGCAAACTGGGTTTCAATGTACTGGGTATTGACGTGAGCGGGCAAACGATTGCCCGTGCCCGTGCCCTGAATACATTGCCCAATGTATGGTTCGACGTGATCAGCGCAGAAAAACTGGTGGCCCAGGGCGATACCTTCGACGCCATCATTTGCAGCGAAGTGCTGGAACACCTGCAGGATCCGTCTTCCTTACTGAAAGTACTGTACCAGTCATTGAAACAGGATGGTGTACTCATTGTCACCGTTCCCAATGGCAGCGGCCCCCGCGAATTGTTTGTGACACGCCCCGTATTAAAAATGCGTGAAAAAAACAGCTGGCCATGGAGAATGGTGGTCAGTGTCAAAAAAGCGCTGGGCTACACAGGAACGACTGTGCAGTCTGCCGCAGATAACCTGGATCATGTGCAATTTTTCAACAAATCGGACCTGGAAAATTTGTCTGCACAAAACCATTTTCGCATCGTACGTTTTGGCAAAGCTAATTTTATTGAGGATGTATTCCCCTTCTCATTTGTAGCGAAAAAGGTACGTGCATTACAGTGGCTGGACTGTAAAATCGCCGATGCATTGCCCTACCGCTTTACGGGAGGGTTCTTTTCTGTGTGGGAAAAAGCGAATTAATATGTGGTCAATTCTCTTCTACTGCTTTGCAGCTATACAGCTTTTGCTGGCAGCCTACCTGCTCCAGCCTACCTTTCTTTTGCTGATTTTTGGCATAAAGAAATTTTTTGGCCTTCTCTTTGCAAAGAAGAAAACAAATACCCAACCACCGGGACAAAATTATTCTTTTGCTGTTATCATCACAGCGTATAAGAATCTGCAGCTGGTTCCACCCCTTGTAGATTCAGTACTCAGGCAAACCTACCGCCACTTCAAAGTATATGTGGTAGCGGATGGATGTGAGCATGCAAACATCGGATACAATGATGACCCACAGGTGAAAGTATTACTGCCAGAAGTACCCCTGAATGCAAAGATCCGTTCCATCGACTATGCAATCAATCACTTTGACGCTGACCACGATGTAATGATTATTCTGGATGCAGACAACCTCCTGCATCCTGATTACCTCGAAGTGCTGAACGGGTATTTCAATAAAGGTTACCGCGCCGTACAGACCAATATGCTGGCGAAGAACAACGACAACGTATATGCACAACTGGATGCAGCGGGCAACTATTTCAGCAACTTCATTGACCGGCGTATGCGCATGGAAATGGGCCTGTCTGCCAATATATGGGGACTGGGTATTGCGATCGAAACTGCCCTGTACAAGCAGGTGATCTATCGCAATTTCCTGGGTGGATTTGATAAGAAGATCCAGGCAGATATCGTGAAACTGATTCCACAGCTGGCCTATGCAGAAGATGCGAAAGTATACGATGAAAAGATTGATAGCGGCGATGCACTGGAAACACAACGTACCCGTTGGATCAATGCTTACTTTAAATATTTTAAATACGGTTGGGATGTGCTCCTGACAGGTCTGAAGCGTGGCAGCTTTAACCTCGTATTTTTCGGGTTCAATTTACTGCGCCCGCCATTGTTCCTGCAGGTAAGCGGTGCGGCCTTCTTTGCGCTGGTGAACTATTGGATCTCTCCCTTGTGGATGCTGGGCTGGTTAGTGGCAATGGTATTGTTCCCCCTGTCTTTCCTGGTTATTGTAGCAGTGATGAGTACGGATAAGAAAGTGGTCAGCGCGTTGTTTTACCTGCCTGCATTTTTTATCAGGCAGGTGAAGGCATTCCTGCACATTGGCAGGGCAAATAAAGCATTTTTACAAACACAAAATAATAAGGTAATATACATACAGGATCTCCTGAATCAATAGTCTCTCTCTCATACTTAAGGAAAACCCCGCAAGCTGGCGGGGGAATATGCGAAAATCAGCAAAAAGGGTGTATCGTAATGATACGCCCTTTTTACTTAAATTGCCTGTAAATAGAGAGACCATGTCAGAAACCGTAGAAATAAGGCAATTGACAGCAGAAGATTATATTGATTTAAAGGAATCTATGTTGAAGGCCTACCCGGATATGGCGGGCAGTTACTGGCGGGAGCCTACACTGCGCAGGCTGATAGAAGTGTTTCCGGAAGGGCAGATCGCCATTACTGTGAATGAAAAGGTAGTAGGCTGTGCATTATCCATTATCGTGGATTATGGAAAGTTTGGGGATGAACACACCTATGAGCAGATTACAGGGTATTATACATTTAGTACGCACAATCCTAAAGGAGACGTTTTATATGGTATAGAAGTCTTTGTCCATCCCGATTTCAGGGGTAAGCGACTTGCCAGGCGCCTCTATGATGCCCGTAAGAACCTGTGCGAGCGATTGAACCTGCGAGGTATTGTAGCCGGCGGCCGTATTCCGAATTACGAAAAATATGCGGATCAGCTCACGCCCCGTGAGTATATTGAGAAAGTAAAGGACAAGGAGATCTATGATCCTACACTCACCTTCCAGTTCTCCAACGACTTTTTAGTAAAGAAAATACTGAAGAACTACCTGCCGAATGATGAAGCCAGCAGGGGATTTGCCACGCTATTGCAGTGGTATAATATCTACTATGAAAAAGATAATGATACCATTCGTTATAATAAATCCACTGTTCGCATCGGGTTGGTGCAATGGCAGATGAGGGATTATGGCAGCCTGGATGGTTTCCTGCAGCAGGTAGAATACTTTATAGATGCCGTGAGCGACTACGGATCTGACTTCGTAGTATTCCCTGAATTGTTCAATGCCCCACTGATGGCTGAATTCAACCAGATGGATTCCGCGCAGGCGATCAGGGGAGTGGCGAAATATACCGAAGAGATCAGGAACTGGTTTGTGGGCAAAGCGGTGGCGTACAATGTAAATATTATTACGGGGAGTATGCCCATTGTGATAGAGGATGCCCTGTATAATATTTCTTATCTCTGCCGCAGGGATGGTACCTTCGACCACTATGTCAAGATTCATCCTACCCCGAGCGAGGTATATGCATGGGGTATTAAAGGTGGAAACGAACTGCGGGTATTTGATACAGATTGTGGAAAGATTGGTATACAGATCTGCTATGATGTGGAATTCCCGGAACCATCGCGCTTATTGGCCGAAGAAGGTATGCAGATTCTCTTTGTACCTTTCCTTACCGATACGCAGCACGCCTTTAACAGGGTACGGTTCTGTGCACAGGCGCGTGCTATCGAGAATGAATGTTATGTAGCGATGGCAGGTTGTGTGGGTAATCTGCCCAAGGTAAATAACATGGATCTGCAATATGCACAGAGTGCAGTGCTCACACCGTCTGACTTTGCCTTTCCGGTAACGGGTGTAAAAGCAGATGCAACCGCCAATACAGAGATGGTGGTGATTGCAGATATTGACCTGGTATTGTTAAAAGAGTTGCACGCCTTTGGCAGTGTGCAGACCATGAAGGATATAAGAAAAGATCTTTACGAAGTAAAATGGAAAAAATAATGGAACACACGATTAACGTAGCTTTACAGATTTTGCCAACAGTACCGGCTGATAAGGTATATGCCACAGTAGATGAGGCCATAGCTGTTATTCACAACTCTGGCCTCAAATACCGGGTATGCCCGTTTGAAACAGTGATAGAAGGGAAGTATGATGAAGTAATGGCGGTGGTACGGCAGGCACAGGAAGTATGCTTCCGGGCCGGTGCATCACAGCTGTTGTGCTACATCAAAATGCAGATCAAAAAAGATGCGGATGTATACATTGATGACAAGATGGAAAAATATGATTAACCAAACACGAGGTAGGCAATACCGAGTGTAAAGAAAATATTGAACACCTGTGCGATGATGAAAGCCATGGCCGGGCGTCCTCTTTCCATACTAAAGATGTCAGTGAACTTTGTTTCCAGTCCTATGCAGGTGAAGGCTAAGGCAAACCAGTAGGTTTGTAATTCTTTGATGCTACCTTTGATGGTGGCCACCAGCGTAGGACTGAGAGCAAAGGAAAAGAGGAGGGAGGCGAGAATAAATCCTAAAACGAATTTAGGAAAACGCTCCCAGATGGTTTTCAATGTTGGCTTTTCGTAACCGGCCTCTTTTTTGGAATAAGACCAGTATAAAGAGATAAAGAAGGCAGCTAAGCCTAACAACACATTCTGTGAGAACTTCACCAGTGTGGCATATTTCAGGGCTTCTTCGCCCAGCATGGTGCCGGCGGCCACTACTGCACCGGAAGTATCGATGGTACCACCCAGCCACGCGCCTGCTACAGCAGGCGACATGCCTGCCCACTTTGCGATGTATGGCATGAAGAGCATCATGGGAATGGCCACAATCAATACCAGTGAAATAACATGAGAGAGTTTCTTGTTGTCTCCCTCAATCGCACCTGCAGTGGCGATGGCGGCAGATACCCCACAGATGGAGACTGCGCTGGATATCATCATCCTGAATTCATCATCCAGACCTAGTTTTTTACATATCCAGAAGCTAAAATACCATACGGTAAATACAACGGCTACGGATTGAATAATACCAAGTGCACCGGCTTTTACAATGTCCTGGAACAGGACGGTACATCCTAATAATACCAATCCTATTTTGATATAAAGCTCCGTTTGAATGGCAGGTTTTAACCAGGCGGGTACGCCGATGGTGTTGCTGATGATTAACCCAAGGATCAGGCTGAAGAGTACGACTTCTATGCCGTAGCTTTTCATGATCGCGGTGTTGGCAACGATCTGGGCAACGAGGGTAATTAATACGACCACTATTAATGCGGGTAGTAATTTTATAAAGTCAGCAGTGCTGCGGCTTAGTACTTTTGCGATGAACAGGCTGGCAGCTACCCATATGAAACCCGAGAGGGTTTTGGTAAGGAGAGCGGTTCCGGGAAAAGGTTTGAGACCGAAGCTGATAATGGCAATTGTCAGGAACGCTATGATGACAGCGATCCAATCCTCGTGGATTTTCTTAGTAAGCATGTATAAGGTTTTTTCGTAAGTGGTGGTGCCGGTAAGATAGTAAATATTTTTTCAGGTAGTATGTTTCAAGTTTTTGGTTAGTATCTTTCTTGTTTTTAGGTAAGTATCGTTGCTGTATTCGGATAGCATATTTCTTGTTTCAGGTAAGTATCCTTCCTCTTTTCAGGTGATACCCTCTCTCTATTTTTACATCTTTGCCGAAGGCAAATGCCCCTATTTATGCCAAAAGAAAATATACCCTATTATAATCGCCCCTATCAACCCCACCACATCCGCAATCAACCCACAAGTCAGCGCATACCTCGTCTTCTTAATATTCACCGATCCAAAATAAACCGCCAATATATAAAACGTAGTCTCCGTAGACCCCTGTATCACACTCGCCAGTTTCCCCTGAAAAGAATCCGCTCCATAATGATTAATCGCCTCCACCATCAGGCCCCTCGCCGCCGAACCACTAAAAGTCTTCATAATCCCCACCGGCAGCACCGGCACAAAATCCGTATTCATCCCCAGCCATGCCACCACACTACCAATCGCATTCGTCACATAATCCAGGCAACCGGTATTCCGAAAAGCACTAATACCCACCAGCATAGCCACGAGGTAAGGAATAATCATCACAGAAGTCTGGAACCCTTCCTTGGCACCCTCAATAAACACATCATAAACATTCACCTTTTTAATAAACCCCAGGGCGAGGAAAGAAGCAATAATAGAAAAGATCACCAGCCCGCCAATTAACCCCGTATAAGTAGCTATCTGCTCCGCCGGCAGGTTGTGCATAGCATAATATAAAATAGCCAGTAAGCCCCCGAAAATGCCTAAAAATACCAATACCGGCAATTTAAAAAGGTTCAGGCGCTGGTAGATGGCTACGGCAATCATACCCGATATAAAAGAAACAAGCGTACCAATCAAAGTAGGTATAAATATATCAGCCGGATTAGCAGCATGGGCAGCCAGTCGTATAGCAATCACCGATGTAGGAATGATGGTAATCCCGGCAGTATTGAGCACCAGGAACATAATCTGGGCATCACTGGCGGTATCCTCACTTTTATTGATTTCCTGCAATTGCTTCATAGCCTTCAGGCCCAGTGGAGTAGCCGCATTATCCAGCCCCAGTGCATTGGCACTGAAATTCATCAGCATAGACCCCATGGCTGGGTCGCCCTTTGGAATGGAAGGAAACAATTTTGAAAAGAATGGCGTCACGCCTTTGGCAAAAAGATCGATCATCCCTGCTTTTTCCCCCACCTTCATAATACCCAGCCAGAAGGTCATAATCCCGGCCATACCCAGGGAAATCTCTGCCCCCGTTTTGGCACTGTCGAACATGCCTGTCATGACGGTAGAGAACACAGCGGTATCTCCTAAAACGATCAGTTTAAAGAGTGCCACTACAAAAGAAACCAGGAAAAAAGCCAGCCAGACGTAGTTTAAAGCCATGAATTTAGATTGGTTATATAAGTAATCCGGTAAATGTAATCAATTTTTCACCCGGCTGCAAGATGCCTTCTTTTGTCCAGAAGAGCCCGCAGGGCAAAACTTATTAATTAAGTTAAAAAAGTACTATCTTCGCGCAAATTTTTTAAAAAATGGCGTTACAAGCAGGAATTGTTGGATTACCGAATGTGGGAAAATCGACATTGTTTAATGCGGTGAGCAACAGCGCAAAGGCGCAGGCTAGCAACTACCGTTTTTGTACTATTGAACCAAACGTAGGACTGGTGGATGTACCGGACGAAAGGCTGACCAAGCTGGAAGAACTGGTAAAGCCAAACAGGGTAGTACCTACTACCATTGAATTCGTAGACATCGCCGGCCTGGTAAAAGGTGCCAGTAAAGGGGAAGGTCTGGGAAACAAGTTTCTCGCCAACATCCGTGAGGTAGACGCCATTGTGCACGTAATTCGTTGTTTCGAAGATGACAACATCCTCCGCGAAGAAGGTGCCATCAACCCTGTCAGCGACAAGGAAATTATCGATACCGAACTCCAGCTGAAAGACCTGGAGAGTGTGGAAAAGAAAATCGCCCGTACTGAAAAAATGGCGAAAACCGGTGGTGATCCGAAAGCTAAAAGAGAATACGAAATTCTGAAACAATGCCAGGAACATCTGGAAAAAGGTAAAAATATCCGTGAACTGGGGCTGAGCAAAGAAGACCGTACTGCCATCGCAGACCTGTTCCTGCTCACAGAAAAACCAGTATTGTATGTAGCCAATGTAGACGAGGCCAGCATGCACACCGGCAATAAATATTCACAGGCACTGCAGGAAGCCGTAAAAGCTGAAGGCGCGCAGGTAATCGTAATGAATAATACCATCGAAGCGCAGATCTCTGAAATGGAAGATCCTGCTGATAAGGAACTGTTCCTCTCTGAATACAGCCTGACTGAACCCGGCCTGAACCGCTTGATTCGTTCTGCTTACAGCTTGCTCGAACTGATCACCTACTTTACCGCAGGTGTACAGGAAGTAAGGGCATGGACCATTCACAAAGGCTGGAAAGCTCCACAGGCAGCAAGCGTGATCCACACGGATTTCGAAAAAGGATTCATCAAGGCAGAGGTGATCGCCTATGCTGACTTCGTTAAATTTGGTTCAGAAGCGGCAGCAAGAGATAACGGCCGCCTGAGAATTGAAGGTAAAGAGTATATCGTGGCAGATGGAGATGTAATGCATTTCCGCTTCAATGTATAAAAGATGCTTCACGGCCTCCATGGCCGATGAGGGTTACAACAAAAGACGCCCTGGGCCAACTGGTCCCAGGGCGTCGCCTATTTTAAGCCTTTTGTTTTTTTCTGAAAATGGCTTTCACTCCCGTTAGCGAATTCCCGCTTTCCTGCATGTTTTTATTTCAGCAAATCTTCAAAAAGCAAAGAAATATAATAAATACCCCCTGCCTTCGGATTCCCAAACGACGTTTGGTAATAATGATTCGTAATATTCGAACCACCTACCTTAATCGTCGCATTCACCTTTGGAATTCTATAACTTACCTGCGCATCCAGTGTACCATACGCCGCTACCTCACCCTGCACAAAACTGCTATTCCACATGAACGCATCCTGCCAGCGATACACTACATTAAATCCAACATTTTTATACACATTCCTATTTGACAAACCTACATTGAAACGATATTTAGGTGTATTAAATGAATTGGACAATGTCTTTGAATCTTTCGTGATATCATTGTAAGATACATTACCTGTAAGGGTCCATTTACCAATCAGGTAATCCAATCCCAGTGCACCACCCTGTGTCACCACATCAGAAGGATTGTTTACATAAGTTGCAAAGATATTTGCCCGGCTGAATGAAGGATCTGTAGCCAGCGGTTGTGTAGGCTGAATCAGTACCAGGTAAGAGAGGAAATTTTTATACCTGCTGTAATAGTAATATGCATCTATCAGCAGGCGGTTATTGATCAGGCCCTTATAACCAACTTCGTAAGAGCTCACACTTTCTGGTCTGAACTTGCCAAAGGTATACGCTTCCAGTTTGGATGGATCGCCGGTGGCGGCATATTGTTGTACACTTGCCTGTGTATAGCCTTTTGTATTATACAGGTCATACTTTGCAATCAGCGAAGGCAGGCCACCAATCAGCCTTGTACGGGAACGGATGGGCAGATCGATATACTGGTCCTGGTTCGTTGGATTGCGGTAAGCTGTCTGGAAAGAGAGACGGATATTGTGCTGTGGCGCTACTGTAAACACACCTGAGATGCGGGGTGTAAACCGGCCATCAAAGTTTTCATTCTTGTCGTAGCGTACAGAACCTGTCAGCTTAATCCTGTCATTCACCAGTTTTTTACCCACCTGTACAAAGCCACCGTATTCATTGATGCCAATACGGCCGTTGGCATCGTCAAAGATAGTCCCGTCAGAGTTCAGTGAGTAATGACGGAAACTGGCACCAGCCTGCAATTCCAGTACTTTCACATGATCGGTGAAGTCATAGAATCCTTCGTAGTGATACAGGTTGGTTTTATCATTGAATTTGGCACCGTTACGGTCAGTACCAAATCCGATATAACGACCGGTAATTGTCTTCTTCGCTTCGTTGAATGTAGCTGTTCCGGGCACTAACCGGTTTCGGTCAGCATATGCGCGGGCAATGGCGTGTGCTTCTGCATCTGTCTTTGCACCCGGCGCACCCGGAAATACTCCTAGTCTTGCCTGGTTGTATACAGTGGCATATTCTGCAAACCAGCCACCGGTCACATTGCCATTGGCATCGTAGGTAGCACTTGGGTTATAAGCTTCGTTGAGCAGGGTACCCAGTGCAGTTGCGTTGTAGGCTTCGCCGGAACGTTCCTGGGTGGTATATGCTCTTACAAAAAAGCGTTTGCCTCTCAGTTCCACTTTATACTGTCCCATATCAAAATTGCGGAGCGAATAGCGGTCGGAGCCGGTATATACCGTGGTACCTTTACCCCAGTTTCCCTGGATGATACCTTCCAGGTTATCTGTGAAGCGGTAGTGAACGGCACCACTCAGTTTTAAGCTTTTAGTACCGTAGTCTACCAGGTCTTTTTCCCGGTAACCTGTGCGGGATACAGCCACTCCATTCAGGTAACCAGCGGTGGAGCCATAGGTAGTGGTGATTTCATCGCCGTACACATTCACCCCGTCATAGTTAGGATCGGTGGCGTGCGAGAAACCGGCTTTGGTTTTACCATTCAGGCGGTCATAGTTGGTAGAATCCAGTGCCTGCCAGTCATCCGCCTGCAGGTAGCTCACGTTCAGTTTAAAGGCAAAGCGGCCTAAAGCCTTTGCATACCGGGCAGCCACGTCCGGGATAAAACCTATATAAGGTTGTTGTTGTTTACCCACATGGTTGATACCACCCTGTAAGCGCAGGCTCAGTCCCTGGTATTCAAAAGGGCTTTTGCTGGTCATGAGCAGGGTACCGTTCATACCCCCGGCACCATACAGGGCAGAAGATGCACCAGGCAGTAATTCTACCGAAGCCACATCCAGTTCGGAGAGTCCCAGAATGTTTCCCACAGAGAAGTTGAGACCAGGTGCCTGGTTGTCCATACCATCTACCAGCTGGTTAAACCGGGTGTTTCCATTGGTATTGAAACCACGGGTAGTTACGGTACGGAAGGTAAGGCTTTGCATACTGGTTTCTACGCCTTTCAGGTTGGGAAGTGCGTCGTAGAAATTGGGGGTAGCAGTTTCCCGGATAGCGGTAGCATTCAGCTTTTCGATAGATACAGGAGAGGTAAGGATAGATTCTGAAACACGGCTGGCAGCCACTACCACTTCCTCACCCAGGATTTCGGTGGAGCTCAGCTGTATGTTATTACTTTCTTCGTTCGAGACCTGTATCTGTTCGCTTTTGAAACCTACGGATGAGAAAATAAGTGTGAGCGGCAACGATCGGGACGTGGTGAACTTATAATGGCCGCTGCCATCGGTGATGGTCCCCGACAAAGAACCTTTTAAACTAACAGAAACACCGGGTAAGGGTTCGCCGGTAGTCTTATTGGTTACGGTGCCGGTAATGGTCTTTTGCTGGGCGTATGCTACTGTAAAAACCTGTACTAACAGCATACAGCACAGACTGGCTTTGAGAAAGCAGTTCTTCATATAGTGGCGATTTTGCGATTTTGATTGACGGGGTGTATAATTTTAATTGAATATAGGTAAATTATGTTAATAAAAACAAAAAGAAGGGCCCTCAATATCCACATCTGGATACGTTTATCACTATTTGAACCCCGGGTTATTTCATGATAAAATATCACAACGCAGCATTCCATTTTTTGCAACTAACCGTTCCTACAACCTCAATGGCACTACGCTGAATATTCACAATTAAAACAGCCATATAAGTATCCTTAGGTAAAGGATAGCATACTCTTACTACCATCAGTGCACCATAAGTACATTAAAAGTACATTTCTATATCGATTCGATATTGAGGTGTAGATTAAGTGGCGTATTAGTACTCATTTAGTGTTAAAGCTTCACTATAGTTTGGGTGAGATTATTAATATTAATCTTGTAATCCCAAAAACAAATTTTATGGCTATTGTTAAAGACAATATTCTCCTTCAACTCGTCCGGGGTTCGCTGGGCGATCAGATCACGATTTACGAAAGGAACGGGCAGATTATTATGGCCAAAAAACGTGGCCCGTCAAAGAAGAAGCCCACAAAAAAGCAGCTGGAAGCGCGGTATAAAATGCGGGTCGCGGCGGCTTATGCCATGGTGATCCTGGAAGATCCGGAACTGAAGGCTTATTATAAGTCGCTGGCAGGCCCCGGGCAGAATGCTTATAATATGGCGGTAAAGGATGCTTATAAGTCTCCTGAAGTGCAGCATATCCGGTTCGAAGAAGAAACTGTGATAGTGACTGCGAAAGACGAATTCAGGGTAGCAGAAGTGCAGGTACGAGTAGTGGATGCTGCAGGCGGTATGCTGGAAAAAGGGAAGGCGGTTTTAGGCCGGAATGGTGTGGACT
>NZ_JBCNKH010000119.1:0-14036 GCF_039596135.1 Chitinophaga sp.
ATACTCATAACTTGGATCCAATGGCATCTCATACCCCGCCTCCGGAAAATAACCCGTCAATTTCCGCAAATCCCCCAAATCCAACGGCGGCTTCACCCGCCGCAAATTCAATGACCGCACAATATTCGCCTTAAACACAGGGCGCTGTTGCCACCCACCCAATCCTCTATCTATATAACTATAGATATTCCCCGCCGTCACATCTCCCACTATATCCGCCGCCCCACCATGCAGGGCTTTCAATAGCAAACTCGTAAACACCCCCATCCCACCTACTTCTTTCGAAGGCTCCGTATCCCGACTCGAAGCCAGTATCACCACTCCCTGTCCCAACATCGCCGCTCCATTCCCTATCCACGCCGGCGCTCCCATAGCCCCCGCATGACAACAATCCAGGATAATCACCTTCTGCCTTGCCTTCGATGTACCCGCCATCATCAAAATCTCATCCATAGAAATCCCCTCATCATACCGCTGAAAATCCGGCGTTACTATGTACCCGCCCATTTCATTCACCACCCCATGCCCGGAAAAGTAAAATAAATGGATCTCATCATCCCCGCTGAAAAGCTCCAGCATACGGGACCTGATAGCAACCTTGCTATGCCCCTTCGTCATCAGCATGACGTCAAAATTCGGGGAACCATCTTCGTTGGAACTTAACAACTCACCAATACTGGTGGCATCATTCACACAACCATATAACCTTGCACTGCCCGGATAATCATTAATACCGACAATCAATGCTCTTCTCATATGTTAGGGGATTTAAAGGGATTCAACATTTCCCCCCAAAGGTTGTTGTTATATCATTAGGAAAAAACCTGTACCACAGGGGAAAATTCCCCTTTTTTCTAAACCCGGGGGCTAATTCCGGCTATCAAAGAGGATTTTTCCCCTATTTACTTTTCGTTGATTTTTGAAGGCTAAGGAAACAATAGCTTCGCATCCGTAAACGGTTTACAACAAGCATTTTTATTTCCTTAACACCAAAAATTTTATTCATTATGCAAACACACAGCACCGTAAAGCCCCTACCTTTCTTCTATGTCGGACAAACAATCACCAATGACCGCATCAGCAGTTTTAAGGCACAAAAATATCCCCTCCTCACGCAGGCATTGGGTAAACCAGATACCTGCTCCGTATGGTATTCAAAAGAACATTTCGTAAAATTGCTGGAAGAAATAGAATTTGCAGGTGGCGACGGTATCCGTATCAGCTTCGGTATGTATGAAGCAGGTCACCAATACGAAGGACAAACTTGTCTGTTATTCAATACTACGCGGGAAACTGACGTCGACGGCACTATTACTCACACGAACGTCATTCTCGAAAACGAACCAGACTTTGCAGAACGTTCTGCTCAGGAAAGAGACATTATTCACTTCCCGGGAGAAAATCCAATTATCAGAGACTTTAACCTGGGTTCACCCTGCCCGCCATTCTGCAACGATGGCGGACCAAAATAAGATCCATTAAATGTACAGATTGTTAAATCATCGGTTTTTATATCTTATTCCACTATTGCTTAGCGCCATTCTTAGCCTGAAAGCATTCAGGCTAAAATGGCCTAAGCCTTATAGACTGTATGCATGCATGGTCATCCTCTCGTTGATCACCGAAGTGCTGGCCCTGGCATGGAAATGGGAGCTATACAAATGGGGATCCTTCAATTTTTCGCAGAACAATTTCTGGATCTACAACTGCTTTCTCATCCTCCGGTTCGGCCTGTTGTCAGTTATATTCAACCTGACATTGTACCGCAACAAGCTATTACCCCTTATCACCGGCATCATCTTTTTGTTTGGTATACTGGATTACGCCTTCATCCATGGCCCATTTCAGTTTAACACCTATAGTATGATTCTCACCCATGTTTGTATCATCACATTATGCCTATTGTATTTCTGGCAATTACTGCAGGAGCCTGGCGCTATCTCTATCCAAAAAGAACCCCTGTTCTGGATGGCAATCAGCATCTTCTTCTATCATGCTGTATCCTTGCCATTCTTAATCATGTTAGGGTTTTTCAATGTCCAGGATTATCGGCTCTCTGCCTTATTTTTCCCCATCAATGAAGCCCTTAACTTCTTATTGTGCTCCTGTTATCTAATAAGCTTTTTATGGAAACCTCAGTATTCGCAACCTCTCTGACAATTATTATATCTACCTTACTCGTTCTGGGCCTCTGTACCGCTGTCGTGTATTTTCTTTTCCTCTATCAGAAAAAGAAATTCCGACATCAACAGGAGATCATTGAAATGCGTGAAACATTTAACCATGTATTGCTGCAATCAAGGCTGGCTATCCAGGAACAAACCCTGGATCATATCAGCAAGGAGTTGCACGCCAACTTCAGTCACCTGGTGTCACTGATCAATATCAACCTGCAGGAAATTCTTCCACAGGCACCTGCTGATCAGCGCGAAAACATTCTCGAAACAAAGTCGCTGGCCAAGCAATTGATGAGTGAACTAAAAGCCCTATCGGCAAATTTAAACACCGACCACATTATCCACATCGGTTTCATAAAGGCCCTGGAAAATGAGCTGAACCGCCTGGCTAAAACTAAAAAATACGAGGTTGTCATCACGAAAGCTGGTGAAGAATATCGTATCTTACCAGAACACGAAATCATCCTCTTCCGCCTCTGCCAGGAAGTGCTGAACAATATCGTCAAGTATGCAAAAGCCACCGAGGTCACCGCATCGCTCAGTTTCTCTAAAGAACAATTCGTACTCGTCCTTGCTGATGATGGCACTGGATTCAATGTACAGGACGCCCTCGAAAACAGTGGGGAGAAACAAAGCACGGGCTTACTAAACATGAATAAAAGGGCCTCCCTGATCAATGCAGACCTGCTCATTACCAGCCGAAATGGCGGTGGTACCATGGTGATCATTACAATTCCTCAACCTCAAATCCTCCAGTCCATCAATGAATAAGATCCAGATAGCCCTCGTAGACGACCATAACCTGTTTCGCAAAGGTCTGATCAAACTGATCAACATGGGCGATACGCAACAGCGGTATCAAATTCTCTTTGAAGCAGACAACGGTAACCAACTTAAAGAGAAAATGAAAACCCCGCCATTCCCGGATATCATCCTCATGGACATCGACATGCCAGAGGTAGATGGCTTTGAAGCGGTAGAATGGCTGCAACGTACACATGGCGATGTAAAGGTATTGGTCATGACCATGCTGGAATCTGAATCGGCGATCTTACGTATGCTGCGCATGGGAGTGAAAGGATATATCCATAAGGACATTGAAGTAGAAGAACTCACGGCTGCGCTGGAGTCCATTGCTGCTAATGGGTTTTATTATTCTGAGGCAGCGTCTGAGGTATTGCACCAGAATTTGAATGGGTTAGACCGGTCCAATAATGCCGCCATTCATTTGTCTGAAAATGAAAGAGAGTTTATTAAGTGGGTGGCCACAGATATGACTTATCAACAGATAGCGGATAAGATGAATTTGAGTGTAAAGACAATAGATGGATATAGGGAGGCGCTTTTCAGGAAATTACATGTAAAAACAAGGGTTACCCTGGCGCTTTATGCAGTAAAGCATGGGTTAGTAGAATTATAAAAGCTCGTAGCATAATGCTACGAGCTTACTTCACATCCCCTATCTTAGGAAAAATCTGTATCAAAAACCGCTGGTTATCTGGCTCAAACGGCAATCTCCCAATCCCACCCCATCCATTCCCCGCAATCTGCAAATCCACCAATTCCTCATAATCCTTCGCTTCAAAATCAATCCCCTTAGCTTTCCAGTAATTTTTCAATGCCAATGCCCGCTCATAACTTAACTCATAATTATGCGCCTCCACGCCTGTCCTGGAGGCATACCCTGCTATCACCACCACATAAGACACCCGCTTCAACCGCTCATCCAACGCCCGCTCCTGTTTTAAATGATCAATGATAAACTTCAACTTCAATCCCGCCTGATCTATATGATGAATTGTTTCATTATAGTTCTCCAACTGATTAGGCGTCAACTGGTACTGGTTATTCCCAAACTTCACATCAAATGCCAGCTTAAATCGCTTATACTGCTCTTCATAAATAAACAATGAAGTCTCCGTTTTCAACGGTCGCAGGTTCTCTTCCACCGTCTCTATAATCTTTAACTTATTTGCCTGCAACTGTATCGTTGAATTCAGCCTCACATACGTGAGGATATACAATACCAGCATTATAAAAAACAGGCTGGTCATCAAATCCGTATAACTCGGCCAGAAGGCATCCGATTTTGATGTATTCATCTTGCTATCGTTTTTTTACCTAACAATTTTGAAAATGAGCGGCTTAGCCTCACCGACAACGAATCTTCTGACGAACGTTTGATCAGGTTCAATTCCGCCAGCATCTTTGCAAATTGCTCAGTAAACCCTTCAAACCGACCTATATGATCATTCCCCTGGCTTTTCAGATCTGCCAGATGGCGATTCACCAGCTCCAGTTGCCCTAACTTCTCCAGGTGCTTCCACTTCTCATAATAATTATCTTTCATCTGATCAATCTCCTTCAGGGTAATTTGCTGAATTTCTATCATCCGCTCCTGGGTAAAATCTTTCAACAACTGCAGACTATTGTCCAGGGTATTATTTACACCGTTCACTGCCTTAGTGATTAACTGGTGACTATCATCCAGCGAACTATAATGGTGCTGCAGGAACTGCATCAGCTCCCGGTTCTGACTAAACACCGTCATAATATTATTCCCCACTACATGCAATTCGTCCGTGCGCATCATAACCTGGCTGATCTTTTCTGCAAATGTTCGCGTACTTCCCACCAATTCACTGATATTTGACACATACCCGTTAAACGCTTTGAATTGCTCCATTGATGTTTGCAATTCCTGTAGTATAACCACATTGGCATTGGCAAAATTGACCACATCCATATTGTTCAGGGTATCTAATATTCGCTCCTGCGACTGGATAGTGGTCACATGTTTCCCCATCGCCCCGCTTAATTGATGTATACTGGTCTTGAACTCTTCATTAAATTTATGCAGGTTATTTTGCAGGGAATACAGGGTGGAGTTGATATTCTGGTTCAACAACGGCATAAGATCCGTCTGGATGAAAGTGTAAAAATCATTCCTGCTATCTTCTACTATCCTCTTCGCCCGCTTAAAGAAAAAGCTGTTCCCCGCCAGCGTAAACAGCAACCCTGCAAAACTGGCTATCATGGCTATCTTTACTCCCCCCAGCAATAAATGTATCGCCTCGCCTGCAATATTTGGATTGGCGGCCAGGCTCTCCCCTGAAATCTGTATTAATCCTAATACAATCCCCATAAACGTACCTAACAAACCAAGATACAAAGGCAGTGATACAGACTGCTGAATATCATTTTCTATCACCGCCACATTTCTCTCCACCACATCTTTAATCAGGTGAAAATCTGAGGCAACGCCCCTGTTCCTAACCAGGTAAGTATTGATATTCCGTACGATTTTATCTGTTACCTGGTTTCCTTTGTCTTTTTTTAATACCAGGTCAATATAAACGATCTCTTCATCCAGCTCATCACTTTCCACGGTATACCTATTAATATTATCCAACAACTCATTAGGATGTAATTGAAAAAGTGATTTAGCCAGCCCCACATTCAATACTTCAAACTCTTCCCGGGATGGGAAGATCTGCTCAAATAACCGGATCCGGCTCAGTGTTCTGAAAAACACGACTGCCTGCAATCCAATAATAAGGATCACTCCCAGGATTTCAAAAACCTGCACGCTATTCATATCTTATAATGGCTTTAGTTTTAATGATCCATTTATCATTTTCCAGGAAAGCGACTCCCTGTTTGCGGGTAATAATATTCCGGGTACCCGGTAGTGGAAGGTTTTCTTCATCACAAGCAGGCTTAATATAACTTTCAATAACTTTTATAATCTCATTGATGCCGGCGCCCGTTGTATGCAATTCAAATCTTGCCTCCGTGCCACCAGGTTGCAGGTAAAACTTATACACCGTATTTTCTCTATGATTGGAACGTGCACTATATGGGAAGCAATTACCCGTAGGCCCCGTCATGTAAAAGGTACTACCGGCCGATTCTTCAGGAACAACGGGGTTGCTCACAGGTATGACCCGGGGTGTAGGCTGCTGTAGTTTTTCAACATGCTGTTTAAGGGTAGCACATTCATCCTGTATACTTTTCAGGGCAGGGCTAACAGTTATTAACCGCTCTACCTCCGTCGGGGTAATACCAGCAGGGCTACGGGTTTTCTCCCACTCCGTCTGCGTCCCCAGTTTGTTCACCTTCCTTTCAATCATCCACAACCGGCGATGTATATTACTATTACTAATAAAAACATAAACACCCATACCGATAATTAATCCCATGGACACCCACGATACCCATGCCTGCCAGTCAGGACCTGCCTGAAGAACTTCCGGCTCAGGAACAGGTGTCGGGATTATAGCTGGGACTGTATCTTCAGGAGGTGTGATCAAATTTGAATCCACCACAACTACACTATCTTCAACAGGAGCCGAAAACTCTTCTTTGGGCGGGGTCTTTTCTTTTTCCGGGGCCTTCACCTTTTTTACCTCCTTCTTTTTTACAGCCACTTTCTCCTCCTTTTTTTTGGGCATTACTGCCTTTGGAGATTTCTGCTGCCCAATGCCATCCTGGATAAAACATATACATATCAATAACGTGATAATTCCTTTCATGAGTTTACAAGGTTATTTAGATGATAAATTTTATAAGCCAGCCTATTCATAGCTCCTATCAATGGATAAAAAAACAATGTCTCTTCAAGATCAATATTGACATTCCCCGTCAGCTCTTTTAGTTTCTCGGTAATCCCACTCTGCAAATCATTCCTTACCTTATCCTTCAATAACTTTTTATATTGTTCAAAACGGCCCGGGTTCACCCCAAAATGCTGGAAGTAATTAAACCGTCGATCCCATTCAAAGAACTTATCCACATATTGATTCACAGCATTACATACATCCTGTATCAGCTGCTCGTCATTCAACTGGCTATAACTAAGTGCAGTACCAGGAATCAATGACTGTTGTACCCCACCAACCAGCACAGTTCCAATCTGTTTTTCCAGCTCATGAAAACCGGCAAAGTTCGTACATTCCAGTCCACCCTTGCAGGTAATCTCTTTGGAATTATCACTAAACCTGAATTCTATCTCCGGTGCATTTGTTGTAAATACATCAGAGAATATAATTCCTGTAAACTCATTCAGTATTTGTAAGTTGCCACCATCAATTAGTTTTACCAACCTGGCCCCATTGCCACTAAAGGTAATGTACGCTGGCACTTCCATCCCTTTTGCCTTCATCAGCTGAGCAATATGGTATATAATCGCACCGTAAAAGAAAATCAATACCAGCTTCAATTCGCTTTCTTCTGCCAGCATCCTCGAAAAGGAAAGCCTGATACCCTTATCCTTCAATGTTTTATTATCCTCCAGCGAAAAGAAAAACTCAATCAGCTCAATGGAGCTGGAATTTTGATTCTTCAAGGTTTCCAGCACCGTACTTAAGTTATTCGCAGTAATATTTTTCAATGAATCACTAATACTTGTTTCAAACCGCTGCACAAATCCATTTAACCTGGCATCACTCCCATAGCCATCCCCGAAAATGGCATTTGCTGCAAACCTGAACGATGTCAGCAGGATAGGATTTTCTCCCTTATAAGCCACGATATCAGTAGTACCACCACCAATGTCAATATTGACAGCACTCCTGTCATGGGTTCTCACATTCTCCTTATGATAATAGTAATAGAATGGTGCAAAAGATTCAGACATGCTATGAAGCTTATTGGCATCTCCGAAATAACGCTTATAATAGTCTTTCCAGGAAGTCTCCAGCAGGCTTCTTCTTCTCACCGTCATACTATTGGGATAAAACCACACAATCTCTGTAGCAGCAAGATCCCCGCCATTCATCAATACCTTATTCCTGATCATTAGCAACGATTGCTTCATAAACGCCCTCGTTCTCCGCTCAAACCGTTTCTGGTTTTCAAATTCGCCCCATTTTAAATTAGAAGTGATTTCTCCGCCATACACAATACTCTCTTTTAAATATCCAAATGGTATATTCAGATCCGCCAGTGCAAAATTGGCTTCTTCCGGGTTAAAGGAACCATTGTCGTAAATCACAGTACGCTGTGGAAAACGGTATTGTTTCCCTGGCCCGATTGTAAATGGCAGAAATTCTTCTCTTACTATATCTGTCAGTGCAATCGCACCCAGTCCCAGTCTGGCCACTTTCAATGCTGCCAGCGTTCTGTCATCCGGGGCATACAAGGTACCGATCTGGATGTCATTCTCCGTAATATCAAGCGGTCGGGGCGATTCATTGCCCACTTTATATTCTATATGCGTATTCGTCGTTCCAAAATCAATAGCGAACTTAAATACCTTACCTGCCGCCTGTTGTGGCACAAATAATGGGATCAGCAATGCCCTGGCTGTAGTATTCACCACTTCTATGAAATCGAAGTTCTGCTCCAGGATGTTGTACAGCGTAGTTACCCCTTCTTTCTTATGCTTATTACTACGCTCCCTGGGCGCCAGCTTATTTATTGCCACTGATGGCTGATCTGCATTGTAGAAGTTCAGTGTATAGTTATTATGCTTAGTTAACACCTGCATATCCCTGTCTACCAACATGACCCTGTAATGGGGATTCACCCTGGGATCTGATATTTTCAAAAATGGATAGAGAGCTACTGTAAACTGGTGTTCTACTATTATCCCCTGGTTATTGGCTTCATCCGGCTGTTGTATTTTATCGCTGAACTGGTTCACCATGTAAATCCGTGACATTTCTATATACCGGTTATTCCTGATAGGAATCCTCAATATCACCTTTACCCCACCCGGCAGCTGTACCATTTCAAAACGACTTCTCCCATCCGATACATTTCCCTTCAAATCTTCTACCTTGAAATACCTGAAATATTCCTTCTTAACAGGCAATGCATATCCATGGTCACTTTCTCCTGATCGAATTGTATAATTACCCCCAAAGAATTTGTCCGTATCCAATGGATATGGCAATCGCACCAGGTAAGGCTCCAGGAAGTCACTCACGGTCAAATAGGGATATTTCACATGTCCCTGGTTGGGCAACGTCCTTTCTGACAGGGGATTGGGATCATATGCAGGAACCTTTCGATGGTAATCCTTTTGCCATATTCCCCCTGCAAATGGTACCGGCTCGTTAAATGGCTCCATAGGGAACACACAAGGCACTGGCCCGTCTATTAACCGCGATGCATCCATCACAAAACCGTTCTCATCTGAGGCATTCAGCACTCCGTATTTTTTTGCCCGCAGATAATGGCCCAGTATTTCAGCATTATTCCCAGCCGCATTCACTGATATTTTTGCATACTCTTTCTCATACATCCCTCCATCCAGGTTACGGATCGCATCCCGCAAGTCATCGCCCAGTAAGGAGAAACAACTGGCCATATAAGCATCCACATCCTGGAACAACCTTGAAAACTGTGGGAAACCAGCCTTCAATGCATACAGGTATTTAATAAAATCCCTATCCCGCCTATGAAGCGGACAATATTGATTATCAAACACCCTATCATTTGCAAACATGATGTCTACAAAAGACAGGTCGTTAGCTGAAGAGAAAAATAGGGTCGAAGGAGATGTTCCGCCAATGATATTGATCATTTCAGGACCATTCTTATAATTAAGCAGGTAGAACTGTTTGAGGTGAGCGAAATTAAAGGCGACCTTATCCTGTGAAATATAGGTCTTTAACGTTTCTCCCAGCAAACGGTGCCTGGGATCCTGGGATTTTATGAGTTTCCCAAGGTCACTTTCTTCATGAATATCAATGTCATTCCCATTAGCACTGATCCCTGCATTCCATTCAATGATTTCAATCTGGTCTGTGAATGCTTCAATATTGAAAAAAATATTGGCGATATCCAGGCAATCAGATACTATCTTGTGATAGATGGTATTACCATCCAGGTTGCCCCCCAGGTTTACATTTCGGAAGGCTGTTCTTACCAGGTCCATCCTGGCAAATGGTGTAGGAATGGAAGTAATCTGCGTATTGGCATCAGCGGCGGCAGGATCGCTGATAGAATTGATAAATGTGTCATGCAGATGCCCTCCTGTTTCCTGCCATCCTTCAATATTTTCAGAGGCTCCTTTATGTAGACGAAAGATCTTGCTCATAGCGGTTACAGATTTAATTCTTTATCGATGATTACAGCAGTGGCGGCAGAGAACAATGCCAGTAGTTTGCGGGTACTATTCAAATGATCTAATGAAGGTTCTGATTTTGATAATACTTTTAGAAAGTTATCCACCCCCGTTGCATGAAATATATCTTTCAGGAAACTTGTCTTATTAACCACTCCATTCACCAGGTTGTAAAAATCTTTGCCACTCTTTTCTGTATCGATCGCCGCAAAACTTACCCTGGAATAATTCATTTCATTTAACCAGTCCAGGTAGTGCCGGTTAAACATTGTGAGGCCCGAGCGATACCTGCCATCCAATTCGTCAATGGTCAATTTATTATTCCCATGGTTGGCCCACGCTTCCCCCTTCCTGCATGCAAATTCTTCATAATGATGGTCCATAAAACTTCGGAAAAGACTCAAGCGGGTTAACGGTTTGGCGATCAGGTCATAAGTCTGCCGGGATAGATCCGGGAAAGTAATATTCATACTCTCCTTTCCTAATCCAAACTCAAAATATTTTGGATTGACCGCCTTCCTGTCATCACTGACCTGCAGCTTATTGTCCTCTATAGACATAAAGTCTATAATACTTAATGCTGCGGCTAACTCTACAAAGTGTGCTTTATTTTTTTGCTCATTGGCGCCATCAGCGCCCTTTTGATCATTGGTTACCTTATCACCAATATAATAAAGCGCATTTACAGCACGGATACTTTCTCCCGTCATATTGTGTGCATAATATGACAAGGCTGCTTTCGTTTTGGTGATGAAAGAATTGCTATCTATAGTCACACCATTTGCCTTATCGACACCGAAGTAGGGAAGTACAGTTACGGCCCCTACCCTGGCTCTTTGCAGGTAGTAATGCCTGGGAATTGGTGGGGCCGCATCCCGAATGTTCTTTAACAATAAGGGAAACCCAGCCGCACCCGTGCCACCAAAAATTGAACTGATAATAAATACCCTATCCTGCTCTTCAAAACTGGAAGCAAACTTTCTAAAAAAAGGTGCATCTTTAAATTTATTCAGCACGACACTTCCTATATTAGGATTTCCCTTAAATCCCACGTCCATATCAGCATCCAGGTTAGCCTTTGAAAATAATAACGAGGCAAAAGCTTTATTGCTTTTATCCAACTCGCTATAGCCGATAAATTCCCTGAATCGTTGCTCCTTTACGCCATCTATATCAAATTTGAAATTGTCTGAGAGATAGCCAGCATCACCTAATTCATCCAATGAAGAGATCCCTGTCTTAAAAAAGTCACTACTTTCCGAAGCTCCTTTTTCCCTGATCTCTTTATATATTTTTAGCAGTTCAATAGTTCGGGTCAGGTCACCATTGGCCGTATCAGGGTCAATGATGATGGGAACAATGGCATCTGTATTTTTAATTTTTACCCCGGCAGCCATGAGCATGGTCAATGCTTTTACAACACGGGAACCGGTACCTCCGATTGCAAACAGGAATAGTTTAGCCATGATCAGAAGGGGATTTTTTTGTTATAGATACTTTTCCATTTTATAAGGACAGACAAAAGGGTAGACCATACCATGGAGTAAATGGCGGCAGTAAGGCCAAACCCCACACAATCACTATCCTGAAAACTAAGTTGCTCGCAGAACCGGTTATTGATCAGGTCCCTATGTGGCCCTAAATAGGCAACCAGGTAATTGATAATTGCACCTACCAGGATATTGCCTAACCACCATCCAACCTTGTTAAATGGATGACGGTTGAACAACCCATAGTAATAATTGAACAGGATCAGTGCATTCACGAAAATAATCGAGAGAAATACAATGTTATAAGCAGATTGCCGGGACATTGTCTGACAATTGACGTCAAGTCCGCGCAGGTGTTCTCCCAGTCCGCCGGAAGAAGAATACAATCCGACTGCTTCAAACAGGGCAGGTAAGATATCCATGATAATTGAGGTTTATTTAGTTCCTGATAGTAATTGGAGTAATGGGGATTGTAAAAAAATGAGTAGCGTTACTGGCTTTATAAGCCTGCGAAATACCACTCATTAATTCTCTGAATCCGTATGTCTGGTGTTGTTGCAGGCTATCTGATGGCTTTCTGTCATTTTCATTACCTGTTTGAATAACCCAGGAAGGCAGCTCGTATCCCAGGCCAATTTTCAAAACATGCCGTGACTGTAAATGATCCGTTTTCAGTGTGAGGGTGTGCATAATTCCTGTATCTTTTTTAACATTCACTACAGAAAAATTATCATTTACGGTATAGTTATTCACATCCTGCAAATAGTCTTCGGGGTAACCTAACATACTGAGATCTGCATTCAAAGAAAACTGGAAAGTACCTTTATTAGCTTCAGCCCCTGTCAATAACATCCGGCAGGCGGGTTTTGCATATTCATAATTCCCTTTCTTATTATAATAGCTCATCGCAGCATACGCCCCATCAGTGGAATCATTAGCAGACAAACAATAGCTGGCTTCGTAACCTGGATAACTTTTGAAATCTATTGCCTGGAGCAATGCTGCCAGGTTCTCTTTTTTCCCAAACAAAAGAAGATAATAGGGTCTATTGATATTATTCACTTTCACAGGTTTTCCACCAATAGATTCAGCATAATATACTCCGGAAAAAAGGGAATTGTATTTAATAACAATAGTCGAGAGCATCCCTTCGGTTTTAAACTTATTGGACATAAAAACCTTCATCTCAGCCTCAGCAAGTGAACTATTTCCACCCTTATCCGAGAAGATACAATCTGATATAAGTATACTTACCTTTTCCCCCATTTGGGTAGTACAGGAATCTATAACCTGTGGTAATAGCGAAGAACCATTGGCGGGACATAATGCTTTCAGTATACCTGGATTTAGGTTCATCACTGATTTTATCAGGGGTATATTAGTCTGGGATCGGAACGGGCAGGTATGTCCACTTATAAAGAATAATTGAGGTTCTCTTTTTAACCGTGCCTGAATATCGCTGACAAAGCTAATCAGGACTTTTTTGAAGTCTGCATTATTTCCCAGGTAACCAGCCATGCTGCCCGAGTTTTCGATATACACATTGTATGCTACACCCGGAACAATATGCTTTTGAGGGGGGCATTTATAAGGGTGGTAATCACCTCCTCCGCATCCACATAAGAATATCAACAAAAAAATCAGGAGTTTTCCATGGGTGAGGGTATATGCATGCTTCATGTTGGGAATTTTATAATACCAGCAGTATTTATCTCGTGTCTCAACAAAGGTGGCATTAACACCCGAAGGAAAAAACCTGTTGCGGGAGGGGAAATTTCCCCTTTTTTCCATGCAAACCATTGTAAAACCTGGATATCAGGCAGGGGATTTTTCCGGTATTTACCTGTATATGAATGCTGAAATGGAGTATTGAATTAGCTTTACTTTATTAACCAATAAAACCTCAATGTTATGGAATTAGGAACACCAATAACCGCTTTAATCTTTTTAATTCTACTGATAGCACTGTATGTTTTAATCGTTCGATGGGTGCTACGTATTAACGATATTGTTTTTTATCTCGACAAAATAAACGAGAAGCTGGCAAGGATGGAGCAATCCAAAGAAAACTCCAATGATTAGCCAAGTATGAGACTATTTACCCTTTTTATTGCAGCTTTACTTTTCATTGCGACCCTGCAATTACCAATAGGTTTTTACACTGCACTGCGCATATTGGTATTTATTTGTTCGGTATTGTTAGCCAGGTCATCCTACCAGGATGGCCTGACTAACTGGATGATTATTTTTTTGGTGATAGCGGTTATATTCAATCCAATTCTTCCTGTCTATTTA
>NZ_JBCNKH010000120.1:0-13810 GCF_039596135.1 Chitinophaga sp.
ATCACAGCCACCACCGCATACACCTTCATCTTACTCAAATGTCTACGCAAAGCTTCCCGTACATTCCCACCTATCATACCTTGCCTCGCAAACACATACCCCACCACATTCCCAGCAATCACACTCAGCATCGCAACCACCAGCAATACATTCGCATATACCGGCTTCTTCCCGCCATCAAAAAAGTCATAATACACCATCAGGAACAATACAAACCCTACCAACTCGATCAACATCTGTCTCCGTATTTGCTTCAATACAGGATGCTGACGCTCACGCAATAATCCCGCATGTACTGTCGAAATTGGACTTTCTTCATTCCATGCAGCAAAAAGATCTTCCATAACTCATTTTTTTATTAGTTGTTAAACTTCTATTCTTTACTCATTTTTTAAATAGCTGCTGCACCTTCGCCTTTATCCTGCTCAGCCTCACGCCTACGTTACTTTCCGATATCCCAATAATCTCCCCGATCTCTTTATAGCTCAACTCTTCCAAATACAAAGTAATAATCGCCTTTTCATCATCCTTCAATTTCCGCAACACCTCAAACAACTCGCCCCCACGTTCATCCAATACCTCTGCCCTATCCGGCAATACCTCCGGATAAACGATCGTCGGCCCCCGCTTTCGATACGCAGCTATCGCCGTACTCAGCGCTACCTTATACATCCATGTACTGAACGCAGCCGTGCCACTATACGACCCTATCGACTTCCACAACTGAAACACAATCTCCTGGAACAAATCCTCCCTATCCTCCTTCGTATCCCGGTACAACCTGCATATCTTATGAATGATTCCCTGGTGCTGCCCAATCAGTTGTAAAAATTGCGTTTCATTCATAACTTTTTATATTTGCCATTTCCATGTTAGTTGCAAAACTTTCCAAAAACTTACACGGAACCAAAAAAAACTTTAAACATGAAAAAACGCCCATATACCATCTGTCTGATGATGACCACCCTCGACGGTAAGATCCTCGTTGACAAGTGGGGTGACAGCCCCCGGATTGAAAAGCTGGGCGGTAAATTTGAGGAAGTACACAACCAGATTGGCAGCTATTCATGGATTGTAGGCCGTACCACCATGGAAAAAGACTTTACCAACTTTGCAAAACCGGTCTATAAGCCCGGTACTCACTCCATTCCCCGCACTGATAGCAACGCCAATCCGGACGCCGGCACATATGCTATTGTTATTGACCCACATGCAAAATTAGGATGGGAAAAATCTGAAATGCACGGCGACCATGTTATCACGGTACTCGCGGAAAGTGTGCCTGATGCCTACCTGGCACACCTGCAGGACATTGGGGTATCTTACATCTTTGGCGGTGTTACTGAAATCGATCTGAATATTGTTCTCGAAAAATTATACAACCTGTTCAGGATTGATATCCTCATGGTAGAAGGCGGTGGCCACCTCAATGGCAGCTTTCTCAATGAAGGACTCATTGATGAATACCATCACCTGCTACTGCCAGTCGTAGACGGGAACCATGATAACCCGGCCATGTTTGAAATAGCGCAGAAAGGTAAAAAATTCGATGCCGCCCTGTTTAAATTGGAGCAGGTTAAGAGGATTGAAGATGATGTACTCTGGCTGACGTATAGTTGTGGCCCTCAGGTGAAAAAAATCCATTGAAGCCAATAAATTTAAGAGAAGCCGCCCCGTAAATAAGGCGGCCTTTTTTTTATTTCTCTGTATTCATCTGTGAAAGCGAAAACCAATTTCCCGAGTCATCTGAAAACAACGCCTCATATGCATAAAACTCCTTCGTGGGTGGTTTCTTAAAAACTACCCCTTTAGCTTTCATCTCTTCATACGTTGCCATCAGGTCATTGCAGGTAAACACTGCGGTACCAAAAGTGCCCTTCTGAATTAACTGCCGCATCATCGCTACTGACTCGTTGTCAAACATTCCTCCTTCTGCTACCAGAAACAGGGTAATTTCCAGCTCTGGCTGTTCCGGAGGCGTTACCGTGAGCCATCGGCCATCTTTGCCCATCGGTACATCAGTATGTACCCTGAAACCTAACTTGTTTACATAGAAATCGTATGCACGATCCTGGTCTAGAACGTACACGCACATGTGCGTCACTTTTGTAATCATTTTTGGGAGTATTTTTGTTGAAGCGAATTAACGACTTTTATTTTCAGCGCACTTCTTCAAAATTGCTAATAAAACAACCCGGAATATATTTCAAAGGTTGCTGCTGCTGATCTGCCCGGTACGCAATGAATGCTGTAGGTGTCATTCCAAAGGCCTGTTTAAACTTGCCACTAAAGGTGCTCAGACTCTCAAATCCAACGGCCACACATACATCTGAAACGGTCATACCTTTGGCTAATAAGAGCTTTGCCTTTTCCTGCCTGACTGCTATTAAATACAGGTGCGGTGTACGACCGTACATTTTCCTGAATAACCGGATAAAATGGAATTTAGAAAAATATGCCTCGTCAGAAATCTGATCGAGATCGATGGGGTCAGCACTGTTGTTATCAATAAACAACTTTGCCTGTACGATGCGTTTATATAGATAAAATCCCGGTGGCATAGATTTAAAGGTACAAAAAAGGGCATGGGTTTTCAAGTTTATCAAAATACAAAAAACCGCTTTCCTTCTAATTCGAAGAAAAGCGGTTTGAATGATTACATCAGTCAATTACATCACGGGTGTGTATAGATCGTATACACCAGTGTGCCGGATGGAGGTAAACCATAACCACCACCAGTCCAGCCATAAGCCACCACGGTTCCGTTGGTAGGATTAAGATCTGCATCACTTACTACCAGGGCATTTGCCAGTGTGCTCCATGCAATGAACGTACCGTCTGGTGAGTACCATGCATAGTTCACGATCTTTGCAGCTGACTTAGTAGCAGGTTGCTTTACTTCCTTAATGGGAGTAAAAGAGCAGAACAATAAAACCAGCGTGAAGAGAGAAAGGGACAAGAGGGCTTTCATGTTTCTCATGTGGGTTGTCTTTAATGATTAACAAATAGAGGGTTATTTCCTTTTAAAGATACAAAAGATGTGAATTGAAAAATATTAAAATCAGCTTAAGTTTTGATCTCTTCTGTTTAAATACAGAAGAGATCAAAAATATTATTTACAACTAATCACTGACTGCTGTTGCGCAGGTACAGATGATCCCATTGCCTTTGACAGCTTAAACAAATTACTACTTGGTGAATCTACCGGCAATCCATTCGCTTCGCGGATCAACTGGAATATATGATCCGGTCTGACCACCACATAGTCTGAATTTAGTGCAGTTGCAGCATTCTTAAAGCTGGTAGGCGTTACACCTTGCCAGGGCTGTGCCTGGATAATGATAAATCTCGGTGATGTTCCATTCCAACCTGCAGCCGCAGAAGCAATATTATCTTTGATAGTCTGTTCCGTTGTACAATAGTTACAATTCAGCGCCATACCTGGCAGCGTATTGTTATAAATCGTCAGACCACCATTGGTATTCTGCGCGGTCAGTCCTAACAGTGAAGGCGCATAGGTAGCATACGTCTGACCTACATTCTGATTGATACCACCAGTGATGGTATTCCATACCGTTATTACTCTGAATCCTGCGCGCAGATTGTAATCTTCTGTCTTCGCCACAAACTGGTTCAGCTTTGTCTGATCCCAGCTGTTAGGATAAGTATATCCATAGCCAGAAGGACCGCTGATCAGGTTATCATTATCCGTTGATGACTGCCAGTAATAGTTCAATGCACCCGGCATTGCATCCAGCATGGCTGGTGACAGCGTCCATCCCATAGGCACCTGTCCGCGACCCGGATCATTCCACAATTTGCGCATCAGGTGCTCAACGTATTGCAGGTTATCACCATCGCTCAATATGAAGGCTACATAAATTTTATTCTGCAAAGCCGGTTTCTGCGGCATGGCTTTCAGGTTCACAGTCCTTGGCATACCGCTATGTACGGTAAGGTTCGAAGACCAGTCACTCGCAATTGTGGTGATGCCATAAGTAGACGTTCTTTGCACACCTGGCCCCTCGTTCGGCCACCAACCCATGAAGTTAGCACCCGCAGGCATTGAAGCCAGGAAACTGTTCAGCAGGGTGCTTTCTTCTGCAATATCGGGATCCAGCCAGATGGTAGCAGCACCAATAGCAGTGGCATATTCACGCAATGCAGCTTTGTGTACATCCGGGTTTAAACCGATTAATAAACGCTTATCTGCATTCGGCCAGTAAGTGTTGTACATGGCCTGGTACACCGCCATCTTGCTGCTGTACATGCCACGCAGATCCGTTAAGATGGGCAGGTTGTAAGGTGCTGCCTGCAATTTGGCCAGCAATGTAGGTGAAGCAATCAATGCATTCTTGCTTTTTGCCAGCATGGTGGCCAGGTTCACAGTATGAATCTGCGATGGATCATACACAATCAAACCGGCTATTTCGCTACGGTATTTTGTAATAAGGCTATACTTATCAGACACGTCGTTATAGCTCAATCCCAGGGAATTCAGCCAGGTGTACTGTCCTTCGGCAAATGCATCGCCTTCGTAAGAGAAAATACGTGGCTGTGTCTTGTTGACAATGCCTTTCAGTGATGCAAATAAATACATTTCTGCAGAAGAATTATTCTGCTGTACTGCTACATAATCCACTTTCGTGTAAGCGGTACCACGCCAATATACACGCAGTTCAATCGACTGATTGTCTGCCGGCATGGTAAACGGCAATGTGAAAGTGACATAATCACCCGCAATAGAAAACATAGTACGGGTAATGGTTTGCGACGCAAGAACTACGCCGGTGGTTGCATTTCGCACATCAATATCCACCACAGGATCATTGTTGGCAGTATTGTTGTCCGTCTTCATACGGAACTCTGCTACATTCGCGCCTGCGGGAATAGTGTTGTCATAAGGACCATAAATCATATGGTCGTTGGCGGCATCGATGCCGACCTGGCAAAGCCAGCCATCGGTTTCTAAGCGGCCTGTTTTATGACTCAGTGAAGAACCTTCAGCCTCCCATCTGGTGGAAGTTTCGCGAAGGATAATCAGGTCCTGCATTTGTGCTGTAGCAGGAAATGATGGAAGTAACTGGCCCTGGGGCCAAGTGGTTTGGGCCATTGAGGGCATGGCGCAAAACGGCATGAGTAGCAACGATAGTGCTACTGCGATCTTTACGGACGGGTTACCGGGTTTGATCATAGGTGAACTATTAAATATGAATGATAACGTGTCCCTTCCAGGGTGAAGGGTCTTTAATGGACGCTAAGTACGCTCTGAGTCATTTTCAACGTGAACAGAATAAAAGTACGCATTAAAAGTGAATTGCAAAATATGATTGCGGATGGTTGGACGCTAAAAGGATTTAACAAACTGGGAATCAATTGAATTGTGAGATTAAATCTTAACAATGAAAAACGTTTCTTTCGCCTTTAGGTGAAAGAAACGTTTTTCATTGTTAAGCAAAAGGTCAGATAATTATGAAAATGACTGCCTGAATTCTAACGGTGATAAATTCGTTTTCGCCTTAAATAATTTACTAAAACTCTGCGGATGCTCGAACCCCAACTGATACGCGATCTCACTTACGGACAGCGTTGTTGTAGACAGCTGTACCTTTGCCTGCTCAATCAGTCTCTCATGTATATGCTGTTGCGTACTTAACCCTGTCAGCGCCTTCAGCAACCCACTTAAATAATCTGCGGAAACATGCAGCTGTGTTGCTACATAACTCACCGTAGGTAATCCTTTCTGCTCTTTAATATATACTTCCAGTAAATTATCTAATTGCGCCAGCAGCTGATGACTACTTCTTCTCCTTGTCAAAAACTGTCGCTGATAAAAGCGCTCTGAATAGTTCAGCAACGATTCCAACAAAGAGATAATAATATTATGACTAAAGGTATCTATGTTCGCAAAAATCTCCTGCTCTATATTATTTACAATATACACGAGCGTACTCTCTTCTTTTTCGGAAAGAAACAACGCCTCATTCACCGCATAATCAAAAAACGCATACTGCCGCATTTTTCTTGCCAACGGAGTATTCCAGAGAAAATCAGGATGTACCATCAGCATCCATCCCCTTGTCGCTGCCATGCTCTGCTCATCGATCTCCATGCCAAACACCTGACCGGGTGCCATAAAAGATAATACCCCTGCATCAAAATCGTAATCCTGCTGCCCGTATTTTATCTTTACGCCCTTTGCAAAGCCCTGCTTCAGGGCTATGAGATAAAAGTCAGTCACTAACGTCTTAGGCTCAAATACTGGTAATTCTTTGATAGTTTCCAGATGCACCACACTGATCAATGGATGCCCTGTCATGGGCAGGCCCCTTAGCTGATGCAATTCGCTGATTGATTTTACTCTATATGGTTGCATTTTCAAATTTAGTAAGCTGCTGCAAATAAAGGTGCAAAATCCTTTAGCTTTCTTTTTCCTAGCACAGGCCGATGTTCAAAGTATTTTTTCTGCACCTCACCGGTATGTTGTGCAGCCTGCATTTCTACCAGCATAGCTGCCAGTTCCTTTGGCATCCCCATCATTTCCATGCCCTGTTGAACCTGGTCTGCAGGCAATGCCTGCCATTGCAAATCTGGTTTGCCGATGGCGGTACCCAGTATATGTGCCGCTTCATTGCAGGTAAGTTCATCGCTGGCTACATAGCGGATTTTTATTCCCTGTACAGATGTTTCCAGTTCTTCCACAACTACATCTGCAATATCCTCAGGTGCTACAAAGGCAATCAGGTCATCACCGCCATAGTTAGACATGATCATTCCATATGTTCTGATCATGCCAATGAGGCCGTAAAAATTGGAATAGAAAGAACCGGGTCTTAAATGGGTCACACTCACATCAGGCAGGTTGTTAAAAAATCCTTCTGTACTGTTGTCTTTGATTACTGCTGCCGCCCAGCCACTGAGATTGATCACTCTTTTGATATTATTTGCCTGAATTGCCTGCACGTAGTTATCTGCAATGCGTGTAAAATATCCCAGTTGATCCTGTTCTGCCATATTGAAGGGAATCATACAATATACAGCGTCTGCTCCTTTAAAGGTCTCCTGTAAAAAAGCACCATCTTCCAGGCTGCCGATGGCTGGCTTTGCACCTAAGGATGAAATCGTTCCGGCCTTTGAAGCATCACTGCTGACGATTGTTACATCATGTCCTTTTTCTACTAATAAAACTGCCAGTGGTTTGCTGATATTTCCTAATGATCCTGTTACAATGATTTTCATATGATTATGATTTCAGGCAAATGTAGTTTTGCCTAAAGACCTTCACGTAGCCGAATCCGGTCTACTTGTAGCCAAATCCTTGTAACTTTGCCAGATGAAAGCAGGTCAATTTATACATGCCAGTTCGCTACTGGATGATAGCATCTTTGAAGATGCGATTATTTTCATTACAGAATATAATGAAAAGGGAGCGATGGGATTTGTGGTGAATAAACAGTTTCCACGCGGCCTGACTGAGCTGGAAGAATTTAAAAACGGGCTGCCGTTCCCTTTGTATGAGGGTGGGCCGGTGGACCAGGAACATCTCTTTTTTGTACACCAACGGCCTGATCTCATTCCGGGTGGTACCCCGGTAACAGAAAAGATGTACTACGGAGGTGATTTTAAAACCGCCGTAGCACATATAAATAAGCGTGCCCTTGCAGGGCAGGATATTAAAATATTTATTGGGTATTGTGGGTGGGATCATGCAGAACTGGAAGCAGAAATTGCAGAAGGTAGCTGGACGGTTTCAGATACCGGCGAGGTTTTTAATTAAGATACACTACTTAATCACCTCCTGAAACACTGCGTGATCGGCTATCTTATGATAAATGATATCATGCCCTGTGTTATTCACATGCACACCATCTCCATAAGCCACGGCTGCCCTGATCGTTCCATCTTCTGCAGCCAGGGTATCATACACATTACTAAAATGCCCGCCAAAAGCCGCCTGCATCTTTACATTCAGCGTTTTTAACCTCGTTCTGTAAGCCACATCCGGAAAGTTTCTCGGCTGGGTACCAAACACAATGTACTTTACCTTCGCTGAATCCAGTAAGCGAATCATCTCATTGAAATTATCCATGATCTCATCGTCTGTATAATCATACGCGACATCATTAGTAGGATAAGACATGATTACCAGCGAAGGATGGAAGGACAAGGCCGCAGTGATATTATGAAGGGTATCAGTTGCGGGGCGCCCTGGTTTCGTGAAGTTTTTCGGAATCCCCTGGTAAGTGGTGAGTCCTATTATGCCCAGGTTGTAATAAGTAAGTATCCGCTTATTATTCTTTGTAGACAGTATTAACCTGTTTACCCAGGATGAATCGGAAGGACTGGCTCCCATGCCGGCAGCAGTGGAAGAACCAATAATAACAATGGTGGCGGAATCTGCTTTGGAAGGGGCCGGGTTAGTCGGTGTTGATGGATTAGTCCCGGGGTCTTTTATGTCAGCATTCTCGTTTTTACCACACGCAATGAATAAAGTGGCTAACGCAAAGTAGCGATATAGGTAACGTTTCACAGCAGCAAAGATATTACCGGCAGGTATACCGCTGTTCACACCTTCATGTTAGGGTGCATAGCAAATAAAATCAATTTATTGTGAAAGTATATACATTAGGTATTTGGAATCATTATCAGTAGAAAACGCGTCTGCAACCAACCTCTACAACTCTGCTACACACTTCTGTGTGTAGTATATTTTAAATTTTCACCCTATCACCAACGCCTATATCAATACGACTACAGCCGCGAAAAACTTTTCGACGCGGTGGTAGCAGATAATAAACAACCGGTTCAAAGGTATGTCTTTGATCAGGGCTGGTAACTGGAATAAAATCAGTAAAATAATTGCAGCAGAATTAACAAATTGTCAGGTAACAGTTGTTCGGTTACAGCAACGATAATCGTTGCTCTACTAATCTGATCTTCCCCATCCAATAGCCTTTGGCTTCTTCTCTTTCTTTGTTGGTTTCCTGTCGCAACTGTTGCAATTCACCATTGTAAATGGTAATCAACCCATTCAGATGCGCGATTAATCCTTCCTTCGTATTAGGAACATACCCGGGTCCGGAGCAGCCGCACGAATGAAAAGCGATGCCCACTGAGTATAATAACCGCAGGTGTTCCCATGCCTTAATTTTCCCCTTTCCAGGAGCTTCGAAGTCCATGCCCATGTCAGCCATCAGCTCCCCGCAATCAGGGCACTTGGCCAGTTTGGCATATGCATGTCCGCCCGTTCCGGAACAGGAACAGTCATCAGAAATACGCCTCTTAAAGGTCTTACGGCATTTAAAACAAGCATAGTGTGGCTTGTATACGGAATATCCATATCGACACATATATACAGTTAATTAGGGTAATGTGTCACAAAGATAATACGCTCATACCATAGCATTTCTTTATAAAATGTTATAATTTGTCTATACAACATTCACTTGTTATCCTAACCAAAATTCAGTGTAAATCATCTATTTCGGGCGTTCGCCTTTTTTTATGCGCGTTTAATGGCACCCAATATTCATGAACTAATTTTTTATCTTTATCACATGAGTACTAATTATCAACCCATCAATTGCGACTACTACGACCGTCTTGAAGCCTGGGCTACTATGCGCACCATCTGCCTCATCCGTTTTACCGGCGAGGACGGACAGATCCAGGAAGTTTCTGCCCGCATTGCCGATCTCTTCGTTCTTGAAAAGGTAGAATACATGCGCCTTGAAAATGGTGTCGTATTAAGACTCGATGTCCTTATCGATGTAAATAATATTCCCCTTCCCAACCATTGTTAAAAAATAACCACGCCATACAGACAGTCGGCAACAGCACAATACCTTACATTTACATCATGTCAGCACAAAAGGAAATCATCATTATAGGCGCCGGCGCCGCAGGTCTTATGGCAGCCAGGGAACTCTCCCCACAATACAACGTCACTATACTGGAAGCCCGGCCACAACCGGGAGGCAGAACGACTACTCATTACCCTGCACCCGGCATCCATATTGAAACCGGTGCTGAATTTATACATGGAGAACTGCCCGTCACACTATCTTTATTACAGGAGGCAGGTATTCCTTATCACCCTGTCAATGGGGAAATGTACCTCGCAGAAAATGGAGAACTCAAACAGGAAGAAGGATGGATTGAAGACTGGGACAATCTGCTTGATCATATGAGCAAAGCCCCTGAAACGACTACCATGCAACAACTATTGGATCAATATTATCCAGCCGGGCAATATGCAGACCTCCGCGACCACGTACAGGGCTATGTGGAAGGATACGACCTCGCTGATCTGAATAAAGTAAGCGTAAAATATCTCTATGATGAATGGACACTGGAACAGGGCACCAATTACAGAATTGAAAACGGCTACACCGCCCTTATCGATTACCTGAGCAAAGGATGTAAACTGATCACGAACCAAACCGTGCAAAACATTGCCTGGCAGCCCGGCCATGTTAAGGTTACGACCCAGGATCAAACTTATACTGCCCACAAAGTACTGGTCACTGTTCCTATCAATATTTTACAAAACGAAGGCATACAGTTCGCCCCCGCGCTCCCTGCGTATACAAAAGCTGCCCGACAAATAGGATGGGGAACCGTTATCAAATTCAACCTGATTTTCAAACAGGCTTTCTGGAAAAGAGATATCGGGTTTGTATTAAGCGACGAAGAAGTGCCGGTGTGGTGGACGCAGTCTGAAGATAGCTTAATACTCACTGGCTGGCTGGGAGGCCCACATGCAGAAGGCCCTCAAACTGATTTATTAAACAAGGCGCTCCACTCCCTGTCTAAAATTTTCAATGTAACAAACATTGAAGATCTGTTAGCACAAAGCTTTATCCATAACTGGTCAGCAGAACAAGCTATACACGGCGGCTATTCCTACGGCATGCCTGATTCCGAAAAAGCAAAAACGGTATTGACCACACCTGTGGCAGATACTATTTATTTTGCCGGAGAAGCGTTTTACACAGGCGATAGTCCCGGCACGGTTGAAGCAGCACTGCAAAATGGAAAAGACATCGCCATCAAAATAAAAAGCCCCCAATAAAGGGGGCTTCTTACCTATAAATTAATGTTTAGGTTTCGGTATCACCTTATACTTCCTGTCCTCTATCAGCTCCTTCAACCATACGCCATACTTCTTCTTATTCACCTTCTCATTATACTCCTCATCCAGCACCACTCTTCCCTTCACAATCTCATAGTAAATATAAGGCACATAATACACAGAATCTGCAGCAGGATAAGGCGCTACCGTATACGCTCCCCCTACTTCCAGGTTCTGGTCATGGTCATAATCCCTGATATCAGAAGATACCACATTACCGATAGAATCTGCCTTACTATTATTCACGCTGAAAATGATCAGGTCTTTAATGTCTGCACCACGACTTACTTCCAGGAATAAAAATACATTGCCTCCATTTTCAATGAGTTTATTGCGCCTGCTATCTAAAAACTCCGCACCGTTACTCAGCAGGTAGGTACGGTTACCATTTACAAAAATGGTCCCTTTGTTAATATTAATCTGCTGATTTTTTGTGCTTACGAAGTGAAAATTTGATTTCTGTCCAAAAGCTGGCAGGGCTATAAATGCCAGCAGACAATGTCTGAGTTTTAATTTCATAGTGTAGTTGTTAAAATCGGGTAGAAACTTAAACATTTTTTAGGAAAAAAACTTTTGCTGATTTCTAAAACCGCCTCCTTGCCCCCATAAATCTTATAAAAAAAGCCGCAATCACTTGCGGCTTTTCAAATTCGTTATTGCTGTTGCGTTTCGGGCTGCGTTTGTTGCTGTGGCTGTTGCCTGCGTTCCATCTGCTGTTTGTAATAATTCCTTTTGGCATCGTACACAGCATTGTCACGTTCCCGTTTCAGCTGTCTTATCTCCTGTCTCCTCTCCTTACCACTCAGATCCCTGTCCATTTTCACAGAAGCGATCCTGTCTGCATAGTCATTTTTAATGTCCATCACCTGCAGATCGAGTTTGGTAGGTCGATAAGGAGCCGCATAGTAAGGGTATGGATATCCCCAGTAGCCAAATGGTGAGTAAAATGGGCTATAATAACCAAAACCACCGCCTACTATGACGGTTGTACGGCCGCCCCCATGGTAACCACCATGTCCGGGACCCATTGCAAATGCACCAGTAGCCATTACAGTCATCGTTAACGCAATTATTATCTTTTTCATGACTCCTCCTTTTCTTTTTTATAGTTGTTAGACTATCGTTTAAAGAAAAAATTTAATGGTCAGAAGATTTTAGCAAAGCATTAACAAATTGACAGTCAGGGTATCCGGGTATCTATTGGGTGCATTGTGTACTGCCGTATATTTCTCCTTTTGTCATCGGCTATGATCAGTACATTTCCGCCTTTGCTGAACCATACTTCCCTGCATATATCCGGGTGCTTATCTGCCACATCTACCACCTTTCGCTCACTCACGCTGTACAAACGCTCCTTTTCCTGGTCATCTGTCCACAGGTACAGCTCTCCATCTTTCCAAAAGGATTTCAGCTCCTGGTACACGAATCGCCACATTTCGGTCCGCCCGTCTGTTTTTCTATGGGCCATTTCCACATAATCCCTGCGCACGATTGCATCTGTACTATCTATGGTCAATACAACAGGATCTCCAAAATTGTACATTTTTTCATTTTTCACAATGTTCAGACCAACCAGCATCGTTTGACGCTTAAAATCCCGCCGGAGGACCATAGGATAAAAAAAAGTATCTGTGCCGAGGTTCCAGTAGGTGAAATGACTTTTCAGACCATTGTCTATCTCCATTGTACAAATACCTTCATAGCAGTTACGCAGATCTGTGATGATGGAGGTAGTCTCTGCATGGCGTAAAGGAGGCGGGCCGCCGGCAGAATTGTAAATACCGGCAGAGATATAGGGTCTGCCCGTCACCGGGTCCAGGGCCATGCCCCACAAATTGAGCAGATGGCCCCGGACATCTGTTTTGGGTATGGCCTGCTTATGCAGGGAGGCCGTTTCCGGATTAAAACGGATCAATTCGTCCTGTAAAAAATACACGTCGCCATTGTAGGTGATCATGTCTATGTCCAAACGGCTGTCCCTGTTTAATGGCCTGTAGAGAAAATCAACCGTGGTAACAGAATCGCCATTCACATTGAACCATTCCAGTTGTGTGCCGTTTAAACACGCAAACCCTTTTCCTGGTACTGAAATAACCTGGTGAAATCCCCCACATCTGTCCTGCTTGTATTCCCGCACAGGGGTTGACTGCCCCACCTTATAAAACCCAATTGTGAATCCCATTCTATCATGATAAGTCAGGCAGATCTGCTCCCCATTCTGCGCGGCATCTACGCCAAAGAGTGCAGGTCCGTCTATCTCTATGGTTAACAAAGGATGCCACTGATCATCCATCAAATCGTAATGGCTGATGCGGTTTTTGACCGACATCTTTGCATAACCACTGATTTGTTTATTGTTATAAATGGGAATAATGACCGATCTGCTACTGTCTTCAATCACCCTAGTCTGGGCCTGCACACTCACGGCTAACAAGCATAGATATGGGAACAATAATTTCATAAACGGGTCACTTTAATTTAACATAGAGAAAAAAAGCAGGCCAAAGCCTGCTAATCACGAATTTATATCACAATCGCTCCAGCTCCTTCATATACTCATACTGCAAATCCTCGTGCTGCCCCTCTATCGCTTTCTTTATTTTCTTTATCTGCCCCAGGTAAATAGTGGTCAATGCCGGACTCTCCCCCACCTTGATCCCTGCCTTTTTGATCTTC
>NZ_JBCNKH010000121.1:0-13250 GCF_039596135.1 Chitinophaga sp.
CCTCTCCGCATTCATCCATCCCCCCTCACCAAAAAAGATAAAAACATCTTTTGCCTCTCCGCATTCATCCATCCCCCCTCACCAAAAAAGATAAAAACATCTTTTGCCGTAGGCAAATGCAACTACACCTGTTCCTCCCCCTGTTACGGTAACAATTTGTTAATGTACAACATAACACTTGATTCCCAACAACTTAAATCACCTTGTTGCCCTCTTGTATACGCTCCTGTTCACGCTGTTACATTTTGTTCACGCCTGTTTTTCGGTTTCAAACTCACCTTTCTTCAACTTGCAGCAGCTTTTAAAACTGCTACAATGAAGCGACAATTCTTTCTTTTCATCATGCTGATTGTTGGGACACTTTCAGCCTTTTCTCAAAAGATCAACCTGACCGGTCAGGTCATTGATCAACTTTCCGGCGACCCTCTATCAGGTGCCACCGTCACCATCGAAGCCGGCGGCAAACAACAATCTGTAATTTCCGGCCTCAATGGCTCCTTCATTTTTAAAAACCTTCCTGAAGGTACTTACCCTGTACACGTAAAATATGTAGGATATAAACATTTTTCCGGTACCATTTCAGCCGGCGCACCACTGAAAGTATCCCTGGAAAAAGAAGAACGCGCACTCCATGCCGTAGACATCGCCGGCAAACACGATAAAACGACTGCTGCCTCCGCTATTCAGGCTGACAGGAGAGCGAATGTAGTGATGAATTCCGTAGCTGCCAGAACCATCGAAATCTCTCCAGACCTCTCCGTTGCAAACGTTTCTCAGCGTATCTCCGGCGTTTCCCTGGAAAGAAGCACCAATGGCGAAGGCCAGTATCCAATCATCAGAGGTATGGACAAACGTTACATTTACACCCTCGTAAATGGTATCAAAATCCCAAGCCCTGACAATAAAAACCGTTACGTACCACTGGATATCTTCCCTGCTGACCTCCTGGACAGACTGGAAGTAATCAAATCCCTCACTCCTGACAGGGAAGGCGATGCGATTGGTGGAGCTATCAACATGGTGATGAAAGATGCCCCCGATCAACTCACAATCCGTGCAAATGCCGCTGTTGGATATGCAGACAAATTCGCACACCAGGACTTTACTACCTTCGACCACAGCGCAAGCCTGGATCGCTCTCCAAGAGCTACCAATGCTGCCGGTTATCAGGCCACTATGAACGATTTCCCTAACAGCGCCTTCACTTACAACACCAAACATAACCCCATCAATACCCTTTTCAACCTGTCTGCAGGTGGCCGGGTATGGAAAGATAAACTGGGTATTATCGTAGCAGGTAGCTATCAGAATAACTACCGTAATGTAAATTCTGTCTTCTTCGATACTGAAACAGATATGAACAACGGCGATGCAAAAGTGACCAGCATCGAATCAAGAAATTACTCTATCCAGCAGCAACGTAGTGGTCTGCATACCAAATTTGATCTGAGACTGAATGATAAGAACCAGGTCAAATTGTATGTAGCCTACATGAACCTGGCTAAGAATGAATTCAGAAGCAAATCTGACACCAACCTGATCCTGGGCCGTACCGGCGAGGGAACAGGTCGTATCGGCAACAGTTACAGAACTTATCACGATGTGCAGCAGATTTTCAACACTACCCTGAGTGGTAACCACGAGATCGCACCACGCCTGCACATGGATTGGTCTGCTGTATTCAGCAAGGCTTCTGACAACAGACCTGACGAAGCTACCCTGAACCTCACCACCGGTGTAAGCAAGGATGCGACTACCGGTGCACTGGTACAAGCTCCGCTTTACCTGGATGGTACTTCTACCCGTGAGTTCACCCGCAACTCGGATCAGGACAAAGCCGGTTACCTGAACTTTACATACAAAACTAATATCGCAGCTGCAAAGGTTGACTGGTCTGTAGGTGGCATGTATCGCAACAAAACCCGGACCAGCACCTACGATGAATACACCCTGCGTCCTACCGATCCAAGTACCCAGACTTACGACGGCAATATCAATAATAACAACTTCACCGTATTCAATGGCGAAGGTACTTCTACCAATGCACTCAACTACGACGCTACTGAAAACGTAGGTGCCGGTTATGCAATGGCAAAGATTACCTGGCGCAAAATAGAACTGACTGGTGGTGCACGTTACGAGCATACTGACCTGACCTGGAACAGTGCCATACCTAAAACTGTATCTGGCAAAACCGGGTCTATCAACTACTACGACGTATTGCCAAGCGGCTTGCTGAAATACACCATCGACCAGCACCAGGCAGTTCGCTTATCTTATTACTCTGCCATCAGCCGTCCTAACTTCTACGAAGTAATTCCCCACACAGGTGGCGACCCGGATGCTGACTACCAGGAAAAAGGTAACTCAAACCTGAAAAGAACCACTGCTGACAACTTTGACCTTCGCTATGAATACTATCCAAAAGGACTGGATCAGTTACTGGCAGGTATATTCTATAAGAGACTGAACAATCCAATTGAATATGCACTGGAAAACGTTGGTACTAATGTCTACTACATGCCAGACAACTTCGGTAAAGCCAGCAACTACGGTTTTGAACTGGATATTACCAAATACCTGCGTAAGTTTGGCGTAAGAGCAAACTATACTTACACGCACTCTGCTATCACTACTGCCAAAACATTATATTATAGCACTTCCACCGGTACTTCCCAGAAACAAGTGGATCAGACCAGGCCACTGCAAGGGCAGTCTGCACATGTGGCAAACGTTTCCCTGTTGTTCAAAGACGACAACAAACTGGGTCTGAACGCACAGCTGGCACTCGGTTATACCAGCAGAAGAATCAACACCGTATCTCAGTTCCTGGACAACGATATCTGGCAGAAAGGTTTTACACAGATGGACTTTTCTATCGAAAAGAGATTCTGCAAGCGTTTCGCTGTGTATGCTAAGGTGAACAACATCCTGAATACACCTTATGAACTGGAGATCAGGCAGCCGTATACTGCAAGTGGAATTACAGGCAGCGTGCCGTACCAGACACTGGGCAAGAATACATTCGTTCGTAAAGATACTTATGGTGCAAACTACCTGCTGGGCGTAAAATTCAAATTATAAGACCAACAAAATAAGACGACAATGCAAACAAAAAATATATTGCTGTTTGGCTTGCTGGGAGTTGCTTTCAGTGCCTGTCATAAAGAAGAATCTGTAAAGGTGTCTACAGCGGCAATCTCTGTAGGTCAAACCATTACTTCCGATACATTGACTGGTTCCGTAAAAGGAACCCTGCAGTCAGGTCGTACCTATTATTTCAGTGCCGATATCACCATCAATGCCGGCGATACGCTGCTGATGCAGGAAGGGACTAAACTGATTGCACTGGGCGATGGTAAAACCACCGCTACCAGTCCGCAAATCACTTGTAATGGTACATTCATCAGCCTGGGCACAGAAGACAACAATAACTTCATCACCGTATCGGATAGCCTGCGTACTACATCTAATATCGGTGCTGGTTTCTGGGGTGGTATTCAGTGTGGTGAGAGTAGCGGTGATGTAATTATTAAGTGGACACACATGGAATTTGCAGGAGGGCCTGCGGGTGATGCAGCCGATCCGGCAGTGTTTGCCTCCGGCGATCCCCGTAACTTCCTTAGCTATACGAATATCGATGGTCAGGTGATTGTAGAAGATTCCTGGTTCTATGGCAGTAAGGATGATGGTATCCGTATCCTGCATGGTAATATCAGCTTTATGCGTAATACATTTGAAGCCTGTGGTAAAGCTGGTGGTGAATCTCTGAACCTGAAAGCCGGTACAGTAGGCGATGTGGCATACAATGTTTCTATCGGTGCTGCTACCAATGGCTTCAAGGTTTCTAACAGCGGTGGTGCGACTGTACAAACGAATGTGTATCTTTATAACAATACCATTCTGAATGGAGGTATGCGCCAGGTGAAGTCAGGCCGTGGTGGTTCTATCAACTTTGAAAAAGGTGCGCAGGGTAAGATCTATAATAACATTATAGTAAACTGCCGCTTTGGTCTGAGAATTACGTCAGATGCGGACACTACACACATTGCGTATAACAACCAGTATTATTATGCCAATGCACAGTATATGATCAACCAGTTCCATGCAACGGATGGTGTGGCCAGAGCTGCTACTGCAGATGTGGCAAGTGCATCAGTAAAAGATAAAAACCCACTTTTTGGTTCATACGATGTAGACCAGTTTGATTTTTCCACAGTGACACCGCCATTGGATATCTCAGTGATGCCGTTGACTATCATTACAGCCCAGTCTTACAACTGGTCATTGCTCCCGGGTTCTCCTGGTCTGAGAAAGGGGGATGCGGATAGCTTCCAGGCACAGGCAAAAGTAACGACAGGCGGTACGTATGGTGCTACCATTCTTCAACCGGGTGTGGATATGGGTGCTTATCAGTCTGATGGAACCGGCAACCAGCACTATACTACTAGTTTAGCTTCTAAATAATGAGCATGTACAAGATCGTATTCTTTTTATTATTGAGTGTGACTGCTGTAGGGCAGAGTTATACAGGAACAAAAACACCATATCCGTTTAAGCAGGCAGATTATACGCCGGTACCCAAAGGATATACTGCTGCGTATGTAAATTATACAGGCAGACATGGTGCCAGGTTTATGACAAAAGCAGGAAGTGATGTAAAGTTGCTGGCATTATTGAACAGGTCGCAGCTAACGTCGCTGGGCGATAGTATCAGGGCGATGGCTGCACAGTTCCTGGAGATAGAAAAGGATAACTACGAGAATATCAGTTTGCTGGGCGATGTGGAGCAACATGCAATTGGAGAGCGGTTACTAAAAAGAGAGGCAACAGCTTTTAAAGGTCGCGGTATAACTATAGAAGTCACGCATAAGAAAAGAACAAGACAGAGTGCGGATGGTTTTCTGAAAGCATTTGCAGCTTACAAAGGGAAGAAGGAATTTAAAATGGTGCAGGACACAAATGAGAATGTACTGCGTTTTTATGATCTTTCCCCTGCGTATGATGCATTTAAAAATGGAAAGGTAATTGCTGAAAGAATAGATTCATTGCAGCATGATCCGCGTACGAAAGCAATTGTTGCACAAATCAGCCAACGGTTATTTACAACAGCCCCGTCTGAAAAAGAGCAAACCGCATTGGCTGAATGGTTGTATGATCTCTACAGTATCCAGTTTTCCTTAGTAATGGAAATGCAGCAGGCAAATGTGCATTTTGATTTCGGAAAAGCTTTTACAAATGAAGATCTGCAATGGTTAGATAAAGTAAACAGCGCAGCCGATTTTCTTGAAAAGGGTGCAGGATTAGATACATTGGGAATACAATCAAGAATCGCAGCGCCTTTGTTACTGGATCTGGTGACATCTACTGATGCGCTCATCAAAGGAAAACTACGTAAAGATGCGGTATTAAGGTTCTCTCATGCAGAAGCGATTTCTCCATTAGCTACCTTAATGGGTATTCCTGAAGCAAGTGTACCATCAAACAGTATTTATAACTTTGATAAAAACTGGAAAGCAGAGAATATCATTCCTTTGAGCGCGAACATTCAGTGGATCATTTACAGTAATGGTAAACAGTTCCTCATTAAAGTGCTGCTGAATGAAAGGGAAGTTGCCCTGCCTGTAAAAACCGCTAATTACCCTTACTACAAATGGGAAGATGTAAAAGCCTATTATCTGAATAAATTAAAGAAAATAGGAGTGAAGCCGGGTGATGATATGCACAAATACTTATTAAATGTAAGATAAGCGTTAGCGTGTGGCCCCGTTCAAAAAAAATGCTTCTGCCGTAGGCAGAAGCATTTTTTTTTGTTTTTAAATTCCAATTCCTATATTTGTGTAATAATTACATTAATATATCCCTGTGACCTAGTCATGTGATAACCCAATAATAACAATTTAGAGGACAATATAATATATGAAACGACATCTATCTGCCACTGTATCAGTATTGTTATGGACTTCGTTTGCCAACGCCCAGGATAAGGATACAATTACGACCCAAAAGAAATTAAGTGAGGTAGTCATCTACAAGGCCAACACCGTTACGCCTGTTACCTACCAAAACCTGGATATGAAAGTCATTGACCAGAAAAACACCGGTCAGGAACCTTCATTCTTACTCTCCGAAACGCCCTCCATCACCGTGTATTCAGATGCCGGCTCTTACCAGGGCTACTCTTATTACAGAATGCGCGGTATGGACCAAACCCGTATCAATACCACCCTCGATGGCATGCCACTGAACGAGCCGGAAGACCAGGGCGCTTATTTCTCCAATTATCCTGACATCCTCAATTCTATCAGCAATATTCAGATCCAGCGGGGTGTAGGCACCTCCAAAAATGGTGCCGCCAGCTATGCCGGTAGTGTACAGCTCTTCTCACCTGACCTGCGCGACACTGCAAGAGTAACCATCGGTGGCGGCTACGGTTCTTACAACAGCTACCGTCTCTTTGGCGAATACCAGACGGGTGTAAAGAATCACCAGGCACTCTATGTACGCGCTTCGCAAGTATACACCGATGGTTATAAATATCATTCTGCCAATAACTCACAATCCATCTTTGTAAGCGGTGGATTATTCTATGATAAGAGTACCTGGAAACTCAATGTCATGGCCGGTCATCAAAAGAATGATATGGCCTGGCTGGGAGTTGCCGATACTCTCATCGCAAAAGACAGAAGAACGAATGGTAACCTCCCCGATGAAAAAGATCACTTCTTCCAGGGCTTAGTGCAGTTACAAAACATCTGGCAGCCTACTGCCCATTCAACCATCAGCTCCAGCGTGTACTACACTTACCTGAAAGGAGGCTATGGCTTTGATGTGAATAACTATATGGGGCTTCCATCAGAAGGATATTTATTTGATTACAACTTCCAATCGCACTTCGTAGGCTTATTCGGTAACTATACTTTATCGCACGATCATTATAAATGGACCACCGGTATCCACGGTAATCTCTACAATCGCCGTCACTTAGGTACTGACAATGTAGATGGGGAACTGTATCGAAACAAAGGATACAAGAATGAATTAAGTGCCTTCAGCAAAATAGAATACTACCTGGATCGCTTCACGCTCTATGCTGATTTGCAATACAGGGTAACCACCTTCGATTACAAAGGCAGTGTGCCATTTAGCGAAATGCACTGGCAGTTCCTCAATCCCAAAGCAGGTGTGAACTTTGCTGTGAATAACCACACCAGCCTGTATTACAGCATTGGGCGCACGGGCCGTGAACCAACAAGAAATGATTTATTTGCCGGTAATGATGACCTGCCTGCTAACAGTACTTTCAATCAACAGGCCGAGTCTGTCGTTGACCAGGAGTTGGGTATCAGAATCAATCAACAACATTTCAACTTCCAGTTGAATGGTTACTACATGAACTTCAGCAATGAAATTGTATTGAATGGAAAGATTGGTCCGAATGGTTTATTATTGACGGACAATGTAAAGAGCAGCTACAGAACCGGTATAGAACTGAATGCTGCTTATCAGTGTCATGCTGTCAGGTTTAGCAACAACAGCTCCTTCAATCATAGCCGTATCAAGGAAAAAACCACTACATTCAGCCCTATTTTGACTCCCCGGTTTATCATCAACCAGGAAGTAGCCTGGCAACATAAAAAATTAGGACTGGCAGTATCCGGCCGCTACCAGGACCGTTCTTATCTGGACTTTGCAAATACCAATACCATCAAGGGGTACGTTTTAGTAAATGCAAGGGCGGAATATACAATTGGTGGCTGTACACTCAGCTTCTTTGTCAACAACATTACCGGTGCTAAGTACTACAACAATGGTTATGTAGAAGCAGACGGTACCCGGAAATTATTTGTACAGGCACCTACCAATGTGTATGCTGCTTTTAAATATAGCTTTTGATGAATTACCTGGATATAAACCATATTGCATTTACCATAATGGGTTATCCACTCAGTTATATAGAACTGTTGGGTACCCTGTTTGGTCTGATCTCTGTATACTATGCATCCCGGGGCAATGTGCTCACATGGCCTACAGGCATTGTTAACGAGGTGGCATTGGCTATTTTATTTTACCAGGTACAATTGTATGCCGATATGTTCCTGCAGGTATTCTTCTTTGTGGTTACTATTTTCGGATGGTATCACTGGAAAAGCAATAAAGCAGATGTACCTATCACAAAGCTCACCGCTAATGGAATAAAATGGTACATCATCATCCAGGTCATTGGCACGATTATTTTAGGTACGGTCATCAGGCAACTACATGTATGGCTCCCTTTATATTTCGCCATACCTGCCGCCTATCCATATGTAGATTCCTTTGTGACAGTAGCCAGTATCTTAGCGACCGTATTACTTGCAAAAAAACAACTGGAAAACTGGATCTTCTGGATAGTTGTAGATGTAATCAGTGTAGGACTCTACCTGATTAAAGGGATTAATTTTTTATCAATAGAGTACGTGATATTTTTAGGACTCGCTTCCTGGGGATTGTGGCAATGGCAAAAAAAAATGAGGTATGCGTAAAGCGTTTGTATTTGGAAAGTTTATGCCTTTTCACAAAGGTCATGAGGCAATGATCCGCTTTGCCCTCACAAAGTGTGATTTTCTCACTGTATTGATTTGTGTAAGTGATCAGGAGACCATGCCTGGCGTATTGAGAAAGTCATGGTTGGATGAAACATTTCGTGATGAGCAACGCGTAGAGATCCTGACTTATCATTATGATGAAAACATACTGCCCAGTACATCTGTCACTTCTGCAAGTGTATCCGAAGTATGGGCTGTAGCATTCAAAGAATTACTCCCTGATTACAGCATCTTAGTTACCTCAGAACCTTATGGTGAACTGGTAGCAGGCTTCATGGGTATTACGCATATTCCTTTTGATCCGGAACGAAAGCAATTCCCCGTATCTGCTACTATGGTGAGGAATAATCTATGGCAGGCATGGTCCTACCTGCCTGACAGTGTAAAGGCAACAATGGTGAAAAAAGTCGTGATCCTGGGCACGGAATCCACTGGCAAAACAACCCTCACCGGCAGGCTCGCTGCCCATTTCAATGCTGCGGCAGTGATGGAAGCAGGAAGGGATATTGTGGCAGACTCCAACGATTTCAGCATAGATGATCTGTACGCTATTGCGACTGCACATGCTAACAACATACTGGCCGCCAATGCGCCCTTACTGATTATAGATACAGATATTCACATCACGATTTCATATGGAGAATACGTTTTCGGGCAAACAATACAAATAGACGATAATATATTCGCTATAAACAAAGCAGATCTCTACCTCTATTTAAACAACGATGTCCCCTTCGTTCAGGATGGTACACGGTTAGATGAAGCAGCACGAAATGAACTGGATGTATCACACAGGCAGGTACTTGAAAAACATAATATTCAATGCGAGGTGATCAGTGGCGACTGGGAAGAACGATTTGAGCAGGCTGTAGGGTTAATAAATCGCCTTGTAAACTTTCGTTCACAAGGCGCAAACTTTTCAAGCGTCACACACAGTTAATAGAACATACTGTGGGACAGATGTGACCGCAACTGGAATTGCTGGCAGCGTCTTTTACGTTGTTGTTTCCTTTAGCTTGATTGTCAGTGGCTAAGCTGGAGATTTTGAGCTTGCCCAATTGGAGTTTTTTTGAATGGTTCTTTTTCATAAAATAATGGATATTTTGATAGACATAATTTAAAGAAAAAATCCCCAATCGGGGATTTTTTCTTTCGTTAATAAGTTATATCCACTTTCACACCATCCGGACTATTCGGAAACTTCAGCAATAAAGTTTTCGAGCCCTTATCCCAGAGCCATTCAATCCCCCCTGTCACTTTCACGGGTTGCGCAGGTAGTGATACCCGCATTACATTATTCGTCAATAACGGTCCTGTAGCAGTAAAAGAAAACGACCTCCCCTGACTCTTAACCCCAGTCACTCTTGCCGCTGCACACAACACCGCAGGCTTTCCCGGAAAAGGCCTTCTTTTCAAAGCATACAAATAAGCCTGTTCCCCGGGCTTTATCACTTTGGATGTTAGCACCGGCAATGACGGATCAAACAGGTCAATCACCGGCCCCTTAATAGTTAAAGCTGTTGTATCAGCATTCTCATCCATCACTGCCGCAATCGTAAATGGCCCTCTCTCTAAATAGAAACTATTCTTCATTTTCCAATACTTTCCACCACCACGCACATAAGCTGCCTGAATTAAATCCACAAAAGCCTTATCCTGACCCGCCTCCATCACCTGTTCCTTAGGGTCTTTTCTTACTACATATACGGTACCGCGGCCTACTGTATAAGTTTTACCATCAACCACGTCAACTATCCCCAACTGCTTAAACAAATCTTCCGAAGCCGCCTTGTAATGATTCCCCTTCGTATTCCACCATTCCTGTACCTCCTGGAACGGATCATCATCCCTGCCCTCATACACCAACACTCCTCCCCGGCGAACCCACGCAGCCAGCTGCTCATGCACACTCGCTGCAAAAGGCTTCATGTCCGCATAGCTCATTATCAGCACCCTGATATCTTTCAATGCATCCGCAAAACCTAAATTCTCCATATGTATCGTCTGCACAGGAATACCGCGTTTCAACAATGGTAACACCATTCCATACCAGTTAGATAACTGTGGATCCTCATATCCCTTATGCGTAGGAAAACGCTGGAACATAATACTATTCCCCAACAAAACTCCAATCCCCTGTGTTCCTGAAACCTCATTGTCTGACAGTGGCATGTCATTCAGTGAATTCACCATCACCTGCATTTGCGTAGCATACGCCGGCGAAATAGGTTGCGCTTCATCAGATCCTTCCATCTTGAATTTTCCCAGATATATCCTGTTCGGCCACGGCATCACTTCATATTGATCCACTCTCGGATACAACAATTTCGCCGTAAATGTCGCCTGGTAATTCACCTTATAATCATCCCACGAACGCACCCCATCCTCAATGGGATCAGTCAGAAAATATACCTGCTTCTTCGTAGGTGCGATCATGCTATACAAGGTATTATATTCCAGGTACGCATTCTCAAATACCCGCTCTTTTCGCACACCATTGAAATAATTAGGTACTCTCGAAGTCCCCGTCCACACCTGTGCAATATATCCATCCATCCCTGGCAGTTGTGCCAGACTGGCCTCCGGACTCACTATATGCCATGACGCATAATTCAACAAAGAGTGTGTGGGCACAAAGCAACGGACCTTCCCCTTACTATAATCTTTCACATAGAGAAACACCTCTTTCAGCGCATTAAAAAATAACTGATACTTCAACTTGGAAGACAAATAAGTCGCCTCCGCTGTAGAATCCTGTGGCATCCATGCAAACCCATAGTAATCCTGCCATGCTTTTTTAAACGGCTCCTCATACCCTCCAAACGCCCAGAACTCTGGCTCTTCAAGATAGATAGCCGTCACTCCCTCATCAATGGCTTTCTTTACATGCGATTGTATGTATTTGATGTAACTCTCTGTCGGCACGATGTAAGGCACTTCCGGACCATGCCAGATAATATTGCCACTCACATCTTTCTGTCCTTCCTCAAAATGTGTGCTGCCGTCAAAGTTCCCTTTAAAATAATCCTGGTATTCCCCCCATGCAATACCCGTCATAAACTGGATGGTATACCCCTTCTCTTTCCACGACTGTGCCCGTTCATGAAAGGTGCTATCCATTCCATACATAATAGCAACATCCGCCCGCACATCATATTCCGGGCGCCATTTCTCTGCAATCTGGAAAGAGGTTTTTTCTTTTTGCCCCAAAGCCGGCATTGCCAATAATAGCAAAGCAGCCAGGACGCTGTTCTTTGTATTCATTGTTCCTGATAATGAAAGTTGAGACCCCTAATAAAATTATACCCGGACAAAATAATAAGAAATAATAACAACAACGCCTTTCTTTTACCAACGGTAAAAGAAAGGCGTTGTTAAAAATAAAAGCAACTATTATGTATTAGGACACTTTTGCGATACAGAGAATCCCACAGCCTTCACTCCATACCATGGGAACTGTGTATTACTATTCAATATCACCCTTGTCTGCGCTGCTATGCTCAATGCATAACCACAGGTATCCATCAGCTTCACATCCAGTGACCATGGCAGATTAGCATCCCCGGTATCACCTACACTATGGTAATAGTGACTCAGTGGCACAGGCGCTGCGCCATTCGTATGCGAAGACGGCTGCAGGTTGAAATTCCAGTTTGCAAAGTAAGGATGCGTAGCACGCAGCGAACCATTGATGATGTGGTTTGCATCAGTCTTGTCATAGCAATGGCAATCGCCACCAGTGATGACCAGGTCAATAGATTTGCTGAAATCCAACGTGGTATTCGCCGTAGGACTGATGGTCATTGGCTGATTACAGATCACCACCGAGAAGAGGTCCGCAACCACAATGTTATTCAATGCATCCGTATGCAGGAACCGGATGGTATAGTTACCGTCTGCCAGTCCGCCGGTGCTCCAGCCTGCGAGGTAATTATATTCATTGTAGATACCATTTTCCGGATTCGCGCTGTAAGTAAACCAGCCGTCAGCAGGGTTTTGCGTTTCGGGGTATTCAAGGTTCGGATCAGGATTGAAATTGATCATTGCAAAGGTCTCTGAGGTAGATACAGATGCATAAGTAGCATCAGGTGCACCATATTTCTTGTACTCGATCCTGTATTTAATCACACCATTGAAACCATTGCGGTTGATGATGCCATTGAAGCCTACCCAGCCGCCATAAGGACGGTTATTGTTTCTGTTTGGTGAAACGGTTGCTGCATTTACCAGGAAGCTAACCGGATCGATCGCATCGCGGTCTACACTACCCACCAGTGTCAGTTCAGCTTCTACATGTGCTGCCTGGCTTGGACGTATTTGTACCACTGCATCCAATCTGTTACCCCAGGTGTTCAGTGCATCCGGATTGGTAGTAGAAGGGAGGGAAGACCATGACAATACCGCGCGTACCCGGATGATATTGGGGGTTACGCAGCTTTTAATATGTCCTTTCAGGTTAATTGGGAGGTCTACATTGTAATAAAGACCATCATCAGAAATATTGCTGATATCATGTACCCGTACGCTGGCAGTACCCAGGTATTTTGTAAAGGTGCCCTGGTTCAATTTCAGGTATTATGTGCAGGAGACAGCGGGGGATTTGGATTTGAAGACAAAATAGAAAAATAACATACAGGAAACGGCCGGTGACCGGGAATAACC
>NZ_JBCNKH010000122.1:0-11725 GCF_039596135.1 Chitinophaga sp.
CTGCTAAACCACCACATAACCCCAAATCCGGCATCCCGCTCTCCCGCTCCAGGTCCCGGAGAACACCTGCCTGCAGCAATTGCCTGATTGCCGGCCCTTCTTTCGCCCCGGGTTCCAATAGCTTATAACCCAGCACCAAATCTCTTTTGCGCATACTATTCGCCATCCCAGGTAGCATTTTGCCCAGTTCCTCCAACGTTGCCTGCACTTCTTCCATCTCCACCCCTGCCCTTCCCAAGGCATCCCGTACCCGCAGCAATGTAGTAAACCCATGTACTATATCCGTGGTGAAATAATTCGCTGCCTGTCCTATAGCGACGTATTCTTTCAGCAACGCAATTATCTCTGCCTGCATCTCCCTGATAATAACCGGGTAAATGCCTACTCCCAATACCCTGCTACTGAAATGCAACAGGGCAGATAAATACCCCATCTTATTAAGCCCCCCCTTTGCCGGTAAAGGAGCATAATGCCTGTCAAAACCTTTAAACAGTCCATCATCCATTTTTATCCTGATCTCATCTATCACAGCGAGCAACTTCTCTGCTATCATTACCTTTGTCACTTCAAAACCCGTCTCTCCGTATCGTTGCAGCAGGTAACCGGTCATATCCAGCAGCCCACCCTGATCAAAAAGAGGGCTAAACCCATATTGCAGCTTTTCAAAAATCACTTTATCTACATGGTTCAATATTTCATCCGTATCAATTCCTATCAGCTTTCGATGGCCAAGATGAGAAATCAACCAGCCAATACCAGGTACAACCGTGGAATTCGGGTGCTTAACCTGCCTGACAAGAAACCTGTAGTTCTCTATGAGAAAGGTTTGCGCCTTTTCATAATATTCTTCACGCTCCATAGTTTGAGCATAATGGAACAGGAAAAGGCACATACCAGCCTGCCCATTTACCAGGCTCATATCTTCAGTAAAGTCTTTTGCAACAATTATCCTGTCTGCTATCTGATGCAGGGTATTGACCATACTGGCATTTGTAAAAGGCAGGGTATTGATCATAAGCATATTTATAAAAGGGTCATCATTTAAAAAACTGGTTCCAATCCTTCACCTGTTCTTTCAGTTCTGCTGTCTCTGCATTCACCACCTGCAATTGCAGCTGCATCAGATCCTGGTAATCATCGGTAGAATTATAACCGGAATTATGAAAGGTGACATGATCTATATGGTACAATGTCCCTTTTATCCGCACGGCCTTATACCCTAATATTGCCATTCGCCGCAGTCGCTCCTGGTCTTCCGGCCCCCATTTAAAAAAACGCTCATTCTCCATTCCACAGGCTATAAAAACTTCCCTGTCCAGGAATACGGCTCCGCCCACCGATTTAAACTGAGATGGTTTTACTTTTTGAAGGATCTTTATATCCAGTTGCTCCTGGAATAGTTTTTTCAGTGCAGGATCGGCAACAAATGCGACCTTGCCATCAAAAGGCAGGCAAACTTTGCAATCACTATTCCGCAGTTGGTTCACTGCATCCACCATCAGCGAAGGTGCTGCTACTACATCCACATCCCAAAGTGCAATATAAGGAGTGGTGGCCATCCTGATCATTTCATTGTTATACTTTGTACGATGGAACCAATGACTGCTGTCTTCCACAAATAAGTAGCCGGTATTTTCTGTCAATACACTTTTATCCACCCGGGGCGCCACATCTGCCTCGAGCACGATAATATGGGTCCGGAAATATTTACGCAGAAACTGAATGGCCATCTTCAGGTTATCCTGCCTGTCACTACTATCGATCCTGACTGGCAACAGGAAGGTTACATCACTTAGATCGGCCCTCATGGCAGCTTCTGTTTCCCGCACCGCCAATACATATTGCCAGCTGCACTTCTCTTTTTTAACATAATCAAAATTTACATGATAGGGCGCCAGCTGCTCAAAATCACCCTTGTAAAAATGCATATGTGCATGCTCCCTTCCCAGTCCTGCATTGTGAAATATTTTTGTTTGTTCCCAGCACACCATATCTTCCTTTGGCCAGCAAAAGGCCAGGTCGTCATGTATCCGCACCGGGTATTGCAGGCGAAATGCATTCCACAATACTGCCCACATATCTGCACACCAGGCAAGCGGAGGCTGATAATCACGCTGTCCTGTCTGTTCTTCATACAGCTGGGCATATCGCTCATTATGCATACTCAAGTGACGGTACATTTTTACACAATCCGATTCTACCCTGTCCCAAAATTGGTAGTTCACCCCTTTCATCAGGTATTGGGCCCCTCCGGAATGATTACTGTTCAGCTCTACCAGCTCCTGGTCCATGTCTATAGCCATACACATTTCCTGCAGCACTACCCTGCCTGTACTGATCAGCCATTCTGCACTGATATAGGAACGGGTATCCGATACATACCAGGTGGCATCGCCGGCGCTGCACATAGATGCAAAATCGGGTAACTCCCGGAATATGATATCCGGATCATGGTAAAAGACAGGTGTGCCGCCAATTTCCGGGTATGCCTGAAAATGCTTTTTAATGATATGGGGCCTGAGCGAAGAAGAATAAAGCCGGTTAGTACGGGTATCTTCGTACAGGAAGAATAAGGCATTATCTTTAAATGTCACCAGCAGTTCTGCAAATTTCGGCAGCAACCCTTTCTCAGGATCATATCCTATCAATACATGTATTTGCTCCTTCGTAATACCGTGTTTCCTAAAATTGACCAGCTGTACTTCCAGCTGCCACTTAAAATACAAGGTGTCCGGTTGTGCAGATAAAAATATCATTTCGATATAATTAATTGTTCAAGTTTATCGATCACTACGCTATCCCTACGTGGAGAAAACTTCCTTCCAAAGAGGCAACCACTGGCTTTTAGCAAAGGCAGATCTTCCATGGTAAGTATTCTTGGCGATCCAGGTCCTGTAACCCAGTCAATGTACCTGAGGTTATTATTGACAACCCGATGTTTGTAAGAACTATTCATAATAACAGTTGGTATCAGTATTTCATCTGCCAGCAATACGGTCCTGAAATAAGGATAGATCCAATCAAAGTTCAGGGTAAAGTAATCACAGAGATATTCCAGCACATCAAAAGGCATTGTCCACCAGCAACTGCCGCCGTATGGTTTTAATCCTGCCGGAAACGTTCGTCGTATACCGGCCTTTTTCTGTTCCAGCGCATGTTTCTCCGCAGCATTCCTTCCCAGCTCATCCACCGGCCATTCAAACTGGAACCTGTCCAGTCCTCCATTTGTTCCCGTCCAGTTGGCATAGGGGATTTCAAAATTTTCCAAAAATATACGGTCCCTGTTCTCCGCTACAAAAGCCCTGATCTCCTCATTGCTCACCAGCGGGAAATCTGCACCACTGATCAGAAATACCTGGTCATAGGTTCCTGATTCCCTGCAATGGCTCATCAGGGTCATAAAAGCCAATGTAAGATTGAAGCCACCCCAGGTCACCAAAAAACGATCCTCCAGCAAATGTACCCTGGTAGCATGCTTCAGGGCTTGCGGCAACTGGTAATCATATTTTGCATCTATATGCACAAATATTTCTGTCTCAGGCGTCAGGATATTCCCTATCAGCCTGAACAAATGATCAAAATCGCAATAAGCTGTGATGAGATAGGCTATTCTCATAATGTTATTTCTTTAACAGGTACTCCAATAGGGTTTGTTCACGGGGCTGGCCTGCTTTCCCGACCGGAATTTTAATCATGGAGAATAGCAATGCTCCTGTTATAAATACGAACACGATGATCAGGTTAGACCAAAGTATGAGCCGGGAAGGTGGCTTACTCAATACTTCCTGCACCTCCCTGCTTCTTAGTTCATATGCACTTCTTTTCCGGGTATCTGGCATAATGATTCAGTTTCCGAGTTCAAGCTGGTTCTTCACCAGTTCATAATAATATCCTCTTCGCTGTGTCAACGATTGATGATCGCCCTGTTCCACTATACGTCCCTGTTGCAATACAATAATCTGATCGGCATTTTTTACGGTACTCAGCCGGTGCGCAATGATCACCACCGATTTTCCGCCAAAAAACGCCTGCAGGTTGTTCATGATCTTTCGTTCGTTAATTGCATCCAGGCTGCTGGTGGCTTCATCCATGAACAGGTAATCAGGGTCTTTGTACACTGCCCGGGCAATAAATATTCTTTGCCGCTGCCCCCCGCTAATGCCCGTGCCATTGTTTCCAATGCGGGTTACATATCCCATCGGGCAGCTCTCTATAAATGTTTTGATATTGGCCGTTTCCACGGCCAGCTGCATGCGGGTATGATCTATCTCCTCTCCATCCAGGGCTATATTGTTGGCAATAGTGTCAGAAAAAATATATCCATCCTGCATGACCGTACCGCATTTGCTGCGCCAGTATTTGGGTGACAACGAGGGTAATGGCTGATTGCCAACGAGGATCCGGCCGTTTACCGGTTCGTAATAGCCCAGTAACAGCTTCATGAGTGTCGTTTTCCCGCTGCCGCTATCACCTACAATGGCCGTAATTTTTCCCTTAGGTATCCGCATGCACACATCTTTTAATACAAAAGGGGAATGTGGTCCCTCGTACTGAAAAGAAATATTATCCAGCACGATATCCTGGTGCCAACCTTCTTCCGGAGGTGGGTGCAACAGCCCGTTCTCGTCCAGGTGTACGACTGGCACATCTTCCATTATCTCTCCCCTCTTCTCTTCCTCTTCCTTTGAGTGAATTTCATTCATCCTGTCCATACTGATCTTTGCATCCTGCGCTGCCTGGATAAATGCCACCAGCTGTTCCAACGGTCCATTGGTCTGACCGATGATAAAGGAAATGCTCAGTAACACGCCCAAAGACAGTTCTCCATTCATCACCGCAGTAGCAGCGATCAATGAAATAAGAATATTCTTGAACTGGTTTAAAAACACATAGCCTGTCCGCTGGTACTGTGCCAGCGCCAGGCCTTGTATGTTAAGCCTGAATACCTTTATCTGCAAATGTTCCCAGTTCCAGCGCTTTGTACGCTCACTACCGTATAATTTGATCTCCTGCATCCCTGTAATCATTTCCACCAGCAGATCCTGGTTTTCTTTATTCTTTCCAAAACGCTCGTAGTCCAGTTGCTTACGCTTTCGCTGAAACAACAGTATCCAGCTTACCCCGGCCATACTGAACAGCAGGAAAACCAGCAGGATCGGCTTGCTGTAAAAAGCCAAAATAGTACTGAACACCACGATATTGATGAAGGAGAACAAGGTGCTGAGCGTAACTCCTGTGAGGAAGGTTTCAATACGCTGATGATCATTGATACGCTGCAGAATATCACCCACTGCTTTCGAATCAAAATATTTGATAGGCAGCCGCATTAGCTTGATCAGGAAATCGGAAATAATGCTAAGGTTCAGCCGTATATTAACATGCAGCAGCAGCCAGTTTTGCATCAGGTCTATGACCAGGCTGCCGGTAAACAGGAAGAGCTGGGAAAGCAACAGCATATAGATCAGGCGGATATTATGCCCCTGTACCCCATAGTCTACCAGGAATTGTGTCAACAATGGAAATGCCAGTGCAATAACACTCGTAGCCAGCATGCCCAAAAACAACTGTGCGATGAACCGTTTGTGGGGAGCCAGGTATCGCACCAGGAAACTAAGTCCTGTTTTTTCAACTACCGTTTGATGCTGGTAAAATTCCGGGGTAGGTTCCATCAGCAGGGCCATCCCAAATTCTTCGGTAGTGCTGATCCAGCTATCGGTAAATACCTGTTCATTTACTGTCACTATACCATGTGCAGGATCGGCTATTTTAAAACGCAGCTTTCTGCCAGGGAAGGTGCGGCTTACCCTGTATAATACAACAAAATGATTCTGGTTCCAATGAAGTATACAGGGCAAAGGGCAATCTGCTGCCAGTTTCTCCAATGTAAGCTTTGCGCTCAGCGTACGAAAACCGATCTTCTCCGCAGCATAGCTGAGGTTGAGCAAACTCACCCCTTCCTTGCCTATAAACGATAGCTCACGCATATACTCAAGGGAGTAGGCTTTGCCATAATGACGGGCTACCATACACAGGCAGGTGGAACCGCAATCGGATGTATCTAATTGCCGCTGAAAAGCTATTTTTCTTTTTCTAAACACAGCGCATTTTTTATAACAGGATGGCTTCCTTTTTCTTGCGGCTTTGGATATACTCTAATACCAGCCGGTCTTCAATGTTGAACTTGAACGAGGGACATGCAGGTATACCACTCTCCCAGTGAATAGGGCAGCTGCCGCCGCATACAGGCAGCAACTTACACTTTGCACACCAGGTCTTCCCTTCTTTTAAGGTCGTGTTCCATGCCCGCATAGGGGTTGTGCTGGTATCTTCCACGAAAGGGTGGTCCAGGTGCCCTATTTCATAAGCCGTATCTTTATAAAGAGAAGTATAGGGTACTTCCCAGCAGGTAGATACGTTACCATAGGCATCATATACCTCCGACCCTTTTTTGACGGTACTGCACACGATCTTTGACCGGCCAGGCAGTATTTGCGTATAAAATCCATAATTGATCAGCTTCATCATCCAGTCTATCTCCTCCGATGCAAAATTGTGTTTGTCTACGCCTACGGTATCTCCCGCATTATTCTCGCCCCAGTTGTGCACCGGTATTACATAAAACCCGACCTTTTCCTGCAACTGGTAACTGGCCAACAGTTGTATAAATTCATCAATACCCGCTTCATTATTACGATCTACATTACAACGTACCGTAATCCGGGCCTTACTTTCTTCGTAAAAGGGATCACTCACGATATCTAATATATTCTTAAAGATCAGGTCAAAGGTGGGTTGTCCTTTTTTAGTATACCTGTTTTTGTCGTGATAAGCTGCCACCCCATCCAGGGTAATCTGGAAATGCCGTACTTTCCATTGTGCAACCATTTCCCTGAAAACAGCCGGCTTCAGACTCAGCCCATTCGTAACCATATCAGCGGTATACCCCAGTCCAAGTGCGCTGGTCAATTCCAGCAATGGTTCACTCATTTCCCGGATTTGCTTTACAGCCATCAACGGTTCTGCACCATACCAGGTGACAGATAGTTTTTTTGCATCTCCATTACGGAGTTTATCGCTGATTCGTTCAATCATTTTTTGCTGCAGGTGGGCCGGCATATATTGATTGGTATGCTCCTGCCCGCAATAATGGCACCCCAGCTGGCACGAGGCGCCCGGCTGAATTACAATGTCCAGCACATCATTTCTTTCCACAGCCTGCTGGTTATCCTGCAAAACATAATCCAGCTCATCCTGACCTGCAGGCACAATGGCTTCGATAGCTGCCAGTTCGCTGATGAGGGAAGGAGGCAGTTGATCCACCTCATTTCTTTCCAGGTATTTGTAATAAGCATCTTTTATCATCAATACACTGCCGGTACGGGTAGCAAAAAGAAGTCGTTTGGGATCAGCCTCAGTCTCATCAAGTATCCCTGTCTGCACAATATAGAACGAGGTTTTATATTCCATAATACATGATTTTCACAAGGTGGGCAAAAGTCCAGGGCACAAGTATTAAATACCTGTAGCCCTGGATAAAAATGGAAAGGATTACGCGTTCTCCAGTTCAGTTTTCTTAGTGCAGTTGTTCTTAGTGCAGCTATCATCCAGAGAACGTGCACCACCGCGGATCAGGTAAGCATCAGCCTCATTCAGGGGAGTGATCGCTTTTTTGTTTTCTTCTTCGAGTACTTGTTTCAGCAATTGCTGGAGGTTTTTGTTGTTCATGGTCTTTGGGTTTTTAAAAAACAGTGATCAAATCGGCTTAAGTTTAACGTTGTTTAGCCATCATAGAACGCTACGTATTGGACAATACATAGTCTGTACAGGGTTGCTGACATTAGTGGCCACTGTCTGTCATACAATCTGTATTACCGGTAAAAAGTTATCTGATGATGTTAGTTGGCTCGTTGCTTCTCGTCTCCGTTACTATTGCGCTGTCTCAGATCACGGGTTTTACCACCCAGTTTCCACGCAAGCGTCAACCGTAAAGAGCGGCTTCCATAGTAAGTATAATACTGTTGCTGTATACCATTCGTTACACTCCCATAGCCTTCCCTGTTAGTTCTTAACAGATCTTTTCCATTGATGGTGATGGTCACTTTCTTTTTCCATAGGTATACTTTGCATCCTACATCCAGGCTATAAAAGGCGCCGACCTTGTCTATCCCGTTTACCTCCGGGGCCTGGTACCAGAAGGAGATAACGCTTTGAAGGGTACGGGCCCGGTTCCAGGAAAAAGTATTTTCAGTGGACCAATACACGCTCCATCCACTCAGCCGCCTTTGGGTAGCAGCATTCGTTGATACAGTAGTATTGGAATATACCTGCAGAAAGGTATAATTTTCATACCACCCCCAGGCACTAAAAGTGAGCGTCTCTTCAAGGCCATAACTATAGATATTTAAAAAGTTGCGTTCCTCCATACCAATAATATTGGTAACAGAATCGGGGATGCGTAACTGGTCAAATCCATTTTGTTTAATACTGGCAGATAGCTGAGAATTCAGCAGCTCCCCGTATTGATGTCCCAAATGCAACACATGACTATACGATGGCTGCAGAAAGGGATTGCCTGCCACATAATAGTACCGGCTGGAATAAGCTTTGAAGGGATTGAGTGCAGCATAATCCGGCCGCCCGATTCTTCTGCCATAAGAGAAGAATAAATGCTGATCTCCCTTTAGCTGATACATTAAATATGCTGTAGGAAATACCCTGAAATAAGCATTTTCATTGCGCTGCTGATAGGTTTGAGAAATGCCTGTTGTCTGCGTAAATTCTCCCCGTAGCCCTGCCTGCAGGTCCCACCGTCCCATATGTTTACCGGCGCTGGCGTACAATGCCTGTACCCTTTCCCGGTAGGTAAAACTGTTGCTTTTGGCAGAATCAAACTCAGGCGCCCCCTTATAGATGTTGTAGAATGCTATTCTACTGTCATTATTGATAAAAGATACCTTTCCGCCCAGTTTAATATTGACCTGCTTTCCCGGCAGCTCAGCATCTACCTGTGCTGTGTAGACTTTCACCGTTTGCGGCGACTGGTTCCTCGCTACCAGCGAATCGCCGGTTTTGACACCTGCCGGCAGGTAATTGAAACTATTCAGCTCTTGCACATTGCTTTTATGATAATAAAAGTAATCAGCGCCCACAGTTAGCTTTTTACCGGTGGAATCAAGCTGTTGTTCAAAATAAAGATCCAGGTCCTGGCTCTCCGGCCGGTTGAAATAACGGTTGGCACCCCGCACTATTGAATCGATAGTGGCATGATCCATCGCGTAAATGTTAGTCAATGTTCCATCCCTTGTTGTTTTGTTCTGCAGCGAAGTGGTGTACCTGATACCTGCCGTTTGTTTCCTGCTGAAATTATAATCTGCAGCCAGTGTACCGGTAAGACTTTTTGTTTCATTATCCGCACCCCGCTTACTGCTCCACAGTTGGGAGGGATAATAAATCAAGCTCTCCCGGGTATGATAATTCAGTAGCTTACTGGCATTCAGGGTCGCCATCATCGACAGTTTTTTATACGTATAACCTAAACTTCCCCCTAAACTATAACTGGGAAATAGGGCCTGGGCATAGCTTCCCTGCACATTTCCACTCATGCCTGCCGCCCTGTTTCTTTTGGTGACGATATTGATTAATCCCGCACCGGCAGCATCGTACATAGCCGGCGGATTGGTCATTACTTCTATTCTGGCAATATCGGCAGATGAAATTGATTTCAATAAATTAGCGAGATCTTCTCCTGACAACTGCAATACTCGTCCATTCAGCATCACTTTAGCCTCACTCCCTCCGGTCAGTGTAATCCTGTTATCCCCTGAGGTTCTTACTCCTGGCGACTTTTGAATAGCATCCCAGGCGGTACCTCCAACCAGCGAAATACTGTTTTCTACATTGAGAATAATTCGATCTATTTTTCTCTCTATCAGGGGTGTTTTGCCTGTCACCACGATACCATTTAGTTGTTTGGCGCCCCCCGCCTGCAATAGTATCGTTAATTCTCCGGGGTGCAACAATTTTGCTACATCCAGCAGCAATAAGGAATCCCCGTATTGGAGATGAGATACTTTAAGTAAATAGATCTGATTACGCATTAACACAAACTCATACCTTCCATAACTATCGGTCGCCCCTGTTGCCGACAGCACTGTATCTTTATACCTATATAACAATAGGGTCGCATCAGGTATCGGTGCTTTATGGGCATCTAACACAGACAACTTTAGTTTCATGAGTGTATCCATGCCCATAGGGATATTGGTATCTACAGTTTGGGCCGCGGCAATTGCCTGTAAGGCTATCAACACTGTTGACAGGCATACAAGTTTTATCACGCTGTTGCCAACCTGGAAAAACCTTCTAAAATTAGCTTTCATCAAATAGATCAGGTTAATCTTCCAGGGTGAAATAATAATAAGGATAATACAAAATGAAGGTGTCGGGTATTGAATGGCGAACAAACAGCCTTCGTTAGTAGATTTAGATTTCTAAAATTGGTGAATTATTTGGGTTTTACTTCGGGTACTTCCTGTTATCAATATGCTCAGATGTCGTGTCCTATAGCAGGCAGAATGAAGATAATAATTTTGCAAATAGCTAGATAACATTTTAAATTATATTTTTCAGATATGTGGATTCGATGGATGAATTAGGGGATTGTAAGGACGGATGTGGGGATTACATTTTGAAAATATTCATGCCTATTCAACATTCCCTATCTTTGCGCTCAGTCACCCATACACAACAAAATCAAATGAGAAAAGATCTTTTCCTGGTTTCTTTTAGTATGCTCCTGTGCACCGTTGCGCAGGTAAATTCGCAGTCAAAAAAGATACCTGCACCTGCTATTCAACAGGAAGAAATAAAACGGGACCTGTTTGCCCTTGCTGACGATCATTTCCGGGGCAGGGAAGCCGGTACCCTGGATGAACTGAAAGCATCTGTCTGGCTGGCAGAGCTGGCACGCAAAGCAGGCCTGGAACCCGCTGGTGACGATGGCACCTATTTTCAGTTTTATTCTTTACTACGCGAACGTGTAAGCGATCACAGCACAGTAAAAATCGGCAACCGCACCTTTTCCCTTTGGAAAGACGTGATCATATGGGAACCCAGCTTCGCTTCGGTGGATGCACCTATCGTATTTGTGAATAATCCAGATCAGGTGGATGAAGAAACAATCAAAGGAAAGGTGGTAGCCTTACAATTTACTGAACAGGACCTGACCGATCCCCGCAAAATTATTCCCTGGCGATATGTATCACTCGTAGTCCAGAACTGTGTTAAAAAGCTGGCTGCCAAAGGAGCTAAGGCCATTCTGTTTGTATCTGACGACAGGGCGGAACAAGCCTGGGCCAGGGCAATCCAGGACCGTATTCGTGGTACCTACCGCATAGATGGCAGACCTTCCCGGCAACTGCTGAGCGGCGTTCCCATTATATGGGTTGGCGCAGCAGCATTGGACCTTGTGCGTGTGCCCAATCAAAATCTGCAGGCAAACGTATATGCTGAAACCTTTACCTATCCATCTGTAAACGTGGTGGCCAAAGTAAAAGGAACTGATCCTACACTGGCAAATGAGTACGTATTGTTTAGCGGTCACACCGATCATGACGGCGTACGCAATATAGAACCGGGAAAAGATTCCATTTTGAATGGGGCAGATGACAATGCGACTGCCTGTGCAGCACTGCTGGCCATTGGCCGTGCATTTCACAAACAACCC
>NZ_JBCNKH010000123.1:0-10994 GCF_039596135.1 Chitinophaga sp.
ACAACCCATCAATCCCGCCCATACTTTTCAACCCGTCATCAAACATGAGAATAACATCCGGGTTAGCCGTCACCAATGCTTCCGGTGTCAACGGTTTAAAATCATTAAAACTATTCGCAGCATTCTGTGCCCCTGCCAGCGTAATCATTTTTTCCACAGGTGTTCCCGTCCCTGCTACCAGCATAGTACCCGCACCCCGTGCATATATAAACAACACTTTCTTATTCGTTGGTCTTATCTTCAGTGCAGCCTGTTCTTTCTCCAACTGTTTAATAAGAACAGTCCCTTTAGCCGGCACCTGCAGCGCAGCAGCCACTTCGGCGATCAGCTTCTTAGTTCCCTCAATAGAAAACTCCTGTTTGAATATCTGTGTTTTCACTCCCACAGTTTTAAACTGCTCTATCACAGCCGGCTGCAAAAAATTATCTGTCCCCAAAATCAAATCAGGATTGAGTGCCAGCACAGGTTCAGCAGAAATATTTCTGTTATGACCTACTTTCGGCACCTGCTGCATACTGGCAGGATAAGTACTGGTTACATCCACACCTACAATGTTTTTTTCAAATCCCAATGCAACAACAATTTCGGTAACAGCCCCATTCAGGGAAACAATTCTCTTCTGGGCAAAAGTATTCATGGCCACAAGTAATGTAGCGGTCAGGACGATCAAGCGGTTCATAAAATCTTTAAAATAAGTTGATAGAAAAAATAATGGTTGACCCCTACCCGGGGTTGCGGGCCAACCATCGCTCACCGGGAGCACTTTACTCCGCCATGCTCCGGCAAGGTTTCTTTAGTATGTTTATTACAGTCAGGACATAAAAAATCCCTGGGGAATATTAGTATCCCCTGACGGTAAGTCAATTCAAAAAATATTGATTATCAACCACCCTGAATGGTATGCGGAGATATACCAGAAAGGTCGATGATGTGCGGCGGAGTATTTGAGTAACGCAAAGCTATGTCATAGAAATGTAAAGAACTAATCGAATCGGGAAAATTTTATGACAATCTTTACGCAAAAAGAAAAATGAGGATGAACGGTCGCAGACCCTCCCCCAAAAGCGAAACGCTCCTACCAAAAGTAGAAGCGTTTCGCTTTTGTCATTATCTTACTCAAAAAAAACAACTACTCAATTTGCGTAAACGTTAAACCAAACCCTCCAATCCATTGTTTTAATATCATTACCTGTCACCGGAAAAATTTAAGCCCATGGATTGGGAAGAAATGCTAAATCCATTATCGCCGTACTATCAAAATACTATGCGCGAACAAACACAAATCGTCAATCTCCAGGATGGATTGATAGCTGCTGCTAAACGCCTGATGGCATCACTCTATCCTCAATTGTATGAATTGGAATCTGCCGGGTACACCGAACTGGATAGTACCATCATTTCAGAATGCGTAAAGCTCTCGTGCCGATTAAATGAAATCGTCTCGAAATACCAGATCGAAAAATAAGGAGTTATTCTACTGTAAAAAGCAACCTTGCCGCATTAACGCCAGCAACAATACCATACCCGTTTTCTACATTGGAATAGGCATTTTCCGGATCGAGGGAAAAGTTTTGTGAATCAGAATCACTCAATCTCTGGTCTGATGTGGACCGCAAGTACTGCCAGGCTGCAGCACTCAGCGCACTTACCTCTATGATCATGTGCGTACTATTCACTTCCTTCTCGGTCTGTAGTACAAACTGTATGGTTTTGCCATTGAAATTTGCGTCGGTCATGATGCTCTCACTATTATATTCATTGGTGATGATATCGGGCAGATCATTATTCAATGCAGGGTCTAGTCTGAAGTGAATGGTATCCTTTTTGTCAATCACCCATTTGCCATCAACCGAATCCGCATTGAAGATGCGTAACCGGTAGTAATTGTTGGTGCTGCCATCTTCCTGCATGGTAAAGCGCACACGGTGAAGTGTACGTTGTGCATACCCATCGCTGATTTTAGGCCGGATAGGTGTGCTATCTCCCGCACTCACAGCAGTTAATCCATCATTTTCAACATGAATGGAATACTGACTACCTGTCTTTGCTACAGCTTGCGATACAAAATAACCTGCTCCGTTTATCAATTTGTAAATAGGGGTAGGAAGTGTGATGCCGTCTTCTTTCAGCACGACGGTAGCAGATTCCAATGGTTCAAACTGATACTCCGTCACTGGTTTACTACTGGTAACACGGATATAGATCAGGCTGTCGGGTTGAATCAAACTATTTACGACGATCTTGTTGCCGGCGTAAGGAATATCAATTCTCGATTCCTTTACACAGGAGACAGCTGTTACTACAATAAGGAAAATTAAAAATCTCCGCATGTATTAAAATTTAATCGGAAAGGTTACAGGTAAATTGAAACTACCTGCATCTTTTCCACATTATCAAAACTTAATCGAAAAAGCCACACTCGGCAAAATCGGCAAAATACTAATCTCCTGCAGGTACCGCTTCTGATTTTGCTTATCTGTCACTATCGAATACATAAACGGATTCGCATGATTATACGCATTAAACAGGCTAATCGTCCAGCTTCTGCTCCCCCACGGCTTCTCCTTCGTATGCGTTGCACTCAGATCCAATCTATGTATTACACTTGTTCTATACTGATTCCTATTACTCAGCTGATCCAACACTGGCAAACTACTCCCCCCATCATAAGGCGAAGGATCATTCACCCCTTCATAACTCGCCACCGGCAATGTAAGCGGCAACCCTGAATTAAAATGCCAGTTCGCGGCCAACTCCCACCGCTTTCCCACCTGCTGCATTAACATCACCTTAATATCATGCCTCCCGTCATAGTTATAAGGATACGGCTCTCCGTTATTCACATTCGGAAACCGCCTGTACGCCCAGGACAACGTATACCCTATCCACCCTCTCAATTTCCCTTTCCGCTTCTCCAACATTACCTCTCCGCCATAACTAGTCCCCGTACCCACCTCCACATAATCATCCCAATCGTTACTCGCAGAGTTGAAAACCTTACTATTATTCTTATAGTCAATTACATTCTTCATGCTCTTATAATATCCCTCCAGCGAGAGCGCAAACCGCTGATCCTTCAATAACTTATTTACCCCTAATGTAAATTGCCTGGAAAACATCGGCCCTACCTTCTTCGTAGATGGAACCCACAAATCCATCGGCAGACTTGTATTCGTCTCGCTCAATACATGCAGGTACTGGTTCATATGTGTATATGCCAACATCAGCGTCCAGTGCTGTGGCAACTGATACCTCGCCTGTATCCTCGGTTGCAGAGAAGAAAAGAACTTCCCGGGTACCAAAAAGCCAGAACCATGCAACCCCACATTCACCCGCAATGCATCATTGATCGTCCAGTCATCCTCTGCATATAATAATACTTCCCCGCCCGTAGAGGTCGCCTGGTTATAGGTCGTATCCATCAAAGTCTTCGACTGTGAATAATCCTCAAATGCCGATACCCCCGGGTTGAATTTGTGAATAACCCCACCCGCACCAAACTTGAATATATGATTCGGATCAGGAATAAACTCCACATCCGTTCGCAACATAATATCCGTCACCTTTGAATAGTACTTTCCATACAAATGAATGGAATCTCCACTCTTCAAGGGCTCGTAATAATAATTATAATCGATGTTGAAATAATACTGTGAATAATTCAACGTGGTATTCACAAACAGCTTCGGATTAAAAACATGGTTCCATCTTAAAGCACTCGTATGATTTCCCCAACTCAACCTTGTAAACGTACTCTCTTTAAAAGGATTCGCGGCAGTGGTACTATCCGCATTATTTTGCAGTGTCAACCCAATATTGTCATTCCCAATATAACTACTAAAATAAAGACGATCTGTAGGAGAGAAAATATGATTAATCTTCAGATTTACATCATGAAAAACAAGGTTCACTTTCGTGCCGTTGCTCGCTTGAATTTCATCATTAATGACATTCAGAAAAGGCTCTAAAATAGATCTGCGGGCAGATACGACGAAGGAAGTCTTATCCTTCTTAATAGGTCCTTCTACCATGCCTCTTACTGCAATGACGCCCGCAGAAGCCTCGCCGTGGTATTTCTTCATATCGCCGTCTTTCGTAGAAATATCAATCACAGAAGAAAGTCTTCCGGCATAGCGTGCAGGAAAACCACCTTTATAAAAGTCCGCACTCTTCACAATATCCGGGTTGAACACGGAGAACAATCCAAACAAGTGCGAAGAATTAAAAACCGGCGAGCCATCGAGCAGGATCAGGTTCTGATCAAAACCACCACCTCTTACACTGGTTACAGTACCGCCGTCTACGCCACCAGATACTCCCGGTAAAGTTGCAATCGCGCGCATCACATCAGACTCGCCCAGCAACCTTGGCATTGCCTTCACATCTGCCGGTGATACATGAAGCGCGCTCATCTGCCTTGGGGATTGTGCGGTATCAGAAACAGTGAATTCCCGCAGACTATTGGATGGCTTTAATCCTACAATGACAATTGACTTCCCAGGCACAGGCAGTCTTTCCGGTTTATAACCGATATAACTTACCCACAGGCTGGTGGTATCTTTTGGAATGGTCAGACTGAAAAACCCAAACTGGTTGGTAGTAGCGCCAGCATACTGACTGGGAGCATATACAGTGGCGCCAATGAGTCTTTCGCCGTTGCGTATATCCTGAACATAGCCACTGATAGTAATATTGGGAGATTTTTTTACGGTCAGAACAATTTGTTCGCCGATGCGGGCGAAGCGGATATCAAATGGAGAAAAGAGTTCTTCAAGGGCTCTTTTCAGGGGTTTGTTTTGGAAATTGACTGTTACCCGGCGGGAAAGGTCTACGATCTCCCTGCTATAGGAGAAATGGATACCGTATTGGGTTTCCAGTTGTCCGCAGATAACGGAGAGCGGCTGATTGTTTACAGTGACAGTGATCCGGGTATGCCAGTCCCAGCCTAACACCTGCAGGGGAATGAGTAGTGTTCCCAGCAGCATTCTTCCGAGCAATGACATAGTGTGATTTAAAAATCGGCTTTTTTGCCTTCTTGATTGAAATAGTTTCTGTCTTTTTTAGTTGAAGCGCTAGCTTACTTTTTTTTTGTGATACTTCTTATCTTCTCAGTTGTAGTACTAACTCATTTTCTTTGTTCAAATACATCTTATCTTCCCAGTTGTAGCACTAACTCACTGTCTTTGTTCAAATACATCTTATCTTCCCAGTTGTAGCACTAACTCACTGTCTTTGTTCAATTACATCTTATCTTCCCAGTTGTAGTACTAACTCACTGTCTTTGCTGAAATATTTAATCCTGCGGCCTCAACTCAAAATCAGCTCCATTTATAATTACATTTGCATTCGTCGCATAAGCAATCGCATCCAGCACATTCTTCACAGGTTCTCCTGTATAAGTACCGGAAACCGGCAGTTCCAGCAATGCAGCATCTGCAGTTACATTTACATGATACAATACATTGATAGTCTGCAACACCTCTCTTAAAGGAGTATCTTTAAACACCACCGCACGAGTCTCAGCATCAGTAATATGTGCACCTACCTGGTAATGTTGCTTGCTCGTATCCTCTTCCAGCAACATACCAGCAGTTAAAATTACACTATCCTGCCGACGGGTCACTTTAATTTTTCCTGAATGAATGAACACACGCAGCTGATTGCTGTTATCCACACTAAAACGGGTTCCCAAAACTGTAATTACCTGGTTTCCCAGGTCAATAATAAACGGATGGGAAGCATCAGTAGTTACATCAAAAGTTGCTTTTCCTTTCAGAATAACTTTACGATCCTTTTTTCCAAAACCAGGTAGAACCTGTAATTGCGCGGCGGGATCCAGCTGGATGCTGGTGCCATCCTCCAGTTTCACCAGCTGGGCGCCGTCATAGTTGATTTGCCGTTCGTTTTGATGAATGATATACCAGCCCCCTACGCTGATCAACAGGAAAACAGCAGCTGCGGCAGCCATCCACCATGAGCGGGTTTTTGCAGTACCCACTCCTTCCCGATCTACCATATCACTCATTCCATTCGGATCCCCTTCTCCTCTATCTCTACTCACCTCTCCACCACTCCTCTCTCCCAACTCCATCCGCTCACTCAGCACCTTCCACGCCATCTCCGTATCCATCCCTCCCTTTACCACCTCTCCCGGCACCGTACGCAACAACTTATCCAGAGAAGCCAGCAATACCGGGTGCTCAGCATTCGCCTGCAACCAGGTATTCACCCATCGCTGCTCATTACTATCTGCTTCCTTCAGCAGATACTTGCATAGGAGTGCATATAATGCCTCATCTGGTGTAAGCATAGTCATGTACAGTTAGTAGATTTACAGATTTGCCGGGCAAAAATAAGCAATGCCGGTATGATAAAAGACGCGTGTGGAGAAAGCATCCCCCTATATAACTGGAAAATTTTATAAAAACAGGAACATCCCTAAATAATCTCTCAATTCTTTATGCATATGCTTCAGCGCCTTCCCCATTTGATTCTCAACAGTCTTCACCGAAATATTCATCAGGGTCGCTATCTCCGCATATTTCAACTGCTGCTGCCGGCTGAGCACAAACACCTCCCGACAGCGTTCGGGCAACTTCTCCAGCGCCTGCTGGTACATCCTTTCCAGCTCCCATGCCTGGGAAGCCGTCACAGATGGGGCTAACTCATACCCCGAAGCCTGTTCTTTTTCAGACCTGACAGTAACTTTCCGCCAGTTACTAATCGCTGTATTCCGGATAGCGGCAAAAAGATAAGATTTCACCATTCCGGTAATATCCACCTGCTGCCGTTTCTCCCAAAGCTTGAGAAAAACCTGCTGTACCACTTCTTCCCCTTCATGAACGTCCCCGGTATAATGCACGGCAAAAGCCACGCACTGCGCATGGTACTCCTTAAAAATGGCTTCGAATGTATGGCGGTCTAGCATGATATCGGTTACAAAAATAGTATTCCGGAATGAAGATCAACGCAATTATAGATAATAAAAGTTTGATTGTGATAACATGGAAATGACGAGGATCTCTCTTTTGCTTTTCTGGTTTAACATTATCTTTGTTCCCGCATGTATAATTTAATCAAAAAGGTGTTTTTCCGTTTTCCGCCGGAAAAAATCCACTATCAGGTAATGAAAGGCCTGCAGATATTGCATGGCCTGCCAATGGGCAAGCAGATTCTCCATTCATTTTGTATGCCTAAAAAGACCGGGCTGGAACGGACTTTATGGGGGCTGACCTTCAAAAACCCCGTTGGTTTGGCAGCTGGGTTCGACAAGGATGCAAAGTATACAGATGAATTGGCTAGTCTGGGATTTGGATTTGTGGAGATTGGGACCGTGACCCCGGTAGCTCAGCCAGGTAATGACCAACCTCGTTTGTTTCGTTTGCCCACCGATAAGGCGCTGATTAACAGGATGGGGTTCAATAATGGTGGGGCTGTGCCTGCGGCGAAAAGGTTGCAAAAACGGAGGTCGGATATCATTATTGGAGGGAATATCGGAAAGAATAAGATTACGCCAAATGAAGAGGCGATTAGTGACTATGAAAAATGCTTCCAGGCGCTTTTTGATGTGGTAGACTACTTTGTAGTCAATGTAAGCTCTCCCAATACGCCAAACTTACGCGCTTTGCAGGAGAAAGAACCATTGAAACAGTTATTGCATCATTTGCAGATGCTGAATGAGCAGAAGGCGAAGCCAAAACCTATATTATTAAAAATAGCACCGGATCTGACTGATAGTCAGCTGGATGATATTATAGAAATTGTAACAGAGACTAAACTGGCAGGGCTGGTAGCGACTAATACCACTATCAGCAGAGAAGGTTTAGCAACTCCGCAATCTGAAGTAGAGGCAATTGGTGCCGGTGGTTTGAGTGGGTTGCCGGTGAAGGAAAAGGCTACGGCAGTGATTCGGTATATTTCTCAGAAGACGAAAGGTAGTATTCCGATTATTGCGGTTGGTGGGATTTTTACAGCTGCAGATGCGCAGGAGAAGTTGGATGCGGGAGCGAGTTTGGTGCAGGTGTATACAGGGTTTATTTATGAGGGGCCGACCATAGCGAAGAAGATATGTGATGGGTTGAAATAAAAATGATTGAAAAAGGCTGTTCTGAGAACAGCCTTTTTTATTGCCATTAATTTAATTCAAGATTCATGAATTCAATCTTCATATAAAAAAAATGCCCCGCCTCTGGTACGCTGATCTTACGAGAAGCGCGGCGGGGACTGTTATTACAAATATACTATTACTAATCAGACAAAAACAAATTTTCACCCATCTAAAAAATCAATTTTCAATAATTGATTCCAACATTATCCAATCGTTATTTTTCTTCTTATTTCTATAACACACTAAATACATCAAACCTTCTACAATCAACAATTAAAAACATTTTTATTGCCATAAGTCTTCTTCATACCAATTTTCTTGAAATCCCATTCGTTCCAGATCAATATGTCTATATTTTACCAGCAACTCCATTAATTTATAACTAAAATCATTTCCCGGACTTGCTGTGTGTAATAAATAACGAACGATACATAACTGATAATATAATCGTTTACTTTCTAATTTGCTTCCATCAGGAATGTGTTTTATCCACGGCAGTTTAGCGTGTTGAATCTCTCTTGGACGGGACAAAAACATCCTGTAACAAATCAATGAGTGATGGGCACAATGATTTCTAATCATAGATACAACTTGAATCCATGATTGAAACCATTTGTCTTTAGAGAGACCATAAACATTCGCAATTACTTTTTTCTCCTTAATATCACTTCGTATATTTCTATAGATTTTGGATAATGTGCCAAAAGAAAGTATGTGCAATGTTTTCCAGGCTGGAGGATGCTCAAATCCGCTTTTCGTGCGATCATGTTCTTTTATGAATTCTTCATCAGATCGCTCAAGCTCACGGTTGATTGTTTCAATTGCATCATTCAGCCTTTCTTCGCTGAAGAATATAGCCCTATCTGCAAACCAGTTTGAGCCGTAAGAGGGACACATCATGTTAATCATGTTGGCACGAAAAGAAACTTCTATACGCTCAATAGCGTCCAGTAATAGTAACCTGAGTTCGCGATCAAAATTGTATAGTTCGATAACATGATCGAATGTAGCACCAGTAATAAAAGCCTCGCTGGTATGGTTTTTCTGCAAATATTGCCAATAACCTGATAATCTATAAAACCCAACATGGTTTAAATAATAATTGGCCTCGTCAGAACTATTTATGATCAAACCGCATTGTTGAAGAATTTTTATCTGGTCAGGTAGTAACAGGAATGGTCTTTCAATGGAATTCATATAAATTAAATAAAAAGTCCCGCCTCGGGTGCGCTGATCTTACGGGAAGCGTGGCGGGTTCAGTTAACACAAATATACTTTCATTTATTCGATAAAAACAATTTTTCTGCTACCTAAAAAAGCATTTCTTAATAATTGATTTGAGCATTATTCAATTGCTATTCTTCTTCCCAATCCGACACAACTCAACTCTCATTAACCGCTCCAATATCGCCAGCAACACCAAACTAACAAATAATTCATTTCATCCGAATCATTTATTATTAAACCAAACTATCGAAGAATTTTAATTTGCTGAAGTAATAACGGAAATAATCATCAATGGAGTTAATACAAAAAAAATGCCCCGCCTGTGGTACGCTGATCTTACGAGAAGCGCGGCGGGTACTGTTATTACAAATATACTATTACTAATCAGACAAAAACAAATTTTTGCCCACCTAAAAAATCAATTTTCAATAAATGATTCCAGCATTATCCAATCGCTATTTTTCTTCTTATTTCTACACTACATTAAATACAACAAACCTTCTGCAATCAACAATTACAAACCACTTCATTGCCATAAATCCTCCTCATCCCAATTCTCTAAAAATCCCATTCTTTCCAAATCAATCCCCCGATACCTCACCAACAATTCCATCAACCTATAACTAAAATCATTCCCCGGACTTGCTGTGTGCAATAAATACCTAACAATACATAATTGATAGTACAATTGCTTACTTTCAACTTTATTCCCATCAGGAATGTTTTTTATCCATGGACGTTTTATAAGTTGAATCTCCCTGGGGCGAGACAGATACATTCTGTAACAAATCATTGAATGATGCGCACAATAATTTCGAAGTATAGATACCACCTGCATCCATGATTGTAACCATATTTCCTTGGGAAGGCCATAAGCCCTGGCAATTATTCTTTTCTCCTTAATATCATTCCGGATATTTTTATATATTTTGGATAATGTGCCAAAAGAAAGGATAGGCAAGGTTTCCCAGGCAGGGGGATGTTCAAATCCACTTTTCGCTTTATCATGTTGCTTTATAAACTGCTCATCCGATCGATCAAGCTCACGGTTGATCGTCTCGATTACACCATTTAATCTATCTTCATTAAAAAAAATTGTCTTATCTGTGAACCAATTTGAGCCATAAACAGGACACATCATGTTAATCATGATAGCACGGAAAGATACTTCTATACGCTCTAAAGCATCTAATAATAATAACCGGAGTTCACGATCAAAGTTATATAGTTCAGTAACCTGATCGAAAGTAGCGCCAACAATGAATGCACTACGAATACTCTCTTTCTGAAAAAATTGCCAATAATCTGCCAATCTATAATATCCCACATGCGTTAAATAATGATTAGCTTCATCACTATCATTTATTATTAAACCACGCTGTTGAAGGATTTTAATCTGGTCAGGTAATAACGGGAACGATCTTTCAATGGAATTCATATAAAAAAAATGTCCCGCCTCTGGTACGCTGATCTTACGAGAAGCGCGGCGGGTTCTGTTAACACAAATATACGCCCATTCTTTCGTCAAAAACAAATTTTTTCCCATAAAAAAAGATATTCTTCAATTTTTAACCAAAAAATTAAAAATTGAAGAATATCTCTATCATTTTAATCACTCAATTCTCACTTCAAACTCACCCCTTTCACCCTCTCCAAAAAC
>NZ_JBCNKH010000124.1:0-9892 GCF_039596135.1 Chitinophaga sp.
CAGGGAGAGAGGTACCGAGGGTGAGTTGTTTGATTTCAGCGTTCATGGATTACAATTTAGGAAAAAATCGCTTCCGCCCGGAGGCAGAAGCGATTTATAGGGAGGTATTTTATACATACCATTTGTGGTACATCTGCGAGTCGGTGCCTTCCACAAAGCAATCCAATCTGCCGGCAGCCCAGGAGGAAACGCCCACGTCGGAGGAGAGTAAGCCGCCGAGGTTTTCGTCGCCACTCCAGTTGTGACCATCCCACCATTTGTGCATCATGTTGTAGGTCTGACCTGGATAGAATACGTCTATGCGGTTTGGACCCCATGATACGGCAGCAGGACTACCAAACATGTTTGACTGCAGGTCTTCCCAGTTGCTCCAGCCTTTGTCGTACCATTTGTGCCAGAGGTGATTGTTCTGACCACGGGCAAAGCAATCCAGTCTGCCACTTGCCCATGAAGATACGGCTGGTGCAGAGGTGATTACGCCACCCAGGTCTTCCCAGCCATGCCATGCTGCGCCATCCCACCAGAGGTGCCACATAGAGGAGTTCATACCGCGTGCAAATACATCGATGCGATTAGGTCCCCAGCTTACACAGGTAGGTTCTGAAGAGAGTGTACCACCGAGATCTTCCCAGTTGCTCCAGCCACCCTGGTACCATTTGTGGTACAGGTGATGATTAAGCCCTACGGCAAAGATATCGAGGCGGCCGCTGGCCCAGGAACAGATAGCAGGAGCGCCCTGGATCTGACCACCCAGGCTTTCGTAACCATTCCAGGAGGTGCCGTTCCACCATTTGTGATATACGGCGCTATCCATACCTCTTACTACCACATCGATGCGGTTAGCAGCCCATGATACGGCATTGGGTCTGGAAGAGAGCAGGCCACCCAGGTTTTCATAGCCATGCCAGCCATGAGCAGGGGCAGGGATTTTTACACCACTGGCAGTCCAGAATGGGAATTCGGTATCGATACCGGCTTCGCCATAACCGATTTTGAAGAACCCGCCTTTACCCCAGCCGGTACCCCAGCTGTTTTTGCAGATCCAGCATTTTTCAGTTTCGGAATATCCGATCACGGTTACGCAGTGGAGGCCATTATCTACGCCACTTACGTGTTTGTATACACCGTCAGCGTATGCGAAGAAATCGTCGTATACGTGCATAACAGCAGAGCAGGGACCATTGTTGGTCAGGTAATTTTTACGCTCTACGATATTTGCGATGGTGGTTGAGTTTGTAATTTTTACAGCTGTAGCATCACGGTTAGGGGCTACGGTGCAGTGAGGAGGTTGTTTCCAGATATTATTGTCCGGGAAAGCGCTTGCGTATGGGAAGCAGGCTTCATCCGGGATACCACGTGTTTTGATCTGATTGAAAGCGTCGGTAGGCCACCATCCGCCACAGTTAGCACCGTGGGAGGAACAGAAGTGGAGATCTGCTTCAGAGAGATTGAGGAGTTGCCCTTTTTCGATAGAAGCCATTGCCTCAACTACGGAAGTCGTACAGAAGGATACACAGGATCCGCAGCCACCCTGATCTTTTACGGGGGTGATGTGGTTACCGTTTCTGTTGCGCCAGTCTACCTGTAGTGCAAAATTTGCTACAGGGGCAGCGGCGTCGCGTTTTTTCATAACGGCGTCGAGTTCTGCCTGGTTTACGACTACGCCAAGGAGGGCTTTCTGCTGTGGGGTAGGCAGCTGAGATACGGTAGTTTCTCTGGCTTGCCACTGGGTGCTGGATTTTTGTAAATCAGCTACCAGGTCGGAAATCTTGATAGTAGACATTTCCTGCGATGTTTTTTGGGAGTGAATGAAAAATTTGCGCCTTAATACTTAGGGTGAATTGAAATGGGACAGCAAGCCATCGCGGTAATGACCGAGGAAGCTGTCGGGAGATAAATTAGGATATGGAAGTGAATAATGCCTCAGCTAGTGTATCAGTGTTTGGGGTGGATAAAAAATAGTGCCATTCACAGTGACAAATTTGATATTGCATGCATGCTATTTAAAGGTATAACTATATTGGAAATCAACAAAATAAATTGTGATCGCAATTGATTGCAAAGGGAAAAAAAGGTATTTGTACATATAATATATTAATTTTGAAGGGGCTGGTGTATGTTGGATAATGAAACCGTCTAATCGAGATACAATTAATAAAAATCTGCTCAGTTTGTCAGGAGAACAATCATTATGGGATGGCATTCGGGAAAGTCATGTAAACAGCCTTGAAGCGTTATACCTTCAATATAACGATGAGCTTTACAGTTATGGCAGGAAATTTACCAGTGATATGCACCTGGTAGAGGACGCTGTGCAGGAAACTTTCATCTCTCTTTGGAAATACAGGCAGTCATTGCAGGTAAAAGGCGGCTATAGCTTCTACCTGCTCAAATCATTCAGAAACCATCTTTTCCGCCTGCTTAAATCCCGGGCCAATACAACTTATACGGATGAGCAGCCGGAATTTCATTTCGAAATCGGCATGGATACCCACCTGATTGCCGGTGAAGAACAGGCCATCCTCTCAAAGAAAGTGCAGGAAGCCCTCATCCAGCTCACCAGCAAGCAAAGGGAAATCATCTACCTCCGCTTTTTTGAAAATCTCTCCTTCGAAGAAATTGCGGATCTGATGAACATGCAGATCAGGGGTACCTATAAGCTCACCGCCCGGGCACTGGCAGCCCTGAAAGAACTGATGGGTGGGGCCGCAGGAACCGCGCTGCTGCTGACTATCCTGAAGGGATAAAAAAAATTAAAAAAAAAGTTAAAGATCATGGGGCACAATTGCCCCTTTTTCGTCTTTATATATTCAAAGGGCCTTAAAACAGAACGAACGGATGCATCACTCCATACATAGTTATAGTAATTATACCAGTCACCAACTGGCTACATCGCCTTACTTCCTGGAGTGGGTAAAGTTCCCTGACGCAGCTAATAATGCATTCTGGCAATCATTTGTGACCGCCTACCCGCACAAAGCTGCCGAAGTGGATACCGCCGTGGCTATTGTCCGCAGCCTTTACGTTGTACATGAGCGCCCAACGCCCCTGCAGCAACGTGAAATGTGGGATGAGATCTATAATAATATAGGTAATAATAAGATCTATGTGCGCAAAAATCCGCTGGTATATATTGCCCGCGCCGCTGTAGCCGTAGGCGTTATTGCCGCTGCTTCCTGGCTGATTTTCCGCCCGGGAAACAGGGAGGTGAACATAACCTCCAACTTTGGAGAAATTAAGAGAATATACCTGCCTGACAGCACTGAAGTAACCCTGAACGGGCACTCTGCTATCACGTACAGGAAAGAATGGACCAACCGGGAAGTATGGATAGAAGGGGAAGCTTTTTTCAATGTAAAAAAGAGCGTAGACCAGCAGTTTGACGTACACAGCAATGGTGTGGACGTACATGTACTGGGAACATCTTTCAACATTCGCAACCGCAGAGGCGTTACAGCTGTTGTATTAAATACAGGAAAATTAATGGTAGCTGCTTCTGCTGAGAAAAAACTGATCCTGTCTCAACCGGGTGATATGGCCCGCTATGATAGTGAACATAAGGATTTAGTACAAAAGAAAGTACCCGTGTCCAAAGTAACGGGCTGGCAGCAGCACAAGCTGCAACTGGACCAGACTACTGTAGCCGACTTTTTTGGTGTACTGGAAGACGACTGGGGATACCAGATTCAGGCAACTGATTCTTCGCTCTTAAATAAGACAATCAGCGGAGAAATAGAATTGACCGATAAAGAAGTTCTCATGAACGCACTTGCTGTAATATTAGATGCAAAAGTTACACAGCAGGGATCAACCATCATTGTAACACCCAACTGATTTTAACAAGGGACAGCCGAACTGAAGTTTCGAAACAGGTACGCTATCGTTTTATTTTTTGTCATTAAAAATTGCTTACAGGCATGATCAATCTGAAAAAGGTTGCGGCCTTCTGTTGCCTGATGCTTGCCATCAGCATGCAGATGTTTGCTGCCGTAGCCAGCCAAAATCAACCAACACTCACATTGAAAGAAGCATTGAACAGGGCTTCAAAGCAATTTCATGTTTCCTTTATCTATGAAGATGAACTGGTCAGCAACAAGCGTGTGAATGAGCCGACTGATGACAGTTACAGGAAGATAGAAGACTATCTCTCTGCTGTATTGAAGCCATACAACCTGAAGTTCAGAAAACTGGGCGGGTCACAGTATGCTATTTACGGTACTTCTGATAAAACAAAAGAAAAGGACAAAACCAACCATGTGGCTCCTGAAGAAGCTGCCTCTGAACAGGCAGCTTCCGGGAAGCCTGCTGTACAGATGACGCAGGTGCAAACTAACAGGTCCTTTGATACAACGGGTACGGAGACGCGTGTGCTGGTGGGTGTGGTGACCGACGAAACAATGGCCCCTGTTTCTTCTGCGACAATTATGGTACCTGGTACAAAGTATATGACTGTAACCAGTAAGAACGGAGATTTTACTTTGAAGGTTCCTGTGACTGCACAGAAAATTCAGGTGTCCTGCATCGCGTATGAAAGTCAGACAATGCCTGTAACAAATGCAGTTTATTACCGGGTAGCGCTGAAAGATAAAACAGGTTACCTGAAACCGGTTGAAGTAGTTTCTACCGGTTATGTAAACCTGCCTAAAGAACGTGCAACAGGTTCCTTTGGCGTAGTAACTGCGAAAGAACTGGAAAAGACGCCTACTGCAAACGTGATTAACCGTCTTGAAGGTATGGTGCCTGGTTTGCAGATGCAGATCACTGCTGGTGATAACTCTTTTGTGTATGACAACGTAACGCCTGCACCTTCGAGCAATACACGTACGATTGGTGCTAATAACTATAATTATAATATTCGTGGTAATACTACCCTGAGCAGTGAAAGAAGTCCACTGGTAGTGGTAGATGGTTTTCCAACTGAGATGGACCTGAAAAACCTGAACCCAAATGATATCGAGCAGATTACTTTTCTGCGCGATGCCGCTGCCGCTTCTATCTGGGGTTCCCGTGCAGCAAATGGTGTGATTGTTATTCAGACTAAGAAAGGACGGGTACGTACCCCTGCTGTGAATTTTGGAGTTGGTTATAGCCGCCAGGCACGTCCTGACATCGGTTACCTGAAACTCATGAACAGTGCCCAGACTTTAGCTTTTGACAAAGAATTGGTTGATAAAGGTATTATTACTGATGCATCTTACAATCCTTATAGCTCCGGGCTTAAGTATTATGTAGATAAAGGTGTGGACCTGGCATTTCAGTTGAAATCCGGTCGTATCACGCAGAGTGAATACGATACAAAGGTAGCTGAACTGAGCCAGCGTAATAATTACAGTCAGTTGAGTCAATACCTTATGCAACCAGCAGATGCACAGAATTACAATCTGTCTGTAAGCGGTGGTACAGATGTACATACTTATTTCCTGTCTGGTTCCTATGCAAAAGAAAATACAAGTACTGTAGGCAACTATGGAGAGCGTATTAATGTGACTGCCAACCAGGAGTTTAAAATCATGAAGGTTATCACACTGGGGGTAAGCCTGAAAGGTGCTTTTTTTAACTATTCTACTAATGGAATTGGTTTAACGCCGTTGCTGAATGGTTCAAATACCTACATGCCTTACGATGATATTCATGACAATTTTTATTATACCATTGGTCAGCATTATGCGGATTCACTGGGCAACCTGGGTTACAGGAAATGGTCTACCAACTACCTGGACGAATTGAAGATGAATAATAACCGTACCCGTGATAACAACTATTCAGGTACTATTACCCTTGATGTTCCGCTGTTCAAAGGTCTTGGATTCAATGCTGCCTATATGCAGGAGCGTGATTTCTTTACTATCCGTAATATGAGAGATGTGAACAGTGCGTATGTGAGAGATTTGTACAACAAAGGTACCGTGAGGTCCGGCACGACGCTGACTCATAATTTCCCGGACGGTGGTATACTGAATGCAACAAACAATAATATGAATAATTACAGTGCACGCGGTCAGTTCACATACAACCGTACGATTCATGAAGATCACCAGATCAGTGCACTGGCAGGTATGGAGGCCCGGCAGACATTAAACAGCGCTAATTCATATACAATTTATGGATACAATCCGCAGACGGGTATAGGTGTGGTAACTCCTTATGGTACCTATTATGCTACTATGGATTATTCCGGTGGTTATCTCGGTGGTTATCCTGAGCAGACGGATAAAGTTAAGCGTTATCTGTCTTATTATGGTAATGCTGCTTATACTTATAAGTCTAAATATACCTGGTCTGGTAGTGTACGCTATGATGACTATAACAACTTTGGTCTGGACAGAAAGTACCGTGCAAAACCATTCTGGTCTACCGGTTTAAGCTGGAACCTGTCTAAGGAAGGATTTATGCAGGATATTACCTGGGTCAATTCCCTGCGCGCACGTGCTACGTTTGGGGTGAATGGCAATATTAACCAGGACCTGCGTCCGTTTACAAACATATCATTAGGTAGTTCTGATTCACAAACGGGATTACCTTATGCTTCCATTATTTCGCCAGCGAATCCTGCGCTGAAATGGGAAAATACATATGTGACTAACTTTGGTATTGATTACAGTTTACTGAATGGCCGGCTGAGTGGTACCATTGATCTGTACAACAAAAAGGGTACAGATATCATCTACTCGCTGGAAGTGAATCCTGCCCTGTTGGGAGCCAGCAATACGATTCAGCGTAATGGTATCAACATGATCAACAGAGGGGTTGACCTGGGTATCAACGGAGCGATTGTAGATACAAAAGATTTTGGCTGGAACCTGGGCGTAAATTTCTCTTACAATACCAACAAAGTAACCAGCAGTTTACTGAAACCTACTACTTCCTTTTATTCCAGTTTCTCAGGTTATATAGAAGGGTATGCTACAGATGCACTTTTCGCCTACAGGAATGCTGGTCTTGACAGTGTTGGTATGACGATGATCTATGACCAGGATGGTAATAAAGTGCATGCTAACAAGGCGGTGACCGATATGAAAGCGGTGAAATATGCGGGGCGCAGAACAGCACCTGTGTATGGTTCCGTACAGAATACTTTCCGGTATAAGAACTGGTCTATGTTTGTATTGGCTACTTATAGCTTCGGTTCTGTATTTCGTGCGCCGGTGGCTACGCAGTATCCATCATCAAGAAAACTGTATTACAACACATCTGCAGATATTGCCCAAAGATGGCAGAAAGCCGGTGACGAAGCCAATACAATTGTACCCGGTGTAGCGGGGGCGTATGCAGGAACTTCAGTGCTGCGCTATGCTTATTCAGATATCAATATTCAGCCTGGAGACTATATCCGCCTGCGTGAAATCTCACTGGCATACCAGCTGCCTTCTGAAATGGCAGGAAAAGTATTTGCAAAAAATATTAAAATAAGTGGCGCTGTACGTAATCTTGGTTTGATATGGAAAAAGAACAAGCTGGGACTGGATCCTGATTATGTACCGGTGTTGGCCAGCAATGTGCTGCACCTGCCTGCTACGCCACAATATAGTCTGATGTTGAATGTAGGGTTCTAACCAAAATTTAAATTAACAATGAAAAGTAAATATATCTCTACGCTGTTGCTAGGTGGTCTTGCACTGGCCAGCAGCTGCAGTAAATATACCGATATAAAAACACAGGGTAGCCTGATTGCAGGTGCTACAGACAACTATCGTTACCTCCTGAATTATACGTCTACTTTTGAGTATGGAGAGAAAATGGTAGACTGGGCGGCGGCTGATGTTGAAATAGCAGACAGTGTACAGCAGGTGACGATAGATGGGTACAGTTCTTACCTGTATATGAAAAATGTGTATACCTGGAAATCGCCTATTTATGAAGTAACAACCGATCATGATGGTGACTGGGATACTTATTATGGACGTATCTATAACTGTAATGTGATTATAAATGAGGTACCAACCAGCACAGGCGGAACTGATTCCACCAAAGCAGAACTGATGGCGGAGGCGCTTACGCACAGAGCAGATGCGTACATAAACCTGGTAAATGAATATGCAAAACCTTATAATAGTGGTACTGCATCTTCTGACCTGGGTGTGCCGCTGGTACTTACCCCGGACCTTAATCAGCAACTAAACAGGGCCACTGTAGCTGCTGTATATAGCAGGGTAGAAGCTGACCTGAAAACAGCTGTAAGATCACTGCCAAACGCGAGCGCATATAATACCCTGCCCGATAAAGCCGCAGCATATTCCCTGCTGGCACGTATGTACCTGCTGATGAGTGATTACACAAATGCAGGTACTTATGCAGACAGTGCTTTATTACTGCAAAGCACACTGAAGGATCTGGCTACCATGACTTCTTTCCCTTACCGTAAGAGCGATCCTGAAATTATTTTCGGCAAGATAGCAGCTTCCTATAATACTTATTCTCCTAATATCCTGAGATTAAGTAGTGAAATGCTTAGCCTGCTGGGTACAACAGACCAACGTTATAAGTGGTTTACAAGAGATGCTGCCACTTACCTTGGTAATGGTTATTCTGGTCGTTATTTCTGCATGGAACAGCTGAACTATGAGAACAGAAACATTGGTACATCTGTTCCGGAAATGATGCTGATCAAGGCAGAAAGTCTGGCACGTGCAGGTAATGCCGGGGGGGCGATGGATGAGGTGAACCTGCTGAGACAGAAACGTTTTGCAGCGGCCGACTATGTAGCGATGACAGCTACAGATCAGAATGATGCCATCGTAAAAGTAGTGCAGGAACGTAAAAGAGAATTTATGTGCCGCCTGTTGCCATGGTTGGATCAGCGTCGTCTGAAAGATGATCCTTTATTTACCAAAACCTATACGCGTACCTGGAGAGGACAAACTTATACACTGGAACCCTCCAGCAACAGGTATGTATTCCCGATTGCTACTTACAATATCAATCTGAATCCTGAGATCGAACAAAATCCATGATAATAAAATGAAAGGAATTAAGAGCAGTTGCCTTTTTATCCTTGCCCTGTGTGCCTTTAAAGGCACGCAGGCGCAGGGTAAGCGGTTGAAAATGACACCCGAACGATCTTACATCGGAGATACCGTTAACCTGTTGTATCGGCCTGATTCTTCCTTATTGAAGACAGGCAAACCTATTCTCGGTGCTGTATATATTTTTGATACTACCTATCACTGGACTGCACATGATTTGCCATTGACAAAGACTGACAGCGGATATACAGCTACCGTGCCTTTAACCCGCGATAAAGGGTTGTGGGCGTTTAAGTTCCGGGCTGGGGAGGTCAGTGATAATAACAATGATACAGGGTACATTATTATGGGTGCAGAGCCGGGCAGGCAGTGGAAAGCCGCGTATGCAGGTTATGGAACGCTGCGTGCGCGCGATTACCAGATGGGTATACCGGGTTATTACAAAGATTTTAGTATCGGCGATTCTGCCATGTTCTTTTGGATGGGGCAGGAGATTGGTTACTGGAGAGCAGGCAGAACTTTTATCTGGCCTTATGTAAGGGCTAGAGCAGCTATGGAGCGTCAGGCTGGGTTGAGTCCAGATACTTCCAGAACAATTAATAACGCTGCGGGGTATTTGCTACATGCTCCCAATCTTTCTCAGAAAGATTTGTTCACACTGGCTTTGATTAACGAACAATTCCTGAATAAAAAAGAAAGAGGTGATTCTATCCGGGCTGCTATCAGTGCCCAATATCCTAATGGGATTATAAAGAAGCTGGCCGATTACAAAGCGATGGTGAATGAGCGGGATGCAGATAAAAAGCTGGCACTCTCTGAGCAGTTTCTGAAAAATTATGCACCTGACACAGAACTGGATGACCTGGCAGGAATCGATTATGACAGGGGCGTTTGGAGAAACATCTTTGCTATTTCTATTGCAAAAGGCG
>NZ_JBCNKH010000125.1:0-9178 GCF_039596135.1 Chitinophaga sp.
GGCCTCCGACTTGTAAGGTCAGGAGTTCGTTCGGGATTTAGCTATGAGGATCTGTCAGGAGTAGCGGATGTAGACGTAGCCGCTTATCGTGCAGCAGACCGTCGTGCAGGGTTTGACCTGGAGCAGGGTTCTCAGATGCGGTTAAAAGTATTATACCTTGGAGGTAGCCGGTATGAGTTCATCTGGAGCCATCATCACATCATCATGGATGGTTGGTGCAGCAGCCTGCTGATCAGGGAGTACTTCCGGTTATATGAGGGAGAAGTCCTGGGCGCTGTATATCCTTATTCAGATTATATAAAGTGGCTTGAAAAGCGGGATATGTCAGCGAGCCTATCCTACTGGCGTACCTACCTGTCCGGTTATGACCGGGTGAGTGCCTTGCCGAAACAGGTAGTAGGTGATAAGGGAGTTTTTGCAGGTGGAAGTATAGGGTTTAGTTTGCCCTCCGCACAACGATCAGGTCTTCGGGAATTATGCATGAGCCTGGGTATCACGGAGAATATCTTCCTGCAGACAGTCTGGGGCATCTTGTTGGGCAGTTATAGTGGAGAGGAAGAGGTTTTGTATGGCACAGTAGTATCAGGCCGTCCAGCGGAGCTGGAAGGTGTAGAGGAGATGATAGGATTATTCATCAACACGATCCCAGTGCGTATACGGCTGGAAGGGGAGATGAGTGTGAAAGAGCTGTTATTGTCCGTACAGCAATCTTTTATAGCGGGGCTTCCTCATCACTATACACAGCTGGCAGCTATTCAGGCTCAAACCCCTCTTAAACAGGGACTGTTTGCGCATACGCTCACGTTTGAGAATTTCCCGGTACAGGAATGGATGCAACAACAGGTAGCCGACAAGCAGTATATTTCAAATTGTGTATTAACAGAGATATATGATACAAATGATTATGATTTTAGCATCATTGTAGTACCGGGAGAGCAGCTGGTATTCAGGTTCACTTACAATAAAAATGCCCATGAAGAAGCGTTCATTTCTCAAATAAAAGATCATTTTATACAGTTGATAACCACCATAATAAAAGACTCTTCTGTCGCTATTCATCCCTTACAGACATCTATCCGGATTGATCACCCTCAATCTGTTGCAGCAGAAAATGTCCGCATTTCCAATTATACAGCAGGTTTCAGCGCCACTGTAAGTGATGATTTTTGATCACTCTTTACTCTTACATATTTCCCTAAAACAACTAGTATGAATACCCCGAAGAAACTCGGAATTATAGGAGGCATGGGCTCCCGTGCAGGAGCATTGTTCCTAAATAAGGTCATCGATTATTCTCCTGCCTTAAAGGACCAGGAATTTCCTGAGATCTTTTTCCATAATAATGCGGTAATCCCAGACAGGACAAAGGCCGTTATCTATAACGGAGAATCACCTATGTCAGCCATTTACAGATCGTTGGAGCTTTTTAATCAGAACAAAGTGGATGTAATAGCCCTGACATGTATGACCGTTCATTATTACTATGAACAGATCAGTGTATATGCGCACGCAAGGGTAATGAACCCGTTAGACCTCATTGCAGAACATATTCGCCAAAACTATCCTGATGCTAAAAGAATAGGTGTATTGGCCGGTACCGGAGCTATCAATGGAGGTATCTACCACAAAGCATTAAAGGACCAAAGTGTAGAACTGGTAACCCTTGATCCGGAAGACCAGGAATCCATCTTTATGCGCGCATTGTTCATGGAAAATGGATTTAAGTCGGCTGTGATCTCTGATGAGGCAAAGGGCATGATGACAACAGCTATGGACAGGCTCGTAGCGAAAGGTGTAGACCTTTTTATAGGAGGCTGCACAGAGGTATCCATCGGTATTGACCCACTTGCAGTGGACACTCCATATATCGATGCACTTGATCTGCTGGCCAGAAAAACAGTAGACTTCTGTTATAGCGGTGTAGGAATGGAAAGCCCTATTGCTTTATGATGGTCAATACGGCTTATTTCCATCATTTTATTAAAGAATATGCAGGCAAGGGCCGCCTGGTGGTTCAGCCCAGGATGGGCTTCAGTGATATTGACGTAATGCGTAGTGGGCTCCATGCAGTGAAGGAAATAGACGCACCCTCAATAGGCACTATTACGTTGGACAGTTTTACACGTAATAGCAATTTTCAAGGCGCTGCCGATGCTATCAGAAAGGGAATGGTCCTGAACGGTTATCCCATCGTGAGTTATTCCCGTGAAGAGAACCGGCGGCTTATAGAAGGCCTGCGTGCTCCCGATTTCCCTGTCCAGGTGCGGCATGGAAGCCCCTTGCCGGAAGAGATTTTCAAGGCCACTATCGATGCCGGTATCGATGCCATTGAGGGTGGCCCTGTTTCTTATTGTTTCCCTTATGGAAGAATTTCCCTGAAGAGAAGTGTGGAAGCCTGGAGCACCTGTTGCAAATTATTTGCGGCGGCAGGGAATGGAATGGGGCATATAGAAAGCTTTGGCGGATGCATGATGGGGCAGTTATGCCCGCCTTCTCTGCTGATCGCTATTACTATTGCTGAAACGCTGTTCATGATGGAAAGGGGAATCAGGTCCTATTCTCTCAGCCTGGCACAGGGCACACATACAACGCAGGATATAGCTGGCCTGAATGTGCTGCGCCAGCTGGGACGAAAATACCTCGGGCCGGAAAGTGAATGGCATATAGTGTTCTATACTTTCATGGGAAAATTCCCGCTTTCATACCAGGGGGCAAAAGCCATCATTGAAGAAAGCGCACGGGCTGCCGTAAGAGGTGGTGCAGAAAGACTGATCGTGAAAACCGTGAAGGAAGCCCACCAGATCCCCTCCATAACCGATAATGTCAATGCCCTTAATATGTGCAACGAAGTAGCCATAACAGCATTTGCCCATCGTTTTTTACAGCCCGATATTCCTGAATGGACCTCCCGGATATATGAGGAAGCAGACTTCCTTATCAACCTGTTGCTTAACCAGCACAGCGATATCGGAAAAAGCCTGATGAGCGTATTTAAGAAAGGATATTGGGATATACCCTTCTGCCTTCATCCGGATAATAAGCGATTGACCCAGGCAAAGGTAGATGTTGACGGTTTTATTTACTGGTCAGATATCGGTAAAGTTCCCTTTTCACCACATATCCGGAAAAACGCATTGAGAAAGGAAGCAAGGCTTTCTTCGGCAGAGCTGCTGAAGATGCTTTCTTTTAATCAGCAAAAGTATGACAGCCTCCAATTCTCTTCTTCCCACGGATAAATTATTTCTAATGAAACCAATTGCTGTACTTACCACTATTCCATCAGATTCCCATAACTGGAATCTGCTGTTCATATCGCTTTTCCTGGAAGAGCAAGGCTTCAGTGTGATCAACCTGGGGCCAAGTGTTCCCTATGATGTGGTGTTGGACACCTGTAACCAGTACCATCCCGATCTGCTGGTTGTATCTACAATTAACGGTCACGGTTATATAGAAGGCAGGGAACTGATCATGCGGGTCCGGGATATGGATATCATGAAAGACAAACCTGTATTCATCGGCGGAAAATTAAGTACAGACGAGAACATGTCGTCCCTGTATGTCCTGGAGCTGGAAGAAGGAGGATACACGAAAGCATATACGGGCAACGTCAATATGCAGGATTTTACAACACGTTTACAAAGTATTGCAGCGCAGTCTGCGATCAGCAGGCAGGCCTGAAAGGACCAATAAAAGTATTTTTTTATAAGGAAATGATCACTATGGACAAGAAAGTCATTCACAGCGTATTTGAACAAGTTGCTTATAAATTCCCCGATCGTATTGCAGTGCAGGATGAGCGGGAGCAGATCAGCTACAGGGACCTTAATATCCATGCCAACAGGCTTGCACATCTGTTGCGTAGTATCGGCTGCACACCGGGAACCATTGTGAATACGATGGTACCTCCTTCCATTCAGGCGGTTTCCGCCTTACTGGGGGTTTTTAAAAGCGGCGGCATCTATCTTCCGTTTGATCTTTCCCTGTCAGAGAAGCGGCTGAATCAGATTTTTAGTGAAACTTTCAATGGTATTGTCATTACTTCCGCCGAAGAGTTGGAGAAACTGCTAAGGGCAGCCGACAGGTTCATGAATGGCATTGAACATCTGATAGTGGTCAATGCGGCGCATGAATACCGGCTTTTCAGTTACCAGGAAAAACAACTGCAGGCGTATGAGCTGGAAGAGCAGAAAAGCTGGCACAGTGATCCTGCATTATTGGGCAATGGAGACAGTAGCAATTATATTTTTTATACCTCCGGTTCTACCGGAGATGGAAAAGCAATCGTTGGCTCGCATGCAGGTCTGAGCCATTTTATTCACTGGGAGATCGGTGAGTTTGGCCTGGATGAGACCTTCCATTATAGCCAGTTGGCACAGACCACTTTTGATGCTTACCTGCGTGATGTATTCGTTGCGCTTGTATCCGGGGGAACATTATTTGTGCCCCCCGCGGAAGTGAAAAAGAACCCGGCACAATTGCTGGAATGGCTGGCGATCTCAAAAATAAATATGGTACATTGTGTACCTTCCCTTTTCAGGGTCATGACAAAGGAGCTCCTTGCCAGCCCCGCCGGTATGTATGATCTGCTGGCGCTCAGGTATATGCTGCTGGGAGGAGAGCTGCTATTTACAAAGGATATCATGAGCTGGCGGAAGGGAGCAGGAGATCATACCCTGCTGGTAAATATTTATGGCCCTACCGAAACAACATTAATTAAATCCTTTTACAGGATCACACAGCTTTCTGATAATCCTTCTCATGTGATCCCTGTAGGTATGCCTATCAGCAATACCACGATCGCTATTATCAAAGACAAGCGTATTTGCAGAATTGGAGAAACCGGTGAGATCTTTATCAAAACGCCTTTTACCACAAAAGGCTATTACAATAATGAGGCCCTTACCAGCACCACCTTTGTGCAAAATCCCCTGGTAGATGACGGCCGGGATATTGTTTACAAGACAGGTGATGTAGGTCGCTACCTGCCTGATGGGAATATAGAAGTACTGGGAAGACTGGACAACCAGGTAAAAGTGAACGGGGTAAGGGTAGAGCTGGGAGAAGTGGAAGGCGCTATACTGGGACTGGAAAATATAACAGGTAGTGTAGTGACCTTATACAGATCAGATGACAACCTGGCAAGTCTTGTTGCCTATTATACCGGAGTAAAGATACCCGACCACCAGCTCCGCTATTTACTGGGCAAAGTATTGAACCCGCAGATCATCCCTTCTTATTTTATTCATCTGAAAGAGTTTCCGCTCAATATCAATGGCAAGGTAGACAAGCGGGCATTACCCCTCCCGATAGATGTGATCATGGGTGGCGCTGATTTTCAGCCCCCTGCCGGAAACATGGAAATAGCCCTGGAAGCCGTCTGGAAAGAGCTCTTAGGGCTGGAGCGTATAGGCAGGAATGTTTCTTTCTTTAGTATAGGCGGTCATTCTCTCCGGGCAATACAGCTTACGTCGCGTATTGAAAGAATATTGGGGATAAAGGTCAAGGTAGCGGATATCTTTATACATGATACCCTGGAAGAGCTGGCTCGATTCTTATCGGCTGGTGAGGCAGCAGATCATCGCCAGATACCGCTTGCCCCCGCGCAGGCTAGTTACCCTATGTCCTCATCTCAAAGAAGGATATGGGTACTCAGCCAGTTTGAAGAAAGCAATATTGCTTACAATATATCCGGTGCCTATGTCTTTGAAGGAAAATTAGATATCGCTTTATTTAATGAAGCACTGTACCTGCTTACAGCGCGGCATGAAAGCCTCCGTACCGTATTCAGGCAGGATGAGCAAGGCAATGTCTGCCAATTTATACTCTCTCCTGCAGCAGCAGCGGTGGCTTTAACATACCAGGACCTGCGAGCGGAAGCTGATCCCGAAGCAGCTGCAGAAAAGCTGGTAAAAGCAGCCTGTGTTACACCATTTGACCTGGCAAACGGGCCGCTGCTTCGTACAGGGCTTTGGCAAACGGATGATGGGAAATGGATATTTTCCTACACGATGCATCATATTATCAGTGATTACTGGTCTATGAGCATCCTTATTAAAGAATTGCTGCTCCTGTACAATACAAAAGGCCTGCAGCAGCCAGCCCCGCTGCGCATACAGTTCAAAGACTATGCGCACTGGCAGCAAACCCGCCTGGAAAAAGGTGCATTTGAAGTGCATAAAGACTACTGGATGCATCACCTGGATGGAGAGCTGCCCGTGTTATCCCTGCCCACCGATTATCCAAGACCTGCCTTTAAAACTTTTAATGGAGGTATCATATACAGCACCATCGATAAAGGCACTGCAGCCGGATTGAAAAAACTGGCGCAGGAAAGGGAAGGAACGCTTTTTATGGCCCTGCTGGCAGGCGTCAATGCATTGCTACACTGCTATACCAGCCAGGAAGATATCATTATTGGTACCCCAGTAGCTGGAAGAGATCACCTGGACCTGGAAGAGCAAATAGGATTATACCTGAACACGCTGGCATTAAGGACCCGGTTCAGAGGAGAAGAAAGTTTCCTTTCATTGTTGGATCATGTTATCGGGGTGGCAAAGGCAGCCTATGAGCACCAGGTATTCCCTTTGGATGAACTGCAGCATCAGCTGCAACTGCAAAGGGATATGAGCCGGAATTTCCTGTTCGATGTATTCATCGACCTGCATGATGATGGTAATCTACAAAATGATCAAAGGCTGGATGAGCTTGCGGTTAGCTGGTATAAAAAAATGGACCATGTAGTAAGCAAGTTTGATCTTACTTTTATGTTCATGGAGTCCAGCTCCGGGCTTTATCTTTCGCTTGAATATAATACCGACCTTTTTTCCCGCCGTACCATTGAGCGTATGAGCGATCATTTCCGGCAGCTCCTGGATGCTATTGTAGCTGCTCCGGTTACTCCTGTTAATCAGCTGGACTGCCTGCGCAGCGAAGAAAGAAATATGATACTGACCCGGTTCAATCCTTCCTGGTCAGCTCCTTTTCTTAGCGGCTCTGTACTTTCCCTTTTTAAAGAGAAAGCCCTTCAGCATCCTGAAGTACCCGCATTAAAATATAATGAGGAAGTGCTTACTTATGGCGAACTGGATGAACAATCTGACCGCCTGGCCCATCACCTGCTTGAGCAGTACGGTGATCTGAGCGGCAAGCGGGTAGGGATATTCCTGGATCGCTCTATGCACCTGATCGTAGGCATCTTAGGCATCTGGAAAACAGGAGCGGCCTATATACCAATAGACACTGATTATCCCGCTACCCGCAGGGATTTTATCCTGAAGGATGCAGGTATTGATGTGCTATTGACCAGTACAGATCATATGTTCAGCCTGGACAGCTATACCGGTGCTATTGTAGCACTGGACATTCAGTTGTCAATGATGCAGAGCGTACGCGATTTTCGCAGCATAGCGATTACTCCGGCGCATATAGCTTACATTATTTACACATCTGGTTCTACCGGCCTCCCTAAAGGTTGTCTGATCACGCATGGCAACCTGTTCAACTATATTCAATGGGCGGATCAGTATTATTTTAAAGCAGGAGAGGTGCCTTCATTTGGATTGGTGACCTCCCTGTCTTTCGATCTTACATTGACCAGCATATTTTGTACCCTCACGATGGGTGGTATGCTCACCATTTATGGGCAATCAGCTGATTTGCTGACAATGCTTACAGACAATCTTAAGGAGGACAGCGGGATCAATAGCATAAAGCTGACCCCTTCTCATATTAGTTTTCTGAAAGCTGGGGGCATTTCCACTACGTGTATCAGGCGGGCCATCATTGGCGGTGAACAGATCACTCCTGAGCATATACATACTCTGAAGCATATGAATGCTGATATGGACATTTACAACGAATATGGGCCCACGGAAACGACTGTAGGTTGTGTGGCTGCGCTGCTGGAAGAAAATAAACCTGTCCTCATCGGCAAACCTATAAATAATACCGCTATCTACATACTTACGCCCGGCTTTGCGTTATGCCCGATAGGGGTGGTTGGAGAGATCTGTATAGGAGGATACAGTGTAGGGCGCGGTTACCTGAATAATGATGCATTGAGCCAGGAAAAGTTTGTAGCAGATCCTTTCCGTGAAGGCTACCGGATGTACCGCAGCGGAGATCTGGGTAAATGGACGGAAGAGGGAACCCTTGTTTTTGTGGGTCGCCGTGATGAACAGGTAAAGATCCGTGGTTACCGGATAGAGCCGGGTGAGATCGCAGCACAGGCAGAAAGACATGTAGGAGTAAGTGGAAGTATCGTTACGGTAAAGGTACGTCCGGGAGGAGAAAAGGAACTGGTATGTTATTTTACCGGAGATGCAGACACTGATATTGTAAGTCTTCGCATCTGGCTATTGGAACAGTTGCCATCGTATATGGTGCCGTCTCATTTTGTAAAGCTGGAATCATTTCCATTGACAGCACATGGAAAGATAGATAAGCAGCAATTACCGGATCCGGATGGATTATCGGAGGTGATAAATTACATAGCGCCGGTTACTGAGGCGGAGTCGGTGCTGGCAGGGGTTTATAGTGCGGTGCTGAATAAGGCCCTGATCAGTACAGGAGATGATTTCTTTGTACTGGGAGGGGATTCTATCAAGGCCATCCAGGTAGTGTCGCGTGTAAAACAGCAGGGTTATACCATCAGTGTACAGGATGTACTAAAATATCCGTTGCTGTCATCATTGAGCCGGCGCATGCAGCGGAATGGCGGCCGGATAGGGGATCAGGGGATAGTAAGTGGTGTTATACCCTTAAGCCCTATCCAGCGATTGTTCTTTAGCAATAAGAGTGCAGACAAGCATCATTATAACCAGTCGGTAGTATTGGCTGCAAAGGATCGATTATCTGTGGTTTGTTTGTGCCAGAGTTTGGATCAGCTGGTATTACATCATGATGGATTGCGGATGGTATACCGGCCATTGGAAGGAGGCATTTGGGAACAGGAGAACCTGGGGCAGTCGCAGGGTTATGGCTGGGGCGAGCATACGGTAGATGAAACGGGCTTCCAGGAGCTGTGTACTAGTCTTCAGCGTAGTTTAGACCTGAGCCATGGGCCCTTGTTCCAGGCAGTATTGTTCCATTTGCCGGAAGAGGATCGCTTGCTGTTATTGGCGCATCACCTGGTAGTAGATGGTGTTTCCTGGCGTATCCTGCTGGAAGATCTGGATCA
>NZ_JBCNKH010000126.1:0-8582 GCF_039596135.1 Chitinophaga sp.
TCTCCACATTCTGCATTTTCTCATTCCTCATCATCGAATTCTCTATTGTATACTTCGCCTTATCCTCCGTTTTCAAACTAATATTCCCAATCTTATCCATCCTCGCATAGATCGGATAATACGCCAGTGCCGCCACCAGCATCCCTGTCATCATGATTTTCTTTCTCCCGATCTTATCTGACAGCCAACCGAAATAAATAAAGAACGGTGTGCCCAACACCAGCGCCGCCGCAATAATTATATTCGACTGCACAAACTCAATATTCATGGTCTTCTGCAAAAACGACAACGCATAAAACTGCCCTGTATACCAAATTACCCCTTGCCCCATGGCTGCTCCAAACAGCGCCAGCAACACCAGTTTCAGGTTCTCTTTTTTCCCAAAACTCTCTTTTATAGGGTTCTTTACCGTCTTGCCCTCCGCCTTCAACTGTGCAAATACCGGCGACTCCTGTAGCCTGATCCTGATATAATAAGACATCAGCACCAGCAACACCGACAACCAGAATGGCACCCGCCATCCCCAGTCATTGAACTGCTCCGTAGTCATACTACTCCTGGTAATCAATATCACCGCCAGCGATACAAACAAGCCCAGTGTGGCCGTTGTTTGTATAAAACTGGTATAGTACCCCCTTTTATCATGCGCCGAATGCTCCGCCACATAAGTCGCAGCACCCCCATACTCCCCGCCCAGGGCCAATCCCTGCAATAATCGTAGTAATAGCACGACAATCGGTGCCAGTATACCAATCGTTCCATACCCCGGTACCAGGCCAATGGCAAAGGTAGACCCACCCATAATGAGTAGTGTAAGTAAAAAAGTATACTTCCGCCCGACTATATCCCCCAGTCTGCCAAACACAATCGCCCCAAAAGGCCGGACTACAAATCCCACTGCAAATGTGGCCAGCGTCATAATGTAAGCAAGATCAGGATTGCTGGGCGGGAAAAACTTTTCAGCAATAATTGCAGACAGGCTGCCAAAGATGTAAAAATCATACCATTCGATCAGGGTGCCAGCCGAAGAAGCCAGGATCACCTGCCAGATGTTGTGCGCGGTTGTGTGTTTATTCATACGTGTGGAAAATAATGTAGTCCTGGTTGTTTGTTATGCTACAAATAGTTGTATAAAATAATAAAAAAAACGTAAATATTATATTTTTTGAAGAAGCAGTTAAACTGTAGATTTTGGACAAAATTGGTCGTTCCCCGCCTATCGGGGAGGGTGAAATTTTAAACTTATTCAGCTACCTTCGTCAAATAAGGGTTTACATAGTCAAGATATATGCGTTTCAGAAAGGTACTTGTTTGTTGGTTAGGGATCATTTTATTACCTGCTGCCATCTTTGCACAGCAGCCGGGGACAGGCCGTCCCAAAATAGGGGTGACCCTCAGCGGTGGCGGTGCCAAAGGCCTGGCCCACATTGGGATCCTCGAAGCCATTGACAGTGCCGGACTGAAAGTAGACTACCTCACTGGCACCAGCATGGGTAGTATAGTTGGCGCGCTCTATTCCATGGGCTACTCCGGCACCGATATTGAAAAAATGGCCCGGGAACTTGACTGGAACAACCTTTTTTCTAACCAACCCGTGCTCACCGACATTTCTTACGAAGAAAAGAAAGAATACAATAAATACATCATCGAAATACCTTTTGAATACGGTAAGCCCAAACTTGCCTCCGGCGTTATTGCCGGCGAACAGTTATGGCTGGAACTCGCCCGTATGTGCTGGCCAGCCAATGGTGTGCGGGATTTCTCCAAATTCAATATCCCTTTCAAATGTATCGCCACCGATGTGTCTAACGGTGCCATCGTGACCCTCGATACCGGCGATGTAGTGACCGCCATTCGCGCCAGCATGGCCATTCCTTCCATCTTTACAGCCATCAGTATCGGTGATCGTAAGTTAGTCGACGGCGGTGTAGTACGCAATTTCCCGGTCATCACTGCCAAGGAAATGGGGGCAGACATCGTGATTGGTTCCAACGTATCTGAAGGTCTCCGTAAATCAGATCAGTTGCAGACGCCCCTGGATGTCATCCAGCAACTCGGTTTCTACAAAGATGCAGACGATTTCAGAGATGAACGGCAACTCTGCGATATCTTCATTCAGCATAAACTGGAAAACTACAGCGCCGCCAGCTTTGGCAGCGTGGATTCCATTATCGAAGCAGGTAAGCGCAAGGGCCGGGAAATGTACCCCATCTTCAGGCACCTTGCAGATTCACTGCAGGCCATCTATCCGTTGCCGCCTTTCGAAAAGAACCGCTTACCTTTCACTGCCGATATCGAACTAACGGAAATTCGGGTGAATGGCCTCAAACACTCAGATGAGAAATTCTTCCTGGGCCGCCTGGGTCTCAAAACCGGGGGCTGTTATACCTCCGAACATATCAAAGAAGCAGTACTGAATGTATTCGGTACCCGCTTCTATAAGATGATCACTTACGACCTTATACCGGATGGTAATCGCCAGACCATTATGAGCGTAAATGTGGAAGAGAACCCGCTCACATATGTAAAATTTGCGCTTAGCTATAATACCTTTACGAATGCGAGCGCGATTGTCAATATTACCCAACGCAACTTTATCGTACCTAACTCACGTGCATTCGTGACCGTTGCTATCAGCGAAAATCCGCGTGTACAGGCAGAGTATTTTAAATATACCGGTCATGACAGGAACTTTGGGGTGGGACTGGGTTTTTACTTCGAAGATAACGCTATAACACAGTATGATAACCTGAAAGCAAAGCAGGATTTTCATAGTAAATATTTAAGTACAGATATTCATTTCCAGTATACCTTAAATAGTATTCTGGCCATGGGCGTCGGTACCCGCTGGGAGTTTTTAAACCTGAACCCCCGGTTTGCAGATGAGCAGGAAATACGTGGAAACAGTACCCAGTTGAACAGCTATTTCTATATAGGGATGAATTCCCTGGATAGAAAAATATACCCGCGCAAAGGAATGGACCTGCAATTTGAAGCAGGTTGGATATACAATGAAAACCCCGGTTTCCGGATTTTCCGCGATGGCGTGCAGCAACCACTGGATTCTACCAATATTTACTTTGCTGAATACCAGCGAGCCATGTTGCAGGCAAAGTATCATATACCATTTGGATATAGAGGGGCTTTACAGATCCAGGCCGGCAGCGGTGTGAACTTCAATCACAAGCAGGGACCGATCAATGCTTTCCTGATTGGGGGATTGAATAATGTAGTGCGCAACCAGCTGCCGTTTGTAGGGATATTGGAAGGAGAGGTAACTACATCTTCGGCCGCTACGTTACAACTGGCTTACCAGTATGAAGTGTCTAAAAATATCTTTACCACACCAAGAATAGGTGCAGCAGTGTATGACTTTATGGGAGATGTGGATACGAAATTTAAATACCTGAGCGGGTATGGTATATCAGCCGGGTACGCTACATTCCTGGGGCCGATAGAGGGCACGATGATGTATTGCGATCAGGATGGCCGGTTACGTTTTTATGTAAATATTGGGTTTAATTTCTAATGGATTCTATCTCCCCGCACATCCATCTTATCCATAATATCTGCCTCAATCGTCAGCCACTCCTGCCAGCGTGTCTTTACCTTCTCTTCCGGTAAATACTCATTTGCCAGGTCGATAAACAACCGGTAATGCCCTGCTTCAGAAATCATAAACTTTCTGTAAAACTCACGCAGGTATTCATCCTCCAGTCCTTCACTCAATAACCTGAACCGTTCGCAACTCCTGGCTTCAATCAGTGCAAAGGTCAGCAGTCGATCCAGGAACACTGTATCCGGATCTCCGCCTTTATGCTGATGCAGCATCAACTCATTTACGTATAGATCTTTTCGTTGTTTTCCCAACTGAAACCCGCGCTTTCTCATCTCTGCCAGTACCTGCCGGAAATGCCCCCATTCTTCCGTTACAATAGGCGCCAGTTCCTGTACCAGCCTGTCTCTGTGCGGGTAGCGCTGTATTAATGAAATACAGGAGGTCGCCGCCTTTTGCTCACAAAATGCGTGATCTGTCAGTACTTCTTCCAGAGAAATAGCAGCCAGGTTTACCCATCGTGGGTCAGAAGGAAGATGAAGTCCAAGGATAGATACTTTACTCATGCGCTTTAAAGTTGCTTTTCATTAATTATCGTCCGCAAAGTTACTTAGCTTTGAAAGATGAAAGAAGATTTTCTTTTAGCGCAATTAGCAGCACGCAAAGAACAGCATGCCCTCCGGCAATTACGACTGCCAGCTCCTGGTATGGTAGACTTTTGTTCCAACGATTACCTCGGCCTGGCAAAGAGCATGGCCATGCAGGAGGCCGTACATAATCTCCTGGCCGCACGTCCTTTCGCTCATGGCAGTACGGGCTCCCGGTTACTGGCTGGCAATTACGCCTGGGTAGAAGAAACGGAATCCATGCTGGCCGCTTTTCACCAAAGCACGGCCGGGTTAATTTACAACTCGGGTTACGATGCCAATCTCGGATTGTTCAGCGCTGTACCGCAAAAGGGAGATACCATCATTTACGATGCGCTCATTCACGCAAGTATCCGTGATGGTATCCGCCTCTCCAAAGCACAGGCATTTTCTTTCCTGCACAATGACATCATGGATCTTGAAAAGAAACTCCACAATGCCACTGGCAATATATTCGTGGCAGTAGAGTCAGTGTATTCCATGGATGGGGACTTCGCCCCCTTATCTGCTATCGCATCTGTTTGTGACAGGGCAGGGGCGCACCTCATTGTAGATGAAGCACATGCTACTGGTGTAGTCGGTGCAAAGGGAGAGGGGCTGGTGCAGCACCTCGGATTGCAAACCCGGTGTTTTGCCCGGGTACATACATTTGGTAAAGCTGTAGGTTGTCATGGCGCAGTGGTATTGGGTTCCACTCATTTACGCGATTACCTCATCAATTTTTCCCGCTCATTTATCTATACTACGGCTCTGCCACCCACTGCAATGGCGGCTATCATGGCCAGTTACGATTTGTTTCCTTACATGCAGGAAGCCAGAGCTCATCTGGCGGCATTAATTGCCCGGTTCCGGAAGGGAGTGGCGGCGCTGGATACATTGCCCGGCGAAACCCCTATCCAGGTCGTTTTGACCCCTGGAAATACCGCTACGAGGGAATTGGCGGTGCGCCTGCAGGAAGCCGGACTGGATATCCGGGCTATATTACATCCTACCGTGCCCAAAGGGAAGGAAAGGCTACGCATTGTATTACACAGTTTTAATACGGAAGAGGAAGTGGACAGGTGCATCGCTGTACTGACTAAGGGATAGTGAGGGCTGCCTGCCGGACCTTGACTTAGCCTAAACCCCCGTCCATACTCATAAATCTGCTTGTTACAATCGTAACAATAGCCATCCTATAGCGTTTTCAGGGAGATATCCCGTATATAAGCCGTATATATCCCGTAGGTAAGTCGTACATAACCCGTATCTATAGAGATACGGGTTATGTATGGAATATCTACAGGTTATTTATGGGTCATTCCTATGATCGCGTTATTGTTGTAAGCCAGAATTACTTCCTCAAAAAAAAATGTATATTAGCTATTCACTTCCTTGCTATGAGAATCATACCATTTGCCCTTTCGACCGGAATAACCGCTTTACTCATTTTCGCCTTGTCCCACAAATGGGGTTCGTTACCGCCCATAGGCCCATTACTCAGTCCCCAGGAAGGTTTCTGGCAGAATGCCACCCCCATCAGCAAAGATTATAATGCAACCATCGACCTCCCCGGCCTCACTGGCAAGTCAGAAGTCTGGCTGGATGACCGCATGGTTCCCCACATCTTCGCCGAAAACGACGCTGATGCATATTATATAGAAGGTTTCCTCCATGCCCGTGACCGCCTCTGGCAAATGGAACTGCAGATTTTCGCCGCCTCCGGCCGTCTCGCTGAAATACTTGGCCCCAAAATGGTCGAATACGACAGGATGCAACGCCGCCGCGGCATGGTCTATAGTGCTGAGGTCGCACTGAAGGAAATGGAAAAGGATCCCCTCACCAAAACAGCCATCGAGTCGTATGCCGCAGGTGTAAATGCCTACATTCAGACACTGAACAAGGCCTCCCTGCCCATAGAATACAAACTCCTGGACTATAAGCCGGCACCCTGGACCACCCTGCACTCTGCCATCCTCCTCAAACTGATGGCAAACGACCTGGCAGGTGAAGCCGAAGACCTCGAATACACCAATGCCCGCCGTATTTTCAATAAAGAAGAGTTCAACCTGCTATACCCTGATTTCAATGATAGCCTGGACCCGATCGTGCCTAAAAACACCCATTTCGATCCTGCTACGGTGAAAGCAGCGACTCCGCCAGACAGCATCATCAAACTGGCCGGTGCTCTACAGCACTTCAGGGAAGAAAAACCAGATCCGGACAATGGTAGTAACAACTGGGCGGTAGCAGGTTCTAAAACCCGCTCCGGTGCGCCGATTCTTTGTAATGATCCGCACCTGGGCCTGAGTCTCCCATCGCTCTGGTACGAAATACAACTGCATACACCACAGCAAAACACTTACGGTGCCTCATTGCCCGGTGCTCCCGGTGTGATTATTGGTTTCAATGAAAACATTGCCTGGGGTGTTACCAATGGTGAAGAAGACGTAAAAGATTTCTACAAACTGCAATTCCGCCATGGTCGTAAACAGTATTTATTTAATGGCGCCTGGCGCGATGCAGACCTGCGTATAGAAAAAATCAACGTCAGGGGACAGCAACCCTTCAATGACACAGTGGCCTACACCGTGTGGGGACCTGTTGCTTACGATAACACATTCCCTGCGCATCAGAAAGAAGAATTCCAGTTCCTCGCCATGCGCTGGAAAGCCCATGACCCATCGAACGAACTGCGTACATTCCTGCTCCTCAACAAAGCAAAAAATTACGACGACTACCTCGCTGCTATCAAAGACTATCAATGCCCGGCGCAGAACTTTGCCTTTGCCTCCAAAGATGGCGACATTGCTATCTGGCACAACGGAAAATATCCTTTGCGCTGGAAAGACCAGGGGAAATTCGTGATGCCTGGTGATGACAGTACCTTTGCCTGGCAAGGGTATATACCACATGATGAATTACCGCATCTGCATAATCCTGCCCGCGGTTTTGTTAGCTCTGCCAATCAAAACCCAACAGATGATACGTATCCTTACAACTTTGTAGGGGGCTATGATCTATTCCGTGGCAAGCGTATTAATGAAGTGTTGGCAGCAGACAGCCAGATCACGATCCAGGATATGATGGCATTGCAAAATGATTATACCAATTTGCTGGCAAGGGCGGCCATTCCTCTATTTGGTGCGCATCTTCCAAAGTCGTTATTGACACCTGAGCAGTTGCAATACTGGCAGCTCCTCACATCCTGGAATCAGCAAAGCACGGCAGACAGTAAGGCGGCGACTGTATTCCAGTTGGTCTGGAATAACCTGCAAAGCGAAATATGGGCTGATGATATGGCACAGTTCGGAGAAGATGTGTACCAGATGCCATGGGAAAAAACAACCCTGAACCTACTGATAAAGGATACAGCTTTTCACTTTATAGACAACATCAATACACCTGAAAAAGAGACATTCTCCGGTCTGATGTATGCGGCCCTGGCCAAAGCAGCGGACACCGCAAAAGTGCTGGAAGCAAAAAATAAATTGGAGTGGGGGCGTTACCGTGGTACAGATATCAGGCACATTACGAGGAGTATTGTTCCGTTTGGCGCATATCATTTATACACGGGTGGTGGCAGGCATATTGTAAACTGTATAAAGGAAAATCATGGTCCGTCATGGCGTATGATCGTACAGATGGGAGACCCTGTAGAAGCTTATGGGATCTATCCTGGCGGGGAAAGTGGTAATCCGGGAAGTCAGTATTATGACAATGCGGTGCAGGATTGGGTGAATGGAAAATATTATTTGCTTCACCTGTTTAAGCCCGACCAGCGCGAGGATCCGGCCGTGAAATACAGAATGGTTTTAAATTAATTAAAAAAATAATTGCAGTTGGATTTGGAAGGAATGAATTAATTCCTATCTTTGCACTCCCAATCACGAAGAAAGGGAATGATTCCGTAGCTCAGTTGGTAGAGCAATACACTTTTAATGTATGGGTCTTGGGTTCGAGTCCCAACGGGATCACCAGATGGGACAAGTCTAAAACTGATAGGCTTGTCCCATTTTCTTTTTCTGCCAGAGCCTTATCCATGCTGTAGATTAGCTGAACCGCATAATTTACTCCGGGAGTTCGATATGTGTCACCAGTAAATTCTAATTTTTCAGGGTATATCGAACTTATAATCTTCCGTTGTGTATCGATCTCCCTGTTCATACAAAATATCAACTCGCGAAAGGGTTCTCATACCTTTTTCCGGAATCCCTTCAATGTTATAGTCCTTCTTAGGAATCTCCGTGAGGCAATCTTCCAGCTTTGTAATTGCTTTTTCATATTCTTCTTTGCTTTGTTTATAGTCCTCGTCTGTGATTTCTTTGCGAGATTATCAAGTACTAAAAACATGGTGAGAAATATACTTTTGCACTGGCCAACCGGCCAAAAGTTGCGAA
>NZ_JBCNKH010000127.1:0-8562 GCF_039596135.1 Chitinophaga sp.
GGGCGAATTCCTCTTTCTCCGCTAAAAAATCGAAAGATTTAGCAAGCCTTCAGATGGAAAATCTGAAGGCTTTTTTGTGTTTGAGATCGAATTTGGCGGTCATGTCAAAAATGATTTTGACTGTAACAGGTCCGGGTGGTCGAATCCCTCTTTCTCCGCTAAAAAATCGAAAGATTTAGCAGGCCTTCAGATGGAAAATCTGAAGGCTTTTTTGCGTTTGAGATCGAATTTGGCGGTCATGTCAAAAATGATTTTGACTGTAACAGGTCCGGGGGGGCGAATTCCTCTTTCTCCGCTAAAAAATCGAAAGATTTAGCAAGCCTTCAGATGGAAAATCTGAAGGCTTTTTTGTGTTTGAGATCGAATTTGGCGGTCATGTCAAAAATGATTTTGACTGTAACAGGTCCGGGGGGGCAAATCCCTCTTTCTCTGTTAAAAAATCGAAAGATTTAGCAAGCCTTCAGATGGAAAATCTGAAGGCTTTTTTGTGTTTGAGATCGAATTTGGCAGTCATGTCAAAATGATTTTGACTGTAACAGGTCCGGGTGGTCGAATCCCTCTTTCTCCGCTAAAAAATCGAAAGATTTAGCAAGCCTTCAGATGGAAAATCTGAAGGCTTTTTTGCGTTTGAGATCGAATTTGGCGGTCATGTCAAAAATGATTTTGACTGTAACAGGTTCGGGGGAATGTATAACTTGCTTACCTGCCTTGCAGGTCTGCCAGGCTTGCGGGATAGCGCTCTCCCTGAAGGCTGATACTATCCAAAGCCTTATTGATATTGGCTAAATTATCATCGTTTAAGGCGATATTTGCACCGCCTATATTTTCTTCTAAACGACTTATTTTGGTAGTTCCAGGAATCGGTGAAATCCATGGCTTTTGCGCCAGCAGCCATGCCAATGCAATCTGCGCTGGCGTTGCGTTATGTTCTCCTGCAATCTTTGTTACAAGGTCAACAATGGCTTGATTCGCTTCGCGGTTCTCTTTGGTAAAACGAGGAAATATATTTCTGGCATCGGTCTTGTCAAATTCAGTGTCCGCATTTATCTTACCCGTTAAAAATCCTTTACCCAACGGGCTAAACGGAACGAAGCCAATACCCAATTCTTCAAGCAATGGAATGATCTCTTTTTCAGGTTCGCGCCAGAACATGGAGTACTCGCTTTGCAGGGCAGCCACGGGTTGTACGGCATGCGCTCTGCGTATACTTTGCGCGCCGGCTTCACTCATGCCGAAGTGTTTTACTTTGCCTTCTTTGATTAAATCTTTTACGGTTCCGGCAACGTCTTCAACAGGTACGTTGGGATCCACGCGGTGTAGATAAAACAAGTCGATGTAATCAGTTTGCAGATACCGGAGCGAGTTTTCCGCCACCTGCCTGATGCGTTCCGGGCGACTATCCAAACCATCTGTATTCTTACCGTTTTTAAAACCAAACTTGGTAGCGATGATTACTTTATCACGTACATGATGCAATCCTTTTCCTACCAACTGCTCATTGGCGCCTTGTCCATATGCTTCTGCGGTATCAAAAAAAGTAATGCCCGATTCATAAGCTTTTTGAATAAGTGCAATGGCATCTTTTTCATTTGTTGCCGGACCGTAACCATGGCTTAATCCCATGCAGCCGAAACCAAGTTCGGACACTTCTAACCCTGAGGTTCCTAATTGTCTTGTTTTCATTTTGTATGTTTTCTGCTACAAAATTGAGACGGAAGGGCGAGCTGTTTTGTATACAGATTACGGGGTTTTCTACCAATATTACTGATTGGGAAGGTCGGAACCTATTCTTTTGTAGCGATAAAAGAATAAGGTATGGAAAATTTAATTCATCATCCGGTAATCATTCGGCGTAACGCCTGTTTTTTGTTTGAACAAACGGGTGAAATGCTGGGGGTATTTAAAGCCCAATTCGTAGGCAATTTCACTCACAGATTTATTCATGTCAAACACTCTCTCTTTCGCCACATCTATCACTTTTGATTGAATGTATTCCTGGGCAGATCTGCCAGTCTCTTTCTTCACCAGGTCACCAAAATAGTTGGGTGATAAATGTAGGGCTTCGGCGCAATAAGCTACGGAAGGCAAGCCTTCGTGCTGCGGTTTATCGGATAAAAAATAGCTTTTCATTAAGGCTTCAAACCGCTCCAGGATCCCTTTGTTTGCATTGTCGCGCGTAATGAACTGGCGGTCGTAAAAACGGATGCAATAATTAAGCAGCAACTCGATGTTGGATGCAATCAATCTTTTGCTATGCTTGTCTATATTTTGATCGAGTTCGTACTCAATTTTTGAGAAGCAATCAATCACAATACTCTTCTCTTTATCCGACAGGTGAAGCGCTTCATTTACATCATACGAAAAGAAAGAATAATCCTGAATGTGTTTGCCCAACGGAGTGCCGTTTATCAGGTCGGGATGAAAGAGCAATACCCAGCCTTTCGGGTCAAATGGTTCAACACCAGGTTCCACACCTACCACCTGTCCGGGCGCTACAAATACCAGACTTCCTTCCTGGTAGTCATAGTGCTTTCTTCCATAACGCAATTGGGCATTGTTCAGTTCTTTCAGCCCCACCGCATACAAACCAAAGTTGAATGACCTGGCGGGCATCGGTTGCGCTTTCGAGACGTCAATCACCGCAACCAGAGGATGTTTGGTAGTTACGCCCCGCATGGTATTGTATTGCGCGATACTGTCAATTTTTACAATCTCTTCCATACCTAATTCTTTTATCGCTACAAAATTACAGGTTCCGGCAATCCCTTTTGATACTGGTCTTCCCAATTAGTAATATTGGTAGGTAAAACCGTAATGTGTATACAAAACAGCTCAGCCATCCTCCTCAATTTTGTAGCAGAAAACATACAAAATGAAAACAAGACAATTAGGAACCTCAGGGTTAGAAGTGTCCGAACTTGGCTTCGGCTGCATGGGATTAAGCCATGGTTACGCTAACCAGCCGGACCGGAATGAAGCCATTCGCGTGTTGCGCGACGCCGTGGAACAGGGTATCACCTTCTTTGATACCGCAGAGGTTTATGGCCCTTACACCAACGAGGACATCTTGGGGGAGGCGCTGGAGCCGTTCAAGGGCAAGGTGGTGATCGCCACCAAATTTGGATTCAAAAATGGATCGAACGCTGAACTCGACAGTCGCCCGGAAACAATCCGCAAAGTGGTGGACGCATCACTCAGGCGCCTGCGCATCGATACGATCGATCTCCTTTACCAGCACCGTGTGGATCCGACCGTTCCCATTGAGGATGTGGCTGGCACCGTGAAAGATCTCATTGCCTTGGGTAAGGTGAAGCACTTCGGGTTATCAGAAGCTGGGGTGGTAAATATCCGTAAAGCCCACGCCGAGCAACCTGTGACGGTGCTACAGAGCGAGTACTCCCTTTGGTGGCGCGAACCCGAAGAAAAGGTCTTTCCCGTGCTTGAGGAGCTCGGGATCGGTTTTGTGCCCTTCAGCCCACTCGGCAGAGGCTTTCTGACCGGCAAAATGAATGCCGACACGGTCTTTGAGAAAGAGGATGGCCGGAGTTACTTCCCACGTTTTCAGAAAGAAAACATGGAAGCTAATCAAGCCTTTGTGGATGTTCTCGATCGCGTTGCGAAGGAGAAGGGAGCCTCCATCGCGCAGGTGGCGCTCGCCTGGATCCTGGCACAGCAACCGTGGATCGTTCCGATCCCGGGTACCACGAAATCGGAACGTGTGAAAGAAAATATCAGCGCGACGGCACTGGAGCTTTCTCCCACGGAGCTAAGCACGATCACCCAGGGCGCAGATAGCATCGAAGCCAAGGGCGGCCGGTATCCGGAAAATCTGGACAAGGTGATAGACCGGAAAGCTTAGACGATTGTGAGATCGACCTGATGGCGATTTCCATCGAGCCCGGTAGCCGGCTACCGGGATTGTAAAAATTTATGGAAAAACAGCATACAGATAGTTATAAAGTGCTAAATGCTTTAAATGTTGGCTACAGACTGATCGACACAGCTGCAGCATACTATTAAAAAAAAGTAATGTCAAGCCAGAAGAAATCTGTGACCACAAAATTTTTACCAGCGGATCCCGGGATTTATCATGTTTAAAAAACGTTTGAAAATAGCAAGCCTTCAGATGAAAAATCTGAAGGCTTTTTTTGTGACCTTTTCAGCATACAAAACTGGACTTTTCAACAAACCACGCACTACAAGCCCCTCATTATCTTTGCTCCATAAAATTTATTGCAATGAAAAAAACGGTTTTAGTTACAGGAGCTTCGGCAGGAATTGGAAAAGCAACAGCTATTTTATTAGCACAAAACGGCTACCATGTTTATGGTGCTGCACGTAGGATGGAAAAAATGCAGGATCTTGAAGCTTACGGCATCAGACCTATCGTATTGGACGTTACAAAAGATGAAAGTATTAAGGATGGTATAAGCCAAATTTTGAAAGAAGCAGGGAGCATTGATATTTTAGTAAACAATGCAGGGTTTGGTCTGGAAGGCGCAATAGAGGATGTATCAATTGAGGACGCTCGCTATCAGCTGGAAGTAAATGTGTTTGGTGCGATGCGCCTGGCACAACTGGTATTACCGAAAATGCGGGAAAATAAATATGGTAAGATTGTAAATATTTCGTCTGTTGGTGGTAAAATTGCATTTCCATTAGGTGGCTGGTATCATGCAAGCAAGTTTGCATTGGAAGCATTAAGCGATAGTATGCGAATTGAAGTCAGGGAATTTGGCATCGATGTAATAGTTGTGGAACCAGGGGCAACTAAATCAGAATGGGGAACTATCGCTACAGATAGTTTGATGAAAATATCGGGGCATACAGCTTATAAAGAGCTAGCAACTAAAACGCATAAAGTATTTACCCAATTATCCAATGGTATAGCAGAACCAATAGTTATAGCAAAACTTGTTAAAAAAGGTATAGAAGCAGGAAATCCAAAAACCAGGTATACGGGGAAGGAAATGAACTCCAGGGCCTTATTGATTTTAAGAAAGATTTTATCCGATAAGCTGATGGATAGATTAATAATGAGCCAGATAAAATAATAAACTATGGACAATAATATCATTCTTCAACATAATATCCTGTATTCGTGTGGTTATCAAAAAGCACAAAGTAGCGAACATTACTTTCCCGACCATGCTTTAGGGATAATGCTATCAGGGGAATCGTATTATTTTTCAAACGAAGGGACATTTGTAATGAAAAAAGGCGCAATATGTCTGATGCGTAGAAATCAGTTATTCAAAAAGCTGAAAAAAGCAGATCAAAATGGAGAACCACCTTCGTTAATCTGCATGTTTCTTAACCAAAATGCTTTACACCAATATGCAGTAGAAAATAACATCCCAAAACAAAGCACGTATAAAGGTAAAGCTATGATCGACCTTACAGGAAACCTTTTTTTAAAAGGTTTTTTTGATTCATTGTTGCCATATATTGATAACCCAAAAAAATTGACTGCAAAAATTGCAGAACTTAAAACGCAGGAAGCAATTGAGCTGTTGCTTCAAACAGGAGATATCTTTGAAAACTTTTTGTTTGATTTTCGGGAACCACATAAGATAGATCTGGAGACGTATATGAATCATAACTATAGGTATAACATTCCTTTGCTATCGTTTGCGAAACTCACCGGACGTAGCCTTTCTACATTTAAAAGAGATTTTACAAAGATATTTAACACAACACCTGAAAAGTGGTTGCAACAAAAGCGTTTGGAGCAAGCCCACTATTTAATCTTAAAGAAAAAACAACGTCCGTCAGATGTATATCTTGAAGTGGGTTTTGAAAATCTATCTCACTTTTCCTTTGCGTTTAAAAAACTATTTGGACTGACTCCAACCGAGTTAACAGAACAAAATCAGAATAATTAAGCTTGTGTCTTGTCCAACAGGCTAAAGTTGAAAACTGCCATTAATGGTCATGATCACTTAATCCTACAGGGTATAGAAATAATTGCAAATGCCGCCCTGCCTGAAACAGGACGGCATTCTAATATGTTAAAAAAAACTTATTTTTTTATATCAGCAAGCTGCAGTGTAATTACGTTCGATTCTGGTTTCAATCTGAACAATGCCCCGTTCTGCGGTTTCGATACCCATCCTTTCTGCGCCAGTAAACTGTAATTCACTCCATCAAAACTGCAGTCAATTTGTTTTTGCCCTATCTTGTCAAATGGCAGTCTGGCAACAGGCGCAGTACTTAATTCCAGGAACCAGTCACAGGTCTTGTTGCTAACCATTTTCATATGGATAGTTTTTTCGCTCAGGTCTATTTCCAGTGATCCATTTATGTCTGTCAACGGCCAGGATACATGTACTGTGTTCATATCTTTCTGTGTAAATTTTGGGTCGCCGCCCTTCAATGAAACCTCCTTTCCTTCTATCAATGCTTTTAGCCTCAATCCCGCAATTTCTTCCTTATTGCTCCATAAATATCCATCAACGATTGGTAGGGTGAAGAATGTACACTCATTAGATGTTGCCGTTTGTGTGGTATAAACGTCAGCGAATTTTTCATCGAATAAATGAATATCCCGTATGCGAAGGCTACCATTCTCCCATATCATATTGATACGGTAAAAACGGCTGTTGAACCAGATGGTCTTCAGGTTGCTTCCTTCTATGTCATTGGTAACTGCAAACGAAGTGGAAGGCGTTACTTTATACTTCTTCCTGAACCACTGTCCTGATTGTTCCAGTGTTTCAACCCTTAGTTTCCCCTCATCCCTGAGCTGGGCTATCAGTGGCATCTGTATCTCGAAGCCTTTTGCCATTGCATCCCAGGTAAATGAGTTTTCCTGCCCTGCCTGGGCATAGTTAAATCCTAATGCATTATCTTCCGTAAATGATTTGAAGAACCACTTCACCCAGGCCTCATCTCCGCCTCCAAAATGGTATACGGGCTCCAATGTCACCACCCCCTGATGTTTACTGCCCACGCCATCGTCATACTGCCTGATAGGATCGCTACCCAGCATTCTGAAAACAGGGACGGGTATCTGCTGCTGTGAATGCTGTGCCGGCATATATGAATTGACCTTGCTGGGATAATATGCCTGGTTCCAATAACCGCCCCATAATGTATAACCGTCTGTTCCATATTGATCCTTGCAATTAGCTGAAGCAACTATGTGGTATTTCTCATACATATAGTTCAGGCTGTGCGCATCTATAAACCAGGAAGCCACCGATCTGGGATAACTACCGAAAATCTTTTTGAAATCCGTCATGTACACATCAATTAATTTTTCCCGTTCCTCAGGCGTATATCCCGTTGAAAATCCAATGTTCGCTCTCCAGTCCCAGGGATAACGTCCTCTCCATTTTAAACCGGCCTTCTCCACCAGCGGCTGTGGTATTTCCCACCATCCTCCGATTTCAAAAGAATCCTTTGGTAAGCCGGCCAGCAGCTTTTGATACCTGGGGTTCATCAAGGCGTCATATTGAAGCAAAAAAGTTCCTCCCAGGTGATATTTCCGCATCATATCAAGTTGTTTTACAACTGTCTGGTACAATACATCCTCTGTGATGTTAGCATCCCGCGGCTCCAGCAGGCGGATAAAGTTCACAATGTTAACGATCCTGGGACTGCTCTCGTAAGTATAAGAAGATAATGCAAACAGTAATGTGAGACCTGTAATTACTGCAATAAAACGTTTTCTGATCTTAATCATCTTTTATTGTCTTGAATTTAAATATGCAATTTGATATGCAATACCCCTTCTTTATAGTAATACTCGCAATTGGTAGTAGAACGCAGGATATCTAAAAGATCATTCAGCGGTCTGTTTTTAAAGACAATACCTGTAAAATGCAGACCCGTGGCCAGCCCGGGATTATCAAGCTGTACTGGAGTATTGAACCAGCGTGGTATCAGGGCTGCCAGTTCGCTGATTGGAGCATTGTCCATTATATACTGACCGTTTATCCATGCCAGTTCATCCTGATTAAAGGGATGAACTGCTATGTTATCTTGCCCTGCTGCATAGCTGCCCTGCTGTCCAGGTTTCAGCACAGCTTTTGCCGATGTGTTTTTAATCGCTATCGCCCCACTTACAAGCGATATTTTATTATTACCCTGCTCATAAGTATTTACGTTAAACGTGGTCCCCAATACCTGCACGCCGGCGCCATCGGGTAATTCTACCACGAAAGGTCTGGAATCGTCCCGGGCAATTTTGCAATAAGCCTCCCCGCTGATCCTAATGATCCGGGCGGAATCCCCAAACCTGAATGGGAAATATACCTCTGTAGCAGAGTTTATAATAATCTCTGAGCCATCAGACAGCTTTAATGTATAATCCAGGCCGGGAGGCACCCATAACTTGTTCATGCTTGCCCTAGCACCATTGTCTGTATAGCTGAGGGTTCTGGCAGCAGGATCATTCGCCAGGTGCACCTTTCCTGCGTCAGCTGCTTTGGCGCTGGAAAGGTCAATCACTTCACCTTCGGCCAGTTCCAGCCGTACCCCTCCAGGCAATGATGCACCCTTTGTATCGCTGACCAGGGCCTGTTGTGATCTGTGAGTGCTTATGAAAAAGGCACAGGC
>NZ_JBCNKH010000128.1:0-8380 GCF_039596135.1 Chitinophaga sp.
GTTCGAAAGGCTACCTGGATGTGAACCAGACGAATCCGAATCAAACGACCAATCCGCCTATTAATGGATTGTTATCAGCAGTCACATACCAGACGGGGGTGAATGTGTTTAATGTAAGCAATATCAACTATTATTATGTAAAACGACTGGCTTCACCCAATGCTGGTAGTAGCACGGACATTTATGATGATATTGATGCCAGTACGACCTGGAAAAACATCTATCTTACCATAGAGGATATACGCCGGATGGAAGCGCTTGCTGTAGAGAAGAATGCTTACCAGCATATGGGTGTAGGCCAGATTCTCGAAGCTTACAATATGAGCATGCTCATAGACCTGTGGGGAGATGCGCCTTACTCACAGGCATGGCAGGGTGCTACTTATCTCACACCTGCTTATGATAAGGGAGCGGACATCTATGATAGTTGCCTGCTCCTGATAGAAAAAGGGATCGCTTCTCTCAAACAGGCAGATCCCCTCATTACCCTGGATGCAGAAAATGATCTGGTGCATGCCGGTGCTGCTGCAGGGTGGATTAAAACGGCTTATACACTTAAAGCGCGTTTATTGAATCGCCTGAGCAAGCAATCGAACTATGATCCTGCTGCGGTGCTTGCAGCATTGGAAAATGGCTATACCAGCAATAGTGATGATGCGGCCATTTCCCGTTTTGAAAGCCTGAGTTTATGGAATGAAGTGGCAGTAGACAATGCCAGTGGCAGCCTGGATGGCTGGCTGAGTGCTACCTTTATCAATGCCCTGAATGGAACTACCTATGGCATATTCGATCCCCGTTTGCCACTGATCACAGATACGACTAAATACGGGGATTACAGGGGAACTGTCAATGGAGCGGGCCGGGTAGGTTCCGGTACAGATAATGGCCAATGCTACCTGTCAGTAAATGGATATTATTCTAAATCAGGCGCCCCTTTATTATTGCTTACCTATGCGGAAGCAAGGTTCATAGCTGCCGAAGCCTATTTTAATACAGATCAGGCAAAATCTTACCAGGCGTACCTGGATGGTATAAATGCGAATATGGATAAGGTAGGCGTATCTGCTACAGATAAGGCAGCCTACCTGGCTCAGTTACCAGCTTATTCAAAAGCTATGTTATTTAAAGAGAAATACGTGGCGATGTTCCTCCAGCCGGAATGCTGGACGGATGCCCGCAGGTATGATTATCAATACAGGAATTTCAGTCTGCCTGTGAATGCGCTGTTAACAACCTTTATCAGGAGGGTGAGTTATCCGGCAAGTGAAACCAGCCGCAATGCAGCGAATGTACCGGCGGTGGCATCGCTGGCAGATTTTCTCTGGTGGGATAAGTAATTGAAATACAGACAGCGGGGTAGTAGCTCCGCTGTTTTTATGCGTATAACCTGCCATCGGCAGCAGGATCTGCTACCGGTATAGTAGCAAAGAAAGTCGTTCCCTTGCCCGGAACACTTTCAAACCAAAGATCCCCATGCTGTAAAGATTGTAATTCCTTACAAAGCACCAGTCCTAGTCCGATTCCCTTTTCATTGTTCGTACCGAAAGTAGATTGGGTTTTCAAAGAAAAGATATCTTCTTTGTGAGAACTGTCAATGCCAATACCATTGTCAGTAACCATCAGCTGGCAGATGTCATCTTTTACCACCAGGCTGATTGTAACCTGCCCATTATTAGGCGTAAACTTAATCGCATTATTGACCAGGTTCCGGATAATGAGTTCCAGCATATTATTATCCGCCATCACGTACACGGCAGGATCTATTTTGGAGGTCAGCGTCACCGACTTCTTATCTGCCAGAATCTGTTGAATACCCAGCACCCGTTGTACCACTTCGTATACATGCACGGGGGCCAACCGTACCCCGCGACCATCCATCTGCATCTTGGACCAGGTGAGCAGGTTCGTGAGCATATTGGAGGTATTCTTTGTCATGGTAAGCAGTTCATCGCCCAGCATTTTGCGCTCGTCTTCAGACAAGTCGTATTCTGCAATGAGGTGCAGGGTCGTAATGATCGAGTTTAGCGGACTTTGCAAATCATGGGCAATGATAGAGAAGAGTTTATCCTTTTTCTGGTTCAGTTGTTCCAGGTTAGCATTCTGAATGTCGATCTTATCGGCTCTGTCTTCCGCTTTCTTTTTCTCCCTGTTATAATTATTTCGTAAGTAATTGGTGATCAGAAATGTGCAGGTCAATGTCACAAAATAACTCGATGAGAGGTCGATAAACCTGTACTGTGCACTCTGATAGCTATCCGCAATCCAGCTGGGTTGCAGGTATTCTTTAGTAAGCAGGGCGATGGGAATAAGCAGGTGGAGGGATGCCCAGATCCAATGTTGTTTTCGGGGGCTGAAGGCTATCAGCAGGTTGAATGTGAGGAAAAATAGCAGGAGCACGGGGCCATGGCTGCCCGAATTCAGGTAATAAGTGGCCGTCAGGGTGATATAGCTTACAATCACATAAGCCAGCATACTGAGGTTGTAAATGCCTTTATATCGGGACAGCCAGAAGAAGAAAACCTGTAAAATCAGCAATACCAGTACGATCACCCATACCGCCGTCAGTTCCAGCCACATATTAAATGGTAACAGTACAGCAAGTAGTGCCAGCGTAATGACACTGATGGAATTGAAAGCACGGTTCTCCAGCGAAAATTCAGCCGGGTCTCCCACTAGCGTCTCCCATAAACTGGTAAGTCGAGCCAAAACATTTCGCAAATGTGAGTGTTTATTGGTTAGTCATTGTCCCTCGGTAGTGCCCTACAAAGGTCGGGGATGGAAATTAAATATGTTATAACACGAAAATGGGATAGTAGGGTTTCTACTCACAATTTATTTATTGGAATGATATTCGCAGCTACTCATCTAAATTACATTTTATGAAAAATATTATGATAGCCGGCCTTGTGTCCCTTGCTATATCCCTGCCGGGTTTCACCTCAGCACAATCCAAAAGCGATGAGAAGAAAGCGGCCATCGCGAATCTGATTAATAACCAGTCGTATGTATTTACTGCTCAGTCTTCGATACCTGCCGGCCCTTCGCCTGACAGGCAACTGAATGGTCAGTACGACCTGACAGTAACCAAAGATTCAGTGATCAGTTACCTGCCATACTTTGGCCGTGCATATACGGCGCCGTTGGATCCTTCTAAGGGTGGCATTCAGTTTACTTCTACAAAGTTTGATTATAAAGTTACAGAAAAGAAAAAGGGAGGATGGACGATTGTGATCAAACCAAAGGATACACAGGAAGCCAGTCAGCTGATACTCAATGTTTCTGCCGCAGGATATACTTCACTGCAGGTGATTGGCAACAATCGCCAACCCATTACATTTAATGGCGTGGTAGATGCAAGAAAACCTAAAAGATAAGTTAAAGTTATCTTAAGAAACCAGGATCCTGGCATAGCGGAATGGTTGTTGTTTTTTATGCTGTGAACCAAAAAACAGATACCATGTCTAAGAACAACAAAGAAGGTGTAAAGCAATCCATCCAGGAGCTGGCCATGGGGAACTACAGAAGCTATCCCGAAGAGTACAAAGAAGTATCAGTGGAAACGTCTGATAATATTCAATCACTCGCAAATGGTTATTGGGACTCAAGGGATGATAAGGAAATTCAGCGCGATGAGCGATTAGGTATAGGCCTGGAAGACTATCGGGCGTGGACGAAGGAGGCCTTTGACGCATTTGTGAAACAGGAGCATTTGTTGAATTAAGTAATATGCACAGTATAAAAACGCAGAAAGGATTACCGCAATCCTTTCTGCGTTTTTTTATATCTTTAATGCAAAGCACAACCTGCTACGCCGTTATGAAAAAATTCTCCGCCAGCCGGACCGCCCAGTACATGGCTTTATTCCGGGCGCTAGAAACCCAGCGACCACATGATAAACTGGTCTATGATCCTTATGCTATCAACTTCCTCGACCGCAGTTTTCAATTCGTCACCCGTTTATCCATCCTCCCTCTTTTCCGCCGGATGATCCAGCGTATTATCCAGAAGAGGATTCCCGGTGCTTATTCCTCCGGCATAGCCCGAACCAGGTATATCGATGAACTGTTGCAACAGGCTGTGAACCAGGGAGTACGGCAAGTGGTGATATTGGGCGCCGGTTTTGACACCAGGGCGCTTCGCCTGGATTTTCTGCACCTGCTGCCAGTAGTAGAAATAGATCATCCCAATACTTCCGCTGTAAAAAAAGAAAAGCTGGGCACACTACCTGCACATGTACAATACTTACAGCTCGATTTTAATGAACAGGGCCTGGATGATCTGTCACTCGACGCTTCACTGCCAACCGTATTTATCTGGGAAGGAGTAACGAATTACCTGCAGGAAGAAGCTATTGCCGCCACCTTCCGGTTTATAGAAAAGTTCCCCGTAGGGTCCTTTGTGATCTTCACTTATGTAGATGAAAAAGTATTGCGGGAACCAGGTGCATATTATGGTGGCGAAAAGTTACTCAGTGATGTAGCAGGACTGGAAGAGAAATGGACATTTGGCTGGAAACCAGGTAGTTTGCGAAAATACCTGCAGCAGTTCAGACTGGAATTACTGGAGGATAATAGCGCAGTAGAATACCGTCGTCAATATATGCCGGCACGTACAGAAAAAGGGTATGAGTTTTATCGTGTAGCATTTGCCGTGAGAAAGTAGTAAATTATATCACATAACCATAACGACGTTTTATGAAAACTAAATTGTATTGTTTCCTTGTTCTTTTTTGTAGTATGACCATGATTTCATTTGCCCAATCTAAAGAGGAAAAGGCGGTAGCTGCGCAGGTAGAATCACTGCGAAAGGCTATGGTAGACGCCGACAAAGCCACGCTTGAAAAACTGACAGATGCAAAGCTGACTTACGGACATTCTGGTGGAAAGATAGAGGATCAGGCTACATTTGTAGATAATATTGTCAGCGGGCATTCTGATTTTTTATCTATTGATCTGACTGATCAGACGATTGTGATCAGTGGAAATACAGCGATTGTAAGGCATAGCCTGGCAGCTGCTACTAATGATAATGGCAAGCCGGGCAATGTACATTTGCATGTGTTGCTGGTGTGGGTGAAGGAGGGGAGTCAGTGGAAGTTATTAGCCCGTCAGGCGGTGAAACAGCCGGTAGCAAATCCGTAAGAAATTTGCATGATTGCAAATTCCTATGAAGTGCAGGATTAATTCAATGTTAATTTACCTGTACCCGGTCGATTTTCAAATTCCTGAGCACGTCGGCTTATTTACCCAAACTGGTGAATAGCTTCCTGCCCTTGTTGCCCGCCACTCTTACGGCCCGACCCTCAAACCCGTATTCACCGTACTTCCCGCAGGATGGCATAGTTTTTTTATTGGTAACCAAAAACACATCGACCAGTTACGGTCTTATCTGTTCACCAATAAAAATGTATTTTATGCAAGCGACATTGGAAACCATAGAAATCCTGAATGATCTGATACAAATCAACAATGACCGCATTGACGGTTATGAAAAAGCGTTAGAAGACCTGAGACAGGAAGACAATGATCTGAGAGCCTTGTTCTCTTCCATGATCAGTGAAAGCCATGAAATCAGACTGGCATTAGGTACAGAAGTTAATGCCCTGGGCGGTGATATGGAAACATCCACTACAACCAGCGGTAAAATCTACCGTGCATGGATGGATATCAAGGCTGTCTTCACCGGTAATGACCGTCACTCCGTGCTGGCAAATTGTGAGCGTGGGGAAGATGCTGCGCAGAAAGCTTATAATACTGCATTGGAAGATGAAGACATGCCTGCTTATCTGAGGGATATGATTGTCGAACAACAGCAGACATTGAAACGCTCTCACGATAAAATCAAAGCGTTGCGGGACGCTTAAAATAACTGAACAGGTTTCTTATTTAGTCTATTTTTTGCCGGACTTCCTTCCAATCGGGAGGAAGTCTTTTTTATTGATTTAACTTTCAGACGGGTTTTCGTCAATCTTTATCTTCTTCAAATCCTTTTCCATCATCGGCTTTATCTGTTGAAAAACTCTTTTCAACTGTGCCACCTTTTTCTCCACTTCCGCATCCCATTTCTCCGCTTCCTCCAACTCTGTGATAATCTCCTTTGCACCCTTCACCTCCATACTCAATACACTAGGCTTCAACTTATGCACTACCCTTTTCAGGTCATGCAATACTTTCGTCTCCTGCAACTGCTGCAGGTCACCCGTATATTCTGTTAAAGAATTGATGAACAGGGTAATCATCTTATGAATAAACGTAGGATTATCAGATATTTTGTACAGATAGTTATACGAATAGAGTGCATGATCGGCGTGCATATAGATTGTAGGTTATTTAACTCAGGCGCCTTCGATCTCGCCTGTCTGTAACATTTTGTAAATAGTAGATTTACCAATATCCAGTTTCTCAGCTACCAGCAGTACGTTATCGTTGTACCGTTTCAGGTAGTTCCTGATGATTAGCCTGGTATATTCTCTGAGCGTTAATTCTGTATTCAGCACTGTATCCACATCATGGTTATTGCCAGAGAGGAAGGTGATATCGTCCGGCTCGATCATGTTGTTTTCAGACATCACGGCGGCCAGCTCTATCACCGATTTCAATTCACGGATATTACCCGGGTAGTTATAGCCCAGCAGCTTTTCCCGGGCAGCAGGGGAGACCTTGATCTCCGGAATCTTATTTTCTTTACAATAATTGGCGAGAAAGAACTGGGTGAGCAGTAACAGGTCGTCTTTTCTGTCCCGGAGGGGCGGAAGCGCAATGGGTAGACCCACGATACGGTAGTAGAGGTCTTCCCTGAAGTTACCTTTCTTTACTTCATCAGCCAGGTTTTTGTGCGTAGCTACCACAAGGCGGAAGTCCAGTTTAATTTTGCTGTTACCCCCCAGGCGGATCAGTTCTTTTTCCTGTAATACACGAAGGAGTTTACTTTGGATATTCAGGTCCATTTCCCCTATTTCATCCAGGAAGAGAGTACCGCCATTGGCCTCTTCGAAGCGGCCGGTCTTCCGGTTTTGAGCCCCGGTAAAAGCACCTTTCTCGTAACCGAACAATTCACTTTCTACCAGTTCCTTTGGAATGGCGGCCATATTTACAGCTACAAAGGGATGCCCGCTGCGGGTTGAATTGTAATGCACGGCTTTTGCGACCAGTTCTTTACCCGTACCGGTTTCGCCGGTGATAGATACGTTGATCATAGAGCCGGCGGCCTTATCAATCAGGCGGAATACAGCCTGTAGGGCAGGACTTTTTCCCACGATGGAGGTGGAATAGTCATACCGGGTTTTTAACTCCGCTTTTAACTGTGTAATCTCATTTTTTAAGGATTGATTTTCCCGCAGGCGGATGATGGCTTTCCAGAGTAATTGCTGGGTATTTTCATCCTTGACGAGGTAATCTTCTGCGCCCATTTTCAGGAGGTCTACTGCTGTCGTGATCTTTTCCTGGGCGCTGATGATGATGACGGGTACATTTGGTTGAGCCTGCTTTATCTTACGATATAGCTCTTCACCGTTCATGTCGGGAAGGCCGAAGTCGATAGTAATCAGATCTGGTTTACGGTGCAATTGGGCCAGGCATTCCTTGCCTGAACCGATCAGGGTTACTTCGTAATCGGGGTTTTGACTCAGGTAGTGTTCTAACAGGTTCCCATACCATTTGTCGTCTTCAACTATGAAAATCTTAAAATCGAGCATTCATGGAATTTTCCGTTAATTTAGGAAATTTTCCAATCATGATCGATTCAGTTAGTGACCAGTTTAATTCATTTTTATATTGATGGCCTAAAAATGATTGATTCGTTTTATACTGATAGGATAAAATAAGCCGGGTAGTTTTAAATCAATGGTCTTATTCGTTTATACTGGTAGGATGAAATTGACCCATCCGCGGCCCCACTTCGCCGTACCAATCTTAATCTCGTGGGGCCTGGATGAATCGGTTATGAAAAAAGCACGATAATTTTTAAAATCTTTAATTTCTTTGAATCATGCCCGGGCCCCTTTTCTTATTCCCCTTCCTGCGTTTTCACAGGGGCCGGGATGATGCATTCTCACAAAACGCTCACTAGTTCTACAAAACTTTTAAAATGACAAGCTCAATTGCTGGCATAGGCTATGAGCATCCACACCTGTTCAAACTGCACTTTTCATTGTTCACTGTTTCAACCTCACTGGCATGATCTCTTTCACTATCCATCTGCGCGACTCCAAATCTCATTCACTTTCCTCAATCTCTTTCTCACTTCATCCTCACCACTCCAAATCTCATTCACTTTCCTCAATCTCTTTCCCAATCCATCCTCACCACTCCAATCTCATTCACCCCCATCACTCCTCAATCCTCACCACCCCTCAACACTGCCATTCAATCTCTCAATCAAA
>NZ_JBCNKH010000129.1:0-6492 GCF_039596135.1 Chitinophaga sp.
TGAAAACATTGAAGCAACAGATGAAGAAGTAAATGCAGAAGTTGAAAAAATGGCTGAAATGTACAACATGCCAGTAGACGCTGTGAAACAAGCTCTTGGTAATGTTGAAGGTGTAAAAGAAGAACTTCAAGTTCGTAAAGCAGTAGATTTCTTAGTAGATAACAGCAAGACTGCATAATAAAATAACAAGGCGCGACATTGCTCGTGCCTTGTTTTATAAATATAAATATATTTGTATTTAGCATAGGTACTAGCTAAAAATTAGATAATGATTATTATTTTTATGTTAGAAATCGAAATTGATAAGGAGATATAGTCAATCAAGGAGATGATTAGTGAAAGATGTAGTTAATTATAATATGATTATTCCCTAAGTATGCGAATCACGTCCAAAAACAGGTTTAGTAGAGTTATCATCAGGAAAGCACCTTTTGCCAACCTGGGTAGCATATTAAAAATAGACACTTCCACTTCAAGAATAGACCAGTCAACCAAAGTTCAACAACCAACCAAAGGCGCAGTATCTGTTTATGATAGAAAAATAGTAGCCGGTTCTGCGTTGTAAGATATTGCTAATGTGCCAAAAGGGCACATTGCCACCTAAAAATCAGTAGCGGTAAAAGGCGGGGGGCTGCCGAGGCTAGGGTCAGCAAAGGTCAGCAAAGTTATTGACCTCGAAGTCCGGTAATCAAAGTTTTCCCGCCTTCAGCCGCGCCAATTTTTAAAAGAAATTATTCCCGCTTCCCTGAAGTATATACCTTAAGAATGAGGCCCAAAAGGGGCCTCGCTAAGGTATCGATCCGGATGTAGCCAAGAGATGTACATTTTATCAACCAAAATTTAAGATCGCCCGGCCGGCAAACCTGCATTAAACCATTAGTCACAACAACTATGGCCGGAACACCAACCAGTCTGTCGAAGATCCAAACATTGAAAGGAAAAAAGGAAAAACGAAGAATATCTTAGTGAAGCAAGATCCCTGTTGACTATTCTAATTGCATGCCTGAATACCGGGGAGGAGAGATGGAAAATGGAAAGAAGGTTATACAACAAGCATTCTTCTCTACACCCATTTTACACTTATGAGATGCCTTTTCCGTTTCTCTTTTTCTTCGTTTTTCCTATTTTTTTAGCCCCATCAACCTGCTTATATTTGATCTTATGACGCAAGATCAACTGATAGACAATACCGTTGCCTATGTAAAGCAGGAGTTAGCCCGGGCCGAAGGTGGCCATGACTGGTGGCATATACATCGGGTATGGCATACTGCAAAGGAAATTTCTGCGAGAGAACCTGTCAATCCATTAATTGTATCACTGGGAGCCCTGCTCCACGACATTGCCGACGCCAAGTTCCATGGCGGCGATGAAACTATTGGCCCTGCCAAAGCCCGTCAGTTCCTGGAATCGCAGGGCGTTGCAGAGGAAGTGATCGCACATGTTATCGCTATCATCGAAAATATCTCATTCAAAGGAGGGCATAACGAAGGAAAATTTACCTCGCCGGAGCTGGCAGTGGTGCAGGATGCGGACAGGCTGGATGCCATTGGGGCCATTGGCATAGCCCGCGCCTTTAATTATGGCGGGTTTAAAAACAGGGCATTATACGATCCGGCTATATTACCAGACCTGCAAATGAGCAGGGAACAGTACAAAAACAGCACTGCCCCTACTATCAATCATTTTTATGAAAAACTGCTCTTATTAAAGGATAAGATGAACACCACTACTGGAAGGGAACTGGCAGCCGAACGGCATGCCTTTATGGAGACTTTCCTCGAACAATTCTACAAAGAATGGCATTAAACGAATAGTGCTCTCAGCTCTTCAGCATCCTGCGGCTTCATTTTTCCACCCAGGATCAGGCGAAGCTGTCTGCGGCGCAATGCACCTTCGTACAAAGTTTTTTCCTCTTCAGTTTCAGCAATAATAGGAGGTACCGGGCGGGGATTACCGTTTGGATCCAGGGCTACGAAAGTCATAAAGGCCTCGTTGGATTTGTAACGGTATTGCTGTACAGGATCTTCACCCCATACTTTCAGGTGTACTTCCATGCTGGAATTGAATGCACGGCTCACCTTTGCTTCGATGTGAACGGCATTGCCAAGACGGATAGGATTCTCAAATGAAATATTGTCTACAGAAGCTGTAACAGTGGGGGCAGCGCAATGCTTCATGCTGGCAAGGGCAGCAGCGATATCCATCCAGTACATCAGCCGACCTCCCATGAGGTTGGTATATACATTGGTATCATTGGGCAATACCAGCTCAGTCATCTGGATCAGGGATTCCTGTGCGCGCTTTGGCGATAGAGTCATGTTTGATAATTATTTCGGATCGCAAATTTACAAATAAATCAGCGGCCTGCCGCAGCGATATATTTTTCAATCCCATACCGGCCGCAGGCCCCGGCCTCAAAAAATCTTCTACTGCAGGCGGCAGATTTTTTTGAAAGCCATTTTATCCTCCTAAGTCCATTTATTATTAGCCTCTTACATGTATATACTCAGTGAAATGTGAAAATCCGATTTGGGGGCGCATTAAATTTGTGTAACTTTGCATGACCTTCGGAAGTTACTTTTACTTGACTGGTTACACCAAACGTCGTCCGGCACTTCCCTTTTAGGTCAAGTATTCTACAGAATTTTAGATTTTATGGCAAAATATATCTTCGTTACGGGAGGTGTCACATCCTCATTGGGTAAAGGAATTATTGCAGCCTCTCTTGCAAAATTATTGCAGGCACGTGGCTTTAGAGTGACTATTCAAAAGTTCGATCCATATATCAATGTGGATCCGGGAACATTAAACCCATATGAGCATGGGGAATGTTATGTAACCGAAGATGGCGCCGAAACTGACCTGGATTTGGGACACTACGAACGTTTTCTGAACACGCCTACATCCCAGGCAAACAATGTGACCACAGGCCGCATTTATCAAACCGTTATTAATAAAGAACGTGAAGGTGCCTACCTGGGTAAAACCGTTCAGGTGGTTCCGCACATCACCGACGAAATCAAGCGTCGTATTCTCCTGCTCGGCAAGGATGGTAAATTTGACATCGTGATCACTGAGCTGGGTGGTACCGTTGGCGACATCGAATCTCTCCCTTATATTGAAGCAGTTCGTCAGTTGCAGTGGGAACTGGACGAACAGGATTGCCTGGTTGTTCACCTGACCCTCATTCCTTACCTGCGTGCTGCTAAAGAGTTGAAAACCAAACCAACTCAGCACTCAGTGAAGATGATGAGTGAAAACGGCGTGCATCCCGACGTGATCGTGTGCCGTACCGAAGAGCCCATGTACAACGATCTGAAAAAGAAGATCGCCCTGTTTTGTAATGTGACCGTAGACGCCGTGATCGAAGCTACAGACATGAGCACCATCTACGAAGTGCCGCTGGAAATGCTGAAAGAGAAACTGGACGTAATCTGTATGAAGAAACTGGGTATTCCCATCGAGAAAGAACCAGACATGACTAAATGGCGTGGTTTCCTCGACAAGCTGAAATACCCTAAGTCCAAAGTAACCATCGGTCTGATTGGTAAATATGTGGAATTGCAGGATGCTTACAAATCCATCCTGGAATCCTTTATCCATGCAGGCGCGATAAATGAATGTAAAGTAGTCGTTCAAAATATTCATTCTGAATTCCTTACGTCCGAAAACGTAGCTGAAAAACTGCGTAACCTGGATGGTCTGCTGGTAGCACCGGGTTTTGGCCACCGTGGTATCGAAGGTAAGATCGTTGCTATTCAGTATGCCCGTGAAAACAACCTGCCATTCTTTGGTATTTGCCTGGGTATGCAGATGAGCGTTGTGGAATTTGCCCGTAACGTAATTGGTTGGAAAGATGCTCACTCCACAGAAATGGACCCTGAAACTGGTCACCCGGTAATCGGTCTTATGGAAGAGCAGAAGAAAATCACCGCGAAGGGTGGTACAATGCGTCTCGGTGCTTACAGCTGTGACCTGACCCCAGGTTCCAAAGCTGCCAACATCTATGAAAGCACTAAGATCAGCGAGCGCCACCGTCACCGTTACGAGTTCAATGGTCAGTACCTGGGCGATTTCGAAAAAGCAGGTATGATTGCTTCCGGCCGTAATCCTGAAAGCGGACTGGTGGAAATGGTAGAACTGCCAAACCATCCGTTCTTTGTGGGCTGCCAGTTCCACCCAGAGCTGAAAAGCACGGTGGAAAGACCGGCACCGCTGTTTGTACACTTCATAGGCGCTGCCAGGCAGTATGCAGAGGATAAGACAAACAAAACAAAGGTGGCTGAAGAAGTAGCACAATAATAATATTAGGGCAAAAGCCCACCAAAAGGACTATTTTTTAGGTCATTGCACTACAATGACCTAAAAAATAGTCCTTTTGGCATTTATACCCCCACATTTTGCTTACCTTCGCTGCCTAAATTTTAATTGTAATTTCAATGGACAGAAATTCGGTCATTGGTTTTAGCTTACTGGGTTTGTTGCTGGTAGGGTACATCTTTTTCAATACCAGGCAGCAGCATGCAGCAGAGTTAGAGAAAGCTCGTCAGGATTCAATTGCTGAAGCGAACAAACCTAAGGTAAACACAGATACCACTGCCTCCTATGCCAATGCAGGTACACCTGATTCCACCAGGCTGGCAGGCGAATACGGCGCCTTTGCAGGTGCTGCTACCGGTACTGCTCAGAAAGCCGTTCTGGAAAACAAAGTGCTGAAAATCACCTTCTCCAGCCAGGGTGGACAACCTGAAACTGTAGAACTGAAAGCTTTCAAAACATTTGCAGGCACTCCTTTATTACTGGCAAACAGTTCTTTTAACCGCATCTCGCTGCAGGTGCCGGCTAATAACAATACATTATTAAATACTGCAGACCTTTACTTCACCGGTGGTAACGTACAGCAGCTGGCAGATGGTAGTCAGTCACTGGTGTATCGCCTCGCGACTGCCAACCCCGGTCAGTTCCTGGAGTTCGTGTACACCCTGAAGCAGGATAGCTACGCAGTAGATTTCGATATTCACGCGGTAGGTCTGGAAAGTGTGATTCCAGCTGGTCAGAAAACATTAACCCTCCAGTGGGATAATGAAAATGACAAGCAGGAGCAGGATATGCAGAATGAGCGTATGAACAACCAGGTACATTACAGAACGGCCGATGGCAAGCACGATTACTTCACCCTGCAGCGTACCGCGCATAAGAACCTGGAAAGCAAAGTTCAGTGGTTGAGCGTAAAGCAACAGTTCTTCAACACGACTTTCATTGCGAAGAAGGATAAAAGCTTTGAGAATGTGGAGGTGAATACCAAAGTACCAGAAAGTGGCAACATCGTAGGCCAGACTTTCAGTACCCTGCAGGTTCCTTATGACAGGGCGCATGACTTTACCTTCCCGATTGAAATTTATTATGGTCCTAACCACTATAAGACCTTAAAGTCTTATGATATCGGCCTGGAAAATATCATTCCATTAGGTACGGGTATCTTTGCTTTTGTAAAATATGTGAACAAGTGGGTGATCATCCCTGTGTTTAACTTCCTGAGCGGGTTTATTCATAACTATGGTGTGATCATCATCCTGCTGACCCTCTTCATTCGTTTGCTGATAGCACCGTTCACTTACCAGAGCTATGTGTCTTCGGCGAAAATGAAGGTGCTGAAGCCTGAAATAGATGAGCTGCGTAAGAAGCATGGTGATGACCAGCAGGCATTTGGTATGGAGCAGATGAAATTGTTCAAGAGTGCAGGGGTAAATCCTCTAGGCGGTTGTTTACCTGCGGTGATGCAGTTGCCGATCCTGGTAGCGATGTATAGCTTCTTCCCGTCTTCCATTGAGTTGAGACAGGAGAGCTTCCTGTGGGCGAAAGACTTGTCAACGTACGATTCTATTCTGAACCTGCCGTTCAATATACCATTCTATGGTAACCATATCAGTCTGTTCACCCTGTTGATGACGGCTACGAGTTTGATGCTGGCGTTCAATAACCGTGGGATGGCTGATCAGAGTAACCCGGTGATGAAGTATATGCCTTATATTTTCCCAATTATGCTGTTGGGTATTTTTAACAAACTGGCATCTGCGCTGACGTTCTATTATTTCCTGTCAAATGTGATCAGTATCCTCCTGCAGTGGGTGATACAGAAGTTTATCATTAATCATGATAAGATTCATGCGCAGATACAGGAGAATAAGAAGAAGCCGGCTTCGAAGAGTAAGTGGCAGGAGAGATTGGAGGAGATGCAGAAGCGGCAGCAGGATATGCAGCAGGGTAGGAAAGGAAAGTAAGAAACTAATATAAAAAAAGGCCTCCCGTACGGGAGGCCTTTTTTTTATGAAGCATTCCATCGCCGGCCAAACTTCCCCGCAGTCACAAAACCCGCCCCCTCGGCGCCAACCCAAAAAAAAAGAAAACCTTCCTTGCTGCCGCAGGCCAACTCCCCACCAGCCAAACTTCCCCGCAGTCACAAAACCCGCCCCTCCGGCGTCAGCCAAAAAA
>NZ_JBCNKH010000130.1:0-6348 GCF_039596135.1 Chitinophaga sp.
ACCCTCCCCACCTCCTCCGGCAGGCTGGCCAGTGGCATAAGCGATTTTGTTGGGCCGTAGGTCTGATCACGATATCGTTCACATCTACATCTGCAGGCTGGTCAATAGCATACGCAATAGCCCGCGCAATGGCATCAGGCGAGATGGCAATCTGCTCCGCCCGTACTTTCATTGACTCCTTGATGGCCAGATTGGTCATAGAATCTGAAAAGTTCGTTTTAATAAACCCCGGTGAAACACTGGTAACCCGGATGGTGGGACCAGCTTCCTGCCTGAGGGCATCTGCCACTGTGCGCACAGCATTTTTGGTAGCTGCATAGACTGCCATCATTGGTACGATCTGCAGACCGGCGGTAGAAAGGGTATTGACGAAGTGCCCGGAATTTTGTTTCCTAAACACCGGCAGGGCAGCGGCAATGCCATATAATACCCCTTTAAAGTTAACGTCAATCATATCTTCCCAGTCCTCCACCCGAAGCTCGTCTAAGGGCGAAATAGGCCCGATTCCGGCGTTATTGATCAGAACATCTAATTGACCATAGTGATCGAGGGCAAGTTGTACAAAATCAGCCAGATTTTCCCTCTTTCTCACATCCAGTGGCATATAAATTCCCCCGGTTTTTTCCGCTACTGCGGCTAACCGGTCAGTTCTGCGGGCGCCTAGTACTACTTTAGCGCCCTGGGCGGCCAGCAGCAGGGCGGTGGCTTCGCCTATGCCGCTGCTGGCGCCGGTGATGGCTATTACTTTATCTTTTATCATGCTACAAAGGTCAGGGCGGCAGCACTGAGAATAGTAGCCAAAAATGTAAAAGGTGTAGCCAAAATGTTATTTCATAGCTAAAAGGACGAAAATCTGATGCTAATTATGGCCAAAGGGGCCAAAATCTAATGCTAAAGCAGTTGATATGTTACTTTGCGGCTAAAGCCGTTAAAATTGTTATTTCATAGCAAAAAGGACCAAAGCCTGACCCTAAAGCTTCGCGGCTAATGGCCTTACGTCATTGACCAGGTTTAAAAGCAATTTTCCAGGTTCTTCAAACATTAACAGATGCGATGAGTTCTCAAACCATATCCCTTTTTTAATCGGCGCTTTTACGGCTTTTAACCACGCTTCAGTAGGCGCATTAGGCGTAGTATAATCATGCCTGCCCATGTACATAAACACCGGAACAGGAAACGACTTTATACCTTTCAAATTCACCTCCAAAAACTCAGGGAGTAATTTACCCAATGTAAACAGGTTCCCATTGTCAATGGCATCCACATCCTCAAAACTATATTCCGGCGAGATAAAAGGACCGGCAAAAAAATAACGGGAGGCATGCCTGTAAGCACTCAATCCACCATAATATTGCGCCCATTTTCTTGCAATGATGATCTTTTCTCTCGTGATAGGCTGATCACCTGGATAAGGCGCAATACTTTTTAATTCAGTCAATGCCGTGTCATTGTGATTTTGTTGCGCAGTTGCAACCGCATATTCGTAACTATAATGCTCATTTTCCCGGGTATTAATAACCTGCCCAATACCTATATAAGCATAAAACAAATCCGGCCTTTTCAGGGCCGCCTTCATGCCCACAATTGTACCCCAGCTATGGCCCACCAGGATCACTTTCTTTTTATGATAGCGTTGAATGATCGTCTCTGCGATCGCGATCGCGTCGTTGACATAATTGTCAATGTGAATGGTACCGGCAATTGAATCCGGATCAATATTCAGAAATGTTCTTCCCGCGCCGCGCTGGTCGTAGGTAACCATGGTAAAATACTCTTCCAGTGGCCGCTGGTACATCCACATCACCGGCGAAATAGGGGAGGCTGGGCCCCCGTGGATGAACAGGATCACAGGATTGTCTTTATCCTGCCCCCTGGTATAGACCCATTGTTGAATACCACCAATGGGAAGCTTGAAATTTTCCTGTATGCCATTGGGACTGACGATTTTTCCAAGGTCGGACAGGTATAACCTGGCGCGGTTCAGGCCGGGTTTGAGACTGTCTGGTTGCGCAAAAAGCGATAATTGTAGTAATAGCAATAAAACGGTCCAAATGGTTTTCTTCATAGCTCGGTTTGATTTATACAAGTAATTGTTTCATGGAGACAATTCCGGCCCTGATTCCCAGGCTAATTTTGTCCTGTTATCAAAAAAATAAACAAATCATGAACAAGACAATATTGATCACCGGATCATCTGCCGGTATTGGAAAAGCTGCTGCACAATATTTCGCTGCCAAAGGTTGGAACGTCATTGCTACTATGCGTTCTCCGGAAAAGGAAACAGAATTAACAACATCCGACAATATTTTTGTCACCAGGCTGGATGTGCAGGAAAAGGACAGCATGCAGCAGGTGATTGCTGAAGGTATTAAAAGATTTGGAAAGATTGATGTACTGCTCAATAACGCGGGGTATGGTTTATTCGGTCCGTTCGAACTGGCAACGGATGCACAAATCAAACAACAGTTCGATGTCAATGTATTTGGTTTGATGCATTTGACCCAGGCAATACTGCCGCATTTCAGGGCAAATAAAGGAGGCACTATTATCAATGTGTCCAGTATGGGGGGCCGCATTACCTTCCCGATTGTGAGCCTGTACCATGCTACTAAATTTGCTGTGGAAGGGTTCTCTGAGTCGCTGGCATATGAATTGTCCGCGCTCAATATTAAGGTGAAACTGGTGGAACCTGGTGCAATTGCTACTGGTTTTGATACTGCCGCTAATTTTACAGGTAATCCTGAAATTACTGATTATGACGATTTTGTACAGGGGTTCCTGAACCTGTGGGGTTCCAAAACCCAGGAAAGAACAACTGCTGCAGCCGTTGCCGAAGTGATTTATGAGGCTGCTACTGATGGCACTTCCCGCCTTCGTTATATTGCCGGCGAAGATGCCCGGGAACTCCTGCAGGTAAGGATGTCAGGGGAGGAGAGGTATCATGAGCATATGCAGCAGCACTGGATGCCGGAGATGAAGTAACCTGGTGAATTGAAAAAAGATGCCACCACTGGTATTAAACCAACATCTATCCAGATGAAGTAACCTGGTGAATTGAAAAAAGATGCCACCACTGGTATTAAACCAACATCCATCCAGATGAAGTAACCTGGTGAATTGAAAAAAGATGCCACCGCTGGTATCAAACCAACATCCATCCAGATGAAGTAACCTGGTGAATTGAAAAAAGATGCCACCGCTGGTATTAAACCAACATCCATCCAGATTATGTAAATTAGTGGTATGAAAAAGCCTGAATCGATAGAAGATTTCTATATTAACAGAGCTATCAACAGCCAGCCTTTAGTATTTAACCTGCTCCGGTATGATGATTGTCTGCACATGGACCCTCAGCCTTACCGGCGCAGGGATTTTTACAAGGTGAGTTTTATGCGGGGGCGCACCCTGTTGCACTATGGCGATAAATCGCTGGAAGTGAATGGGGATGCACTGGCAATCTTCAGTCCTGATGTACCTTACACGGTAGATATGCCCGATGGTCCGGCCATTGGGCAATATTTCATTTTTAAAGGAGTTTACCTGGCAGAGTATTTCAGGCGGAATATCAAAGAACTTCCATTATTTGCCCCTGGTGCTCATCCTGTATACGAACTGGATACCGTACAGGCTGCGGCTATTGCCCGGCTTTTCGATCGCATGGAACAGGAATTTAAGTCAGATTATGCCTACAAGGATGATTTGATCCGCAATTGTATCGTCGATATCCTGCATTATGCCATGCGCATGGAGCCGGTGGCAAAGCGTCATTTGCAAACTGATGCCAGCGTGCGCATTACAGGGGTATTCAATGAACTGCTGGACAGGCAGTTCCCGGTTGAAAACCTGAGTCAGCAGTTTGAGCTGAAATCACCGGCTGACTTTGCCTCCCGGTTAGGTGTGCATGTCAATTCTCTAAATCGGGCGCTGCGAACCACTACCGGAAAGTCTACGTCTGCTTTGATAGCAGAGAGATTGGTGACAGAAGCGACTATTTTGTTGAAACATTCGGAATGGAATGTGGCGGAAATAGGGTTTAGCCTGGGGTTTGAAGACCCGGCACATTTTAGTCACTTTATCAGGAAACACACAGGGCAGGCGCCTTCCAGTTTCAGGTCTATCCCTGTTCATGCATAAGGGAAGATCTATGGAAGAAAAAGTCAATAGCTGGAAAACCCAATAGCCCAAAAAGATCCTCAATAGCTAGAAAGTCTGTTGATCTGGAAAGATCATTAATAGCTGAAAACCCAATAATCCCAAAATCTCCCCAATAGCTAGAAAAACCAATCACCCCACCTCTCACCCCTTCGCCCTCTTCTTCAACACTCTCCCCAAATTCCCCATCTTCTCCTCCCAAAACCGTTCATAATATTCCAACCACCCCCTTATCTCCTTAAACCCATCCGGATTCAACTCACAATACCGCTCCCGACCCTGCTCCGTAATCATTATCAACCCCGCCTCATACAGGATCTTCACATGTTTAGACACCGCCGGTCTGCTAATTTCAAAATTCTCTGCCAGTGCATTCATAGAAAGCTTCTCTTTTGATAACAAAAACAGGATCTCCCTTCTTCCCGGGTCGGCAATGGCCTGAAATGGATCAGGTTGTAGCATTTGCTTTTTCATTTAGTAGTGTCTCCAATCTCTTGCGAATCCGGCCACTCCATCCGGCACCCATAAACAGGCTGGATAGATAATTTTTGAATCCTTTAAATCCCCTATGCTCCAGGTGCACCTCCGTTCCATTCTCCTTAGGAATCAACGTCCAGGTGAGCACAGTATCCAACGTTATCACCCCCGGTGCAGGACCTCCTTTCCAGCTATACACCAACCGTTTACATTCCACCACTTCCTTCACCTCACAATAGATAATCCCGTCAAAATCCATTTTCGGGATCGGCTTCGTATGAAAATTAAATGTATGCCCTACTACCGGCTTGAAATCGTTCTTCATCAACCACTCGGCTATAATTTCAGAAACCGTCAGACACTCCCATACTGCCTCAGGCGAATGTGGAAAATACCATTTGAAAGATAAGTCTCTATTCATAATCTGTAACTTTTGAGTTACACAAATATATGTGTAACCTAAAAGTTACGCAAATTTATTTCTCATTTTTTAAAATATCTGCTCAACACCCCCGTCTACATTCTTACAAAACAATACTACATGTCAAAAGTATTATTCCTGAGTGTCCCTTCGCACGGACATGTGAACCCTACTATTGGCCTCGTCAGCGAGCTGATTAAACACGGAAACGAAGTCACTTACTTCGCTACTGAACCATTCAGAGAGAAAATTGAAGCCACCGGCGCTATATACGAACCCTACCTGGTTGACCTGGACCTCTTCAAACCGGAAGAAGAAGGAGAAGAAGATCCCATGTTTAATATGATGAGAGAGGCAACAAACATTATTGACGATATACTGGGAAAAATAGAAGGAAAAGAGTTCGCATATATTATTCATTCCACCCCATTCCCCTTCACTGAAGTATTCAAACAAGTGTTGAATATACCCACCATTTCATCTTTAGGTATCTTTTTAGGGTTAGATGATTTTCTAAAGAATGGCGACATGTTTCCAACGCCACCTGAATACACAATCATGCGAAATGAAATAAAGACAAAATACGGCGTTATCCTGCCCGAAAAGTTTACCCAGTCGCTCATCAATCTCGGCGAACTCAACCTCGTCTATTCCTCCCGCTACTTTGTACCCGAAAACCAGTTATCCGATGGCACCTACCGCTTTGTAGGCCCGCCTGTATTTGACCGGAAGGAAAAGACAGGCTTTCCCTTTGAATTATTAAAAGACAGGAAAGTAATTTACATCTCCCTCGGCACCGTATTCAGCAATTTCAAGCCTGCACTCTACCAGGTCTTCTTCGATGCTTTCGCTGGCAAAGAGGTTACCGTAGTCATGGCTGCCTACAATGTAGACCTGAACAAACTTAAAATTCCGGACAATTTCATTGTTCGTCATTATATCCCACAGCTGGCCATCCTGCAGCATACTGACGTAGCCATTACTCACGCTGGTATGAACAGCATCAGCGACCTGCTGTACCACAATGTGCCTTTTGTAGCCATTCCCCTCGGGGCAGATCAACCCGATCTTGCCGCAAGAACCGCTGCACTTGGTGCTACCATCTCACTGGATCACGTGACCCTTACACCTGCTATCCTGCAGGATGCGGTTGAAAAGGTGCTCCGCGATCCTTCATATGCAATGAATATGCAAAAGATCAGCGAATCTTTCAAAGATGCTGGTGGTTATCCAAAGGCAGTTGCTTACATCAATGAATATATAAATGATTAAGTTCTGCAGGTTGAGTGTGTGTTAAC
>NZ_JBCNKH010000131.1:0-5529 GCF_039596135.1 Chitinophaga sp.
ACCTCTCATTTTTGCAGATAGTAGTCTGAACTATGCGCTTTGGTTTGGTTTTGAGCAACCTTTGGGAGATACCATTGCATACAAGAAGGATGATATGACGGTGTACCCCAACCCGGCATATGCCAGTACAGCAACGGTCAAGTACGTGATGAGTGATGGTAGCGGGAGTTCAGGGATCACCCAGATCGATATCAGGATTGTCAATCTTTCGGGGCAGCTGATGTTTACAGATTCGCAGACGATAGACCCGGCGGAAAGTATATTTCAATACAAGTTTGACGTAGATAAATACAACCCCGGCATATATGTAATCACGTTGTTTATGGATACAGGTATCAAAGCCAGCCGAAAATTTGTAAGGGTGAGATTATAGAGAATATACCTTATCTTAAAGGTATGAAAAAGATAATTCCACTCTGCCTGCTGGCAATTGTTATGATGACCCATATGCGCGCCATAGCCCAAAAAAGCCCGGTACTGAACCATATCGCTGTATATGTATATGATCTTGAAAAAACCACTGCATTCTATAGGGATGTTCTCCAGATAGATACGATTCCAGAACCTTTTCATGATGGCAGGCATTCCTGGTTTAAGATCGGGGAGCATAGCCAGTTGCACCTGATCAGGGGCGCAGCGGCGGTAACTACCCACGACAAGAACGGACACCTGTGCTTTAGTATACCGTCTATGTCAGCATTTATAGACCGGTTGCATGCGAACAAGGTGCCTTTTGAAAGCTGGCAGGGTGTGCCGGATACTCCTAATAAGAGAGTAGATGGTGTGCAGCAGGTTTATTTTAAAGACCCGGAGGGGAACTGGATTGAGGTGAATGATGATCAATACTAAGCCTGTGCCGGGGGATTGAATGGGTTAATCTCTTTGGGGTGACTCCCTTCTTCCAGTAAGGCCCGCGTTTTAGGCAAACAATAAGGATGATTGTCCCGTAAAAAAACAAGCATCTTTTCCCTGATATCACAGCGGAGATCAAATGCCTTACCTGAACTGTTGGCACTTACCAGGAAGCGGACTTCGACCACCCGTTCTTTAATATCAGTGACCTGTACTGCTTTTACTCTTCTATCCCATAGCGGGTGGGTTTTGAGAATGCGGTCAAATTCCTCCCGCATGGCATCGAAAGGCGCGGTATGATCCAGGTATAGAAAGGCTGTACCCAATATGGCGGAGCCGGTGCGGGTCCAGTTCTGAAATGGCTTTTCAATAAAATAATTGATAGGCAGGATCAGTTTACGCTGGTCCCAGATACCCAGTACCACGTAGGTAAGCGTGATCTCTTCTACCCTGCCCCATTCACCTTCCACAACGAGCACATCGTCTATACGAATGGGTTGTGTAAAAGCAATCTGCATACCGGCGAGGAAATTGGACAGTGACCGCTGGGCGGCAAAGCCGATGATGATACCACTGACGCCTACCCCCGTCAATAAGCCTGCACCGATCTTGCGGAGACTATCAAAACTGAGTAGTACTGCACAAAGTGTGAGCACCAAAATTGTGCTGATGGCGAGCTTACGTACGAACTGTAACTGGGTCCGCATTTTACGTTCCCGAAGGTTGTCTTCCTTGTTCAGGTCGTATGTGTGGTAAACATAGTCTTCAAAGACCTTGACCAGGCCTGCGAGGGCGAAGCCAAAAGAAAGGATGAGGCCTATTTCGGCAGTTTTCGAGAGGATATTCAGTGGCTTTTTGGAAAGCTCCATGAATGGGAGTACGAGGTCAAAAACCAGTAATGGAAGTAAATAGTTCACCGCCAGACCCAGGTGCTTAAGTATAGACCTGATCAAAGAATAACTGGTATTATTCTTTGTGGTATAGCGCAAGATAAAGGCCAATAAATACTTGATTATCAGTCCGGTAATCAGTGCCGAGGCACCTAGCAAAATATTCCATAAAAATGGCGGCAGGTTCAGGTGATCCCGTAAAACTTCCAGCATGGTCACGTTATTTTGTTCTGAAAAGCCTAATTTCCCACAAAGAACATACCGGGATGGGCTGTAGTTGATACCTCAGGTAGCCGTTTTTGGCCGGATTGTGCTATCTTTAATAAATATTTAATTATTTTAAACAGTACACGCTTTGTATTTTGATGAATTTGACCTGGATGACAGGGTATTAGACGGAATTGATGCAATGGGTTACGCCACAGCAACGCCTGTACAGGAAAAAGTTATCCCCCCCATTATTGCTGGTAAGGATATTCTCGCCTGTGCGCAGACCGGCACAGGTAAGACTGCCGCTTTCCTGCTACCCATTATTCACCGGCTCCTTACCGAACCTCACGATAACCATAAGATCAATTCCCTGATCATTGTACCTACACGGGAACTGGCGGTGCAAATTGCACAGACGCTGGAAGGGATGTCTTATTTTACCAATATCAGCTCTATTGCTGTGTATGGAGGTAGTAATGGCGCCTTGTTCTCTGCCGAAAAGAAAGCCCTGACTTCAGGGGTGGATATAGTGATCTGTACGCCGGGGCGTATGATTGCACACCTGAATATGGGATATGTGAAGCTGGATGCAGTGAAATACCTGGTTTTGGATGAAGCTGACCGTATGCTGGATATGGGTTTTAATGATGATATCATTAAAATTACTTCCTTCCTGCCCAAGGTGAGACAAAACCTGTTGTTTTCTGCGACGATGCCGGATAAGATCCGGAAACTGGCCCTGAAGATACTGCACCAGCCGGAGGAAATTAATATTGCGATTTCCAAGCCGCCGGAAAAGATTGTGCAGGAGGCTTTTGTGGTGTATGAAGAACAGAAACCTGCATTGATAAAAGCTTTGCTGAAAGCGAAGCAGTTTGAGAATATTATTATCTTCTGTTCCCGTAAGCAAAATGTAAAGCAGCTCACGTATGAGTTGCAGAAGGCAAAGTTTACAGTAGAGCAGATACATTCAGACCTGGAGCAGGATAAGCGGGAACAGGTGCTAATGGATTTTAAGAGTAAGAAATTAAAAATCCTGGTGGCTACTGATATATTGAGCAGGGGGATTGATATTGAGGATATCAACCTGGTAATCAATTATGATGTGCCGAATGATGCAGAGGATTATATACATAGGATTGGCCGTACGGCGAGAGCGGCAACGGATGGTACAGCTTACACGATTGTGAGTGAGAAGGAACAAAGAAAGTTTGCGAGGATTGAAGAGGTGTTGGGCAAGTCGGTAACCAAAGCAGTGGTACCGGCGGAGTTGGGGCCTGTGCCAGCGTATACGGCAAAGCCGGGAAGTGGAAAGAAGCGGCCTGGAGGATATAAGTTCAGGAATAATAAGAACAGGTATAGTAATAAAAAGTAAGGCTTAAAAAATACATTTTAAAGCCCTGGTCATTTGGCCAGGGCTTTTTTAATTCATGGCCTTGTCATTCGGCCAGGGCATTATTCTCTCTTTTTCCATTTTTGGGAAAATCTTCCTGAAAATAGACCTTTTTCAGGCCATGCCAATCTCAAAATCAGCCACCACAAAGGATTTGTCACGGTTTCATTTTCTGGCCTTTAATTGGTTTCTACTATATCAAACGGCAACAAAATGGCAACTAAAACAGACAGCAAGATATACGTCGTAGATGATGATCCATTTTATCTGGCAGCTTACGATAAACACCTGAGAGCTCAGGGCTACAACCACATTTCCTGCTTTCTTTCAGGCAAGGACTTCCTGGAGCAGCTGACAGATGAGCCGGATATCGTAATCCTGGATCATGACCTGGGTGATATGACCGGTCTGGATGTGCTGAAAGAAATCAAACGCTTTAACACGAACATCTTTGTCATTTTTGCCAGCGCAAGACAGCAGCCAGACATCGCTACTGCCTCTCTCAAAAATGGTGCTTTTGACTACATTATAAAGGACGACAATGTGCTGGAACACATTACATCTACACTCAGCAAGCTGTTCGTTGTACAGGACTACCTGAAGAAGAAAAAACGTAACAACCGCTTCTTCTTTTTCTTTAGCCTGATCGTCGCCACGCTGATGATTGTAAGCTTTTTGCACGACATGCTAAGACATTAAATCAATGTTCTATTTAACCACCTACGATTGTTTACATGATGGTCCTTTTATCCCTATACCTGTAAAACTCATTTTTAAAACACGCGGCCATGAAAAAGATTATAGCAGTTCATTTAACAAACGACAGGAGTGGCAACACACTGATCTTCCGCGAATCGCTGGAAGCACTGGCGGGGAAGGGCATGGATATTCACCTGATTACGAATGGCAATAGTCATACACCAGGATATCTTACAGATTTATCAGATATACAGTATCACTATATTAATTATATAGAACGGGGGAACAAAATGCGTTTATTCTTCAGCTTCCTGCTGGCGCAGATGAGTATCTTCTTCAAGGTACTATTGTTGAGTAAAAAGGGTGATAAGGTATACATTAATACTTTACAACCTTTTGGAGCGGCATGGGCCAGCAGGCTGAAGGGGGCGCAAATTACCTACCACATTCACGAAACAGCGATACAGCATGCTGCTTTCAGGAAGCCGATGCTCAAAAGTGCACAGTTATTAGCACACCAGATCGTATATGCTTCCAGGTTTGTACAGTCTCAGTTTGAATTCAGGAATGCAGAGAAGAGAGTCATTCATAGCTGTTTGCCCAGCACTTTTATACAGGAAGCGGTATTGCATGCGAAGCATGGTACCCGCAAGACCATCCTGATGGTGGCGAAACTGGAAGAAGAAAGTGGCGTGGAAGAACTGATGGAACTGGCGCAGACAATGCCCAAGGCACAGTTTGAACTGGTGATCGAAGGGACATATAAAGAAATTGGAGATTATTTTAAGGGTGTGATGGTACCGAACAACGTCATGATTTACGATGCACAGCAGAATTTGCACCCATTCTATCAACGTGCGGCTGTGGTGGTGAACCTGTCTCATGCGGCATATTACCAGGAGACATTTGATGTCAGTATTCTGCAGGCAATGAGTTATGGCCGTCCGGTGATTGTACCGCTGGCAGGTGGTGCGAATGAACTGGTAGCGCATGGCTGGAATGGTTACCGCATCAGCGGACATTATATAGAGCAGGTACGCAAGCATATTGAACAGTTGATGAATAACAAGCCGTTATACGCAGATATGAGTTGTGCGGCGCAGCTGGTGGCGAGTCAGTTCAAGCCAACACAATTCAGGCAGCAGGTTGAGGATGTATTTATGGAAGGGACCTGCTATACACCTACTAAGAAACAAGAGGTAGCCGAGGTATTGCTTTATCCTGCGGCTTTGCAGGAATACCTGAATACAGCGTTGAATTAATTTTTGTTGCGTGTATCAGTATCGGGGCCCTGGTGAAGATTGAGGGGGACAGGGCCTACAGATACTGGCATGATGAAAGATATTATGTTTGAGAGTATGTGAAACTTCACATCCCGGCCCCGGTGGTAAGAGAAAGGGAGGAGGGAACTGGATGGGGCCAGGAGATGGAAGTTAGTTAAGAGATTTGCTTTGGGGGTTTTAATAAATGGGGAGAGTAGAGGGG
>NZ_JBCNKH010000132.1:0-4451 GCF_039596135.1 Chitinophaga sp.
ACACTACAAGCGGTGACACTATCAGGTACTACAGGAGGTGTATTTTCTTCAACTTCGGGATTGGCATTGAATACAACCACAGGAGCCATCACACCAGCGGCAAGTACACCGGGTGTTTATACTGTGACTTATACAATTGCTGCATTAAGCCCCTGCCCGGGATTTACGACCACTACCCCTGTGACGATTTATGAAAGTCCCCTGATCAATTTCCCTGTACCTGATCAGGCAGTCTGCTCGGGTACGGGCGCCACCTTCACCCCGGTTTCATCTGTCGCCAATACGATTTATTCCTGGGCTGTTTCCGGCACTTTGCCATCAAATGTAACCGGAACATCAAATGGCAATTTTACGGGCAATCTGAGCCTCTTATTTACAAATAAAGGGACCAGTGATGTCATCATCACTGTAAGGGTCACGCCATTCAATCCTCAGCAAACCACCTGCGCCGGTGCCGTCTACGATATTCACCTCACGGTACATCCTGAAGTGCCGGCACCGGGGGTGAATGATGTGAGCGCCTGTATGGGCGGGGCATCCATTACCTTGCAGGCCACAGCCCTGCCGGGGTACACGATTCACTGGTACGATGCGCAACAGGCATTATTGCCTGCCGCTCCTGTTATTACTACAGCTGATTCCATTCGTTTACAATACTATGCCAACCAGCGCAGCAGCTTTGGTTGCGAAGGCCCGAAGGCAAGTGTGATCGCCATCGTGCATCCTACTTTGAAAATCACCGGTGCAGATTTTACCAATCCTGCTGCCTGTGGCATCCCTTCCGGCACCATCGTTTTGCAGACAAGAGATCTGAATGACCAGATTGTTGCAAATGTTCCTGTCATTGTTCACTATAAAAAATTCAATACAGCATTGGTGGCCACCGGTTTCACAGATGGCGACGGCAAAATTACCCTGCCACTGACCGCGGGCAGCTATACAAACTTTTATGCAGAAAGTACCGGCGGTTGTACCACCGCACATCTGAATGATGTATTTGTATTAAAAGATCCTGATCCGCCGGCAAAACCGGTAGCAGGTTATAATCCACCTATCTGCAGTGAAACCCCGCTGACATTGACAGCGCTGTCAGCTACCAGTCCACAGAATGGGGAGATCGCATACGTATGGGCAGGCCCTGCCTTTGGCCCTTACCCTGATACAGTGAATAATACGGTGGTGACTTTTCCTGCTGCCAGCGTTGCTGATGCAGGTACGTATGTTGTATATGCAACGCAACACAACTGTATTTCTGCCGCCGATAGTTTTATTGTAATCATCAACCGCTCTCCTTCAAAACCTGTGATCAATACACGCACGCCACTCTGTGTAGGTGATGAATTGTACTTAAGCGCCACCAGCAGCATAAGCGACAACGCTACACTCACCTACCTCTGGACAGGGCCGGGCCGGGGTTTCCCCGTCAATGGTACGTATGCAGGTATTGACAAGGTAGCACTGACAGATGCTGGCCGGTATGCTGTAACCGTTACTGCTAATGAAACAGGTTGTGCTGCTACTACAGACACATTGATTGAAATAGGTAACTATCCCCTTATACGATTTGCCATCGACACATTGATGCTGCCTACAGGATTCAAAATTACACTCGATCCTGTATTAACTAATTCCACTGAACCCGGTATACTGCCTATGCAAAGTTATACCTGGACACCGGCAGATGATCTGCAATGCAATGATGCACTGTGCGACAAGCCGGTGTTGACAGTAAAGAACGACGCCTGCTATGCGGTAACTGCCACCAACAAATACGGCTGTAGTGGTAGTGATACCATTTGTGTACGTGCCTTCTGTAAAGATGCACAGGTATTTGTTCCCAATGCCTTTACCCCTGATGGTCTGCCGGAAAACAGGATACTGATGGTACGCGCCAGTGGTATTGCCACCGTGAAGTCTTTCAGGGTCTTTAATCGCTGGGCCAGGGTAATGTACGAGCGGAGCAATTTTGCACCTAACAGCAGCGAGTTTGGCTGGAACGGGTATATCAACGGCAAGAAAGCAGATACCGGTGTATATGTCTACACCGTAGAAGTTATTTGTGAGAATGGTACCCCTTATACATTGAAAGGGAATGTAACATTATTCTAAAGTATGTAGTATGAAAAAGGTCATCGTCTTTTTATTTTTATATAGTCTGCAGTTAAGCGCACAGGATGTGGGCTATTCTCAATATTACGACCAGCCGTTGCTCAGGAACCCGGCATTGGCAGGCATCTTTGAGGGAGACATCCGGGTCACCGCTTCGTACAGGAACCAGTGGGAGAGTGTAACGGTGCCTTACAGAACTTTTGGATTGAGTGCGGAATATAAAACACCTTTCCATGCATTGTTTTCAGAGAACAGTACGGTCACTTATGGCCTGCAGGTATTGCGCGATGTGGCAGGTACTTCAGAGTTCAGTACTACGCAGATTATGCCGGCGGTGAATAGCAGTTTTTATATCGGGAGAGAAAAGGTTTCTTATATCTCCGTTGCGTTTATGGGAGGATTGATGCAGCAGCGCTTTGATCCCAGTAAGTTACAATTCAACGATCAGTTTGTAATGGGCAGCAATGGTGCTTTCAGTATCCTGCCTTCTTCGAGACAAACTTTTGATATGACCAGTGTGAATTACTTTGACCTGGCTGCGGGGGTGAGTTATAATGGAACGTTAAAGAATGAAATTGATTTGTTCTTTGGCGCTGCCGGGTATCACCTGAATAGTCCGCAGGTGGGTTTCTTTAAAGGGAATAAGATTACTTTAAACAAACGGGTGTCTCTCAATGCAGGATTATCTGTACCTACCAGTGAGGTGAACAGGTTTATTTTGTATGCGGATTACTTCCGGCAATTCAGAAGAATAATACCTGTGGATGCAGTTGGTATCAGTACTATGCAATTCGGTGCGATGTATAGCTGGGACTTATCAGACGAGGTAGATCTGTCTAAGAACTTTACGGTAGGGGTTTTGTACAGGAAGAATGATGCGATTATACCTGTGGTCAGGATGGAGATGTATAACTTTCTTTTCGGGTTGAGTTATGATGTGAATGTAGATAAGCTGGCGGCTGCTTCGCAGCGGAGGGGTGGGCTGGAAGTGATTGTTTCTTACAGGGGGTTTTTAAGCAGCAGGAATGAAAGCAGGCGGCAGACGTTGTGTCCTACTTTCAGGCGATAGGATATTAAAGGAGACGACCCATTTTCAAACCATACAATTCTTCCCACTTTTTTATTAAAAAATCCAGCGCCTGCTGATCACTATAATTCATTAATACCCGGTGGGTTTGCTTTACACCATTTACATAAAAACAAATAAGATTTCTCGCGCCTGATACTGTGGCTACCAACTTATGTCTTGGTAGTTGATCTTCTCTTTCAAATCTGGAGGAAATCTTTTCAATTTCTTTGATAGAGACATATTGTCCATTTACACGAATGGAATGATATCCAAAAATGATCTCACCAATCACCTTATAATTTTTAAAATGAGAATTTACAATGAGCAGGACAAAGCTGACCACAATCATAACAACACTAATAGGGCCAAGGTAAAGCGCAAATATAACCCCACCTATTAGTAAAGTATATCGTAAGGCTATCAGGATAATTGTCAAAGGAGTGTATGCAATTTCTATTAGCGGGAGTTTTAATTCTATTTCCATAGGTAAGCTAAAGATATATCAGGGTGCTATATATAGACCTTAATCGTTTTTTAGATGCGAGAATTTCTTTCAGTGAAAAACAGGTGTAGTAAAAAGAATGGTAGAAATAATCAATACACTCAGCATTATATACTTCCTGTCTTGTCAAATGACCGGATAATATATTCCGTGAAAACGGGTTGAAATCATAAATGAACTTTGTCTGCCTGATAGCTTCTACAGATGGACAGGAAATAACCTGGAGGATCTCCTTACAAAAATAAGCAGCGGTACATAATTCAAATTCAGACAGGGAGTCTTTTTTTAAGCACCTGGTATATAAACGTTCTATAAAACCGGTGGCGGGATACTTACGGAATTCAATGTTGATGTTCTCCTGAAGGCATCGTTCAATGAAATCACGGAGGCAGTTCATTTCGTCATTCTTTTCGTTAAAATAAGTAATAAATTCTTCCTGGCTACCTGTTGAATACCTGTAAAAGGACATATAAGCCTGAAAGAAGGTGGCGTATAAGGCCAGAATTTTTCCGGGCTCGAATTTTACCTGTTTCATTTTAATTATTTAAATAGAGGGCTATTTACATCGTATACCCAAACCTCACCTTTACAGCACTCGTAGCCGGGAAATTCCTGCTCGCCAGAAAATCATACAACAACATCAGGTTTCCTTTCAACTTCGCATTAATCTTATACTTTTTAGATATCCCCAACAGCGCGCTCTTCTGCCAGCTATTTACATTCATCAACTCAGACACATTCGTAAATGTGCTCACATAATTCTCCTCAAAC
>NZ_JBCNKH010000133.1:0-4211 GCF_039596135.1 Chitinophaga sp.
CTAACACCGTAAAATCAGCAGTTACTTCCACACCCACTGCCAATATTGCACCTGTAGCCAGGGCAGGTAGCGATATCACTATCACCATGCCGAAGAACACAACTACCGTAGATGGTTCCGGTTCTACTGACAGTGATGGTACTATCGTATCGTACAAATGGACACAGGTATCAGGACCCAGTACCGCATCCCTGCCGTCTGCTACCACCGCCGCTACAGATATCAACCAGCTCTCTTATGCAGGTACTTATGTTTTTCGTCTGACAGTGACCGATGATGATGGTGCAACTGCAACCGACGATATCAATGTAATCGTGAAAGCGGCTGCCGCCAACACCCTCGTGGCCAATGCTGGTGCAGATCAGACCATCACACTGCCAACCGTAAATACGGTAACACTCACAGCTGCGGCGTCTACTACCAGCAATTATATTTCAGCTTATAAGTGGGAACTGGTAAGTGGACCTGCTGATGGGCAGACCATTCTGAATACTGCTTCAGAAACACCAGTCATTACATTCTCCCAGACAGGTACTTATGTTTTTCGTCTCACCGTAACAGATACCTATGGTGCCACCGCCACCGATGAAGTAACGGTGTATGTAAATGGCAAGTCTACAACGGTGGATGACAGCGAAGTCACCATACAGGTATATCCCAATCCTGCCACTACTTATCTCAACCTGAAGCTGGTGGTGAAAGAAACCGCTAATCTTGTGGTAAGAATATTTAACAGCAGCGGATATATCAGGGGTACCTATTATTTGGGCACCACTAATACAGTGATGAAAACCTTTGATGTAAGTGGTTTATCAGCCGGACTATATATTCTTGAAATAACGGATGGTAAGTCCATGAAACTAACCAGTAAGTTTATAAAAGTAAACTGAAGTAAAAAAGGCCTGCGGTACACCGCAGGCCTTTTTTTACTTCTTGTATTGTAACATCCATTCATAGATGTTCATCCCATACTGTTTATTCTTCGTATCATACAGTTCTTTCCATGAATGATGTGCGAATCCCTCTACTATTGTCAGCTTAGCCAGGTTTGGCTTATAGGTATTCGTACTATCCTTGTACCTTTCACACTCCTCCAGGAAATGTGGTTCGTCTGTCCCCGCCAGGTACCAGGTGGCGATATTCGCATCAGCTACCAGTTTAAAGCGTTTCATATTCGGTACATCAATAGTCGCTACCGACATTGGTACCGCTGCCGCAATACGGTTAGACAGTGCCGCATTATCCGTCATCGCCATCACCGTGGCCCAGCCACCCGCACTGTAACCAGTGAGGTAAATCCTGGAACGGTCCACACGGTAACGTTTCTCTACATCGTCCAGCAAACGCTTGATCTCTGCTGGTTTCAGTCCCCAACTAGGCGCCTGTGGCGCAACAACTATGAATTTATACAGTTTACCATCAACGGGATTTACGGCTTCTATTTTTTCCCCATTATTGATCCAGTAGGGAATTCCTTCCAGGTATAACTTTGACAGATCATGGCCTGATTTGCTCTTGCCATGCAGGAAAACGATCAGCGGGTATTCTTTTTTTGACTTATAATAATCGTCCGGGAGCTGTAGCAATGCGCCTACTTTACTCCATGGATTAACCGGGATAAGAATACTATCCATTCTGTGCTGTGCATAGGTGTTCACTGTCTGTATGCACATTACGAACAAGAGTGCAACAATTGTTGTGGTACTTTTTACCATGACAAATAATTAAATTGATGAAAATGAGCCCTGGTTACTGGGCGATAACAGTCTCCAGCTTAACACCAATCAGTTCCTCGATTTCCAGTTTCACATTTGCCAGGTCTCTTTCCAGGTTCAGCTTCTTGGTTCTGTCATTGTTATACAACTGTGATGCAGATGTATATGCATCGTAAGAAATACTGCCCGCAGCCAGTTTGCTTTCGGCCTGGGTAAATGCAGCAAAATCGTCTTCAGTGATTTCGGTCTGCATAGCCAGCAGTTGCTTGTTCATCAGGTAATCGTGGTATTTAGACAATACCATTGCTTTGATTTGTCTCTTGGCTGATTCTTCCTGTGCAGACGCAATGTTTACATTCGCCTTTGCCACTTTCACATCAGCGCCTTTACTTATCAGGGAACCCAATGGTACATTCACACCAACGTTCCAGAGAGGATAATACACCTGTGCACGATAGTCGTTGGAGTTTTTGTAGCGACCCAGTGTTACGTCATTGAAGTTCGCACTGGCAGTTACGTAATTCAGCCAGTTACCCTTTGCTTTGTTGAGCTCATATTCAGCTCTTTGTTTTTCGTAAACTCTGACTTTGAGGTCTGGATTCTCGTAGGCGAGTTGTACCAGTCTTTCCTGGATGTCTTCTGTAGATACATCTTTGGAAGGTGTAGACGGCAAAGTTTTGTTTTGTGCGCTCACTGTGAGGGCCGTAGCGAGGAAAATCAAAATGATGGTGATGTGCTGTTTCATGTTGTTATAGTTTTTACTTGGTCTGAATTTGTATGAGAAGGTGTTTCGAAATCTTTCATTTTAACGATGATGGCCATGGCACTGTAAAAGAAGAATGCGCCGGGTATCTGCCCAATGGCCACCTGTGCATAGTGGGCTATGATGTAGGCATATAGCCCTGTCACAATGGCTACGTAAAGTGCCTTTACCTCTCCGGTCCTGGCCCGGTAATATCCTTTCACGCCGACCAGTAGCGTCACAAAAAACAAGGTCATTGTGATTATTAGCCCAATCCAGCCCGTTTCGAGTGCTGTACGGAGGTAACCACTGTCCGGCGGAAAACCTGCCAGCGGATGGCCCGGATTGTACTGTATACCCAATACCCCCGATGTAGCTACACCACCCCCGATCGGATGCCGCCATATATAAGGTTGGATCCTGTGCCTGTTTTCATCTCTCACATTCATCGATTCATCATCCTTCAGGTGAAAGGAGGTACGTATGCGGTTCACCGTATTATTGCCGGAGAATGGGCCGAACATGAGTACTACCATAAACATGAAGAAGCCGGCCATGAACAGCAGTGTTTTGCGGTTCGTAATGGTCATGAGGAAATAGATAGCCAGGCCACCAGGTATCATGAAGTAAGCCGTGCGCGTACCGGAATAGGCCATGCCCAGGCACATAATGATAATGCCAACAATCAGCCATGTCCGTTGCTTTGCTTTATGCGTAGTCATTATCAGTACTATGGCAAACACTATACTGCATGCCATCAATATACCATAAGCCGTAGGGTCAGAGAGGAAGGAAAACTTCCTGATCTCTCCCCCCTGGAAGTATAGCCTGTAGCGTACCGGGTCACTTATTACCCAGTTTTCTTCAAAGCCCAGCAACCCAAACCATTCCTGGAAACAGCCATAGGCACCACACAGCACGGAAAGAAATAACCATAGCCTGAGATAATCCTTTACATCTTTAACACTGTTAAATGTAAACAGGCCGACAAAGTAGATCATCACGAAGTTGATAAACTTGCGCACAGTAAAGATCCAGCCTGATACTGAATACATGGAAGGATTGAACAGTTCTATGAGCAGGAATCCCAGGTACATGATATACATGTACGAAATAGGATTCTTCATATACTGCCAGATGCGCTGCTTGTGAATAGTCTTTCTATAATATGCACCGATGAAGGTCACCGCTGTCAGCACATCCACAGCCACACCCATGGGAATGGCATCGTCAGACATGCGTTTGATGTAGAACATAAAGAAGCCGACCACTGTCGTGATCAAAAAGCCCAGACGGGTATTGAACAGGCAGATTAACGTGATCATAAGACCTATCAGCCCTGCTGCGATAATCATACCTATGCGGTAATCCTTGTAGCCGACCACCAGGCTGATGCCAACCGCTACTATTAACACAGCAACAAAGGCCAGGGGAGCGTCCAGTACACCGGACCCTCTCAAAGGTGCTGTTCTGCTGATGAATAATTGTCGCATATTTTTAGAAGAATAAAACTTTTAATGCCAGGAAGACCAGCGTGAAGCCAATGAACAGCGTCACTGTGATCTCTAATAACCGATCGTCTGAAAACCTGTTATCTTTCATGCGGCTGCGTTTTGAGTTTGTTCCAGGTATGCCCCCATTAATGCTATACACTGTTCCCAGGTATGCGATAATGCAAAGGCTTTTCTTGCTTCCTGCAGGTCGGTGTTATCAGCCTCCTGCAGAGCGGTGCTGATCTTTGTGATGTATTCATC
>NZ_JBCNKH010000134.1:0-3969 GCF_039596135.1 Chitinophaga sp.
AACCTGGAACACGGTACTTACTGGACAGGTTTCAAAAACATGGTCATGCTGGGGATAGAACATATCCGCGAAGGTACCGATCACCTGTTATTCCTATTGGTATTAATGCTGCCGGCTGCAGACAGAATAAGGAGATTGATAAAAATAGTTACAGCCTTCACCATCGGTCACTCAATAAGCCTGCTCTGTGGCACATTAGGCTGGATAGTCATTCCCTCACAATGGGTAGAAGTAGCCATTACCCTCACAATTTTGATCAGCGCTATTCACGCCATTCGCCCCATTTTCCCGGAAAAAGAAGCCTGGATCGCATTGGACTTTGGTTTCATACACGGTTTAGCCTTTGCTGCTGCATTAAATAATTTAGACCTCGTACCTACAGAAATAGCCCTAAGCATTTTGGGCTTTAATGTCGGTATAGAAGCGATGCAGTTATTCGTGTTGCTTTGTACACTGCCCTGGTTAATATTAATTGGTAATAACTGGGTAAGGTATATCGGAGGCGCAATAGCGATTATCGCCAGCCTGGGCTGGATGGTAGAAAGAATATCGAATGAACCGAACATCATCTCTGCACAGCTGGCACAAATTCAGGGTAAATGGTTCATCATTATCCTTGCGATCATTGCCATTACATTTTCCGGTACTCGCTGGGTGAGAGCCCGGTTACTTTCTTAAAGAAGCGCGCAAAATAATTGGGGTATTCGAAGTTCAATAAATACGCAATCTCCGATACGGTGTAAGAAGTATAACGCAAATGCTTTTTCGCCTCATCAACCAGGTGATCCTGCAGGAGCTGATGCGCCGATTTACCGGCTACACTATTGCAGATCCTGTTCAGGTGCACCGGGGTAATACCCAGTTCTCTTGCATACTGATCAATGTTATATTTGGAGCCTGCTTCGCTGATTCGTTTCTGTAGCTTGCGGAAATAGGAAAGAGATAAACTATCCGGTTCCTGTACGACAACACTGTTTTGTCTCCACAACCGGTATAAAACTAAAAATAATTGTTGCAACATTGCCGTTAGCATCTGCTGCTTTTCATGCCGGGTACTGTATAGTTCTTCATGGATCTCTTCCACCAGTTTTACTACATATTTGAAAGTATAAGGTGGCACAAAGTGCGTGAGCATCTGCAGGTTCTCCAGTATAGGAGTAATGCTGTTTGCCACAGGAAAGATGCTCCTGACCAGTTTGTCAGCGATCGTCAGTATCCGTCCTTTGGTAGCAGCGTGATAGTTAAAGCCATGAATGGCCAAAGGCGGTATTAATAAAATAGATGGGCCTGTCAGCCATGTAGGTTCATTGTTCCCCAAAAACTCGGTCTTGCGTGTCTCTATCAGAAAGATCTGGTAGAGGTTAGTATGAATGTGGGGCTTGATCCGCCAGTCAAAGTTTTCACTGCGTGTTTCCAGCAATTCAGAAAACAGGTACTCTCCATCTGGTCTGGGGGCCGGTTCTCCATACAACCCTTCAAAATGTATAATTCGCTTCAATCGATAGAATTTAATAATAGGCTTTGATCTGTTTTATAGGCAAAAGTTTGATTGATACACAAAAATACAGACTTTAAAATAACATTTCTTTATTTAAAACTAAATACATAGTTTTGAAACTAAATATTTAGTTTATATGATCAGAACCCTTCTGTTACTGTTATTTTTGCCAACTACCTCACTGCTGGCCCAACAAACCGATTCTGTAATGGAATACCTGCAGGAACAGGATTATCCCCGTGCTATTGCATATCAGCAGACCCATTTAGATACTAACAATATCAAACAGCAATCGCTGCTGGCGTACACTTACTACCAGGCAGGAAATAATAGTGAAGCTATCAACACATATAATAAAGTATTGACGCTGGATAGTACAAATGTATCCGCTCATCAATATATTGCAAATATCTGCCTCAATCAGCACGCTAACGCTTTGGCGATCCCCCACCTCCGCCGTATTGCTGCTTTACGACCTGGCAATTCAGTGGCTATCAGGCAACTGAGCTTTGCCCTCCTGAACAACGATGAGGTCGAAGAAGGCTTTGGTTTATTGCTACAAGCCTATAAGCTCAATCCCGGCGATCCCAAAACCGTGAACCGCCTCGCTGACGAGCGTATGGGACAGGAAATGTATACGGCTGCTGATTCTATTCTCGATGTCTACCTGCAAAAGGATTCAACCCAGCCCTTCATCGTTGGTACCGCTATCAGGTGCAACTACTATCTGAAGAATTATAAGAACTGCATCACCCTTGGCAAATACCTGATGGCCCATGAAATCGTGCTATCCGGCGCTATGAGCTATGTCACAGCAGCCAGTTTCGTGCTGAAAGACTACCAGTTCTGCGTAGACATCAATACCTACATGGAAGATCGCAAAAACCCGTCTGAACAGGTGATGTATTATGCTGCCCTGGCTTATACCAAATTGAAATTCTATGAAGAGAGTAACAAACTATTAAATACCTGTATAGACCTGGCCCGCTCTAAAAATTTGCCAGATTACTATGCAGCTATAGCTGGCAACGATGAAGGATTGAAATTGTATAAACCTGCAATTGCCAATATGGATACGGCGTACTACCTGAGCCGCGAGCCCATGCACTTGTATAGTATAGGCAGGATGTACGATGTAAATATGAAAAACCAGGCAGCAGCAAAGAAATATTATAAACGCTACTTGCAGGAAGGGGATAGTACAGACAAACAGGAGGCTATGATCTATAAATATCTAAAAGAAACTTACTTCACAACTAAGTAAACAATGAGGTTGCCTTAAAAGTAAAACCTGTCAGGTTACTTTTGAGACAACCTCAATTCCCTTTTAACCCCGTATCAGGGATATCATTGCTGAAATCTCTTCCAGTGCAGCATCTGCACCACCAGCGAACCCGGAAAACTTAAACCGGATATTCCCCGCCTTGTCTATCACAAATTTTGCTGGTATACTATTCACTTTATAAGCGGTGGCAGCCTTATGCTCATTCAGGTCCATCAGCACTTCAAAAGGATAGTTATTGTCGGCAATGAATTTCTTTGTATCAGCTACTGCCTTATCATCTCTTTCCCAGGTATGAATAAAGAGGAACTGTACATCATTGTCTTTTTCATACCGCTGTACGGCCTGTTTCATGACAGGGAAAGATGCTTTACAGGGGCCGCACCACGTAGCCCAGAAATCAAGTACTACAATTTTTCCTTTCAGCTCACTCAATGTCACATTCCTGCCTTCCAGGTCTGTCAATGTAAAATCAGGCGCTGCTGTATTGATCATCTGCTTACTGAGCTCTTTCGTGATCTTAGCAATCAGCTGACGGTTCACCTCCTGCAGGTATGCATCGTACCCCTCAGTGCCTTTTACTTTTGTATACAGTGACTTCAGCTCCGTCTTCATATCATTGGTGGCCTGACCTGCCCTTACTGCTTCATCAATCTTTTCAAAAGCTTCCTTATCACGGCCTAGTGCAATGAGTACCTTGGAGTAAGTATCCAATACACCACCATTTACCTCGCCGTCTTCCTTGTACACCTTATAGGCATTGTCTGCATATTTCAACGCTTCTTCATAGTTCTTGTCATTATACAGCATCTTTGATAAGATGGCGTTATAAGACCGGTACCCAACCGCGGCAAATTTTGCTGCATTGTCCTGTACCTTCGCTATCTTGAAGGAATAAGAAGTGTCTACGGCCTTTTTCAGCAAAGCTTCTGCTTCTTTAAAATGTCCCTTCCTTGCCAGTGCATTACCAATACCAGCCCAGCCTTCACCTTTCCAGGCAGAGGTTTCCACCATGTTGGCAAATTTAACGGCTTTGTCTACACTGTCAATATTAGCATATGCTCCGCCAATTGCATTCCTCACATAATCATACGCAATCCTGTCCGGGCCGAATTTGGCAGGCGGGAAGCGCCTGATCAGCTGGTAATACATGGCTTCTTTCTTTGCAGGGTCTTTCTCATCATAGATA
>NZ_JBCNKH010000135.1:0-2967 GCF_039596135.1 Chitinophaga sp.
CAAAGGCCCAAGTAGGTTTAGGAAACGTAGACAACGTGCAGCAAGCTACAAAAACAGAATTCAACGCACACAATACAGATTCCACACGCCATATCACGGGCACAGAGCGTTCAAATTGGAATGCGAAGGAAACGACTACAGGGGCGCAAAACAAAGCTGATACAGCTGAAAAAAATGCAAAAACGTATACTGATCAACACATTAATGATAAAAGCAACCCTCATGGGGTGACAAAAGATCAAGTCGGGCTCGGTAATGTTACCAATGACAAACAGGCAACCAAAACGGAGTTTGACGCACATAACTATAACCAGATTCGACATATTTCTGATGCAGAGCGAACCAAGTGGAATGCGGCTCAGTTATCAAAATTAACACAAGACAATGGTTTGATGAAAAACTTGTCAGGCGTGGATTTCAATACTGTTATTGAAACAGGGTTTTATTATATGACTTCAGCTTCAACCGCACTGAATGCCCCTGTGAATAGCAATGGTTATTTATTGGTTTACAATTACGGCACCTATCCATATCAGGAATTCACAGCATATACCAGTGCTACAACCTCTATACCTGATAATCGGCGGAAATTCATAAGAAATAAGGTGAGTGGATCAGATAACTGGACGCCTTGGATGGAAATCGAATACTCAGCAGGAGCCCAAGCGAAGGTTAATATCCATGAAAATAAAACAGACATTCATGTAACGAAAGAAGATAAGAACAAGTGGAATAATGGACAACTCTATCAATTGACAACCCAAACCGGTCAGCGAATAAAAATAACTAAAGGACAGAACCTTTTTGATTATCCGACTGGCTTTTATTTTGGGGCAGGTGTTGTAAATCATCCAGGGGATGATGATGCTGCCTGGTACTATTATGATATTACAGATGTTCCTGCCGATCTTGCCCCACCTCAAGGGTTAAAGAAAATTGTCGCAACAAGATCCTATGATAACCGTACATGGATTGGAACAAAGCATAAAGAGGGAGAATTCACTGGGTGGCGAGAGGTTGTTACAGACTTAGATTTTATAGAGACGCCGTGGGTAAATGTTCCATACAAAAACGGAGCAACTTCAGGTGATAGACCTTTACAATACCGTAAAGTCGGAAACACGTTGCATCTTAATGGTCATGTTCTTACTGATAGGGAGGTTGTTTTTGCGAGCATCCCGTCTTCCAGCGCCCCGAGCAAAGGAATTGTAAAAATGGTTGCAACCAGCGGCACGACCGGTTATAGCAAGATTATTATATATGCATCTGGTGATATGAAGCTAACAGGTATAATGGCAACTACTGAGTCAAAGGTCAATGGATATTATATAGATTTAGTTGTACCTCTAACCTAAAGAAAGGAGGGATAAGCATGAAATTAATATACCCATATGGTGAGGATAAAATCTATTTAGGAAGGCCGATAGAGTTACAACTCGATAGGGATACAGGAAGGTATATTATCCCGGCGAATGCTACTGATATTCCTCCCGAAATAAATGGAGAGGGTATGTGGCGGCCTTTATTCGATGAGGAAAAACAAACATGGGTTGAAACTGCTGATGAAGAATACAAAGAGCAGCTAAAACAAGGCAGTATTCCTGAAACCAATCCTATAGCAGAACAGCTTGCAACACTTGGGCAGCAGTTGGCAGACGAAAAACTGGCAAGAAAACAGGCTGAGCTGGCTCAAAATGCTTTAGGCGTACAATTGACTGCGGAAGTGCTAGCAAGAAAAGAAGCAGAAACTTTGAATCAATCTTTAGGTGAGCAAGTTGCATCTTTAAAATTAGATGTTCTCTATTTAAAGGGAGGTATGACAAGTGAATCTTAATTTCTGGGTATTTGCGTTGTTCTACAAATGGGCCACAACTGCCATGGTAAAGCAGGCTATGGCATTTAACGATTGTTCCGTTGATGACTTGAAAGAAGGTGTTCAGGCACAATACATTACACATGACCAATACCAAGAAGTAACAGGTCAACCATACGAGGAAACGACAGAAGCCAGTCAATAAGGCTTTTTTATTTTGCCTCTAAGGAGGTGAAAAACGTGAAATAGATATAAGGGGGGCGTACTAATGTCAGAAGTGACGGAGGTACCAGATGTGCATGCATTACAAAAAGAGATAATGGAAATGAAGGCAGGCCAGAAAACGATCGAACAGCGTGTAAATGTTCTTGAACGCGTTTCTGATAGACAAGACCAACAAATCATGACATTAAACGAAAAACTCAACAAGATCGAAGAGAATACAACTTGGATCAAACGCACAATAACTGGCGCTATCATTACAGCGGTATGCACTGGTGTTATTGGCGGCGCAATCGCTATTTTTTATACTGTTTTGCAAAAATAAGGAGGAAAACACAATATGAAAAACTTTGACAAAGGCACGGTCATTCGGACGGTGCTTCTTTTGATTGCACTTATCAACCAATCAATGCTGATGCTTGGCAAATCACCTTTGGATATTACGGAGGATCAGGTGAATCAGCTTGCGGATGCGCTGTACACTGCGGGCTCTATAGCCTTTACTATTGGCACGACATTTACTGCATGGTTCAAAAACAACTATGTGACTGCAAAAGGCCATCAGCAAAAAGCTGTCCTGAAAAATCACAATCTAACCAAGTGAGCTGCCAGCTGGCGGCTCTTTCTAATTCAAAAACAGAATAGGAGAGATCATTTATGACAATCGCGGTGAAAAAGAACCTTGTATCAGAAGCAAAATACGCTTTAAAATGCCCTAATCCGATGACCGCGGAATACATCACCATTCATAACACTTACAATGATGCATCTGCTGCTAATGAGGTCAGCTATATGATCGGAAACACAAGTTCAACGAGTTTCCACTTTGCTGTTGATGACAAAGAGGTAAGGCAGGGCATCCCAACAGATCGCAATGCATGGCACACAGGAGACGGCAAAAACGGCACCGGGAACCGTAAGTCTATTGGCGT